>AP017968.1:1321718-2643436 GCA_002356455.1 Fusobacterium varium
ATCAGATGGAGTTGGAGTATATGGAAATAATGCCAAAATAGATTTTGAAGTAAATGTAACAGGAGAAGGAGCAATAGGAGTTGCTGCTGGGGAAAATTCAGCAATATCAAAAAATATAAAAACAGGATCAGGTTCTATTGGAGTATACCTCCTTGATGATACTGTTACATTTGATAATGTAAATATAGAAACAGAAAATAGCAAAGAGCCGTCTTCTCCTGGAGGAAATGATGGAAAAACATCAGTAGGAATTCTTTTGAATGCTGTTGGAGCATATGCATTGGATAAAGTAAATGTAGATGCTAAAAATGGAGTAGGAATATATTTAGAAGATAGTACAAAATCAGGTTCTGGAGTAAAAACTCTTACACACAGTGGAAATATAGCTATTAAAAATGGAGTAGGAATATATGTAAAAAAAGGAAATGTTCTTACAACAGGAGCAACAGTTCTTAATATAGATGGAGGTACAGGAATATATTTAGATGGAGGTACAGCTAATTTAGGAACAACTGAAAAAAAGCTTACATTTAATTTTTTAAATGGGGGAATAGGAGTATTTAATAGTGGTGGAACTCTTATACTTGGAAATAATTTCATTGTAGAAGGTTCAGGAACACTTATAGCAACTTCAAATGGAGACTTGATTTCATCTGGTAACTTAGATGTAGGAGAAAAAGCAACAGGACTTCTGGGAACATATGATTCTAGAACTACAACAGAAAAAAGTATAAAAAATGATGGAGGAACACTAATAGTTCACAATGGAGGAATAGGAATTGCAGCAGTGAAAGATACAACTGATACAAGTATTCCAAGTGAACCATTAGCAACAGTTACAATAACTAATACTGGAATTATTAATGTGAGTGGGGAATCAAGTTCAACTCCCACAGCTCTTCCAACTCCTTCTATAGGAATATATACAGATGTAGCTGATATAGTAAATACAGGAAATATTAATGTAGGAGATAAGGGAATAGGAATATATTCAAATTATAATGCAGTATCTACATCAATAAAAAATAATAGTATGACTATAACAGGAACAGGTGGAATAGGAGTATATCTGAAAGGAAGTACACATAATCTTTCAATGAATAATATAACTTCAACTACTACAGGAAATACAGGATTGGTTCTTGAGGGAGTAACATTAAATATAAATGCAGGGACAATTACTTTAGGAAATGAAAGTGTAGGAGTAATGGCAATAGGGTCAACTTCTTCTACAATAGATGGAACTATTAAAGTAGGAGATTCAGGTACAGGTAAGAGTGCAATAGGAGTAGCAGCAAAAGATTCTAATATAACTTTAGCAGGAACAGCAGTAATTACAGCTGGTGCTAAAGGGATAGGAGTGTATGCAGAAGGAAATGGAACAACAGTTACAGTTGATGATACTGAAAATATAACAGTAGGTACAAATGGAATATATATGTATTCTAAAGGAGCTGCATTAAATTTCACAGGGAATATAACAGCTGATGATCAGATAGGAATAGCAGCAGAAGGAGGAAGTGTAACTGCTAATGGAGGGTCAACTATAATTGTTAAGAATGGTGGAATAGGAGTGTATGTAAAAAATACAGCCCCAACATTTACAACAACAGCAATTATAGTTCAGAATGGAGTTGCTGAAACAAGTTCTAACTCAGCTAAATACTCTATAGGAGTTTATTATGATGAGGTGGCATCAGTAGGAATACTGCCAACAATTACACAAACAGGAAACTATACAATAGGGACAGTATTAAATAAATCAACAGGAAATATAGCCAGTGTAATTTCTATTGGAGGTTCTGGAACAGCTAGCCAAGTAGGAATAATGGCGAAAGGAAATTCTGATCTTACTATGGGAGGAGTATCAGTAATAGGAGGAGATAACAATATTGGTATATATGGAGAAGAGAGTACAATAAAAGTTACTGGAAATATATCAGTAGATGCGCCAAGTTCATCAAATGCAGATGATCCAATGAAATATTCGTCAATAGGGGTATTTTTAACCAAAGGAACATATACAGGAACTACAGGAAATCTTTCAGTGGGAAGTAACAGTATAGGAATCTATGGAAAAAATATGACTGGAAATATCAGTCAAAGTGGAACAAATATGAATGTAGGAGATAATGGAGTAGGTATCTATGGTTCTGGAACTGGGAATATCAATTTAAATATGGCAACAGGAATAATTCTTGGAAGTAATAATTCTATTGGAGTATATGCCAAAGGAATGAATGCAGAAGTAACAGGGAATATGACAGTTGGTACAAATACAAGTATAGGTATTGTAAGTGAAGAAACTGGTAATGTAACACATACAGGAGCTATGAATATTGCAGACAAAGGAACTAATGAAGGGGATACAGGTTCAGTAGGAATATATAAACTGAATGGAACAGGAACTATAACAACTACAGCAGGAAATAACTGGACAGTAGGAAATAATGGATATGGAATCTATGTACAGCAGGCTGTAATTACTAAAGATGCAGCAGGAAATATAATTTCAGAAGAAGTGACAAATAATAGAGCAACAATCAATAATGGAGCTAATATGAATCTGGGGACAGCAGCAGTAGGAATCTACTCAAATGGAAAAAATATAGTAACAAATACAGGAGATATAACTGTAGGAAAAACAAATGCAAATGGAAACCATGATGATGCAACAAAACATGAAAATTCAGTAGGTATATATATTGGAGAAGGAACTGTAGCAACAAGTTCTGGAACAATAACAGTATATCATGATCATTCAGTAGGAGTATATGGGACAGGAACTGGAACTAAGTTTACAAATAATGGAATCATAGATATAGATAAAGGTGGAGTAGGAATACTTGTAAGAGATGGAGCAATAGCTGTAAACGCAGCAGGAGCTAGTATTAATCTAGGAGGAACACTTGCAGACTGTGGAGCAACAACAGTAGGTATGGCAGCCTATAATGGTGCTAGAATAGAAAACTATGGTGATATAACTGTAAATGCAGGTGTTGGAATGCTTGTGGGAAATGGAGCAACATTTTTTAATGGTGGAACAATTACAGTAAATAATGGAGTAGGAATAGAAGGAATTGGAAGTACAGTAAATGCAGGACATATTATAATAAATGGTGGAATAGGAACACAGTTAGCAGGATTGGCTAATGCACAAATGGGATCTGTAGAAATTACTTCAGATGGAAGTATTAAAATCAATGGAAATTATGTTTCTGCAGGAGGAACACTTACAACAGATGGAAATCTAATAATAAATGGTGCATATGTAGATGTAACAACAGGAGTACCTTTGTTTAATGTTCATAGTGTAAGTGGAGAAGTAAACATTCTTCCAAACTTTGCATCAACAGGAAATGGAATCACATATGAAATAAAAGATTTTGTAAATACAGCAACAGGAGTAATAACAGGAACAAAACTTACACCAGTAACATCACCTCTATTTATAGCAAAAATGACAGATAATGGAGATCTTATTATTGTAAAAAGACCATATGCTGATATCACAATAGGAGAGCAGTTTGATGCACTGGATAAAGGATTGGATAATATTCTTGCCAACAGTAATGGAATAGGTAGAGATGCAGAAATATTAAAAAATTTAAATGCATATCTTAATGAATTTGGTGGAGACCAATTTGGAGAGGAAGCTTCTAGAAAACTTGCAGAAACAAGAGGAGATATCTATTCAACTATTCAAGGAAGAATACAGGATATCAACAGAGCATTTGACAACTCTTTTTATGAACTGGAATCATCATATAATCTGACAAAAGACAGCAGTAAGTATAGTGTAATCTATACTGATGGAGACTACAAGGATCCAACTTTAGGAATAGAAAATTATGATTACAAGGTAATGGGTGTTCTCTATATGAAAGAAAAAGAAGGAACAGAGTATGGAAGCAAATACGGATATACATTAGGATTTACAGGATCAAAGTTTGATTTTGAAAATAATTCAAAAGAGGATGTATATTCATTGAGAGCAGGAATACACAGAGTTAAAAATCTAAGTGATGAACATAAAGTATCATGGCTGTCAAGAATAGAACTAGGATACAACAGACACATTGCTAAGAGAAAACTTAATCTACATGAGGTATTTGAGAATAAAGGAGAATACAATACATACTCTGTAGCACTTGACAACAGACTTACAAAGGTTATCTATACAGACCTTTCCAGACAATTGGATATATATACTGATTTAGATTTAGAGTATGGAAAAGTAGACAGCTTTACAGAAAGCGCAGGAAGCAAAGGTGGACTTGAAGTACAGATTAAAGATAATGATTATTTAAGCGCACAGCTGGGAGCAGGAGTAAAAGCATCTCAAAGAATCTATGCAGTGAATGATGTATCAGTAAAAGTAACAGCAGATGTAAAGTATGCCTATGAACTAGGAGATAACTATGATGGAAACAAAGCAAGACTAAAAAATGGAGGAGAAGGATATTACAGCCTGATTACTCCAGATGAAAGAAAAGGAAAACTGACAGGAAAAGTAGGACTGACAGTGGAGAAAGCCAACCACATGGGAGTAACATTTGAAGTAGAAGCAGCAGATGAAGGAAGCAGAAAAGATTCATCAGTAAAATATGGAGTAAGATTCAATTACAAATTCTAGTAATTAAAATAGTATGAGATCATTGAAAAATGGTCTCATGCTTAAAAAGGATTAGAGAGAAATTATATTTTGAAATTGGTAAATAATAAAATTTATCAGTTAAATACAAAATAAGAATTAATTACAGATTTTAATCAGTAATTATACTGCCCTTATTTGAGGGCAGCCTAATATTAAAAAAAATCATAATAACTTGGAGGAGACAACAATGATTAAATTAACAAAAAAAGAATTAGAAACTTTAGGAGAAAATAAGGATGTCATTGCACAGCTTTTAGTAAGAAAAGCTATCCTAGCAGAAATGGAAAAGAAAGAATATACAGAAGAAGAAAAAAAGTATCTTGAGGAAATGAAACTTAACATGGAGATAGAATTTTATCTTAATTCAATAGCACAAAAAACAGTAAGAATATATGACTATGAATTGTTAGAAGTATATAAAAATAATACAGAAATATTAAAAGATAAAAATACAGTAGAGGTATATCCACAGCTTCAACAGGCATTATTTAATCAAAAACTAGGTGAGGAAAAAGTAAAAGTAATAAATGAATTAGTAGAAAAATATAAAATAAATGATGTTTTAAATGAGTATATAAAAGTAGAAGAAACAGAAAAAAAAGAAGAAAATAAATAAGGGGGATAAGATGAAAAAAATATTTATAGGATGCATTCTGGCAGTATCAGCAGTATCATATTCAGCAACAGATGTAATGTCAACATTTGAGCAGCTTGAACTTAATCTTCAGCAGTTGGAAGCAGAAGAAAAGGCAATGTATAATCAAAGAAAAACTGAAGCAGGAGAAGCTGAAAGAATGCTTGTCTCTTAGAGAAAAATGTATGCAGAAATAGTAGAGAAGGAAAAAATAATTCAAAGTGTAAAAGACAGTAGATTTTATAAAGCTCAATATCAAGAATTGGCAAAAAAATATGGACAGGCTAAAAAAGAACTGGAAGCAGATATGAGAAAACAGGAAGAAATAATTAGTATATTTGAAACAATAAAATAAAAATAATACTATAATTGAAGAAAATCAGCTGCCTATTGGCAGCTATTTTTTACAATTATTAATAAAGAAAAAAATATAAATAGCATAAAGATAAAAACTGTAGCAGTAAATTAAAATCAATAAAGAGAGAATAATTGGATAACTTAAGTTCTTGTGAAGGAAAGAAAAAAAGAAATAATTAAATTTAGCAATGATAGTATTTGAGAAAGAAAAGAGTATATTTTTTATACCCTTTTTATTTATATAGTTTTTATTAGTATGAGAACTTATATCCAATTCCAAGAGTTATTTTACCATTACTAAAGTAGTCTTTTCCTGACTTTATTCCAGTTTCTTTTTCTTTAACATAAGCTTTTCCACCATTGACTTGATACATCAAATCTACAATAAAATTGTTATATTCCATTCCAGCTCCAAATCCAAGATATAAACCATTATTAACATCTACTTTATATTTTACTTTTTCTTTTCCAACAGTTCCCTTACCATCTTTTTCATTAAAATTAAAAGAATATCCTAAATTTGCTTTTAAATATGGAATTATTCCATTATCAAAAGAGTCAAATTTATATTTTCCAACAAGATATAAAGGAATTGAATCATATTTACCCATTTTTGAGGTATATTCTTTAGTTGTGTATTTTTTTAGGCTTGAATTATTTTGATAAGCTAATCCAAATCCCAATTCAATATTAGTATTAATATCTTTTGTAAATTCTAAACCTAATTCATATTCTGGTCTATCTGGTTTTCCATCAGTTAATTTTTGCTTTTCTCCACTTATTTTAGGTTCAAATTTACTATATCCTGAAAATATTCCAATTCCTGTTCTTAGATAAAGATTATTTCCTTCTTCAGAATAAGTAACAATATTATTTCCAATAAAGATACTTCCTAACATAATTAATGAATAAATTTTAAATTTTTGATTTTTCATAATTTCCTCCTAATATTAAAAATTGTTACAATAAGATTGTAACATAAAAAGTTTAAATAAAAGTTTATATACCACAAATTTAATGTAAAGAAACACAAAGTAAGTATTTTGATACACAAATTATTTTTTTTTATACACAGAATGTGGTTATAATAAAATATTTTTTTGAAAAGTATAGAAGAAAAAATTTATTTTATATAGATATTTACTATGAGTTTTAAATATATTTATTTAAATAAAAAATATATTATTTCAAAATAAATTGTATTTATTTTTTTATTTTTATATATTTATATAAAAAGTATAAAAATAAAAAATTAAAATTAAAGAATATTATGAAAAAATAAAAATTAAATTATGTTTTAAATATATATAAGAAATATAAAAAATGAAATATTGATTTAAAAACTAGAATTTAAGAAATTAAATAATATAGTCTTGAAAAGTATAATATTGTTTTAAGAACCAAAATTTAACAAAAAAGTTCTATTATAATACAATAAACTTTTAAATATATATCTATAAAATTAAAATCTTAAATATCATAAAGGGAAATAAATACATCTTTTTTTAAAAAATAAAGCTGTATATGAAAAAAAACTTAATAGGTTTATATTGTAATTATTACTACTTATATATAAATTAAAAAAATATACAATTTCAATTGTAAAAAATTATAAAAAGTATATTTAATTATACGGGGAGAAGATTTTATGAAGAGAAGAGAAGTAGAAAAATCTTTAAAGAGATTTTTAAAGAAAAAAATTAGTTATTCTTTATCATTGCTGGTAACTTTTATGATAACGGGTGGAATATCATTGGGAGAGGAAGTAAATTCAGAAAGAATTTCTGAAACTAAAGATGACATTTTAATTAAAATTCAAAAAGAAAAAGATGAAATAAATAGGAAAAAGTTAGAAAATAAAAAAAGAATTGAAAAATTATTGAATGAAAGTACAGAATTGGTAAAAAAAGGGAATTATTTTTCAAAATCTATATGGGAAAGTTATTTTGGTGTGGGAATATTTGATTATATAAAAGCTGATAAACAGAATAAAGAATGGGTATATAGTGATAGAAAGTATACAAATAATGACTTAATGAGAGAAGAATATTCCAAAAGCATTGGAAATAAAAAGGGAACTGGCTGGATAAATAGAGATAAAAATTGGCAGAATAATTCAGTGATATATGATAATAAATCTGAGTTAATAATTATTCCTACTTTAAAAATACCAGTTGTTAAGGAACCTACTGAACCTAAAGTGGATTTTGTTGCTCCAAATGCTCCACTAATCAGTGAGCTACCAACAGTAAATATAGGAAATATTCCAACAGTGACAGTAAATATCCCTTCATATACATTTAATAATATCATTTTTCCAATAGTTAATATTCCAAATTATACTATTGAAGTTAAAGATCAGGAGATAAATCCAATTATTTCTCCTGTAGATACAAAAATGCCAACAATAGCTCTATTTCCTAATCTTAATAATAATATACCAATTATTTCAACAGAAACTACAATAATACCAAAATATGAAAAGTATATTCCAGAAGTTCCAAAAACTCCAGAGATTCCATTACCAAGTTGGAATCCATATGAAAGAGCAGAGGTCAGCTGGCTGGGAAGAAGTGTAAACTGGCATTGGTTCAGTAGATTTAATGGATTTTACAACAATGGATATGCTAATGAAGGAAATATGGGAATTCATAATTTATTTGATAATTCCCCAGCTTATGCTGGAGCACACAACAATCCCAATACAGCTCTTTTAGAAACTGTTATTCCTAGAGGAGGAACATTTGTAGCTATACCTGCTGATATATCATATAGTGGAAAAGTCATAACTTTAAAAGATAAAAATGGAAATACTATATCCACTGCTGGAGGACAGCCTTTATCAGGCTGGAATACACAGACAGGAGATTTATTAAATAGAAAAGGGGACGTTTACACAGGGTTTACAGATCCGTATAATGATGGAAATTTTATGGCAGGACAAACTTTTGTGATAAACAACAATGAAGCATATAATCAAGCACATTATGGAATATTTAAAATACTAAGTGGAGAGGTTGGGTGGCCTCCATATATCGATTCTGATTTTAATGCTGATAACATTACTGTTCATATAGGTTCTGAAAATAATCTTTCTGGATCACTTTTAATAGATGGTGTTTTGTATGATAGAGGGTTAACTTTGACAAATTCTGAAATAAATTTATATGGGAATACTTTATTTTTTGGTGGCTATATTGCACCAAGAGATTTTTCAATTAATTTATCAGGAACAAAAATAAATATATATGGAAATAATAATACATTTTTTCATTTAAGAGATAAGCCTTCAGCAGCTGAGGGAGGAAAAAACAGTATTAATACTTCTGGACAGATTAATATAGATATTACAGAACCAATAATAAGCAATACTTCAAGAAATGCTTTGTTAATTGTAGATACTTATGATAATACAGGAGGGGAAAATACAAAAAATTATTGGGTAACTAAGCATGCTTATGCTCCATTTCATACTCCAATAATATTTAAAAATACAGGAAGTATAGAGATGTATGGTGCCGAAAACATAGTCGGAAAATTAAGTTTAGCAGTTTTAAAAGCTAAACCTAATGCTGGAGATAATCCAATTAATGAAATAACAGCAAAAATATCATTTGGAGGAGATCAAAATATTGGATTATGGTTTGCTGATGATTATAGAAACTTAGGACCTAATTTCAATGCTGTTTTTGCAGGGGATTTGAATTTGGAATTTTCTTTTGGAGAAAAATTACAAGAAAATGGTTTGAATATTCAAAATAATAAAGGAAATATAGTAATAAGACCAGATGGAACAGCTGGAGATAATACTAAAGTTGAAAATTCAATAGGTTTAATAATTGAAAGTGGACAAAGAAAGGAATTAAATACAGAATTTTTGTATCCTGCAACTGCTCCATATGAGAATACTGCTTCACCTGGAGCAATTTTAGGAATAGCAGGAATATTTGATAGTCTGGGAAATGTAGAATCCCATGCACTTATTAAAAATGTAAAGTTAGATAATTATAAAGTGATATTTGGAAAATATTCTAAAGACAATATAGGGATAGTTGCTAAAAATGGAAGTGTAATTGACTGGAGTTCAAATGTGACAGATAACGCCCCAATTGTTTCTGGGAATAATGAAAACAGTACTGCACAAGGAACAACTTTAGCTTATGCAGAAGGAATATTTTGGAATTCAAGACAGAGAGGTTTATCATCTCCTTACAGTAATGGAGCTGTTGACTATACAGCGTTAAGCCAGCAGGGAGGGAAATATTATATTCCTGAATTTAGAACAACAATAAATATAACAGATAATGCAGTTATAAATTCTATTAAGTCAATTCCTTTTTATGCTAAAGATGGAGGATTAATAAATACAAAAAATATTGTAGCTAAAGGGTTTGGAACTACTATTGCAGTCGTATTTGCTGATAAAGATAAAGCAGATATAAAAACAGGAAGTGAGATAATAAAAAATGAAAATGGTGGAAACTTAAATGGTGGAGGAGCAGTTAATGGAAAAGTAAACTGGAGTTCAGAGGACTCTTATTATGGACCAGCAATAACTGACGCTGATGGAAATATTTTAACTCACAGTAGTATTTTGCCAGCAGCTGAAATAAATATAGATGGAGATATAGAAGCAGTTGTTCAAGGGCCTCGTAGAGATAATTCTGGAAATATAATTTCCAATGAATTGGTTAATGATAACAGTGGTGCTATAGCAAAAGTAAAAAATGGAACAAATGGAGCTAAGATATCAATAACAGGAAATATTAAAATTAATGGATTAGGAGCTTTTGCTGATGGAACAGGAGCATTAATAAAAATAAATGGAAATAATTCAGAAATAAAAACAGGAAAATATGGTGCATTAGTAGCTGTAAATAATGGGAAAATAGAATTTGGAGGAGGAACTATTGAGCATAAAGAAACTTATACTGGTTCTCATGATTCATCAGGAATTTTTTATGCTGAAAGTGGAGGAAGTATTAGTTTTAAAGGATTAACAACCATTAATATCTACAATGGTTATCCTTTTGCAGGAAATAAGGATGATTATTCTGCTGCATTACCATTAGGAAGTGAAACAGGAAAATATCAAAATATGAATAATGTAGAGATAAACCTTATGCAAGATGGAATAATTCTTGGAGTCAAAGAGAATGCAGGAACTATTTTATGGTCAGGGATGGATGAAGATACATATTTGGAAGGAATAAAAAACGACTATAAATTGAATGCTTTAAATACTAATGGTTATAAATGGCAGTCTATAATATTAGGAAGTACTTTGCAAGTACAGTCTAATACTAATATTGATTTAGATTCTAATAATGATTCATTTAATAATCTAGTATTTCAAAGAAGTAAATTAATATTAGATAGCAGTGCCGTTATTTCTTCAAATACTGGAAAAGGATTAGTAATAGGAAGTACAGAGGATGCTAATTTCAGTAAGGGTGGAAGTGGAAATGCAGAAACTGGATATGAAATAGATGGAAAAATAAGTATTTTAGGAGGAACAGTTCTAAAACAAGCTATTGCACTTTATACAAGTTATGGGCATATAAAAATTGGAGCAACTGGAGAGGTATCAGTAGATAATGGAATAGGAGCTTATGGTGTAAATGGTAGTGAAATTTTAAATAAGGGAAAGATAGAAATCAAAAAAAGTGGAATGGGAATAGCAGGAATAGCTCATAAAATAAATTCTGATGGAACACCAGATAATTCATATGAAAATTATGGAACTGATGTTAATGAAGCAACAGAAGTATTAAGAATTGATAATCAGGGAAACATAGTGGTTGGGAATGACTCTATTGGGATTTATGCAGAAAATAACATGAATATTTCTAAATTCAGAGCAGTAGTAAATAATAGTGGAATAATTAAAACTGGAGATAACTCTGTAGGAATAATGCTGAAAGCAACATTAAATAATTCTGCTCCAGCATTTGCAGGAACAGCTGCAGATGGGATAACAGCAAGTATTACTGGGAATGGATTTGGAGATATAGAAATAGGAAAGAATTCTACTGGTATTCATGCAGAAAAATCTTCTGTAAATTTAAATAGTGATTATGGAATAAACTTAAAAGATAGATCAGTAGGAATTTATGTAAAGGAATCCATTATTAATGGAAATCATAATTTAAATATAAAATATATGGGAAGTGATACAGGAACAGGTATTGGAATCTTATTTGAAAATAAACAGGAATTTTCTATAACAAATAACAATAATATATTAGTAGATAATTCTGTTGACAGTTCTGGAATAGTGGCAGGTATATATCTTAGAGAAGAAAATGATCTCGTTAATAATGGAAATATTTCTCACATTGGAGGAAAATATTATGGAATTATCTCTGATAAATCTTCAATATTAAACAATGGTATTATTACAACAGGACAGGCAGGATTAGAAGGAGGAACAGCGATATATGCTAAAGATCCTGGATATACTGGAGGAAATATAACTACAGATAGTGATAAAATTATAGTTAATGGAAATAATTCTGTTGGAATTCACATGGTAACAACTTCTTCATTTAAAAATGATGGAAGTCAAAAATCAGATATGTTGGTACTTAATGGAAGCATACCGTTAACTGTAGATGGAGATAATTCAATTGGGATCATAGTTGAAAATAAAAATGAAGATATTAATGCCAATTTTGATCCTTATATTATTATGCAAAGCGGAATTAATCTTATAAGTTCTGCTGATGTTTCTAAACGAAAAATAGGATTTATGCAGCTAGGAGATGTAGCAGTAAACTTTTCTTCAACAATAGATATAAATTCTAACAATATAGGTTGGTATGTAGAAAATAGTAATAAGGCAGTAGGAGGATTTGCATTAGGAATTCTGAATATTTCTGGTACTGATACAGGTGCTATTGGGATGTATTCTAAAAATAATAGTACTACAAATCTTGGAAATGGGATAGTGTTATCAGGAGAATCAAAGAATATAGGAGTTTTAGTTGAAAATACTGAAGATACAGTTAAAACAATAGAAAATGTAGCTATAACAAATATAACTACAAATAGTATGCTAGAAGGAAATAGTAATATTGGACTTTTAATAAAGGGAAATAAAATAAAGGGTGATATTCTTTATGGACTTCCTTGGACAATAGGAGCTAATTCAATAGGAACATATTTTGATGGAGATTCGACAACTGTATTAACTAGTTCCCTTGGGACAAATCCTAATATAAATATTGAATCAGATAGCAGTGGAAGAATAGGAATAGGAAGTTATTTTACTGGTGGAGCATATGCAGACTCTAGTTTTACATTTAATATAAAAAGTAATGGAAGTGCATTAGATTCTACTGGAGAAAAAATAAAGCCAATAGGTATATATTATGGTAAAAATTCAGCAAAAAATGAAGCAGGAATAACAATTATTTCTTCAAATGAAGCAGTTATAGGATTATATGGAAATAATTTAACTTCATTTGAAAATACTGGAAAAATAAAAACTGAAGCAGGAACTCAAGAAAGTGTAGGTGCCTACTTTAAAAAAAGCAATGTGAAAAATACTAATAATATAGACTTGTTAGGAGATAAAAATGTAGGAATCTTTGTTTCAGAAGGAAAATTACTGTTAACTGGAAATTTAGATTTAACTGGAAATAAATCAATAGGAATAATTGCTCAGGGAAACAGTACAACTTTTATAAATCAAAATAATAATATGTCAATTTCAGGACAAGATTCTGCGGGTATTTCAGCTTTAGAAGGAGCAGCAGTTTCAAGTTCTGGAGATATAAATATTTCTAATTCAGCTTATGCTGGAATATCTAAAGACCAAGGAAGTATATTATCTTTAAATAATGGAGAAATAAAAGGAAATACAAATAATTTAACTGCATTAATAGCTAAAGATTCTGGAAAAATAATTTTATCTGGAGGAAATATTTCTTTAAAAGATAATTCAGTGGGAATTTTTAATGATAAAGGAAAAGTGGAAGTTAATAGTGGAAATATTTCAATAGGAGAAAATAGTGTAGGAATATATTCTAAAGATGGAAACATAAGTATAATTGGAACATTACCTGCAATTACTATGAAAAATAATAGTATTGCTGTGAGAAATGAAAATAGTTTTCTAAATGGGAATGGTGTATTAAATATAAATTATGCTGGTATGCTAAACAAAGGAATAGGAATTTATTATAAAAATTCTGCTTCTACAATAAATGATGTAGAAGTAAGACATACAGGAGATAATTTAATAAATATCTACTCTAATCATACTGCCTTAATAAATAATGGAAATCAATTGGTTCAAAAGAATGGTATTGGAATTTATTCTGATGGTGGAACACTAGCAAATATAGCACAGATAAATTTAGTGGGAGACAATACAGCTGGAATTTATCTTGATAATGGAGCAGTGCTTTCTAAATTGGGAACAATAACTGGAAATTCTTCAGCAGTTTCTAGTGGAAAAGTAGGAATATATGTAAATAATGGAGATATCACAGGTAATTCATCATATAACTTTTCTCTTGGAGGGGGAATAGGAATTTATTTAAAAAATACAGATATCAGTTATAATGGAACTATGACATTATCAGGAAATTCTACTCTACTTAACAGAACAATTGGTATCTATGCAGCCCCTTCTGTTACAGGAACTATAAGCACAAATTTAAATATTACAGGGAAAGATGCAATAGGGATTTATTTAGCAAAAGATTTATTAAATTCAGCAAATATTGTATATGATGGAAAATTAGATATAACATCATTGAGTGCAAATAATCTTGGAATTGGAGCTATTCTAGAGGAAGGAACTGTATTTGCTTTAGGAAACAATGGAAGGATAAATATTGGTGGAACTAATAATGTTGGTTTTTATATCAAAAATGGAGCTCTATTTAATGTGTTAGGTGGAACAGTTACAAATACAAAGGATGATATTTTTGCATATTTAGATGGTGGAAATATTAACTTTAATTCCAGTTCATTTTTAAATATTAATTATGCTAATGTAATAGCAGCAAATACAGGAAACATTACTAATGATACAGTATTGAATATAGGAACTGTTGGATTACAAGGTCTCAGTGGCTCTACTGTACTTAATTCAATTAATGGAATTCTGAATGGAAGTATTTCAGAAGGAAAAGCCATTATAGGAGATGGTGCAGGAACTAATATCAGTAACCATGGAGAGATAAATCTTACTGGAAACAATTCTGTTGGAATATATGTAAATAATGGAGCTATGGGAATTTCAACAGGAAAAGTGGCTGTAAAAAATAATTCAATAGCATATTATGCAGGAAATGGAGCAAGTTTAAATATATCTGGAATAAGTTCAATTGGTGCTCAATCAGTCTTATTATATGCTGCTGGTGGAAGTATAAATTATACTGCTGCTTCTCATTTAACAGCTTTAGAGAATAAGAGCATAGGAATATTATTAACTTCTTTAGAGACTGCTGGAACAGGATATTCGATAGATTTAAATGGGAAAAATATAATAGTAGGAACTGAAGGAACAGGAGTTTTAATAAAAGACAGTGGAAATATAAATGAGATAGTAAATATTGGAAACTTAATAGTAGGAACAAAGGGAATAGGGATATATTCAAATAATAATAATAATATTGTTTTGGGAAATAATATTGAATTGTCAGGAGAAAATGCTGTAGGAATTTTAACAAATAAAAATGGAGATATAGACTATTCTGGAATGATAAGTACTATTAATAATAGTGGGAAAGGAATAATATCTTTTGGAACAGGAAACTTAAAAAACTATGGAAATATAAAACTTTTAGGTGAATCAAGTATAGGTATTTATGGAAAAACTTCAAATTCAATAATTAACCAAAATACTGGAATAATAGAAGTAGGAAGCGGAAGTAATGTTTCTTCTTCAATTGGAATATATGGGGAAAATGCTAATAACGTTTTAAATGATGGAATAGTAAAATTTGCTGAATATGGAGTGGGTATTTATGGAAAAAATAATAATATAACTAACAATGGTTCTATTATTGGAAATACAGATAAGGCTACAGGTATCTATGCTGTTGGAAGTTCAGTAAATAATACTGGAAATATAATTGCAGGACATTCAGCTAATGGTATTTTTGTAAAAAATGGAGGAAGTATAGTAAATACCGGAAATATAACTGTAGGTGGCAATAATTCTTCTGGTATCTATGGAACTGGGACGACAAATATAAGTCATAATTCAGGGGTTATAACTACAGGAAATAATTCGATTGGAATAGCAACAAATTCAGGAAATATAATTGTAAATTCTGGAGCTGGAATCATAGCTGGAAAAGAATCTACACATATTTATACAATTTCTGGAACAGCTGTAAATAATGCAGATATGCAGATGAGTGATTATAGTGTAGGAATGTATACAAATACTGGAGTATTAAAAAATAATGCCAATATAGTTTTAGGAAAATCAGATAAAAATGCAGTTTCTGTTAAAATATCAATTGGAATGGCTGCAGAATCTGGAACAATAGAAAATCATGGAATAATAAATGTAAAATATGATAGTGGCATTGGAATGGTTATAAATAAAGGTGGAGCAGCAATTAACTATGGAGATATAGATGTTCTGGGAAAAGAAGCCTATGGGATGCAGGGAATGAATTCAGCTATATTAGAAAATAGAGGGACAATAAATGTAAATGGAATAAATTCCAAAGGAATAGTTGCTATAAACAAAACATTGGTTAAAAATATTGGAACTATAAATGTAAATGGAAATGGTGCTCAGGGAATATATATAGAATCTGGATCAAAAGTAGATAATAATGGAAGCATAACAGTAAATGGTTATGGAAAAACAGGAATATATATAGGAGATGGAGGAAGTATTCTTAACACAGGAAATATAGTTTTAAATGGTGGAGGAAATGCTGTAATAGAAGGTACTGGAAGTATAAAAAATATAGGAGATATTATCATAAAAGGACCATCAGCATCTATTGATGGGATAACTATTGATAATACTGGAAAAATAGAAATTCCTGGAGTATTAGATTTTAATACAATAAAAATTAGTGGAAATGGACTTAATGAACATATTGGGACTATAAATGCAGAAACATTTAAAAAAGGAGAGTTTTTAATTTTATCTGATGTAACACAGGGAAGCAATCATGATATGTATATTGTTCAATATCTTGGAACTCAAAATGAACCTAATGCTGGAGAAATATCAGCTATATCGCAATCAGTTTCATTTGTAGCAGATATTCAAAAAGATCCAACTGATGGAAATAAATTTAATATAGTACTGGTAAAAATACTTTATGAAAAAATGTTGAAACAAACAGCAGCAGAAAATTTTGGAATAGGATTAGATGATTTGTATACTGGTGCAAAAGGAAAAGAATTAGAAATATTTGATTTATTAGATAAAATGTCAAATAAAGATGAACTTATTTCAACATTTGAAAATGAATTGAGAGGAAATGAATATGCAAATATCCAAGATAGAATGCTGGATATAGAAAATGTATTTGATAATTCTTATAATAAATTGAAACATGAGGAACTTTATACAAAAGAAAGTTTAAAAATAGGAGCTATAGTCAGAAAAAGTGAGGCAGAGTATAAAAATGCTGCTTTAAATGATTATGAAGTTAATACAATAGGAGCTACAATTTTAAAAGAATATGATCATTTAAAATATGGGTGTAAATCAAATCTTCATTTGGGATTTGCTCAAAGTAAATTTGATTTTACAGATAGAGATTCCTTAGAAAAAGTGTACTCATTAAATATAGGAGCTGGATATGAAGACTATATAGATGGTCAAAATTCTTTAAAGTGGTATTTGGATGGTGATATTTTAATTAATTATCACGAAATGGATAGAAAATTAAATATAAGTGGATCTCAATATTCAAATGAAGGAAAGTACTGGTCTGGAACAGCAATGATAAAAAATAAAATAAGATATGAAATTTTACAGAACAATGAAAAAATAAATATAGGTTTATTTGGAACTTTTAATTTAGGATATGGTAAATTTGAAAAATTTAAAGAAAAAGGAGATGGAGTAGAACTTGCACTTCAATCTAATGATATGTATATAGTAAGACCTGGTGTTGGTACAGATATAACATTGAATAAATATACTGACAATGGAAAAATTTCTTTAAAAGGAAAACTTACAGCAGAGTATGAATTGGGAGAAGTCTATGATGGAGCAAATAAAGCTAAAATAAAAAATAGTTCAGCTCAATATTATAGTTTGGAAAAACCTAAAAAAATGAAAGAAATAATAAATGTTGGAGCTGAAGTTAAATATGAAACAAGAGAAGGACATGCTGTTAGTTTTGAAATTGCAAGGGAAGAAGGAAGAAGAGATAGTATGAAATATGGAATAAATCTGATATATAAGTTTTAGGATTTATAAAATAGATTTTTAAAATTAAAGATAGGACAGTCTTCCATGATATTATGGAAGACTGTCCTAATAGGAAAATATAAAGGGGAAAGAAAAATGAAAGAAACAGATTTTATTAAAGAATATAAAGTGAAAAGAAATTTAAAAAATATAAGAACTGCAAAAGAAAAAATAGAAGTATTCTGGGAAACAGTGGCAGATGTTTTAAAAGAGAATGAAAGACTAACTTTTAAAGGATGGGGGAATTTTGGAGTAAAAGAAACTAAAGAAAAAATGTTTATGAATCCACGAACTAAAAAATTAGAAAGATTAACAGCAGGAAAAAAAATATTATTCAGGCAAGGAAAGATTTTAAAGAAAAAAATAAATGATTAGATACTATCATTAATAATAAATAAAAAATTTTTATAGAGCATAAATATAAACATAAAGATAATATGTAATAGGTAAAACAGCAGCAAAAGCTCATAAATGGGCAAAAGCAATAACTGAAGTATATAGAAATTAAACAAATTTGAATTGTATTAAAATTAAGAAGTTGAAGAAAATTAAGTTTTTTTCAACTTTTTTTATAAAAAATACTATTTTATTATATGGGGATAAATGATAATGACTTGCTCAAATACTAATGACAGTATATATTTTATTAAAATTATTATAAAGTTATTATTTTCAAAGTATAAAATAGATATTTTGACTATAAGCTTATTAAGAAAATTTTAAGGTATTTTATAAATAAAAAAGAATATTGTTTATTTTAAAATATTTCTGTAGGAATGAAATATGTACACTCTCTTTATTTTATGCTATACTAAATGTACAACTAGTGAGAAATTTAGAACCTTAAAGTGAATAATACTTGCTTTAAATATTTGAAAATATTTGAAATACCTGAAAAAAAGAAAATTAATATCGAGCTGAGAGGAACAAAGAAATTCTATCTTAGCTCTTTTCTTATACTTTTCAAAAGATATAGAGTAATTTCTAGGGGGCTTTTATGAAAAATATTCAAAGACATTTTATTCTTGTAATTATGGTAGTGGTATGTATTGTTTTATGGAATCAAATTGTATTTATGAAATATGGGACAACTCTCCCAACATATTTGAAATATTCATCACCTATTACAGAAAAAGAAAGAGATTATTTGAAATTTCATAGCCCAATTAGATTGGGAAGTGATATTACTGCTCCTCCAATTTCCTATTATGATAATACTGCTGGTGAGTATGCTGGATTGATTGTTGATTATGTAAACTTTTTATCAATTGAAACAGCAACACCTATTACTATAAACATGTATACTTTTTATAATTTAGTGGAAGCTCTGAGAGAACAGAAGATTGATGTATGTGACATGTTTCCCAGTGAAAGCAGAGCAAAGGAATTTGATTTTTCTATCCCAATATATCGATTAAAAACTGTTGTTATTTCTCCAAAAGACGAGAGTAACATATTAGATCTTATGGAGTTGTCAGGAAAAAAGGTAGCAATTCCAAAAGGAGATTTAGCAGCAGAATATATCAATAATTTTTTAAAAGAAGAAAGAAAACCAATGGTTCAATTTGTTCCAGTAAATGATACAAAAACAGTTTTGGAACTTTTGCAGCAAGGGAGTGTTGATGCTGCAATTGGAGATGAAGTTGTAATTTCTACCTATTGGAAAGAATATAATGTTTATGAAACTCAGAAATATAATGTGATTCTTTTATATGAAAAGGATGTAGTATTGGCAGTGAATAAAGATTCTGATTTACTGCTGTCCATACTTAATAAGGGTATTTTACAGATGAAAAAAAATCATATAGTGCCAAAGGTTCAGCAGAAATGGTTTGGAATTTCTGAATCTATAAGAGGAGAAAAGAGGGAACTGGAATCATTTATTAATATTGCAATTGTTTTGCTTATATGTTTAATTGGTCTTTATATTTGGAATTATTTTCTGAAAAGAAGAGTGTTGGAGAAAACAAAAGAAATTGAAGAAAATAAGAAAAATATCAGTATGATATTGAATAATCTGGATATAGCTCTGTTTATTATCAATGAAGCCTGTGTAGTGATAGAATGTAATCGTGCTTCTTTGACTTTGCTTTCTCAGAGCAGGAAGGATGTAGTGGAAAAAAGTCTTTTTGAATTTTCCTTTTTATCTGAATTATTGGAAATATCAAAATATCCCCAATGGAAAGAAGATCTTAGTCTTAAATTTAGAAATACAATAAAAAACAGATGTTATGAAGTTAAACTTTCTCCTTATATTTCAAGAGAAGAAAAACTTAGAATTTTAAGTATAGAAGATATAACAGAAAAACTTATTATAGAGAGAAAACTTCATCAAGAAAATAAAATGATAACTATAGGACAGATATCAGCTGGTTTGGCACATGAAATTAGAAATCCTCTTGGAACAATAAGGAATGGAATTTATCTTATTAAAATGAAAGTATCTAATAAATCACAAGAAAAAGCTATCAGTATGATGGAAAATTCAATTCAAAGAGTTAATAATCTGATTGAACATTTACTTAGATTTTCAAGAACAGCATCTGATAAATGTACTCAAGAGAACATTGAAACAATAGTAAGTAATATAATGACTTTAATGGAAACAAAATTAAAAGCTAAAAAAATTAAGTATCATGTCAACTTAGAGGGAAATCCTATGGTAACTTTAAATACAGAAGCTGTTAATATTATTTTGATTAACCTTATTGAAAATGCAATTGATGCTTTTTCAATTACCAAAGATGATAATTTGATACAAATCTCTATTTCTTCTGCAGAGGATTCTCTTCATTTTTTAATTGAAGATAATGGAGTGGGAATATCAGAGGAGGGACTTCCTTATATTTTTGATCCTTTTTATACAACAAAAGGAGAAGGACATGGTACAGGGCTTGGGCTATATCTTGTATATAATGAAGTTAAAAAATATAATGGAGATATCTCTGTTGAAAGTCAATATGGGATAGGTACAAAGTTTTTTATTTCTATTCATTTTTAAAAAGGAGAATTAGATGCTTGCAGATTATAAAATTTTAATTGTAGATGATGAAGCAGATTATAGAGAGATGTTTTCCCTAATATTAGAGGAGAAGGGGTATTGTATTTATATGGCTTCCTGTATTGCAGAAGCAAGAGAAATCATCAAGAACCATAAAATTGATATGGTAGTAACAGATTTGATTATGAAAAATGAAACAGGAATAGAGCTTCTTAACTGGATAAAAGATTATGATACTGAGGTAGGAGTTATTATTGTTACTGCATACGGAACAGTTGAAACAGCAGTTCAGGCAATTCAGAATGGAGCATATAATTATTTTATCAAAAGCAATGATCCTGGAACTTTACTTCTGGATATTGAGAGGTTTTTACAGTTAAAGCAGCTTAAATTAGAAAATAGTTTACTAAAAAATCAAAATAAGGAAATATCCTTGCTTGAATCAAATAATACTGATATGCAAAACATATTAGATATATGTAAAAAAGTTGCCAGAAGTAATATATCTGTTTTAATTCTTGGGGAGTCTGGGGTCGGAAAAGAAGTAATAGCTAGATATATACATGAAAAAAGTGAAAGAAATATTTTTCCATTTGTTCCTGTCAATTGTCAGGAATATTCAGAAGGAGTTCTTGAATCAGAATTGTTTGGACATGAAAAAGGTTCTTTTACAGGAGCAATTAAACAAAAAATAGGAAAATTTGAAGAGGCCAGCCATGGAACATTGTTTCTTGATGAAATTGCAGATGTTTCAATGAATACACAGGTAAAGCTCTTAAGAGTACTGGAAGATAAAAAAATAGAGCGTGTTGGTGGAAGTAAAAAAATGGATGTCAATATCAGATTGATTTCAGCAACCAACAAAAATATTTATGAAGCTATTAAGAGTGGAATTCTTCGAGAAGATTTTTTATACAGAATTAATGGAATTGTTATCCATGTTCCTCCTCTTCGGGAGAGACCAGAAGATATTGAAAGTTTTATTCATTTTTTTGTTAAAAAATTTGAAATGGAGTTGAAGAAAAAAATAGAATATATAGATGAAGAAACTATGAATTTTTTAAAAAATTATCATTATCCAGGGAATATCAGAGAATTAAAAAATATAATTGAACGTTTGATAGTTTTAGCAGAAGGTTCTGTTATACATTTTAAGAATGCAAAAAGATATCTGCAGCACACAGAAGAAGATGGAAGTCTACAGTCTTATGAAAATTTGCGAGATGCAAGAAACCAATTTGAAATGGAATTTATACGTTCTAAAATCAGAGAGTGCAAAGGAAATTTATCTAAGGCTGCAGCTGCCTTGGATATCAGCAAACGTCAGTTAAATAATAAAATTTTAGAATATAATCTTAGAGAATGGATTCAATCTCTTAAAGAGTGATACTGCTTTCTTTGATACATGAGATATAATTTAAAAAAATTCAAATTCAATTCAAAAGAAAAAAATATACTACAAAAGTGTTTTATAGATTTTAAAATATTATTTTTTAAAGAGTAAAGAAACAGGAAATATATTTCTCAAGTTAGGAAATATATTTCCTGTTTTTAATTAAATATAATCGCATTTTTTCTGCTGTTTAAAGGAAAACATACCTTTTCTTATTGGCATGGTAATTGCTATATATTATATCAAATATCATGAAAATAAAGGGGGAAAGATATGAGGATAGCAAGAAAACCTAAAATTTGGGAGGCTTTAGTTCCTATTATAGGAATGGCAGTAATTATTGTTTATTCTATGCTTGTATTAAAAGTAGATCCACATATTCCTATTGTAATTTCAACTATTCTTGCAGGAGCTATGGCATTGAAAGTAGGATGCAGCTGGCTTGAAATAAGAAGTGGAATGATTGAAAGTGTTTATAGAGCTGTAGAAGCTTTGATTATTGTTATGATTGTGGGAATGTTGATTGGTTCATGGGTTTTAGCGGGTTCTGTTCCAGCAATGATTTTTTATGGATTGGAATTGATTTCTCCAAAGTTTTTTCTGCCTACAGGGTGCATTTTATGTGCAATTGTATCTGTTGCAACTGGAAGTGCGTGGACTTCTGGAGGAACAATAGGAGTTGCTCTTATGGGAATTGGAACAGGTCTTGGGATTAATCCTGCACTTACAGCAGGAATGGTTATTTCAGGAGCATATTTTGGCGACAAAATCTCTCCTTTATCAGACAGTACCAATGTTGCTGCTGCTACTGCAGAAACTGATTTATATTTACATGTAAGATCAATGATGTATACAACTGTTCCAAGTTTTTTAATAGCACTTTTGCTGTATCTGATTATAGGATTAAGATATGATACTTCGTCAATAAATTTAGAGAATATAAAATTGATAAAAGATGCACTTTCTACAACTTTTGTTATTAGTCCATGGTTATTGATACCTCCAATAGTGGTATTGATAACTGCTGTAAAAAAAGTTCCAGCTATTCCTTCACTGCTGCTTGCAACAACAGTTGGAAGCATACTTGCTATGATTTTTCAAAAGGCGAGCCTTGTGGATGTTTTAGATGTTCTGCAAAATGGATATGTAGGGGAAACTAATGTAGAGATTGTAAATAAGCTGCTTACTAGGGGTGGAGTCAATGGAATGTTATGGACAATTTCTCTTATAATTTTTGCTCTATGTTTTGGAGGTATTCTGGAAAAGGCAAAATTTACTGAAGTAATTCTGGAAAAAGTAATAAAATATATTCATTCAGTTGGAAGCCTTGTAGCTACAACTATTGTGACTGGAATTTTGTGTGATTTTGTTCTCACAGATCAATATTTAGCAAATATTATTCCGGGAAGAATGTATTATAAAGTTTATGATGATATGGGGTTGGAAAGATATTATCTTTCTAGAACATTGGAAGACGGAGGTTCACTTTGGTCTCCTATGTTTCCATGGAATGGTTGTGGAGCATATCAATCTGCTACTTTAGGTGTTTCTACTTTCGCTTATTTTCCTTATGCATTTTTAAGTTTGATAAATCCAATTGTATCTATTATTATGGCTTACTTAGGAATAGCAGTCTTCAGAAAGAAACTTCAAGAACAGGATGCTCAAGTTATTGAGGTAGAAAATTTAAATGAACTAGACGCAATCAGAAATAAAATGGAATAAAAGAATAACTGGGGGAGTATTCATATATTCTATAACTGCATCTCTTTTACATTAGGGATGCAGTTATTATTTTATATAAGTATAGAAATTTTTAATTTTCTGCATATAAACTAAATCCCAAAAATTAATAACTTACTGCTGAAACAGGAAACTTGCAATTTTTTGTAGAATAATCATTGAAAAAATTAGCGACTTTTATTATGAAGGGATTCACAAAGATAATATTTGTAAATACCACAGTGAAAATATAATAGTAGATTAATAAGTTATACGCACTAAAAATATACTTAATAAAATAGTTAACTTAATAAAAAAGACTTCAAATTTAATGTTGGAGTCTTTTTTATTTTATTTTTTGTAATTATATAAATTCTAATAATAAAGCATTCTTCTTTTATGCAGAATTATAGAATTTTATAAAATATACAAATTTATAAAATTTATTGTATATATATTATTGATATAAAAAATATAATGGTTATTAAAAAATAGATTTTAAGAAAATAAATACTTTGTAAAGATTTTATAACTCTATTTTTTAGAACTTAAATTCTAAAAAAATATCTTTTACATAAGAAATTATGTAATTATTTTTATCTATAAAATTAAATTTTGAAATATTTATATAAAAATATAACCATCTGTTTTTTTAAAAATGAGATGTATAGGAAAAAAAACTAAATAGGTTTATATTATATCATTGTCACTTATATTCTTATTGAAAAAAAGATACAGTTTAAGCTATGAAGATTATTAGAGATGTTATCAATTTTAGAGGGGGAAATTGAAAATGTTAATAAATAAAGAAAGTTTATACGCACTTAAAATAATATGTTATTTATCAAAACAGGATAAGAATAGAATAGTAGCAGGAAAAGAAATTGCTGATAAAGAAGAGATATCTATTTAATTTTACACTAAAAATTTTAGGAATTTTAGTCAGAAACGATTTTGTTGAATCTTTTAAAGGAATTAGGGGTGGTTTTAAACTAAAGAAATATAATATAAATTTTTATGAAATAATAAAACTTATACAAAAAGATATATTTATCTCATTAGAAAAAAAGAGTGAAGTAGAAGTATTTATTCATATAGTTCAAGAAAATCTAAAAAGTATGCTGGAAAATAAAATAATATAAAATTTTAAAATTAAAGATATTTTAAAGTGTAAATGAAAAATTGTATATTTTTAATATTTATAAAAGGGAGGATTTATGAAGAAAGCAATTATAGGTGTTTTTCTTTTAGCTAACTTGGGAACAGTTCTTTATTCACAGGAAATAAGTGAAAAAGAGGGAATGAAAGTTCTTGAGGAAATAAGAAAAGAAATTCGTATGGAAGAAAAAGAAAAGGAAAGAGCTGCTAAAGAAGCAGAAAAAATCAAAGCAGCAGAGGAAAAAGCCAGAATAGCTGCTGAAAAAGCAGAGGAGAAAAAAGGAAAGAAAATAATTGAAGACATTAGAAGAGATATGAATGAATCTCTTGAGGAAAAAGTATTCAGAAGTGAAAACAATCCAGAAGCAAGAATGGCAGCAGCAGGAGAAGCTTTTAAAATAGGAAAGGAAAGAATGGTATTTTTAAAGGCAGAAGAAGAGGAAATTATGAAGCTAGAAGAGGTTTTAGGAATAGAGCCAGATGAAAACAGAGCATTTTTAAGTCAGAAATTTGATGAAGTAAATGATAAGTTTAACTCAAATAATAATGAAGTAGAACTTCTTTTGCTTGAAAATGAAAAGCTTAAAGAATACTTGAGTAGACTAGATAGAATGGAACAGAAGGTAAAAGTAGAAAACTAAGGGGAGAAGATATATGAAAAAAAATGATATTGAAAAATCTCTAAAAAGATTTTTAAAGAGAAAGGTAAGTTATTCTTTATCGCTTTTAATAGCTTTTATGATAACAGGCGGGATATCTTTAGGTGCAGGAATAACAGCAGAAGAGATACAGGAAACTAAAAGCGAGCTTTTAATTAGAATTCAGACAGAGCGCGAAGAAATAAAAAGAAAAATAGCAGAAAATGAAAGATTAATAAAAGAATATAATTCGGACTTTGTAGAACTTGTAAGAAAGGGAGATTTTTACTCTAAGCCCTTGATGCCAAGTACACAAGTTTTTTTCAGTTATCAGTATTTAGATAATGGAAAGATGAAAGATGTAACAGATAAGGAATTTGCAAAAACTATTGATGCAGTTAATAAATATTATGGAACATCAAACGGCAGCAGTTTACTGAAATCTACAGGAAATATAGGAAAAGATAAAGTGATGGCTGGAAATGGAGTGGTAGTTGATAATGAAGTCTTTAGAGAGACAATAGAAGTGGGAGCCAATATAAAACCTGTTGAACCAGTATTACCAACGATCAATCCAAATGTATCAGTAAATGTATCAGCACCAGTGGTGAATCTTGGTGCATTGCCAGGAACAGTAAGTCCTGTAGTGCCATCAATATCAACAGTAACAGCACCATCAATAACATCACCAACAGCACCAGGAAGTTTGAGTGTAAATGTGTCAACACCATCAGCAGTTGGTAAAATCACAGTGAGTGCCCCAACAGTAACAACACCAGCAACACCAGCAGAAAAAAATATAACAGTAAGTGCCCCAACAGCACCAGAAGGATATGACCCCTTAATGATTGTAATTCCTTCTATTCCTGATAAAACAGTAACAGTAATAACGCCTCCAGTGCTTCCGGCAACAAATGTTGCCTATCAAGCAGTACCAGCAAACGTAACTGGTTATAATGCTGGTGGAATAAATGGAGGATTGATGTCCCAATTAGAATTAACTTCTGGGAACTTTGATCTTTATTTTAAAGGATCAACAAGTTATGAATATAGTTTTTCTGGAGCTGCAGCAACAAATGATGGAGGAACTCTACCTGCTTCAGGTAGCGGAAATATGAGTGTAGAAGCATTCTATCGGCATGGAGGAAAAGCTCTTACAACTATTCCAAGTAACATAAATATTAAAGTTGTAGGAAATAATACAGGTTCACCTTTAAATGCAGTATATTATTTGGGAAATAATACAACTGTAGCTGGAAGTGATTCTAGGCTTGTAAGCCATGCTAAAATTGACATGTATGGAAATAAATCTGTAATAGCAAATATAGACAATGTAAGCAGTGCAGGAGATATAACTTTTATTAATGAAGGAGAAATAACAGGATATGCTGCAAAGGGAACTTTTGCTCCTGGAAAAGAAGGAAATGCAACTGTAGGAAACTTCATATTTGGAGGATATTCTTATGGAGACAGAGGAGTAGATACTATTGAGAATGGAAGCAGTGGAAATGTAATTTTTTATGCCCCAGGAAGCATGGGTTGGGCTTATACTAGTTCTGCTACACAAAATGTTAAAAGAAGTTCAATAAATAATGGGATTATGAAGTTGTATGGGAAAAATAGTATAGGTGTAGCCAACAATAATAATGGTAGCAGTACACAAATAGCATATGCTGATATTCAATTGAATAATCCAATTGAAATATTAGGAGATGAGTCTGCTGGTGTATATATAACAAGAGAACCAGATACAACTTCAACTAATTTTCTAGATTCAAAATTTAATATAAAATTAGGAGGTTTGGTAGGAAGTCAAGATAGTACTTATGGTGATTCTAAAGGGGATATAAATAAAGTTGAATATTCAGTAGGATTAAATTATGATTTTACTCTAGGATCAACAGGAACTGAAAAAATTTTAAATAACTATAAAGTTGAATTAGGTTCTGATGTAAAAGATTCAATAGGAATAAGAGTAGGAACTGGAACAATAACATTTAACGATTCTAATAGTTTTTCACAATTAATTTTAAAAGGTGAAAAAAATATAGGTTTTATTGCAGATGGTGCATCTAGTAAATTAAAATATGATAATTCAAATAAATTATCAATAGATGGAAAAGATCAACTTTTATTTGCAAGTGCTAATGGTGGAAATTTGGAAGTTTCTAATAGTGTATCTTTAAATCTTGCTGATACAGTTATTGGATTTACAGAAGCATATTCTGAAGGAATAAATTCAAAGGTAGAATTGAAAGGCGGAGTTACAACAACTGTTAATGGAAGTGATTCTGTATTATTTTATGCAAAGAATAATGGAATAATAGAATTAACTGAAAGTAATGTTATTCAGCCGTCAATAGAAGGAGATTCTATTAATGGAAATAACACTGGAACTCCCAAAATAAATATATTAGGAAAAAATGGAGTTATTTATTATGCAAAGAATGGTGGGGAAATAAAAGTTGATAATTCACATGCTAAAATTTCAAATGGAATAGTAGGAGTATATTCAGAAGATGCAACAAGTAATATAGAAATCAAAAACTCAATAGTAGATTATAGTGGAAATGGATATGCATTGTATAGCAAAAATAATGGAACAATCAATGCTTCAGGAAGTATGATAATACTTAGAGGAACAGCTACAGCTCTTGAGTTAGATTTAAGTACCCCTTCTTCTAATCCGATAACTCTGACTGGAGCTAAAATTGTAGTAATGTCTAATGATGCAGTAGGAGTTAATCTTAAAAATATAGGGGCTTTAAATATAGGAACACTTAAAGCAGATATAGAAAATAAGTTAGGTGGAGTAAATATAGTTGCTGGAACAGATGGAACTCAAGTATTTGACAAGTATAAGATAGCAGCTGTAGATGGAGGAACTTTAAACATTAATGCCAATATGGATAAATCAGATACTAATACAAGTTCAACAGGTTTTTTTTACTATAGAAGATTTTTAGGACAAAGACTTAATCTGAATGTTTTAGATAATATAGAAGTAAAATCAGAAATTAACAGTTCTGATGCAGCAGCGTATTTTAAAGGACAGGTAGTAGGACTTGAAATGAATTCAAGTAAATCAGCAGCAAGTGCAGCAGATGCTCAGATAAATCTTGCAGCAGGTTCTAAAGTAATAGCAGACAGAACAGATGCAGGTGCAGGAGCTATAGGGCTATATATGAACTTTGGAGCAGTAGACTTGAAAGCAGGTTCTAAAATAGAAGTGGAAAAAATAACTTCTGGGGGAAATACATCAAATGCTGGAGCTGTAGGAATTTATGCAGTAAATGGAAGTACAGTGTCAAATGCAGGAGATATAGAAGTAGGAGGAAATCAATCTATAGGTATTCTAGGAATGGCATATAGAGAAGATTCTTCAAAGAATATAATAGTGAATGAGTTTGGAACTGGAGGCATTTTTGCTGAACAAGGGAAAGTAACTATTGCAAATACAGGGAATATTGCCCTTGATGGAACAGGAACAATAGGTATTTATGCAGATAACAATAACACTGTTGGAGCAGTAACTGATACAAAAGTAAGTAATACAGGAAATATAACAGTAGGAAATTCAAATGATTCTGCTGCAGCTATAGGAATCTATGGAAAAAAAGCCACAATTGCAAATCAGGGAAATATAACAGTAGGAAGTGGCGGAGTAGCTATCTATGCAGCAGAAGGAAGTAATGTTACAAAACTTGGAACATTAAATCTTGGCTCAGACGGAATAGGAGTAATGGTTGATGGAACATCAACTATTACAGCTAACAGTGTCACTTTAACAAGTACAGGGGCAGATATTAATGGGAAAACAGGTATTTTCTATAAAGGAAGTGGAACTGATACTAAAAGCATAAATATAAATATAAATGCATCAGACTTTGTAAAAGGAACAGCAGTATATGCAGAAAATATGAATATTACTTCTTCAGGAGGTTTAAATGTAGGAACAGAAGGAATAGGTATTTTTGTAAAGGGAACTTCTGCTAATACAGGGACAAATGCAGGAACTATTGATCTTACATCTGGAAAAACAGGTGCAGTAGGTATGTATACTAAAACTGCTAATATCGTTAATGATATAGCTGGAATTATTGAAGTAAGAGATTCTTCTCAAATAGGTATGTATGCAGAGGGAGCTAATAATAAAGCTAGCAATATAGGAACAATTAACCTGAATGCAGATAGTTCTACTGGTATCTATGTAAAATCTGGCGCAGCAGCTGAACTTGGTGCTGGAAATAATATAGTATTTGGCGGGGGAGCAAGTGTAGGAGTTTTTGCAGAAAATGCAAAAGTGAACTTTGGAAGTAATCTGACTTTTACAAATGATAATGCAAATAAAAATATATATGTATATGGAAAAGATTCTTCTGTAGAAATAAATACTGGCAGCACAGTAAAAGTAGATGGAGTAGGTATTCCAACTGCAGCAGGGACAGAAGGAAATAAAACAGTAGGAATATATATTGAAAATGCTGGTACTGGAAGTACATTTAATGGTATGGGAGATCTTGAGGTTTTAAATGGTGCAGTAGGAATTTATTCTAAAGGAAATAATAATCTGGATGTAAAAGTAGTGGCTGATGGAGGGAAAACTACAGGAATATTTATTGATGGAGCATCAACTATCACAGGACCTGTAACAGCTAAAAATGATGCAATAGGAGTATATGGAAGTGGAGGAGCTGTAACTATAGGTGCAGGTGGACTTATTCTTAATACAAACTCTGGAAAAGGAACAGGAATGTATCTTGCAGACAGCGCTTATGCAGCTGGAGGATTAATTACTGTAAACAATACATCAGGAACTGAAAATATAGGAGTATACTACAGCAGGGGAACTGGTTCTGGAAGTATAATAAACAGCGCAGATATTAAACTTACAGGAACTAAAAGTATAGGAATATATGCAGCTGATGGAATAAATCTTGTTAATACTAAAAATATAGAAAGTACTACTTCAAATAATATAGCTTCATATGTAGGTGGAAGTTCAATTCTAACTTCAAATGGAAATATAACTATGACAGGAACAGATAGTATAGGTATATATACAGGAAAAGGAAAGGGAATAAATACTGGAATTCTTGATGTAAGCGGAGCAGCAGGAACATCGTCAGGAATGGCAGCTAAGACTGATGCAGCAGGAGATACAGCTTCAGTAGAAAATACAGGAGAAATAAAAGCAGGATCTAATCTTGGAATGTACATAGCAGGAAGTGGAACAAGTTCTGGGAAAAATACAGGAAGTATAACAGTTTCAGGAACAGGTACAGGAGTATATGTAGATGGTTCAGGAAACAGCTTTAATGGAGCTGGAGGAAGCATCACATCAGATGCAGTTGGAATCTATCTGAAAGATACAACAGCAGGAACTGTAACTAATACAGGTACTTTAAATATAGCTTCAGGAGGAGTTGGAGTATTTGGAGAAAATGCAGATATTGACTTTGCAGTAAATGTTTCAGGAACAGGAGCAGTAGGAGTTGCAGCTAAAGGAAATTCAGTAATTTCAGGAAATATTAAAACAGGACAGGGTTCTGTTGGAGCATTCCTTCTTAATGATACAGTAACATTTAATGGAGCAGTTATAGAAACAGGAGCAAGTATTCCAGAGTCATCTCCAGGAGCAAGTGATGCTAAAACATCAGTAGGAATACTTTTTGATACAGGAATAACAGGTACATATACTATGAATAATGTAACTGTAAATGCAAAAGATGGAGTAGGAATATATTTAAATGGAACAGGAATGACTCTTAACCACAATGGAAATATAACAACTGAAAATGGAATAGGAATATATGTAAAAAGTGGAACTTCTTTGACAACAGGAACATCAGTTATGAATATTAATGGAGGAACTGGAGTATATGTAGCTGGAGGAACTGCTAACCTAGGAACAACAGGAAATCTTACATTTAATTTTGGAACTGGCGGAGGAATAGGAGTTTACAATAATGGAGGAACTCTTGTTCTTGGAAATAATATAACTGCAGCAGGGTCAGGTTCACTTGCGGCAACATCAAATGGTGACTTAACTTCATCTGGAAATTTAAGTATAGGTGAAGGAGGAACAGGACTTCTTGGAACATATGACAGTGGAACTACAGCACCAAAAAATATAACAAATAATGGAGGAACAATAAGCGCTCATACTGGAGGAATAGGTCTTGCAGCTATAACACCTGGAACAAGCGCCCCAACAGGAACAATTACAATAAATAATACTGGGATAATTAATGCAGAGGGAATATCAACTGGAGCTGTTCCTTCACCTTCTATTGGAATTTATACAAATATAGCTGAAGTAGTAAATACAGGAACTATTAATGTAGGAACAAGTGGAATAGGGATTTATAGCGCTGACAGTGGAAGATCAGTACAAAATGATACAATGACTATGACAGGAACTGATGGAATAGGAGTATATCTTAAAGGCACTGCTGGAGGACTTGTATCAAATAATATAACTTCAGGAAGTTCAAAAAATACAGGAGTAGTTCTTGAAGGAGTAACATCAAATATAAATGCAGGAACTATTATCTTAGGAGATGAAAGTGTAGGAGTGATGGCAGTATCAGGAACAACTTCTGCAATTGATGGAACTATTAAAGTAGGAGTTTCAAGTTCTGATAAAAGTGCAATAGGATTAGTAGTAAAAGGTGGTTCTAATGTAACGTTGGCAGGAACAGCATCAATCACAGCTGGAAAAGGCGGAATAGGAGTATATGCTGAAGGAGCAGCAGTTACAGTTTTAAACACAGGAAATATATCAGTAGGAACAGATGGAATATATATGTATTCTAAAGGCTCTGCTCTGACTTTCACAGGAGATATAACAGCTGATAATCAAATAGGAATAGTAGCAGATGGAGGAAGCGTAACTGCAAGTGGAAGCTCAGCTATAACAGCTAAAAATGGTGGAATAGGAGCATATATAAAAAATGCAGCACCAACATTTGGAACAACAGCAATTACAGTTCAAAGCGGAATTGCAGAAACAGATTCCAGTCCAGCAAAATATTCTGTAGGAATTTATTATGATGGTGTAGCATCAATAGGAGCAATGCCAACAGTTACACAAACAGGAAATTATACAATAGGCAGAATATTAAATAATTCAGCTGGAAGTGCATCTGGGGGAATTTCTATAGGAAGTTCTGGAAGCAATCAGGTAGGAGTAATGGCAAAAGGAAACTCTAATCTAACAGTGACAGGTGGAGTAGCTATAACAGGAGGAAACAGTAATATTGGCGTATATGGAGAAAGCAGTGTAATAACAGTGACTGGAGATATATCAGCTGCTTTAGCAGCTTCATTGGCAAATTCATCAATAGGGGTATTTTTAGATAAAGGTTCATCATATACAGGAACTGCAGGAAATGTTTCAGCAGGAAATAACAGTATTGGAATCTATGGAAAAAATATGACTGGTGGAACAATTTCACAAAGCGGAACAACCATGAATGTAGGAAGTAATGGAGCAGGTATTTACGGAGAAGGAAATGGAAATATCAACTTGTCAATGGGCACAATAACTCTAAGTGATAAAAATTCTATTGGTGTATATGCTAAGGGACTAAATTCAGCAGTGACAGGAAATATGACTATTGGAACAAATACAAGTATAGGAATAGTAAGTGAAGGAAATGGAAATGTAACATATACAGGTAATATGACAATAGTTGATAAAATAAAAACAGGTTCTGTAGGAATATACAAACTTGGAGGAACAGTGCCATCAACAATCACATCATCAGGGAACTGGTCAGTAGGAAACAGCGGATATGGAATTTATTTAAAAGGTCAGGGAACAACAGTTAATAACAGCGCAGATATGACACTAGGAATGTCAGCAGTGGGAATATTCTCAAGTGGAGTAGATGTAATTAATAATACAGGAAATATAGTTGTAGGAGAAACAGATGTAAAAGGTGATCATGATAAGATAGAAAATCACCTTAACTCAATAGGAATCTATGCAACTGCAGGAACTACTGTAAATAACTCTGGAAATATAACTGTAAACTACGATCATTCAGTAGGAATCTATGGGGATGGCTCAGGAACAAAGATTCAAAATACAGGAACTATCAATGTTGATAGAGGAGGAGTAGGAATTCTTGTAAGAGATGGAGCAGTAGCTGTAAATGCTGCTGGAGGAAATATCATCTTAGGAAGTACATCAGCTCCAGATCCATGTACAGCAACAACAGTGGGAATGGCAGCATATAGTGGTGCGAGAATAGAAAATGCTGGGATAATAACTGTTAATGAAGGTGTTGGAATGCTTATAGGAGTAGGAGCAGCATTTGACAACAGTGGAACTATTTATTTAAAAAACGGAATAGGAATTGAAGGACCAGGAGCTTTAAACAACTATGGGCATATAGTTGTTCTTCCAGGAGGAAATGGAACTCCAGGAGCAAATGTGGGAGTATCTAATGCTGAAATAGGAAGTGTAAAAATAGAATCAGATGGAACAATAACAATTAATGATAAATATGTATCTATTGGAGGAACACTTTCAACAGCAGGAAATATAGTAGTAAATGGAGCATATGTAGATGTAACAACAGGAACACCATTATTTAATGCAAACAGTGTAAGCGGAGAGGTAAGACTGCTTCCAAACTTTGCATCAACAGGAAATGGAATTTCTTATGAAATAGAAGGATTTATAAATACAGCAATGGGAACAATAACAGGGAATAAGCTTACACCAGTAACATCACCACTGTTTATTGCAAAAGTAACAGATAAAGGAAATCTGGTTATTGCTAAAAGACCATATGCTGATTTAACAATAGGAGATCAGTTTGATGCGCTGGAAAAAGGTTTGGATAATATTCTTAAAAACAGTGGTGGAAGCGGAAAAGATGCTGATATATTGAAAGGATTGAATCAGTATCTTGAAGGACTTCCAGCAGATCAGTTTGAAAGAGAAACATCTAGAAAACTTGCAGAAACTAGAGGGGATATCTATTCAACTATCCAGGGAAGAATGCAGGATATCAACAGAGCATTTGACAACTCTTTTTATGAACTTGAATCATCATACAATCTGACTAAAGACAGCAGCAAATACAGTGTAATTTATACTGATGGAAACTACAAGGATCCAACTTTAGGAATAGATGATTATGATTACAAGGTAATGGGTGTTCTTTATATGAAAGAGAAAGAAGGAACAGAGTATGGAAGTAAATATGGGTATACATTAGGATTTACTGGATCGAAGTTTGATTTTGATGATGGAGGTTCAAAAGAGGATGTATATTCATTAAGAGCAGGAGTACATAGAGTTAAAAATCTAAGTGAAGAGAATAAAGTATCATGGCTTACAAGATTGGAACTTGGATACAACAGACATATAGCCAAGAGAAAGCTTAATCTTCAGGAAACATTTGAGAATAAAGGAGAGTACAATACATACTCTGTAGCACTTGACAACAGAGTGACAAAAGTTATCTATACAGATCTTTCCAGACAGTTGGATGTATATGCTGATTTAGATTTAGAGTATGGAAAAGTAGATGGCTTTACAGAAAGCGCTGGAAGCAAAGGGGGACTTGAAGTACAGATTAAGGATAACGACTACCTAAGCGCACAGCTGGGAGCAGGAGTAAAAGCTCAGCAGAGAATCTATGCAGGAAATGATGTATCAGTAAAAGTGACAGCAGATGTAAAGTATGCATATGAACTTGGAGATAACTATGATGGAAACAAAGCAAGACTAAAAAATGGAGGAGAAGGATATTACAGCCTGATTACTCCAGATGAAAGAGAAGGGAAACTGACAGGAAAAGTAGGACTGACAGTGGAGAAAGCCAACCACATGGGAGTAACATTTGAAGTGGAGGCAGCAGATGAAGGAAATAGAAAAGATACATCAGTTAAATATGGAGTAAGATTTAATTACAAATTCTAAATTAAGCAGACTGTCTCTTTTTAGGGACAGTCTACAAAACTAGCTAAATTAATATTATTAATACAATAAAAATGAAATAAAAAAGTTGTCAATTGTACTGTAGCCAGAATCTTAAATTACTAAAATAATAGGAATAGTATAAATAGGCAGCTTTTTTCTTATAAAAATATAAATTATGAGTATTTTTTAATTTTAGTGTATATTTCTTTTCCTGTTTTTGTATTGCATAAACCACCTTTGCAGGTACATTTTAATTCATTAGGAAGCATCCTTCCAACTTCATACATTGCAGTAATGACTTCATCTAGAGGAATAACAGCATCATAACCACATTTTATCATATTAGCTGCTGAAACCGCATTTATAGAAGCCAAAATATTTCTGCTTATACAGGGAACTTCAGTTAAGCCACCTACAGGGTCACAAATTAATCCTAGTAGATTTTGCAGTGCCAATGAAGCTGCAGAAAAGCATTCTTCAATATTTCCATCTAATAATTCAATAATTCCAGCTGCTGCCATACAGCTTGCTGCTCCATTTTCTGCCTGACATCCAGCAACTTCTGCACTAAAAGTAGATTGATTAGCAATAAAGACACCAATAAGACCTGAAGTTAACAGCGCCTTTATAATTTTATCTTCTTCAGCATTTATTTTTTCTCCACAATGAATAATTGTAGCAGGAATTACTCCACAAGAACCGGCTGTAGGAGCAGCAACTATGATATTATGCTTACAATTATTTTCCATAATTTTAACTGCTGAAAGCATAATTTTATTTAAAACCCCCATGTCAATTATATTTTCATTTTTTAATTTATCTTCTATTTTAGCAGAATTATTAGAAAGTATTTGAAATTCAGTATTTTTATCATCAATATCTATTAATAAAGATTTTTTCATAAAAAATAATATGTCTTTCATTTTTTCTACAACATCATTTTTTGAAATGTTACTTATACTGCATTCATATTTGATTGCAAGTTCCCACAGATTTAAATTTTCACTTTTATTGTATTCAATAGCTTCTGCTGCATTAAAAAATAGTGGTATGTTTTCTTTGTTTAGTGTTACAGGCAAAATAACTTCTGCTATTCTATAAAAAATAATTCTGCTATCATTTTTTAAGTATTTAACTTTATTTTCAATTTCATTATTAATTATTAATATTTCTAAAAGGACTGTATTATTTTTTTTCTGTAAATAATAATGATTCGGAGAAATAATTTTTTTTATTTCTTGAATTAATGAATTTTCTTTTGTAGAAATATAAATTTTTTTATTTTCACCAGTTATTGATATGTCAAAATCATCCATATTAATTATTTCAAATGTTCCTCCACCAGTGGAACGGGTAATAACCTTCATATCTAATTTTTTGTTTCTATATATTCTAATTTCAGCTTCATTGGGATGGTTCATTCCTAAATCTTCTGATTTAAAAGTTATTTTAAGATTACTTTCTTCAGCTATTTTTAAAGCGTGCTTTAGTCTAATATCATCAGGAGAAAATCCTAAAAGTCCTCCAACAAAACCATAATCTGTTCCTTGGCCTTTGTAAGTACTGGGATAAGAACCATTTTTTTCAAATATAATTTCAGCTTCTTCTATATCATTTCCATATAAAATTCTTATCATTTTACCAATTCTTGCACATCCAGCAGTATGAGAACTTGAAGGTCCTGTCATTATAGGTCCTAAAACATCATTGAAGATGCTGTGATATTTTTTCATGTGTTCCCCCTTCTAAAAAATAGATGTTTTATTCATCTCTTTTTATGATTTTAACTTCTCCAGTATCTCCATCCATTTCTATAAAATCACCAGTTTTTATTAAAGAAAATAAATCTATGTCATCAGGAAAATCGGCAATAGTAGGAATTGATAAAACAGCTGAAGCTACTCCTGATCTTGAATCTATTTTAGAAAACAGCCAGCCCGAAGGTTTAAAACCAGAAACCGCAGCAGAGTGAAAATGTCCAGACCATCCAGTAGATCCTTTTCCATATGGTAATATTAATATTTTTTTATCAATACATTTTCCTTTTTCAATATTTGAATCTTCTATTATTATTCCAGTTTTATCATCAACTCCTGCCCAACCTTGAATACTGTCAGGACATACTATTGCTTCTCCAGAAGCTTTTCCAGGAAATGCAGGTCTACCCTTTAGAATAATTTCTTTCATATTAATCCCACCATCCTTTTATTGCAGCATCAATACATTTTTCAGTAGTTCCATAAAATATTTTTATATTTTTTAAATCACTGTGCAAATAGTGAGCTTGTTTTGCACCATCTGTTACAAATCCTGTTTTTACATTATCGAAAATAGTACGTCCACAAACTAGAGGGCAGGAACTATTTAAAAGATGTCCTCCTGCATTTTCAATAATTTCTGTATAACCATTAATATCAGCAAGTTTTTGAATAGTTAAATCTGTCCAGACCTGTAAAGAAACATTTTCATTGACTTTTTTATCTTTTAATAAATCTGCCACTTTTTTAATCTCATCTAAAGCATAATGTGGACATCCTAATACAACCATTTGTACAGCTTCACTTCCTTCATCACATATTGTAGATAAAGCATCATCATACATTTCTTGAGTTATTGCAAAAGTTCCAAGGGGAGTATGTCCGTTTAGGGCATCTTCTAAAGTTGGAGCTTCAGCTGTACATCCAACAATATGGCATATTTCACATCCGCTTGTAGTAGCAAGTGAAGCAAAGAGCCGTTTTAACTTATTGAGATTAGGGTGTTTAAAATTTCCTGTTACAACAGGACGAGCATTTCCAGGTAATATTTTTCCTAAGATAATTCCAATTATATCCCAATCATATTCAGTATCACTTTTACATTGGATTTCAAAAATATGAGTGGCATATCTATTTTCTAGTATATGATTCCCCCATTTTGGAGTTCTTCCACATATGGCAGACCAAGTTGAAGCCTCTAAACCATCTGCATTTCCACATGCTCCAAAAACAGAATTGCACATTAGGATATTACTTGATTCAGTTGAAACAAAATGTTCTCCTCTTATTGGAATCCATCCACTTAGATATGGAGTACAAGAACCAACAATATTGACTCCTTTTGGTCTTGTGATTTGCAGATATTTTTTATTCTTTTCAAAAACTTCTTTTGATACATTTATAGGTTCATAACAATAATAATCACATCCACTGCAGCAGGTTTGGATAAAACATTCATCAGAGAAATCACCAATTTCATATATTTTATCATCACTGCATAACATCATTTTTGAGAAGACTTCATTATAATCATTTGACTTTATAACATCTAGATAAGGATGAGCCCCATAATATACAGTAGCCTTTGTAACTTCACATAATTCTTCAGCATTTAGTACTTTTGCATATTCAATAATTTTTTCTAAAGCTTTTTGTTTAAAAGCGCCCATTTCTCCATTCAACATTTTTTTTTCATAATCAGTTAATTTAAGCATTTTTTTCATCTCCTTAATTGTGTTTTATATGTAACCAAATAATTTTGGTAGGAATAGACCAAAAGCAGGTATATAAGTAGTCAAAATTAAAGTAGGAAACCATGCAAAGCAAATCAATGCTATATCTGGTCCAAGCATTTCTTTAACTTCTGCTTTGGAGATTCTTCCAGCTAAATATAATAATGGAGCTGTAGGGGGTGTTACATTTCCCATACCTATATTAACTCCAAGAATTGCTGCAAAATGTATAGGGCTGACTCCTAAAGCTATAATAACAGGAAGTAAAATAGGTGCTGCTAAAATAGTTGCTGAGCAGTCATCCATAATCATACCTAAAATTATCATAAATAAATTAATCATGATGAGAATGATTACTTTTTTTTCAGAAATGGATGTTAAAAATTGTAAAATCATATTTGGCAAATTTTCACTTACATATAACCTACTTAAAATCATAACAGAAAAAAGCATAGCCATAATGACTCCAGCAGTTTCTCCAGCTTGTATAAGAGCTGTTTTAAATGTTATTTTATCTATTTTTTTATAATAAAAAGCTCCAACAGGAACAGCATATATTACAGATAAAGCTGCTGCTTCTGTAGCTGTTAATATTCCACAATAAATAGAGCCTAAAATAATAACTGGCATTAATAAAGCAGGAACAGCACTATCATTTTTCTTTTTAAAATTCTTATTTGTATTTATATTTTCAACTACTTTATCGTAAACTTTTATGTTCGGATTTTTCTTAGCATACCAGCAATTAACCAGGCTTATAAGAATAATTAATAAAATTCCAGGTAAAACTGTTGCTAAAAAACACGCAAGAACTGACTGACCACTTGACCATGCATATAAAATCATTAACATTGATGGTGGAATTAAAATTCCAAGAACTCCAGAACTTGCTAACAAAGCTCCTATTAATCCTTCAGGATATCCATTTCTTTTTAATCTTGGAGTCATTATAGAACCTATACAAGATAAAGTTGCAGATGAACTTCCAGAAACAGCCCCGAAAACAGCACAAGATACTACAGCAACTATTCCAAGGCTTCCTTTAACTTTTCCTACACGTTTTTCAACAGTTCCTATTAGTTTTTCTCCGATTCCACCATTATCCATGATTGAACCTGCAAGAACAAATAATGGGATTGTAAGCAATAGAATAGAATTTATTTTATTATATCCATAAACCATTAAAAAAGATGGATCATAGTCACCTAAAAAACAAATACTTCCAGCAGAGGCTAAAAAAGCTAATGGGATAGGCATTCCTATAATTAACATAATTAATAAAATTATTAAAGCAACAGCAATTATCATATATATTTCACCTCACTATAATCTTATGAAGAAAAAGTTTTTAAATTTTTAAAGTTATTTATTACATCTCTTATCAGGTATATATCCCATATAAAGAATGAAATAAAAATAGGAATTTGACCTATTATATTAGGTAATTTAAAAACATTAGATGCTGCTCCCATATCAGCAGACCATGAAACATATTTATAGCACCAAAAAGTGACAATAACTGCTATAAATAGAGCTATTAGATTTTTAATTAGGCTGAAAATTTGTAAAGTCTTTTGATTTTTGATAAAAATACTTAACATATTAGCATCAATATGAGAATTTTTTTTTGCTGCAACAGCACTTCCAGTAAAATATAACCAAAATGATATAAATAAAATTATTTCTTCAGAGCCATAAAAGTCAATTTTAAAAATGTAACGCATCATAGCACCGATAAAAATAAGTAAACACACTGCAATACCAGTAATGATAAGTATTATATTTTCTATATTTTCTAGGAAATCATCTAATTTTTTAAGCATATTTCCTCCTTTATAAAATGAAGATATAAAAATCTTTATTTTAAATTTATAATAAATTTATTTGAACAGTATAGGTTAGTAGTTTTCTAATTGGTAAATTGATGTACTTTATTTTGTGAATTAGGTAGAAAGCAGAGTGAGGATATATTTAGTAGAAAAATTTTATGAATGTTAAGTTAAAAAAAATAATTATTATACCTTTATCTGGCAAAACTTTTATAGACTATAGTCTTAAATCATATTTTTGATTTAATTATGTATACTGGGTTTGAATCTACCAATTTTAGCCTTAATTTTAATAATTCTGTATTGAATATTGTTATTTAAAAACAAACCCAGCAGCATAAGTTTTTAATTAAAAATTATTGTAGATTATTAATAATTTTAGAATATTAAATTTATTTTTACTCCATGCTTTTCAAAAGATTGTCCATAAACTTTTTAGATGTGTGTTTTGTAAGTTTTGGCCATACTTTTTCTCTAATAGTTTTAGCAAAATTAGCTTTTTCTTCATCACTGAATTTAATAACTTTTATTCCTGTATCCTCCATAAGTTTCATATATTTTTCTTCATCTGTTTTAGCAAGAACAAGACTTTCCTTACATTTATTTTGAATAATTTTGGTAATTGCTACTTGATCTTCTGGAAGAAGAGAATTAAATTTATTTTCATTCATAAAAATTTGAGTAGCTTCTTGAGTCATTTGATAGTGATAATAATATTTTATAACATCACGGAAATATAGATAGTTTAAATTAGGTGGTCCTCCTACCCAACCATTAACTGTACCAGTCTGCATGGAAGTATAAGTATCAGAATATGCAATAGTAGATGTTCTAAAACCTAATTCTTTAGCAGGTAATGCAAAGTTATCAAGTCCAGGAATACGAACAATAACATCTTTTTCTTTTCCTGGGATAGCTGGATCTTTTATCTCTTTAGTTACACCTATACCAGAAAATCCTTCACAGTAAAAACCAAAACTATGTAAACCTAATTTTTTAGCACTTTCAGATACAGTTTTAAATAGATAGTTATCTGGGGCATAAGCCTTTTCCAATTCTTCATAATTAGAACCTAAATAGGGAAGCATAGCTCCAGACATTTTAGGATCATAGGTTTCAACAGCTGTAATATGAGCCATATCTATTGTCCCCATCATAGTTTCTTCAAATATACTAGTATAATCCCCCAAAGAGCTGTCTGTATAAAGTTCTACTTTTACTCTTCCTTCAGTCGCTTTATTTATTTCTTCGCATATTTCTCTGTCAGCATTTGAAGCTGTTGAGTCACTTGGATGTTGATTTGCGAATTTTAAAACAACTGGTTTAAAATTACCTGCATCTTTTGCATAAGTAAGAGAGCCTAAAATAAAAAAGCCAGTTAAAAAAATTGATACTGCATTTTTGAATTTCATTTTTTACCTCCTTGATATTTTAATAAAAGCGCTTTATTCATTAATAACGAATTCCATTTTCATAAAAAAGATTTCCTGGAAATTCACTATAATTAACTTGGATAAAATCATATCCTTTTGTTTTAAAAAAATTAGTTATTTCCATTGCTAATTTATCACATATTTCTTGAGGACGAGGCATCCAGTATATTTCTACAATTATAATATTTTTTTCTTTACCAGAAATATATTCTATAGGATTATAAAAAATTTTAATATAATCAATAGAGGTGTTAGATGTATTAAAGATGATATTGGTTAAATTGCTAGAAAATTCTATAATTTTTTCTTTGGAAACTCCACTTATTTTAAGATGTGGCATAGTAACCTCCTTTTTTTATTATTATAAAATAAATTTTTATATATATAAAATCTTTTATAATTTATTAATACTATTAAAAATACAAAAAGTCAAGTAAAATAACTATTTTTTTATAAATTGAACATTTTAATATTAATAAAATGCTGAAAAAATTTTATATTTATAAAATTTTTGTTTTTATTTTTAAAAGTATTTTTAGGATATAAAAAAAATAAAATGTGATATAATATGTTTGAATAATTATAACAATACTGAAAAGGGGTAAAAAATGGATGAAAAAATAGGCGCTCTTTTAAAAAGAATAAGAAAACAACATAAAACTACATTGCAGGAACTAGCTTTTAAATCTGGGTTATCAATAAGTTATTTAAGCCTATTGGAAAGAGGCCTTAACAGTCCTACAATCGAAAGCTTAAATAAAATTTGTCAATGCCTTGGAATAACCCTTACAGATTTACTTTTAAATTTAAATGCTGAAAAGCTTTTAGTTGAAAAAAAGGATAGAAGAATTATATTTGATAATAAAGGAGTACGTTATGAAACAATAACAGAGGGAAATAGACATATGAAAGGAACTGCTATGATAGTATCAGACAAAGTTCTGCATATTTCAGAATCTCATATAGCAGATGAAATTGGATATATGGTACAAGGAGTTTTAGAATTGAATTTAAAAGGAGTTATTTATGAAATGCATCCTGGAGATACAATCTATATTCCAGCAAATACTAAGCACTCTTTTAAAAAATTGAGTGATGATGATTCTATAAGTATTTGGGTATATCATAATGTAGCTTTAGAAAATTTACCATCTGCTTTTAAATAAAAATATAAGAATTTGAAAAATTATAGATGAGGTGTAAAAAATAGAAAATAATATCATAGAGGATAATAAAAAAGCTGCTTATAAGCAGCTTTTTTATCTTTCTATCCCATCTCTAGCCATTACACCTATATTATAATAATGTTTTATTTCCTTCATTTCAGTAACTAGATCAGCGCAATCTATGATTCTTTGAGGAGCATATCTTCCAGTCAGGACAAGTTCAACATTTTCAGGTTTTAATTCTATAAGAGCCAGTATTTCATCTTCAGTAACTAAACCAAAAAAATGAGCTACACATATTTCATCTAATATAACAAGTTCATAATCTCCACAGACAAGAGCTTCTTTAGCTCTTTTTAGTCCAGCTTTAGCTTTTTCTATATCTATCTGCTGTACATGTTCTTTAGAAATTATGCAGTTTTCTGTTCCAAATCTTTCTATAATAATATTATCCAATTTAGCAAATGTCCGAAGTTCACCATATTCTTGCCCTTTCATAAATTGCCCAATATAGACATGGTACCCATTTCCAAGTGCTCTCACAGCCAAGCCAAGAGCAGCAGTAGTTTTTCCTTTTCCGTTTCCTGTATATACTTGAGTGTATCTTTTCATAATAATTCCTCCTTTGGAAAAAGTTATGTTGAAAATCTGCATATTTAAAGAATATCACAAAAAAGAAGACATAACAAGGAATTATATTACTTTGACTTTTTGGAGGATAAATTATATAATTTTTTATATAAGTCTTTAAAAAGGAGTGATGAAAATGACTAGAGAGAAATATTTTAAAGATTTAAAAAAGAGAATTGATGAGGTTTATTTGGATTTTCATAAATCAGGAAAAGAAAAAATGGCAGAGCTTGAAGAGATAAAAAAGATAATTTTAGATGAGAATGTAAGAGATGAATATTTTGAAGACTTAAAAAAGTATATAGAAATAAAGCTTGAATCAATTGGAGCTTTATAGTAAGAGAGAGCAGGCTGAAAATTATGACAGGTCTGCTTTTTTTGTAAAAAAGCTCTCCTTGAGAGAGCCTTTTACTAATATATTGCTTCTTGCTTAATTATTTTGTTATACGCAACAATAACTTTACTCCATTTTTCAAATTTATTTTTTACAACTTCTAATGTAAGTCTTTCCTCAGACAATGCAATTAAGTGGAAAAGAACAAATCCAGCTGTGTCAGCCCAGTGAATATTATATCCTTTTAAATTGAAGTTGAAAAATGTTTCTGTTAATTTATCTTTTATTGCTTTTGCTGAATAGTCAGGAGATTGATAATCTACATTGATAAGTTCTTCTCCCCAGATATTAGAAGATAATTGCCACCTGTACATAGACTTCTGCTCTATTTTTATAACATAGTAATCTTTTTCCTGCCAATCAGTGAATCTAACTTCAAATTCTTTCATTATAGCCATAATCCCACCTCCTGTTATTATTTTATATACTTCATAAAGCTTGTTCTGTCAATTACAAATTTGTAAAGATTAAATATAGTGAAGATACTATTTTTTCTTTGAAAACTTCTTAAAAGTTTAAATTGAGATATGGATTATAGAATTTTTTTTAAAAATTTTTTTATAATAATTACATATGGTATCCTTAATTTAAATATAATTAAGAAAAATTTCATTTAGAAAACTTAAGTATGACATCTTGAATATAGGAGTTATTTTGAAACGAAAAAAAAAGGTTTATATTTTTAAGAAAAAGAGGTATTATATATAAGGGGAAATTGTCTATATATAGTTTAGTGATGAAAGGAAAATTGATGGATATAAATGAAAAAATATCTCTAAGTGTAAGAGAAATAATGAAACTAGAAATAGAAGAAGCTGGAGGAAATGAGGTATTTTTTAGAGGTATTCCAGATGAAAATGGAATAGTTACAGAAGTAGAGGTACTTGCAAGGGGAAATAAGTATTCTGTACCAGCTATAATAAAAGCAATGAAAAAAGGAGAGGTTTTGATTCACAATCACCCCTCTGGTTTTTTATACCCATCTGATGCAGATGTAGAAATAGCTTCTATGTATTCTAATAGAATGGCAGGAGCTTCATATATTGTAAATAATGGACTGACAGATATCTATGTAATTGTAGAACTTTTTTCTGATAGTAATGTTAAAATAGATATAACACCATATTTTGAAAAAACAGGGTTGCTATCTCAAACTTTTAAAGGGTTTGAATATAGAGATGAACAGCTGCATATGGCAAAACATATAGAAAATGGATTGAATAATGAAAAAAAAGTGATAGTTGAGGCTGGAACAGGAACAGGAAAAACTTTAGCTTACCTTATACCAAGTGTAGAATGGGCTATTAAAAATAAAAAGAGGGTAGTGATTTCAACTAATACAATAAATCTTCAAGAGCAGCTTTTAAACAAAGATATCCCAATAGCAAAAAAAGTAGTACAAGGTGATTTTAGATATATTCTTGTAAAAGGGCGAGGAAATTATCTCTGTAATAGAAAATATTTTAATCTTGCTTTGGGAGAAAATGTAAATTTTGAAGAATTTTCAAATTCACAAAAAACTCAGTTTAAAGAAATAATAATCTGGGGGAAAAAAACTGAAAAAGGGGATAAATCTGAACTTCCTTTTGAAGTAGATAACAGTGTATGGGAATTATTTCAAAGTGAAACAGATATTTGTGCAGGAGCAAAGTGTCCATATAAAGGAGAATGTTTTTTCTTAAAATCTCGTGAAGAAAAGAAAAATGCAGATATACTTATAACAAATCATCATATGTATTTTTCTGATTTAGCTATTAGAAAAGAAATAGGATTTAATACAGAATATTCAATACTTCCAGAATATGGATTAGTAGTATTTGATGAGGCACATAATATAGAAAAAGTTGCAAGAGATTATTTTTCTTATGAAGCTTCAAAATATAGTTTTACAAAAATAATGAATCAAATATTTGCAACAGAAGGAAAGAAAAAAAATACAGGAAGTCTGGATATATTATTGAATTATATAAAAAGTACATCTCTAGACAGCAGAAGTATTTTAGAAAAAGAAATCAAAGAGATAAAAATAAAACATAAATCTTTATTTTTAGAGGGAAGAGAGTATTTTAACCATATAATAGAAGTATTTTCAAAAGGGCAAATGGGAACATTTACATTTAGAGCTAAAAAAGAAGAAATGGAACACTCTCCTTTTCTCAGCAGTCTTATTGATTTTAGAGAAAAGTTTACTTCTGAGTATAATTCATATATGAGAAAAGTAAGAAGTTTAATAAAAGAAATAAGAGATGAAGAAGATGAACTTGGAACTATAAATGATTTTATAAAATATACAGACAGGCTGGAAAACTTTTTTAATAATTTTAGATTTATAAATGATTTTGATGATGAAGAATTTATCTACTGGATAGAAGTAAACAGTAGGAAAAGTAATTCTAAGCTTGTAGCTACACCTCTTAAAATAGATAATGAACTTCAAAAAAATCTTTATATCAATTTAAAGCAGATAATATTTACATCTGCTACTATTGCTATTGGAAGTGATTTTTCGTATTTTAAAGAATCTATAGGTTTGGAAGAAGATACATTGGATAAAGTTATACATTCTCCGTTTGACTATGATAAGCAGATGAAAGTATATATTCCAGATGATATTCCTAATCCATCTGACAGGGATTTTGTAGATGAGATTTCAGAATTTTTGAAAGCTTTGTTAATAAAATCTAAAGGAAAAACTTTTGTTTTATTTACTTCATACTCAGCATTGAATTATGTTTATTATTTATTAAGAGATGATTTGGAAGCCAGTGGAATAGAACTTTTTATTCATGGAATGGCACCAAGAACTCATTTAGTAAATATGTATGTGAATGGAAGAAATCCTGTTCTTTTTGGAACAGACTCTTTTTGGGAGGGAGTAGACATAAAAGGAAAACAATTAAGTTCTGTAATAATAGTAAAACTTCCTTTTAAAGTTCCAAGTGATCCTGTTACTGAGGCTATAATAGAAAATATAACAGCTCAGGGGAAAAATTCATTTATAGAATATCAAATACCAGAAGCTGTAATAAAATTTAAACAAGGAATAGGAAGATTAATAAGAAGTAAAACAGATCATGGAACTGTTACTATATTGGATAATAGAGTTATTAATAAAAGATATGGAAAATATTTTATGGAATCTATTCCAACTAAAAATATTAGAATTGTGGGGAAATCAGCTGTATTAAAAGATATGGAAGCTGACATCAAAGGTGGTTACAATGAAGAAATTTAATTTATTTGGCTTAAAATTTATGTTTGAAATAAAAAAAAGCGATAGAAATGATGCAGAAATATATTCGAGTTCATATAGTTTGAGAGAGAAAATTCTGTATTTTATTCTTGTGATGTTTGTTATTGCTTTTAGTTCAAAGATATCCTTATTGTCACGTAATAACAACTATAAAGTAGGAGATGTGGTAATTTCAGATATATATGCTCCTAAAACTATAGTTTTCAGAGATCAAAGTGCAAAAGAAAAAATAATAGAAGAAATGATATTAAAATCAGGAAAAGAATACATTTATTCTGCTGATGCAGGAAGAATATACCTTGAAACTTTTGATGATTTTTTTAATGATATTTATTCTATGAAAGAAAAAGATCATAATGAAATAGATTTTAAAAGTTTGGAAAAAAATACTGGAAGAAAAATATCAGAAAGTATGATACAAGAAATTCTCCATTTAGATGTAAATGAGATAAAAAAATTACAAAAGGAAACAAGAAGTTTTCTGGAAGCTCTTTATGAAAATGGGATTGTACAGGAAAAATCAATTATTAAATATAATTCTCCCTATGATGAGAAAGTGAAAAAACTTCCAGAATTAAGAAAACAAGTAGTTGAAACATTTGCAAGTCCAAATTATATTTATGATGAAGAAAAAACTAAGAGATCTCTTCAAGAGAAAGTTTCACAGATAAATGATCAATATATAGAGATTAAAGCAGGAACTTTAGTAGGAAAAAAAGGAGAAATTCTTAATGAAAGAAGAATAAAGATTTTAGAGGCTTGTGGTGTTTATTCATATAAAAGAAGTACAGCTATAATCCTTGCTAATCTTACATATTTATTTATAATAGCTACATTATTTTATACAGTAGTATTTAACAAATTTAAAAAAGAGATATTAAATAAAAGTTATTATAGAAGTGTTTTATTGATAATAACAGCATTTTTCTTAATATTTAGATTTATAAATAATGATTTGATTTATCTGGTACCTATTGATACAGCATTATTTTTATTAATATTATTGACAAATACAAGATATGCAACCCTTATGTTTTCATTTATGATGCTGTTTTTAATGCCTATTATTGATTATGACCTCATATTCCTTGTAGTATATGTGGCTTCTTTGTCATTTGGGGCATATTTGGTAAAAAAAGTTAATACAAGAGCAGGATTAATAGCTGTAGGAATCCAGCTTTCTATTTTAAAAATAGCATTATTTCTTTTATTGAGTGCATTTTCACAAGTGGAGACATTTGGAGCAGCTTTAAAATCAGGAGAAATGGTATTGGCTGGATTGATTTCAGGAATGATAACAATAGCTCTTTTACCTTATTTTGAAAAGACATTTAATATATTAACTCTTTTCAAATTGTTAGAATTGGGAGATCTTTCTCATCCATTGCTGAAAAAATTATCTATGGAAGCACCAGGAACATTTCATCACTCTATGATGGTAGCAACTCTATCTGAAAATGCAGCGGCAGCAGTAGGAGCCAATGCAATTTTTACAAGGGTGGCATCTTATTACCATGATATAGGTAAATGTAAAAGACCAAAATTCTATGTAGAAAATCAACAGAATGGAGAAAATCCTCATAATAAAGTTTCGCCGTTTATGAGTAATTTAATAATAACATCTCATACAAAAGATGGAGCAGAAATGGCAAAGCAGTATCAAATTCCTAAAGAGATAAGAGATATAATGTATGAACATCAGGGAACCACATTTTTAGCATATTTTTACAATAAAGCTAAAAGTCTTGATCCAAGTGTAACTAAAGAAGAATTTAGATACAGTGGACCTAAGCCAAGAACAAAAGAATCCGCAATTATCATGCTGGCTGATTCTATAGAGGCGGCTGTCAGATCAATAGATGATAAAACACCAAGAGCTATGGAAGAAATGATCAGAAAGATAATAAGCAGTAAAATAGAAGATAATCAGCTTTCAGAAGCAGATTTGACATTTAAAGAGATAGAAATAATTATACAGACATTTATAAAATCTCTTGTAAGTATACATCATGTAAGAATAAAATATCCAGGTCAAAAGTAATAAAATTAAAGATATAAGGAGAAAAGAATGGATTTAGTTGTAGATATTTCACTAGAAATAGAAGGATATAGCAACCTTATTAATGAAGAGGAAATGAAAAAATATATTAAAGAAGCTCTTGAAAGCGAATTTGAAAGTGATAGACCTGTGTATCTTTCACTGCTTTTTACTGGAAATGAGGAGATACAAGTAATAAATAAGCAATACAGAGGAAAAGATCAGCCTACAGATGTAATATCTTTTGCATACCATGAAACAGAGGATTTTGATATTGGGCCATATGATACTCTTGGAGATATAGTTATTTCTATGGAAAGAGTAGAGGAACAGGCTGCAGAATATAATCACTCTCCTAAAAGAGAATTGTATTATGTGCTGACTCATGGATTGCTTCACTTGTTGGGATATGATCACATAGAGGAAGAGGACAAAAAAGAGATGCGTGCAAGAGAGGAAGAAATACTTGGGCAATTTGGCTATACAAGAGAGATGTGATGTTATGGAAAAAAATTGGAAAAAACAAGGTGTTACAGAAAGTTTTAATGTTGCTTTTGAAGGATTGTTTGAAGCTATAAGAAGTGAAAGGCATATGAAATTTCATTGTTTTTGTACAATAATAGTTTTGATATTGTCACTATTTTTGGATTTAGGAAAATATGAAACACTTTCTTTGATAATAAGTATAACTTTAATGTGGATAGCAGAACTTTTTAATACAGCAATAGAAAGCTGTGTAGATATGGTGACAAAAGAATATCATCCTTTAGCAAAAAGAGCAAAGGACATAGCAGCAAGTGCTGTATTAGTTACAGCTCTTAATGCTCTTCTTGTAGGGTATATAATTTTTGAAAAAAAGATAACTTTCCAATTAAGAAGTGCCTTTTATATATTTAAAAATTCATATCAGCATACAGCATTGTCTATTTTTGTTATTATAATAATAATTGTGATATGTTTAAAACTTTTATTTAAAAAGGGAACTCCTTTAAGGGGAGGGATACCGAGTGGACACAGTGCTCTTGCTAGTTCTATATTTACAATAATTACATTTCTGACAAATAACCCTAAAATATTTTTTCTTTCTTTAATACTTGTGGTACTTGTAATGCATTCAAGAATAGAAGGAAAAATACATACTCTTTTTGAAACAGTTATAGGAGCTTTTTTAGGATGGGGAGTTACTTACTTGATATTATTACTTTTAAAAATGTAGGTGGTTAATATGCATACAGCAAAAGAATATATCATGCTTAGTATTCTATCCTACTGTAATTTCAATGAATCAGAATATGGAAAAACAATTCTTGAAATTTTCCAGCAGGATACTACAAAAAGCATTTTTAATGGAACTTTTATTATAATTGAACCTAAATATGATAAATTCTTTTTGGATTACTTTAAAGATATTTTAAATGAATGGAAAGTTTATTATGTAGATAATAGAACTGCTCAAAATCCTTTTTCTACAAATACAGGATTTTATTCTGTTGTATTTAAAAAGAAAGATAGTTATGTAGTAGCTTTTAGAGGGAGTGAAAAATATCCTCTTGAAGATGCCTATAAAGATTTTATAGAAACTGATCTTGCACTAGGACTTGGAAAAATACCTCAACAGTTCTATGAAGGGGTAGAAGTATATTATAAACTTATTAGAGATTTTAAAATACCACATGACAAGATTTCTCTGACTGGGCATTCTCTAGGAGGAGGAATAGCTCAATATACAGTGCTTATGGTAGATAAATATTCTAAATATATTCCAAGAACATATATTTGGAATGGAGTAGGAATAAATAGAGATGGAATTATATCAGTATTAGATTTTATAGATTTAGATAAAATACTATCAGAAAATACTGATTTAACTTCAGATGAAAGAGAAAAATTCAAAGAATTTGCCCCTTCATATTTAGAATTTTTATCAAAAGAACTAAAAAAAATAGGTGCTATAAAGGATAGTAAAACAAGTTTAGTAAATAGATATGATGATGTTTATTTTAACATAGATGAAAATTTTGTAAAAAATCTCCTTAAAACAACAAACTTAGAGAAGTGTTTTATGAAACTGCCTCTTTCAAGGAGGAGAGAACTTCTGCTTGAAAAGAATTTTTTTGATGCTGTATTCCAACTTGATAATATGGGAGAGCTTTTAGAAAAAGCTGAAAAATTTATAGAAAGAGTAAGAGATAATGTTGTCTATGAAAGCAGGGTATTTAATTTTGGCCATTCTAAAGACCTTACTAATTCATTATTTAAGCATGTAGGTTCTTCATATCTTGTAGATAATAGTTTTCATAAAAGAACATTTAAAAAGTATAATTTTTTAAATAATTTATTATTATTAACAAAATCTATACAAGACCATCATTTTGAAGATGTATTTCTTCCTTTTTTAGAAGATGAGGGAGAGAGAAAAGGCATTTTTTCAAATAAATTAAGTTTAAATTTTATAGCAAGTGCTATAAGAAAATTAATTACAATGGAATATTGTTTAGCTAAAGAATTTTTGGCTGATTATTACAGTATGGTTAAAATAAATGAACAAAATTTTACCAGACTAAGAAGTCAAATGATACATGGATTGGAAAATATGGGGGGTGAACTTCCATATAAAAAACATATTATCCATCAATTAAATGAAATGGATATAGAAACTTTTTCTAAAACTTGGGAAAAAACAAAGGCAAAACTTCCTAGTCCTTACAAACTTCAAGATATTTTTGATGTCTTTGTATTTGAACCATATTAATTGTAATAAAAATATTTTGTAATTTTAGGAGGATTTTTTTATGAAGTTTATTATTATTCTTTTATTTTCTTTGTTATTTCCTGCATGTAATGGAACTAAGTCAGAACTTAATGAGGACAAAAAAGAAACAGTAAAGGCAGAAAAAACATTGAAAGTAGCTTTTGGGTATAAACCTCGTTCTTTTGATCCACATAGACATACAGACAGTTCTACTCTGGCTGTAACAAAACAGATATATAGCAATCTTTTTTCACTTGATGAAAAGGGAGAGTTAATTCCTGAACTTGTGGAAAAGTATGAAACTTTACCAGATAATTCGATTATTCTGACTTTGAAAAAAGGTGTATTTTTTCAAGATGGAAATGAAATGAAAGCTGAAGATGTAGCAGCAAGTTTAAAAAGAAATTTAAGTATTCCTATATCTAAAGTACTTGTAGAATCTATTAAGGATTTAATAGTACTAGATGATTACAGACTTAAAATAATTCAAAATAATGCTCCTACAATTCTTCTTCATAATTTTGCTCATTCATCAATAGCTGTGGTAAAAGAAGTACCAGCTAATGAAGAAGGAATAAATATAGTTGGAACAGGAGCATATAAAATAAAAAAATGGGGAATAGGAGAAAAGGTAGAATTGGAATCTTTTGATAAATTTTTTCAAGGCGAACCTAAAATAAAAAATCTGGTATTTATGACTATTCCAGAGAATTCAAATAGGCTTATAGCTCTTGAAACAGGAGAAATAGATATAGCATATGATATATCTTCAACTGATGTTAAAGGACTTTTGAAAAATGATAATCTTAAACTTGTAAGTAAATCTTCTTTAGGAACAGATTTTATATCTATAAATACAAAAAAGATAACTGATAAAAGAGTTAGGCAGGCAATAGAGTTAGGAGTAAATAAGGAAGATATATCTACAGCTGTTTTTGAAGGTATGACAGAGTTAGCTCCTTCCCTTTTAGCTCCAAGTGTATTTGGATATGATAAAAATGTAAAGTTAAAACCATATAACCCAGAGAAAGCCAAAGAACTTTTAAAAGAAGCAGGATATGAAAATGGACTTAAATTAGAATTATGGATATATGAAGAACCAACAAGAATGCAGATGGCACAAGTTATTCAATCTAATTTGAAAGAGATAGGGATAGATGTTTCAATACAGGTGCTTGAACTTTCTTCATTTCTTCAGTTTACTGCAAATGGGCAGCATGATATGCTCATAGGTTTGTGGTATGTGAGTACAGGAGATGCTGACTATGGATATTATCCTCTTCTTCATTCAAGTTCAGCAGGAGCAGTTGGAAATAGAAGTTTTTTTTCTGATAAAGAATTTGACCATCTTTTAGATGAAGCAAGAACAACTTCGTCTGTAGAAAAAAGAGAAAAAAATTATGCAGAAGCACAGGTTATACTATCTGAAGAAGTTCCTCTTTTCCCATTAGATTATAAAGTATATATTATAGGAATGAATAAGAAAGTAGATGGATTTATATTTAACGCTAATGGTAATCATATTCTCTATAAAGCAGATATCATAGAAGAAGCAAAATAAAAGAATAAATGATTAAAAATTAATCGAAAAAATATTTAAAAAAACATATTATAATATAATTTATAGATATAAATGGTTAAAAAATTATTAAAATTAAATTTTTGAAGTAAATGATTGATTTTAGATAGAAAAATTTTAAAATTTCAATAGAAAAATAATTTGCAGAGGAAATAAATAGTTCTTTTCCCAGTAAAAATGTTAAAAAATTGGTCATTATACATTAAAAATAATCCATAACATAAATTTTATATATCTTCTTATTGCAAATAAAAAAACATTATGTTACTATTAAATTAAAGCTACAATAAAACTCACTTTATCAGAATCTGAGTTTTTACACTTGATGAATGAATGGAGGAATAAGATTATGGCAAAAAAAATAGTTTTAGCAGGAGCATGTCGTACAGCAATTGGATCTATGGGTGGAGCACTAAGTGGAGTTGCAGCAGCAGATTTAGGAGCACTAGTAATAAAAGAAGCTTTAAATAGAGCAGGAGTGCCTGCTGAAAAAGTAGATCATGTATATATGGGATGTGTAATTCAAGCAGGGTTAGGGCAAAACATAGCTCGTCAATCTTCTCTAAAAGCAGGGTTACCAATAGAAACACCTGCAGTAACAATCAATGTAGTTTGTGGTTCAGGATTAAATGCAGTAAATATGGCAGCAGCAATGATTCAAGCTGGAGAAGCTGATATTGTTGTAGCTGGAGGAACTGAAAATATGTCAGCTGCTCCTTATTTATTAAATAAAGCTCGTTTTGGATATCGTTTAGGAAATGGAGAAATTATTGACTCAATGGTAAATGATGCTCTATGGGATGCATTTAATAATTATCATATGGGAGTAACAGCAGAAAATATTTGTGATCAATGGGGGCTAACAAGAGAACAATTGGATGAATTTGCAGCTGCAAGTCAGCAAAAAGCTGTAAAAGCTCAAGAAGAAGGAAGATTCGAGGCTGAAATAGTTCCAGTAGTTATAAAAGGTAAAAAAGGTGATGTTGTAGTTTCAAAAGATGAAGGACCAAGAGCTGGTACTACAGCTGAAGGAATTGCTAAACTAAAACCAGCGTTTAAAAAAGATGGAATGGTAACAGCAGCTAATGCTTCAAGTATTAATGATGGTGCAGCAGCCATAGTTGTAATGAGTGAAGAAAAAGCTAAAGAACTTGGAGTTACTCCAATGGCTACTTGGGTAGCTGGAGCTCTTGGAGGAGTAGATCCAAAAATTATGGGAATTGGACCAGTAGCTTCTACTAAAAAAGTATTGGCAAAAACTGGAATGACAATAAATGATTTCGATCTAATCGAAGCTAATGAAGCTTTCGCAGCTCAATCACTTGCAGTAGGACATGATCTTGGATTTGATACAGCTAAATTAAATGTAAATGGAGGAGCTATTGCTTTAGGACATCCAGTAGGAGCTTCAGGATGCCGTATTCTTGTAACACTTCTTCATGAAATGGCTAAACGTGATGCAAAAACTGGTCTAGCAACACTTTGTATCGGTGGTGGAATGGGATGTTCTACTATAGTTAAGAGAGACTAGTTTAAATAAAAATACAACATTCAATTTTAAATATAATGGATAAGGGCATAGTTATGCTCTTATCCTAATTTAATGAAATTATGGGAGGTTTGTTTAATGAATTATATTACATATGAACAAGATGGATTTGTAGGAATCATAACTATCAATCGTCCAAAAGCTTTAAATGCACTTAATAGTGAAGTTTTAAAAGAGCTAGATGCTTGCTTGGATGGAGTAAATTTAGAAACTACTAGAGCTCTTATCCTTACAGGTTCTGGAGAAAAATCATTTGTTGCTGGTGCTGATATTGGAGAAATGAGTACTTTAACTAAGGCTGAAGGAGAAGCTTTTGGAAAAATAGGAAATGATGTTTTCAGAAAACTAGAAACTTTCCCTATTCCAGTTATAGCTGCTATAAATGGATTTGCACTTGGTGGAGGATGTGAAATATCTATGAGCTGTGATATCAGAATTTGTTCTGATAATGCATTATTTGGACAACCAGAAGTAGGATTAGGAATAACTCCAGGATTTGGTGGAACTCAAAGACTTGCCCGTATTATAGGTGTAGGAAAAGCTAAAGAAATGATATATGCTGCAACTAATGTAAAAGCTGATGAAGCTCTAAGAATTGGGTTAGTAAATGCTGTATATCCTTTAGAAGAATTGATGCCAGCAGCTAAAAAATTAGCTGGAAAAATAGCTAAAAATGCTCCAATCGCAGTTCGTGCTTGTAAAAAAGCTATAAATGAAGGATTGGATGTAGATATGGATAAAGCAATAGTTATTGAAGAAAAATTATTTGGAAGCTGTTTTGAGAGTGAAGATCAAAAAGAAGGAATGTTGGCATTCTTAGAAAAAAGAAAAGTAGAAGGATTCAAAAATAAATAATTAAAGTCTTTAATTTTCAATTATAGAGTATCTCTATACATAATTTAATTGAATTAAAATATAATCAATTTTAGGAGGATGTAATTATGAAAGTAGGAATAATCGGAGCAGGAACAATGGGATCAGGTATTGCACAAGCTTTTGCACAAACTGAAGGGTATTCAGTAGTTCTTTGTGACATTAATGAAGAATTTGCAGCAAAAGGAAAAGCTAAATTAGCTAAAGGATTTGAAAAAAGAATAGCTAAAGGAAAAATGGAACAAGCAGCAGCAGACGCTATTTTAGCTAAAATAACTACTGGAACAAAAGAAATCTGTGGAGATTGTGACTTAATAATTGAAGCTGCAATTGAAAATATGGCTATTAAAAAACAAACTTTTAAAGAATTACAAACTATTTGTAAAGCAGATGCTATGTTTGCTACAAATACTTCTTCTCTATCAATAACAGAAATTGGTGCAGGATTAGACAGACCAGTTATAGGAATGCACTTCTTTAATCCGGCTCCAGTAATGAAACTTGTTGAAGTTATTGCAGGACTAAATACACCAGCTGAAATGGTAGAAAAAGTAAAAGCTATATCTGAAGAAATTGGAAAAACTCCAGTTCAAGTAGAAGAAGCTGCAGGATTCGTAGTAAATAGAGTACTGATTCCTATGATAAATGAAGCTGTTGGAATCTATGCTGATGGTGTTGCTTCTGTAGAAGGAATTGATGCTGCTATGAAACTAGGAGCTAATCATCCAATGGGACCTCTAGCTCTAGGAGATTTAATAGGACTAGATGTATGTCTTGCTATTATGGAAGTTCTTCAATCTGAAACTGGTGATTCTAAATACAGACCTCATCCATTATTAAGAAAAATGGTAAGAGGTGGAAAACTTGGTCAAAAAACAGGTAAAGGATTCTACGATTATACTAAATAATTAAGCAATAAATTAAAATGGTCTTGTATCTTCAAGACCATTTTTTTGTTAATATTATTTTTTTTCTTCAAAATAACCTTTATTATCTTTTTTAGAAATATATAAAGCTTCATCAGCTTCACTTAACATACTTTCAAAAGTAGAATTTTCATTATACCAAGAAAGACCTATTGACATAGAGATAATTCCGCTGCTGCCATCAGGAAAATAAACTTTATTCTTTCTGAGATAAATATAAAAATTTTCAAGTATTTTTTTAACTTCATTTTTATTAGAAATTTTATAGAGAAATATACAGAATTCATCTCCTGAACGTCTGGCCACAATTCCTTTTTTTTCACAAAGCTTTGATAAAAAATATGCAGTTTCCTTTAAATATATATCACCATAGTCATGTCCATAAGTGTCATTGATATCTTTAAAATTGTCTAAATCTATCATTAACATAGCAGCCATTGTTAATGACTTATTTTTAATTATATTTTTTACTATCTCAGAAAAACATTTATGATTCATTAATTTTGTAAGTGGATCATGATCTCTTTCATACTGTATTTTTCTTTTATCAAGCATTTCTTCTGTAACATCAGAAACAATTCCAAATATACTGTCAGAATTGAGAATTATATTTATTCTTACCCATTTTTCAGGATTTGAATCAATTAAATAAATATGATTTCCTTCACAAGGTTTTTCCATTAATGAATTTATTTTTTTCAAAAAAATTCTTTTATCAGAATTAAAATTTTGTATCTCCTCTTTTGAAAGGGAAAGAATACTTGGAAGCTTTTCAGTCATAAAAAGTTCATTAGAGAAATTTTTTTTATATTCAAAAACTCCAATAGGAAAATCAACAGAGTTTAAAATGTTAATAACCTTAGTATTAGCTTCTAAGATTCTATTTACCATTTTATTTATTTCAGAACTTAATTTTTTAAATTCTCTATTTCCTTCAACATTAACTTTAGTATTGAGATTTCCAGCTGTTATTTTTTCAAGAGAAAAGATAATTTTGTTAATACCATTTATAATTTGGGTTTTAAGTAAAAGATTAATCATAAATATTACTATAAAGAAAATAAAAGTAAAGAATATAATAACAATAGAAATTTGCTTAAAACGTTCACGATAAAGAGCACTTTCTTTTTGTCCAATTCCAAGCAGAAGATTATCATATTGTTTTATAAAATAATATTTTTTTATATTTCCTTCTATTGTAAAAAAACATCCTTTTTCTAATGTTCTAGTATAATCGACAGGAAATCCAAGATTAAACATAGTATTTCCTAGGTATTTTTCTTCTGAGTGAGCAACAATTACATTAGTTTTTGCATCAACTGCAAATAGAGAACTTTCTATTTCAACTGGAAGATGAGCAAATATATATTGAAGCTCGTTTTGTTTCATTGCTTCTAATTGACGTTTGGGAGAAATACCAACCTGAACAAAACCAGGGGCATCTTTTCTTCCTACTCCAACATATTTAAAAAGTTTTTTTTCAATTCCATTAGGTTGTATTTCTTGTGCAAAAGCAATAGATGAATTATCTAGAAGTTTTAAAAATTCTTCTGTTTGTTTTGTACTTTTAAAATTCAAACCGATATAAGAAACCATAGTACTGTATTCTAAGATTCCATCCTTATTAATAACATGTAATTCATCAACAGAAAGTAGCTCCTTAATATTTTGTAATTCTTTTAAATTTTGTAAAATTTTAGGATTTTTTTCTATTATGTAAGCAAATGTTTTTGCCTTAGTGATATAATCATTATCTAACATTTCATTTAATTCTGTTAATGATTTTTTATTATTTTCTATGGTAAGAGCTATTTGATTTAATTTTAAAATCGAATTTTCTTTCATTCTATTTTGTGCATTGTGATTTTGCAGAATATAACTTACAGTTATCATAGAAATTATAGCTGCAGCCATAACTAATGATAAATATTTTATAAAAATTTTTTGCATTGAATCTCCCCTTGAAATTTAATGAAAGAGTGCTAATTAAATAAAGATGTTTTATGAAATATAGATATAAATAATAAAACAATATTATTTTTATCCAATTATATAACTTTATTTAAATAAACGCAATATAAATTTGATTTAAAGGTAATAATTACTAAAAATAAAAAAAGAAGACATAGAAAAAATAAAGTTTATGCAATTAAGAATTAGTATTTGATATTGACAAGAATGAAAAGATGAGGTATATAGGTTAGTAATAAGGGTTAACTATAAAAAAAAGGAGGTAAATGATGGGGAAAAAAAGTTTTTTTGGTTCAATGTTTTCTTTATTTCTGATATTAAGTTTTACAATATTTTCAGCAGAAGCTGTTTTTAAACCTGGAAAGTATTTAGGAAGTTCTGAAGGATATGGAGGGCCTGTAAAAGTGGAAGTAACTACATCAAAAGATAAAATTGAAAGTGTAGTTATTGTAGAGCATAAAGAAAGCAAAGGAATAAGTGATCATGCGATTGAGAGCCTTCCAAAAGAGATTGTAGCTAATCAGAGTATTGCTGTAGACTATGTAGCAGGAGCTTCGAAATCAAGTAAGGCTATAATAGAAGCAACAAAAGAAGCATTAAAATTTTCTGGAGTATCTATAGCTGCTATATCCAAACCAGTAGCAAAAAAAGCTTTAGAAAATGTAATATTGGATAAAGAAGCAGAAGTAATAGTAGTTGGAGCAGGAGGAGCTGGACTTGCTGCTGGAGTATCTGCTTATGAAAATGGTGCTAAATCAGTTATCATACTTGAGAAAATGCCAATAATAGGTGGAAATACTGTTCGTGCTGGGGGAGCTTATAATGCTGTTAATCCTAAAAAACAAAAAGCACAAGGAATAGAAGATTCAATTGATAAACATTTTACTCAAACTTATGAGGGTGGAAATAAAGTTGCTAATCAAAAATTAGTTAAAACTCTTGTAGAAAATGCTATGGACGGAGTAGACTGGCTTGAGGGATTAGGAATGAAATGGAATGAAAAAATAGGTTCAGTTGTAGGTTCAATGTGGCCAAGGACTAATCAGGCAACTGATCCATTAGGAACAGGATATATAAATACTCTTGAGAAAGCATTTTTACAACATGGAGGAAAAATATATACAAATACTAAAGTTACAGGAATTATAAATAAAAATGGAAGAGTAACTGGAGTAACTGCTGTGGGAGCGGATGGAAAAGAAGTAGAATTTGTTGGAAAAAAAGGAATAATTCTGGCAAGTGGTGGATATGCTGCTAACAGTGAAATGGTTCGTGAATTCCTATCTGATGGTGTTTATACAAAAGATAAACTTCCTGCTGGAATAGAAAATACAAATCATCCAGGAGCAACTGGAGAGGTTATTAAAATGGCTTTGGATGCTGGGGCTGATGTTATAGATATGAAGCATATTCAATTGCTTCCAATGCCAGCTGACAGATTTGGACCTACTATCAATGTAGAAAATGTTATCTTTGTAAATAAAGATGGAAATCGTTATGTAAGAGAAGATGGAAGAAGAGATGAAATAAGTTTGGCTACATTTGCTCAAAAAGATGGCCAATATTATATGATAAACGATTCTAAAATAATACCTTCAGATAGAAAAACTACTTCTGCTGAGGATTTAGATGAGCTTATTAGAAAAAATACAGTGGTTGAAGCTGCAACACTTGAAGAATTAGCTAAAAAAATAAATGTTCCAGCAGATGCACTAATTGCAACTGTAAAAAAATTTAATGAATCTGTTGATAAAAAATCAGATGAATTTGGAAGAGATATATGGGAAAATAAAATAGATAAAGGACCTTTCTATGCAACATTACGTTTCCCTGCATTACATCATACTATGGGTGGAGTAAAAATAAATGAAAATGCAGAGGTAATAGGAAAAGATGGAAAAGTTGTTCCAGGATTGTTTGCAGCTGGAGAAGTTACTGGTGGAATACATGGTGCTAATAGACTTGGTGGAAATGCCATAGCTGACATTATTGTTTTTGGTAGAATTGCTGGTAAAAATGCTGCTAATGCAAAATAACAATTAAATAAAACTTACATTAGAGACTGATTAGGATATCAGTCTCTTTTATAATAATTTCATAATAAAAAAAAACTGTTTTTTTAAAGAAATATAAAAAAATACTTTAATTTTTTTTAGAAATATACTATACTTATCTTACAGAATATTATTATCTATATATACTACTAAACTCAAAATTTATTAATTTATAAGATGGAGGAATCAAATGGAAAAAGTTTATCAAGGAAAGACTAAAGATGTCTACAAATTAGAAAATGGAAATTTCTTGCTTGAATTCAAAGATGACTGTACAGGAAAAGATGGAGTATTTGATCCAGGGGAAAACTCAGTAGGATTAAAAATAGAAGGAATAGGAAAAGCTAACTTGAAGATGTCTGTTCATTTTTTTGAAATATTAAATAAGGCAGGAGTAAAAACTCATTATATATCTGCTGATGTAGAAAAAGGAACTATGGAGGTAGTACCAGCAAGACCTTTTGGAAAAGGACTTGAAGTAATATGCCGTTTTAAAGCTGTAGGAAGTTTCTATCGTCGTTATAATGAATATGTAACAGAAGGTGGAGATTTACCTGCTTATGTAGAAACTACATTTAAAAATGATGCTTTAGGAGATCCTCTTGTAACTAAAGATGGATTAGTAGTTCTTAATGTAATGACTCCTGAGCAGTATGATTCAATGAAAGAAAGAACACAATTGATTTCTACAATAGTAAGAGATACTTTAGCTGAAAAAGGACTTGATCTTTATGATATTAAATTTGAGTTTGGAATAGATAAAGATGGAGAAGTTATACTTATAGATGAAATAGCTTCTGGAAATATGCGTGTATATAAAGCAGGGAAAATAGTTGATCCTATGGATTTAACAGAAATGGTATTTGCATAAAATAAATTAAAAAGGCTGATTTTTATATCAGCCTTTTATATTTTAATCTTCTCTATTTTCAAAATAATAAAAAGTATCTATTGTATCAAGATAATATCCATCAACATTTATAGAATCAAGATTTTCTTGATAATCTTTGATTATTTTTTTCCATTCATCAGTCCAGTATCTAACAATAAAATTTCCTTTCCAGTTTTTATTTTCACCTTCTATCCAGAAGGGAAGTTTTTTATTCCATTCATTTTTCCAGTAGCTTCTATAATCTTCTGCTTCACCAATACTAAAATATGCTATTATAATTCTCTTTTCTCCTGTAGATTTATATTTTAATTTTTCTATTTGTTCTTTAGTAAAAAATGTACCATTAAGAGATGGCTCTATTATAAGAATATCATAATCAGTATTAGAAAGTACTTTAAAATATTCATTAATATCTTTGAATTTATGAGGATTAAGGAGATAAAGAAAATTTTCTGCCTCATTTAATGAGGAAATCTCCTTTTTATTGAATCCTTTCATTGGAATATTAAAAGTATCTGCTGCAAAACTTGGAATTTCTTCTCCAATAAAATCATATTTTTTATTTTCTTTTTCAATATCTTTTCTGTTTGTTTTATTTTTGGAATAGTTTATATCAAAAACTATTTTTTCATAATCTCTGATTTGTGTAAGGTTTTTTAAAAGAGAATTTTTTTCCTGACTTGAAGTTTTTTTACCAAGCTTTCCTTCCTCACCATAAAAAAGTGATTCTTGAGATGCACCATTTACATAGCTGAGAAACTCTAAATCAAGTTTATTATTTTTGAAGTAAATTTCACTTCCATTTTGAGTTATGATTATTTTTTCTTTATTTGTATTTAATCTTATTTCTTTTATAAGTTCTTTCATTTTTTCTCTATAATCTTCATTGGCTAAAGTTAGAGATGTAAAAGAAAAAAATAATAAGAATAAAGATACTATATTTTTTACCATTGTTATCTCCTATTAGAAAATATATTCAATTCCAATTTTTGAATAAAAATATATCTGATCCTTAAAATTTTTATAATCTGCAGCCTTATCTCTTGTGAATTTATATGATGGAAGTCCTATTTCCCCTATTATTCTTAATTCCGGATTAAGGTTATAACTGAAAAGAAAATGAGGATATATATACAATTCAAGATTATAATCATCAGTAGTATTTTTAAAGTATTTGTCTGTATCTATTCCAGTATCAATGGAGAATGCCCAATTATTATTCAGCTCATAAGTCCATCTAAGAAAACTTTCAAGACCAAATCTATAGGTACCTTCATAATTATCATAGTAAAGAAATTCATTATATACTGTATTGAATAATTGAAAACCGTATCCCATATTGGTTGAACTTATGATATTGAATTCAACAGACCATCCATCTTTTTCTTTGCTCAATACTTTCTTTCCAATGAAATCAAAACCAAAATAAGTACCACCTTTTCCAATATTCAAAGAGGTTCTCATTCGATATCCAGCAAATAGTTTATATCTTTCTACTTCAAATCCTTTATCATCAATCTGGCTTTGCTCTAAACCCAATATAAGACTATTGTTCCATTCTTTTTCAGCTATATCAGCAATTTTTAGAGTTTTAACAAAAGTGAATTTATTATCCCAGCCATCATATTTTTTCCTTTCATCTTTTTTTTGTTTGTGAAATTCTTTTTCTATATTATATTCAAAATCCCATAAATTATTTATTTCAAGATATCCTTCAGCCATTTTCCATTGATAAATATTTTTATCATTCTTAATTTCATAATCAATAGAGGTATAAAATCTATTTTTTTCTTCAACAGGAATATAAAAGTTCAAGACATCAATTCCTTTATATTTGACAAGGCCACTGTTGTATAAATCATCTATATCTTCTGAAAAAGCAAAGGAGGAGATAATAAATAATCCTAAATATATTTTTTTTAACATTAATATCCTCCTATATATATTCCGTCTTTATTAAATCCGTCTTTATCCATCCAGCTTCTATCTATTCCATCATTGTTTTTATCTTTTAATGGAACTTCTCCCATTTCAGAAGGTCTGTTATATTTAGTATATCCATCTCTGTCCAGCCCATCATATGTGTATCCCTTTTCATCATAGTAATCATTTGTTTTTTTATTAAGCCCATAATAGTTCCAACCATCAGAGTCAAATTCTTTTTTAGTTATTTTATGTATTCCTTCATAATCAAATCCATTTTTATCATAAGGAGAATGAGTTAAAACATTATATTTTTTAAAATCAAACCCTCTTTCATCGAATTTTTTCCCAGTATTTTTATGGATACCATTTATATCAAAACCTGAAGAATCATATTTGCTGTTTGTTTCAACATTCCATTTATTTTTATTGAATCCTCTTCTATCAATGTTTTCTCTTGTATATCCCCTTATATTAAATCCATCTCTATCATAACCTTCTTGGTCAAATCCTTTTTCATTATAATAATCATTTGTTTTTTCATTAAGCCCATAGTAATTCCAGCCATCAGAATCAAATTCTTTCTTAGTTATTTTATGTATTCCTTCATAATCAAATCCATTTTTATCATAAAGAGAATGAGTTAAAACATTATATTTTTTAAAATCAAACCCTCTTTCATCAAATTCCTTGCCAGTATCTTTATGAATGTTTTTTATATCAAACCCTCCAGAATCATAGGGAGTATCTGTGGATTCATTCCAACCTGCAATATTAAAACCTCTGCTGTCTAAACCATTACTGTCGAATCCATAGAAATTAAATCCAGCAGGGCTATAATTACTCATTGAATGCCAGTTTCTTTTAGTAATACTATTAAACCCATTTTTATCATAACTGCTGCACCCACTTAATAAAATAATAAGGATAAATACAACTGCAATGTATATTTTTCTCTCCATAAGTTTATCAATTAAACTTAAAAGAGGAGACCCTATTTTTAGGTTAAAATTTCTTTTAAACATTGTAATATAATTTAAATTATCGAATATTTTTTTATTAAATATATTTGCAATTCCAAAAGTAATAAATGATGAAGTAAAGAAACCAAGGCCAATATATTCTTTCCCGAGTTTTCCAAAGATATAAGAAAATATTACTCCAGTAAGAAAGAAAATAAATGCAGTAAGTACAGCATATTCTCTTGAATCAAAATAAAGAAATATAGTTATGAAAATTGATATAAATACTGCACAGTAGGCAGAAAGGATGGTTAACCTAAAAATATCTAAAAGATAAAGGTCCAATCTTAAATAATCAAATATCACATTAGAAACGAGAATAAAAGTAAGAGAAATAATAAATTGTAACTCTATACAATAAAGAATTTCTTTATTTAAAGTATCATACATTTTTTTTAAAGCAATATTTACCTCTCCATAAGTTCCAGTGAAAAAAATATTTTTATAATAGTTTTTATATACTGGAAGAAATTTTGTTTCCAAAAATATCATAAAATATATCATACTTGGGATAGAAGTACAAAAAGCATAAAATACAGCTACTTCATATAATGGAGAAATCAAAAAAACGTTTCCTACAAAATATGAATCACCAAGAAACCAGTTAATTATTATATGAGACCAGACTGCAAAAGCATAAAAAAGCCCTACAAGAAACAAACTGAAATACCCTCTTAAATATGTTAAAAATTCAAAATCTCCTTTATTTTCTCCCTTAAATATTTTAAGAAGATAAAGAGAGGTAAATAAAAAATTTAAAAATATTCCTAATGTATAAGAAAACAGCATCCAAAAAATGGGAGGCTCATTTAAAAATGAAACTGGATATTTTAGAAAAATATATGCGGAAACAACAGATATTGTATTTCCTAAAAAGAAACTTTTTATCATAAAATTATAATTTTTTAAGAGCGATATAAATATCATAGTAACCCATGAAAGACTCATAGTAATAAATAATACAACAAAGGAAGCTTTATAATTTCCAGAAAAATCACCATTTTTTATAAAGAAATAACTCATAAAAAATCCAAGGATGATTATTAATTTTACTACTCCTATATATGCTCCTCTTATTTTATATATTTTTTTAGAAAATACACAGTCTGATATATATCTTGTTATAAGATATTGAAAGGGACCTGTGAGGAGCTGTGAAAAAATAAAAGCATACAGAATGGTACTGGTATATGTTACTCTATTGGCTCTTTCAATTCCTACAGTTCCAGCTAAAAAAACTATTATATTCAAACTTATACTGGTAATTATCCAAGGACCTACACTAACAATTGAAGAGTATGCTATAGCTTTAACATCTCCAAAAGCTTTATCTTTTTCAGAAAATAATTTCCTTAATTCAAAACCTATTCCTGCCATTTTTATTCACCTAATTTTTTATATATTTCTTTATATCTATTGATATAAAAATCTTTTGTATAGTATTTTTTTACTATTATTTTTCCATTTTCAGCATATTCTTTTAATCTATTTTTATTTTGGTATAACTTTATTAATTCTTTTCCAAGATCAGTATACGAAGTAGGTGGAATAATAACTCCAGCCTTCCCTACATCTGTCCAGCCATTAAGTATTTCTCTGCAGTTCCCTACATCAGTAGCAATAAAAGGAATGCCAGAAGCTAATCCTTCAAGTATGCTAAGGGGTTGACCTTCTGAAATAGAAGTAAGAAGAAGTAAATCAAGAAAACTATAATATTCTTTTACATCCACCCTTCCTGTAAAAATTACTTTATCAGAAAGGACAAAATCTTTAACCAGTTCCTTACATTCTTCAAAGTATTCTATATCTTCTTCATAAGGACCAACAAGCCAGAGTTTAGCCTCTGGAATTTTTTCAGAAGCTATTTTAAACCCTTTTATCATCATTTTTACATCTTTTATAGGAACTATTCTTAAAACAGAACCTACATTGAACCCCTCTTTTTTATATTTAGGTATAGCAGAATATAATTTTTCATCAATTCCATTAGGAATAACTACACATTTTTCAGAAGAAGCACCATTTTCAATTTGTACTTCACTATTGTATTTAAATAAAGATATAATTAAATCGCAATATTGATAAGTAAGTTTTGAAAGATAATAAAAATATTCTATCCATATACTTTTAAAATTTTTATCTATCCAATCAGCCGCCAGCACTTCTTCTTCTCTTTCTCTTGGATATATTCCATGTTCAGTAAGAATAAGTTTGCCCATTTTTCTATGCACTGCCAATGCACCAAGATATCCTGCATATCCAGTAGAAACAGAGTGATAGATATCAGCTTCAGGTATTTTTGCCTGACCTATCTGAATCAGATTAAGAATAATATTTCTATAAGTCCAATAATAAATATTAAAATTATTATCTGGATATTTGCTGTTGTAATTTTCTATTAATACTTCCCAGTAATTTTTACCTAAAATAACTTCTAAAGGTTTTCCTATATTTGAATTAAAAACTTTTTCAATTTGCGATATTCTTTCTTGAGACTTTTCAGTAGTAAAATGAAAAAGTTCAGCAATACTTTTTTTCTTATCTTCATTAGGAAAGTAATTATTTTTGAAAACCTGAATCATAGAAAATCCTAAATAAGGATCAAGCAAAATATTTTGTATTTCTATGAGATTATTTGGAAGCTTATATTTTTGTACTGCAAATTCCTGATTTGGTATTATACAGAGCAGTTTAAACTTATGCTCAGGGTTTGAAGTGATAAGTTCATGTACCCAAGAAGAAACGCCACCTACAACATAAGGGTAGGCTCCCTCGCATATTATACATATAACAGACATTTTTATTTCCTTTCTAGAATGATTTTTCAAAATTGTTAAAGAGAGCAGGAAGCTTTATATCAAATTCTTTATATTTGTTATGAACAGCTAACATATCTCTAAATCTATTTTCATTGTATAAAAATTGCATTAATTTTTCTACAAGAGTTTTTGAAGCATTATCAATTAAAAGTTTGTTTAATAGTTCTTCATATTTAAGTTTTTCATCTATTTTATTATATAATTCCAAGAGTTCATACTCATATTTTTTATCTTTTTTTACTAATTTGAGAAGAATAGAAAGAGTCTTTTTCTGATAGAATTCTAAAATAGATTCAAATAAGAGCCCTGAATTTATGTATTTTTGATAAGCAGTATATATTTCATAAAGATTTTCATTTTTTTCAGCTCTTTTTATATCTTCTTGAAGCCGCACATCAATTTTGTTTAATTCAGTAGCTGCATAATGAATAACATCTATATCATCATCTAATAAAGCTTTTTGAAGTATTTCTACTTTAAAACTTATGTTTGGTGGATTAAATTCAAAAAGAAATTTTTTCTTTTCTTCAGAATTTTTGATAAAGAGTGAATCATATGCTCCAACTGTATTTATGTCTATATAAAAATTAATAAACTCCTCCTCTTGCTTTTCCCTTTTATACATCTCTAAACTGTATGATTCTTCAATATTATTTTCAATATCTTTTTTCATATCAAATAACTTGTCAAGTACCATTATAAAAAAGCCAAGTCCAGGAAAAAATATTATAAACACATCATAATATCCAATATCCATTTTAAAGATAAAATAAGAATTAAATATATAAATAAGTGATATAGAAAAATGCATCAACCAAAATGTACTTCTTAAGTTTATATAGATACTTGAAGTATAATTGTAATAGAAGTTAATGATCTCAAGGCTAAAAAAGAAAATTAATATTAAAAGATTTACTGTTTTATTTTTCATTTTTTTTCTCCTGTTTTTTTAGCTAATTTAATAATAGTATCTTGATTTATAAATTTTATGAGATAAATATTATTATTTTTATATCTATTAACAAGTCTATATTCACCTGAAGAAATTGATTTTATATCATTATTTCTTATCCTTACAAGAGCAGAAAAAGGTTTTCTGAAATTATCTATTCCTATTTTAAGAGTATTATTGTCTTGTTCTGAATATATTTTTATATCCTCCATATTTATATATTTTTGAGTGAGCCCTGAATTAGTAGAAGGTTCAAAATAGGGAAATCTTTTTTCAACTTCTAATATCATAGCTTCGAATTCTTTATAAAGTTGGCTCCAGTCTTTTCCAAATCCTCTGTCATCAGAAATAATATCATCAGGATGGACAAAGTGAGACATATAACCATAAATTGCAATTGCATTAAATATTCCCCATAAATCATCCTTATCATAAAAAAAACCAGAAGAAAAACGCGGCATTGTATAAATAGAAGGGAATTCATCATCTTTTCCAATTTCTGTAATAAAAGCTCCTTTTTCCTCATCTCCATAAAATAATGAAGATATAGTTTTTAAATTTGGAAAAGATTTCAAAAGAATTTCTTTTCCTCTATTTTTTAAAATATTGCTTGGTGGAACATATGAATATAATTTTACATTTTTACCTAAAAGTTCTTCAACTGTAAGGGAAACATTTTTAAGTCCAGCTGCTATATCTGAGTCATTTTCCCAAGGGACATAATTTAAGGCCTTGAAATCTGTATCTCCTTCAAAGACCAAAGGATCATGGTTATATCCATGAATTCCTAATTCTCCCTGATTAAGAAGAAGCTCTCTGGCTCTTTTATCAAGATCCAATAGAGTAATTTTAGGAATTTCTTTCATATCAGAACTATGAACATTATTATTGTAATCTATTATTATGAAACCTGAGTAAATAAGATTTCTTCTCTCAGCAAGAGCCACCATATCTTTCCACCAAATTTTATTAAAAAAATCACCAGTATCCATTCCATAACTTTTTCTGATAATTTCATTTTCATACCTTGGAACAGGAGATGGGAAATCATCAATATGTATTAATTTACTATTTAAAATAGGATTGATATACCAATCACTTCCATAAGAAATAATTTGGTTCATTACCCCTCTGACTATATTAGCTTCAAAAAAATTTGAATTTGTATAAATTATTTTTCCATTTCCAAAATCATTTTCCCATATAAGAGGTAAATTATTATTTGTTTCAGCAAGAATATTAACTTTTTCATCCAGTTCTACATTGAGGACTGAACTAGATACCATAGTATTTCCAGGACTGAAGGAATCAATTCCTGGGAAAATTTTTTCTTTAAAATTAACTCCATGTTCATTATCAGAAAAATCATTTATTTTACTTATTCCTGATATTTTATTAAAAGGATTGTATTCTGTATTGGCTAAAATAAATATAGTTCCTCCTTGAGATGAAATTTTTTCTTTTATATTTTCAAAAATTATTTTTTTAAAACCTAAAAAATCATCTGTTGCAAATATAAAATAATCATATTTTGAAGTGTCAGGAACAGCAGTAATATCTGCAATATCAAACTGAACTTTTGTAAATTCAAAAGTTTTTCTTAAATTATATAAAATATTTTTAGATAATGTAGATGAAGGATTATAAAAAATAAGATATCTTTGAGGATGTTCAAAAATTAATGAAGTATTTTTAGCTGAGGATTTTTTAAATGAAAATTCTTGTTTTACAGAAAAGTACTTTCCTTTATCCATGATTCTATTAAATTGTAAGATTCCAGCTACCAGAAGTATAATGATGAAAAAATATTTAAATTTCATAGAACTCTACCTCTTTAAAATAATCCTCAATTTTATTTTTTAGCATATCTTTTTTACTGTAATCAGTCATTGTAAATAAAAATCTTATATATTTTTCATTGAAAGTAACATAATCATTTCCCCATAATTTACCTTTAAGAATATTAAAAATATTTTCAGAGGTATATCCAGGATTTTTTCCTTCAAATAATATATAATTATGATTAAAAAGTTTTTTTCTTCTTTCATTCTCTTCAACAATTGTATTAAAATAGTCCCATTTAGAAATATTCATATCTTCTATGTAATAGTGATCATTTTTTTCTGCTTCAACTTTTTCAAAAATTGACACTAAAGCATCTTTTAATTCTTCAGTTACAATTTTAAATAATTCAAACGAATATCTTTCTTTAACATTGAAATTAAGTTTTTCAATATTTAAAAATCCAGTTATTTTATCTTTAATAAAAATAGGAGAAATATAGACAGGCTGCTGTGCATCTAAATCAACAGGAAATTCCATTGTTTCTTTTGTTTTTATTACTTCATTAAATCTGCTGCCATCTTTAGAATTTAATGAAATAAAAGAAGACATATTACTGTTACCAAATTTTAAAATATTTTTAATATGTATAGAATCAACCATTATATATATGGAAACGGTTTCACAATTTAGAAATTGTTTTAAAATTAACATTACTTCTGTATAGAGTTGTTCAAGTGTTTTATCTTTCAGAGAACGTTTTATGTGATAGAGAGTAATTAGACTCTCTCGACTATTGACAATTTGATTTTTAAGCTTAGTACTTAAAATAATGAGTTCCATATTTTTATTTTTCTGTTCTGAATATTTTTCCTCAAGTTCAGTTTTTTCTTCAGTTAATTTTTCTTCTCTTTCACTATAATTTATTTTAAATTTTCCAAGGAGCACATTTATAAATAAAAACATAAGAAAGAATTTATAGTATTGAAACTTTAAAAAGAAAAGAAGCAGATCATTACCATTGAAAAGATAAGCTGTTATATAAGTGATAATTGCTGCAATAGAGCCTATAAATCCGATATAAGTTCCATATTTTAATGCCAAAAATGCTACCATTATTGCTAATGGATGAAGATTCATAGTAAGAAAATCATATTTTACAGTGCTAAAAGTATAAAATATAAGGTATATAGCAATTGAATATACCAAACTTTCTAAACTACAATAAATTATTTTTTTATTCATAGTAAATTCTCCTATATATAGTAATTTTAAATTTCACTACTTTAGTCTTTAAAATATATTAACTTTATTTAGTGAAATTCCTTTAATTCTGTGAAAAACAATTTTTATATATCAAAAATAAAAAAAGTGCATAAAAATACATTTTAATGAATATTATCGAATAAGAATAAGTTTTATTCTATATTATATTAGAAAAGTAAAGAAAAATAAAGACTTTTTTGAAAAAAATAGCATTTTAGATAATTATTAAAAAAATTAAAAATCTACTTTTATTTTTTGAGAGAATATGTTAAAATAATGATGGTCCATTGTACAAGAAGATGTGTCTCTTTTGTAGCTTAACTTAAACAAATTAAAATTACTTCTTGTCACCACTAGGTTGACATTTTGTTTAATTTATGATATCATCTTATGGAAAAATATAATTTTTAAAATTTCTAGGAGGTTTTTAATTTGGCACATTCAAGATCAGCTAAAAAGAGAATATTAGTAGCAGAGAGAAACAGAGAAAGAAATCAAGCAGTAAAGTCTAGAGTTAAAACTATGACTAAAAAAGTTTTAACAACTGTAGATACTAAAGATTTAGAAGCTTCAAAAACAGCTTTATCAGTAGCTTATAAAGAGTTAGATAAAGCAGTAAGCAAAGGAATCATGAAGAAAAATACAGCATCTAGAAAGAAAGCAAGATTAGCTGCTAAAGTAAACGCACTATAGTTCTTAGTATGTTTAAGGGTATCCAAGTGTGGGTATCCTTTTTTCTTTACTAAAAAATATTCAGAAGGAGCAGAGAATGATAAAATTAATAGTATTGGATGTAGATGGAACATTAACTGATGGCAAGCTCTATATGGATGATAAAGACAATAGTTTAAAAGCATTTGATGTAAAGGATGGCTTTGCAATAGCTCAATGGATAAAACATGGAGGAATTGCTGCTATTATTACTGGAAAAACTTCTGTAATAGTTAAACGCAGAGCAGAAGAATTAGGGATACAGGAATTAGTACAAGGAGCTGGAAATAAAGTAGCTGAATTAAAAAAAATCTTAGGTAAATATAAAATACTGCCAGAAGAAACTGCTTATATGGGTGATGATATAAATGATTTAGGGGTAATGTCTATTGTGGGAATATCAGCAGCTCCTAAAAATGCAGTAAAAGAAGTTCTCGACAGAGTAAATTTTATTTCTTCAAAAAATGGTGGAGATGGAGCAGTAAGAGAATTTTTTGAAAAAATAATGAAAGAAAATAATATTTGGGAAAAAGTAGTAGAAAAGTATCTTAATGAAGGGAAATATAAAGATTAGTATAAATAAAAACAGAACTCAATGTGGAGTTCTGTTTTTTTAATATTTTTAAATTTATTTTTAAGCTGTTATAACGTCCAAGTGCGAGAATTTTTCACAAAGTTCTTTGTAGTTCTGTTTTAAGTATTTGAATTCTTCTTTTAGCTCCTTAGAGGCATTTTCAACTGATATAAGGCTTTTTACATCTTTACCACATTCTTTTACTATATTAGAAAAAAGAACATAAAGGAAAGCTAATGTGGTAGCTTTTATACCATTGAAGTCTATAACAACACTATCTCCTTTTTTTATTTTCCTAGCAACCATAGAACATAATTGTAGAGCTTTCTTAGGAGATACAAGGACAGAAGTTTCAAAAATTTTGCTTAATACAAGATTCATGATAGAACCCTCCTTTGTTATTATTATAATAAATCTTCCCTCACTTATATTATATATAGAAATCATAAAAAAGTCAAACTATAAAAATTCACATTTTACTGTAAAATAGTACGTTTGTTTTAATCTGGGTAAACAGCTTTTCCCTTTAATTTACCATCTGGATGATAATATTTCCAAGTACCTGTGGGAATGCCATTTTTAAAATATCCTCTTACTTGAAGGTTGCCATTTTCATGATAAAGAAAATAATCACCATTATCGCTTCCATTAATATAAGAAGTCTGCATAACTTTTAAACCATTTTCTTGATAGATAACATATTTTCCATTTAGTTTTCCATCTTTCCAATTTTCTATGGACTTGAGAGCACCATTTGGAAAAAAAGTTACCCATTTACCATCAGGCTTACCATTCGTGTAATAGTTTCTGTCTTTTTTATCTATTACTTTTCCTGTAAAAGGAGTATCTTCATTGAAATAATATGTAACACCATTTTCTTCTCTCATTCTTGAAGCATCTGCTGTATTTGGGGCAGATAAACCCACTAAAGATATTGTTAAAAACATTGATAAAATTAAAATTTTTTTCATTTTCAATCACCTACTATTTTATTTTACCGTGTTTTAAAAAAAAATCAATAGATATTTACATTGAAATAAAAAAAATAAAGTGATAGACTAAAAGAAACAAGATTAATTTATTGAAATGGAGGTATAAAAATGAGTTTAGAGATAATAGAAAAAATAGAGAAAATATATTCTAAAACAATCTCTCTTGTCAGTGAAGATGGTTTCAGATTTTGTGACTATATTTCTGATAAAAATAAAATGTTTATAGAAAAAATGATGGAAAAAAATTCTTTTACAGGAAAAAAAGGTGAAAAACTGGAAGTTTCATTTTTGGAAAGAGATTCTTTAATAACAATATTATTTTTAGGGACAGGAAAAAAAGAAAATATAAACAGAGATATTATGAGAGAAGTAATATATAACGGTTTGAAAGATATAACAGGAGATATTCTTATAGGAAGTGAAGATGAAGATTTAATAGATGTTGAAATAATTGGAGAGGTAGCAGAACATATAGACTATAAGTTTGATAAATATATGAGTGAAAAAAAAGATAAAAAATTAAATATATATTATTTTAAAGAAAAGAATAGTATTAATATCATTGAAGGAAAAGAATTAGGAAAAATAATAAATATAGTAAGAGATTTGATAAATGAACCTGCCTGTATAATAACTCCAGAAAAACTGGCAGAAGAAGCAGAGAAATTAGGTAAAGAATTTGGATTTGAAACAGAAATACTTGATGAAAAGGAAGCTGAGAAATTAGGGATGAAAGCATTTCTTGCGGTAGGAAGAGCATCTGTCAATAGACCAAAAGTTATAGTAATGAGATATAAAGGAGATCCCAAAAGTGAAAAAAGAATAGGTCTAGTAGGAAAAGGACTTACTTATGATACAGGAGGACTTTCTTTAAAACCTACATCAAGTATGTTGGATATGAAAACAGATATGGGGGGAGCAGCTACTGTAATAGGAACTATGTGTGCTCTTGGAAAAATGAAAATCAAGAAAAATGTTACAGCAGTAATAGCTGCTTGTGAAAATGCAATAGGCTTAAATGCATACAGACCTGGAGATATAATAGAAAGTATGAATGGTAAAACAATAGAGATAACAAATACAGATGCAGAAGGAAGACTTACTTTAGCAGATGCTTTAACATATATAATAAGAAAAGAAAATATAGATGAAGTAATAGATACTGCTACTTTAACAGGTGCAATAATGGTAGCTTTAGGAGATAATGTAACGGGAGTATTTTCTAATTCAGATGAAAATTACAAAAAATTGGAAATTGCTGGAAAATATTGGGGAGAAAAATACTGGCAGATGCCTATTTTTGAAGAATACAGAGATATAATAAAGTCAGATGTGGCAGATTTAAAAAACAGTGCTGGAAGATTAGCTGGGTCTATCACTGCAGCTAAATTTCTAGAGGAATTTGTGGAGGGAAAACCTTGGATGCATTTAGATATAGCAGGAACAGCATTTAGTGAAAAAAATGGAAAATATTTTAAAAAAGGAGCAACAGGGCAAGTAGTCAGAACATTATATTCATATATAAAAGGATAAAAAAGTATTTACCAATAAAAGGTAAATATGATATAATAGAAAAAATATCTAATATAAAACAAAAATATATAATATATTGTGGGAACTTTGGAGGAAAGGATGGAAAATAGTTATTCTTTGCAGCTTATGATTGTCATTACATTAATGATGGTCTATAAGATTTCATTTATGGTTTAAAAAGATAAAGGAAGAGATGAAAAGGAAAAAATTCTGTTTTATATCTTCCTTTTTCTTTTACCTGCATGCAGACACTTATAGGTGTAAGTGCTATAAAGCAGTAGGAATTAATCCATAGGAATTTTTGGACAAACAGAGAAGAATTGGGAGTTTTAATAGATATTTTTCAAATGTCAGCTATATTGACAGCAATTAATTTATTCAAATAAAATATATTTAAAGTTACACATCCTTAGAATTTTCTAATTTCTAAGGATGTATTTTTTAGTTTATTTCTTAGGATATAAAATCATTTGAGTACATCTAAAAAGGGCAATTTTCTTTCCAGTTGCTTCATCTGTGACAACAGCATCCCAAACCTGAGTGGTTTTTCCAAGATGCTGAGCAGTAGCAGTACAACAGATTGCTCCTTTTGTAGTAGTTCCAAGATGATTACTTTTCAGTTCAATAGTAGTTAAACTTTCTGCTCCTTCTGGAAGATGAGCAAATGAAGCATAACCACATGTAGTATCAGCTAAAGTAATAATAGTTGCAGCATGAAGATAGCCATTTGGTGCTATGTGATATGGTTTTATAGCCAATCTGCTTGTTAAAAAATTTTCTTTTAATTCAAGGATTTCGACACCCATAAATTCTGGTAAAAACCCCTTCCCTTTTTCATTTAATATTTTTACAGTTATATTTTTGTTTAAATTGCTCATTTGTTCAATGTCCTCCCTATTTAAAACTCATCTTTATTTTTTATATTTGCAATTTTAATAATTTCTATAATTATAGCTATTACCATTATCCAGTACATATTTGAGAACAGTAAATTAAAACTAGGTAAACTTGTAAATCTGTAAAATAAATCTCCTAAGCCATACATATTTCCAAAAACAAGGAAACTGACAATCAAAAAATTACAGATGATATAGATTACCATTAAAATATTTTTTCTGAAAATCATTATTCTTAATAGAGATGATAAAGTTCTAAGAATATTTGAAATCATAAAAGAATAATTTAAAAATGGTGTTGCCAGAGATAATGCGATAAAAATAAAACCTTCAGGCTTTCTTCTTCTTATTCCGTATAAACCTATTAATACATTTAAAAGAACTCCTCTTACTTTATTGATATTTTTTAGAATATCAGCCATAAAAGAAAAATCTGAAACAGAATTTCTTCCATATGTTATATTTCGAATAGGTTCCATTTTAAAGAAAAAATATAAAAATATTGAAATAACAAGATAAGAGATTAGTATTACTATTCCATCACTTCCAATTTTTGAATTATTTTCCTTATCATAATCATAATCATCTTCATTTCTTTTATGAGAAACTGCAAAATCTATTAAAAATATAACCATACCTAAAATAAGTGCTTCTAAAATTATTATTAAATTCATTTCTTTCCCCTTTCAATAAAAAATAAAGCTTTACTTTATTTAAATTTATAAATTTTTCGATTATATTTTAGTTTAACACAAAGAACAGTTTAAAAACAAATAAAAAAAATTTGGATATATTTAAAATTTTTCTTTGTTATCTATAAATTTAAAAATAAAAATATAGATTAAAAATAAATTTTTTTTATATCGCTGTATATTGAAGATATAATTTTGATGAATAAATAAAAAAGAGGATGGGTTTATCATCCTCCACTTATTAATATAATAATATAAATAGAAAGGTTATATTTTGGTTTAAATTATATTTTCAATTTCTTTTCATTTTTTACAACACATTTTTCATATATTTCAATTTTATAGTCAAGTCTATTAAGAGTCTGTTTCATCTCATCTATTCTTGCAGCTAAGAGCTTTCTTTGTTCTGTCAAAATTTCTTTACGTGCCTCAACAGTTTTTTCACCTTGCTGGAACAATCCAACATACTCTATCAATGCCTCAACAGGCAAACCTGCAGCTCTCATGCATTTGATAAATTCTATCCAGTTGCATTCGTTTTCTCCATAGTCACGGATTCCACCTTTTGTTCGTGGAACAGCAGGAATTAAACCTATACGTTCATAATAACGTAGTGTATCAATAGTCAATTCAAATTTTTTACTTACTTCTGCAATTGTCATTTTAACTACCTCCTATGATTAAATTTTAACATCTGGAGTTAACTCAAGGTCAAGATATTTTTTATTATATTAAAAATAAAAATTTTCTGAAATTAAAAAAGAAATTAATTGTATATGTATTAAACCTGTTTTCATAGATGTATTATTTTAAGTATTGACTGCTGAATTAATTTTTTAATCTTGGTTTATAAATCTCAATTTTTAATCTCTTAATTAATTCAGTAATAAAAAAACTACACCCTTCATCTTATTTTTACTAAGATTTTGGGTGCAGAATAACATTGGTTTTCAATATATTTTATTACTCAGCAGGAATAGGATCTTTACATACATCCACCCATTCTCCTTGAGTTATACTTGCTAATAAATCTACAGGAACTTTAACAGCAGAGTGGTCAGAACCACCAGCAGGATAAACTATTTTAAATTCCTTTAATGTTTTATCAAGATAGACTTTTAATGGTCTTTTTAATCCAAAAGGACATACTCCGCCAATAGGGTGTCCAGTAGCTTCCAATACTTCATCATGAGGAATCATAGTAGCTTTTTCTTTGAATTTATCCTTAAATTTTCTGTTGTCAAGTCTAGCTCCACCTTTTGTAAGGATAAGTATGTATTCCCCATTTTTTAACTTATACCCCATTGTTTTAGCAATTTGATCTTCTTCAACCCCCCAAGTTGCAGCAGCACTTTTTACAGTAGCAGTATCTCCTTCTGTTTCCTCAACTTTTAAGGGAAGATTGTTGTCTTCAAAAAATTTTTTTACACTTTCAACACTCATAACTATCATCTCCTTAATTTTAACTATCAGTATACCAAAAAAAAAGAAAAATTTGAAGTTATTTTTCACAAATTTCTAAAGGAAGATTATCAGGATCTCTAAAAAAAGTATATTTTTTATTAGTTATTTCATCCATTTTTACAGATTCTACAATTATATTATTCTTATTTAGGTACTTTATAAAATCTTCAATATTATCCACTTCAAAAGCAAGATGTCTTAAACCTCTAGCTTCTGGTGAAGTTATTCTTTCAGGGGGACTAGGGAAAGAAAAAAGTTCAATTTGATATTCTCCAGCTATTTCAAGATCAAGTTTATATGACTTTCTTTCACTTCTGTATATTTCATTTAGAATTTTAAACCCTAAAATATTAACATAAAAATTTTTAGATTTTTCATAATCTGAACAAATAATTGCAATATGATGTATTTTATTAATAAACATAAATTCTCCTATTTATTAAAATTAAAATCTGTTTGTCTTAAAGCCTCATATAAAATGATAGCAGCAGAGTTAGAAAGATTTAGAGAACGTCCCATATCTATCATAGGAATAGTGATACAGTGATTAGTATTTTTATTTAGTATTTTTTCTGGAATTCCACGTGATTCAGGGCCAAACATAACAAAATCATTTTTTTCAAATTTGATATCTGTATATTTTTGTTTTGTTTTAGTAGTTGCATAATATATAACAGCATCAGGATTTCCATTTATAAAATCTTCATAAGATTCCCATACTTTTAAATCAACAAGATGCCAATAATCGAGTCCAGCTCTTTTTAATTGCTTTTCATCCAAAGAAAAACCGAGAGGTTTGATTAAATGGAGAGTTGTATTAGTAAGTACAGCACTTCTTCCTATATTTCCAGTATTATATGGTATTTCAGGGTATAATAAAACTATATTCAATTTGTTTCCTCCTAATCAAAATATTTACCAATAGATTATACACCAAAGAATGAAAATAGTGTATATCTTTTTAAATATATCTGATAAGAGAAAAATATGTGCTTTTTTAGAAGATATGACATCTGTAATACGTTGTTCTTGATAATTTAGGTAGACAAAATCAGTAATACTGAAGTATAATTAAAGATATGATATAGATTGTATTTAGGATTTAAGGAGGAAAAGTAGAAAATGATGAATATAAAGACATTTTATTTGGGTTCAATGATGACAAATTGCTACCTTACTTGGAACAATGACAAAAATGCTTATCTTTTTGATTGTGGTGGGGAAAATATAGATAAAATTATGACTTTTTTAAAGGTTAATGGACTTACATTAAAGTATTTAGTTCTTACACATGGACATGGAGATCATATTGCAGGAATAAACAGATTGGTAGAGGAATATCCAAATGTTGAGGTATATATAGGTAAGGAGGATGCAGCATGTCTTACTGAACCAGAATTAAATTTAATGAGATATATCACAGGGGTGAATTTTGTCTTTGGAGGAGAATTTCATACTGTAAAAGAGGGAGATATGATAGGAGAATTCAAAGTTTTAGATACTCCTGGGCATACTATAGGATCAAAGAGTTTTTATTGTTCTGAAGCTAAGATGCTGATCTCAGGAGATACTATGTTTAGAAGAAGTTATGGAAGATATGATTTACCTACAAGCAGTGGAGAAATGCTTTTTAACAGTCTTGCAAAATTATGTAAATTACCTGCTGATACAAAAGTCTATAGTGGGCACAGTGATGAAACAACTATAGGAGAAGAAAAAGAATTCTTATCTATGCAGGGAATAATCTAAAAATTAAGGAGGTTATTTTTATGAATGAAAAAAAATATGATGTTATAATAATTGGTGGTGGGCCAGCAGGTCTTACAGCAGGTATATATACAGGAAGATCAAAATTGAGCACTTTGATAATTGAAAAAGAAGGAATGGGAAGTCTTCTCATGGCTCACAAAATAGATAATTATCCAGGATTTCCAGAGGGAGTATCAGGAAAGGAACTTTATACTTTAATGAAAAAGCAATCAGAAAGATTTGGAGCTGAATTTTTAGATGCCACTCTTTTAGGGTTTGATGTATATTCAGATACTGAAAGTAAAATAGTGAAAACAGATAAAGGAAATTTTAAAGCAAAAGTTGTAATAATAGCTTCAGGAACTGGAAAAAATGGAACTAAAAAACTAAAGGGTGAGGAAGAATTTTTAGGTAAAGGGGTATCATATTGTGCTACATGTGATGGAGCTTTTACTAAAAATTTAAATGTATCTCTGTTAGGTCAGGGAGAAGAGGTAGCAGAAGAGGCACTTTTCCTTACAAAGTTTTCAAAAAATATAAAAATATTTGTAAATGAAAAAGAATTTAAATGCCACAAAGATACTTTAGATGCATTAACAGCTTCTGGAAAGGTAGAAGTAATAACTGATGCTAAATTGCTTGAAATAAAAGGCGGAGAGTATGTTGAGGAACTTGTGATAGAAAAAGATGGTAAAATAGAAAATTATCCTTCTGATTTTGCATTTCTTTATTTAGGAACTAAAAACAATACAGAGATGTATGGAGAGTTTGCCCAATTGGACAGCCAAGGAAATATTGTGACAAAAGATGGGTTAAAAATCAATGTCGAAGGAATGTATGCAGCAGGTGATATAAGATCAGGTGTAATAAGACAGGTAACAACAGCTGTAGCTGATGGAACTGTTGCTGCTATGGAAGCCATCAAGGAAATTTTAAAAAAGAAATAAAAAAAGAGGAAATTTTAAAAAAGTCTGGTATCTTATAATAAGCCGAAATGTAATCCTGAATAGGATTTTAAAAAAGGAGCTGATTACATATGAGAAAGACATTCATACTAGATACCAATATACTTATTCATGATCCTTACTGTATTTATAATTTTAGAGGTAATGATGTTATTCTGCCTATCTATGTTATAGAAGAGATAGATAAGCTTAAAAGAAATCAGAATACAGCTATTCAAGCTAGACTAGCTTCAAGAGTTCTAGATGAAATTAGAAAAGAAGGAAGCCTTTTTAAAGGTGTAGAACTAAAAAATGATATATTTTTTAGAGTTGAAATTAAAAATGATATGAAACTTCTTCCAGAAGTTTTAAAAAAAGATGTTGTAGATAATTATATTATTTCAGTTACATTAGGAATAAAAAAAGATAATCCAGATAAAAGAGTTATAATAGTAACAAAAGATATAAATATGAGGATAAAAGCTGATGCTTTAGGATTGGAAGTAGAAGACTATTCGACAGATAAAGTTGATTATACAGAGCTATATGATGGATTCTATGAAGTAGAAGTTGACAGCAAAACATTTGGGCAATATGAAAAAAATGGTAAAATGGATTTTGCAGATTTAGGAAGAGAAGATATTGTTCCAACTCCAAATTGTTTCTTCAAATTAAATTGCAAAGGGAATATTCTTACAGGAAGATATGATAATGGAAAAATTAAAAAGTTTCTTCTTGGAGATAGTAGTGCATGGGGGCTTAGAGCGAGAAATGATGAACAGAGATTCGCTATGGAGTTATTAATGGATGAAAATATAAAAGTAGTTACTCTTGTAGGAGGAGCAGGAACAGGAAAAACACTTTTAGCCATAGCAACAGGGCTGGAATTAGTAGTTGAAAGAAAAAAATATAAAAAACTTCTGATAGCAAGACCTATTATTCCAATGGGTAAAGATCTTGGATACCTTCCAGGAAATGAAAAAGAAAAATTAAAACCATGGATGCAGCCTATCTTTGATAATATAGATTTTTTAAGTGAAGCAAAAGATGATAAAACTGGAGAGAAAGTTGTTGAAGGATTAGAAGCCATGGGAATATTAAAGATAGAAGCATTGACATATATAAGAGGAAGAAGTATACCAAGAGGGCTTATTATAATTGATGAAGCACAGAATTTAACTCCACTGGAAATAAAAACTATTGTAACAAGAGCTGGAGAAAATACTAAAATGATATTTACAGGTGACCCACAGCAGATTGACAATCCATATCTTGATTCTAACACAAATGGATTGACATATCTGGCTGACAGATTGAAAAGTGAAAGTATTGTAGGACATATTACTTTGAAAAAAGGCGAAAGATCTAAACTTGCTGAAATAGCAGTAAAGTTATTATAAAATTAAAAAGTGAGCAGGCAGTACATTTGTACTGCCTTTTATCTATATTTTGATATAAAAAACGAATAACTTAAGGCCTATATTTTTTAAGACAAATTTATAATTTTGTTATATAATTGATATAAATATATAAAATTTTAGGAGGAAAAATGACTAGTGATTGCCGAGAAATACTAAGGTTTTTAAATTGTAAATATGAGATATTTGAAAATGAAAAGAACAGCAGTATAATAATGGAGAGATATAAAGAACTAAAAGAAGCTGGAAAAAAAGAAAATTTTGTACCACTGATAATAGTTCCAAATGATATTTTAGCAGAAACTCTCAGCTTTATATATGAGGACTACGATGTGGAAGAATCTCAGGCTGGAATCCAAGAATTTCGTGAAAAAGCTTTAGAAGAAGCTGAAAGTATAGATGTAAATGAATTTTTAAAAGAACGTTTTAATGAATATAATGATATGCATGATAATGATGTAATGGGAAATTTTAAATATAGTGAACCATCTAATGAGTTTATAACATTTGAAGATGCAAATGGAATTCCATTCCCAGAAGTATTAATCGTAAAAATACCTGAAACTGATCCTTGGAAAGCAGCAGTATGGATGCCTATGGGAGGATTTAATGACTGCCCGACACCAGCAGAACAGGCAGCAGTATTTAAGTTCTGGTATGAAAAATATGGAGCTGTACCAGGAGCAGTAACTTATGATAATTGGGAATTATATATAGATAAACCTTTGAAGGAAAATAATGAGCTGGAAGGATTAGCAGAAGAACAGTTTGCATTTTGTTATGATATAGTTATGCAGGGATGTGGGGATATTCGATCTCTTGCAAGCTGCTTGAGAAATTCTCATGTATGGTATTTTTGGTGGGATTAAAATAAAAGTTTATACTTTAATATTTTAACTATCTGTGATATAATTTATTGTATTTAATATAAGAGAAGAAGTTTAGGAGGAGAGCTATGGAAACATTATTTACAATAATGCTTTTTATATTTGCAATAGTGCTTATAATATTAGTGCTTATACAGCCTGATAGGAGCCACGGAATGTCAGCAAGCATGGGAATGGGAGCTTCAAATACTGTGTTTGGAATATCAAAAGATGGTGGGCCTTTAGCTAAAGCAACTGAAGTGGTTGCAGTACTATTTATTGTCAGTGCACTTTTATTATACTTAGTAAAATAGAAGGAAGAGGCGTATTGTTTTATCAATACGCTTTTTTTGTCAAAAAATAAAATGGTTGTGATGAGATGAATCTATTTGAAAGTAACTATGATAGAATAAAGCCTTTAGCTTTAAGACTCAGACCTAACAATTTAAATGATTTTATAGGTCAGGAAAAGATTTTAGGAAAAGGTGGAGTTTTAAGAAAATTAATAGAGAAACAGAGCATATCAAATTCTATTTTTTTTGGACCTCCAGGATGTGGAAAAAGTTCACTTGGGGAAATAATTTCTAAAACTTTGGACAGTAACTTTGAAACTCTCAATGCGACTGTTGCAAGTCTTAATGATTTACGTGAAATTGTAGAAAAAGCTAAAAAAAATCTTGAATTTTATGGGAAAAAAACTATCCTGTTTTTAGATGAGATACATAGATTCAATAAACTCCAGCAGGATGCACTTCTTTCATACTGTGAATCAGGAATATTGACTCTTATAGGAGCTACTACAGAGAATCCTTACTATAGTTTAAACAATGCATTATTATCAAGAGTGATGATATTCGAATTTAAACCACTAAGTAGGGATAATATCAAGGAGATACTTGAAAAGGGAGTTAAATATATAGGACTGGAAGAAAAAATATCAAAAGAAATAATAGAGTGTATACTAGATATTTCACAAGGAGACAGCAGAATAGCAATAAATTATCTGGAACTTTATCAGAATAGCTGTATGGAATTGGAAGATGAGGAAGTACTGGATATATTTAGACAAAGACAATCTTCTTATCATAAAGCAGAAGATAAATATAATCTCATATCAGCTTTGATCAAAAGTATGAGAGGAAGTGATCCAGATGCAGCTCTTTACTGGTTGGGAAGACTCCTTCATGGAGGAGAAGATCCAAGATATATAGCAAGAAGAATAATGATACATGCCAGTGAAGATATAGGAATGGCAAATCCTGAGGCTATGCTTATAGCCAGCAGTGCAATGACTGCAAGTGAAAAAATAGGGATGCCGGAAGTAAAAATAATACTTGCACAAGCAGTTATATATCTTTCCATATCTACAAAAAGTAATTCATGCTACATGGGAATAAATAAAGCAATGGAAGATATAGATAAGGGAGATATGGAAACTGTGCCTTTAACTATATGTCATAACGCAAAAGGATATAAATATCCTCATGATTATACAGGTAACTTCATAAAACAGAACTATACTGCTAAAAAGAGGGAGTACTATATTCCTGGAGATAACAAAAATGAAAAACTTATAAAGGAAAAAATGGAAAAATTATGGGGAAAATAATATAAGAGGTGAGAATAATGAAGCTTATAAAAGCTGTTAGAGGAACTAAAGATATCTATGGAGAAGAAGCAGTAAAATACACATACATATCTAAAATGGCTCAGGAAGTATTTGAAAATTATGGATACACATATATAAAAACTCCTATATTTGAAGAAACTGATCTATTTAAAAGAGGAATTGGAGAAGGAACTGATGTTGTAGAAAAAGAAATGTATACTTTTAAAGACAGAGGAGAAAGAAGTATTACTCTAAGACCAGAAAATACTGCCTCAGTAGTGAGATCATATCTTGAGAATGGAATTTATGGGAAAGAAGATGTAACAAGATATTACTATAATGGATCAATGTTCAGATATGAAAGACCACAAGCAGGAAGGCAAAGAGAATTTAATCAAATAGGGGTAGAAGTTTTAGGAGAAAGTTCACCTATATTAGATGCTGAAGTAATAGCAATGAGTTTTACTCTTCTTGAAAAATTAGGAATAAGTGACCTTGAAGTTCATATTAATTCAGTTGGAACAACAGCTTCTCGTATACAATATAGAGAAAAATTATTAAATTTTCTTAATCCTATCAAAGAAGAGTTATGTGAAGATTGCCAAATGAGAATGGAAAAGAATCCTTTAAGGGTTCTTGATTGTAAAATAGATAAATGTAAAGAACTTACAAAAGATGCGCCCAGCATAATAGATTCTCTTACAGAAGAAGAAAGAAATCATTATGAAGAAGTAAAAAAATATCTTAATATTTTTGGAATAAAATATGTTGAGGACTCTAAGCTGGTAAGAGGACTTGATTATTATTCAAGTACAGTTTATGAAATAGTCACTAATAAACTGGGTGCACAAGGAACTGTACTGGGTGGAGGAAGATATGATAATCTTCTGAAACAATTAGGAGATAAAGATATACCAGCAGTAGGATTTGCTGCTGGGGTAGAAAGAATGATGATGTTAGTGGAAGATTATCCTAGCAACAGTCCTGATGTATACATAGCTTGGCTTGGAGATGAGGCTAAAGATTTTGGTATTAAAATAACTAAAATATTAAGAGATGCTGGAATAAAAACTTATGTAGATTTTAATTCAAAAGGAATGAAATCTCATATGAAAAAAGCTGATAAACTTGGAGTAAAATATTGTATAATAGCTGGAGAGGATGAAATAAATAAAGGAATAGTACTTTTAAAAGATTTTGTCAATAGAACTCAGGAAGAATTATCATTTGAAAAAGCAATGGAAATAATTAAAGAATCTAGATAGAGGAAAATTTTAAGGAGAGGATAGTTATGATTTATAAAACTCATAATTTAGGTGAATTGAGAAAAGAAAATATAGGGCAGGAAGTTATTCTTTCTGGTTGGGTGGATACAAAAAGAGACCTTGGAGGTTTGACTTTTGTAGATATGAGAGATAGAGAAGGAAAAACACAAGTCATTTTTGATATAGATGCAGCTCCTAAAGAAGTAGTAGAGCAAGCTCAAAAACTAAAAAATGAATCAGTTATAAGAATAGTTGGAGAAGTAAAAGAAAGACAAAGTAAAAATTCTAATATGCCTACAGGAGATATAGAAGTTTTTGCTAAAGAACTTACAGTATTAAATAGTTGTGATGTTCTTCCTTTCCAAATTTCTGGAATAGATGATAATCTTAATGAAAATATTAGATTAAAATATAGATATCTTGATATTAGAAGATCAAGAATGCTTCATAATCTTAAAATGAGACATAAAATGATTATGGCAATAAGAAATTACATGGATAAAGAAGGATTTTTGGATATAGATACTCCTCTGCTTACAAAGTCTACACCAGAAGGAGCTAGAGACTTTTTAGTTCCATGCAGAATAAGTCCAGGAGATTTTTATGCACTCCCTCAATCACCACAATTATTTAAACAGTTATTAATGATAGGTGGAATAGAAAGATATTTCCAATTAGCTAAATGTTTTAGAGATGAAGACCTTAGAGCAGACAGACAGTTTGAATTTGTACAGCTAGATATTGAAATGTCTTTTGTAACTATGGATGATGTAATGAGAACTATTGAAGGACTTGCTAAAGATGTATTTACTGCTATTACTGGAGAGCAGGTTAATTACACTTTCCAAAAAATGCCTTATGCAGAAGCAATGTCAAGATTTGGTTCTGATAAACCAGATATTAGATTTGGGGTTGAACTTAAAGATTTAACTGAAATAGTAAGAAATTCAGGATTCAAAGCTTTTCAAGAAACAGTAGCAAATGGTGGAATAGTAAAAGCTGTAGTTGCACCTCAAGGAGCAGAGAAATTCTCTAGAAAAATAATTGGTGAATATGAAGAACATGCTAAGAGATATTTTGGTGCTAAAGGAATGGCATATATCAAAATAACTGAAGAAGGAATAAATTCTCCAATAGCTAAGTTCCTTTCAGAAGATGAAATGAAAGCTATAGTAGAAACAACAGGAGCTGTAAAAGGAGACATTATCCTTATTATAGCTGATAAAGCAAAAGTAGTATATGGAGCTTTAGGAGCTATTAGAACTAGAATAGGAAAAGAATTTAATCTTATCAATCCTGATGAATTTAAATTCCTATGGGTAGTAGATTTCCCTATGTTCCAATATGATGAAGAGGAGCAAAGATACAAAGCTGAACACCATCCATTCACTTCAATAAAAGATGAAGATTTAAATGCATTTTTAGGTGGACAGACTGAAAATATAAGAACTAATACATATGATATGGTACTTAATGGATTTGAAATTGGTGGAGGATCTATCAGAATATTTAATCCAGAAATTCAATCTAAGGTATTTGACAGATTGGGACTTACGCCAGAAGAAGCCAAAACTAAATTTGGATTCTTCTTGGATGCATTTAAATATGGGGCACCACCTCATGGAGGACTTGCATTTGGATTAGACAGATGGTTAATGGTAATGCTTAAAGAAAACTCTATAAGAGATGTTATTCCATTCCCTAAGACAAATAAAGGGCAATGTCTAATGACAGAAGCTCCTGGAGAAGTTGATGAAGGACAGTTGGAAGAATTATATTTGAAGAGTACTTATGTTGAAGAAAAAAAACAATAATTATGGAAAAAACGAATTATTGAATAAAAAAGAACTTTAAAATGTTGAAAAAAAAATAAAATAATGATATAATTCCATTATAAGAATAAATGTTTCTGACCTACTCGCTATTTTCACGAGGTTTTGGGCCTAATGTCGTCATGGGGTTGGCGCTGTGTGCGGTAAATCAGCAAAGTCACGATCATCTTAAAGCTTAAGTTGTTTTACGGACTCTGTATGCTGCAGATAACTGACTACCACTTTTGGTTTTGGCGACTAAAACTGTACTGAAGGCGGTAGGTTGGAGTTATTCTTTTGGGACTTTGTGTCCCTTTTTTATTTAATAAATATTTTAAAGCTAATGAATAAAATGCGAGGTGGAATAGTGCTTATCATAGATAAAGAGATAGCAAAAATTTTTGAAGACACAATAAAAAAAATATATAATGAAAAAGAAACAAAAAAAGTAGAAGTATCTGTTGCAACAAATGAAAAATTTGGAGATTTTCAAACAAATTTTGCAATGATGAATTCTAAAATAATAGGAAAGAATCCAAGAGTTATAGCTCAAGAAATTCTTGATAACCTTGAAGAAAATAATGTTATTGAGAAACTTGAAATAGCAGGACCTGGATTTATCAATATATTTTTAAAGAGCGAATATCTAGGGGAACTTTTAAAAAAATCAAGAACAGAAAAATGTGATTTTTCTTTTTTAAATAGAGAAGGAGATGTAATAATAGATTTCTCTTCTCCTAACATAGCTAAAAGAATGCATATAGGGCATTTAAGATCTACAATAATCGGAGACTCTATTACAAGAATTTATAAATACTTAGGATATCATATGATAGCAGATAATCATATAGGTGACTGGGGAACACAGTTTGGGAAACTTATCATTGGATACAGAAGATGGCTGAATAAAGAATCTTATAAAGAAAATCCTATTGAAGAGTTAGAAAGGGTTTATGTAGAGTTTTCTAAGCTGTCTGAAAGTAATCCAGAGCTTGAAGAAGAAGCAAGGCTGGAGCTTAAGAAACTTCAAGATGGTGATCCAGAGAATTTTGCTTTATGGAAGGAATTTATTAAAGTGTCATTGGATGAGTATGATAAACTTTATAAAAGACTGGATGTTCATTTTGATACATATTATGGAGAGTCATTTTATCATCCTATGATGCAGGGAGTAGTTGAAGAACTTGTAGAAAAAGGTTTGGCAATAGAAGATGATGGAGCTAAGGTTGTATTTTTTCCAGAAGAAGATAATCTTTTCCCTTGTATAGTACAAAAGAAAGATGGAGCATTTCTTTATTCAACATCAGATATCGCTACTATAAAATTTAAAAGAGAAACTTATAAAATAAATAAACTCATATACCTTACTGATGAAAGACAACAGGACCATTTTAAACAATTCTTTAAAATTACAGATATGCTTGGATGGAATGTAGAAAAACATCATATATGGTTTGGAATAATGAGGTTTGCTGATGGAGTATTTTCAACTAGAAAAGGAAATGTAATAAGACTTGAACAGCTTTTAGATGAAGGAAAGAAAAGAGCTTATGACATAGTTCAAGAAAAAAATCCTGATTTATCAGAAGAAGAAAAAGATCAAATAGCAGAGGTAGTTGGAGTTGGAGCAATAAAATATGCTGATCTTTCTCAAAACAGACAGAGTCCTATTATATTTGAATGGGATAAAATATTGACTTTTGAGGGAAATACAGCTCCATATCTTCAATATTCTTATGCAAGAATACAGTCTATATTAAGAAAAGCTGAAAGTGAAGGAAAAAATATAGATTACAATAAAGAAATAAAAATAGAAGATAAACTGGAAAGAGCATTGGCTGATCACATAGCAGCATTTCCAATGGCTGTATTAAAAGCTTCTGAAACATTTAAACCAAATATAATTGCAGATTATTTGTTTGAACTTTCTAAGAAATTTAATAGTTTCTATAATAACTGCCCAATATTAAATCAAGAAGATGGGATTTTATATTCAAGAGCACTTATAGCAAAGATAACAGGAGAAACTATTAAAGACGGATTGTCTTTACTTGGAATAAAAACTTTAGATAGAATGTAAAAAAATCTAAAAAATTAATATTAAAGATAATTAATGTCTTGAAAAAAAATAAAATGACTTAGAATAAAAATCTAAGTCATTTTTTTGTACTATATAAATAAAAAATGGTTAAAAATGTAAAGAATGTAGTTTTTGTGGTATAATAAAAGTAGAAAAAGAATATTTAAAATGGAAAATTAAAATATAAAAAAATATAAAAAGTATGGTGAAGGTATGGAAAAAAATAAGATAGTAATAGTAAGTGGATTAAGTGGAGCTGGAAAAACTACTGCATTGAATACAATGGAAGATATGGGATATTATGTTGTAGATAATCTTCCATGCGAAGTAGGAAACTTTTTTATTAACACTTCTATTGAAAAATTAGGATTAGGGATAGATATACGTTCATTTAAAAAAGTAGATGAACTTTTTCTGCTTTTAAGCGAAATGAAAAAAGCTGACATAGACTATTCTCTTATTTTTATTGAAGCTTCTGAAGAAATCATACTTAATAGATATAATTTGACTAGAAGAAAACATCCATTAGAAGCAGATACTCTTTTAGAAAGTATACAAAGAGAAAGAGAGATAATGTTTCCTATAAGAGAGGCTGCAACAGGGATAATAGATACAAGTTATATAAAACCTAAAGAATTATCAGAAAGAGTCAAAGAAATATTGATGGTAGATGGAGAAACAAAAGATATAAATATTCATGTACAGTCATTTGGTTTTAAATATGGTATTCCAATTGATCTTGATCTTCTTTTTGATGTAAGATTTCTTCCAAACCCATACTATGTAGAAGAATTAAAAGAAAAAACGGGAGAAGATGAAGCAGTATCTTCTTATGTAATGGAATATAATGTATCTCAAGAGTTTGCTCAGCGACTTTTAAATTTGATGGATTTTCTTATTCCTAATTATATAAAAGAGGGAAAAAAACATTTAACTATAGGTATAGGATGTAGTGGAGGAAAACATCGTTCAGTAACTTTAGCTTCTTTGTTATACAAAGAACTTTCTAAAAAAGATAAACTGAATGTATATATCAGTCATAGAGAGAAAGAGAGAGGAAATTGGTAGAAAGTAAAATAGACATAAAAAAAATGGATATACCTGAAAATCCAGGAGTATATCTTATGAAAAAAAATGGAAAGATAATTTATGTAGGGAAAGCTAAGAATTTAAAAAACAGAGTATCTTCGTATTTTAATAGAGAACATGAAAGTGAAAAAACTAGAGAATTAGTAAAAAATATAGAAGATGTAGAATTTATTATATGCAATAGCGAGATAGACGCATTTGTTCTTGAAAATAATCTTATAAAAAAATATAGTCCTAAATATAATATAGCTTTAAAAGATGAAAAAACATATCCATATATAAGAATAAGCAGGGAAACATTTCCTAATATAAAAATGATTAGAACTACAAGAGCTCTTGACACTAAAACAGGAATATATTTTGGGCCATATCCTCAGGGAGGATGGAATCTAAAAAAAAATATAATAAAAATATTTAAAATTAGAGACTGTAATAGAGATATGGATAAAGTATATACAAGACCATGCTTAAAATATTTTATGAAGATGTGTCCTGGACCTTGTACTTATAAAAATATAAAAGAAGAATATAATGAACTTGTTGAAGGAGCTAAACAGCTTCTAAAAGGGCAGGGAAGAAGCGTAATAGAAGAATTAAAAAAGAAGATGGAAAAGGCTTCTGAGGACATGAAATTTGAAGAAGCAATATTGTACAGAGAGCAGATAAAAGAAATAGAAACTACTGTAAATAATCAAATAACTGAATATGGAAAAGAATTAGATGAAGATATTTTTAATATTAAAGAAGAAAACAACAGAGTATTTATCTGTGTGTTAAATGTTAGAGATGGTAAAATTTTAGGAAAAATCTCGACAAATATAAATTTAAAAGATAAAATATATGAGAACATACTTGAAGTAGTTGTGATGGCATTTTATAATAAACACCCTATACCTCAAAATATAGTATTTTCAAGTGAATATGAAAATGAAAGCAGCAGAATACTTGAAGCTTTAAAAAAAGATAAAAATAAAAAAATAGAATTCTTTTTTCCAAAAATAAAAAGCAGAAGAAAAGAACTTTTGGAAATGGGGGAGCTTAATCTCATAAGAGATGTTGAAAACTATTATAGAAAAAAATCAGTTGTTGAAGAGGGACTTTATAAAATATATACTACTTTAGAATTAAAAAGATATCCTAGAAAAATTGAATGTTTTGATATATCTAATATTCAAGGAAAGGATGCAGTTGCATCTATGAGTGTGTCAGTAGAAGGTAAAGCATCAAAACAGGATTATAGAAAGTTTAAAATTACATGTAAAGATACACCTGATGACTTTGCAATGATGAGAGAAGTAATAACAAGGCGTTATGGAAAACTTCCAGAGAATGAATTTCCAGATGTAATACTTATAGACGGAGGATTAGGGCAAATAAATGCTGCTGGAGAGGTTTTTAGAGAGTTGGGTAAGGATGGTATATCAGATCTTCTTAGTTTAGCTAAGAGAGATGAGGAAGTATATAAATATGGAGAGAATATACCTTATGTTTTCTCAAAAGATCAGGAGGCACTAAAAATATTTCAAAGAGTAAGAGATGAGGCCCATAGATTTGGGATAACCTATCATAGGAAACTTAGAAGTAAAAGAGTATTATCTTCTGAACTGGATGAAGTGGAAGGTATAGGAGAAAAGAGAAAAGCAACTCTTTTAAAGGAATTTGGATCAGTATCAAAAATAGCAAAAGAAGATGTGGAGTCACTTTCTAGATTTGTACCTAGAAATGTTGCAGAGAATATCTTAGAAAAATTAAGAAAAAAATAAATTGGAGGAAATGATGAAGAGAAATGCCTTTGTATTATTTTTACTGACTATGTTATTAATGACTGGATGTCAAAAACTTGTTGCAAGGAGAGATGAAAGTCAAGTAGCCGAATTTGCAAATAAGATGTCAAAAGGAGAATATACACTTAAAATATATAGGCTCGACTATCCAGAAACACCTTCAGATAGAGATGCTTTTTATGAAAAGTTCAGTGTTCTTATGTCAAAAATGGTAGCTCACAATAAAGATATAAATCTAATAATCCCTTTTGAATTATACCAAGATATAAAAAATATAGGAAAAAGAGATGTTAGGGAGGCAGAAAAAATTTATTATAAACCTGCTTCTGAACTGACAGAAGAAGAAAAAGAGTTCATTGATTCAAAAATAGATATAAAATATCCAGAAAATGCTGGTATTTTTCAAGAGTATTTAAATAAGCAGATATATTACTGGCTTAATTACTTGAAAAGAGAAAAAGAGTATGATTCTAGTAACTATTATACTGAGCTTGATAAAATGAAGATGATAGAAGAAATATTTGAAAATAGAAAAATGATATCAAAAACTTTTGAACCAATTGAGAATGACTTTATTATAGAGGTTAATAGTTCTAACATAGAAGAGGCTGGAAAAACTGGACTTCCATTGTATACTGAAAGTACTTTTGGAAAGGAAGATAACATATTATCTTCAGTTATTATTTTAAAAAGAGCTCCATGGGAAACACTTATCACTGATAAAATAGTTTTAACAGAAGGAATGATAACTGAGAATATAAAAGATTATGAATTTGGAGTACGTGTTATAAATATTGCTGATCCTACTTCGCTTGTAGAGAATCTTGAAAATGAAGAAAAAAGTTTAAAAATAAAAGATTTAAAAAACTTTAAAATGATAAAATCTAAAGAAGTAATTTTAAAGAAAGCAAGTGTTAGGGAAAATGAAAAAGGAAGAGATATCTTAAAGATTGAAAATGGGAACACTCAATGGAGGATCAATTAATGCTATATATATTTTTTCTGATTCTGTTGCTGATTTTATTTTTTTATGTTTTAAAAAGACAGGAGAAGGAACATTTTGGAGATATAATTAGGATACTTACAAGCCTTAGGGCTAAAAAAGATATAGAAGACATCCCAGATATACTTAAAGATGAATATACAGAAACATTGAATAAAATAATTAAACAAGAACTAGAGTTAGAAAATTCTATTGAAGAATTGAGGGAATACAGAAAAGAGTTGGAAGTGACATATGATGCTCTTGTTACAAAGTCTACCCAATTAGAATATAGTAATCATATACTAGAAAGAAGGGTTGAAAATCTTTCTAATTTAAATTCTCTTTCCAGGGCTGTTTTATCTATATTAGAAGTAGATAAAATTATAAATATAATTCTTGATGCATACTTTGTACTTACAGGAGCTAAGAGAATTTCTCTCTATTTATGGGAAAATGGTAAACTTAAAAATAAGAGAATAAAAGGAGCAATCAAGTTTAAGGGAGAAGTTTCATATCCAGAAGAAATATTAAAAGAATTTACAAGGAATGACTTTAAGAAGATATATGAGGAATTATCAATAGGTTTTGCTGTACAAAAAGATGAAGTAGTAGTTATTTCACCTCTGGTAGTAAAGGGAAAAGAATTAGGTGTTATTTATGTTATTGAAGATAAAAATAAGCTCATAGATCTGGATGAAGAGACTATATCAGCACTTGTAATACAAGTTTCTATAGCAATAAATAATGCTCAAATATATTCTGATCTTATTATAAAAGAGAGAATGTCAAATGAACTGGAAGTTGCAGCAAGGATTCAAAAGAAAATACTTCCAGAAGATATAGATGAAGTCTTTGGATTAGAAATTGCAAACTATTTTGAACCTGCAAAAGAGATAGGTGGAGATTATTATGATTATACAATTCTTGATGATGATAACTTCTCTATAACAATAGCAGATGTCAGTGGGAAAGGAGTTCCAGCAGCATTTTTGATGGCTTTGGGAAGATCAGTACTAAAGACATTAACTATAACTGGAGATACAGGACCAGCTGAAAATTTAAATGAATTGAATAGAATTATATATCCTGATATAACAGAAGATATGTTTATTACAATGATGCATAGCAAATATAATAAGAACACAAAAACCTTGCATTATTCAAATGCTGGACACAATCCTTTAGTAATATATAGAGCAGAAACTGATACTGTTGAGCTCCATACTGTAAAAGGTGTGGCTATTGGATTTTTGAATGAATATAAATATAAACAAGGTGAAATTAAACTTGGAAAAGGAGATATAGTAATCTTCTACACAGACGGAATAAATGAAACAGAAAATAAAAATAAAGATATGTTTGGTATAAATAAACTTAAAGAAGTAGTTTATCAGAATAAATTAAAAAAACCTGAAGAAATAAAAGAAGCTATATTAGAAGAATTGAATAAATTTAGAGGCGACTATGAACAGGTGGATGATTTAACATTTGTTATACTTAAAAGCAATCTTTGAGAAAGGTGAGAAAATTGGCAGAAAGAGTTAGCATAGGAGGGCAGGCAGTTATTGAGGGTGTAATGATGAGAAGTCCTGAATGGCTGGCAACAGCAGTAAGAAAACCCTCGGGAGAAATAGTATATAAAAAAACAAAGGTAGGCGGAAAAAGAAACAAACTTGCAAAAATACCATTTGTCAGAGGAGCAGTGACTCTATTTGATGCATTGGTACTTGGAATAAAGGAGCTTACATTTTCGGCAAATCAGTCAGAAGAGGAAGAAGAAAAACAACTTTCGCAAAAAGAAGCAGTAATGACAACAGTGGTATCTTTAGGGTTAGGAATAGGACTATTTGTAGTTTTTCCATCTCTTATCAGTAGTTTTGTTTTTGCAGATAACAGAATATATTCTAATTTACTAGAGGCAGTATTAAGACTTGCATTTTTTGTTTTTTACATATGGGTAATATCATTTTCAAAAGATGTAAAAAGAGTGTATGAATATCATGGAGCAGAGCATAAATCTATTTATGCTTATGAAAATAAAATGGAACTTACACCAGAAAATGCAAAAGGATTTACAACACTTCACCCAAGATGTGGGACAAGTTTTCTGTTGATAGTAATGCTTATATCAATTATTGTATTTTCATGTATGGATTTTATACTACCAGTTCCAGCAAATGGAATAGAAAGAGTAATAATAAAAGTAGTATTAAGAGTAATATTAATGCCTCTTATAGCTGGGATATCTTATGAAATACAGAGGTATAGCAGCAATCATTTAGATAAAATCTGGGTAAGAGCATTAGCATTTCCAGGATTGTCATTACAAAGAATAACAACAAAAGAACCAGACCTGTTGCAATTAGAAGTTGCTATTGTAGCAATAAAGGTTGCTTTAGGGGAAAATGTAGAAAATGCTACTGAAGTTGAAAGCTAAAGTACAGAAAAATTATTGTTATTATAAAAGTAATGTGATATAATTATGAGGTATAGTGTGCAAAAATCAGTATATAAATTTACTTATAGGACCATAGGAGACTGAAATGAGATTAAAAAATGAAATTGAATATGTATTTAGAATACTGCTGTATTTAACAATAAATGGAGATAATAGAATTATTTCTTCAAATGAGATTTCAGAAAAAGAGGAAATTCCTCATCTATTCAGCCTGAGAATACTTAAAAAATTAGAAAAAGCTGATCTTGTTTTGATTTTTAAGGGAGCTAAAGGCGGATATAAATTAAAAAAAGACAGCAGTGAAATAACATTAAAAGATGCAATAGAATCAATTGAAGGAGATATTTGTATCAAAGATTGTTTAGAATCACCAGAAAGCTGTACTTTAAGAAAAGGTAACTGTGGAGTGCACAGAGTATTAAAAGATATAGAATCTCAATTTATATCTAGATTACAAGATGTAAACTTTAGAGATTTAGCTGATGGAAAATATTAATAAAAAATCAGAAACAAAGGCTGACTACATATAGTCAGCCTTATTTTACATTAGGAGATATATAAATGAGAAAAGGAAAATTAATTTATGAAATTGGTATAGATAAGAGAGGAAAATTTGTAGAAAGACCTAATAGGTTTATAGCAGATATTAAATTAGAAGATAATAGTGTGGTAACATGCCATGTACATGATTCTGGAAGAATAAGAGAGCTTCTTTTTGAAAATAATAGTATAGGGATAAAAAAAGCTAAAGAGGGAAGTATTCGTAAGACTCAGTGGGATGTCATATCAGCATTTTCAGATGATAAAGAAGATATTTTGATAAATTCATCTTATCATAGATATATATCTGAGAAGTTTTTAAGAGATAAAAATTTATCACCTTTTGGAGATTATACTAATATAAAAGCTGAAGTAAAATATGGAGATAGCCGTATAGATTATCTTATTGAAAAAGATAATAAAAAAATCTGGGTAGAAGTAAAAGGAGTTTCACTCTCATTAAATAAAAAGGCAATGTTCCCAGATGCACCAAGTACGAGAGCTCAAAAACATTTGAGAGAGTTAATTAAAATAAAAGAAAATGGTGACAGAGCAGCAGTATTACTCCTTATATTTAGAGAATCAGATACATTTAGACCTAAATGGGAAACTGATCCAAAGTTTTCGGAGTTATTTTATGAGGCAATGGAAAAAGGAGTAGAGATATATCCTGTTCAATTTTTCTTGAAAGATGGAAAAATAATGTATGAAGAGAAAAAAATTAAAATTCTTACTAAACAGGAAAGATAAAATAAATAATTTATGTTTCAGAAGATAGGTTTTCAAATTAGTAGTTGTTTAAAAATTTTGATAATAATGTTTTTCTTGATTTAATCTCTTAAAAAGGGTATAGTTAAGGTAAGATGTAAAATAGGAGGTATTTTTAATGAATAATTACAAGTTTATACATCATAAAGAATGTGAGTTTTTTCCATGTCATGAAATGAAAAATATAGAAGATTTTAATTGTATGTTTTGCTATTGTCCATTGTATATGATGGGAGAGGAATGTGGAGGAAATTTTAAGTATACACCTCATGGAATAAAAGATTGTTCAAATTGTAATCTTCCTCATATTAAAGAAGTAGGTTATGCTCATATTCAAAAGAAAATGCTTGATGTTATAGAAAGAGTTCAAAACGAATATTTAGAAAAGAAAAAGAAAGAAGAAACTAAATAATAAAAATTTTTATCAAAGACAAATAAGATATATCTTATTTGTCTTTGATAATGAAATTTTGCAGTGAATATTGGCTTATGGGAAGAGAATAATGAAAGATGATCATTTGAAATAGGTGGTAATATGAATCTGGGGAAATTAAAAACAGAAAATATTTATGAAGCTTTTTTAAGTTTGGAAAAAATGCTGAAACACGATGAATATACATATTCTGAGAAATTAAAGATGTTAGAAGAATTAAAGAAGAAATGTGATATCTCTTTGTTAGGAGTTATTATTTTAAATAGTAAAAAACAAATAAGAAGTGATTTTTTTTGGAATAATTCTGAAATAAACAATGTTACTATAAAAAAATTTTTATATAATAATCTTTTTGAATTATTTAAAGAGTCAATTAAAGAAGGTAAATATATTGATTTAGAAAATAATGAAAAGTTATATAAAATAAAAAATACATTTCAAGATAACTTTATTTTTCTTCCTGTAAAAAATATTCAGGAAGATTTTTGTATTGGTGGAATATTAGTTGGTAAAAGGAAAGAGAAAGGAATCTGGAATGAGGAAGAAATAAAATCATTAGAAACATTTGCTTTAGTAATGGAAATGTTTTATACAAATAAATATAGATATGATGAATTTTTTACACAATCTTGGATATTTAACGAAATTCTGGATAATATGAATGTAAATCTTTATGTTACAGATATAAAAAATGATAAGATACTGTTTATGAATAAAAAAATGAAGGAAAGTTATAATATAGATGAACCTGAAGGAAAGATATGCTGGCAGATTCTTCAAAAAGGAATGGAAAAAAGGTGTGATTTTTGTCCAGTTCCTAAGCTTTTAGAAAAAAAAGAAGAAAAATCCAGTATAGTATGGAGAGAAAATGGTGCTATTACAGGAAAAACTTATGAAAATTATGATAGTTTGATAAGATGGACAGATGGTTCTATAGTGCATTTTCAAGAATCTACTGATATAACAGATACAGTTGCTCTAAAAAAAAATGTTCTTCAAGATATTTTGTGTGATGAAGCTTTGAATTGGAGAGCTGGAAAAATTGAAATGGCTAAGGCTATTCAAGAAGCTAAAAAATCTAAAAAGAGTTTTGTGATAGCTTCAGTGGATATAGATGACTTAAAAATGATTAATGAAAAATATGGGCATATAGAGGGAGATAAAGTCATCATAGAAACAATAAAAACAATAAAAAATTATTTAACTGAAAGAGAGTTTATATTTAGATTGGAAGGAGATAATTTTATAGTTGTTTTTGAAAATAGGACAGAAAAAGATGTGATTAAGCTGTTATTTGGATGTATTGACAATCTTAAAATTAAAAAAAGAGAATTAAAAAAAGAGTTTGATTTTTCTTTTTGCTTTGGAACAGTAGAAACTTATCCTGATGAAGATATTTTTGAAAATGATATTATTGCAAGAGCTGACAAAAAACTTTATTTTCAAAAATTAAAGTATCATAAAAATAAAATAGATAATTCTGGAGATGGGAATAATAAAAAACCTTTTGTAAATGAAAAAGATTTTATTTACAATAAAGATCTTTTATATGAAGCACTTGTTATGAGTACAGATGATTTCATTTATATATGTAATATGAAGACGGGAAGATTCAAATATACATCTGCAATGGTAGAAATGTTCAATCTTCCTTCTGAAATAGTTCAAAATCCAATTTTTATCTGGAAAAATATTGTTCATGAGGACGATTGGGAAAAATTTTATCAGTCTAATATGGAGATAGGACAAGATCAAACAGATTATCATTTAGTTGAATTTAGAGCTAAAAATAAAGATGGAGAATATGTGTGGCTTAGATGTCGTGGACATTTGATGCGTGATGAGGTTGGAGAACCAAGTATTTTTGCAGGAATAATGACCTTACTTGGAAAACAAAATAAAATAGATATTATAACTAGGCTACTCAATATAAATGAATTTTCAAAATCTTTTGAAGAAAAAATAAAAGATTATTCTGTTGAAACCATTGGAATGATGATTTTAGGAATAGATGATTTCAAGCAGGTAAATGAAATGTATGATAGAGAGTTTGGAGATGGTGTTTTAAAAATGACAGCTCAAATAATTCAGTCATCACTTCCTAGAAATGCCTTAGCATATAGACTAGATGGGGACCAATTTGGAATTCTTGCAGAAAATACAGACAGTCATGAATTACAGAATATATATGATAATATAAAAACAAAATTTTCACGTCAACAACTTCTTGAAAAATCTAAGATATTTGTAACTATTTCAGCAGGGTGTTCACTTTATCCACAAGATGGAAATAAATATCAAGAATTATATAAATATACAGATTATTCATTACAATATGCTAAAAAAAGTGGAAAGGATAAAATAGTATTTTTTTCTAATGAGATATTGGAACATAAATCACGTTTTTTAGAAATACTTCGTCACATTAGGGAGAGCATAGAAAATGGCTTTGAAGGATTTGAAGTTGTTTATCAACCACAAGTATTTTGTAAAACTGCAAATTTAAAAGGAGTAGAAGCTTTATTAAGATGGAAATGTGAAAAATTTGGAAGTGTTTCACCAGTAGAATTTATTCCAATACTTGAGGAAAGTGGCTTAATAATACCAGTAGGAAAATGGGTATTAAAAGAAGCTGTAAAAGTATGCAAAGAAATGTTAGAGCATAATAAAGACATTACTGTTAGTGTAAACTGTTCATTTATACAGCTTTTAGATGAAAATTTTCTAAATGATGTAAAGACAATAATTACAGAAGAAGGAGTTCCACCTTCAAATATTATATTAGAATTAACAGAAAGTTGTATAATAAAAAGTATTGAAACATTACATGAAATATATTTTCAAATGAAGGAAATTGGAATAAAAACAGCAATGGATGATTTTGGAACTGGTTATTCTTCATTAGGAATATTAAAGCAAGTCCCTGCAAACATAGTAAAAATAGATCGTGCTTTTGTAAAAGATATAGTTAAAAGCAGATTTGATATTACTTTTATTGAATTTATTACAAGAATATGTCATTCAGTAGATATAAAAGTATGTTTAGAAGGAATTGAAACTAAAGAAGAATTTGAGCTTGTAAGTAACTTAGAGATTGATTACATTCAAGGTTATTATTTTGGAAAACCCAAAACTAAAAATAGTATATTTAAAAATTTTTTAACTGAAGAAATAGAAGTTTATTAAAATAGCATCTTAAAGAATTTTATTTAATTTAAGTAACAAATCAATAGAAAAAATCAAGGAGCTGCTGTTTTATGAAAATAAAAAATATAAGAATAGAATTATGGATAATAAGTATCTGTATTTTTATTTTAATGTTAAATTCTATTCTATTATTTCCTAAAAAGGTTAATTCTTTCTTTTTAAATATGATAGAAAGTGAATTGGATAATTCGACACAAAGGAATACTAAACTTATATATGGAAAAATAAATGATACAAACAGATTATTACATGGAATTTCTACAGATATAATAGATGAGAGCAATATAAAAAGTGAAGAAATAAAAAAATTATTAAAAACAGTAGGAATAAATTTTAATTTTAGAGCTATTGGAATTGTAGATACAGAAGGAAAATTAGTATCTAAAATAGAGTTTTCTGAAAATAATAGCGATGAAGAGTTTTATAAAAACTTAAGATTTGAAAATAAAAAGGATCAAAATGTAAGTTGGAGTGTATATAAGGATAATGTATATAGTAAAATTCCTATTTTTGATGGAGAGAAGTATATTGGAATTCTATTTTGTATATTCAACTTTAAGGATATATTTAAAAATTTAGACAGCATAGAAAGAGAAGATACAATATATGTTTATGTTATTAATAGTGAAGGAAAAATATTAATAAGGTCTGTTAATAGTGAAATTCTCTTTAATGAAAATAATTACTATGAGTGGATAAAAAACTCTCAGGATAATGGAGAAAATATAGTAAAAAATTTTAAGGAATTTTTTAAAAGTAATAATTCTGATAGCATAGGATACAGTGTAAATCTTTTAGACAGAGTAATTTATTTTGCTCCTTTAGATATAAATGACTGGTATATAGTTTCTATGATTTCTAAAAAAGGATTGAGCTATAATATAAATCAAATGAAAAAATTTGCTAATATTTATTTAGGAGTAATTATAGTTTCAATAGTATATTTTTTGAGTATAATAATATATTATATGAGAAAAAATCATCAATATATAAAAAATCAAAATAAAAAACTTCAGATAAGTGAAGAAACTTTAATGGCTGCTGCTGAAGAAACATCTTTAATAATATATGATTATGACATAAAAAATAAGAAAATAATTTTTAGAAATAGTAAGAAAATAAAGGCAAATTTTCCTAAAGTTATAGAGGATGTTCCAAAAAGTCTTTTTGAAAAAGGAATTTTATTAGAGGAATGCCAAAAAGAAACAGAGGATAAATTTGCTAATATTGCTAGAGGAGCTAAATCAATAACTTCAATTTTTTGTTTAAAAAATAAAGATACCAATGAAAAAGAATGGTTTAGAAGTACTCTATCTAATATTTTTAATGATAATGGTCAGATTGAACATACAATAGGTATGATGGTAGATATAACAAAAGAGAGAAAAAAAGAATTGTTATTCAAAAATAAATCTAAAAGAGATTCATTAACAGATTTATATAATCGTGAAAGTGCTGTAAAAATAATAGAAAGTATTCTTAAAGATCCTCTTTATAAAGATGAAATTCATGCTTTAGCAATTATGGATTTTGATAACTTTAAAATTGTAAATGATAGTTTGGGTCATATTATGGGAGATAAGGTATTAATAGACGGTGCAGATAAATTGAGAAAAAGTTTAAGAAAAGATGATATTATAGCAAGACTGGGAGGAGATGAAATATTGATTTTTCTCTTGAGTATAGGCAATAAAGATAATGCTGTAAAAATAGCTTCACAGCTTGTAAATAAAATGAGAGATACATATGAAAAAAATGGGAAAAAAGTGGAAATATCAGTTTCTTTAGGAGTTGCAATGTCTCCATCTAATGGAAAAAGATTTATAGAGCTTTATGAAAAAGCTGATTTGGCAATGTATGAAGCAAAAAAATCAGGAAGAAATGGATATCACATTTATTCAGAAAAATAAATAAAAAATAAAAGCTGGCTAAAATATATATTTAGTCAGCTTTTTTCATTGGATATTACAAATAGTACTATAGTCCATTTTCTCTTTCCAATCTATTCATGATTTTTTCATTTTCCATATATACTTCATTTAATTCTGTATATACTTTTTGATAATTGTCAGCTAGTTTTTCCTTTTCATCTTCACAGTTGCTTTCTTTCAATTTGATTTTAATATCTTCAATTTGTTCTTCAAGTTCTCTGATCAGATTAAGATTTTTTTCTGTCATAAATATCACTCCTTTAAAAAATAAAATTAATAAATTTCTTAAAAACTTAAACGAAATTTATTTTTTATTATTTTACTTTTTAAAAACAAAATTGTCAAGATATTTTTTACAGGCATTTATGTACTTATTTTTAAACCATTCTCGTAGACTTAAGGGTTCTATTATCTCAATTTCATCCAAAAAGTATGTAAAATATCTTTTAGCTTTCTCTTCTGAGCATTGAAATTCATAAAAATTTCCATTTTTAGAGATAATTTCAGGACGATTTAATTTAACTTCTTTTAAAATTTTTTCACCTTCTGGAGTTAAAATGGCTTTTATTTTTTTGCCTTGTGAAAGAAATGGATCAAAATCTTTTATAACTTTATCTACAAACTTTATATCTTCCCAAATTTTTATTTCTTTAGTAATAAAGATAGTATCTATATTACTTATTCTGTAATTCCTATATTTTTCTTCATTTATATCAAAACAGAAGAGATAATTGGAAAGCTCAAGTTTAGAACTTCCTATATAAAATGGAAGAACAGATGTGATTCTTTTGTCTTTAAAATGAATTTTTATAATTTTTTTATCTTTTATTGCTGATTCAATTCTTTCAATTATAGCTTGAAAAATAAAAAGTTCTCTATTTTTTCTTGATTGATTCGCATATTTATAAATAAGTCTTCTTATAAAATCTGCTTCTACCTGTATATTTTTTTCCATTAAAAAATCATAATATGTACTTAGATTTTTTTTGTTTAAATTAAACTGTATAACAGATTTTTCTCCATCAAAGAAAAAATTATCATTTATTTTTTCATTTTTCATATGTTCAAATATATAATTTAGGAGATAGTTTTTTGTTATTTTAAAATTATCCAAATCAGATTCAATTGTTTCTAGGACTTGTTTGAGGAGAGTTATTCTTATTTTTTTTTCCATCATCTAAAACCTGCTTTCTATTTTTTAGTATTATAAAATATTTTATCATAAAAAAACTCAATAATACATAGTACTTTAAATATTTGTAAATTTGTGATATATTTGAATGTAGAGAAATTTTTTAAAAGCATAAAAAGGAGCTACTTAAATTATGAAAAACTTTATTAAGAATATAAAAGAACAAATTTTAAAGGGAAAAGGAATAACTTTTGAAGAAGCTGAAAAATTGATATCTATATCAAATGAAGATAAGGCAACTTTGGATGAGCTTTTTTCTGCTGCAAATGAAATAAGAGAAAAATTTTGTGGAAAGAGATTTGATCTCTGCACAATAATAAATGCAAAGTCTGGGAAATGCAGTGAAAATTGTAAATATTGTGCTCAATCCTCTCACTTTAGAACTGATGTAGATGTATATCCTTTAGTAACTGCTGAATATGCCTTAAATGAGGCAAAAAAAGTAGAAGAAGAAGGAGCACATAGATTTTCTCTTGTAACAAGTGGAAGAGGCTTAAAAATTACTTCAGATGAATTATTAGAATTAGAAATTATTTACAAAATACTAAGAGAGAAAACGGATCTTATGCTGTGTGCTTCTCATGGGATATGCAACAAGGAAACTTTATTGAAATTGAAAGAAGCAGGAGTTACAACTTATCACCACAATTTAGAATCATCAAGAGAATTTTATCCAAATATATGTTCTACTCATACTTTTGAAGACAGAGTAAATACTATAAATGCAGCAAAGGAAGCTGGATTGAATGTATGCAGTGGAGGTATACTCGGATTGGGAGAAACACCAATAGACAGAGTTAAAATGGCTTTTGAACTTAAGCATCTGGGAGTATACTCTGTTCCAATAAATATACTTACTCCTATACCAGGAACACCATTGGAAGATATGCCAGGAGTAGAGCCAATGGAGCTTGTAAAGACAATGGCTGTATATCGTTTTATACTTCCTAAAGTATACCTTAGATATGCTGGTGGAAGAGTAAAATTAGGGGAATTACAAAAATTGGGTATAAAAGCGGGGATAAATGCAGCATTGACAGGAAATTTTTTGACAACAACAGGAAATACTATAGAAAGTGATAAAAAGATGATTAAGGGGGAAGGGTATGAGTTTGAATAAGGGTTATTTTATAATAGGTACAGATACAGGAATTGGGAAGACCTATGTGAGTACCCTTCTTTATCAAGGCGTAAAAAAAATAAATGGAGGTTATTATAAGCCAGTTCAAAGTGGAGCTTTTGAAATGCTAGGAAAATTAGTATCTCCAGATGTAGAATTTTTATGTGAATATAATAAAATTCCATATGATGTTGATATGACAACATATCTGCTGAGAGCTGAGGTATCTCCGCATTTGGCAGCTGAAATAGATAAAACAGAAGTAAAACCTGAAAAAATAAAAAAGCATTGGGAAAAATTAACTAAAAAATATGATACTTTAATAGTGGAAGGAGCAGGTGGATTATTTGTTCCTATTATCAGAGGAAAGTATTATATGTATGATTTAGTAAAAATGCTGGATATACCAGTAATAGTGGTTACTGGAAATAGAGTAGGAAGTATAAATCATACAATGCTCACAGTAAATGCACTGCAGAATATGGGAATAAAAATACAAGGATTTATATTTAATTCTATTGAAAGATCATATGACAGAACAGGATATGAAAAAGATAATAGAAATGTTATAATGCAGATGAGCGGAATAGAAAATCATTTGCTGTTAAAATATGGTCAAGATGCAATAGATAAAATAGATCTTTTAAAGTTTTTAGAAGGAGATGCAAAGTAATATGAATAAACTAAGTGAACTGCAAGAGAAGGATTTAAAATACATATTTCATCCATGTTCACAAATGAAAGATTATGAAGAACTTCCTCCCATGGTAATAACCAAAGCTGAAGGAATATACTTAGAAGATGAATTTGGAAATAGGTATATGGATTGTGTGTCAAGTTGGTGGGTAAATCTTTTTGGACACTGTAATCAAAGAATAAATAAAGTTATAACTGAACAGATAAATAAATTGGAACATGTTATTTTTGTAAATTTTTCACATGAAGCAGCTATTGAACTTTCAGAAAGATTACATAGAGTAGTTCCAAAAGGAATAGAAAAATTTCTTTTTGCTGATAATGGTTCATCAAGTATTGAAATGGCTTTGAAACTTAGTTTTCAATATCATCAGCAGACAGGTAATCCAGAAAAGAAAAAATTTATTTCACTTGCTAATGCTTATCATGGAGAAACAATTGGAGCTTTAGGTGTTGGAGATGTAGATTTATTTACAAGTTTGTACAAACCTCTTATAAAAGAGGGAATAAAAGCAAAGGGACCTGATTGTTTTTATTGTCCATACCAAAAAAACTTCGATTATTGTGAAGCAGAGTGTTTTGAAAATACGGAAAAAATAATAAAAGAAAACCATAAAGAAATAGCTTGTGTTATAATTGAACCTATGGTACAGGGTGCAGCAGGAATGAAAATTTATTCTTCTGTATATATCAAAAAATTAAGAGAAATAACTAAGAAATATAATATTCACCTTATAGCTGATGAGATAGCTGTTGGATTTGGAAGAACTGGGAAAATGTTTGCAATGGAGCATGCTGGAGTTTCTCCAGATATGATATGTATGGCTAAAGGTTTGTCAGCGGGGTATTATCCTATGTCAATAATAGGAATTACACAAAATATATATGAAGCTTTCTATTGTGATTATTTAGAAGGAAAATCTTTCCTTCATTCTCATACTTATTCAGGGAACCCATTAGGGTGCAGAATAGCAGTAGAAGTATTGAAAATATTTGAAGAAGAGAATGTCCTTGAGACAGTAAGAAAAAAGGGAGAATATCTGAGAAAGAAAGCCATAGAATTATTTAAAGATAATAAAAATATTGGAGAATATAGACAGTTAGGCTTTATAGGGGCAATGGAATTTGTAAAAGATAAAGATACAAAAGAACTTTTTGATTCTAAAGAAAGAGCAGGATATGAGATATATAAAATAGCTTTAAAAAAAGGAGCAATATTAAGACCTCTTGGAAATATTATATATTTTATGCCTCCATATACTATAACAGAAGAAGAAATAGATAAAATGCTTTTGATATGTAAGGAATCCATTGAAGAGTACTTAAAAAACAGGAATACTAATTAATTGAAAGAAACTGAATTTTTTTGAAATAAACCCAAATTGCAGGCTGAAACTAAGCAAGGAGGGTTTATTTTTATATTTAAATATCTATTAGAATTAAAATTACAAGTTGAAAAAAATGTTGTATAATATTTTTAGTAAGATACAGCAAATCTTAGGAGGATATTTATGGAAGAATTTACAGAAAAACATCATGCTTTTATAGCAGCCTCATTTTATAAAGAACTTGTAGAAAATTATGGAAAACAGGGTGAAAAAGCTTTTATAATGGCAGTCCAACGCTATGCTGAACAAAGGGGTTCACGAATGGCTCAAAGGGCAATAAGAGATAATAAAGAACTCACATTTGCTGTATACAGAGAATATGGAGAGTGGATCAGCAGTGAAACATTAAAAAATGAAGGAGCTGTCAATATAGTTGAAGAGGTAGCTTTTTCTCCAGATTATGAAATAAAAATTTTACAGTGTCCTTGGGCAGAACAATTTAAAAAAATGAATTTAACAAAAGCAGGAATTATCTATTGTACACATTTAGATAAAGCTATTGTCAGAGGATTTAATCCATACTTAGTTTTTGAGGTTCCTCAAAGTATATATGAACATGAGTATTGTATCCAAATTATGAGAGAAGCTAACTTCAAAAAGAACCAAGAAATTATAAAAAATAATGAAAATATAAAAAAATTTGATTATCATTGCGGACATTGTTATAAGACTTTCAAAGATATAACAATATCTATTTTTAAAATAAAAGGAGAAAAAATAGCTTTAAAAGTTTTAAAAGATTTTAGCAAAGAATATGGTAATGAAATGGCAGAAATATTAATTTCTTATTTAAAAGTGGATTTTAATTTAATTTGAAATATAAAAATAGAAAAGAGAGTTAAAAAATTTTTAGCTCTCTTTTTTACTTAAATTATGCAATTTTTTCTTTTAAATCTGGGATTTGATAATATTTTTTCCACTTGTGACGATATACAATAAAGATAATAACAGCTTCTATTATCCACTGCAGAGCTGTTATTTTCCAAAAGTAAGTTACAGAGCTCCTTCTTAAATAAATATAATAGTATACAAGAGGAAGCCGTATTACCCAGTTTGTAAATAAAACTATTTTAAATGGAGTCTTGCTGTCTCCAGTTCCTTTTAAAGCTCCTCCTAATACCATAGAAATAGCAATAGGTATCTGTTCTATTGAAGCAAGCATAAGGCAGGCTGTTCCAAGAGCTATAACTTCAGTTTCACTACTTTTAATAAAAAGAGAAATAAGTTTTTCAGGAAAAATAAGGAAGATTATAGAAAATAATCCCATAATTCCAGAAGCAAGATATATAGAATAATTTATATATGTCTTAGCTTTTGCATAATCTTTTTGACCTATACAATATCCAGTAAGAGAAGTACATGCTATAGCAAATCCCCAACCAGGCATAAAGGAGATACTTTCAATTGTAATAGCTATCTGATTGGAAGCAAAAGATAGACTTCCAAGTGTCATTATGACAGCTACATTTATTAATTTATTTATACTGAAAGCTCCTTCCTGCAATGATGAAGGAATAGTCAATTTTACCAATTCCTTAAAATATTCTTTATTAAATGGAGCCAATGGGCTTAGTTTAAATGGTATTTTTTTTAATTGACTCAAAGTAAATAAAAGTCCACATACATTTCCAGCAACAGTAGCAATGGCACCTCCTACAACACCTAATTCAGGAGCACCAAATTTACCAAATATAAGTAAATAATCAAGAGATAGGTTCACTACATTTACAATTATGGCTGTAAAAAGAGGAGTTTTAGTATTCTTACATCCTCTGAATATTCCATTGAATATATTTGTTGTCATATTGCACATTACAGCAAGAGAACATATTCTCATATATTTAGTTGCAAGAGATAGAATATCTTTTTCTGCTCCTACAATTGTCAATATTTTTTCTGGAAAACAGAAAAAAATTCCTCCCATTAAAAAAGCAAAGATAAGTCCTAATCTTAAAGCAATATCAGAAGTTAATCTTGCTTTTTCATAATTTTTTCCACCTATTGCTCTTGAGATTATTGAAGTAATAGAAATTGATAGTCCCATAGCAACAATTATATTTGTAAATGTGTACATTACTTCTGAACTAAGACCAACAGCAGAAACTCCTAATTGTCCACTGTGTTTTCCGACCATGATGGTATCCAATACCCATATCATCATATAAAGAATCATTTCCCCAACAGCTGGAAGAGCTAACTTCAAAATTTCCAGTATTATTTTTAACATATATTCTCCTCAATCATGAATTTTTTGCATTTGTTGTATACTTCATCATTGACTATAGCACTTATCATTATACCTTCCCCTTCATATTTTTCTTCTTGAATAATAGAATTTCTATGAAGAAAAGCACTCATGGAAGTATCACTGTAAGGTATGAGATAAGTACATTTTCTAGTAGTTTGTGGTAAAAGAGATACAGTCATTTGTAAAAATTCATCAATATTTTTATTTTCTTTAGCACTGATTTCTATCATTTGATATTTACTAAAATTTTCTTTTATAGCGGCAATCTGTTCTGGCGAGGCCATTTCAAATTTATTTAATGCAAGAAAAGATGGTTTATCTAAAGCATTTAATTCTCCCAATACTTTTTCTACAGCTAAAATTTGTTCAGGAGCAGTTTCACTTGATACATCAACAATATGTATTATTAAATCAGAAAAGCTTACTTCTTCAAGAGTGGATTTAAAAGCCTCTACTAAATCATGTGGGAGTTTTCTGACAAATCCTACTGTATCAGTAAGAGAGGCAACTCTTTTATCTGGAAGAACTATTGCTCTGGTAGTAATATCTAAAGTCGCAAAAAGCATATTTTCAGCAAAAACAGCTTCTTTTTTGGAAGTGTTATCTGCTGCATACATATCAACAAGAAGATTTCTAAGGGTAGATTTTCCGACATTTGTATATCCAACAAGAGATATTTTAGGTATACCAGATTCATCTCTTTTCTCCCTTTGAGTTATTCTTGTTTTTCTTATTTTTTCTAACTCCTGTTTTAAATCATAGATAGTTTCCCTTATTCTTCTTTTATCAATTTCCAGTTTTTTTTCTCCAGGTCCTTTTGTTCCTACTCCACCACCAGTTCTAGACATTGTAGATCCAAAACCAAGAAGCCTGCTGCTCCTATATTTTAATTGTGCAAGTTCTACTTGAATTTTTGCTTCTCTTGTTCTAGCTCTTGTAGCAAATATTTCAAGAATAAGTATAGTTCTGTCAATAACTTTACAGCTTGTAAGTTCCTCTAAATTTCTTACTTGCAGACCACTGAGTTCCTCATCAAAAATAATAAGATTAGCTTTTTTTAATTGTTTAAAAACAGCAAGTTCCTGTGCTTTTCCAGGTCCAATAAAATAACATGGATCTATTTTGGTTTTCTTTTGAAAGAATTTAGCTACTACTTTAACATTGCATGCTCTGGCTAATTCAGCTAGTTCATCAAGACTTTCGTTATCATCTAAACCTACAAGAATTGCATATTCATCATCATTTTCAATAACTTCTCTTTTTTTTAGGAAGTTTTCTATTTCATCAATTTTAGAAAGAAAGTCATAATTTACAATTTCTTCTACAGATAAAGGGCCAATAACTTCATGTGAAAGGTCATTTCCATCTACACTGCAAAATCCAATACTCATTCCTGTTATATAATCTTCATTTATTCCAATAGCAACTATACAGTCTAATTTTAATTTTGTAAGAGCAGATATATCTATGTTAGATAGATTTGAACTTCCGCTGGGGTGAGTATGGATAACTCTTGTTCCGCTCAATCTTTTTTCCTGTACATTTAAAAAAGGCAATTGTACACTGCTGCTGTCACCAATGGATATTTCTGTAACATTTCCTTTTCTGTCAATTGCAATATTAATTTCCCGGTTTATTCTGCTGCTTACTGAAGCTATAAGAGCAAGCATTTCTGGTTCTATTATCTTATTTTTTTCAACTGTTATATCATGAAGAGAATCTAATTCATTTAAAATAAAATCTTTAATGCCATCTGTATTTCCTTTTATCATAAAAATCACTCCGTTTTATCTCTGTATTTAGCAATATATTATATCATAATTTTATTAAAAGTAGAAATTACTCATTTATCTCTTAAAAAAATAAATTTTTATTTTATCAGGAACATACTTCAATGTATTGAAAATACAGGGTTATATAATTGCGATATGTTTCAAATATAAAAATTTTATCTTATTTTCGGAATAAAGGGTTGATTAAAAGATAAAATTATGGTATATATTCTAATAGGCATAAAAGCCAGATAAAGTATCAGAAAATTTAATGAGGTGGGAAAAATGAAAAAACTCGGGTTATTACCAAGACTTATAGTAGGTCTAATAGCAGGTATCATTGTAGGTAAAATAGGATTTATTCCATTACTGAGAGTTATGCTTACATTTAATGGATTATTTGGAAACTTTTTACAATTTGTAATTCCATTAATAATCTTAGGATTTGTAGCACCAGGTATTGGAGACTTAGGTAAAAAAGCTGGAAAACTGTTGGCAGTTACTACAGTTCTTGCATATGGTTCGACAATTGTGTCTGGATCATTAGCATTCTTTACAAATTCTATCTTACTTAGAAAAATACTTCCAGCAGGAGCTGCTTTAGCTGAAGGAAGTCATCCAGAAGCAGGGCTTTTAACTGGATATCTGACAGTTGATATGCCTCCGATTATGGGAGTTATGACAGCATTATTAATGGCATTTACACTTGGTATAGGAATAGCAGTGGTTGAAGGAACAACAATTAAAAACTTTATGAATGAAGTTCAGACAATTGTTGAAAAGATAATAACAAATATTATTATTCCATTCTTGCCTTTATATGTAGCAGGAATATTTGCTAATATGACCTATGCTGGAGAAATAGTAAAGATCATGTCTGTATTTGCAAAAGTATTTGGAATAATTATAATTCTTCACTTTGTTATTCTATTGGTTCAATATACAATAGCAGGAACTTTATCAGGTGCTAATCCAATATTGTTAATAAGAAAAATGCTTCCAGCATATTTTACAGCAATAGGAACACAATCATCAGCAGCAACTATTCCAGTTACTCTTAATCAAACAAAACAAAATGGAGTAAATGAAGGAATTGCAGATTTTACTATTCCTTTATGCGCAACTATTCATCTATCAGGAAGTACAATAACACTTGTAAGCTGCTCAATGGCAGTTATGATGTTGAATGGAATGCCAATCACATTCTCAGGAATGTTTGGATTCATACTTATGCTGGGAGTAACAATGGTAGCAGCACCAGGAGTGCCAGGTGGAGCAGTTATGGCGGCTTTGGGATTATTAGAAAGTATGTTGGGATTTGGTCCTGAGCTTACATCTTTAATGATAGCTTTATACCTGACTCAAGATAGTTTTGGAACTGCTTGCAATGTAACTGGAGATGGAGCAATTGCCATAATTGTTAATAGAATTGCAGGATTTAAACTGATTCCTCCAGTTAAACAAAAATAATAAAATACTAAAATGGCTATTAGTATTTTAAGGAATTATAACATTGAAATAAAATAGGTGTAAATTCTAGGGGCTGTTGCAAATTAGTGATTGATAAACTAATTTGTGCAGCCTCTCTTATTTTTCATAAAAAAATAGAAATCTATTTTATAGATTTCTGCTAATTTATATTTTTATATTTATTTTTAAGTATCAAAAAAAGAAGTAGATGATTTTTTATTTATCTAAGCTACTTTTAATGAGTGAAGTGTTGTTCCTAAGCGATTATTTATATTTCTGCTTAGATATCTGTTGAAGTTGTAAGCAATACAAAACAAACATATTTCTCTTAAAACACTTTTTTTACTTCGAACTTTTAATTTTCGCAATTTCATATCTTCTTTCAAAACTGCAAAAGCACCTTCTACTTGAATACTTCTGTTCATTCTTAATTGTTTTCCATAATTGCTTGATACATTCTCTTTTGATTTATTTGATAAAATTCTAAATCTTGCATTGTACTTAATTTTTTTGTTAGTTTCAGGATTCCAAAAATATTGAACTGTATTATTTTTATTAGAGTATAGAAATTCTAATTCTAATCCATCTTTTCTAAATAGCTTATTTTCAGAATGATTATATATTAAATTTTCTACTCTGTTTAAATCATTTTTAAACTTTCTGATTTTAGATTTTTCAAAATATATTGGTTTTATGTATGAAGTATAGCTCATTTTTTCCAAATATTCATAATTTAAAATACTTTCATATCCTGCATCAGCTACAATATTTTTAACTTCTAAATTTTGAGATGAAATTTTCTCTAAAAATGGAATCAAAGTTTTAGAATCAGAAGGGTTAGAAAAAATTTCATATGAAGAAATATATTCACTAATCACTCCTATTTGCAGATTATATCCAGGTTTTAATTGACCATTTCTCATATGGTCATCTTTCATTCTCATAAAAGTAGCATCTATATCAGTTTTTGAATAGCTATTTCTACCATTAAGATTTTTAAAATGATTAGAATATTTTTGATACTTTTCTATGTATTCTGCGCATAATTCTAAATATTTTTGTTCTTTAGATTTTCGCTTTCCTCTACCTTTGACTATTTGAAAATTCAAATTAGAAAGATACGAATATATTTCAAGGAAGTTGTCATATTGTAAGTTGAAATCATCATTAAAATTTGAAATTAGTTCAAGAATTTTTTCATCTAATCTATCTCTGTATTTCTCAATAGATTTTTTCCAAACAAATGAATATTTATTAGCATATGCTTCAATTTTAGTGCCATCAATATATATTGTTTCAGTGGAAATATTTTCCATTTCAAGAATTTTTTCAACGAATTGTTCAAATAGATCTGGAAGAATATCTTCAGTTTTTGCTAAAAATCTAGAAATAGTAGAGTGAACAGGAATTTTAGAATTTTGTAAAAAAAACCTGAATTTAATATTTTCACGGCAAGCCATTTCTATATCTCTAGTAGAAGTTAAATTGCGCGAATAGGCATAAACAATGATAGAAAACATTCTGATAGGATGTACCTTTGTTTTGTAAGAAAATACTTGCATTAAACTACTAAAATCTAATCCCTCCAATATTGAGCTAAGTTTTCTTACAGGATCATTATCAGAAATTTCATATTGTAAAAAGTTAAAAAGTTTGGGTTGATTTAATTGAAAAAAAATGTTATTATTAGTTAGTTTTTGCATAGGTATATTATATTAGAAATTTGAAAAAATTTTTAGTATTTTATACCTTTTTTTATTTTAAAAGAAAAAGCTGACAGGAAGAAAACTTCAAGTCAGCTTTTTGGGTAATTGGGCTATTTTGAATTTGCAACAGCCTCTTTTTATATTATATTAAATCTCAAGATGAAAACATTTTACTTTTTATAAAATTTTATATTTATCAAAAAATAGGTAAATGTGTTATAATAGTATATAAGGGAAAAATTAGTTTTAAGAATAGGAGGTTAAAAAATGAATGATATCATATTGACAGTGGAAAATTTTGGACTAACTATAAAAAACAGAAAAGTTCTGGAAAGTGTTTCTTTCGATATTGAAAGAGGGGATTATCTTGCTATTGGTGGAGTTCCAGGTTCTGGTAAAAGTAGTCTGGTAAAAGGACTGTTAGGTTTGATTAATACTGGAATAACGGGGAATATATCTTATCATAATATAGGAAAAGGTGAGGTTAGCTATATACCACAGAATATAATGCAGATAAAGGAGGAATTTCCAGGAACTGCCAGAGAGATTGTTGCTATTGGAATGATTTCAAGAAAAAGAGGAAGATGCTTAGAAGAAAATGATTGGGAGAAAGTAGATGAACTTTTGAAACTTTTTAATTTATATGAATTAAAAGATAAAAAAATAAGTAAACTTACAGCACTTCAGCAATTAAAAATAAATGTAGCAAAGCATCTTATAACTGAACCTAAATTAATATATATTGATAATCCTAGTTCAACTCTTGATTTAAAAAGCAAGGTTGATTTTTATAGTACAATAAAAAGAATATGTGATGAAAAAGAAATTACAGTTATTTTTATAACTCATAATATAAAAGAGATATCTAATTTTGCAAATAAACTTCTATTCCTAAGAAGAAAAGAGAAAACTTTTTATTTTGGCGATTGTAAGGATTTTATAAAAGATAAGGAATAAAGAGGTATAAAAATGAAAAAGATAATAATAGTTCTTTTTATGATGCTTTTTTTTATTACAGCAGTGTATTCAAAGGATGTTGTTACATTTGCTTTTCCTGATGGACTTCCAGCTCTTAGTATTGTAAAAATGATAAATGATGATAAAGAAATATCTGGAAAGAAAATAGATTATAAATTGGAAAAAATATCTGAATCTCTTATAATGAATTTTTTAAAAGAAGAAAGTGATATTGGTATTGTTCCATCTAATCTTTCAGGACAGTTATATAATAAAAATCTTGATTATAAAATAGTTGGAACCATAGGATGGGGATCTTTTTATATAGTGAGCAGAGAAAAAATAAAAAATATAGAAGATTTAAAAGGAAAAGAAATATATACAATAGGTAAAGGGTTAACTCCAGATATAATACTTCAAACAATACTGAAAGAAAATGGAATAAATCCAGATAAAGATTTAAAAATAAATTATTTATCTGGAGGTAATGAAATAGCTCCTATGTACCTTGCAGGAAAAATAGATATAATTATGGTTTCAGAACCTGTATTAAGTAAAATTCTTTCAAAAGACAAAAGAAGTGAAATAAATTTTGATATGAATAATGAATGGAAAAAAGTATTTAAAGATGATAAAGGCTTTCCTCAGTCTACTTTAATTGTAAAAGAAAATCTTATTAAAGAAGAACCAGAATTTATATCAGCATTTATAAATAAATTAGAAAATAGTATAGAATTTATTTATAGTAAAAATCCAGTAAAAGAAGAATATATAATTGGATCAAAAATAACTATTGATTTAAGTGTTTTAGATGAAATACTAAAAAGAGTAAATATAAAATTTATATCAGCTGATAATAGCAGGGAAACATATAGATTGTATTTTGAAAATATTAAAAAGATAAACAGCAAAGCAATTGGAGGAAAAATTCCAAATGAAAAAATATTTATTTCAAAGTAGATGGCTATTCATTTCTCCTTTATTATTTATGATTATTTGGGAAATTATATCAAGAATAATAGGAAATGACTTGATATTTCCAAGCGTATTAAGTATTTTTAAAGCTTTTATAAATATAATTAAAGAAAAAGACTTCTTATTTATAATTTTTCATACTATAAAAAGAACAGGAATAAGTATAGGAATATCATTAATAATAGGAATTTTATGCAGTATTCTTTCATATAAATATCAATTTTTTTATATTCTATTTTTTCCATTTTTTTCATTTTTAAAATCTATTCCTACAATAGCGGTGATAATATTAGTTTTGATTTGGAGCAATGTAGAAATTGTTCCAATAATAACAGGAATTATGATACTTTTACCATTAGTATATGAAAATATACTTGGGGGAATAGATTCAATAGACAGAGATTTGTTAAAAATGGCAGATATATATAAAATATCAAAAATTGATATATTTAAAGGTATATATATTCCAGGGGTATATTACTTTTCTTCAGCAGGAATCCCTGCTTTAATAGCTTTAACTTTGAAAGTAGTTATAGCAGGAGAAGTTTTGTCACAAGGCTCTCTTTCAATTGGAGGAGAAATATTTATAGGAAAAATCTATTTGGAAACTTCTTCTATTTTTGCATGGATTGTTATTGTCATTTTGATAAATTTTCTTTTGGATGTATTTTTAAAAAATATTAACAAAAAGTTTACAAGGTGGAGGAACTTATAATGAAACTGGTAAATATAGTTAAATCCTATGGAGATAAAAAAGTTTTAGATGGAATAACTTTGGATATTGAAGAAGGAAAAGTTACTGCTATATTAGGGGAATCAGGTTCAGGAAAGAGTACTCTTCTCAATATAATAGCTGGAAAAATAAAAGATTATAAAGGTAAAATAGTTTTTGAAACTGAAACTGAAAAAGGAATATCATATATATTTCAGGAAGATACTCTTATTCCATGGAAAACGGTTTATGGGAATCTGGAATTTGTATTAAAGAAAAAAATACCAATTGATAAAATAGAGTTAAGAATAAAAAAATATCTTAAAATGGTAGGATTAGAAGGAATAGAAAATGAATATCCTAATGCACTTAGTGGAGGAATGAAAAGAAGAGTCGGAATAGCAAGAGCATTTTCCTTTCCTTCAAATTATCTTTTTATGGATGAACCATTTGAGTTTTTAGATATAAAAATAAAAAATGAAATAATAGAATATTTTATAAAACTTCAAGATATAGAAAATAAAACTGTAATTTTTATAACTCATGACATAGAGTCAGCAGTTTCTTTAGGTGAAAAAATAGTGGTATTTAGCAATAAACCTACAAAAATAAAAAAGATATTTGAAAATCCTTATCCAAAAGAAAAAAATACAGAAAAAAAAGAAAAATTAAAGAATGAAATAAAAAAATTATTCTTGTAATTATTTAAAATTAAAGATATAATACAGAATAGTATTGTTTAAGGAGAGATATAGTTTATGATAAAAATAGGAAAAAGACAAAAAATGATTATCAATAATTTTGCAAGTGTAGGTGCATACTTACATGGTGGAACTGATGATGATAAAGATAATATACTTCTTCCAAATAATGAATTAGAAGGAAGAAATCTTAAAGAAGGAGATGAAGTAGAAGTATTGGTATATATGGACTCAGAAGATAGACCAGTAGCTACTTTCAGAAAAACTGAAGCTTTAGTTGGAAATTTGGCTAAATTGGAAGTAACAGATATTCATCCAACTTTAGGAGCATTTATGGACTGGGGGTTAAAAAAAGAACTTCTTCTTCCAAAAGGACAGCAAGTAGGAAAAGTAGAAATAGGAAAAAAATATCTTGTAGGTATATATGAAGATAGTAAAGGAAGACTTTCTGCTACTATGAAAATATACAAATTTCTTCTTCCATCAGCTGAAATGCAGAAAAATGATATAGTAAGTGGAACTGTTTATGGAATTAATCCAGAAATAGGAGTTTTTGTTGCTGTAGAAGATAGATACTTTGGACTTATACCTAAAAATGAATATTTTAAAGATTATAAAGTTGGAGATGTAATAGAAGCTAGAGTAATCAGAGTGAGAGAAGATGGGAAAATAGATCTGACTCCAAGAGAACTTGCTTATATTCAGATGGATAAAGATGCAGAACTTGTATATGAAAAAATGAGACTTCTTGGAGAAAGTTTTGGATTTACAGACAAAAGTACTCCAGAGGAAATTATTGGATATTTCAACATGAGTAAAAAGGCATTTAAAAGAGCGGTTGGAAATTTATTGAAAAATGGAAAAATTGAAAAAAATGATATTGGATATTTTAGGATAAAAAAAGAAAAAAAAGAATTATAAAAACAATAAATGTACAAAAAGTTTTAGGAATTTTCCAATAGAAATCCTGAAACTTTTTTTATTTAAAAATATTTCAGCAACTGGAAGGTTTACATATGTATATTTACAGTTGAATATTTGAATTAAAGAATTATATAGTTATAAATTAAAAAGCAATATAATTTATTAAATTTTTTTAATTTTTAACAATAAAAATAAAATAATCCTATAGTTAAAATTTTATTAATTCAGCTTTTCAGGAGTGATAGAAAACTACATTAATATTTTATATAGTGAGGAATAAAAAATAAAATAAAAAAACAACGTATGATTAATTTAGAATTTAAGAAATGAAATAATTATCATATAAAAAATATATTATTCTTTTCTTTTTAGTTAGTATATAGTAATGAAGTATCAAGAACAACTTAGATTTTCAAGGAGGAAAGATGATAGGATTAATTTTAATGATTCTTGCTTTTGCAGGAATGTGGAAAACTTTTGAAAAGGCTGGAATGGAAGGATGGAAAGGGATTGTTCCTGTTTATAACATGTATCTTTTAATTACTGAAATTGCAAAAAAACCTTGGTGGTATGTATTGCTGTTATTTGTACCAATAGCAAATATAGTTATCATGATTATTGTAAGTATTGAAGTAGCCAAAGCATTTGGAAAAACAACAGGATTTGGAATAGGGCTTGCTTTACTTTCATTTGTATTCTATCCATTGTTAGGATTTGGAGATGCAGTATATCAAGGACTTGGAGTAGATGAAACTACTGCTGATTCTGAAGATAAAAATGAAAAACTAGATTACGATCTATAGTAACATTCTGGGGGGAATAATATAGATGCATGTTAGAATATATCTTTAAAAAATACATTTTAACATGCGTAATTGTGGTTGTAAAAAGAGCCTGCCAAAAATGAAGTTTTCCTTCTATTTTGACTAGGCTCTTTAAATTATAATTTATTTGGTTTTTCAATGAGAATATTTTTTTCATTTTCATAAGTGACAAAACCAGGTTTACTTCCTTTAGGTTTGTTTATGTATCTTTTTTTAGTATAATCTACACTGATTTTATCTCCAGCAGAACTTTTAGAAAAATATGCTGCTACTTCAGCACCTTTTAAAAGCATTTCTTCTGTAATTTCATTTGCTTTTATAATTACATGAGAACCAGGAATATTTTTAGAATGCAACCATATATCCTCTTTACTGGCAATTTTAAAAGTTAGATTATCATTTTCAATATTATTTCTTCCATATAATATTTTAAAATTTTCAAATTCAAGCAGTCCATATCCAATTTCTTTTACCTGTTTCTTTTTATTTCCTTTTTTTTGCTGTATTTTTATATATCCTTGAGATATTAATTCTTCTTGAATAAGCTTTAAATTATCAGTATTAGGGCTGTTATCAATAAATAGTTTAATACTGTTCAGATAATTCAATTCTTCATTTATTTCAATAAATCTTCTCTTATTAGCTTCCATACCTCTTTTTAATTTATTATATTTTTTATAAAGTTTTTCCAAATTTTCTTGTGGTGTTATTTGTGGATCAAGTGATATAGATATTTCTTTATTATTATAAAAATCATAAGTTTCAATAGAAGTCATACCTTTTTTAAGTGTATATATAGAAGCAGCAAGAATATCTCCTTGTTCTTTGTATTTTATAAAGTCTTGTTTTTCTATCGCTTCTTCTTCTAAAAGAGAGATTATTCTCATATTTTTTTTGATTTTTTTGTTTATATTATCAAGAAGCTGAGTTTTTAATGTGTCAAAGCTGCTTGATAGATTTTCTGAATTTATATAAAAATTTATAGCATCTCTAAAATTGTCAAAAGAAACTGCTTCATCATATTCTTTTCCTTTAGGAATAATATTAAGTACAGTTCCAAGAACTATTCTGCCTTTATTCAGGAAAATTTTTGGTTGAGGCGGAGCATTTAGTAACTGTGTGAAACTATCAAAATCAGTTATGTTCTGAACTGTTAATTTTCCAAGACCTTCTATATTTTTTAAGAGGGAATTTTCAGTTGTAAATTTATTAAATTCATCTTTTGAAACATTTAAAGGGGAAATTTTTTCTTCAATAACAGGCTGTTCATATTTTAATCCTGGGAAAAGAGCTCTTAAACGATTTTCTTCCAGAGAAAATCGTTTAAGTAAATCAATTATTTTATCTTCTTCATCTGTAAAAATAAAATTTGAACATTTTCCCATTATTTCAAAATATATAGAATAATTTTTTACTTCGCCAAGTTCATTTATTTTTGCAAACTTGAAACATAAAATTCTATCAAATCCTAACTGCTGTATATCAGTAAGCATAGCATTGAGCAAATGTTTTCTCATATTTGCAGCAAGACCAGCAGAATTTTCCAAGATGCTTTCTTTAGAATCTGCAATATAGCAAATTGGAAAAGAAGGATTGCATGAAAATACAAGTTCAGTTTTTCCAAAATAAACAGAAAGAGATACTTCAGTATTTTTTGTTATTTTATTTATTTTTTTTCCTGAAAGATTTACCTTCAGTTCATCTTTTATTTTGTTCAATGATATACCATCAATGTAAAACATTATTTTCTCCTATCGGACTTTTATTCGTTTTTTATACCAATTAAATTTTTAGCATCAAGAATGTCTAAAACCAAAAGATCTCCATCAGCTTTTTTCAAAATGAAATTATCTTTATCACTGCTTTCCATTATTTCAAGCACTGTAAAGTTTTCTATTCCATGACTTGCAAAGAAATTTTGAACAATCGGAGTTCCCTTTATCTCTACTACAGAAACTTTTGTTCCTATTGGAAATTCTGTAATAAGAAGAGGTTTAAAATAATCTGTTTTTCCTCTAAGGGCATTTAAAATTACTTCAAATACTTCAATAAAATGAGTAAGGTCTTTATCAGCAATATCTTCTGTAAGTGTAGACATTATCATTTTGTGATAGTTATTATGATAAGCTAAAGCTTTAGCTCCTTTAGGAGTCAAAGATACAAAAACTTTTCTTCTGTCAGAATTTGATCTTACTCTAGCAATAAATCCTTTTTCTGTAAGTTTAGAAACAGCAACAGTAGCAGTTCCCATAGTTATACCAATTCTTTCTGCCAGTTCATTCATAGTAAGGGAATCCTGTCCTATAGCTTCTATTAAGTGAAGCTCAGTATGAGTAAGGCATTTTATCCCTCTTTTAAGAGCCATATCTTCAGTTTTAAAAAATAATTTGTAGAAATCTTCCAATACTTCATTAACTTTTTTTATGTTTTCATTCATAAATTAACCTCTCTTTAAAGAATTTATTCTTTCTTTGTAATCTCCAGAAAAAACATATGAACCAGCAACAAAAATATTTGCTCCAGCTTCAATACATTTTCCAATAGTGTCAGCTGTAATTCCACCATCAACTTGAATATCTACTTTTTTACTGAGTTTTCTTACATCTTTTATTTTATCTATTGCACTGTTAATAAATTTTTGTCCTCCAAAACCTGGATTAACACTCATAACCAAAACCATATCTATATCATTAATAACATACTTAAGGATATCTACTGGAGTAGAAGGGTTAAGAGATATACCTGCTTTTATTCCATGTGCTTTTATTTGTTGAATAACTCTATGAAGATGTACAGTAGATTCTGCATGTACAGTAATTATATCAGCTCCAGATTTAACAAAGTCATCAATATATCTTTCTGGTTTTTCAATCATTAAGTGTACATCAAATATAAGTTTAGTTTTGTTTCTTATAGCTTTTATAACAGGAGCTCCAAAAGTTATATTAGGAACAAACATTCCATCCATAACATCTATATGAACATAGTCAGCTCCAGCTTTATCTATTGCAATTACTTCTTCACCCAGCTTACTGAAGTCAGCTGATAGGATAGAAGGAGCTATCTTGATATCATTCATACTTATTCCACCTCTCATTTTTTAATTTTTCATATGTTTTTTTATAGAAATCATATCTTACAGGAGAAATTTCTCCATTAGTAACCATATCTTTAATTATACAATTTGGTTCGTTCAAATGCAAACAATTATAAAATTTACAACTTTTATCAGTTTTGAACTCAGGAAATAATGAAATTAGCTCCTGAACATCTTTTATGTAAGGCAGTTCTATAGATGAAAAACCAGGAGTATCTATGATAAATCCACCTCCTGGCAGAGGAAGAAGATTAGTATCTTTGGTTGTATGTTTACCTCTTCTCAATCTTTTACTTGTTTCACCAGTTTCAAGGATTTTAACATTTTGTAAAAGATTTATAATGCTTGATTTTCCTACACCACTAGGACCTCCAAAAGCTGTTATTTTATTTTGGATAAAAACTTTCAGCTGGTCTACACCAATATTTTCTTTTTCAGAAATAAGGAAATAAGGTATTTCTAAATTTTTAAGAAAATCTAAATTTTTTTTAATATCTTCAATTTCTACTTTGGTAAGAAGATCTATTTTATTTACAACAACAACTGGTGCTATTTTATAATAAAAACTATTAAGGATAAGAGTATTGAGTCTTTCATAATCAATAACCGGATCTTTTCCAGCAAATTGAATAACAATATAATCTATATTTGCTACTAAAGGTCTTTCCAAAAGATTTTTTCTTTTTTCTATTTTAGTTATAGAATTATCTTCTGAAAATTCAACAATATCTCCTACTACACAATTATGTTTATTGTCTTTTCTTTTTAAAATTCCTCTTAACTTGCATTCATATACTTTTTCATCAGATTTTATATAATAAAATCCTTGTATTTTGTTTATGACTATTCCTCTAATTTTTATTCCTCCTTGAAGCAGACTGCTAGTTTTCTTTATTTACTGTTATATCGATTACTGTACCAGCTGAAACTTTTCTTCCAGCTAAGACACTTGTTTCAATAACTAAATCTTTTTCTATTTCTGGAAGAGATACATAAGTTATCTTACCAATAAGAAGAGAGTTTTCTGTAAGAATTTCTTTAGCTTTATTTATCTCAATACCAATAATATCAGGAACTCTTACATCCATAAGCTGTTCAGAACCGTTGATAAGAAAGGATATTCTTTGCCCCCTTCTGAGCAGAGTCCCAGTTGCTGGATCAGTTGATATAACTTCATTGTATGCAATATTGGCTTTTGTGGTAGCAACTCTGTCTATAATGAGGCCTTTTTGTTCAGCAATAGCCTTAGCATCTAGAAAGTTCATTCCTTTTAATTCAGGAACTTCTACAAGAGCTTCCCCTTTACTTATCCATACTTTAATATTTCTATTCTTCTTTACAATATTTCCAGCTTCAGGTTCCTGAAGAAATATCTCTCCAACAGGAAGATCAGAAAACTCTTCACCCATATTTCTGATATTCAGTTCATTATTTTCTAACATCTTTTCAGCTTCAGCTAAAGTTAGAGTTTTTAAATCTGGAACAGAATAGAAAGTTTCATTGAAGTATATTTTTTCAAATATTTTAAATGAAAAGAAAGCTATTAAAACGATAGCTATTAAAGTAAGAAAAGAGAAACATATTGACTTTTTATTCATTATTCCTCCCTGAAAATTTAATCTTATATTAACACATATAGATACTATTTGATAATAACATAAGAAGCACAAAATATCAATAATTACTTGATAAATACTGGAGTAAATGTTAAAATACAGTGAATGATTTTGTTTTAGGATATATGCTTTAAGCATATGATTTTAGGAGGAGAGAAGATTGGATTATACAATTGAAACATTGATACCAAGAGAAGCAGTGGAAAAAAGAATAAAGGAACTTGCTTCTGAAATAGAAAAAGATTACAAGGGCAGAGAAGTAATAGTTTTAGGATTGTTGAAAGGCTCTGTTATTTTTATGAGTGATCTTATAAAAGAAATAGATATACCTTTAGTAATTGATTTTATGAGTGTATCAAGTTATGGAAATGGAACTAACAGTACTGGGATAGTAAAAATATTAAAAGATACTGATTTTGATTTGAAAGATAAGGAAATTCTTATTGTAGAAGATATAATTGATACAGGACTTACTTTAAAATATGTAAGAGAATTTATAGAATCTAAAGGAACAAAAAGTGTAGCAATATGTACTCTTTTAGATAAGCCAAGCAGAAGAAAGGTAGAGATTAAAGGAGATTATGTTGGTTTTGAAATTCCTGATGAATTTGTAGTAGGGTATGGTTTAGACTATGCTCAGCATCATAGAAATCTACCATATGTAGGAATGGTAGTAAAAAAATAGATGGAGGAAAGGATGTCCTTTAAGCATAAAAAAAAATTTGGTCAGAATTTTCTTACTGATCAAAAAGAAGTTTTAAGAAAAATAATGGAAGTATCATCTGTAAATCAAAATGATACTGTTCTTGAGATAGGACCAGGAGAAGGGGCATTAACTGCATTGCTTCTGGAAAAAGCTCAAAAAGTGGTTACTATAGAGATAGACAGAGATTTAGAAAAAATATTGAGAAAAAAATTTAATGAAAATCCAAAATATACTCTTGTAATGAATGATGTTTTAGAGACTGATTTAAAAGAATATATAACAGTAGGAACAAAAGTTGTTGCTAATATTCCATATTATATAACCTCACCAATTATAAATAAACTCATTGAAAACAGGGGTGTAATAGATGAAATATATATAATGGTACAAAAAGAAGTTGCTGAAAGAATATGTGCTAAAAAAGGTAAAGAAAGAAGTGTTCTTACACTTGCAGTTGAATATTTTGGTAAAGCTGAGTATTTGTTTACTATACCTAAAGAAGCTTTTACACCTATTCCAAAGGTGGATTCAGCTTTTATGTCTATAAAACTTTACAAAGATGATAAATATAAAAAAATTGTAGATGAAGATATATTTTTCAAATATGTAAAAGCGGCTTTTGCTAATAAAAGAAAAAATCTGTTAAATAATTTTACAACTATGGGAATATCTAAAGATGAGTTAAGAAAAATTTTGGATGAAGTTGGTATAAAGGAAACAGAAAGAGCTGAAAATCTTACTATAGAGGATTTTATAAACTTGATAGCTGTGTTTGAAAAAAAATAAGGTAAGATTAAAATGAGGGTAGATTAAGAGTTATAAAATAGTGAAAGCTTGCCCTCATTTTAGCTTTTAAATTGGAGGAAAAATGTTAGGAAGTTATGAATATCTGATTCAAAGCAGAAAAGAAGATATAGACTTTATTAATAAAATAATGGAAGCATATGAAGGTGCAGGAGTAGTTAGAACTGTAGATCCTCATAAAGGTCTTATTAATATAATAACTACTTATGATTTTAAGGATTTTGTAAAAGAGATTGTTGAAGATTTAGATAAAAAAGAAGTAGTTGCTAAAATAGTGGAAGAAGGTCCTTGGAAAGGATCATTATATATTAATAAATAGAATATAAAACGGAGGATGGAGAATGGAAAAATTAGAAAAACTTATAAGTTACATCATAAAAGAATTAGTAGATACTAAAGAGGAAGTAAGAATTGACTATGATGCTATAGATGATACTATTATCTTTAAAGTAAGTGTTGCTAAAGGTGAAATGGGGAAAATAATTGGTAAAAATGGACTGACAGCTAACGCAATAAGAGGAGTTATGCAGGCTGCTGGAGTAAAAGATAAATTAAATGTAAATGTAGAATTTTTAGATTAGGAGGGGTAATGGAACTTTTAACAGTTGGTAAGATTTCCGGAACACATCACTTAAAGGGAGCAGTTAAAATAATAGCTAATATAGGAGATGCTGAAATTCTTGAAGGAAACAGAGTAATAGTGGAACTTCCTGAAGGGGAACAGAAAATATTTACTGTAATAAGTGTAAATCCTTTAGTAGGAAATAAATGGGTAGCTGAATTTCAGGAAATAACTAATAAAACTGAAGCTGGAAAATTAAAAAATTCTTTTATAAAGATAAGAAGAGAACTTCTTGGAATAGGTGATGATGAGTATCTTTTAAATGATCTTTTAGACATGAAGGCTGTAGATGCTGATAATGGAGATATACTTGGAAAAATAACTGATATATTTGAAACAGCAGCTCATGATATTTTGGTGATTGAGGGAGAAAATACAGAAATAATGGTTCCTGATGTAGATGAGTTTGTAAAAAAAATAGATTTTGATAAAAGAGAAATCTTTATTCATCTTATAGAAGGAATGAAAGAAGCAAAAGGTCAAAAATTAAAACAAGATGATGGGATAGATGAAGAACTTGAGGAAAATGAGGGGAAATAAATGAAAATCAACATTTTGACTCTATTTCCTGAGATGTTTTCTGGATTTAAAAGCGAAAGTATAATAGGAAGAGCTGTAGAAAAGGGCAGCCTTGAAATAAATGTAATAGATATCAGAGATTTTTGTTATGACAAACATAAACAGGCTGATGATACTCCTTTTGGTGGAGGGGCAGGAATGGTAATGAAACCTGAGCCACTTATAAGAGCACTGAAAACAACAGCTGGAAAAGTAATATACACTTCGCCGCAAGGGGTAAAATTTAATCAGCAGCTAGCTGTAAAACTTGCTCAGGAAAAAGAGATAACAATAATTGCTGGACATTATGAAGGAATAGATGAGAGGGTAATTGAGAGTAATGTTGATATAGAAATATCAATAGGGGATTTTGTTCTCACAGGAGGAGAATTGCCAGCAATGGTAATGACTGATTGTATTGCAAGACTTATTCCAGGAGTTATAAAAAAAGAATCTTATGAAAATGATTCTTTTTTCAATGGGTTGCTGGATTATCCCCATTATACAAGACCTGCTGAATATGAAGGAATGAAAGTTCCAGAGGTGCTGTTATCAGGACATCATAAAAATATAGAACTTTGGCGACTTAAAGAAAGTCTGAAAAGAACATATTTAAGAAGAAAAGATTTGCTTGAAAAAAGAGAACTAAGTAAAGCAGAAAAAAAACTTTTAGCTGAAATAAAGGCAGAACTTGGAAAGGAGCAGAAATGATATACAAATTAAATAATCTTATTCCTAAGATAGGAAAAAATAATTATATAGCAGACAGTGCAGCTATTATTGGAAATGTAGAAACTGGAGATAATGTTTCTATATGGTTTTCAGCTGTATTGAGAGGAGATATGAGTAAAATAATCATTGGAGATAATTCTAATGTGCAAGACAACTCAACTCTTCATGGAGATTCAGATTTTCCTACAACTATTGGAAAAGGGGTTACTATTGGACATAATTGTGTAGTTCATGGCTGCACTGTTGGAGATAATTCTATAATAGGAATGGGAAGTCAGATACTTAATGGGAGTATAATTCCAAAAAACTGTATTGTATCAGCTGGGGCAGTAGTAAATAGTAAATTAAAAGCTGAAGAGGGAGATCTTATAGCTGGTTCACCAGCTATAGTTATAAAAAAGTTGTCTGAAAAACATTGGAAATATTTAAGCTATGCCAGAGATTCATATCTTACAAAAATAAAAAGATATTCAGAAAACTTGGAAAAAATAAATATAAATGAGAATAACTAGATTTTAATTAAAAAATCAAGAAAAGAGGAATGAGTAATAAATGAGAGAAAAAATTTATCTAGGATTAGTTCATTATCCTGTATATAATAAAAACAATGATGTGGTATGTACTTCAGTTACAAATTTTGATATTCATGATATATCTAGAAGCTGTAGAACTTATGATATAAAAGGATATCGTTTGATAGTTCCTGTAGATGCACAAAAAATGCTAACAGAAAGAATAATTGGATATTGGCAGGAAGGTACTGGAGGTCAGTATAATAAAGATAGAGAAAATGCTTTTGCTATAACAAGAGTGATGGACAGCATAGAAAAAACTATTGAGGAAATAGAAGAAAAAGAAGGACAGAAACCAGTTATAATAACTACATCTGCAAGAATTTTTTCTAATACATTAGGATATAAAGCACTTTCAGAAAAAATATTTGAAGATGACAAACCATATCTTTTATTATTTGGAACAGGGTGGGGTCTTACAGATGAAATAATGGACATGTCAGATTATATTCTAGAGCCAATAAGAGGAAATACAAAATATAATCATCTTTCTGTGAGAGCAGCAGTAGCTATTATTTTAGATAGATTATTAGGAGAAAATTAATAGATAAATTCTGGAGGTAAGATGAATAGAAATGAGATCAGAATAAAACCTCAGGACAGTATTTTCAGACAGATGGGAATAAACTCTGTAGACATTAAAGAGATAGTTTTCAGTGAAAGAAATAAGAAAATGAAGTTTATGTGTTCCGTTCCATGTGTAAAAGACCTCTGTGAACTTGATATAATCTATGAAAATATAAAAAAGAATTTTGGAAAAGAGTTGGAAGTAGATTTTAGAGTAGAGTATACAGAGAAAGAAATGATGAAGGAAGAACTTATAGTAATAGTAGAAAGAGCCATAATCAGACTTAAGGCAAGAAATGCTATTTCTAAATCATTTCTTTATTTTTATAGAATAAAGATAGAAGAAGAAGCTGTAAATATTGAACTTAATGAAAAAACAGCTATAGAAATTCTTATAAGTTCTGGAATAGATGATAAACTTGAAGAAATACTGGAAAATTATGGAATATATAATTTTAAAGTTAAATTTATACTTGGAGATTTTTCCAAGGAATTAACAGAAGTAGAAAAACAAAAACAGAAAGAAATAATAACTTTATCAGCTAAAATAGACTCTGATAATTCAAAAGCAGCAGCGTCTAAACCTCAAAAATCAAATGAGGTCTTTGTAAAACAAGGATTTTCAAAACAGGGATATACAAGTAATAAAACAAAAGAAATAAAAGGAAACTCTATTTCAATAGAGGAATTTGGAGAACTCTATGAAGATGAAATTTGTATAGTTGAAGGAGAAATATTTTCTATTGAGAGCAGAGATATCAAAAATGATAAAATTTTAATGACAATAAGAATAACCGATGAAAGAAGTTCTCTGACAACAAAGGTATTTCTTGATAAAAATAAAAAATTAGAAGTATCTGTTGGAGATTTTATTAAAGTAAGCGGAAAAAAACAAGTTGATAAGTTTTCTGATAATGAAGAAATAATAATGATAAATTCTATTAATAAACTTGATAAGGTAAAAGTTCAAAAAATTGATAATGCTCCAGAAAAAATGGTAGAGCTTCATACACATAGTAAAATGAGTGAGATGGTTGGAGTAGAAGATATTTCAGACCTTATAAAACAGGCAATAGAGTATGGACATAAAGCAATGGCTATAACTGATTATGCAGTAGTACATTCTTTTCCATTTGCTTATAAGGCAGCTAAAGGAAAAGATTTTAAAGCTATTCTTGGATGTGAAATGTATATGGTAAATGATACTGCTGAAATGGTAAGAAGCAGTAAAAATATACCTATTGAGGAAGAAAGTTTTGTAGTATTTGACTTAGAGACTATGGGACTTAATTCACATGAACATGAAATAATAGAAATAGGAGCTGTAAAACTTCAGGGAACAAGAATAATAGAGAGATATTCTCAATTGGTTAACCCTAAAAAATCTATTCCTAAAAAGATACAGGAGCTTACAAATATATCTCAAGATATGGTTGATAATATGCCTACAATAGATGAAGTCCTTCCTAAGTTTATGGAATTTGTAGGTGACTCTACAATGGTAGCACATAATGCTCCATTTGATATGGGATTTATAAGAAGAGATGTCAAAAAAATTATGGGATACGATTATAAACCTGCAGTAATAGATACGTTACAAATGGCAAGAGATTTATATCCTGATCTTAAAGCATATGGATTGAAAAACTTGAATAAAGTATTAGGATTATCATTAGATAACCACCATAGAGCTGTAGACGACTCACAAGCAACGGCTAATATGTTCATTATATTTATTGAAAAATATATAGAAATGGGAATAACTAATCTTAGTGAAATAACAGGTGCTCTCCCAATAAATGTAAAAAAACAAGATACATCCAATATAATAGTATTGGTGAAAAATCTTCAGGGACTTCATAATATGTACAGATTAGTATCAGAAGCTCATGTTGATTATTATGGAAATAAGAAACCAAGAGTCATGAAATCACATATAGAAAAGTATAGAGAAGGATTGATTATTGGAAGTTCTCTTTCTTCACATTTTATGAATGATGGAGAATTATCTAATTATTATATGAGATATGATTATGAAAAAATAGAAAAAAATATAGAATTTTATGATTATATAGAGCTTCTTCCAAAAGGAGCATATTCAGAGTTATATGAAGATGATGGAACTGGAACTATATCATCTTTTTCAATGATTGAAGATATGAATAAATATTTTTATAATTTAGCTAAAGAGAGAGGAAAATTAGTAACAGCAAGTTCTAATGTACATTATATAAATGAAACTGACAGTAAAATAAGAAGCATTCTTCTTTATGGAAGTGGAAGTGTTTATAGAGAGAATCAATATAAGACAGATAATAAATTTTATTTTAGAACCACAGAAGAACTTGTAAATGAATTCGACTATATGGGTGAAGATATTGCAAAGGAGATAGTTATATCAGGAACAAATACTATAGCTGATATGATAGAAGTTATAAAACCAGTACCTGATGGATTTTATCCTCCTAAAATAGATAATGCTGAAAATATAGTAAAAGAGATGACATATGAAAAAGCATACAGAATATATGGAAATCCTCTCCCAGAAATAGTTAAAGCAAGATTAGAAAGAGAACTTGGAGCTATTATAGGTAATGGCTTTTCGGTACTTTATCTTTCAGCTCAAAAACTTGTTAAAAAATCACTGGATAATGGATATCTAGTTGGTTCCAGAGGATCAGTAGGTTCTTCTCTAGTTGCTTATATGATGGATATTACAGAAGTTAATGCTCTTTATCCACACTATATATGTACAAATCCAGAATGTAAAAATTCTGAATTTATAGAAAGAGAAGGAGTAGGAATTGACCTTCCAGAAAAGATGTGTCCAAAGTGTGGACAGGTATATAAAAGAGATGGATATTCAATACCATTTGAAGTATTTATGGGATTTAATGGAGAAAAAGTACCAGATATCGACCTTAACTTCTCAGGAGAATATCAATCAGAGATACATAGATATTGTGAACAGCTTTTCGGTAAAGAAAATGTATTTAAAGCAGGAACTATATCTACACTGGCAGAAAAAAATGCTGAAGGTTATGTAAGAAAATATTTTGAAGAACATGAAATGAAAGGAAATAGAGCTGAGATAATAAGACTTGCAAAAAAATGTGAAGGAGCTAAGAAAACTACAGGGCAACACCCTGGGGGAATGGTTGTAGTTCCTAGAGATCACTCTATATATGAATTTTGTCCTGTACAGAAACCTGCAAATGATGAAAAAAATGATTCTATTACAACACACTTTGATTATCATGTAATGGATGAACAGTTAGTAAAACTAGATATACTTGGACATGATGATCCAACTACCATAAAGATGCTTCAGGAATATACAGGAGTAGATATTTATACCATTCCTATTGCTGATCCAGAAACATTAAAAATATTTTCTGGAACTGAATCATTAGGAATTACTCCTGATGATATAAATTCAGTAGTCGGAACTTTTGGAGTACCAGAATTTGGAACACCATTTGTAAGGCAAATGCTTATAGATACTATGCCAAAAACTTTTGCTGAGCTTGTAAGAATATCAGGATTATCACATGGTACTGATGTTTGGCTGAATAATGCTCAAGAGTTTATAAGACAGAAAAAAGCAACTCTATCTCAAGTAATAACAGTGCGTGATGACATAATGAACTATCTTATTGATCAGGGACTTGAAAAAGGAACAGCATTTAAAATAATGGAGTTTGTAAGAAAGGGAAAACCTTCAAAAGATCCAGAAGGATGGGAAAAATTTTCAAATGAAATGAAGGAACATGATGTTGCAGAATGGTATATAGAGTCATGCAGAAGAATAAAATATATGTTCCCTAAAGGGCATGCAGTTGCTTATGTTATGATGGCAATGAGAATAGCTTATTTCAAAGTCCATTATCCTCTGGCTTTTTACGCAGCATATTTGTCAAGAAAGGCAGAAGATTTTGATTATGAGATAATGAGTGACCCCAAAACGGCAAAAGAGCATTTAGCAGTATTGAGTAAAGAACCTAAACTGGATGTAAAGAAAAAGGCCGAAATGGCAATATGTGAAATCATAGTGGAAATGTATGCCAGAGGATATGAATTTCTTCCAATAGATGTATATACATCAGCAGGGTTTAAATTTACAATAGAGGATGGTAAGATAAGAATACCTCTTATAGCCCTTAATGGATTGGGTGGAGCAGTAATAGAAAATTTAATAAAAGAAAGAGAAACAAGTAAATTTTTATCATATGAAGATCTTAAAAGAAGAACAAAGATATCACAAACAATAATTGAAAAACTTAAGTCTATAAATGCAGTAGATTCATTGAGCGAAACAAATCAGATATCGTTGTTTTAGGAGGAAAAATGTTGAATGAAAAAAATGAAACCATGGGAGCTATGCTTGTTTGTCTTGCAGCTACACTTTGGGGATTTGATTCCATAGTGCTGACACCAAGATTGTTTAAACTTAGCGTACCTTATGTGGTTTTTATGGTGCATCTTCTTCCTTTTATAGGAATGACTTTGATATTTGGAAAAGATGAAATAAAAAATATAAAAAAATTAGATAAGAAAGACTTAATGTTTTTCTTTTTAGTAGCATTGTTTGGAGGAAGTTTAGGAACACTCTCAATTGTAAAAGCACTATTCTTAGTAAATTTTCATCATCTTACAGTAGTCACACTTTTACAAAAATTACAACCTATATTTGCTATTTTATTAGCAAGAGTGATATTGAAAGAACGAGAAGGGAAAGGCTTTTTATTTTGGGCAGTAATGGCTCTTATAGGAGGTTATCTGCTTACTTTTCAATTTAATATGCCACAGATGGTGTATAATGGAAATATGCTATTAGCTTGCTTTTATTCACTTCTAGCAGCATTTTCTTTTGGAAGTGCTACTGTATTTGGAAAAAGAATTTTAAAAAATGCATCTTTCAGAACAGCATTATATCTTAGATATGGATTAACAGCTTTTATAATGTTTTTTATAGCTTCTTTTAATGGAAGTCTTAGTTATATAAGTCATACAACTTCACTTCAATGGATGATATTTATTATAATAGGTCTTACAAGCGGAAGTGGAGCAATACTCCTATATTATAAAGGGCTTAGGCATATAAAAGCAAATGTAGCAACAATGTGTGAACTTTGTTTTCCTGTGTCAAGTATACTATTTGACTATATATTTAATGGTAATGTTTTGTCAATGATCCAAATATTAAGTGCAGGATTAATGTTGTATTCTATCTATAAGATAACTAAAAATAGAGTAAATGAGTAAAAAAATATAAAATGATTTGTAAATTTTTAAAAGTTATGGTATAAAGAATATAGCTAAAAAATTAAGGAGGAATTATAATGACTAAAAAAGAGTTTATTGATTTATATTTTGAAAAGGGAGAGTTCGCAACTAAAATTGATGCTGAGAAAAAAGCTGCAGCTTTTTTAGCAGTTATTGAAGAAGGGTTAGTAGGTGGAGAAGATATTACTTTTCTAGGATTTGGAAAATTTGAAGTTGCTGACAGAGCTGCTAGAACTTGCAGAAATCCGCAAACTGGTGAAGAAATGAAAGTTGAAGCTAAAAAAGTAGTGAAATTTAAAGCTGGAAAAGGATTATCTGAAAAAGTAAATCAATAATTCTAAAATTAATTTAAATATAAAAGTGGGGATGCTGTTTATCAGTATCTCCATTTTTTTATTTTCATATACAGTAAAAAAATATGATATTTTTACATTAAAAATGTTGAAAATTCGAAAGAAAAGTTCTATAATATAGACACAAAGAGTTAATTGATTATTAATTTGAAAGTGAAAATAAAATTTTATAGCAAAAAAATTTTAAAAGAAATTATCAAAATTAAACTCATAATATAAGGGGGAATAATCATGGCAGTAACATTAGAAACCATCAAAAAAGCGAAACAAACTATTGAGCATTCAATTAAAAGAACACCTTTAATAGAGTGTCCAACATTAGAAAAAGAACTTGGTGGTAAAGTATTATTCAAGCTTGAAAATCTTCAAAAGACAGGATCATTTAAAGTAAGAGGAGCATTAAACAGAATAGCCAATCTAACAGAAGAGGAAAAGAAAAAAGGAGTTATTGCATCATCAGCAGGAAATCATGCGCAGGGAATAGCTTTGGGAGCAACAGCACAAGGAATAAAATCAACAATAGTAATGCCTGAAACTGCACCAATAGCAAAAGTAGCAGCAACAAAAGGATATGGAGCAGAAGTAGTATTATGTGGAACAGTATACGATGATGCTTTTGCAAAAGCATGCGAAATTCAAAAAGAAACAGGAGCTATATTTTTACATCCATTTGATGATGACTATGTAATTTCAGGTCAGGGAACAATAGGACTGGAAATATTGGAAGATGCAATTGATATAGATACAGTATTAGTACCAATAGGTGGAGGAGGAATACTTGCAGGAATAGCGACAGCAATAAAATCAATAAATCCTTCAGTAAGAATAATAGGAGTGGAATCAGCAAATGCAGCATCAATGACAGAGGCGTTGGCAAAAGGAGAATGCTGTGAAGTATGTGCAACACCAACAATAGCAGATGGAATAGCAGTAAAAAAAGTAGGATGCAAAACTCTTGAGCTGGTAAAACAATATGTAGATGAAGTAGTAACAGTAACAGAGGATGAAATAGCAACAGCAATACTATTCCTTATGGAAAAAAGTAAAGTAGTTGCAGAAGGAGCAGGAGCAACACCTTTAGCAGCAATACTTGCAGGAAAGGTTGACTGCAAAGGGAAAAAGACATGTGCAGTAGTTTCAGGAGGAAACATAGATGTCAATCTTATAGAAAGAGTATTGAACAGAGCTTTAATTAATGCAGGAAGAAGATATGAATTCAAAGTAAAGGTACATGACAGATTTGGAGAAACAGAAAAATTATTAAGTTTAATTACAGAAAATAGAGCCAATATTCTATTTATAACTCAAAGTATGTATAATGTAGAATTAGGAATAACAATGCAGGAAGTAACATTGGTAATAGAATGCAGTGATATGGCTCATAGAGATGTTGTAAGAGCTAAAATTATAGAGGCTGGATATGAAATTTATTAGTATTCAAAAATAGTTAGTATTGAAAAAAAATGATAATTGAAGTAGAATATCTATTATGAAGTTGTTTGGAGGAGAAAGATGAAAAAAATAATAGGAGTATTAATGATCCTTATATTTTCTATTTCTTATGGAAAATATGAGTATCCTTTTCAAAATCCATATATGGCAACTATACTAGGGAGTTCTACTTTAATGATAAACGGAGTAAGTAAGTCTGTTCCAACTAAAGTATATAAGACTAAACTTCCTGGCAGTATAGAAGTGCCAGAGAATTTATGGTATAATGATAAATTTGAGTTTTCTCTAGTTCCACAAAAAGAAAAAGCACCATTAATATTTCTTTTAGCAGGAACAGGATCAGATTATCATGCAGCAAGAATGGTATTTTTTCAAAGAATATTTTATGATGCTGGATATAGTGTAATTTCAATTACATCACCAATGCATTCAAATTTTATCATCAACGCATCTAGTAATAGGATGCCAGGAATGATAATGGATGATGGAAAAGATGTTTATAATGTTATGAAGGAAACATATAAAATTGTAAAAGATAAAATAAATGTTTCTGATTTTTATGTTGTAGGATATAGTTTAGGTGCTACTGAATCAGCAGTGGTTTCTTATATTGATGAAACTGAAAAAGCATTTAATTTTAAAAGAGTATTTATGATTAATCCTGCAGTAGATATTTATGAATCAGCAGTAAAGCTTGATAAAGCTTTAGATGAGCCAACAGAAGGAAAAGTTGAAAATCTGGAAAAACTTATTAATAAAGTATTTAATAAACTTTCAGATTCAGTAAAAAATGGTTATACAGAAATAACAGAAGAACTTATTTATAGCATGTTTGCAAAAGATCAAATGTCAGATGAAGAAATGGGAGAATTAATAGGTTTGGTATTTAGACTGACAGCCATTGATGTTAATTATGTAACTGATTTAATAAATGACAGAAAAGTTTATGTAGATAAACCAGTTGGGAAATTTACAAATATGTTTCCATATTTTGAAAAAATAAATTTTGCTGGTTTTGAAGATTATATGTATAGACTTGCTTATCCATATTTTGATGAAAAAATGGGTGGTGGGATAAGTCTTGAGGAACTTTTACAGCACACTAAACTTCAGCAGATACAGGATTATTTAAAAAATACAGACAAAATAGCAGTAGTAACAAATAAAGATGAAATCATATTAGGAGAAGAGGACTTCAAATTTTTAGAAAATACTTTCAGAGGAAGATTAATAATATATCCTTATGGAGGTCATTGTGGAAATATGTATTATAAAACTAATGTAGATGTAATGCTGAAATTTCTAAAGGAGGGAGTACTTGATTATGAGAACTAATAAAAAATTTATTATGCTCCTTATGATGCTTTTAGTTTTTACATTTTCAGCTGCTGCAACAGATGAAAAATCGGAAATTAAAAATCATGATACTGAAATAGCTGAATATTTTGGAGTATATGACCCATGGGAGCCTCTAAATAGAAGAATATATTATTTTAATTATACTTTTGATAAATATGTATTTCTGCCAGTAGTAGATGCTTATAATCTTATAACACCTACTTTTGTACAAAAAGGAGTAAAGAACTTCTTTAGAAATACACAGAATATCACTGTAACTGGTAATTCTTTACTGCAGTTTAAAATAAAAAAAGCTATGAGAGCAATAGGAAGATTTTCAATAAATGCAACATTAGGTGCAGGAGGGGTATTTGATACAGCTTCTTCTTTAGGAATGCCAAAACCATATGAGGATTTTGGGTTGACTTTAGCTCATTATGGAGTAGGAGAGGGGCCATATTTAATTTTACCTTTTTTAGGACCAAGCAATTTAAGAGATGCAGTAGGAACAGGAGTAAATACTTTAGCTCTTGGAGCATTAGACCCTTATGAAGCAGCAGATTTATTTGATATAGACAGTCCAGAAGTGTTTGCACTTAGTTCAGTGGATAAAAGAAAAAATACAAAATTTAGATATTATGCAAGTGGATCGCCATTTGAATATGAATATCTAAGATTCTTCTACAAGAAATATAGAAAGCTGCAATCAGAAACAGGAGTACAGGTTTTTTAAAAAAGAAAAATGGAGGATATTAAATGGATTTACAAAAAAAAGTGTTGGATTATAAAGAAGAAGTTATAAAAGGAATACAAGGTGCTGTACAAATAAAAAGTGTTCAGGAACCTGCAAAAGAAGGAAAACCTTTTGGTGATGGTCCAGCAGAAGCTTTACAATATTTCTTAAATCTAGGAAAAGAATTAGGATTTGAAGTTAAAAATTTTGACAATTATGCTGGTACTATAGAGTTTGGAGAAGGAGAAGAAACTGTAGGAATATTAGGTCATGTAGATGTGGTACCAGAGGGAGAAGGATGGACTTATCCTCCATATAGTGCAACTATAGCAGATGGAAAAATCTTTGGAAGAGGAACTTTAGATGATAAAGGACCTTCAATGGTTTGTCTTTATGCTATGAAAGCAATAAAAGATTCTGGAATTAAACTAAGCAGAAAAATCAGAATGATAATAGGAGCTAATGAAGAAACTGGAAGTCTTTGTATGGAGCATTATTTTAATACATTAAAACAGCCACAGCCTACATTGGCATTTACTCCTGATTCGAGTTTTCCTGTAACATTTGCTGAAAAAGGTATAGTTCGTGTAAAACTTTCAAATACTTATAAAACTTTAAATGATATAATTATAAAGGGAGGAAATGCATATAATTCTGTTCCAGATAAAGCAGAAGCAGTTCTTCCAGTAGAATTTGCTGAAGGACTTGCAGAAAAAGCTGCTTCATACAATGAAGGAAAAGAATACAAGATAGAAATTGAAGTAAAGAATGGAAAATATCATATTACTTCTTTAGGAAAATCTTCTCATGCAGCTAGACCAACAGAGGGATACAATTCTATCAGTGCATTATTTGCATTTTTAGGAACTGTAAATATTAAAAATGAAGAATTAAATTCATTAATAGGATTCTTTAAAGAATATATAAAAATGGAAAATAATGGAGCTTCTTTTGGAATAAATTTTAAAGATGAGGAAAGTGGAAGCCTTACTCTTAATCTAGGAAAAATGGTACTTGAAAATGGAAAATTAGAATTATGCATAGATATGAGATGTCCAGTTCTTGTACCTAATACTAAAGTTATTGAAACTTTAAAGGAAAAAACTGCTGGAAAAATGGAGCTTGAAGTTACTGGGAATTCAGCACCACTATATGTAGCTAAAGATAGTTTTCTTGTATCTACTCTTATGAATATTTATAAAGAAATAACTGGTGATGTAAATGCACAGCCAGTAGCTATTGGAGGAGGAACTTATGCGAGAGAAGTAACTAATGGAGTTGCATTTGGAGCTCTTTTATCATCACAAGAAAATAATATGCATCAAAAAAATGAATATCTTGAAATAGATAAAATAGATACATGGTTAAAAATATATGTAGAGGCTATTTACAGATTAGCAAAATAAAAAAGGAAAAAGGCTGGTAAAAAAGTATATTTTCTAGTATGATATTATGGTAACGAAATATAATATAGACTAAGGAGATATACAAATTATGGACTGGAAAAAGCTGACTATTGAAGACAAGGAAATAATAGATAATTTTACCAAAGGAAAATTTAAAACTTGTGATTATAATTTTACTAATCTTTTTTTGTGGAGTCAGGGAGAAGATCTTCATTATAAAATAGAGAATGATGTATTAATTATACATGGAACATTTGTAGAGGATGAATACTGTTTTATGCCTATTCCTAAAAACGAAAATGCAATAGGTGCAATGAAGGAAATAATAAAAGTTTTACTTCAAAACAGTAAAAAAATAGTACTTGTTCCTGAAGAATGGAAAGAAAAACTTGAAGATAGTTTTATACTTGAAGAGAGAAGAGATAGCTTTGATTATGTTTATTCTATAGAAAGCTTAGCTTATTTAAAAGGAAGAAAGTATGCTAAAAAGAAAAATAGAGTACATAATTTTATGAAAAGTTATAATTACAGTTATGAGTCTGTGACTTCTGAAAATGTAGAGGAAGTTATAGATTTTCAAACTAACTGGTGTCATGATAAAGAGTGTGAAATTATTCCAGTATTGAGAAATGAAAATATGGGGATATTGAATCTTCTTCATAATTTTGACAGACTTGGAATAAAAGGTGGAATATTAAGAGTAGAAGGAAAGATAGTGGCTTATACATTAGGAGAAGCAATAAGTGATGAATATGTAGTTATACACATTGAAAAAGGTTTAAATGACTATGTAGGAAGTTATCAGATGATAAATATGACTTTCCTTGAAAAAGAATTTACTGATTATAAATTTGTAAATAGAGAAGATGATTTTGGTGATGAAGGATTAAGGGAAGCAAAAGAATCATATCATCCATTAGAGTTATTAAAAAAATATGAAATAATTGGAATAAGATAAAATATCAACTGGGACTTAGAAATAAGTCTCAGTTTTTATATATATAATTTTTTATATTTTTATACAAAATAAATATGCAGTTTGAAAAATTAAGAGTAAAATATACTGTTAAATATGATATAATATAAACAATTATTGAAGGAGGGTTTTTATGGGACAAAAGTATGAATTGAATTTTTTAAATGAAAATGATATAAACCTTTTAATAAAAGAATCTGAAAAAAAAGCTGAAAATAAAGAATTTGTAAGAAAAATATTGGAAAAAGCTTTAGAGGCCAAAGGTATTACTGATGAAGAAGCTGCTGTTTTACTTAGTATAAATAACACTGAACTTCTTGAAGAAATGTTTGAAACTGCAAGAAAAATAAAAGAAAAAATATATGGAAAGAGAATTGTAATGTTTGCTCCATTATATGTAAGCAACTATTGTGTAAATAATTGTGAATATTGTGGATATAAGCATGATAATGATGAATTGAGCAGAAAAAAATTAAATAGAGAAGAACTTATAGAAGAAGTTAAATCACTGGAAAAACTTGGGCATAAAAGAATAGCTTTAGAAGCAGGTGAGGACCCTCTTAACTGTTCTTTAGATTATATATTGGAATGTATAAAAGATATATACTCAATTAAATTTAAAAATGGAAGTATAAGAAGAATAAATGTGAATATTGCTGCAACAACAATTGAAAATTATAAAAGACTGAAAGAGGCAGAAATAGGTACATATATATTATTTCAAGAAACATACCATAAGCCTACTTATGAAAGAGTACATTTAAATGGTCCAAAAAGAGACTATGAATATCATACAACAGCTATGTTCAGAGCAAGGGAAGCAGGAATAGATGATGTAGGAATAGGTGTATTATATGGTTTGTATGACTTTAAATATGAAACTATATCAATGATAAGATATGCTGATGCTCTTGAAAGGATAACAGGAGTGGGGCCGCACACAATATCAGTTCCAAGATTAAGGGCAGCAGAAAATGTATCATTGAAAGATTATCCATATCTTGTATCAGATGGTGATTTTAAAAAACTAGTGGCAGTGTTAAGGCTGGCTGTTCCATACACAGGACTTATTCTCTCTACTAGAGAGGAAGCTGAACTTAGAGATGAAACAATAAAATTAGGAATATCACAGGTAAGCAGTGGATCATGTACAGGAGTAGGGGGATATTCTGAGAGAGAAAAAGATAATAAAGAGAAACCACAATTTGAACTTGGAGATAACAGATCACCTTTAGAAATGATAGAAAGTTTAATGAAAGGAGGATATGTACCAAGTTATTGTACAGCTTGTTATAGAAATGGGCGTACTGGGGATAGATTTATGGAGATAGCAAAAAGCGGACAAATAAATGTAATGTGTGAAGCTAATGCATTGATGACACTTAAAGAATTTTTAATTGATTATGCAGATGATAAATTGAGAAAAATAGGTGATAAAGTTATTATAGAAACTTTAAATAAGATGCCTGATGAAAATTTTAAAAATAAAATAAAAGAAAATTTAAAAGCTATAGAAAATGGAGCTAGAGATATAAATGTATAAATAAAATAAAAGCTGATCATAAAATAGATTCTTATCTTATGACCAGCTTTATTTTTAACGCCATATTTTTTTAAAATAATATAGTATTAAAATTTTTCTAACAGGAAATCTGTAAATTGGTTAAGATTTTCAGTACTCTCTGTAGAAGCATAAGCCAAACTTCCAAGAGTATTCCACTCAGAAGGGCTAAGTTTAATCTCTTCATTTTTAGCTTTTTCATCAATCAAGCTAAAGAAAGCATTCAGATTCTCTTTAAGTTCTTTATCAAGTTCCTGTCTTTTTTTTAGGTTTTCAGATAGATTCTGAATTTCTTTTTTTAGTAAGCAACTTTGCACTTTAATCTCTCCTTTTTTTAAATTTCACATAATATTATCATACTTTTTCATGAATATGTCAATAGATTTTTTATAATTAATAAATTTGCTTTAATATTTTTCAATTTTTTTATTTAATTAAATTGAAATTTTTTTTTATTTTTTGAAATAAAAATTTTATAAATTTAAAGAAAGTTTTAAAAAATGAACTCCAATTTGTCATTGACTAATAAAATTTAATTCTATATTATATAAAATAAGCAAAGACATTGGGGGAATTTCATGAAAAAATTTTTTGATATGTTTGTGTTGAAGTTAGGGATATGTGTGAATATAATAGGAATTATATTTGTATTAATTGTTCTTAATGAAAAATCAAAAGCTTCTATGCTTATAGTAACATATGTATCATGTTTGAGAAATATATTGATATTTACTAAGTGGATAGAAGATGACAGGTTTGTATTAAAATATTATATTCCATGTATTGTAGCTGACTTTTCTCTGGAAACGTTTATTAGATTATTCATGGAAGTTTTTTTGATTAATAAAGATGTAAAAGAAGTTGTATGGATAGTTATAATAATGGGGGGAGGAATGTCTTTTGCAGGTTCATATTTATATCAGTTTTTCAAATTAAAATCCTATAAATATAATTGATTTATTAATTAAAAAACACATCAATGTAAATTATTTGATGTGTTTTTTGTATATTATAGTAAAATCATAAGCTGTTCAGCAATAAGTTTACCATTTTTATATATTCCCTTCCATTTTAAACTGCCATTTTCATAGTAGGTTTTCCATTCTCCAGTACCTGCACCATTATCATATTCTTTCTCAGATTCAAGCCCTCCATTATAATAATAACTTTTCCATTCACCATGAGGCTTTCCATCTTTATATATTCCTTTTAAGGCCAATTTTCCATTAAGATGATATTTTAAAAATAAATTATTAGGAAGTCCATTTTTAAATTCAGTATCAATATTTAAATTTCCATTTTGATAATAAGTTTTGAATATACCATCTTCTATATTATTTTTATAATTTCCCTCTAATTTGATTTTTCCATTTTGGTAATAAATTTTCTCCAGACCATTTTTAGTTCCATCTTTATAACATGTAACTTTTTTTAACTGGCCATTATCATATTTTTCTGTAAGTATACCAGAAAAATGTTTACTGATTCCCAAGACACTTTCTTTTTCATGAAGTGATGGAGATTTTTGAGGTATTGTTGTATTATTATTATTTTCATTATTACAACTTAATAATAGAAATATTACAGAAAATAGTAATATAAATTTTTTCATGTATTCTTCCTCCCCCATTTTTATAAATATTACATTTTATTATATCATAAATTTGATAAAAATCGTAAAAATAGATAGATATATTAGTTTTTTAGAGATGAAAGATAAATATATATATGTATAGTGGATTAATAGAAATAGATTTATCTTTAATTTTTTAGTTTTGACATTTAGATAAAAAAGCTTATAATATAAACAAAAAGAATGGAAAAGATTAATTTTTATAAAACTATAAAAATTATTTAGGAGGTGCTATATGTGGGATGTTTTGGACAGATATGTATTGACAGTAGGAATAATATTTCATATATTTGGAACAGTTTTTCTTACTGGAGTTATACTTGATGAAAATAAATACTTGCTTCAGATAATACAATACACTTCTTTAAGTAAAAGTGTAATAATTTTCAGCCATTGGATAGGAGATGATAAATATAAATTTAAATATTATTTTTTATACTTTATTTTAAACTTTATTATTTTACTTTTATCAGGATTTTTTATAAGGACTTTTGTCAGTCAGAATATAAAAACTACACTATTTTTAGGAACTGTTATGTTTTTAATTGGTCTTATTCTCACTTTTATAAATGCATTTTTATATCAATTTTTTAAGTTAAAATCATACAAATATAATTAAAATATAAATAATTTTTTTCTTGATATTTTTATACTGTTTATAAGAATAATTTGACAAAAAAATAAAAAAATTATATCATAAAATATATATTTTTATGGCGTTGATTATATTTAGAAGAGAAATAAAATTAGGAGGAAAAATGAAGAAAATATTATTTTTATCTATAATTTTATTGTTGTTAAGTTCTTGTACTAATGTGGATGAAAGAGGCTTTTATACTGATGGAGAAAATATAAGAAAACATAAAATAACTGGGACATATTATGACCCAAATGGATATGATATAGATAATCATGATATGGATGGTTATAATCCAGAAGGGTATGATTATGATGGATATACAAGAGAAGAATATAAAAAAATATTAAAATATAAAGAAAAATAATAAAAAATTAATGAGAGGGGAGAAATCTCCTCTTCAATTTTTTATATACTGCACTAAAAAAAGATAATAAGATGTTAAACAGTATAATATAAAAAAGAAGTTAAAAATGTATTGAAAAATTAAAAACTATAAAGAAAGGAGTATAATTTTATGATAGAAACAGGGAATGTAATGACAGCTTTTATTCTTACATTATTAGCTGGTCTTGCAATGGGAGTAGGAAGCATTATATCGTTTATAGGGAAAAAAACAAATAAAAGATTCCTATCAGCCTCATTAGGATTTGCAAGTGGTGTAATGATATATGTTGCATTTGTGGAAATATTTATGGAATCAAGAGAATCATTAGTTGAAATTTACAGTGGGAGCAGAGGATTGTGGATAGCAGTTATTTCATTTTTTACAGGAATGATTTTTATGATTCTCACAGAAAAATTTTGTTTAAAAGAAAATCAAGAAGAAAATGAGGAAAAATCTGTATACCGAATGGGAGTAATGACTGCTGTGGCAATAGGAATACATAATTTTCCAGAAGGAATGGCAATATTTGCATCAGTACTAAAAACTCCAGCATTAGGTTTTTCTGTAGCTGCAGCTATAGCCATTCACAATATATCAGTAGGAATAGCTGTATCTGCACCAATATATTATGCAACAGGAAGTCGAAAAAAAGCATTTGCCTTTTCTCTTATTTCGGGATTGGTAGAACCAATGGGAGCTTTAGTAGGTTATATTCTTCTTAAAAATTATTTAAATGAAAAAATATTTGGAATGTTACTGGCAGCAGTAGCAGGTATTATGATCTATATAGCTTTAGATGAACTTCTTCCATCAGCACAGAACGATGGAAATCATCATATTGCCACTTATAGTATGATATTTGGAATGATAGTAATGGCAGTAAGTTTAATGATAATTTAAGGATTTATTTAAAAATAGATAATTTTGTAAAAAAAGGCAGAGTGAGTAATTTCTCTGTTTTTTTATTATATAAAATTGAAATAATATGTTAATATATAAGAGATAAGATAAAATATATTTTTATAGAATAATATATTAACAAAAATAATATTCTTATTTTTAAGATATTAAAAGTAATAGGAGGGAAAAGAAATATGGCAAGAAGAATATCAATTTATAACTATAAAGAAAAAATAGGAAAAAGTACTTCTGCATATTATATGGCAAAAGCTCTTTCAGAAGAAGGGAAAAAAGTATTGATGATAGATGCAGACCCACAATGCAGTTTAACAAAATTATCTTTGACTATGAATAATAATGACAGGCTTAAGGAAACAGTTGTTGACTTGCATAAAGCAGTTTTAAAAGCCTTTGAAGGTCAACCTATTCCAATAACAGCTGAGGTTCCTCAAAGACTTTCTGACAGATTGCTTCTGACTCCTGGGAGCAGTGAAATATTAAAATTGGAAATTACACTTTCTTTTGCTCATAAAAAAGATAATAATATGAAAATATTTGGAAATATAGCAGGAGCATTTAATGAGTTTTTTAACAAAATGGAAGAGGAATACGATTTAGATTATATTATAATAGATTTTCCATCTACTATGAAAGAAATAAGCAAAAATTTATTGATGGTATCAGATTATATAGCTATTCCTACAATAATTGATTTGTTTATGAATGATACTTTTATATTATTAATAAAAGAATTTCATGATTTAAATGAATTGAGAAATAATATGCTTAGTAAATATAGCGATTCATATTATTCATTCCCAGATAAACAGCCTAAATTTATTGGATTTTTGAAACAAGACTATTTATTTGATAAAAAAATAGAAAATAAAAATATAAAAGAAATAAGTATGTTTACAAGAAATATAAAAATAATAGGAATGCTTTTAGAAAATGAAAAATTGAGAGCTAATGATTATATTTTATCTCAAATTCCAAATTTAAATAAAAACAAAGAATTATTTAATATTTTTATAAAAGAAATGGCTGAAAGAATAATAGGATTAGAATAGAATATTTAATTAAAGTTCAGTAATTATAAATAGAAAAACTCTCTTAATCTTAGCTTAATAAAAGAAAATTTTTACTAATTAAGTATCAGGAGAGTTTTTTTATTATTTAATTAAATAATTCTTTTAATTTGTTATAGTCATCAAATAAAATTTCTGGATTTTCATTAAAATCATATTCTAATACAATATTTGCACCAGGAGTATATATTTTTATTAATTCAACTAAAGGCAAGTAATCAAATTTTCCATTAAAAATAGGTTTATGTTCATCATGCAGCCCATTGTTATTATGAAAATGGAATCCCAGTATATTGTTTTTTAAATTTCTTATTAACTCATTGATATTCCATCTGTTTAAATAAGCATGTCCAATATCAATCAAACATTTATAATTATTTTTTAATATTAGATTTTCATATTCTTTTTGAGAAAATACCATATTTTTCCCTATTCCAACATTTTCAATAACTATATCAATATCATATTTACTACCTAATTTTACTAATAAATCAATTTTTTCTGAAATTTTATTTTTTAATCCTTCATCTATTTTATGAGAAGGAATTCCTTCATTACTATGGAGAACCATAAAATGAGGATTATATTTTTTTGAAAGTTTTAAGCTTTCTTCATAGCTGTACAGAGTTTTTTCCCATGAATCCTTTGTCATGTCTGCAAGATTGCATTTTCTAAAAGGTCCATGAAAAGAAACTGATTTAAATTGGTATTTTTCAAGTATTTCTATCATTTTTTTTGTATATTCTTCATCTAGTGGCTCTATAAAAAGTTCTAGATTTTCTATCTTGTTTTTTTCTAAAAGTTCTAGAATCTCTTTAGAACTTTTTTTATAAAATATCAAATCACTGATATATACTAAATTTTTATTCAATATTTTTTTCCTCCTTAACTTTCAGATCAACTCAATAAATTTGGCAGAAACAGTACTATACCAGGGATATAAGTCAATATAAATAATACCAATAGAAGAGCAACAATGAAAGGAGTTATCTCTTTCATGAATTCTTCCAATTTGATATTTAATAATGAACATGTAAGGAACATCATTGATCCAAATGGAGGAGTAACTCCACCAATCATAATATTTACTACCATTACTATTCCAAGATGTAAAGGATCAATACCTAATTTTAAAGCAGCTGGAATCAGTAAAGGTGCTAAAATTATCATGGCTGCTCCTCCATCTATAAACATTCCTACAAAAAGGAGGATCAAATTGATTAATAATAATAGAGACCATGGACTAGTACTAAATTCTAATAAGATATTAGTTAATTTGAAAGGGATTCTTTCCCAACTTAAATAAGCCCCAAATACATTTGCTGCAATAATAATAAACATTACTGTACTTGTACCATAAACAGTTTCCTTTAAAATATCTGGAAATTTTTCTAATTTCAATTCTTTATATATAAAAATTCCAATTAGTGTTGTAATTACAACTGCTATTGCTCCAGCTTCAGTAGGAGTGAAGATTCCAATTCTCATACCTAATATTATTACAAAAGGTAAAATAAGTGCCCATATAGATTCTTTGAATTGCTTGAATATTTCTTGCAGAGATGCTCTTTTATCTCTTACAGGAACATATTTTCTTTTTTTAGATATAATAGCAACTGTTATCATCAAAGAAATTGCTATCAATATACCTGGAACATATCCAGCTATAAACATTTTTGTAACAGAAACATTAGAAAGTAAAGCATATATTATTAATACAATTCCTGGTGGAATAATTGGACTAACTATTGAGGAAGCTGCTGTTATTGCAGCTGAAAACCCTTTTGAATATCCTCTATTTACCATTTCAGGAACCAGAACTTTACACTGCATAGCCGCGTCAGCATTGGCAGAACCAGAAATTCCTCCCATTAAAACACTTAATAGTATATTGACTTGGGCAAGTCCTCCAGTTAAGTGTCCAGTTAAAACTTCTGCCATTCCCATTAATCTTTTACTTATACCAGAATAATTCATGATTGATCCAGCCATTATAAAAAATGGAATTGCTAATAATGGAAATGATTCAGCACTTCTTATAAAGTGCTGCATTATTAAATCTAAATCCATACTTGTATCTAAAAATCCAAAAAAGAATAGTGTAGCTCCCATTAAAGCAAAACATATTGGAATATTTAAAAAGAAGAAAATAAATAATATTAAAATAGGTAAAAAACTATACATTTTCATCTCCTTTTTTTCCTAACATTGTTTTTATAGTTTTTAAAATTTCTAGAATAGAATATATGAAGATTAATCCAAAACCTATAATTAAAGAAGAATTAACATACATAGATGAAATTCCTAATACAGCAGTAGGTTTTACTCTAGAAATTATTGTAAATTTTAAACTTAAGCAGAAAAAAGCTCCATTCATTAACATCACTATTACATTAATTAATAACTCAATATAATTTTTAAATTTTTTAGGTAATGCTTGAGTTAATATATCAATTCCCATATGCATTTTTTTTCTATAGCAACTAGCTCCTCCTACAAATACAGACCAGATAAAACATATAGTTGCTATCTCTTCAGCACTTTTTATTGGAGAATTGAAAAAGTATCTCATTCCAACATTCAAAATTACTATAATTATAGTAAAACTTAAAAATGTGCAAGATATAAAATCATCTATATAAATCTTTTTCATATAATTCTCCTACATTATTTTTTTATTTCATTTTGAATTTTCTCATATATATCTGGAGAAAATCCTGGGAATTCATCAAAAACTTTTTTAACTCTTTTTTGGAACTCTTCTAAGTTAACTTCATTTAAAATCATACCATTTTTTACTATATCTTTTTTAAATTCTTCGTCTAATTCATACATTTTTTTATTGTTATCTATAGCAGCTCTTGTAATTTCTTCCTGAATAACTTGTCTTTGTTCATCAGTAAAAGAATTCCAAACTTTAGTTGAAATATACACTCCACCAGTTCCTAAAAAATGTCCGCTTAAAGCAACATTTTTTCTTAAATCATAAAGTTTACTATTTGACATAAAAGAAAAAGTAGTTTCAGTTCCATCAATAACTTTTTGCTGTAATGCACTTACAGTTTCACTCCATGGCATTGCTACTGGATTAGCTCCTAGAGCATTAAATGTATCTATCCATAGTTTACTTGCAGGAACTCTCAGTTTTAGACCTTTCAAATCTTCAGGATTAGTAATAACTTTATCAGTAACTATATGTCTGAATCCAAAAATGAAATCTAAAGATAATACTTTAATTCCTTTATCTTCAGCTTGTTTTTCTAATTGCTTTACAAAATCACTACTTGTAACCTTTGTATAATCTTCATATGTTGTGTAAAGCATTGGTCCTACTAATGCTGTGAAATCAGGAACATAATCACCAATATAACTTGGATCAACTACAGAGATAAAGTCACTTCCTCTTAAAACTTGTTCAATAGCATCTTTATATGAAGGTAATTCTCCATTTGGATAAACTTGTAATTCTATTTGTCCTTTTAATCTTTCATTAATTTTGTCTGCTGCCTGGGAAATATAGATATGTGTAGGTTCATTAGTTTGAAAAACATGGCTAACTTTTATAACTCTAACCTTGTTTTCTTCTTTTTTTCCACAACCTGCGACTAAAAATAAAATCCCTAACATTAAAAAAAGTGCTGATTTAAAAATATTTTTATTTCCTTTCATATAACCCTCCTAAAGTATTTTTATTTATTTTAAGTCTATTAATACTAAATCTTAATAAACTTTAGAATACCTATTTAGTTTTTATATTTAAAACACTCCCTCGTTCTATAACTCTAATTTCGGTATTTTCTACAACTCCCTGTTCCCCTTTTAGAATGTTCATTAATTTTATCAATGCTTTTTCAGCAATGAAATCGTCTAAATGATTTATGCTGGTTATTTTTGGAGTAGTATATTCACAAAGTTCCATATTATCATAACCAATTATTGAAACTTTTTGAGGAACTTCAATTCCATGTTTTGATAAAGCTCTCATAGCACCCAAGGCTATATAATCATTTCCAGCAAAAATAGCAGTATAATCAAACTTCTTATTTTTTTTAATATACTCATCTATGATTTTATATGAACTTTCTTGAGTAAATTTTCCAGATATTATTTTTTGCTTTTCTATATTGTTGTCTTTTAAGCACTTTAGATAACCTCTGGCCCTTTTAATTGAAGTTTTTCTTTTTATTTCTCCTGTCAGATGTAAAATATTTTTATGCCCATTTTCAATTAGATATTGAGTAGCCTTATATCCACCTTCAAAATGATTAGGATTAATTGCAGAAACAGTCTGATTAGCTACATTTTTTTCATAGTCTAAAAGAACTATCTTATTTTTAGAATTTATAAGGTTTTCTATTTCTCTAAATTTTTTCCCCCCAGAAATAACAAGAGCACCATCTATAATTCCATTGGCAAATATTTTTTCCCATGTAGTTCCCTTTTTATTAATATATGAAACTAGTACTAAATAACCTAAATTTTCTGCTGCATCAATAATTTTTGATATTAATTCTGAATAGTATAAAGATTCGGATATTTTTTTATAATTTTTTTCATTTGTACTAGATTTTCCAGTATAAACAAATAATCCAATAATTCCAGATTTTTTACCAGCCAGTTTTTGCGCAGATAAATTTGGATAATATCCATTTTCTTCTATAACTTTTAAAACTTTTTCTTTTGTTTCAGGTGAAATATCTGGATAATTATTTATAACTCTTGATACTGTACTTCTAGAAACTCCTGCAAGTTGGGCTATAATTTTACTATTAATTTTTTTCACCTCTTGTAATTATTATTTGAAAACAAATTTACTAACACGCGTTCGGAACTTTGTATTCAAACTATATAATTTTTTTTGACATTAGTCAATTTTAAAAATTATATTCTTACAATATTTTTTATATATTTTCATAATATTTGATATTGAAAGTACACACTAAAACCTTTTTTAGAATACCTATATTTGAAAAAATAAAATAAATTGAAAAGAAAAAAGCCAAAAATTTATTAAAATCTTTGACTTTTTATTTTGAAATTTATCAGATTTAAATTTGTTTGAAACTATTTCCTCTAACATCTACATGAATACTTTTTAATACATTTTCGTCTTTTGTAACTGTGTAATAGCTGCATAAATTAGCAGTAGAACATGAATGATTAGGAATGATTTCTATTTTATCTCCTACTTTCAAGTTAGTTTCTCCATGAATATGAAGTTTTCCAACTTCTTCTGACAAAGATGCAACAATAGCTTCTGGATGTCCAATTACAGTTCCAAAACCTACTATTGAATTATTTCCATGAGCTCCCTGATCCAACCCCAGACATTTAGCTCCAGCATCACATATAAATAAATCTTCTTTAGGATGAGAAATTATTGTAGTATATACAGTTAAAGCACAATCTTTTATTTCGGCTTTTTTTATAGATAATTGAATAGTATCTAAAAATACATAATTTCCTGGATGAAATACATTGATATTTTTATCTTTTACAGCTTCACTAAATGTCGGAGTTGAACCACTTGTTATATATTCAAGCTCATAGCCTGCATCATTCATATATTTTTTAGCAGTAGCTATAGTCTGGCATTCATCAACAATATATTTATGAACTTCATTTTCACAAGCTGCAGAATATACATGACCAGGATGAGTAGAGATTCCTCTTAATCTCAACCCCTTCATAGTTTTTAATTTATCTGCAAATTCAACAATTTTATTTACAGGTAATCCAAAACGATGTAAACCACTATCAACTATAATGGTATAGCTTATAACTGTGTTAGCTGCAACTGCCATATTATTTATCATTTCAGCAGCTTCTAAATTATCAAGCCTTATTATAAAATCGCTTTTTTTAGTTAATTCTATTACTCTTTCTATACTTTCTTTGCTTGCTACTGGATAAGCATACATTATTTTTTTTAACCCTATTCTACAGCAAGCCTCAGCTTCATCTAATGTTCCACATAAAGCTCCAGTTGCTCCAGCTTCTAGCTGCAGTTTTAAAAGTTCCATGCTTTTATGAGTTTTTATCATAGGCCATAGCTCTTTTCCGTTATCATTGCACATTTTTTGGTATGTTTTAATATTGTTTTCTAATGCATCTAAATTTAGTAGAATCACTGGAGTTTTAAGATTTTCTTTTTTCATAATTTAATCCCCCTTATTTTAAATGAGTTTCTAAAAATTTTTCCATATCTTCTTTTGGAACCATTCTTCCACCAGTTGCCCAGCAGATATGATAAGTATTTTCTATATTTTTTCCAATTTTCTGTTCAATATATTTTTTTGTTTCTTCATACTTTAATAAAGATACTGGGCCTTCAAAAGCAGCACATGATGATGGTTCTATTTTTATATTTTCTGATTCATTCAGGCATCTTAAATAGTCATAAAGTTTATAATCTTCCAAAGTAAATTCTCCACTTAAAATAGAATCCATCATTCTTCCTACAAGTCCAGAAGGTCTTGCAACTGCAAGTCCATCAGCATGTGTTATTCCATTTATTCCAATGTCACGAACACTGATTTTTTCATGAAGTCCACTTTCCATTCCCAGAAGCATGCAAGGGGCTAAAGTAGGTTCAATAAAGAAAATATACACATTTTCTTTAAAAATTCTTTTTAAACCATAAGCAACTCCACCTGGAGCACCTCCTACTCCGCATGGAATGTAAACTAATAAAGGATGTTCATTATCTATAAAAATATTTTTCTCATCTAATTGTTTCTTTAATCTTGAAGCTGCAACAGTATATCCTAAAAATAAATTTAATGATTTTTCATCATCTACAAAATAACTTCTAGGGTCTGTATCTGAATTTTTTCTTCCTTCTTCAACTGCTTTTCCATAGTCATCTGCATATTCAACAACTTTTACTCCTTTTGATCTCAGCATATCTTTCTTCCATTGTTTAGCATCAGCTGACATATGAACAATAACTTCAAATCCTAAAGCAGCACTTGTTATACCTATACTTAAGCCTAGATTTCCAGTTGATCCTACTTGAATTTTGTAAGAAGAAAAGAATTTTTTAAATTTCTCATCTGCTAAGATTGAATAATCATCATTAATAGATAATATTCCAGCTTCAATAGCCAATTCTTCTGCATGCTTTAAAACTTCATATACTCCTCCTCTAGCTTTTATAGACCCAGCTACAGGAAGATGACTGTCCATTTTTAAATATAATTTTCCAGGAATTTTAGTATTATATTTTTTTTCAAGGTTTTCCTGCATAGAAAATATTGCTTCTAATGGAGATTCAATTATTCCATTTGTTTCTTTTGTTTCAGGAAAAGATTTTTTTATAAATGGAGCAAATCTCTTTAAACGTTCTTCAGCATCTTTTAGATCATCATCAGAAAGAGGGAGATTTTTTTCGTATTCACTATATGGAATTTCTTTTTTATTGATCCATCCTATTTCATTTTTATCAGCTAGCTTTTTAATAACAGTATCATTTTTTATCAGTTCTTCAGTGTTCATTTTATTCTCCTTTAACATTAAATATATTTTAATTTATTGTTTATTTTATAAGAAAATCATTTTTAATATTATAACACAAATAAGTGCTGTAACAGATTGAAAAACACTTATTATAGGAAATACTTTATAAGCTGTTTCTGGTTTCATTCCTGATGTAGAAGTAACTACCCAGAAGAAATCATCATTTCCATGAAATACCATAAATCCTCCAGCAGCACATGCCAACATAGCTATAACTAATCCTATTGGAGAATTAAACCCAAGAACATCTACTAATGGTAATAACATAGAAGCAGCTGTAATCATTCCTACAGTACCTGAACCAATTGCGGTTCTGAAAATGGCACCAATTATATATGGAACTATTATTCCTATTGAGATTCCAGAAAATAGATTTATAACTATATCTTGAAGATTAGATAATTTTAAAATAGTTGCAAAAGCTCCTCCTGCTCCAACTATTAAAACTATTTGTCCTGCTGTTTTTAATGCTTCTCCAAATATTCCATCAAATGTCCAGACCTCTTTATCATCAGGATGAACAGATTTATATGTAAAAAATGCAATTATTAATCCTATGAATAAAGCAACTATTGTCTGTCCTAGAGCATCAGCAATATTATATATCATTCCTTTTCCTAAAGGTAAAGATTCTAAAGTTGCAACAGTCCTTAACAACATTAAAAATATTGGTAATAAAATAGGCAGAAAACTCATAAGAGGGCTTGGAAGTTTTTTTCCACCATTTTCTTCTATTATTTTACTAGCTTCTTCTATTTCTGGTAAAAAATGGTATTTTTTTCCAAAAATTCTGCCTGCTAAAATAGCAACAATTGTAACAGGAATAGAAACCAGCATTCCAAGTAAAATAACTAATCCTAAATTAGATCCTAAAATTCCTGCAACTGCCAATGGACCAGGTGTAGGAGGAACCAGCATATGTGTAGCATGTAATCCCATTGCCAGAGCTACTGCCATTGTTGTCATACTGGTACCAGTGTCTTTACTCATTCTTTTAGCAAGTGGTGATAATAAGACAAATGCTGAATCACAAAATACAGGAATAGATACAAAATACCCAGTGACAGCTAATCCAATATCAGCATTTTTCTTCCCAGTAATTTTTAAAATTGTTTCAGCCATTGTTTCTGCTGCTCCACTATGTTCTAAAAGTGCCCCCATAACAGTTCCTATTGCAATAACTACTCCAATTCCAGCAATAGTTTCTCCTAATCCCCCAGAATATGCTCCAATAATAGTTGGAATCGAATGACCTGAAACAATTCCAAAAAAGAAAGCACTAATACTCAAGGCGAAAAAAGGATGCAATTTCACCTTAACTGTTAGTATTATCAATAGTAAAATTGATAATGCTATTGTTACAATAACAAATGTTGAACCCATAAAAAATACCTCCTACTTTTTTTATTATATGTTGCTTTATATAAGTTCTTTTAAATAAAGAAATTTATTACCTTGATATATAAAAAATAATTGGTAACAATATATTTTTTGCTTTTGAAGTTAATACAATTAAATTTTTAATCAGATATTTTTTCATATTCAATAAATAAATTCTTAAATTTATTAAATATTAATTAATTTTTTATATAATAAAAATTTTATTTTTAAATGAAATGTATATTAAAAGTTCTATATGTTTTGATTTTTGATTGAATTATACTTTATAAAAAATAAAATGTCAATAAAAAATTAAATATTATTAAATTTAATTGCATTTAATTAAATGATGCTGAATAAAACATAGTAGAGAAAATTTTTTAAATAGTATATAATTGTAATATATTAAAATAAGAAAGGATTAAAAATGGATAAAGAAATAAATGTAGGAGCCATAATTAAAAGAATTAGAATAGAAAAAGGATTGCTGTTAAAAGATGTTGCTGAGAAATGTGAAATTTCTTCATCTATGCTTAGCCAGATTGAAAAAGGAAATGCTAATCCTTCTTTAAATACAATAAAATCAATTGCACAAGCTTTGGAAATTCCCTTATTTAAATTTTTTATAGAACCTGAAAAGGAAGATATAAGCATTAATATTTTAAAAAAAGAGAACAGAAAGATAATAAATACTAAAAAGATAAGATATGAGCTTTTGTCTCCTGAAGGTCCTACTAATATTGAATGTATGAAAATGATTTTTACTGAAAAGAATGCTGAAACTTCAATAGAGCCAATGGCACATAAAGGAGAAGAGATAGCACTCCTTCTAAGTGGGAAAGTAAAAATAACTATAGGGAATCAGTCTTGTGAGATGGAACCGGGAGATTCAGTTTATATACCTGCATTAAAGCCACATAAGTGGACTAATTTAAATATCGGAGAGAGCGTTGTACTTTTTTCTGTAACTCCACCTGAATTTTAAGATTTTTATAAAAATGAAATAATAAATAAAAAAAGGGAAAATTTCCCTTTTTTTATTTATAGTTAAAAGAAGTTTATTTTTTTGCATTGATTGAAAATGAAAAGTAATAATTTTTGAAATTTAAAAAATAAAATTATATATATTTAGGTACTTTTGAATATTACTATTTTTGTATTAAATAATTTTGAATTATTTATATTATTTTCATTATTTATAATTTTTTTATATAATATTTAGTGAGTCTTAAATAAGGAGTATTTTTATATTTTTGATTCGAATAAAATAGAATGAAATTACTGGAATATCACTTTATTTTACAGTAACTTTGAAACGACATTTTTCAGCTCCTCCTAATACAGTTTCAATCATTTCTACTTGTATGTTTTTACTAGGCATTAAATTTCCAAGGATATATAATATACTTTGTCGAGAACATTCACAATGTGATACATTGTTTATTTTTCCAGATAATACTTCTTCACAAACACATTTAGGATAACCTATTTCATAAATATGCCCAGGTTCTATAATTTTTGCCAATAATGCTTCTGTGTTACCATATTTTTTATATTGCTCATCTAAATTACAACCACATTCCATAAATTGCTTTTTCTGAATTGGTAAGACAGTATCTTTAACACAAGTAATTGCTTTATTTCTATAATTCATTTTATTTTACCTCCAAGTTTTTTTAATCTTATTGATTCTATCATGATTTTTTTCCCAAGTAAATGTTCTAGAAATTGAGATAAATAATCTTGGTTGAAAAAAACTAAACAAGAATGATAAAATAAGACTGTTTATATTTATTTTATGAGAATTTATATTAATCTTTTTTGTCACTGAAATATTGTTATCTTCATTTTTTTAAAATTTTTACAAGAAGTTTTCTATCAAAGATATAAGCAAAAATTGCTTTTTCCAATTCATTATGATATATTTGTCATATATATGTTATTGAATATAAAAAATAGAAATTGAATTAAAGAGAATAAAAGCTATAGAATAAATATCAAGATTATTGTTTTAATTAATCATATCAGTGAGAATAAATAATATTTAATTATGGAGGTTATAATGGCATTCAGTAAAACCATTCAAATGTATATATTTGATGGCAATCCAAATGGGAGAATCATGTGTGAACTTTCTAATTGGAATGGAAGAATTTATAAAATATCAAGGAATGAAATTTCGGATTTTGCTAATAGAGAAGATTCTGAAAATACTGGAGTTTATTTTCTTTTAGGTAAGGATGAAAATAATAGTGATACTATTTATATTGGTGAGGCAGAAAAAATATTAACAAGAATAAAACAACATTTAAAAGATACAGAATATTGGAATGATTGCATTGCTGTTATAAGCAAGGATAATTTATTAAATAAGGCACATGTTAAATATCTTGAAAATAAATTCTATTCATTAGCAAAAACTGCTGGAAGATCAACTGTTGTTAACAGTACAATACCAACTTGTTCTTCAATTTCGGAGTATGATGAAGCAATGTTACAAGAATTTATTAGCAATACAAAGTTACTTATCAATACTCTTGGATATAAAGTATTTGATTTGATTGAGGATACATCTGTAAAACTTAATCAAAATCAATCATATTTTTATATAAAAGCTGCTAGAGGTGCCGAAGCTACAGGGATTATAGTTTCTGATGGCTTTGCAGTACTAAAAGGCTCAATAATTGCTTCATCGATTACAAAAAGTATGTCTACTTCTTTATGTAATTTGCGTAATTTATTGTTGAATAAAGGAATTATAAATGCAGATTTTTGTTTTGAACAAAATTATACTTTTACAAGTCCTTCATTAGCAGCAGCAGTTGTCATGGGAAGAAATGCTAATGGTCGTACTGAATGGAAGACAACTGATAAAAAAACTTTAAAAGAAATAGAAGAAGCAGTCATTTAATTGCAAATATAATCAATCTATATAATAAAAACAATCCCTAGAAATCCTACAATTGTAAGGAACCTAGGGATTATTTTAGTTAAAGTACACTATAAATGTGAGACTTCATTTTTTATTTTGTAAAAAAGGTTATAAAAAATAAATATATCAATAGTTAAAATTAAAAAAATTAAATATGAATAGGAAAATTTTAAAAGTAATTATTAGATTATTTTATCTGGATTTTTTAGAATTGAATTTATAAAAAATTATGCAAAAAAACCTCTTAGAGCTTATTAGAGCTTATCTAAGAGGTTTTTACATTTTTAAAAAGTACCATTCTGGTACCAAGTAACTTTTTAATATCATGTACTTGTTCTAAATATTCTAAATAGTTGCTTTTATGAAAATAAAAATATTATTCCCACTCAATGAATAAAAAATTATCAAATATGTTAAATCATCTAAAATTAAGGGTTTTCATCTCATATCTTCTTATCAATTTTTCAAAAATTTTCAAAAATTGGTACGTTTTTAGTACGATTTTTAAAGGAGGTTAAGCATGGAACTAACAGAAAAAGAAAAAGAGATTTTAAAAATACAAGACAATAGAATAGATTTTTATTTTAAGATAGAAAATGCAGTAATAGATAATGATGAAGTTTTTAGCAATATATATGAAAGCCACCTTTATATAGTTTTATCAAGATTTTGTAATAATGGAAACATAGCATATCCTTCATATAATACACTTGCTAAATTATGCTATTGTAGTAAAAGAAAAGTTATTGAAACAATGAATAAACTAATAGAGAAAGGTTTAATAAATAAAGTTAATAGAACTATGAATGGAAATGATAGAAAAACTAATCAAAGCAATATTTATACTATAAATAATATAAAGCAATATATTGCATTAAACAAAAATACAGAATCTTTTCAAATTCAGCATAAAGATAATGTATCAACAGATAATTTAAATAATTCTAATAAGGTTGTGAATGATATACACCAAGGTAGTGCACCATATGCACTAGGGGTAGTGAATGATATGCACCAGGATAGTGAACAATATGCACCCAATAAAGAAATAAATATAAATAACAATAATATAAATAAAAAGAGAGAAAAAGAGTCTATCTCTCATGTAAATGATAAGGAATTGAATAATTTAAAAAAATTAGATGAACTAAAAAATATAATTTGTACCTCTATAAAAAAAAGTAGAAAAGAATTAGATTCTGTATTTCCTAATGCTTTATACAAAAATTTAGATCTTGATTTACTCATAGAAAAAATAAAAGAATCTTCTTATTTACAAGGTTTAAATAAAATACCCTTTATTTCAATATTTACAACAAAAGATGGAATAAATAAGATTTTATTGGGGTATTATGCTGACTATAAAGATAATTCAAAAATAATTGATATAAACAAATTAGCTAAAAATAAAGATAATGGATATAGTAATGACTTTAAAGATTTAATTGATAATGTTTTAATATGAAAGTATTGACAAAGGAGGTACTTATGAAGAAATGTGAATTTTGTGGAAAAGAATATATAAAAAATCAAATAAATTTATTGCCTAAATCAATAAGAGCAAATCTAGAATTCATACCAAATTGTAGTTGTCGAATTGAACAAGATATGAAAATTCAAAATGAGAAGTGGGAAGAAGATTTAATAAAATCTCGCTTAAAAAAGTATTCTAATGCATCAATTATAAAAGAAAATATTAGTAACTTTAGATTTGAAAATACAAATATCAACATGGATAAAACTGATATACATGATAGACACTTAAGAATTGGTTTAAAATTTGTAACTGAATTTTTAAAAAATAAAAATATGAAAGGAGGAATATATTTTTATGGTTCCGTTGGAACAGGAAAAACTTATACAACAGCATGCATAGCAAATAAATTAATTGAAAATTCTTATACAGTTTTAATTTTAAATTTAGGATTATATTTTTTAAAATTAAGAAGTGAATGGGCAGAGGGAGAACTAGAAACTTTAAAATTAGTAGAGAAATGTGATCTTTTGATAATAGATGATTTAGGAACTGAAAAAGTTAGTGAGTTTGTATTAGAAAAAACATTTAATTTAATTGATAGAAGATGTGTAGCAAAAAAGCCCATGATAATTTCTTCAAATTTATCTCTTGATGAAGTAGCAAAAACATATAATGATAGAATTGCAGATAGAATAAAAGAAATATGTGTTCAAGTTAATGTTGAAGGAAAAAGTAAAAGAAAGCCGATTCAAGATTGGCTTATAGCATAAATGATAGCTCTAGATACTGCAAAATTTTTTCAAAATAAATTGTTTTCAACAATTTAATTCTCAAAAATTTAAGAAAAAAAGCTCAACTGTTAATCATAAAAATTTATAATAAAATTATTTTATGTTGCCATTTTTTTCTTAAAAGCAGTATCTAGCAAGCTACTCAAATTTGCCGTACAAATTTAAAGCTTGTTAGGGGATTCCCCTAATACCCCTTTTATAATTTTTATATTTTTATTGAAAAATTATAAAAATAAAAAGATAAGGAGATGATACATATGGAGAAAAAAATTACTGTTCGATTAAAAGAAACAGATAGACTTAAATTAAGAGTTCAAGCTGAAGAATTAAACATAAGTCAATCTGAAATGATTCGAGAATTAATAAGAAAAAATTTTTGTGAAGATATAAAAGAGCATAATATATTGATTAATGATTTGAGAATTTTATTAAGAGGATTAACTAATAATATAAATCAAATTGCAAAAAAGGTTAATAGTAAAGTATTAATTAATGAAATAGAAGAGGCTAAAAAAATTCATGACGAGGTATATAAAATATGTCAATTATTAAAGTTGTAAAGAAAAGTGGAAAAACATTTGCTTCTTTAAAAAAAGTTTTATCATATGTTGGGAAAAAAGCCTCTGAAACATTTGGATTAAATTGTAATAATAATTTTAAAAATGTGGCTAAAGAGTTTATAGAAACAAAAAAATTTTTTAATAAAGAGGAGGGGAGGCAATATAGACATTATATCCAAAGTTTTAAGCCAGGAGAAATTACTAAAGAAAAAATTATGGAACTATCAATCAAATGGACAGAAAAAGTTTTTCCTGGACATGAAGTTTTTATTGCGGTTCATAATGATAAAGAGCATTTACATACTCACTTCATAGTAAATTCAGTTAATTTTGAAACAGGGAAAAAGCTTCACGAAAATAGAAATAATTTGGATATGAAAAAGAAAATAAATGATGAAATATGTTTAGAATATGGAATTAATAACAAACAAGAGTTAAAAAAAGAAGGCGAAATAATAACATATGATAAAAATAAATATCAAATAATAAAGAAAGGAGCTGATATTACAAGATTAGCAGAATCACTTTTAAATGTTATTCAAGTTGCAACTTCTAAAAAAGATTTTTCAAATAAAATGAAAAACTATGGGTATGAAGTTGAATGGAATGAAAACAAAACTCATATTGTATTCAGTGCAGATCCAAGTATTTTAAAAGGAAAGAAAAACAAATTTAGACTAGCTAATTTACAGAAAATATTTAATATTAGTGATTTTTCAAAAGAAAGATTACTAGAGATATTTGAAGAAAACTCTAGACAAAGTGAATTAAAAAAACTAGATGAAATTGCTAAAAACATGATGTTTGATGAAGTGTATAAAAGAGAAAAAGAAATAAAAACTTTAAATTCTATCTCAAAACCAAAGATCACTTCAAAAAAATCATGGAGAAATAAAAATACATCTTCAGAAATAGATTTTAAATAGTAAATAGGAGGAATCAAAATGAACTTAAAAAATTTAAATAAAAATAGTACTATAAATACTATAGAAAAAAAAAGAAAACAGCATTGCAAAATCAGTTGCTAAATGGGAATATGAAAATAAAGAAAAAATAAAGGATAATAAAGATTCAAATTCAGTTGAAATTTCTAAAGAGGTAATCAAAAGTCTTGATATAACACGACAAAATATTGAAACTAAAACTCTAATAGATGAACTTAAAAAATCTACCTTATCAGTGATTGATTCTATGAATAAATTTTCAAGTTCAATCCCTATAATGTTAGAGCAATTAAATACTATAACAGAACACCTAGAATTTGAAGAGTTTTTAAATAAATTAAAAATAATAGAGGATTGTTCAGTTTATATTTTACATTATAAAGACAGTTTAGAGATAGAATTAAAAAAAATCATAGATAACTCGAACAATGCTCTTAAAACCTTAGAAGTAAAAACAAATAATCATATTAATAATATTTGTGAAAAAGGATTTGAAAGAATTAAAAATAAAGAAGAAAAATATTTAGAATTTAGCAAAGTTGTCATATTAACTCTTTTTACGTTTCTTATGGTATTATTATTTTTATTTTCAAAATATCACTCTAAGCTATCTAATATGGAAAAAACCATAGAAAAAAATAATCAAGAGATTTCTTTATTACACAATATTTTACTAGAAAATAAAAAATATTGGCTAGACAAAGATAATTACAATATTTATATTAAAAGTAAAGAAAAAAAATCTAATAATAAGTAAAAATAATATAAAAACAGAGTATATTTCAAAAATACACTCTGTTTTTTATTTTCATTATTAAGACGACCTCGTAAAATCGTTTTTAAAAGGGTTTATTTATGATTATTATTATAAACTATCACTTTGAAATAAAAACTTATTAAAAGTCATTTTATAGCTTCATACTTATTTTAATTATATAATATTTCAAAATTTACTTTTCCTAATTATCTAACTAATTCACTATAGAGTTTCATTAAATATGATACACATTCTTCTTCATTTCCAAATTCCCATTTTTTACCATAAGCTTCCCATACAGCTTTATCATTTTCTTGATGAGCTTTTCTCAAATCTATTGGCATAAAAGTATCATCATATAAATCTGCATAGCTATCATTAGGATATTTTTCTCTTATATCTAAAATATTTTGTCCTGCCTTTTCTAATTTTTCTTTCATTTTATTATCTAGTTCAGGAAATGGAAAATTATTATAAACAACTGATACAGAATATCGGTAATCACTTTTCATTCTTCCTGCAATAGCTCTTACCCATGCCATATGAACAGAAGAAGTTAGTATAGAAAACTCTAACTGCCCTGCATCAGATAGTAATATAACTTGATTTAGAGCTATTGTAGTTTTATCTATAAAACCAATAGGAATATATTTTCTTTTCTCACTACTTACTCTAGGAATTATCAAAGCTTTCTCTGGATTTCTTCTATCTTCAAAAAGAGTTGGGGTATCAGCTAATTTAATTGTTGCTTTTCTATCACTATTCAATCTAAATTCTCTTACTTTTTTTACCCTTTCAGATACTAAAGGCATTTTTCTTAATTCTGATATAGAAACGTCTACAAGCCATAAAACATATCTTGGCTTTTTACTTATAAAGTTATCTCCTCCAACTAGTTTTTTTATATATTTTAGAGCTTGTGGTTCTTTTAACTTAAATTCTTCATATTCTTCAGGTTCAACCTTTAAAAAATTCCCATCTATCGGAACATTTCCATCTTCCATTTTTAATAAATTTTGAATGTGATTGGTACGTCTCTCTATAAATACATCTTCTGAATTTATTAAATATCCATTAATATTTTTTGCTTCGATAACTTCTCCATTCGCCAAATATATTTTTTTACTTTCTATACTATTTTTTTTATTAGAAAAACCTATAACAACACAATGAACAGCAGCTTTTTCTTTAGCTTCATTATCCCATTTAAATGTTCTATATCCAAAATCTATTTTACACTCATTTTTATCAAGAATAAGTTTCCACAAAATTCCGACTTGTTCTCCCTGAGTTATTGAATTAGTTGATACAAAAGCTATTTTTATATTAACATTATTTTTAGCCATAAAACTTGCTTTATAAAACCAGGCAGTTATATAATCTAAAGTTCCTATTTTCATTTTTTTAGGGAAAGTTGTTTTTAAATCATCTTTTTGTTCAGGAGACATAAATTTTTTTCCTATAAATGGTGGATTTCCCAAGATATAATCTACATTTTCCCATTCAACTCTTAAAGCATTTCCGTTTATTATATTGGCATTTTCTTTTATCGGAAAATCTATTATATTTTGTCCGAAAAAATTGCTTACTTGTCTATCCATTAGGTGTTTCATTAAAAGTAAAGAAATTTTAGCTATTTCACAAGCAAAAGTTTCATATTCTATTCCATAAAACTGGTCTATATGTACCTTTGAACTTATATCAAATAAAGAAAGTTGAGATGTAGATTTTAAAAACTTTAAAATCTCAAATTCTAGTTCTCTTATTTTTTGATAAGTTAAAATTAAGAAATTTCCACTTCCACAAGCAGGATCGAGAAATTTTAGGTTAGAAATCTTTTGATGGAATTCCTCTAATTCTTTACGAGTTGACTTTGCTTTCTCAAATTCTTTATAAAGTTCATCAAGAAATAAAGGTTTTATAACTTTCATTATATTTTCTTCAGACGTATAATGAGCACCTAATTCTCTTCTCTTTTTTTGATCCATTACTCCTTGAAACATAGCTCCAAATATCGCAGGACTAATTCTACTCCAGTCAAATTCGCAACATTCTATTAATAACTCTCTCATTTTTTTATCGAATATAGCTGGTGGTAATTGCTCTGTAAACAAATTTCCATTAATGTATCTGAATCTATTTAATTCTGTTGATAAGTTTTTCATTCTTTTTTCTACTGGAGTGTCAAGAATATTGAATAACATCATAATTCTCATTGCTAAATCACTACCATCTTCTGCAGATGTTCTTACATAATCCTCAAAACTATCTTTCTCAAAAATACCTGTATCATCAGCAAAAAGACAAAATAAAATTCTAACTAAATATACCTCTAAAGAATGTTCCTCATATCCATATTCTTTTAAAAGATCATGAAGTTTTGCCATTTTATATGAAGCTGTTGTATTTAATTCTATTTCGTTTTTTTCTTCAAATTTTTCTTGATATCCTGCCACAATTCCAAAAATTCGGATATGATTTTTTAACTGACTAACTTTAAATGATTTATATTTTATGTCTTTTTTAAGATTATAAACTTCTATTTTATCAAAATCACTAACCATTACTAGTTCAGGCTTTTCTTCTGGCTTTAAAGCATGAACATAATCCATAGCTTGACTATATGCTTTTGCAAGTGATTTCCCTTTAGATTTCATCTCTATTAAAATTTTTGCAGGTATAAAATAATCAATATATCCAATACTTCCATCATTTAAAATTATTTTATACTCATGTAATCCATCTCTAAAATCTACCCCAAAAACATTCATTAAATCTTTTTCAAATGTTTGAGCATCTTGTCTTTCATCTCCATTATTTTTTCTCCAAGTATTTTGAAAAGCAATCGCTCTAGTTTCTATTTCTGACCAAGTTAACATCAAATCACCCTATTTTTAAATAATCGTTTGTTTTTATTAAATCACAATCTTTCAATGATAAATTTTACCTAATTAAAATATTACAGTAATTAATCAACAAATGCTGTAACTGCAGCTTTTCTAACAAATTTTGCTAATTTATATTCTCTTTTACTTCCATTTAATTCATTTCCATTTTCATCTTTTAATAATTCTTTAATTTCTTCATCTCCATAAACTCCTATATATCTTTTAAGAAATTCCTTCCCCTTTTCATTTAATTTTAGTCCTTTTTTTTCAAATAATTCATCCACTGTTTCATCTGTATATTGAATCTGATATCTGCCTGATTCATTCCAATCTTGTCTTTTCATATATTCTTTCATATGTTGATCTATCTTATAATTTTTCTTCTCTTGTTTTTTCCATTTTTTAAATTCAATAAGATCTTTATAACTTATGCTTAAATAATTTACATAATTTTCTAGTTCTTTAATACCCTTTTTAGAAATCTCCGACAAATCTATTATTTGTCTCCTTTTTCCTTTCCATATAATTAACATATTTTTTTCTTCTAATAATTCTTTAGGAGCCGGATAGACTACCTCAATGTTATCTGCTTCATCTATAAAACCAACCATTTTATATAATATTTTATAATCAATCTCTAGAGTATTTGCTATATCTTTCAATAAAAAAGGATTTATTTTTTGAATTTTACCGTTTTCTAAATTAGAAATAACAGAGCTAGTTATCCCAACTATATCTGCTAGTTCATTAACGCCATATTTTTTAGAACATTTGTTAGTTCTCAAATCTTTTATATATTCTCCTAATTTTTCTCTTCTTTCTTTAGGAATAATGTATTTGCTATTGTTAGAATCACTCATAATAAATCCTCCCTACTTATTTTTATTTAAAAATACATCTTAAATAAAATATAACATAAAAAACAATTTTTTACTATAAAAAATAATATTTGACACATTGGAAAAAAGATGATAGTATTCTCTTATAAGATAAAGTTAGTATGCTTATACTTATTTTTAATTGAAAATAAATATATAAGGAGGTTTGTATATGGCAAATAATATTCAATTTTTAACTGCAAAAGATGTCAGTGAAATACTAAGTATTTCAAAAAGTTCAGCATATAGGATTATTAAACAACTTAATATTGAATTAAAAAAACAAAATAAAATAATAATTTCTGGTAAAATAAGCAGACGTTATTTCGAAGAAAAAATGTATTTATAGGAGGAAATATGGCTATTTCAAAAGATAAAAAAACTGGTAAATATTATACATCTTTTTATTATACTGACCATGATGGAACAAGAAAAAGAAAGAAAAAGGAAGGATTTATAAGAAAAAAAGATGCCGAAGAATATACAAAAAATTTTTTAGAAAAAAAGAAAACCAATAATATAATGAGTTTTTGTAATTTATTAGAATTATATTTAGAAGATGCCCGTGCAAATGTGAGGTATTCAACATTAAAAAATAAGGAATATATTATAACAACTCATATACTTCCTTTTTTTAAAAATTATAACATCTATGAAATTGATCCATTAGCAATTAGAAATTGGCAAAATAGTTTAAAAATCAAAAAATATAGCGATACTTATTTAAGAACTATTAATAACCAACTTAATGCTATTTTAAATTATGGGGAACGTTTTTATAAACTAAATGATAATCCTATAAAAAAAGTTAGTAAAATGGGAAAAAAACATGCTAATACTATGAATTTTTGGACTTTAGAAGAATTTGAGCTTTTTGAAAGTTTTATAAAGGATGACTATACTTTATACACTATAACAAATTTACTATTTTATACTGGTATTAGAAAAGGAGAATTATTAGCTTTAACAGGCGAAAATATAGATTTTGACAAAAAATAAATGTATATAACTCATTCATACCAAAGAATTGATAAAAAAGATATAATAACCTTACCTAAAACAGAAAAAAGTAAAAGAACTATAACTCTTCCAGACTTTTTATGTAATATTCTCAAAGAATATATAAGTAGGCTCTATGATTATAAACCAAATTTAAGGCTATTTTATCTCGATAAATATACTTTATTTAGAAAAATAAATACAATTATCAATGAACATAATTTAAAAAAAATAAGAATTCATGATTTTAGACACTCACACGTTGCTTTATTAATTTCAATGAATTTAAATATTCTCGAAATAGCAGAACGTTTAGGACATGATAACCCACAAACTACATTAAGAACATATGGACATCTATATCCAGATAAACAACATGAAATAGCAAGGCTTTTAAATGAAAAAAAGAAATGAAATGGTACAATTATGGTACGTGAAAATAAAAAGAAGGTGTGAAAGCCCTCTTATTTTGAAGGTTTCACACCATTTTAAAACTTATTCCCATTCGACAAATTAAACTTTTATACTGTGTTTATTGCCTTTTTTTATTTGTTTTTTGATTATGAAATTTTACTTTTTATATCATTTTTTACCGTTTTTTTCTTCTTTTGTTGCCAAAATGTTGCCATGACTTTTATTAAGAACTCTTAGTAACTTGGAGCTTGCTTCTTCATATAAATGAGTATAAGTATTTAAAGTAGTTTCTATTTTTTCATGTCCTAATCTTTGAGAGATTGTTAAAGGATCAATTCCAGATTGAAAAAGAAAACTAGCATGTGAGTGCCTAAGGTCATGAACTCTTATTCTTTTTATTTCAGCTTTTTTAGAATATGTCTTTATATCGTGTTCAAATATATACTTTGTATGATTAAATAATCTAGTTTCTGGAGTAGCATTATATAATTTGCTTATGTACTCTTTTATTATTATAGCTAAATTATCAGTAATGTCAATTTTTCTTTTACTTTTTGGTGTTTTAGGCTCTGTTATAACATCTTTACCATTTATTCTCTGGTAAGATTTATTAATATTTATTTTTTTATTTTCAAAATCTATGTCTTTGATTGAAAGTGCTAGTAGTTCTCCTATTCTTAAACCACACCAAAATAAAATATTGAAACCTGTATATTGTACTGGTTTATGTTTCAGTTCATAAATAAATTTGTTAAATTCTTCAACTGTCCATATTTTCATTTCATCAGCATGCTTTTTTCCGATACTACCAGCTTTATGACAAGGATTTTCTTTCATACTATGATATTTAACTGCATAGTTGAATATTGCAACAAGTTGATTATTAATTGATTTTATGTAAGTTTGTGAATAACTTTCTCCTGTCTTATTTTTATATTCCAATAAACCATTTTGCCATTTTCTAATAGTAACAGGGGTTATTTTATCTAAAGTTAATTTTTGGAAAAAAGGAAGTATTTTTACTTCAATTATATGCTTTTTACTTAATATTGTATTTTCTTTTAACCTGCTTCTCATATCTTCTATGTATAGTTCATAAAGGCTTTGAAATGTCATAGTATTATTAAAAGAACTTTTGGCCAAAAACTCTCTTTCATATTCCAGAGCTTCTCTTCTAGTTTTAAATCCTCTTTTTTGCCCTTGTTTTACATTTCCTTGATAATCTTTATAACGAAAAAGGCACCTCCAAGTGCCTCTTTCTTCTTTATACACTGACATTGTTTCCTCCTTCTATACCTAATCTTTTAAGAAGATAACTTTTATTTATTCTTCCTCTCATAGTGATATATCCTTTTTCTTCTAGTTCATTGTTTAGTTCTCTCATTATTTTATAAGCTTTTCCAGTTTTAACTTTACATAATTGTGCTACTTCTTCAACAGTAATTATTTCATTCATATTCTTTACCTCCCTACTTCAAATATTTCTCTTTTCTTTTTTCAATTTTTGCTCTCCACCTAATTATATCTTCAATTACTATAGTTCCTTCTTCTATATAGATGGGATAAAAGAGAAATACCTGCTTGTACATTGTCTAAAGCTTCATCACATAGTTTTTTTCTTTGTTCTATAATTAATTTAATTTCTTGATTAGAGGATAAAAGATATTTTTTTACCACTTCTTCAAGCTCGTTATTTTCTTCTTTTGTTTTTTCATAATGTTTTTCAAGTGAAACTGGTATTTTTCCAAAGTCAAAGGTAAATATCTGTAATAAAGCATTTTCTAGTATTTTTCTATCATTTTTCATTTTCAACCTCTAATTCTTTCATTATCTTTTTAAAAGCATTTTTATTGTATTCATAACAGGTTCCTTTTAATGCGCATTTAATATGTTCTTTTCTGATTTTATAATTTTCTTTAGCTTTCATTAATTGTCGTTCTCTGCATTTTTTCCAACATTCCATATATAAGTATACATATTTTTCACGTTGCATTCTGATTAGAGTTCTTCCAAGAGAATGTTTTTTAATTTTTTCACCACTGGAAAGTTTATATAGTGTTTTTGTTGTTTGAATTACTTCCACAATTTCAATTTTATATCTGCTAAAATCAAATCTTATTATTTTCATTTTTAAAGCTCCTTTTTATTTTTCTTTTCATCCATTCCCAAAAGCTTAATCTAATTCCTGAATAATTATTATAGATATTTCCATATTTTTTTATTTTCATATTCTACCCCTAAATTTCCCTTATTTTGATATCTTTAAATTTAATTTTAGTATTTTTTAAGTGCTTATAAAGAATGGCCCTTATAGTATCAGTATCGGTTTTATTACCAAAAGTTTTAGAAACATTATTTAAAATATTGTCTAATGTTGTTTTTTCTTTTTCTTTAGTTAGGAAAAAAGGATTATTATTTTTATCTAAAAGAGTTACATTGTATTCTTTATTACTTAATCTTAAAATAGGCATTGTATTCTCCTTTTCTAAATTAATTATTATTTTTCCCATTTTTAATAAAATTGGGAAAGATTAAATAAAGATTCTTTACTATTTATTTTTCTTAGTTCATCAGCTTTGTTCTTAAAATTTCTATAAAATTCTGTTTTGGAAATACTAAGTTTTTTTATTAGTGTATTATTGTCAATTCTCCAATCAATCCGACATAGCCTTTCCAGTTCAGCCATTTTCTTTATTCTTTTTCTGCTAGATTTTTTGTAGGTTATTCCTGTCTTTCTTTGTTTCATATATAGCCTCTCTAAAAAGTCCATAATATCTATTTTTACCATTTGCATTCAAGCCATCCAGAATTTCTCTTGCTTCCTCTATATTTTTTACAGTTCCAATTATTTCTTTATCTGCAAATCTTTTTATTTCAAGTTTAAATATCATGTTATTCTCCTAGTTTATTTTTTATATTTTTGTAGACAAGTAGGGAAATATTCACATTTTTGGCATTTTTCACTATTGGTATCAAATTTATGGTTATTATCTTTAGTATAAATTTCACTAACAATAATATTTTCAGCTTGGAATGTACTTTCTGCTACTCTTTCTCCAGTTAAAAAACTAAATAGATCAGCAGTCAAAATTTGACCGATTTTTTCAGCATTAGTTGGTAAAACTTTAAAATTAACTTCAGTTGCTAATTCTATTCCTTTATCAGTTAGTTCAAATTCGAATGTTGCTTTAAATTTTTTATTCTCCATATTTTTATTCTCCTTTTGTTATAAGTTTAAATTTTATTTTTCTTTCTGGTTTGTAATACTTTTTTATTCCCTCTAAGATTTTGTTTATTACCTCTTTGTTTTTAGCACTAACAATTGTTTCTGTTCCTTTTAAGATAGAGTGCATATTATCTCTCCAACATCTTTATTAAGATTTTTGTAAGTTCCCTAGTAGCTCTTATATCTGCTAATGCATCATGAGCATTCTCCAGTTTTATATCAAAATGATTACACCATGTTATCAGCTTATTATTTTCTAATATAGGTAATCTATCAACAAATTGTAGGGCCTGTATCACTGCTAGAGTGTCAAACATCAATTTGAAGTTAATCCAACTTCCTAGATATTTATTACCAAGTCTTACATAGAACTCATAAAGTTTTTGGAAGTCAAATTTTATATTTTGACCCACAAGGATAAATTTGTCATTTCTATCAAATCTATCACAGTATTTTTCAAATATGCTTTCGATTTCCTCAAATGCTTTTTTAGGCTCTTGATAGCTATTTATAATATCCAATGTCATTCCTGTTACTTCTAAAGCTTTTTCGCTTATATCAGCGTTTTTATGTGGTTTACATCTAATATTAAATTCTTTTTTTACTTCTCCATCAATTTCTATAATTCCTGCGAACTGGATTACTGCCGAATTGGCAGTAGTTCCAGTTGTTTCTGTGTCTAAATATAGTATTTTCATTATTTTAATTCTCCTTTTCCAGTATTTTGTTTATTTTCTTCTTGTTTTTTAGTTTCTTCTGCTTTAATTTCTGGTTTTTCTTCCTTATTTTCTTTATTTTCTTTTAAATCTTTTAATTCTTTATAAACCTTTTTACATTTTGTTAAAGAAATTTTTGGTAATGCTTTTATATTTTCTCTTTCCATTATATTTATAAGTTCCTCATTCATTTCGAGAGCAGATATAGCTTTTAAAGCTTCCTCTTTTCTCTCAATAATATTTTGACAAATTTTTTTAATATTAGTTATTATGTCACTGGCTTGAGTTGTTGTTAATTCAGACATAGATTTAATATTGTAATCTTTAAATATGCTACATTCTAAATCAGTTTTGACAATATTCATTTCATTGGCAACAGAGAAAATTTTACTTAGTTGATTTTGAGTAGCCAGTTTAGGTTCCTCTTTTTTTCCATTTCCATTTTGTTTTCTAGGATTGTTTAAAGGCTCGTTTTCTATACTATCTACAATATCACTTTCAGCGATTTCATAGGCTCCCATATACATGTATCTTCTCATATATGTATAAGTTGCCCCTAGCTCTTGTATTGGATTCATTCTCGCACCTTTTCTAACCATTATGCATTCAGCACTTTTAGTTTTAAAGGTTACCGAGCTGCCATCTTCAACATCTATTATTTCTAAAACTGCGGTTTCATTGTCATTTGTTAGGTTAAATAAAGAAACAAGCCCTATTTCAAAATTCACTTTGTTTATAGCTGGCATAAAGTCTGCTAATTCAAAGTATCTGTAATTGTCATAAGTATTTGTTCCCGTCATTACAAGATTAGTTTCTTGTACTTTCATTCTGGCCATTGCCAGTTTTTTCCAAACTCCTTTAATCTCTCCCATTTCCAATTCCTCCTATTATGTATATAATTTTTTTAGCTCTATATGCATTTTTTTTAACAATTCTTTTTCTCTTGTATAATCTCTCAAGCAGTAATCATAATCATTTTCTAGTTTTTCTTCTTCTGTTACTTGCTTGTATTTATTTTTTAACCATTTATAACTATCTTTAGCTATTAAAGATACTATTTTCCTTTTAATTCCTTCAGGAAGAGTGGAATTTCTGACTTCTCCATTTCCCACATCCACACTTCCTGTTTTTCCAGAGTTATATTTTATTAGAATAGAAATTATATTTGTTGTGTAGTTTGCAGCAGATATATTTACTATTTCCATACATCAAACCTCTTATTCTTCCCATTTTAATTGTCTTTCTACTTCTCTAAAAAATTCACCACAAAAAAGATCTTCTTCCTCGCTTGTGTCTATTTTTAAATCTTCTTCTTCTGGTGGCTGATAATAATTTCCAACTTCTCTCATTGTGCATCACTTCCAATGTGTAATTTATTTGTATCTTTAAGCAAAGATATATTTTTAGGAACATATGGTTTTTTCTTCATTTTAGGTGGCAGAGTACTTTTTAAAACTGTTTCCACATCTGCATGTTTTAATTTTCTAGTAGTTTTAGTTTTATCTACCACAAGGCTAATTCTATTTTTTTCTTTATCAAACTGGATGTCGTTTATAAAGGCCGAGTGTTTCTCTTGTCTTTTTGTTATGTATAAGTTATCGACATCTAAGTCTCCATATTGTTCCTGCAACTCTGTTAAAAGAGCTATAAAGTCAGAAGTTTTTCTTATTATCTTCTTTTTTATTGCCATTTTTTACCTCCCTGCTATCCATAAAACAAATATATATATCATGGCCCATGCTAGACCTAAAAAAACAAATCCTTCCATTATATCAAGCCTGCCTTTCTTGCAGAGTTAGGCTCAATATTCAACAGTTTTCCTACTCTCTGAAAAGCCTCATTTAAAGATTTTGCTGTTATTGTTCTTAATACTCCGTTTTTATCTTTAAATATGCATACACACATTCCATTTATAAATTTAATTTTCATATTTCACCCCTTGAAATTTTATATTTTTTTATGCTATACTTATTAAGTAGGAAGCGTTCACATCTTCCTTAGATGTAATATGTATTAAATAGACTTTTTTTCAGGCATTAACTCTCGTAAGAGAGTTTTTGCTTTTTTAACTTTTTATGTTATAATATGCTTGAAAATCCCTTAGGGGTATTTCAATAAGTTATAGAGCTGCCCTCACAAGAGGGCTTTTGTTTTATTGACTTTTTGTATATTTATGCTATAATATATTTGAAAGTCCCTTAAGGGCACTTGAGTTGATATAAAAAATGCTATGATATAGGCACTCTCTTGCAGGGTGCTTATTTCATGCTTACAAGTTATTAGCATTTCTTGTAAGCAGTAGATATATCAACTCAAGGAGGTACTATTATGTACATTTATGTCAACACGCTTTCTATTAATGGAGGGATTGCAATTGCTTTCTTCATTTTAGTTTGGTGGTGGTATAAAAACAGATAGTAACCTCAGCCCTTCGGGGCTTTTTTTAGTCCTCCCAAACTGCTATTTCTTCTAAATTTTTACTGAGTTCTCCACATTCTGAACAAACAAAATGGTCAACGGCATAGTCTAAGCTATAATCATCTAATATACTTATAGAACCATCTTTATCAGGATATCCCCAACCATTATCAATAGTTCCAGAAACATCACCAGTTATTTTGCTACCACACTTCTTACATATCTGCATATTTTCCTCCTCTTTTTAATTTCTTAATAATTTTGCAATAACGCAATAAATATTTTAAAAAAATAATAGTTTTAGAGGTGATTTATCTCTTAGAATTTTATTTTATAATTTATTATAACATTTAAAATGCAATAACGCAATAGTTTTTTTTGTGTTTTCGCAAATTTTGAAATATAATTATGTATAATAATGAGGAGGAGTACTATGAATGAAAAAAATAAAGAAATTGGGAATTTATTGAAAACTAAGCGAAAAGAATTGGGGTATAGTTTAGAAGATATTCAATTGATTTTAAAAAAAGATTTTAATATAGAACTAGATAGTAGTAATATTTCAAGATATGAAAATGGAACTGTAAAAAATATGAATGCTGCATATTTAAGAGCATTATGTAAAGCTAATAATATAAATTATGTTTCCGTTTTTAAAGAGTTAGGGTATATAGATCCAGATGACAAAAGAATTGATGGGCTTGATAAAAAAGGAATGACACAATATGAAAAAGCTATGAATGAAGCAGTTATGTTTTTCAATGATGAAAGGATAGAAGAAGAAGATAAACAAAAATTAATGTTGGCATTAAATGAAATATTTTTCAGAAGTAAAGAAATAAATAAAGAAAAATATAAAAAAAAGAATAAAGAAGATTTGAAATCAAAAAATTAGCATGTGAGGCCTATGAAAAATATAAAAAAGAGGGTAAAAAATTTAATAAAAAAATATGGAACGAGCAATCCATATAAATTATGTAAATATTTGAATATAGAAATTTTTTATATGGATTTAGGAAATGTGAAAGGGATTTACAAAAAAACTTTAACAAATAAATTTATAATAATAAATGAGAATTTAACCAAATTTTCTCAAACGATTGTTTTAGTTCATGAATTAGGACATGCAATTTTACATGATTCACGAGAAATGCAAGCATTAAAAGATTATGATTTATTCCCCAAATATACAACTAAAATAGAGATTGAGGCTAATATATTTACTTCTGAGCTTATGTATGATGAGAATATAGAAGATTATGAATATGATTTAGATATAGATATAAAAATTTTAGAGCAATTAAGAGAACTAAGAAATTTATAGAGACTCAATTTACTGGAATATATAAGAAAGATTATGAAGGGGATGAAATAACCAGAGAAACAGTTGAAAAAGACGGGAGTGTAAAAATTACAGTTTTTTTATACTGTAATGAAGATGGGCTATAAATCGTTTTTTATGATAAAAGAACAGCTATATTATATTGATTTTCTCCTGTAAGTGTGTTAGAATTCACACAACGGTTCTAAAGATTCTAGGAGGGAAAATGAATAAGGAAAAATTAGAAAAAATAAAAAATATTTTAAAAACATACAGAAATACAAAAAAATATTCCAATGAAGAAATGGCAAAATATTTTGGAGTTAAAAGAAGTACAATGGTAGGTTATATTCAAAAAAATAGAGATATTTCAAAAGTATTTTTAAATAAATTTATCAAAGAAGAAGATGTTAGTAATGAAGATAAGAAAACGATTCTTAATTACTTGGGAATTCAAGCTGATAAGAATAAATTTAGCGATAATGTTGAGATTAAATTAAATGAAATCTTATCTTTATTATATAAAAAAGAACTTTCAAAAGAGGATGATGTTACAAAAAAATGGGAAGTAACTATTGATTTAAGAGAAAAAAGAAAAGAATTGGAAGAATTAGAAAGAAAAATAAAACTAAAGCGATTTGAATATGAAAAACTGGAAAGAACTTCTGGGGCAAGAAGTAAAATAACTTGGGCATGTATAGATATCCAAAAATTCAACAGCGAAAAAATAACAGAAATAATAAATATTTTAGGAATAATAGATGTAGAAAGCAGAAAAAAGGCATATCCAGCTTTAAAACAGCTCCATATTCATCTGGAGTCTTTTTCTGAAAACATAAAAAAAGTTATAAAAGAATTAGAAATAATTTCTATAAAATAAAAAATGGAGGTTAATATATGGACATTTACAGCAAATACAATATAAGTATACCCAAAAGAAAGATAACTGAATTAGATGTTGATGACCAAATAAAAGTATTGACATTTAGAACAGGTAAAATAGTTCCTAGGGTTCTTAAAGATTTGGATGAATATTTGAAAAAATTTGGAGGAAGAAAAGTTTCCTTGTTATACAAAGGGAAAAAAGATAAAAGGGAAAATTATAAAATGAGAGAATATGTTTCTGAGTATGGTGAATATTTTGATGAAATAGAAGGGAACATAATAGAAGTTTTAGAAGATATTTTAGAACAAATTATTGATGACATGAATAAATATGACAAAAATTTAGATAGAAAGAACGATTTTTTTGATACCTTGGATAGTTTTATAGGAGGAAAATTTATATTTATAATTGGGATAATATCTTTAGGAGAGTTTTTAATAAAGAAGTATGGTTATATAAAAAATGGAAGATATTTGGGGGAAGTTTTAAAAGCTAAGGCTGACTTAAAAAATAAAATAACTGATGTTTTCAAAAAGATGAATCAAGGATATTATACAAAAGAGGAGGCTAACGAACTTTTCAAAGAAATGATAGAGAAAAAGGTGTATGAACAAACAAAGATAGATGCTGAATTATACGAAGAAATTAAAATTGAAGATGATTTGAGCAGGATATGTGAAGACGATAGCATTGATATGCTTATTTTTGATATGGTAGACAAAGTAAGATTGAAAGCTACAAAACAAGAAAGATTCCCAGAAATGAAAGTGATTAAATAAAAATAGAGTCTTATCAAACTCAAAAATAATCCTTTACAAAATTTCACACTTTAACTGGTGTGATTTTTTTTATAAAAAAGAGATTTACTTTTTTAGTAAATCTCTTATTTCAAATATTTTTTCAATTCTTGATAAAAGTTCTCTCTTGTACCAGCAAGGATAAAAATTATAACTTCACCATCTTCTATTTTCAGTGTATAGGCGAGTTCATAGTTGGTTTTATTATAATATATATCATAACTGTATATACCAGCTAAATCTCCACTTTTTAGACTTCCCACTGTATAATCTGAAACAATTAAATCAATAGCCATTTTATACCTTTCTTTTAACTGTTTATCTTTTATCTTTTTAAAATATTTTACTATTGCAGGAGAATATTTTATATCCACTAAAAATCATCTCCAAAAATATCTTTAGTAGTCACAGTATTTGTTTCAGCTTCTTTTATTATCTCTTTTAAAGCTGGTTTTATTTTAGCAGTTCTTAGTCTGAATTCTTTTAATAGTTCTTCTCCCTCATATCCTTCCATTATCAAATCTTCGAGCAATAAATCAGAAAAATTGAAGTTATCTTCCCTTAAAGGCGTGATAATCAAAGAGTTTCCATCAGTTCTGATTTTTGCTTCCTTTCCAAAACCTAAGAATTCCATCAGTTTATTTGGAATAGTTATTTGATTTTTAGATGAAATAGATATAGTCTTATTCATTTCTAAAATGTTAGTTGACATTTTAAAACCTCCTTTTATTTTTACTTCTTGGTTTCTTGGTTATATTATACATTAATTTTTAGTTTATGTCAAAAATAGTTAAATTTTTTATGTAAAAATATTGCGTTATTGCAAATAAAGTGCTATCATAAATTAAAGGAGGTAATTCTATGGTTAAAATAAAAATAAATTCATATAGCGATTTAAAAGCTATTGCAGCTTTAAAAGGAATAAAATTACAAACGGAATTGCCTGAAATGCTAGGTTATAAAAGCAGGTGGGGTTTAAAATTAGCAATGGAAAATCCTGTTAAAAAGAAAATTATTATAGAAAAGGCAAAAAAAATTTTATAAAGATAATTTTTTTGGCTTTTTCTTTGCAAAAACGCAATAAAACAAAAAATTGAAAATTATTAAAACTGTATACAAAAAGGGAGAAAGGAGGTGAGAGAGTGGAAAATTATGAAGAACAAATGGAGAAACCATCAAAAGAAAAATTGAGGATTGCAGAAGAAAGTTTAGAAATTGCCAAACAATATAGGAAAAGTGTTCATATAAGCTTAGCAATTTCAAGTTTCTCGCTAGTTTTTGCAATTACTGTTTTAATATATAAGTTATTTTTTGAATAAGGCAATTATGGCCACAAGTAAAGAAAAAAGGAGAGAAATGATATCTAAAAGCCATATTTATAATCATGATGAAACTGCAAAGTTTATTGAGATACCTGAACATTTAGGGCTACTAACAGTAGATAGAAGTAGAAAAACTGGAAGGGTGCTTATAGATGATGAAATGGTAGAGATAATTAAAATACTATGGAATAAATATAGAATAGGAACTGTAGGATGTTGTAAAGGCTATAAGGAAAATAAGACATTGAAAGATAATATAGCATGGATACAAATTGGTTCTAAGTGGAGTGAGAGAGAATATCCTAAATGGATGATAGAGGTTTTAATAAGAGAAACTATGAAAGCTGTAGACAAAGAAGCTAAATTTCCTATATTGCTATATGATCCTAGATGTGTGCCTTGTTACACTCCAAAAGGATACTTAACAGAAAAGCATTATGAGGAATTAGTAAGATCAGGATATGAAATTGATATTCCGATAGAAGTTATTAAATTTTAAAAGGGAGATATAATCTCCCCTTACTTGAAGTGTTACTTTGTGTGAGATTGGTTACAACAATAATAGCAACCATCAGCATTTGAATATCCGTTTCTCTTAGCATAACTTATTGCAGTTGAAGGATAATCGAAGTCTCCTAAATAAACTATATTAGGATATTTAGTAGGATTAGCATAATCGCAAGATGATTTATGCACTTCATGAGTTTCTTTATTAATATAGAATATAGACATGAATACACACCTCCTTTCTTTTATAAATTGTAGTAGCAAACATATTATAACTTTTCGGAGAAATAAAATCAAGTTAAACATAGAAATAGTGGTTATTTTGACTAAGTAAAGGTATTTATAATATGAGATTAATAATTAGATAGAATAAATAAAAAAAGCCCGAGTGGGCTTAACTAAGTGATTTTCAGAAATGTCCGTCTCTGAAAAATGAGTAAAAACTAATGAACATCGAGGGAACGAAGTTCAATCTTATTTTATCAAAATATACAAAATATGTCAACAATATACTTGAAATATATTTTTTATTTGGAAATTACTGAATATAGGCAATTATCTAATTATTTTTTCATATCTAAAACAAATAATTTTTTTATATGAAATAAACATTTGAATTTTAGGTAAGTCAAAAAATATTCCCTTGTCTGCTAATGTAAAATATTTTTCATTAGGCTTTAGTACTAAATTGATATTACAGTAAGGTTCATGAGAATTTTTTAAGAAGAAATTGTAGCTAACTTCAATGTTAAAACCATCTTTTAATTTTTTTTCAAAAGTTTTTTTCATAAAATGCTCCTTAGTATAAATAAATTTTATGATTAAATAACAAAATTTGTAATTATTAATAATATTATAACATAAAAAAATGATTTTTATTTTATATCTGTTCATCATAACAAAGCCGATAGATCTTAGTTATGGTGGACAGATACAAAGTAAAAATAGAGAGGATCTATCGGCAGTGGTCCTCTTCTGAAAGGAGGAATAATGAGGGATTTAAGAGAAAAGGATTGGTTTTGGTTGGACAATGCTCTAATAGACAGAACTGATTTGAATTTATATGAAAAAATGCTGTATGCTTGTTTAGCAAGGCATACAGGAAAAAAAGAATATGCTTATCCAGCATTAGAAACTTTAGCCAGAGAACTAGGGATAAAGGATACTAGAACAATAGTAAAATATACAAAATCTTTAGCTGATAAAGGTTTAGTTGTAATAGAAAAATTAAAAGGTAAATCTAATAGATATTATTTAAAAAATGTAGAAAAAGTACCTACACTGGATGTACCTAGTAATAAAGAAGTAGATACATCAGAAGTACCTACATTTGATGTACCTACTACATCAGATGCATCTACACTACCTACATCCCATGTACCTAGTGGTACCTACATGGGATGTATCTCGAAGAAAACTAATATTAAGAATACTAATAAAGAAACTACTACTAAGTTAGATAATATAAATAAGATAGACCCTAGTAGTAGTTCTTTAGAAATTTTAGAAAAAGATAAAATAAAGCAAATAAAATCTGCTTTACAAATGCACGGAATAAGTGTAGGCACTTGTAAAAATATAATGGAGCTTGTTTATTCTGGAGATATAAACTTAGAAAGAATTAAGGCAGTATTAACCATGGCTCCCTTAAAAAAATGGAAAGAAGGAGCTATATACCAAGCTTTAAAAGAAAATTGGAGTGTAGAAATAAAGTCCTATAATATTGAAAAGCCAAAAACTATTTTAGAAGAAAAAGCAAGAAAAGTCATAAATCAGACCTTAGAAGCTAAGGAAAAAAGAGATAGAACTGTTGAAAAGTTGAAGCAAATATTCGAAACTTTACCAGAACATAAAAAGAAATATTTGGAAGAAAAAGCTGAAAGAATGGCAAAAGAAAAATATCCAGATAACATTTACAAAATAATGGCAAGGACAGAAAGTATATACAAAGTCATTAAAGAATATTTGGAAGAAAAAGAGGTGGAAGATGATTAAATTATTTAAATATTTGTATTTAATGCCATGTGTTTTTTTATGGATATATATCCTTGCTTATCCACTAATTAAGAAAATTTTTAAACTTAATCTTAAAAGCGAATATGCAAGAAAAGAGTATTTTAAAATGCTTATTACAAGTATAACGCCATTTATAAATATATTAGCACTATATTTAGCAATTGAGGAAGATATAGAAGCATTTAAGGAGAGGAGTAAAAAATGATGGAACAAAAAACATTAATGCCACAAGAGAGAAAAAGAAAGTTTTATAGTGAAACAGATTTTTTAAGAGTAGAAGTGAGAAAATTAGCGGCAGAATTAAAAATTGAAATAAAAAATAGTGGAAGATTAACAAAAGCAGAATGCAGGGAAATATTGGAGAAGCTCAATAGAACTAAATTCAATAGAGAAAAAGGGCTTTTAAGAAAATTATTTTCATATTTTTATTAATCAATAAACTGGATATAATGCATAAAATATAAAGGAGGAAATAAAATGGCAAAGAAAAGAGACAAATTTTATGGCGAGGTAGATTTTTTAAGACATCAGTTAAGAGAATTAGCAGCGGAAACAGGAACAGTGATAAAAGATACAAATTTCATGAAAAAAGAAGAATGTAAAGGAAAAATTAAAGAACTTTACAAAAGAGAATTAAAAAAAGAAATAGATCAAGAAACAAAAGAAACTATTGAAAAACTTAAAAAAGAACTAGCAGATAGAAATAATCAGATTACAACATTACAAAAAGAGAAAGTAGAGTTGGAAAATGCAAAGAATGACTATCTAAAAGAAATAATTGCTAAAACAGAATTGATTAAAACTCATGAAAAAGAAATAAAAGGTCTGCAAGAAATAAATCATGCAAATGATAAAACAATAAAGAATAATATAGAAAAATTAGAGGCAAATGAAAAGGAACTGCAAGAAAAAAAAAGAGAAATAGCAGAACTTCAATCAGAAATAAAGGCAGTGGAATTATCTTTGAAAAAACTTGAAGAAATAAATAAAAATAAAACTGAAATAATAGAAAGCATTAAAAAAGAATTGGAGCAATTAAAAAATAGAAAATGGTATCATTATCTTTTTAATTTCTTTAAAATATAGGTTTTTAGGACATTCATTTTTTAATGAGTGTCTTATAAAACTTATAAAAAGGAGAAGTGATTAAATGGGATTAGAAACACAAATTCAAACAGCAATTATATATTTGTTGTCATTTTATGAAAATCAAGGGAAATTATTTTTTAATAGAATGAATAATATACCTACTCCGATAAAAGATAGAGTAACAGGGAAAACAGTTGGGTATAGAAAATTATCTACAGGAGCAAAAAAGGGAATTCCTGATATATGGGTAATAAAAGATGGTAAAACAATAGGGTTAGAAGTAAAAGCACCTAAGGGAACACAGCAAAAGGAACAAAAGGATATTGAGGAAAGATTTAAAAGAAATGGGGCTGAATATTATATAGTAAAATCAGTAGAGGATGTTAAAAAAGTATTGAATTTGAAGTAAGTATAGAGGTGAAAATATGACAAACGAGGATAAATTAGATATATTAGTTGAGAAAATAAAAAAAAGAGAAATAGAAAAAGGCTTTGTTAAGATAAAAATAAATAGAAATGGAGAGGTAGGAAATATAACAATAGAAAAAGATTTTGAAGGAATGTGAGAATATTGAAAAATGAAAAAAGTTATAATATAATAAAATCATATTAATAATGTTTTGGAGGATGACTTTATGAAAAAATTTTTATGCCTTTTATTTATTTTATTTAGTGGGAATATATTTGCATGGGAAGTTAAAGAAATTGTAGATGAATTTAGAGAACCTACTGGCAAGATTAGAATACTCCAATTTGATAATAAAAAAACTTCTTACTTATTCGTAGAAAAAGATAAAGAGGATTTAATTATGGGGTTTATAACGGGATATATTGGTGGAAAGGGAGAAAATGGGACATCTAATATAAAAATTAAAATTGATAATAACGCTCCTGTTTCAAGTATAGGAAAAGTGTCAAAACAAGGAAATAGAGTAGTAGATTTTTTGACTCCAAAGCTTTTAGAGCAAATGAAAAAAGGAAGGGTAATGAAAGTGGTTATAGAAAAATATAATGATGACACTATATTTCTAATATTTGAACTAAATGGTTTTTCAGAAGCATTGGAAAAATTATATAACTAAAATAAATCCTTTTTTAAACTAGAAGAGAATGGAAGATTAATAGTTGCAGAAGAAGATTAAATATAGTAGAATATAAAAAAATAAATAATAACCAGTTTGGCGACCGTAATGGGTGGATTGGATTAATTACAGATGAAAGTCTGTAGTTTTTCTAGTCCACCTTTTTTTACTTGACTGATAAAAATAAAAAGAGCCTTTGTAGGCTCAAAAACTGTATCAAAACATCATTTCTGGGGAAAGATGTAATTAATTATAACATAAATAAGTAAAAAAACATAGAGAAATATAATAAAGAGGTGGTGATGTGGCAAGGATAAGAGACCCAGCAAGAGATAAAGCTAAAGAGCTATATCTAAATAATAAAGATATTACAAATAGAGAGATAGCAAATATCTTAAAAATAGATGAAAAGAAGGTAGCAACTTGGAAATATAGAGATAAATGGGAATGTAATACAGAAGAAAAAAAGAATGTAGTACAACAAAATAAAAAGTGTAGTACTACAAAACCAAAAGAAGAAAAAAAAGCTTTAATTTCTAGCGAAGATAAAGACTATGAATGGGTAGATGAAGAGGACGGATTGACTGATAAACAGAGACTTTTCTGTCATTATTATATGCAATCTTTGAACGCTTTTCAAGCAGCTATAAAGGCAGAATATAGTCCAAGCTATGCAAGAGTTGATGTATATCGTCTCCTAGAAAATCCTAGCATAAAAAAATATTTAGAGAAATTAAAAGAGCAGCAAAGACAAAAATTTCTAATTTCACAAGAAAGAATATTAAATAGACATATTCAGGTGGCTTTGAGCGATATAAATGAGTATTTCAATGAAGATGGTAGCCCTAAACCTATAACTCATACAGATGGAACTTTAATCAAAAAAATGAAGATAGTAGAGAATGATAAGGGGAAAAGTGTAGAAATAGAATTAATAGAAAAATGTAAATCTTTAGATTTTCTTACACGATATTTAGGATTAGAAAGTGAAGATAAAGACAATAAAATCGTTACTTTTATTAATGAGGTGAGAAAAAAGAATGGATTGTAAAGGCTATATAGAAGAGAGGAAGAGACTCTGGAATAAAACAAATGACATAGAAGTGGACCAAGAATGGAGAAAAGCTTCTTGGTATGAACTTATAGATAACAAAGAAACCTTTAAAGAGTTATTAGAAAATCCATGGTATTTAATGGAAATGCACTTTTGTGTTATAGATAAAGAGTTCAATGAGGTTCCTTTTTTTCTTAATGAAGTGCAAAATGACTTCTTAAACAATATTTTATTACCATTAGTATACAAACAAAATAAAAAAGAGATAGAGCAAATAAAAATTAAGATTCTAAAAGGTAGACAACAAGGATTTACAACCTTGATAACTGCTTTTCAAGAGTGCCTAATGCTTACGCAAGAAGGATTTAGGGGCTTTACTATGGCACATGATAATGATGCAACCAATTCTATATTTTCTGACATAGCAAAAGGATTCTTTGATGGACTAATAGATGAAATAAAAGAAAAACCAAAGCGTTCTAATGCAAGAGAACTCATATTTGCAGGAAATAACAGTGCATGGAGAGTAGCAACAGCAGGGAGTAAAGGAGCAGGAAGAGGAAAGAAATTAAAAATGCTTCATAACTCTGAAAAGGCATTCTGGAAAGACATGAGAAAAAATGCTGCTGCAATATCCCAAGCATTGACTAAATACTCTATTGAAATTGATGAGACCACAGCCAATGGCTACAATGAATTCAAAGATGATTGGGATTCTATCAAAGAGGGGAAAAGTAAATGGATAGGAGTTTTCTATGAATGGTATAGAACATTTGAATATAGGAAGTCTTTCAAGGGTGTTGAGTATACAGAAGAAGAGTTCAAAGCAGCAATAGAAAAAGAAGAGAGATTCAAGGGAGTAGACACAAAATTTATGAAACTTCTAAAATCCCTCATGAATGAAACTAAGTTAGATATAAAACAAATACATTGGTATTTTGATAAACGCCTTGAATTAAAAGAAGATGTATATCAAGAATATCCTTGTACAGATGAAATGGCGTTTTTACATTCTGGAAGGCCTTATTTTGATATAGAGCTATTAGATATTCTTATTAATCAAAATAAAAATATTGAGTTTATAAGCAAGTATAATGGTGAAATAGAAATTTTTGAAGAGCCACAAAAGAATGTAGAGTATATAATTGGCTCTGACGTAGCTGAGGGTTTAGAACTTGGGGATAGCTCCACATTCTTCATACTAAGGGCTGATACAATGACAGAGGTTGCAAATGGAGAATATAAAGTAAAGCCTGATGAACATGGGTTGTTGTTGGAGCACTGGGGCAAAAAATACAACAATGCTTTTATAGGAGTAGAAAGAAACAATCATGGACATTCCACATTAAATACTTTAATTAATACTTGCAAATATCCATATATCTATATAGAGAAAACGCTAGATAAAAGATATAACAAAGAAACAGAGAAGCCGGGATGGAGTACAAATCCTACATCAAAGTACATTATGCTTGATGATTTAGATACAGCTATAAGGAATGAAGAGATAACTATAAAATCAGTTAGGACTTTAAAGCAGATGCGGGAAATTCAAAAAGAAGATGGAAAAGTCAACACAAATGGGAAGGATAGAGTAATAGCAGTAGCTATAGCTTACCAAATGCACAAATTAAAACCTAAAGCCCCTATTGTAATGAAAAAGCCAAAAGGATTCTAGGAGGTGATAAAAATTTTAATTCATGAAGAAATTATGAAAAATATAGATGAATATATTTTGCAACATCAAGAAAAGATAAAAAATGTGGCTAAATACAGAAAGTTCTTTAAAAATCAAGTTGGAAAGCATTATAAAAAAAGAATTATAAAAAATTTGAGACTAAAAGATGAAGTAGCAAGATGGCTGAATCCTGATGGAACAATAACAATAGGAGGAGTAATAACTGATGAGATAACAATAGATGACATCATAGTGGAAAGCACTTTGCCAAAGGCAGCAGTAAATACTTTAAAAACATATAGTGTGGGAGAAGCTCCATATATTGATATTGATGTTACAAATACAAAAAAAGACTGGAAAAAAGATTTTGAAATAAGAGAAAACATTCGTGGAAAGACTAAACAGCTTGTGGAAGAAGCACTTGTTACTGGAAACGCCTTTGTTAAAGTGGAAAAGGGAGATAATAACAAAGCAGAAGTAATAGTTTTACCAGTGGAGAATGTAATAATCATTCCAGATCCTAATAATATATCAAAAGTAGCAGGCTACATATATTTTTGTGAATTGGAAAAAGAAACATCTGATGGCAAAAATACAAAATATAAATATATAGAAATTTATCAATTAGATGGTAAAGTTTTTGTTTATAACGGAATAGATGATAAAGAGCCTACAGAAGTTGACCCAACAACTAACGAAATAAATCTGCACCATGTGAGTGGAATTGAAAGGGAAGGTTTGTATGGGAAATCTATTTTTGAAGGGTTAGAAACAACTTTTTTGGAAATTGTAATAAGGCTTACATCCAATAGCTATTTATTTAATAAGATAAATAATCCTAATATGGTGGGCTCTGGTGGGATGGCAGCATTAAATAGAGAAACAGGAGAAAAAGAGGTGAAAAGTGGGACATATACTGATTTTGAAATGCCAGAACAAGCAAATTCAGTACGATATGTGGAGCCTCCAACTTCTCATGTTACGGCTATTTATGAACACTTAAAAATCAATATGCAGAATGCTTACTCTCAATTAGGAGTTAATGAAATAGCATTAGGGCTAAGTAGAGAAGGAAATACAGCAAGTGGAGAAGCTTTTAAAAAGGCTATAACCTCAACATTAAATAAATGCAGAGATATTACAACTAATCTCTATGCTCCTTTATATAACATATATAAACAAGCTTATTTAATAGAGGAAAAAGCAACTTTAAGCCTTGATATTATTTTTAAAGATGGAATTAGCCTTTCAGAAAAAGAAGAATTAGAAAATGAAGCTATACAAGTTACAAATAAATTATTGTCTAGAAAATCTATTCTTCTCAAAAGAGGCTTTACAGAAAAAGAAGCAGAAAAAGAACTGGAAAGAATAATGGAAGAGGAAGAAAAGCTTTTTGGTACAATTAGTGAAACTTTAGAAGAAAAGGACCTAGACTAATATGGCTAAAAAGAATGAAAGAAACCATTTAATAAAACTGTATGAGGAAGCATTAAAAAACCTTATATATAAATTTGAAAAACTTTTAAAAGAAGGGAGAAAAGTTGATTATGAAACTTATCTGTTAAAAGAATTAAAAAAATCTTTTGAGGAAATTAAGGAACAGAAAAAAATCATACAAATGACTTTGAATGATGAATATTTGAATAGAAAAATAGCTGAAATAGAAAAAGCTATAAGAATTGCAAATGTAGATATGAAATACAACTATAAACAGTTTACCAAGATAGATACTGAAAATATTATAGAATTGTATGGAGTTTTTAATGAAAGGACTAATAGGGCAGCAAAGGGAATAGGTAAACAGATACAAAAGTTCTTTACAGAAGAGCAGCAAAAGGCAACAAGTGAATTAAATAGTTTTGTTAGAGATGAACTTGTTTCAAGGGAGCTGGGAAAAAGTAAAAAAGAAGCAATAGCAAGTTTGACTGAAAAACTAAGAGATAATTTATATTTTATTTTGAGAACAGATACAGGAAAGCTATTGAAAATGTCTTTACCAGCTTATGCAAAAATGAACTTGAATACAATGTTTCAACAAGCCAAAAACGCAGCAACAATACAAGCAGTTAAGGAAACAAAAAGTAATCTTGTAAGATTTTCTCGGCATTACTGGACTTGTGAAACATGTGCCAAGTATGCAGAAGGGCGGATTTATAGCTTAGATAGAAGAATAAAAAAATATCCATATTTATATGATATTCCGGGCTTTAATATGGGCTATAAAAGTATCCATCCTAACTGTAAACATCTTTTATCTGGTTATTATGAAGAAGGCCATAATCAAAAAGAGATAGAAGAGAATAAAAAGCTATCAAATAATCAATCAGACACTAGAAGTTCAGAAATGATTAAAAAATATGAAATGAAACAAGAAATAAACAGACTTGAAAGAGTTAAAAACAGTATAAATGCCAAGCTACAGACTTTACGGGGTGTAAATCTCACGGAGGAAGAAAGAGGCATGATATCTGTTTTAAATAGAAGAAAAAAAGAGATAATAAAAAAAATCAATTCTTTGAGAGATAATTTTAGGGGATTGTAGGAGGAAAAAATGACAATACAAGAAATACTAGCATTAATAGGACAAAACAAAGATAATCCAGAGCTTATAACAGGCCTTGTAGCATTAAATTTAGTAGCAACTAAAGAGACAATAAAGGAGGTAGAAGCAAAATATACAGATGATGGGGTAATGGAATATTTATCAAAAACACAATCTTTATCAGATAAGATTTTCAATGAGAATGTCAAAAAGTTTTTATCAAAAAAATTAGGAAAAGACATAAAAGAGATTAAAGATGAAGATCTGGGACTAGAACTTATTCCAAAATCTAGTTTAACAGAACAAACAGGAAAATATCAAGGAAAGATTAAAGAATATGAAATATCAAAAGCTTTAGGAGATAAAGCAGACCTTTTGAAACCACACCTAGACATGAATAAAATCACAATAGGTGATGATTTTACTGTAAAAGGGGTAGATGAACAAGTAACAGCTTTGAAAACAAAATTCCCTATGCTCTTTGAAGTTAAGGAAGATAAAAAAGAAGATAAGCCGGGAGGAACAGGACAAAAAGGTGGAGGAATATTGACACTACAAGAACAGTTAAAGGCAGCAGAAAAGAAGGCTTTAGAAACAGGAAGTGCAAAAGATAGAGCAGCATATCAAGATTTAAAAATGAAGATAGAAAATGGAGGAGATGAATAATGAAAACAATGAGATCATTAAGAAAAAAATACAAATTTATGGGAATACAAGTATTTGCAGGTGGAGGAACTACTAATCAAATAAATACACCAAATCAACTAATTTCAGCAGATATTTCAGATGAATTAAATTTGATAAATGCCAGTGTTTCCCCAATAGTATCACATATTTTGAGAGGTGGAAGAAAAACACCAACAACATCAACAACAATAGAATGGATAGATTCTTATATTAGAAAAACAGATACTGTATTAAGTGCAAACATAGGAGATAGTGATACTACTTTGACTGTGGCACATGAAGAAGTTCTAGTAAAAGATTCTTTACTGGCAATAGAAGAAGAAGTTGTATATGTAACAGCAGTTTCAGGAGCTACTGCAACAGTAACAAGAGGATATGGATCAACAACAAAAGTAGCACATAATAAAGGAGTAGAAATCAAAAATATGGGAATCTTTATGGAAGAAGGGGGAGAACTTAAACCTTCAACTGTAAAATTACCAGTAAACATAGAAAATAAGACTGGGATTATATATGAACAGTTTGAAGTGACAGAATCGGCAAAACATACATATATTCAAGGACAAAACGGGCTTTCAGCATATCAAATGGAAAGTATGAAAAAGAAAGAAGAACTATTGAGCATAATTGAAAATAAAATATTAAATTCTGTTAAGTTTGTATCAGGAATGTCAAGAAATAATGATGGGGTAAAAGCATTAATCAGACAACATGGAATAGTAGTTGATGCAGAAGGAGCAGAGCTTACAAAAGCATTTATTGATAAGGTTGTAAAACAAATTATAGATGCAGGTGGAGGTAATGACCTTGCAGCAGGAAAATATTTTATTGTAGCAGCATATGACCAAGTTAATAGAATAGATAATTTTAACAAGGATACTATAAGAACATCACAAGATGAGAAAGTAACAGGAACGAAAATCACTCAAATTGTTACTACTGGAGGAACTTTAAATGTTTTCCATGCAAATTCTTTAAATAGGGATGAAGCTTTGATAATGAACTTAGAAGAATTAGAAATGAAAGAGTTATATCCTCTTAAAGAAGAGATAGGAGCAAAAACAAAGTTAGCAGATAATTATTTTATCCATGGAGAATTTTCTGTAAAACTAGGAAAATGCCCTTGTCAAATGTGGGTTAAAAATTTAAAGGCATAATTTTTGGAGGTACTGAATGAGTAATGTTTTAGAAGAATTGAAAGAGAAAAGCAAAGAAGAGACAAAAGAGGAAGTTATAGAAGAAAAGAGAGAAGGTTTTATATTCAAATCTAAAGTTCCTAATTTGTATCTTTATGTTATGGATATAAGATTTAGAAAAGGGGAATATGTGACAACAGATGAAAAAGAAGCAAAAGCTTTAAGGAAGATAGCAGGAATAGAAGAGGTTAAAAAATGATACTAGTAAAAGGAATAAATTCTTATATTACAGTAGAGGAAGCAGAGGAATTATTGAAGCTTGAAAAACCAGAAGAGGCAGAAAAGTTTAGAAACCTTGATACTAAAGTTAAGGAATATAACTTAATAAAGGCAACTTCTAAAATAGAAAGCCTAAATATTCCAAGAGAAGAGAGGGAAGAAGGATTAATATTCCCTCTTCCTTATCAAAAAGGAGTAATTCCACTTGAAGTAAAGCTTTGTTGTATATTAGAGGCCTTGTATATGGCAACAAATCAAATAACAATAGAATTAGAAAAATTCAAGTCTGGAATAATTGCACAAAGCGAGAAAACAGCTTCTGTGACATTTGATATAAGTATGATAAATAAATACAAAGAGATTCCTTTTGTAAATCTTGAAGCTTATAAACTTATTGAAAACTATGTGAGTAAATCATATAGAATAAGATAATTCCCATTTTTAATAAAAATGGGAAAGGAGGCAATCTAAATGAGTTTAAGAAGAATGTTAGGTTATAACATTGATAAAATAACAGTTTGGGAAGAAATAGAGGGCTTAAAAGATGAAGATGGAATACCAACAAAGATATGGAAAAAGAATATATTTAATGGAAGGTGGGAAAATTCTATAAAAATTATAAGAAATATGGCAGGTGACAGTATATCTTCTACAGCAAATGTAATAATTCCTATTCTTCTTGATGTAAAGAAAAATATTCTTATAGAAAATGGAGAAAGCAAGGAAGAAAAACCAAGCATAGAGGCAAGAAAAATAATGACTATGGAAGAAATAACAAGGATAGGTAAACCATCATTGGAGTGGATTTATTATGTCTAATATAAAAAGTAAAATAGATGCAGCAGTAGCAAGAGGTTTGAATAAATTTGGAGAACATTTAAAGAGTGAAATTTTAGATATCACTCCACTAGATACAGGAGAACTGAGAAGAAGTATATATGTAAAAAAAGCTACTGAAGGAAATCTAGCTGTAGAAATTGGAAGTAGTGGAGCAATAGCCTCTTACAATGTTTATGTACATGAAATCCCATTCACAAATTATACAACAGCAGGAACAGGCTATAAGTTCATAGAAAGACCTTTTGAAAAAGAAAAACATAAAATAAAAGACTTTATCAAAGCAGAGGTTAGAAAATGAAAATAAGAGAAATAGTAAGGGCAATAAATAGTTTAGAATTAGGAATAACAGCTATATACGGATATTCTGATACTAAAGAAAATGGCATATACGTAATAGATACTTTGGTAAAAGATATTACAAAGCACAATAAAGAAGAAAGGATTCAAATTCTTATTTGTATGACAAAAGTTGAAAATTCTTATTTGAAAATAAGAGAACTAGCCGAAAAAATCAAAAAGAAGCTAGATGAAATGGGGTGTTATGGTATTTCAATGCATTATGTAGGGGAATATCAGAATAAACACAATTATTCTATTAATTTAAGTATAGGAGGAATATAAAATGGTAAACATAAAAGAAGTAGTTCATAACAGTAAGGAAAGATTTTTAGAAGTACAGCCTAATGGGGCAGGACTTTATATTGGAATGCAGGCATATAAAGCCATAAAAGATGAAAGTGAGTATACTGATTCAATGAAAGTAATAATTCCTAAGATGGAATTATTGGAAGGAAGTATATCTGGGACAACTTTTACAATTACAACAGGAACAGCAGAAGTAATATCAGCTCCTAAAAATATTGTAGTAGCTCTGTTTGATAAATCTGAGTTAGACACATTAGCGACTGCTGAAAATTTTAGAGGAATGGCAAATCCTAATTTAGTTGAAATTGTAAAAGTAACTGCTACAACAGCAAGTACAATAACATTAGCAAATGAGCCAAGAAATACATCATTTACAAGTGCAATTTTACTAGAAAATGATGGATATATTGATGTAGCACAGATAACAGACTTTACATCAACAGAGCAGCAAGCAGAAATAAATACTAATAATAAGCATTCAAATGGGTATGAAAGTGCAATAGGGGGGCTTAAAACTTCCAGTATAGATGGAATACAAGGGTATTATCACCCAGATTTTCCATCAGTAGCAACTTTGAACTTTGCCTTTGATGGAGAATATACTGTAAAGGCTAGACATGGAGCTTTAAAACAGAAAAATACTCCGTATATAGAGGGAGTGTATAAAGTAACAGAATTTACACATTCAGGAACTCTTGATGGAGGAAGTGCTTTAAGTTATACAGCAAGTTTAAAGCTTCAATCAGGAATGATAGAAAAGAAAGTTTTTACAAAATAAGAGCAAAGGGGAGTAATCCCCTTTATCCTTATTCCTTTAAATGAGAATAATTTTTGATTTAAGAGAATAAGAGGAGGAAATATGAAATTAAAAATAAATGAAATAGAATATAAATTAAAACTAAATTTAAGAGCAAGGATGAAGCTTATAAAATATTATCCAGATGAAACGGGAATGTTTGAAAAAGCAATTCAGGGAGATATAGAGGCAATAACAAGAATAATATATTCTTCTTTACAAGAATATAGTTTTTCTTATGAGGACTTTTTAAAGAGTTATCCAGATATAAAAGAGAGCTATGAGGCATTATATAAAATGCTTCAGAAATTAATAGATGAGGCAGGAAACCCATTTGAGCTGTCTAGTAATAGAAATACTCATGAAGAAAAAAGAGAGCCTGTTAAAACAGATTTTAGAGAATTAATAATAACTTTAATGAGTAAAGGTTATAAACAGGAAGAAGTTCTGGATATGACTTATTGGGATATCAATCTAGTATTTGAGGCAGATTATAAAAAGCTTGAAAGAGAAGTTTTTCATACAAACGCTTTAATAAATACAATGGCTGGCATAATGGGAAGTAAGGAAACAATAGATATTCTAGGAAGAAAAAAGAAAGAAGAATATAGAGATTATTCTATGTTTGATAAAGTAAGTGAATTGCTAAACAAAAAGAAATAAATAAAAAAGGAACATTGGAAAATAAATATATCTGAGGTTGCTAATCTTTTTTTTATAAGGTATACTAAAAAGAAAAAGGTGATTAGATGAAGAAAATATTATTATTGTTTATCATTATTTCAAGCTTTGCTTTTGGAGAATGGAAAACCTATGAAATAGGAGAGTTTAGAACTATTGAATTTGAAGAAAATTTCAGAATAACTTATTATAAAAATGAAATTATAGGATCAAGTATCGTTGTTGAAGATAAAAAAGAATTTGAAAGAATATCACATACTTTTAATGAAGATTATGGGCCAGCGAATAATTTACCTTTTATTGCAAATGTATATGTTGAATTTAAAATAGATGATAATGAAGAACTGCTATTTAAGACTTATCCAAAAGGAAAGTATGATAATAGGTTAATAAACTTAGATTTATATTATAAAAAGAATATGAAGCTGGAAGAAACAGAGAAAATTCAACTTTTAATAGAACAAATGAAAAAAGGGAAAACATTAAAAATAATTATCCATAAAGGAAAAAATAAAATAGAAAAAAAATATGAATTGGAAGTAGTGAATAATAAAAATATGAAAGTTAATTCAACCTATAATGATATTAAAAAGGAAAAACTAGAAAAAGATATCAAAAGATTAGAAGAAGAAGAAATCGTTTTAGGTAGAAAAAACAAGGGTTTTGGAGTACAAGAAATAGTAACAATTAAGGAATTAGAAGCTAATCCTAGTGGGAATGAAATGCAAAAACTTAAAGATAAAGGCCTTCAATGTGTTGGCTTAACACAAAGTAAAATAATGGAATTAAGTAAGATGAGAAATCAACTTAAAAAAATGGAAGAATTATAGGAAAAATTAAAAAGGCATAAAATTACCTCAGATAATATTGATCTGGGGTTTTTTATTTACAAAAAATAAGGAGTTGAAAAATGCAGGAAGATATAAAAATTATAGTAACAGCAGATACTGCACAAGCAGAAAAACAAATAGATAAGATGGATGGCAAAGAAGTTGAAGTAAAGGCAAAGCTTAAAGTACCTAAAAATCATTTGCAAGAAGTAAAAAATGAAGTAGATCTTTTAGGAAAAAAAGTTGCTGATATAAAAATGAATAAAAAAGCCTTTTCTCCAGAAGATATTAAAATTTTAAAGGCAGAAATAGAAGCAGCAGCTCTAAAAGCAAAGGCCATTTATTTTGGAGAGGGTAGCAGAAGTGCCAAAGAAATGGTAGATAGATTAAAAGAGATGCATAAGGCTTTAGCAGAAGGAAAGAAACAGGTAAAAGAAACAAATCAAATTTTTGGAAGTATGGATGTAATGATTGGAAGCCTAAAAGCTAAAATTATTGCAAGTATAGTAAATACACTTAAACAAGGAGTAGCAGAAGGAGCAAAACTTACAGGGCAGTTAGAATATGCAACAGAAAAAACCAGAACTATTTCAACAGCAAACAGAGGGATAATAAACAGTGAAGTAGATAGAATAGGAAAAAAGTTTGGCACTGATTATAGGGAAGTATCAGAAGGGCTTTATCAGGTAGTAAGTGCAATAGGAGACGTTCATAAAAAGTATGCTTTATTGGAAACATCAAATAAGCTAGCAATAACAGGATTTTCATCTGTAAATGAATCTGTAGATGGACTGACAACTGTTTTAAATGCTTATAATTTAGAAATAGAAGAAGCAGACAGAATAGCAAATATATTTGTAAGAACGCAGAAAGTAGGAAAACTTACAGTACAGGAATTTCAGCAGCAATTATATAGAACTGTTCCAGTAGCAAAGGAATTAGGAATAAGTGTGGATGAAATAGGGGCATCTATTGCATTACTTACAGCAAAAGGAAGCAAGGCCGAAGTAGCACAAACACAGATGGCAAGCTTTATGTATGAGCTGTTAGATACTGCAAGTGATGTAAACAAGCTTTTTACTAGATTAGCAGGGCAAAGCATAGATACATATATGAAAAATGGAGGAAATCTTGAAGGAATTTTAAGGACCTTAAAAGAATACTCTAATCAATCTGGCTTTAAAGTAGAAAGCTTATTTGGAAGAAAAGAGGCCAAAAGTTATTGGTTAAGTATAGGAAATGACATAAAAGGATATTTAGAAAAGTTAAATGCAATAAATGATCCTTTTAATGAATTAGAAAGAAATGTAGATAATCTAATGGCTACAATGGAGAAAAGAATAGAAAGAGGAGCTAGATATTGGGATGACTTCAAAATGGCTATTGGAGCAGGAGCACTTGAAATAGTGGCTTCTATTGGAGATATAGCAACAGGCCATGATAAAGAAACAGTGGCCAGAAAAAAAGCAAATATAGAAATGGAAAATAATATAAAAATATTGGAAGAACTTGGAAGAAAAAGTGATAAAACAAAAGAAGAACAAGAAAAACTGAATGAAGCTTTAAAAGTATTAGAAGTATTAGCCCCAGAGATAGCAGAAGCTTATAAAAGATGGACTAAAGAAGGTGGAAACTATGCAGAAGTACTTTCTTTGATAAAACAAAGACAAACAGAGGTTAATAATTCATTTAAGGAAATAAGCTATAAAGAAGCTAAAAAAGAAAAAGAAGATTTAGAAAAACAAATAAAGAGATTGGAAAATGAAGAAATAGTTTTAGGTAGAAAAAATAAAGGATTTGGAGTAATTGAAGCAGTGACTGTAAAAGAACTAGAAAAAAATCCTGATGGGCTTGAAATGAAAAAACTCCAAGAAAAAGGCTTTGAATATGCATCAGAGGCACAAAGTAAACTGATATTATTAAAAAAATTAAAAGAACAACAAAAAGAGGCGGAAAAAACATTAGCAGAAAAAGAAAAAGAGATAGTAAATTTTGGAAAGAGTGGAGAAGGTAAGAAAACTCCAGAAGAAAATAAAATAAAAAAAGAGACAGCAAAGTTATTAGAAAGCAATAAAAAAATATATGAAGAAAACTTAAAAAAATTATCAGAAAATGATAGTAAATCTCGTGAAATGTTGAATAAGGCATACCTTAATAATGAGGAAAGAATAAAAAAACAAGGCCAAATAAAAGAATATGAGCAAGAAAGAATAGAACTTGAAATTAGTCTTGGTAACGGAGATACAAACAAAGAAGAAATAGAAAATAAAATCAAAGAAATTGATTTGAAAATAGATGAATTAAGAAAAAATATAAATATTGGAGAGTTTAAAACTAAACAACAAATTGAGAATGATACTTCAAGAGAACTTATAAAGGCACAAAAAAGGTATTCTGAAAAGTTAAATAAATTATCTAATACAGATTTTGTAGGAAAAGAAAGGCTAGATAATTTATATAAAAATGAAACTGAAAAGATAAAAAAACAAGGAGAATTAGAGAAATACAGATTAGAAAAAAGTGATTTGGAAAAGAGCATAGCTAATGAAATGGATATTGGGAAAATAACAGAAGCTAAAAGTGAAATAGATAAAATTTCTTTGAAAATACAAGACCTTGAAGGAGAAATCGGAATAGCTGATGCAGAAAATAGAATAGATAATGCTAAAAAATCAGAAGATGAAAGAAAAAAAGCAGAAGAAAAAGCGAAAAAAGAGATAGAAAAAAAGAATAAATCAGAACAACTTAAAATTGATACTGAATATAATAAAAAAATGCTTGAAGCAACTGAAAAATATAATAAAAATATGGCAGCTCTTAAAGAAAAAGGAACTAAAGAAGAAATAGAAGCAGTAAAGAAGGCTTATGAAAAGGCTAAAAGAGATATAGAGACAGAAAAGAAGATAAAAACTTTAGAAAATAAAAAAGAAAATACTTTTTATTCTACTGACACAGAAAAAAAGGTAAATGCTGAAGCTATAACATCTGAAATAGCTTTAACAATGGCAAATGCAGAAAAAGAAGAAGCGGACCAAGAGGCAAAGGAAGCACAAGAAAAAAATACCAAAGCTCTTGAAAATATGAGTAATAATTTGAAAAATTTAGCTAATATGTTTCAAGTTATTGGAGATAATACAAGCAGTCAATCATTGAAAAATATTTCTAATATAGCAAATATAGGAAGCACTATTTTTGATACTTTAAAGGGAACGGAACAAGGAGCCAACCTTTTAACAAAAGTTTTTGGAAGTGGAGCAATTCCGGGCTTTAAGGATTTTAGTATGGGAGCAGGTATAGGTAGTGCTATTTCTGGAGCCTTAGGAGGCGGAGCGGAGGGAAATATTGGAAGTATGATAGGAAGTGGAATAGGAACAGCAGTAGGCGGACCAGTAGGAAGCATAGTGGGTGGAGCTATTGGAAGCGTTGGAGGTAGCCTGTTTGGAAGAAAGAGCAAAAAGAAGAAAAAGAGAGAAGAGAAAAGGAGAAAAGAAGCACAGGAAAGATTAAAAAAAGGACTTATATCAGGCCAATACAAATGGGCTGATGTGGTAGAGGCATATAATGAAGATTTAGCTAGATTAGGTGCAGGGAGCTATATTAATTTATATGATAGAGTACAGGCAAATACTAATTATGACACTAACCTTTCTACTTTAGAAGCTGCTAAAGTGGGACATGATGGTGTAAGTATGACTACTCTAAAACAATTAATGCCACAATATAGTGAACAACAAATAATAGACTGGTTTAAATCAATAACAGGTGGAGCAGTTTTAAATGGAGATACACTAAGCACAGGAGAGGGAAAATATGGTGCAATAGATATAACAGCTCTTGCACAGCAAGTAACAAATGTAAATAGAGAAGTTGAAAAATCTTTAAAAGAGACTATAAAAGGAATTATAGATTTTTCAGCAGACAGTTTGGCACAGGTTGTTAAAAATGGATTCTTTGATGGATTAGATGACCTTGGAAATAATCTTGAAAAAATGTTGGCCAACAGTTTAAAAAATGCCTTTATCAATACAGAGATATCAAAAGCTTTATTCAATGGAATGTCTGACAAGGTATCTGAAATAGTAAAGGATATGTTTAGAAAGGATGCTAATCTTGGTATTCAACTTGAAACAGGAAATTTAGAAAATTTAACACTTACACAATATATAGAGCTTATTAAAAAATATATGGAAGCTTCAAATGAGAAATTAGAAGATCTATTCAAGGAATTAGGAATGAATTTGGATAACTTAACAAATAGTGTGGATAGCTTAAATAAGAATATGAGTAAGAATACAGTTCAAGGAATGGCAACAAATTTATGGAAGTATAATGCAGGCCAAAAAGTAACAACAGAATTTAATGGAACTTTTGAGATTCCAATAATGCTTGATGGACAAGTATTGGACAAGAGAATTATCAAAGTAACAAGTGATAGTATGAGAAAGGCAAGGAGGAATAAATTTTAATGAGAACTGAAATTATACAGGCAGACAACAGCGACCATACAATAACAATAATAAAAGAAAATGAAAATATAACAATAAAATTTGACTTTAATCTCAGTCCTTCCCTTGCTCCAAGATTTACCCTTCCTTTATGGGCTATGGGAAGAGAAGAGGAATATGAATTTCAGGGCGGTTTTGAATTAAAACCAGATGATACAGGAACAAGAGATGTAGTATATAATCTTTTAGCAAGAATAAGAGGATATAGAGAACTTATATTTGTTTGTAAAACAGCAGATAAATATAAAGGACAATTTGAATATATTTCACAGGCTTTAAAAGACACTGGAATAATTATGAATGGAATAAGACTGAATTGTATAGCAAATATAGGAAATACAAACTTTGTCACTATGATGGATGCAGTAAGAAACCATCAAGGAGATTTAATTGTTTCAACTACTTTTGATACTAAAAGAAAAAGAACTTTTAATTTAACAACTGTTCCTTTGACAGATATTGAATATAGATTATATCCAGATGTTTATTGTAATACAATAGAAGAATTTGAAAAAGTTCTCTATAAAGATATAGGAGGATATAAAACACTCACAGTAAGAGGAAGAGACTATGTGGTTATTCTAAAAGATGAAGTAAGCGAAAGTTCTCAAGTAGCAGTGATTGATGGAAAAGTAAGAGATTGCAAAGTGTATTCTTTCAGTTTAGAGGAGGTATAAGGTGAGAAGATTTTTACTTAAATATGAACTCTTGAATAATGAAGGACTATGGCAAGAATTTACAGAGCAGGTAGTAGGAACTACAACTATAAACCTTGGAAATATTGCAGAGGTAGGAAGTGAAGATTTTGGAATAGACAGTTTAAAAAAATTTGCTAATCTTACTATTCATAATGCTAAAAATAAAAAACTTACAACAGGGCCTATTTTATCAACTAATCAATTTCAGCTAGGTAGGAGGGTAAGAATAAAAGTAAGAACAGCAAAATCTACAAATCATTACAATTTAAGTCAAACTGGAGAAGATAAAGCTTATATTCTTTTAAAAAATATAAAAAGAGTGGAAGAAATAGAACTTACAAGCATATATGATGGAGTAACTGCCCTTACTCCATCAGAAGCAAATTTGAATATAGAGAATACCTCACAAATGGCAAGTGGATTATATGTGTATTTTAATAGAGTAGTAAAGCCATATGAAAAAGTAGGTTTTTTAGTAATCACAACAGCAAGTGACTTGGATGCAGACAGAGTAGAATTTGAAGGAACAGGGGCAAGAGAATATTTTATACCAAATGTTGATCCAGATGTTGTAGAGCTTTTAGGATATTATAAATACTCGTATTTACCATGGGCTATTGGATATTTTTCAAGAAATTATTTTTCCGATACTTATGGGGTAGAATATTTATATTTTGCTAAAGAGGATGATCCAGAAAATTTTCCATATTATATAGAAAGCGTTACTAGGGAAAATGGCGGAATAAGAATTAGATTAAATACAGAATTTCCAGTAAATCAAAGAATGGTAGTAGGGTTATTCTTTAATGCTGCTGAAGACATAATCATATTTGATGGAAAAATAAAAAGATATGAAGGGATAGGATATCATAATGTATCACTTGAATGTCAAGACTTCTCATATGATCTTGATGTTATGGCAATAAATAAGACATATTCTAAAGGGATTACATTTGAAGCAACAATAGAACAGATACTTAAAGATAATAACAGAGCAGATATAGAATTTCTATATGACCCTACTAATACAGCTACGCTTACAGAAGATTATATAGTTGAAGATGTAACTATATGGGATTCTATACAGAAATTAGCTTTAACAAAAGGTTGGAGCCTGTATTTTAGATATGACAGAACTAAAAATAAACAAGTATTAATATTTGAAGATACTATATCAGCAAGTTATATAACCTATCAACTTCTAAAAGGTGAAGTAATTGGAGAGTTTACCTATACGGGAGACTTAACAAGAGTTAGAAATATTGTAACAGTAATATATAAAGATCATAATGATGGTAACAAAGTAAAAACAATAGAAATAAAAGATGATGATTCAATACTTAGATATAGAGAAAATAGATTGACTTTGGGCCTTGATGTAACTGAAAAGGTTATAACTACAAATGATATGGCCATGAGAATGGCTACTCAAGCTTTAAAAGATTTAAAAGACCCAGTAGTCAATTATACAATAGAAACCACTTTAATGCCTAAATTAAAGCTTAATGACGAATTGTGGTATATTCATGAGAATTTAACAGAAAGGCCTTTATTTTTAAGAGCTTATTCTATTGAACATGCAATTTCTGTAGATGATGCAGGCGAATTACAATGCACTACCACAATAACAGGTGGAGGAAAAATTCAATATAAACTTAATGAGTGGCTATATAATGATAGCAAAGTCCAAGAAGATAAAGAAATAATAATAGTTTAAGGAGGAAAAATGGCACTTGATAAGAGCAGATTAGATGAAATAGCAACAGTGATAGCATTGATGTATGACCCAGAGGTTTACTCAAAATTAAGAACAGAAATAAATAAACCTATGGCAGATGTACCAGCAGGGCATGCTTTAAATATTAACTGGGATAATATAGTGAATTCTTATAAGATAATAAAAGATTTTTTAAAAGAGACTCTATATAAAGAGGATATGTCAATGGAGAATGTAGGAAATAAGGTTGTACAGAGGGGAGCAAGTGGAGGTATTAAAGTAGGAGATATCTATACAACAACTACTTTCAATAGTGGTGCTATTCCTACAAATTGTGGTATAGCTTATAAGGATTCTGACGGAATGATTAAGTATACTAATAATTTTGCAGAATTTAGAAAATTAACAAATACAATATCAAGAGATGAAATGAATGTTGTTGAAAAAGTAGATACTAATGGAAGTTTTCAAATGAGAGGCGGAACAAGAACAATAACTTTAAATGAAAAAGCTAAAAAATATAGAGTATTAATGATAAAAGCTGGAGGCTCTACAATGGATATTCATTTTATGCTTTTATTAGCAAATCAAACAATAAAAGCCAGAGACCATGACAGAAATGGTGGAGGAGAAATTCACATAACATGGGATGGGGGTACAAATGTAAGAGTAACACATCTTACACATAGAGACGGATTAACAGGACAAGTAGATGGAGTTTGGGGGGTGTTATAATGAAAAAAGGGAATATAGCTTTAGAAATAAATGCAGGAGTAATAGAAGGGCCAAGGGGCCTTTCTATAAAAGAAATAAGATATAAAGAAACTCTGACAAATGGGAATAATATATATCAGGTAATTTTAGAAAATAATGTGGTAATTGGAGAAATAGAATGTAAAAAAGGGGATAAAGGAGATAAAGGGGAAAAGGGAGATACAGGAAAAGGAATTTTAGCAGTAGTAAAAACGCAAAAAATAGGACTTATGAATTACTTTGAAATTCAATATACAGATGGTAGCACTTGGGAGTTTGCCATAGAGGATGGAGAAAGTGCATATGATTTAGCAGTAAAAAAAGGTTTTGAAGGAACAGAAGAAGAATGGCTGTTATCTCTTATAGGACCAAGAGGAAAATCGTTGGAATTTCACTGGAATGGTACTCAACTTGGGATAAGAGTAGAGGGAGAAACTACCTATACTTATACAGAATTAAAAGGAGAAAAGGGAGATAAAGGAGATACAGGAAAGGCCTTTTATATAGCAAAGACATATTCTAGTGTAGGGGAAATGCAGGCAGATTTTAATAATAATACTGTTAAAACTGGGGAATATGTAATTATTTCCAGTACAGATGGAGATAATGGAAAAATATTTGAGAAGAAAGAGAGCAACTTTGAATTTATAGTTCAAATGGGAAGTTCTGGAGGTGAAAGCAAATATTTATTTGTAGATGAAAAAAATAATAAAATTGCTATATCTAATATGGATAAATCAAAGTTTGAGGCTTTAGGAAGAGCAGAAAATATTATAGGAATAAATGCAGGAGGAGGAACAGGAGGGTATAATGCTGTATTAGGATCTGAAATCTTAAAAAGAAATGTAACAGGAAGAGGGAATGTAGGAATAGGATATGGAGTAATGCAGGAAAATACTGAAGGTTCTTACAATGTGGGAATAGGGTATGGAGTATTAAACGGGAGTATAGCAAGCTCATATAATATAGGAATTGGAATGTATGCAGGCAATAGTATTATATCAGGAAGATATAATATAGCAATTGGATATAGAGCTTTGTGTAAAAATACAGGACAAGGAAATTACGGAAGTATAGCAATAGGGAAAAGTGCCTTAGATGAGAATACAACAGGATACCAGAATGTTGCTATAGGTGAGAGTGCTTTAGAATATAATAAAACAGGAACAAGCAATGTAGCTATTGGAACAAATGCCTTACGCTATGGGGATTATGGAAACACAATTGGAATTGGCTACGATGTAGCAGTAACAGGAAATAGTCAAGCTCAAATTGGAAATTCCAGTGTAACTGTTTATTGTTATGGGGCAGTGCAAAACAGATCTGACCAAAGGGATAAGACAGATATACAAGATACAAAATTAGGGTTAGATTTTATATTAAAGTTAAGGCCACGTGAATTCAGATGGGATTATAGAGAAGACTATATCAATCAAAAAGCAAAAGAGAAAGAACTTGGAGATATTGAAAATCTTAAAATAACTGAAAAAGAAAAGAAAAAAAAGAGAGATGAAATATTAAAAAAATATTCTTTGGAAAATGTAGTAAAAGATGGCAAACAAAAAGGATGGAGGCTCCATCAAGGTTTTATAGCACAGGAAGTATTCCAAGTTATGAGAGAACTTGGGGTAGATTTTGGAGGATACCAAGATCATTCTATTAATGGAGGAAGAGATGTATTAAGTTTGGGATATGAAGAATTTATATCTGTAATAGTAAAGGGAATACAAGAGCAACAAAAACAGATAGAAGAATTAAAAAGTAAAATAGAAAAATTGGAGGGAAAAATAAATGTATAAATTTAGTAAAAGAAGTTTAGATAACTTAAAAGGAGTAGATGAAAGACTTGTTAAACTCATGAAAGAAGTATTATCTATTTCTCCATATGACTTTGGGATAACTGAAGGACTAAGGACAATAGAAAAACAAAAAGAATATGTAAGAACAGGAAAATCCCAGACCATGAATAGTTACCATCTTAAAGGCAAAGCTGTAGATATAGTTGTTTATAAAGATAGAGAAGTCACTTGGAAACTCGATTATTATAAAGAAATAGCTGACCTTGTAAAGAAAATAGCTGAACATGATGGATTAAAAATAACTTGGGGTGGAGACTGGAAAACTTTAGTAGATGGTCCTCATTTTCAACTTGAAAATTAAGGAGGGTGGAAAAGAATGAGAGTAATAACAAGTGGTATAATAGCAAAAGTTATTGATGTAGCTGGAAATATTCTTGATCCAACTAAAAAGAATCAATTAGAAGTAGCTTTAAAAGAAAAGGAAATTGAATTGCAAAAAATAATAATTGAAAATGATAAAGAGACAGAAGTAGCAAGGCAAAAATCTTTATCAGTTTTATTCGAAAAAGGAGGATTTCCAGTTTTGATGTGGATATTTGGAATATATCTTATAGTTGATATATTTTTACAATTATCAGGAAAAAAGCCAATCATAGTAAATGAAGAATTAGTAAGTTTTTTAAAAATAGCATTTACAGGAGTTATGGCAAAACAAGGATATGTAAAAATAAATCAAATAAAGCAGGAGAAATAAAATGGAATGGATAGAATACTTTAAAATAGCAGTAACAGTTGGAGGAATTCTTATGGGATATCACAAGTTCATTATGACCCACATGGAAAAGAAAGTTGATAAAACTATGCATGATATGCAATTTAAATTCTTAGAACAGCAAAGAAAAGAAGATAATAAAGCTTTATATGAGGATATAAAGGAAATAAAAACAGAATTGAGAAAAATGACAGAATATTTGATAAAATAATATATATTTTAGCTGGCATTAAGATTAGTATAATAAGAATTAAAAAAGCAGAAAATTTCTATTTTTTTCTGCTTTTTTACATCAATATTTGAATATTATTATATCAGATTATTCATTTTTTTCTTTGAATTCTCCAAATAAAGTACTGAACGTAGTTAAATTTTGAAGCTCTGAAGGAATAATTATTTTAGTAGCTTGACCATCAGCAACTTTACTAAATGTATCCATAGCTTTTAACATTAAAACTTCCTTATTTGCACCAGCTTCTTTTAATAATTTAATTGCTTCAGCTTCTGCCTTTTGTACAGAGAGGATAGCTTCAGCTTCTCCCTGAGCTTCTTTTATAGTAACTTCTTTTTGTCCTTCGGCCCTTAAAATAGCAGATTGTTTTTCAGCCTCTGCTTTTAATATTTCTGATTCTTTTTCTCCTTCAGCTACAAGAATAGCAGACTGTTTTTGTCCTTCGGCTCTCAAAATAGCTTCTCTTTTTTCTCTTTCAGCTTTCATCTGTTTTTCCATAGCATCCTGTATTTCTCTAGGTGGCAAAATATTTTTTAATTCAACTCTGTTTATTTTCATTCCCCATGGATCAGTTGCTTCATCAAGAATTTTTCTCATCTGGAAGTTGATTGTATCTCTGGATGTTAAAGTAGTATCCAATTCCATATCACCTATTATATTTCTAAGAGTTGTAGCAGTGAGATTTTCTATAGCACTTATGGGATTTTCTACTCCATATGTATATAATTTGGGATCTGTAATTTGAAAATATATTACGGAATCTATCTGCATTGTTACATTATCTTTAGTAATAACAGGTTGAGGCTTAAAATCTATTACCTGTTCTTTTAAAGAAATCTTTTTTGCTAATTTATCAATAAAAGGGACCAGAAAGTTTATTCCAGCATTCCAAGTTTCTTTGTAAGCACCAAGCCTTTCTATTACAAAAGCTCTTGATTGTGGAACAATTTTAATGTGAAGAGTAATAAGTATTATAACAAATATAAATAATAAGAATATAATAATTAAGTTCAAATTTTCCTCCTTAAGTAACAGTAATGTTTGCTATTGAAGAATATTGACAGTGACTTGTACAGGGTTTTGAGATTTGTTGAGTTCAATTATGACATACCATATTCCAGAGCTAGGAACAACGAAATAAACTGGTGAAGAATAATATATTCCTCCTACAAAAGAAAAAGATTTTTGAAAACGGTATTTTGAAAAATTATTAGCATCTAGAAGTATTATATTATTTTGAGTATCCTGAAAAGATATTTCTACAATACTTCCTTCTATTAAATATTTTAAATTAAAATATTTGAATTTCAATCCTCCCTCCTTTTTCTATATAATACATAAAATTTTATTTTATATTTTTTTAATCATTCTAAGTTTTAAAATATGAGTATATGGAATAAATTCTAGAGAATTATCAATATAAAGATAAGAAATTCCAAGTGTATTTAAAGTATATTTTTCTGGTGAAGAAGGAAAAAGAAATAAACAAGACATCATATCATTAACTGCGAGAGTTCCATAATATAAAACTAGAGTAAATCCAAGATTTAAATTTTTTTCAATTACATTTTTCATATTTTTCATAATACCTCCTTAGTTATTAATTAAAGATAAGTTACAACAGAAATAAATTCTATAAGGTAAAATATTTAATAATGTGGATAAAGATTATAGCAGTAATCAAAGATAGTGAAATTATGATAATTTATGAAAATATAATATCACCTTTTAGAAAATTAAATACTTTATATTTAATTATTTATGGATGTTTTGAAAATTTTTATAAGAAAGATTAATTGGAGAAATCAGGAGAATAGTTTATAGATTTATTAGATTATTAAAGTTTTTAATTTTGAAGCTTTCTGGTAATTTTAAACCTCAATATTTGGTTGTATGGAATAAATTCTAAAGGGTCTTTATTATAAAGACAGATAATACCTTCATCCTCAAAAATAAAATTATTTTTAGAATCTTGAGATAAGAATAATTTAAAAATTTTATTTTTAGTATTAAGGATATAGTAGTATAAAATAACAATATAATTCTGGTTTAATTTTTGTTGAATAAACTTTTTCATAATAACCTCCTAATATAACATAACTTAGTAATATGTGAAGTAAAACAAAAATTTGGAACTATTTTGCTCTTCTAATAATTATACCATGAAATACAAATAAAAAAACAAAACTAATTATTAAGTTTGATTGTTTCGATTAGAAGTAGAAGTTATAAATAATTTAAAAATATATTAAAAATTTTATAGATTTATAAATAAGTTTGTTAATAATTAATAACTTTATATTTTTATATAAAAAATCAATATAAAACAAAAAGCCCATGTGGGCTTAAATCATTAAAATAGCTTTTGAACAGTAAAAAGAGATCCATGACAAATTAATTATACTATATTAGTTTGTACTTTAAAAGTGTAGATTATATTGAAAAAATACTTTAATAAAAAAATTAATTTTTAAATGGACCTATTGGAGTTTCATTTGTACAAGAAAGACATGCAGCAGGAAGATATTCAATAGATTTTGCATATTGATAAGCTTCAATATAGTTATTAAAGTAGCCTAGATTTACAGTATCCTTTTGGCTAAATTTTAAATTACAGTTACGAGTATGAATTACATTATAACCTAATTTATTTTTGATTTTTTTTATGATATAAAAATACATAATCTTCATCTCCTTAGACATTAGGATAATTTTTATTACAGCAGTAGATACAACTTTTTGCCTTAGAATAGCCTTTTTTTATAGCTATTTGAATGGCAAATTTTGAAGAAGGATAATTTCCTAAATTGATAATATTTAGATATTTTATTGGATCAGCAAGAGCGCATAAACTATTATGAATCTCATGTGTAAGTATATTTATATAAAATTTCATGGATATATCATCTCCTTTTAAAGTTTGAGAATAAAATAAATGATAATTGAGTGGAAGAATGGTTAAAAAAATAATTATTTTATAAAAGAATGAAAGATATATTTTCTATCTACAGCGTATCACAAAAAAATGGAAAGCACAATTTATACTTTTGAAAAATAGAATTATTAAAAATATTTGTTAATGATTTATTTTTTTAGAGTAAAAGAATAAATAGCTTTTTATTTAATCTATAAAAGGGTAATGTAAAGAATAAGAATGCCTGTTTTAAGATTCTATGTAGCATTTCTTATAAAGAGTATATAAATAAGTAAGAGATAAAGAATCTTAAATAAAGATAAAAAAGACCTTTTACATATTAAAGGTCCTTTTTTCTAAAACAGTAAAAATATCTCTTGGAGGAAAGATTTTTTTATGGATATTTAGGTATTCGTTAAAATATTTCATTTCCTTTTATTTGAGAAAATAAATATAATTAGTGTATTGTATTTTTTATGATTATTAATTAAAGTACTAAATTTTATAATCCAGTACAGTAAAAAGAGAGGAAGCCCCTCTCTTTTTATTTTAGTAAAGGATAATAAAGAAAAAAAGAGGTATTTCCCTCTTTTTTATAAGTCGGATTTCTTTATACTTATGACTATGCACGTACATAAAAAATTTACCAATCTTATTAAAAGTTGTCAATATTTTTTATATATAGTATTAAAGAATATTATATAAATTATCCAGTACATTTCCCAGTTTTAATAAAAATGAGAAAAATTAAAATCAGTATTAAAACAGTATATAAGATAATTAAAAGATAATTTTTGTATTCACAAAAATAAGCTTATATGATATCATACTTGTATATAAAAATCTTTCCCCAAGATGTTTTATAGTATAGACTAACCTCTTATGTAATATAAGAGGTTTTTATATTTTATAAAATAAAAAAAGGAAAAATAATAAAATTTATGAATAATATATTACAAAACAACAAATAAAATAGGAGGAAAGTTATGAGCATTGAAAAAAATCTTAAGTACATTTTGGAAGAGCATGAAGTAGAAAAAGCAAAATTGGAAAGATTAAATAATTTTATTCACAGTGAGGAATTTAAATTAAAAACTGATGAAACACAAAAAGAATTAATAATCAAAAAATTTGAATTATTAAAGAGTTATATTGAAGTATTAGAAGAGCAAATAAAATATGATAAAGAACTTCTTGAAAATGAAGCATGTTACATATCAAAAGATGGTGGAAGTTACGAAGAATTAGAAAAGAAATGTATAAAATAGATTTTAGTTTTGTATAAAACCTTTTTTAAAATAAAATATATAAAAAATGATTAAAATACAAAATAGAGGTCATAAAAGTATAAGCGATTAACAACAATAATTTTTTCTTCCTGAAAATAAAATTATAGGCTATATTTATATACTTTTTCCTAAAAGATGTATTGCATACAAAAACCTCTCAAGTGAGAGGTTTTTGTTAATATTATATATATTTAAAAATAAAAATTTTTTAATAAGAATATATTATATGATATAAAATAAATAGGATTTAACTTACCAAAAAAGGCTTTATTAAATAAAATCTTTTTTGAAATATTAGACTTGTTCATATTCCAAGATAAATTTTTTTATTTTTGTTTTTATTCTATGCATACTATTATCTACAGATTTCAAATCTCTTTTAGTTTTTTTTGAAATTTCAATATATGTTAACCCTAATAGCATATATTCAAATATTTGTTTTTCCATTGGACTCAAATGAGATTTTAAATACTTATTTAAAAATTTAATTTTTTCTTTACTCAAATAAATTTCTTCAGGGTTATAGAAATTAAATGATCTATTTTCATATGTGATTTTTGAATCATCTTCAATTTCAGAAGAATTTAAGATAGCCATATTCAAAATTCGGTTTTTTCCAGAACTCGAAGTTTTTAACATGGTTATTAAATGACGTTTAATACACAATAAAGCAAAATTAGAAAAAGAAGTTTTTTTGTTTTCATCGTAAGCTTTGATAGCTTTTAAAAGACCTATCCTTGCTTCTTGGATTACATCTTCTCGATCTCCATCTTGAAAAAAATAGTTTTTAGTTTTGTAAAGAATGAGCTGCCTAAGAGTTTGGAATATTAATTGTATAGCATCTTCATCTCCATTTTGAGCAGCACGAATAGTTTGAACACTTAACATAACTCCTCCTTGATAACTATTTTTTATAAAAATGAAAAACAAATAGAAAAAGTTTTCATTTTTAATCTTTTTAGAAGAAAAAAGATTTCATTATAATTATACTGGTATAAATTTTATTTCCTTTAAAATATTACATAATATACATTAAAAGGCATCTTCTCATTTTTATTAAAAATGGAAAAAGTTATGCATATAAAAAAATTAAATAAATTACAAGTATTTGTCTTTTTTTATTTTTAAAATACTTTTTCATTATCTATTAAATTTATATTTTATTATTAAAAAAATATTAACATTATTTTTTTGTACCTCTTTATCTATATGCTGAAGCTTTTAAATTTCGGGATTTTTTTACTAAATGATGTCTTTTTCTAAAGAGATAAGAACAAGAAATAGGGGAAAAAACTAATATAAATAAAATGATATAGAATATTTTCAGAGAAAAGATAACTTCTAGAGACATGGAAGATATGAAAAAGAAAGCAATAAATTTTTATATAGAGAAAAATCAAAAAAAGAGAAGATAAATTCATCTTCTCTTTAATTATTTTAAAATTGTTGCCATTTTGTTGCCAGTGGATTATTTTATATATGTAAAACATTCTTAAAAAGAAGCTATTTTAACTTTTATAGACTTATTCCCATTCTATAGTTGCAGGTGGTTTTGATGAAATATCATAAGTCAATCTATTAATTCCCTTAACCTCATTTAAGATTCTGTTAGAAACTCTTTCTAAGAACTCAAATGGAAGGTGTGACCAAGTAGCAGTCATGAAGTCGATAGTATTAGCAGATCTCAATACAGCAGTATATTCATAAGTTCTTTCATCTCCCATAACTCCAACAGATTTAACTGGAAGAAGAACAACAAATGCCTGGCTTACTTTAGTATAAAGGTCAGCAGCTCTTAATTCTTCAATAAATATATCATCAGCTTCTCTTAAAATATCAGCTTTCTCTTTATCTACTTCACCAAGGATTCTGATTCCAAGTCCTGGACCTGGGAATGGATGTCTGTCAACCATGTGATCAGGAATTCCAAGCTCTCTTCCTACTTTTCTTACTTCATCTTTGAAAAGTTCTCTTAAAGGCTCAAGAAGTTTAAATTTCATATCCTCTGGAAGTCCTCCAACATTGTGGTGAGATTTAATAGTCATTGAAGGTCCTTTTACTGACATAGATTCAATAACATCTGGATATATAGTTCCTTGAGCAAGGAATTCTACATCTTCAATCTTTTTAGCTTCTTCATCAAATACTTCAATAAATTCTTTTCCAATTATTTTTCTCTTAGTTTCAGGATCAGATACACCAACTAATTTTGTAAGGAATCTATCTTCTGCATCAACACATTTAATATTCATATGGAAATTTTTTCCATATACTTCCATTACTTTTTTAGCTTCATCTTTTCTTAATAGTCCAGTGTCAACAAAAATACAAGTAAGCTGATCTCCAATAGCTTTGTGAATAAGAGTAGCAGCAACTGATGAGTCTACTCCTCCTGAAAGACCAAGAAGAACTTTCTTATCTCCAACAGTTTCTTTGATGCTTTTTATAGTTTCTTCAATATAGTTACCCATAGACCAGTTTTGTTCACATTTAGCAACATTGAAAACAAAGTTTTTAAGGATTTGTGTTCCATATTCTGAGTGAGTAACTTCAGCATGGAACTGGATACAGTAACTATTAACTTCAGGCAGATGCACAGCAGCTACACATGAGTCAGTGTGACCAATTTGAACAAATCCAGGAGCCATTTTAGTAACATGGTCATTATGGCTCATCCATACTTTAGAATTGTTAGGAATACCTTGGAAAAGCGGACTGTCAGCAGAATCAATTAAAAGTTCAGCTTTACCAAATTCTTGTTTATCAGCTCTAGCAACTTCTCCTCCCATTAAGTGAGTAGTAAGCTGCATACCATAACAGATACCTAATACAGGAATACCTTTATAGAATAATTCTTTGTCTATAGTTGGAGCTCCTTCTGCATATACAGAGGAAGGTCCTCCAGAAAGGATTATTCCTTTAGGCTTTCTAGCAAGTATTTTTTCTAAAGGTTCAAAATATGGAACAACTTCAGCATAAACACCCATTTCTCTGACTCTTCTGGCAATCAGTTGATTGTATTGAGAACCAAAGTCCAGTATTACAATACTATTTTCTTTCATAAAAACCTCCAAATTTAAAATAAAAGGAGCGAAATGCTCCTTGTTAAACAACTTGAAAACAAATATCAATCTTTATATGATATTTATTTGATTATAGAATTCTATCATAAAATCGAAATCGTGTCAAAAGAAAAATTTCTTTAGAAATTTGGCTACACCATTATTATCGTTCGTATCAGTGACATAATTAACTCTTGATTTTACTTCATGGGGAGCATTACCCATGGCAACACCATATTTTACTGTTGTGAGCATTTCAATATCATTAATAGCATCACCAAAAGCTGCACACTCCTCAGGAGATATACCATAAGTTTTAAGAGTTCTTTCAAGCACCAGTCCTTTATTTACTTCTCTGTTTAAAACTTCATATAGAGTATCCATAGATTTAGCTTTGTATACTTTATTGCCTAGTATTTTTTCCACTTCCCTATTTACTTCATCAAGAATGTCAGGAGTACCCATAAATACAGTTTTAGTCATTTCGTAATTGACAAAGCTGTAAAAGTCTTTTTCAATAGGAATAAGATCTCTTTCTCTGGCATATTCTAGAACCTCTTTTCTGCTGGAATCTTCTACATACCATTTATTATCCTGATAAAGGTTAAGAGGAACCCCCATTTTTCTGGCTATTCTTATGACCTCTTTAACATATTCTTCTTGTAAAGGCAGTTCAAAGACAACTCTGTCATTTTGGTATTCAACAACTTTGGCTCCATTGTATGATATTACGACACCTCCAAGATTCAGATATTCTGCATATGGTTTGGCAGCATGATAAGTTCTGCCTGTAACTATAAATATTTTTACGCCTTGCTGTTCTAAGTCTTTAAGAACATCTCTATTAATGTCCGAAATTTTTTTATCAGTTGTTAAAAGTGTTCCATCTAAGTCTAAAGCAACTGCTTTTATTTTCATTTTATCACCTCAATTGAATAAAAATATTGCTAAACTAATATGCATAGATTATAATACAGATTAAGAAAAATATCAAATTTAAAAAAAGAGGTGTAGGATGATAAAAAATATTATATTTGACTTAGGGAATGTACTTATTAAATACATTCCAGAAAATTTTTTAGAAAAAAATGTGGAAAAAAAGAGACATAAAAAGTTTATAGAAACTATTTTTAAAAGTGAAGAATGGTTGGAATTGGATAAAGGAACTTTATCATATGAAAATGCAATAGAAAAATTTGCAGAAATAATTCCAGAAGATAGAGAAAATATAGAGAAACTTTTTAAAAATAATATAATGGACTGTTTAATGCCGATAGAAGAAAATATTCAAATATTAAAGAAACTGAAAGAGAAAGGATACAATTTATTTATTCTTTCTAATTTTCACAGACCTGCATTTGAACAGGTACAAAATGAGTGGGAATTTTTTAATGAGTTTGATGGAGGGGTTATATCATGCTATTGCCATTTGTTAAAGCCAAATCAAAGAATATATGAGCTATTATTAGCTAAATATGGGCTTATTCCTGAAGAAACATTATTTATAGATGATGCAAAAATTAATGTAGAAGGAGCAGAAAAAATAGGAATAACAGGAATTCATCTTGATTTACCAGAAATGTTAGAGAAACTATTAAAAGATAAAGGGATAGAGCTATAAAATTAATAAACACTGTTAACTAAAAAGAAAGTGATTACCATCTTGAAGATTATTAAAAAAAAGATTGAATCTTAAAAATACTGAGAAAGGTATATAAATAAAGAAAAATTAGATAAAATAATTTAAAATATGTTATTATGAATTAATTAAATACTTTTTTTAATTACTTAAATATCTTTTGGTGATGTTATTATTGGAGAGACTTAAAAATTTTTTTAAAAAAATGAAATTTTCGATACACAAATAAGAAAATTTGTAGTATAATACGAGAAAGTCATAGTGTGTATTTAAAAACCAGGAATAAAGTTGGTTTTTTAATATATATTTTATAACCAAAACAGACAAAGGGGGAAAAGAAAATGTTTTTGTCACCAGAAGAAAAATTGTTAGCCTTTAGAAAAAAGCATAAAATAACTCAAGGAGAATTAGTGGGGGATGATATTACTAGAGTTTTTTTAGGTATGATTGAAATAGGTAAAAGGTCACTGACAGAAAAAACAGCTAAATTGCTTTGTAAAAATTTTACTAAGATATTAGGTGAAAGAGGGATAAAAGATTCTATAAAGTTAAGTGATCTTATGAAAACAAAGGAAGAACAGGCTTTAGAATATTTAGAAAATGTAACTAAGGATGTAAATTCAGATCTTAAGGAAAATATTTGGGAAATAGAAGAAGCTCTTTTTGAATTAAATGACAATGATAGAAGTGAATATTGCATGAAACTTTTTGTAAGATTTGCAAATGAAAAGAATTATTTAAATGCAAGAGATTATATTTTAAAATCTCTTCATGGTATTAGAAAAATAGTTGATCTAAAAGAAAAGTTATTAGAAATTATGAAACTTAATAAAATACTAGGAGATTACAAAAATAGTGTATTTACTTATAGAAAATTTGAAGACAGACTTTTAAAAGAAAAATGGAGCAGAGAATATGAAATGCTTCAATATAAATATGCAGAAGCTTTAGTAGAGACAGAGGGATATACAGAAGCTTTAAATATATTGAAACTTCTATTTAAAAAGTCTAAAAATGAAGATTTCTTATTTGAAGTAAGAAAAATGATAGCTAAAACTTATAAAAATATGAGTGATTATGAAGAAGCGTCTAAAGAATATGTATCTTTAGCTAAAGGAAGAAGTTCTGAGGAAAAAGCAGAAGCATATAGTAAACTTATTGAGATAGGAATAATTACTGGAGATAAGGTATTCTTGAAAAAATTCTATGAAAAGTGTAAAGATAATTATGAGATAAATGGAATAAAAGAAGAATGTGATAACTTTGATGTACTTGTTCTGTTAGCAAAAGGTGCAAAAGAATTAGGAAAAACAAAGGATAGCAGATCATTTTATATGGAAGCATTAATGGTAGGAAAAAATTCTGGATGTGAAGTAGAAGAAAGAATGGAAATAATAACTGAGCTATTCCAAATGTTTGAAAAAAGTGATTTCTATTCTGTACAGAGTATAGAAAATGAATATATAAGTTTATTGGAACTAAAAAAAGATTATAAACCAGCTATAAAAATACTTGAATATTATCAAAAAAATATGCCTAGTGAAGTTTTAAAAAAGTTTGAAATATTTTAAAATAGTAACTCTCTCCTTTAATATGGAGAGAGTTTTTTTATATAAAAAAACCACCGCTTTAAGGCAGTGGTCAAGAATTAATTATTTTTTAATTGAACTCTCATTAAAAGATCTCCAACTTTAACATCTTTACCTTTAGATACAACATCAATTTTTTCTATCATATCCATATTATTTATAATAACAGGAGTTTTTACTGAAGGTACCTTACTTTTAATAAATTCAAGATCATATTCAACCAGCTTATCTCCAACTTTAACTTGATTTCCAGCAGCTACCCTTTTAAATCCTTCACCTTTTAAAGTAACAGTATCTATTCCAAAGTGGACTATCATTTCAAGTCCGTTTGGAGTTTCAAAACTTACTGCATGGTTAGTTTCAAAAATATCTATTTCACCATCAACTGGAGCACAAACTACTCCTTCAGCAGGATCAATAGCACATCCATCTCCTACCATTTTTTGAGCAAAAGCTTCATCAGGAACTTCTGATAAATCTATAACTTTTCCATTAAGCGGAGAATATATATCAAACCATTCCTCTTCTTTCTTTTTCTTAAACATGTCAAATAATCCCATATTTTCCTCCCTATTTTTTAAGATTTAGAAATTATAAACAATGTATATAAGATATTATTTCACACTTTTCAAAATAAATCAAATTATTATTTGAGAAATTTTAAACCATAAACAGTAATGTTTCTAAACTACAATATTAATAATAAGTAATAGATAAATAAAGAGGAAAAATTTTAAGAGAGAGTATAATATAATATATAAAGAAAAACAATTTTTAAACTGAGTAATAAAATATAAAATATATGTAACGAAAAAAGAATAAAAAAAAATATTGTTTTAAAATAGTTGACAAAATAAAAAAAGTGTTCTATAATCAAAATATAGAAAATAATTATTGTTATGAATTAGTTAATAATATATAAGATAATGAAGGAGGTTGGTTATATGAATCCAAACAAATTTACAGAGAATTCATTACTTGCTTTAAATGAAGCTCAAGCTCTTACTATGAGAGCTAAACAGCAAACAATAAAACCTGAATTTTTGGCATTGGCACTTTTAAAAAATCCAGAAGGACTTATTCCAAGAATTATAGAAAAGCTTGAATTGAATCTCAATTATATTATTGGGCAGATAGAAAATGAAGTGAATAAATTCCCTAGAATAGAAGGAAGCAGTTTGGGAGATGTCACTTTAGATCAATCTACTCATAGGGTTTTAATAGAAGCAGAGAATATAATGGAAAAGATGGGAGATTCTTACGTTAGTGTAGAACATATCTTTTGGGCCTTAATAAAGGAAATGCCTCTACTGAAAAAAATAGGAATAGATGAAAAAAAATATGAAACAGCAGTAAAAGAAGTAAGAGGTAATCAAAAGGTAGACTCTCAAAATCCAGAAGCAACATATGAAGTACTTGAAAAATATGCAAGAGATCTTGTTGAATTAGCAAGACAGGGTAAAATAGATCCAATTATAGGAAGAGATAGTGAAATAAGAAGAACTATACAAATAATCTCAAGAAGAACAAAAAATAATCCTATACTAATAGGGGAACCTGGAGTAGGTAAAACTGCTATAGCCGAAGGTCTTGCTCAGAGAATACTTAATGGTGATGTTCCGGAATCATTAAAAGGAAAGAAACTTTACTCATTAGATATGGGTGCTTTGATAGCTGGAGCAAAATTCAGAGGAGAATTTGAAGAAAGACTTAAAGGTGTATTAAAAGAAGTAGAAAGTTCAAATGGAAATATAATATTGTTTATAGATGAAATACACACTATAGTTGGTGCTGGAAAAACTGATGGAGCAATGGATGCTGGAAATATTTTAAAACCTATGCTTGCCAGAGGAGAGGTAAGAGTAATAGGAGCTACTACTATAGATGAATATAGAAAGTATATTGAAAAAGATGCTGCTCTTGAAAGAAGATTCCAGATAGTAATGGTTGATGAACCTACTGTTGAAGACACTATATCTATTTTAAGAGGGCTTAAAGAAAAGTTTGAAATGTATCATGGAGTAAGAATATCTGACTCAGCAATAGTTTCAGCAGCTACTTTGAGTAATAGATATATAGCAGATAGACAGCTTCCAGATAAAGCTATTGACCTTATAGATGAAGCAGCAGCCATGATAAGAACAGAAATTGACTCTATGCCAGCAGAACTAGATGAATTGACTAGAAAAAGTATGCAGTTGGAAATAGAAAAGGAAGCTTTGAAAAAAGAAACAGATCAAGGATCAAAAGATAGATTGGAAATACTTGAAAAAGAACTTGCAGAAATGAATGCTAAAAAATCTTTGCTAAAATCACAATGGGAATTGGAAAAAAGAGATATAACTAAGGTTAAACAGCTTAAAGAAGAAGCAGAAAAAGTAAAACTTGAAATGGAACAAGCTGAAAGAAATTATGATTTGAGCAGATTGTCAGAATTAAAATATGGAAAATTAGCAGGTATTGAAAAAGAAATACAGGAGCAGCAGGAAAAATTAGATGCAACTTATGGAAACAGTGGATTATTAAAACAAGAAGTTACTGCTGATGAAATAGCAGATATTGTTTCTAAATGGACAGGTATTCCAGTATCTAAATTAGCTGAAACTGAAAAAGAAAAAATACTTAATTTAGAAAATACTTTAAAAAATAGAGTAAAAGGACAAGATGAAGCTGTAAAAGCAGTAGCAGATACTATGATAAGGTCAAGAGCTGGATTAAAAGATAAAAATAGGCCTATGGGTTCATTTATATTCTTAGGACCAACAGGAGTTGGAAAAACTTATCTTGCTAAATCTTTAGCTTATAACTTATTTGATAATGAAGACAATGTTATAAGAATAGATATGAGTGAATATATGGATAAATTCTCTACTACTAGATTGATAGGAGCACCTCCAGGATATGTAGGTTATGAAGAGGGAGGACAGCTGACAGAAGCTGTAAGAACAAAACCTTATTCAGTAATCTTATTCGATGAAATAGAAAAAGCTCATCCAGATGTATTTAATATTCTTCTTCAAGTTCTTGATGATGGTAGACTTACAGATGGTCAAGGTAGAATGATAGACTTTAAAAATACATTGATAATTATGACATCTAATATAGGAAGTCATTTAATACTTGAAGATATTAATTTAAAAGAAGAAACAAAAGAGAGAGTACTTGATCAATTAAAAGCTAATTTCAGACCTGAGTTCTTAAACAGGGTAGATGAAATTATTATATTTAAAGCACTGGATTTAGCTTCAATAAAAGATATTGTAAGACTATCATTAGAATCAGTGCAAGAAAAAGTAAAAGATAGATATATTGAGCTGCATTTTACAGAACCAGTTATTGAATATTTGGCAACTAATGCATATGATCCTCAATATGGAGCTAGACCACTTAGACGTTATATTCAAAAACAACTTGAAACATCACTTGCAAAAATGATACTTTCTAACAGAATTAAAGAAAGAGATAAAGTGGATGTAGAACTTGTAAATGGACAGATAGAATTTAAAGTAAGAGAGAAATAATAAAAAAAGGGAATAACCAAAATTTGGTTATTCCCTTTTTAATATATATAATTATTTAGAATTTTTAACAAAATCAGCAGCAGTTTCACCAGCTATTTTACCAAAAACTGTGATATCAGTTACTGCATTTCCACCAATTCTGTTCCCACCATGTACTCCACCAGTAATTTCACCAGCAGCATATAGTCCAGGGATAACTTTTCCTTCTGGAGTAAGAACCTGAGTATTAGTATTGATACGAACTCCTCCCATAGTATGGTGAATAGCAGGAGATACTTCAATAGCATAGAATGGAGCTTTTACAAGTTCTCTAGGAAGTCCTTTTTTACCAAAGTCTTTATCTTCACCAGCTTTAACATATCCATTATAAGTATTAATAGTTTCAACAAAAGTTTTTGATTCTATTCCCACTTTTTTAGCTAATTCTTCTAAAGTAGGAGCTTCTACTGCAAATCCTTGTTTAACATATCCATTTATAGCAGAAAGATTTTCTCTTGTACCTTGATCAAATACTAGGAAAGCACTTGCACCTTTTTGAGCAAGTTCAGCTTTAGAAACAACATCTCTAGTTTCAAGTTCATTGATAAATCTTTTACCATCTCTATTGATTAAAATTGCTCCTTCTCCTCTTACACTTTCAGTAATCATAGCAGTATTGTTATGAACAACAGTAGGATGAGTTTGAATTTCAGGCATATCAACAAGGTCAGCTCCAGCAGCTTTAACCATTTTGATACCTTCACCAGTAATAGCAGGACTGTTAGTAGAACCAAATCCTTTAAGAGCAGGATTGTATTCCTCTATCATAGCAGGATTAGCTCCAAATCCACCTGTAGCCATAATTACAGCTTTAGCGGAAATAACATAAGTTTTTCCTTTATGTTTAACCTCTACACCAGTAACTTTGTCTCCAGTTTTTATTAGTTTAGTAACTTCACTTTCAGTTCTGATTTCAATACCTAATTTATCAGCAGTATCACTAAGAGCAGCTACTACAACAGGGCCCACAGCCTTTCCGCCAGTTGGTCTGTGAATCCTTTTTACACTTTGACCACCAGAAAAAGAAACTTCTGTAAGGTCAGTTCCTTTTGAAATAAGCCAATCAATAATATGTTTAGATTCTTCAGTCATTTTTTTAAGAAGTTCAGGATTATTTTTATTTTTTCCACCTTTCATAGTATCATTATAGAAAAGTTCTTCTGAATCTTCAATACCTAATTTTTTTTGAAGAGAGGTATTAGCAGCGTTTATACCACCAGTTGCATAGTTAGTATTTCCACCTAACATAGCCATTTTTTCTAAAAGAATAACATTAGCTCCTTTTTCTTTTGCAGCAATAGCAGCAGTAAGTCCGGCACCTCCGCCACCAACTACAACAATATCAGTAGATATGTCAGTAAGAACTACATCAGCTTTTTTAGCAGGTGTTTTACTTACTAATTTGATACCAGCTTGAGCCACAGCAGAACCTACAGCTTCTTTTATTCCCTCAGAAGTATAAGTAGCTCCAGCAACATTATCGACTTCAATGCTCTGGTTTTCTACAATTTCTTTAGTGACCTGTTCCATAGCTTTTTTAGTAAAAGCAGTTTCTTCATGTTTTAGTATTTCTACCCCTTTGATTTCATTTCCCTCATAAGTAACATTAACTTTGATGTCTCCTTTATAACCTGCTCCAACACCTTCAATAGTTTTAGCATCAGCTACAGAAAATGTCATAATAGTTAAAGCAGACAATAAACATAACAGTTTTTTTCTCATTTTTCACCCCTTATTAAAATATATAGTGTTTTTTTTATGCATAAAATGATGCATACCATTACTATTATATTATATATTATATATAAAAAGAATGTCAAATATTTATTTTAAAAATCTATTTTTTAGTTTTGAAGATAATAAAAGAGTGACTAAAAAGTCACTCTTAAATTTAATATAAATTATTTAAAGTTATTTAGAAGTTTTAGCAAAATCAGCAGCATTTTCACCAGCAATTTTTCCATAAACTGTAATATCTGTTACAGCATTTCCACCAATTCTATTAGCACCATGTACACCGCCAGTAATTTCACCAGCAGCATATAAACCAGGTATAATATTTCCATCAGCAGTTAATACTTGAGCTTCAGTATTGATGCGAACACCACCCATAGTATGATGGACAGCAGGAGATACTTCAATGGCATAGAATGGAGCTTTTACAAGTTTTCTGGGAAGAACAGTTTTTCCAAAATCTTTATCAATTCCAGCTTTAACATATCCATTATAAGTTGTCATAGTTTTTGTTAAAGTGTTTCCATCTATTCCAACTTTTTTAGCTAATTCTTCAAGAGTAGCTCCTTCTACAGCCAGTCCTCTTCTAACATATCCATTGATAGCTCCAAGATTTTCTCTAATAGATTGATCAAATATTAAGAAAGCACTTTTACCAGTTTGTTCTAATTCAGCTTTAGAAACAACATCTCTAGTTTCTAATTCACTGATAAATCTTTTTCCTTCTCTGTTTACCAGAATAGCTCCTTCTCCTCTAACTGCTTCAGTAATCATAGTAGTATTATTATGAACAACAGTAGGATGAGTTTGAATTTCAGTCATATCAACAAGGGCTCCTCCAACAGAATTTACCATTTTAATACCTTCTCCAGTAATAGCAGGGCTGTTAGTAGAGCCAAATCCTTTAAGTTTAGGATTATATTCAGCAACCATGGCAGCATTTGCACCAAATCCACCAGTAGCCATGACTACCGCTTTTGCATTTATTATGTATGTTTCACCTTTATGTTTAACTTTTACTCCAGTAATTTTATTTCCAGTTTTAATAATTTTTACAACTTCACTTTCAGTTCTTACATCAATTCCATCCTTTTCAGCAGTTTCAGCAAGAGCATCCACAATAACAGGACCTACTGCTTGTCCGCCAGCAGGTCTGTGAGTTCTTTTTGCACTTTGTCCGCCAGTAAATACTACTTCAGAAAGATCAGCTCCTCTTTCAGTAAGCCAATTGATAATATTACTGGAATCAGCAGTAAGTTTTTTTACTAATTCTGGATTATTTTTATTTTTTCCGCCTTTCATAGTATCATTATAAAAAAGTTCAGCTGAGTCTTCTATTCCTAATTTTTTTTGAAGATCAGTATTGGCAGCATTGATACCAGCTGTAGCATAGTTAGTATTTCCACCTAACATAAGCATTTTTTCAAGAAGAATAACATTAACTCCTTTTTCTTTTGCAGCAATAGCAGCAGAAAGTCCAGCACCTCCACCTCCAACAATGACAACATCAGTAGTAACATCAGTACTGTAAGCAGTAAAACTCATGACAGCAGCACTAAGTAAACATAACAGTTTTCTTTTCATTCTACACCCCTCATAATTAATATATAATGGTTATTTTATGTTCAATATGAATGTATAAACTAACAAATTTATTATATCTTATTAAAAGAAAAAAAGTCAATTATTTTCTAAAAAACTAAATAAAAAACCTGAGATATGTAAAAACTTATCTCAGGCTTTATTAAATTTTTATTTAAGACCAAATTTTACTAAATCATTTTCTACATCAGATATTCCTGCAAGGCCAAATGTATTTACTAATACATTTAGAACATTAGGAGAAAGGAATGCTGGGAGAGTTGGACCAATATGAATATTTTTTACTCCAAGAGATAATAATGCAAGAAGTACAATTACAGCTTTTTGTTCATACCATGCAATATTATAAACTATTGGAAGTTTATTAATATCATCAAGTCCAAAGATTTCTTTTAATTTTAAAGCTATAACAGCTAATGAGTAAGAGTCATTACATTGTCCAGCATCAAGCACTCTAGGAATACCATTTATATCTCCAAGAGGTAATTTATTGTATTTATATTTTGCACATCCAGCAGTAAGAATAACTGTATCTTTAGGAAGAGCTTTTGCAAAATCAGTATAGTAATTTCTGTTAGGCATTCTTCCATCACATCCACCCATAACTATAAATTTTTTAATAGCTCCAGATTTTACAGCTTCTACTACTTTATCAGCAAGAGCAAATACTTGATTATGTGCAAAACCACCAATGATTTCACCTTTTTCTATTTCAGTAGGCGCTTTGCATTTTTTAGCAAGTGCTATTACTTCAGAAAAATCTTTTTTACCATCTTTTCCAACAGGAATTCTTTTCCATCCTGGGAATCCAGCAGCATTTGTAGTGAATATTCTATCATTATAGGTAGCTTTTTCTAATGGGGGAACAATACAGTTAGTAGTGAAAACAACAGGTCCATTAAAAGTTTCAAATTCTTCTTTTTGCTTCCACCATGCATTTCCATAGTTACCAAAGAAATGAGAATACTTTTTTAATTTTGGGTAGTAATGTCCTGGAAGCATTTCAGAATGAGAATAAATATCTACTCCACTGTCTTTACTTTGCTCAAGCAATTGTTCTAAGTCATTAAGATCATGTCCACTTATTAATATACCAGGTCTATTGCCTACTCCTATATTTACTTTTGTTATTTCAGGATTTCCAAATGCTGAAGTATTAGCTTCATCAAGAAGTGCCATTGTTTTAACTCCAAATGATCCACATTCAAGAACTAAAGCAGTTAATTCATCTCCAGAAATAGTATCATCTAAAGTTGCTAAAAGAGCATTTTCCATGAAAATAAATATTTCCTCATTAGTTTTATTAAGATTCATTGCATGTTCTGCATATGCAGCCATACCTTTTAATCCATAAGTTAATAATTCTCTTAGTGATCTGACATCTTCATTTTCAGTTCTTAAAACTCCAATATCGTGATGCTTAGAAAATTCCATTAATTGGTCATCTGATATATAAGACCAAGTAGTAAGTTGAATATTTTCAAATTTTGGATTTAAAACAGTACCATTTTTTATAAGAATATTTTTAACATCATTTCTTAACTTTAATCCGTGTTTAATTTCATCAATAATAGCTTCATTATCAAAATTTGCATTTGTAATAGTCATGAATAAAGAATTTATAAGATATTTGTCTGTAATTTTTAATATTTCATTTGTACTGGCAGTTTTTCTTAATTGAGAGCTGTAAGCAGCCACCCCTTTAGCAGTATAAACAAGTAAATCCTGTAAAGAAGCAGTAGTAGGTTGTTTACCACATACACCAGCAATTGTACATCCAGTTCCTTTCATTGTTTCCTGGCATTGAAAACAAAACATTTTATTGCACATTTTAATTCCTCCTTTTTTTAAAGTAAATCATTTTTGTCATAGGTTAATAATACAATATTTTTTACAGAGAAACAGTAACATATGTTACACTTTAAAAATTTTTCTCTTATATTATTTTACAAGAGGAAAAGATATTTCTTTTTTTCTTTAAATGAAAATTTTTATAAAAAAACTGACCCAATTACAAGATCAGTTTTAAGTTATAAATTTAGATAAATATTTCAGGTTCTTTTCTTTCACTGCATTTTGTTTCAAGAAATCCAATGATGTCTTTTAAAGGGTTGCCAGGAATTTCTCTTCCATTAAATGTACAAACTTTAACACAAGCATAGCAATGAATACATTTTTCAACATCTACTAATTCAGGATCTTTTTTATCTATTGCTCCAACTGGACAAACTAAATAGCATTTTCTGCAGTAAATGCAATTTTTGTTTGCCATAGGAGAAAATACTCTTACAGGCATATCTTCTCTATAAGGAAAATTGCCTTTGACTTTAATATTTTTTGTATAAGTATCAGTATCTACTTTTTCTCTAATTTCTTTACCAAAAGCTATAGCTTTTGCAATATCCTCATCATCAGGTCTTCTAGTGCCTACTTTTTTTGTATAAGAATGTTCTCCAATAAATGCTCCAGCTGCAATGACTGAAAATCCATTTTCTGAAAGAATATCTTTAAGTTCAAGTAAAGCATCATCATAATCTCTATTTCCATAAACTGCTATAGTCACAGCTAAACTATCATTTCCATGTATCTTTTTTAGCATATTCCTTGTGATAACAGGAGTTCTCCCACCATAAACAGGAATTCCTATAATGGCAATCTCATCTTTTTGAAGAAAAAATTCTTTCTCACTCTCAAATGAAAAAGTAAGATCATGCTCTATAAAACCAGTACCTAAACCTTCAGCAATAGCTTTTACAGTTTTTTTAGTAGTATAAGTAGGACTGAAATAAAATAGATGAACATTTTTAATAATCATAAGCATTTCCTCCTAAATTATGTATTTTATATTATAAATCCACTTCCTAGTACTTTATGATCTTTGTCATAAAAAACTACTCCTTGTCCTGGAGTAACAGCTCTTACTTGATTTTCTATAAAATTTACTTTAATATTTCCATTAGAGAGAACTTCAAGTCTGCATTTATGAAGTTGATCTCTTGAACGTGTTTTTGCCCAACACTCTATGTTATTTAGCTCTTCTATGCTGTTAAGAGATATGAGGTTGATATTATCAGCAACAAGGCTGTTTTTAAAAAGCATTTCATTTGGACCTACTATTATACAATTTTTTTTGCTGTCCAATTCAATGACATAAAGAGGATTTTCTTGGGCTATTCCCAAGCCTTTTCTTTGACCAATTGTATAAAAAGAGAGCCCCTTGTGTTTACCAAGTACTTTTCCATTTGTATCAACTATATCTCCTGGTTTTCCAGCTTTTCCATTGCTCATTTCCATAAGAAATTCTTTAAGTTTTCCATCTTCAACAAAGCATATTTCTTGAGAGTCTTTTTTAGCATATACTCTTACTCCGAGAAGCTGAGCCAACTCTCTGACTTTTGGTTTTTCAAGATTTCCAATAGGGAATTTAAGATATTTTAAATTATCTTTTTTCATTTGAGAAAGGAAATATACTTGATCCTTACCAGCATCATCACCCATAGAAAGAATACCATCTTTCATCTGAGTATAATGACCAGTTGCCATAAAATCAGCACCTTTAGAACGTACAAAATCTATAAGTAATCCTAATTTTATATGTTTATTACACACCATACATGGATTTGGAGTTTTACCTTTAAGGTATTCATCTACAAAATAATTCATCACGTTTTCTTTAAATTCTTTTGTTACATCTAAAAGATAATGGGGAATTCCTAAATCTTCACATACTTTTTTAGCATCGGAATCTTCAGGTTTACAAGTCTTCATTGTAACTCCAAAGACATTATAACCTTGTTTTTTTAATAGATAAGCAACAGTGGAACTGTCAACTCCTCCACTCATAGCTACTGCTATTGTTGTACTTTTGTTGTTTTCATCATATTGAAGGTATTTTGAAAACTCATTGTTTATTGTATTCATAAAAACCACCTTTATTTTGTAAAATTAATGTTTAAAAGAAAATTTTGTTAAAAGAATGGAATAAGGTAATTATTCCAAATATAAATATAAGACCACCTGATATTCTTGATATCTTAATCAGATTTTCTTCAGTAATAGTTCTTCTCCAGTGAGAAAGGAGAAAAGTAGTAAAAAACCATTCAGCAGCTCCTCCTAAAAATATACCACAGGCAACTTGAAAAGGAACAGCATGTCCTTCAGATTCAAATATCCTCAAAGTAGTGAAGATAACCATTATAGTGAAGATACTTGAAACATTTGCTAAAGCAACAGCAAATGTAGTAAAGTAATTTTGGATAATTCCAACAGGACCAAGTTCTATTTTTTTTACTTTCATTTTTCTGCTCATTTTTTTTAAACCAACAACAAGTAGAAAAACACTAATACCAATTTCAAGAAAACATTCATATTTTATAATGAAATCATCTATTTTATTGATAAACAGAAGGGCTGTTAAACCATAAATAACATCTACAGTGACCATTCCAAGGGAAGATACATAACCTTCCTTTTGCCCCTCTACTAAAGTTTTTTCCATACAATAAATCCCTACAGGACCAAAAGGAAGTGATAAAATAAGTCCAGTAATCATTCCTTTGAAAAATGTTAAATCCAAAATAGTACCTCCAATAAATCAATATTAAAGTTCTTTGCCACAGTTAGGGCAGCAAGAAGGTGTTTGTCTGTAAGGTGTATCGCAATACGGACATATTCCTCTTTCTATTAAAATAGATTCAATGTCATCATAAGTAGCAGCTTTTCTTCTATAAACTTTTATTGCAGAATCATTTTTTATTTCATAAACACTGTTACATTTTTGGCAGTGAATTACATGATCTACCTTATATTTATAAATAGGAAAAGAGAAAAAAAGAAAGATGTTTTGCAGTCTATGAAATCTGACTTTTTTACTGGTGCAACCTACACATTCAAATTGTATTTCACCTAGTTTATAATCAGCACTTTTGACTCCAAAATTTTTAAAAAAGTTCATTATAACTCCTTTATTTTGATTATTTATATCCTAGTAATTCGTATACTAATGAAAAAATCTTTTTTTATTTATAAAAAAGTTTTCACAGATATACAAGTTTTCCTTATTGATTATATCATATATCCCATTGAATTTCTATTTATAAAACAAAATAATTTTCTATATTAAATATTTCAAAGTTGCGCAATATGGGGTATAATATATAATATACTAAAAATTAAGAAAAATCAGACATGAATGAAGGGAGAAACTATTGAAAAAAGTCTTAACTGAGAAAGAAATAGAAATTCAAATGGAAAAAGCTTTGAATAAGATACCATTTGAAATAAAAAAAATAAAGTTTGCTCTTGGAGTAATAAAGAGAATAAAAAAAATAAAAATGGTCTTAAAATTTAAATAGGGGGAATAATGATATCAGAAAAATTAGCAAAGAGAATTGGAACTATATCAAAAGAATTTGAGAAATTAGGATATAATTTGGAGGAAGATTTATTGGAATTGGTAGAATTGAGAGAAGACATAGCTGAAAGATTGGAAAATACTAAATATAAAAAAATAGAATTTTATGAAGATAAAGAGTTGCATTCTGTGGGAATGACTTTAGAAGATGTTCAAATAGAATTTTTTATAACTGAAGGAGAGGATGAAAAAGGACCTTGGTATGAAGCTGAAGCTGAAATAATATTTTTTTAAAAGTAAAATTAAAAACAAGGGGGACTAAGAAATGAAAATATTTGATGGGCATGCAGATATATGGTTTGATGTTTCTGCAAAAAGAAAAAATGAAGAAGAACACATTGTAAAAAAATATCATCTTGACAGATTCAAAGCTGGAAATATTATGGGTGGAATATTTATAGCTTACCTTGATGAAAATGCAGTTGATGAAGAAAAAGAAATGATGTGGATGATAAATTCAACTATACATGAAATCAAAAAAAATGAAGAACTTTATAATATAATAAAAAATTCAGGAGATTTCAACAGAGGAATAATAAATGAAAAATTAAATGTTCTTATGGGAATAGAAGGACTTAGAGCAATAAAGAAAAATTTAGATTGGCTGGATACTTTTTATCAATTAGGTTTTAGACATGCATCTCTTACATGGAATGAAGAAAATGATCTTGGAACAGGGGCCAAAGGAGATGAAAATAGAGGGATAACAGAAACTGGTAAAGCAGCAATAGAAAAAATGAATGAATTAGGAATGATTGTGGATGTATCTCATTCAAATGAAAAAACTTTCTGGGGTATTTATGAAACAAGTAATAAGCCTATAATTGCTTCTCATTCAAATGCCAGAAGTCTTTGTGATCATGTAAGAAATTTAACTGATGATCAAATTAAAGCAGTGGCAGAGAGCGGAGGATTAGTGGGAGCAGTTGCATATAAAGGCTTTGTAGATTTAGAAAAGGAAAAACAGACAATAGAAAGATATGTAGATCATATAGACTATATGGTATCACTGGCAGGAATTAAACATGTTGGTTTAGGATTTGATTTTTGTGAATATCTTTATACTGGAAGAACAGGAAAAGATATGAATCCAAAAGGTTTAGAAGATGCTTCTTATGCACAGAATGTTATAGAAGAATTGAGAAAGAGAGAATATTCAGAAGAAGATATAAGAAAAATAGCATATGAAAATTTTATGAGGGTAATAGAAATAAACTTGGAAAAATAATTCTAGATTGAAAGGATGGAATATGGAAAAAAAATTATTAATATATGATTCATTTACAACAGAACTTTTTAAAGGAAATCCAGCTGGAGTTTTGCTGGGAGCTGATGGGTTAAAGAATGAAGAAATGCAGAATATAGCAAAAGAACTTGGATATCCTGAAACTGTATTTTTATTTTTAAACGAACATGGAAAAATAAAAGTAAAATTTTTTACTCCAAAAGAAGAAATAGATTTATGTGGTCATGCAACTATAGCTTATGGAACTGCACTTGTAGAGTGTGGAATAATAAAAGTTGAAGAAGGGGAAAATCAAATAAATATGGAAACTAATTTGGGAACTCTTCCTATTGTTATAAAAATAAAAAATAAAAAAATAGATAATATAATGATGTACCAAGCTTCACCTAAGATAGATAGAAGTTTTACTGTAAATAAAATAGAATTAGGAGAGGCATTAAATATATCTCCTGATAGTTTTGCAGATGATATAGAAATAATAAAAGCATATACTGGTGTTTGGGATTTGATGATACCATTAAAAAGAAAAGAAGCATTGAATGAAATAATTGGAGATATGGAAAAAATAAAAAAAATAAGTAAGGAATTAGATATAATATCTCTTCATCCATTTTATATAGAAAAAACAGAAAGTAAAACAAAGCTTTATGCCAGAAATTTTGCTCCAATAGTTGATATAGATGAGGAAGCTGCAACTGGAACATCTAATGGGGCATTAATTTATTATTTATATACAATAGGAGAAATAAAAGCTAATGAAAATGTTGTTGTTACACAAGGAGAGAAATTAGGTAGGAAAAGTGAAATAATGGGAAAAATTCAAATTAAAAAAGAAAAAATAGATGTGCTTATTGGTGGAACCGCAGTAAAATTTGTAGAAGGCAAAATAGAAATATAATATTATAAAAAAGATGGCAGTTAGCCATCCTTTTTATTTAAAGACTATTTATATTATTCTGCAATCACAGTCATCTTCTACAACCATAAGATTATCAAGATTTTTTCTAGCTAAGTATAAAATGCCTCCCATTACAAAGAGCAACACAGAAAGAGAAAAGAAAATAGTGAGAAATCCCATATCTTGGGTAAAACCAGCAACTTTACCAGAAATAATACTTGCAAAAAACATAGTCATATACCATAATCCCATAAAAAATGTAGAATATCTTTTTGGGGAAAGACAATTGAACATAGCAATACCAATAGGAGCTATACAAAGTTCGGATAAAGTATTAAAAACATAAGCAAAAATAATAAAAATCATATTTGCTTTCATATTACCAGAAGTTAGAACTGAAACAGTCATGAAGGCAAAAGCTGTACCCATAGAAAATATGCCAAGAGAAATTTTAACAGGTATAGTTATATTTTTTTTGCGAAGCTGATTCCATACTAACGCTAGTATTGGAGAAAAAGTGATTCCAAGTATAGCATTTAATGCAGCAAACCAAGGAACAGGAACTATAAATCCAAAAAGGTTTCTATTAACATGATCTCTTGCATATAAAGTGATAGAACTAAATGATTGATAAAAAGAAGTCCAAAATAAAATAACAAATATTGATATTATTCCCATAGCTTTTATTCTTTTTTTTTCATTTTCAGTAAAATCAAAAGAAAAAATTGATTTTTTTTCAGTTTTATATGTATAACAAGGTGTTTTTCCAGTATTTTCTAAATATTTGGGAGCAAGACAGAAAAAAGCAAGAGTCCAGATAATACCTATAATACTGCAAATAAAAAACATAGGTTTATAGCCATAATGTATAATTTCTCCAGTAATATTTTTTACAGCAAAAAATTTATCAGCTACTAATCCAGCTGTAAAAGGTGCAAGAAAAGAACCTAAATTTATAAACATATAAAAAAGACTATAAGCAATCTCTCTTTCAAGAGTACTTTTATGTGAATAGATATTACCTACAAGATTAGTACCATTTGCTTTAAAGAACCCATTTCCTATAATAATTGAAAGAAGGCTGAAATATAATTGATAAATACCTGAACTTGTAAATAAAAGAAAGTTTCCAAGAGATATAAAGATTCCTCCTAGAATAATAGATTTTTGCTGTCCTAAATATCTATCAGATAACCATCCTCCAATAAGTGGAGTAAGGTGTAATACTCCTACATAAAGTCCATAAAGAGAAGTAGCTTCTTTAGGTGAAAGTCCAATTCCACCTTTAGTGACAGAAGCGGTAAAATAAAGAACAAGTAATGTTGAGATTCCATGATATGAAAATCTTTCCCAAGTAATAGTAAAACACATAAGCCAAAAAGAACTAGGATATTTTTTTTTGAGATTATTTATAAAATCTAACAACATAAAAATCCTCCAAAATATTCAATAGAAATTATTTATTCTGCTATTATATAGCATTTTTTTTGAAATTAAAAGTAAAATAAAAAGAGGCTGTTGCAAATTCAAAATGGCCCAATTACCCAAAAAGCTGACTTGAAGTTTTCTTCTTGTTAGCTTTTTCTTTTAAAATAAAAAAAGGTATAAAATACTAAAAATTTTTTCAAATTTCTAATATAATATACCTATGCAAAAACCAACTAATAATAACATTTTTTTTCAATTAAATCAACCTAAACTTTTTAACTTTTTACAATATGAAATTTCTGATAATGATCCTGTAAGAAAACTTAGCTCAATATTGGAGGGATTAGATTTTAGTAGTTTAATGCAAGTATTTTCTTACAAAACAAAGGTACATCCTATCAGAATGTTTTCTATCATTGTTTATGCCTATTCGCGCAATTTAACTTCTACTAGAGATATAGAAATGGCTTGCCGTGAAAATATTAAATTCAGGTTTCTTTTACAAGATTCTAAAATTCCTGATCACTCTACTATTTCTAGATTCTTAGTAAAAACTGAAGATATTCTTCCAGATCTATTTGAACAATTCGTTGAAAAAATTTTTGAAATGGAAAATATTTCCACTGAAACAATATATATTGATGGCACTAAAATTGAAGCATATGCTAATAAATATTCATTTGTTTGGAAAAAATCTATTGAGAAATATAGAACTAGATTAGATGAAAAAATTCTTGAATTAATTTCAAATTTTAATGATGATTTCAACTTACAATATGACAACTTCCTTGAAATATATTCATATCTTTCTAATTTGAATTTTCAAATAGTCAAAGGCAGAGGAAAACGAAAATCTAAAGAGCAAAAGTATTTAGAATTATGCGCAGAATACTTAGAAAAGTATCAAAAATATTCTAATCATTTTAAAAATCTTAATGGTAGAAATAGCTATTCAAAAACTGATATAGATGCTACTTTTATGAGAATGAAAGATGACCATATGAGAAATGGTCAATTAAAACCTGGATATAATCTACAAATAGGAGTGATTAGTGAATATATTTCTTCATATGAAATTTTTTCTAACCCTTCTGATTCTAAAACTTTGATTCCATTTTTAGAGAAAATTTCATCTCAAAATTTAGAAATTAAAAATATTGTAGCTGATGCAGGATATGAAAGTATTTCAAATTATGAATATTTGGAAAAAATGGACTATACTTCATATATAAAACCAATATATTTTGAAAAATCTAAAATCAGAAAGTTTAAAAATGATTTAAACAGAGTAGAAAATTTAATATATAATAATTCTGAAAATAAGCTATTTAGAAAAGATGGATTAGAATTAGAATTTCTATACTCTAACAAAAATAATACAGTTCAATATTTTTGGAATCCTGAAACTAACAAAAAAATTAAGTACAATGCGAGATTTAGAATTTTATCAAATAAATCAAAAGAGAATGTATCAAGCAATTATGGAAAACAATTAAGAATGAACAGAAGTATTCAAGTAGAAGGTGCTTTTGCAGTTTTGAAAGAAGATATGAAATTGCGAAAATTAAAAGTTCGAAGTAAAAAAAGTGTTTTAAGAGAAATATGTTTGTTTTGTATCGCTTACAACTTCAACAGATATCTAAGCAGAAATATAAATAATCGCTTAGGAACAACACTTCACTCATTAAAAGTAGCTTAGATAAATAAAAAATCATCTACTTCTTTTTTTGATACTTAAAAATAAATATAAAAATATAAATTAGCAGAAATCTATAAAATAGATTTCTATTTTTTTATAAAAAATAAGAGAAGCTGCACAAATTAGTTTATCAATCACTAATTTGCAACAGCCCCAGAAATTTTGAATTAGTACTTAAATTTTCTGAATGCATGTTTGTCAGCACCGCAAGGAGGGCAAGTCCAGTCTTCTGGAAGATCATTAAAAGAAGTTCCAGCTTTGATACCATGATCTACATCTCCAACAGCGGGATCATAAACATATCCACAAACTTCACACATAAATTTTTCAACTTCATTAGTGTCGTGTTCTTTAAGCTCAGCAAATGCGTGTTTATCAGCACCGCAAGGAGGGCAAGTCCAGTCTTCTGGAAGATCATTAAAAGAAGTTCCAGCTTTGATACCATGATCTACATCTCCGACAGCAGGGTCATAAACATATCCACAAACTTCACATATATATTTTTTCATAGGTAAACCTCCAATAAATTTTTCTAAATTGCCTATAAGGATTATATCATGATTTTTATAAAGGGTAAATATGGAATTATAAAATTGAATTGTTGAATTTTGAATTTTCTTCCAGTGCTTTAACAAGATGTTTATCAATGAGATAGAGTCTTCTGCACACCTCTCTTGATATATTCAAAAGAAATTTATTAAATAAGGTTATATTAACTTTAGATAACCTATGCAAGGACATTTTTGAAAACTGCAGTACAGATAATTCACTCATAGCAACAGCAGTTCCAATATATGGAAGTATACCAATAAGTGCAACTTCTCCAAAACAATTTCCAGTAGTAAAAGTTCCAATATCAAAATCAGTTTCATCTTTTCTATGAAAAAGTTTAACAATACCATTTTCAATTATATAAATATTATTAGGAGAACTATCTTGTTCAAAAATAATTTCTCCTTTTTTATAATTTTTTAAAATCATTAATGAAAGCATTTCTTTTACTTCTTCTTTGGTAAGAGCACTGAATAGAGGGGTTTTTTCAATTACTTTAAATATAGTAGAATATTCATCCATAAAAAATTGGTCTTTCATAAAAATTTCCCTCCTCGTAAGTTAAGTTTTAAATAAAATAAATATGTATATTATAATAATATACTAAATAAAGTTTGAAAATCCTCTAAATAAAGAAAAACAGTTAGAAATATGGTTACTTTACTGAATATTAAAGAGAAAGTTTTAAATTTTAAAAAAAAATTTAGAATTTCTATTGACTTTTAAAAAAAGTCAAAGTATACTTATATTGAAAGAAATGTGTTATATTTTTAGAAAAAGCATGTATATATATCATAAATATAGCTTATCTAGAAATCAAATGACATAGCAAGCGTATAGGACAATTGAATATTTATTATAAAAATAGAGGTGCATTTATGGAGGTAGTATGGAGATGCTAAGAGAAAAAGCTCTCAATGCTTCATGCGAAGGACGTAGTTGCCGAAAGAGGAAAGATTGCTTATGGTCTTTTTTCTTGGGGGTTGCAGAAATATGCAACAACTGTCACATTTATTGTGGAGAGCTATTTTGGGTTGAGTAAAATCAAGATCAAATCATGCTTACAGTTTAACTATGTCTATTATCACATGCATCTTTTTTAATTTTTTGAAAATTTAAATTTAAGGAATTTAGGAGGAAAAATTATGAAATCAATGATCAGACTAAGAATGAGTTCTCATGATGCACATTATGGAGGAAATTTAGTTGATGGTGCTAGAATGCTGCAGTTGTTTGGAGATGTTGCTACTGAACTTTTAATTCAAATGGATGGAGATGAGGGTTTATTTAAAGCATATGACAGTGTAGAATTTATGGCCCCTGTGTTTGCTGGAGATTTTATAGAAGCTGTTGGTGAAATAGTAAGTTCTGGAAACAGTTCAAGAAAAATGGTTTTTGAAGCTAGAAAGGTTATAGTTCCTAGACCAGATATCAATGATTCAGCTGCTGATGTTTTAGCTGAACCAATTGTTGTATGTAGAGCAAGTGGAACTTGTGTAACTCCTAAGGATAAACAAAGAAAAAAATAGAAATAAATTACTGAATTGTAAAGGAGATGGAAATGGAAAAATTAATAATTACAGCAGCTATATGCGGAGCTGAAGTAACTAAAGAACAAAATCCAGCAGTTCCTTATACTGTAGAAGAAATAGTAAGAGAAGCATATGGAGCATACAAAGCAGGAGCTTCAATAATTCATTTGCATGTAAGAGAAGATGATGGGACTCCTACTCAATCTAAAGAAAGATTTAAACAATGTATGGATGCAATAAGAGAGAAATGCCCAGATGCAATAATTCAACCATCTACAGGTGGAGCAGTTGGAATGACAGATCTTGAAAGATTACAGCCTACTGAATTAGGACCTGAAATGGCAACTCTAGATTGTGGAACTTGTAATTTTGGTGGAGATGAAGTTTTCACTAATACTGAAAATACTATTAAAAACTTTGGAAAAATAATGATTGAAAGAGGAGTAAAACCTGAAATTGAAGTATTTGACAAAGGTATGGTAGATTATGCTATAAGATATGCAAAACAAGGGTTCATCAAAAAACCTATGCATTTTGATTTTGTTTTGGGAGTTCAAATGGCAGCAAGTGCAAGAGATCTTGTATTTATCAGTGAAAGTATTCCAGAAGGTTCTACATGGACAGTGGCTGGAATAGGAAGACATGAGTTTCCAATGGCAGCAATGGCTATTGTTATGGGAGGACATGTAAGAGTTGGATTTGAAGATAATGTATACATTGAAAAAGGTGTACTTGCTAAATCAAATGGAGAACTTGTAGAAAAAGTTGTAAGACTGGCTAAAGAATTAGGAAGAGAAGTTGCTACTCCTGATGAAGCTAGAGAAATTTTAGGATTAAAAAAATAATTTAAATTGAATAATAGGAACTAAAATATAATTTAAGGAGGAGATTTTAAATGATAAAAGGATGTAAATATGGAACACACAGAGTTATAGAACCACAAGGAGTTTTACCACAACCAGCTTTAAAAATAAATAACGACATGAACATATACTCAAATGAGATATTAATAGATGTAATGGCATTAAACGTTGACTCAGCTTCATTTACTCAAATCGAAGAAGAAGCAGGACACGATGTAGAAAAAATCAAAGCTAAAATAAAAGAAATTGTTGGTGAAAGAGGAAAAATGCAAAACCCTGTAACTGGATCAGGTGGAATGCTTATTGGAACTATCGAAAAAATTGGAGACGATTTAGTTGGAAAAACTGATCTTAAAGTTGGAGATAAAATAGCTACTCTAGTTTCTCTATCTCTTACTCCATTAAGAATAGATGAAATTGTTGATGTAAAACCAGATATCGACAGAGTAGAAATCAAAGGTAAAGCAATACTTTTCGAAAGTGGAATCTATGCTGTATTACCAAAAGATATGCCTGAAACTTTAGCTCTTGCAGCTCTAGATGTAGCTGGAGCACCTGCACAAGTTGCTAAATTAGCTAGACCTTGTCAATCAGTTGTTATCCTTGGATCAGCTGGAAAATCAGGAATGCTTTGTGCTTATGAAGCAGTAAAAAGAGTAGGACCTACTGGAACTGTAATTGGATTAGTAAGAAATGAAAAAGAAGCTGCTCTATTAGCTAGAGTAAGTGACAAAATAAAAGTAGTTATTGCTGATGCTACAAAACCAATCGAAGTATTAAATGCAGTATTAGCTGCTAATGATGGTAAAGAAGTAGATATCGCTATAAACTGTGTAAATGTACAAAATACAGAAATGTCAACAATTTTACCAGTTAAAGATTTAGGAATAGCTTATTTCTTCTCTATGGCAACTTCATTCACTAAAGCTGCTTTAGGTGCTGAAGGTGTAGGAAAAGACGTTACTATGATAGTAGGAAATGGATACACTAAAGATCATGCTGCAATTACTTTAGAAGAATTGAGAGAAAGTGCTGTATTAAGAGAAATATTCAACGAATTATATGTTTAATCTTTTGCTTTAAAAAATAACTTATAAAAACTAAGACATGAAATTAAAATTTAGAGGAGATGATAAAATGAACACAGTTAACACTAGAGCAAAATTTTTCCCAAATGTAACAGATGAGCAATGGAATGATTGGCACTGGCAAGTAAAAAACAGAATAGAAAGTTTAGAAGATCTTAAAAAATATATAACTCTAAGTCCAGAGGAAGAAGAAGGAGTTAAAAAAACTCTTGAAACTTTAAGAATGGCTATTACTCCATATTATTTTTCATTAATGGATAGTAATGATCCTAATTGCCCAGTTAGAAAACAAGCTATTCCTTCAATAAAGGAAATTCATCAAGCTGAAGCTGATCTTTTAGATCCATTACATGAAGATGAAGACTCTCCAGTTCCTGGATTGACTCATAGATATCCAGACAGAGTACTTTTATTAATAACTGATATGTGTTCAATGTATTGCAGACACTGTACTCGTAGAAGATTTGCTGGAGCAAGTGATGATGCAATGCCTATGGATAGAATAGATAAAGCTATTGAATATATAGCTAAAACTCCACAAGTAAGAGACGTTTTGTTATCAGGAGGAGATGCTTTACTAGTTTCTGATGAGACTTTAGAATATATTATCAGCAAATTAAGAGCAATCCCTCATGTTGAGATAGTAAGAATTGGATCAAGAACTCCAGTTGTTCTTCCTCAAAGAATAACTCCTGAATTAGTTGAAATGTTGAAAAAATATCATCCAATTTGGTTAAATACACATTTTAACCATCCAAAAGAGGTAACACCAGAATCTAAAAAAGCTTGTGAATTATTAGCTAATGCTGGAATTCCACTAGGAAACCAATCAGTTCTTTTAAGAGGAATTAATGATTGTGTACATGTAATGAAAAGATTAGTTCATGATTTAGTAAAAATGAGAGTAAGACCTTACTATATCTATCAATGTGATCTTTCAATGGGATTGGAGCACTTCAGAACTCCAGTTTCTAAAGGAATTGAAATTATTGAAGGATTAAGAGGACATACATCAGGATATGCTGTACCTACATTCGTAGTTGACGCACCTGGTGGAGGAGGAAAAACTCCAGTAATGCCTCAATATGTAATTTCTCAAGCTCCACATAAAGTTGTATTAAGAAACTTCGAAGGAGTTATTACTACTTATACTGAACCAGAAGAATATCATGAAGAATGTCAATGTGAAGATTGTAAAGCTGGTAAAACAAACACTGGAGTATCAAAACTTCTTAGTGGTGGAGCTATGGCAATAGAACCAAAAGAACTTGACAGACATAAAAGAAACGAAAAATAATTGACTATATGAGGTAGCGGTATGATGGATACTTATGATCTACTGAAAGATTATAAAAGGGTGTCAATAATAGGAATGGAAAAAAATGTAGGGAAAACAACTGTCCTTAATCAATTGATAGAAGATATAGGTACAAAAAAAATAGTTGGACTTACTTCTATTGGAAGAGATGGAGAAGATACAGATGTTGTGACTAATACTCATAAGCCTAGAATATATGTTTTTCCAGGAACATTAGTAGCTACTGCAAGAGATTGTTTGAGAAACTGTGATATTACAAGAGAAATCTTATATACCACAGATTTCTCAACCCCTATGGGGAATATAATAATAATGAAAGCAATTTCGGCAGGTTATGTAGACATAGCAGGTCCTTCTTATAATACTCAAATTAAAAAAATTTTAGATATAATGGAAAATTTTGGAAGTGAGTTATCTCTGGTAGATGGAGCTTTAAGCAGAAAAGGAAGTGCAGTAGGTGATGTAACAGAAGCTACTATATTGGCAACTGGTGCAGCATTATCTCTTGATATGGGAAAAGTTATTGAAGAAACAGCTAATACTGTATCACTTCTTACTTTACCTAGTCTGGAAGATAAAGAACTGAAAGATAAAATCAACGAAGTTTTTCAAGATGCTAGAGTTGGAATAATATATAATGACGGTGAAATAAAGACTTTGGAAGGCATGGGACCTCTTGAGTCGAATGATGAGATAAAAAATTACCTGAATGAGAGAATACAGGTAATAGCTGTTAGGGGAGCTATTACGAAGAAATTCATTGAGATTCTAATCAAAAACAGAGGTAATTTTAAAAATATAAAATTGATAGCAAAAGATGGAACAAAAGTTTTCGTAGATTTTTTAACTCAAAAGAAATTAGAGGCCAGTGGTGTAGAACTAAGGGTCATGAATACTATAAATCTTCTTTTTGTAACATGTAATCCACGTTCTCCTCTTGGATATGAATTTCCAAAGGATAAATTTAAGAAGTTTTTAGAAGAAAAAATAAAATATAAAGTCATAGATGTAGTAGGTGAGCGTAATGAGATTTATAGATGATAAAAGTCTTGAGAGATTAGGATTTAGAAAACTTTTAACAAGAGTTGAAACTCTCTCTCCTTATGGTAAAACTAAGTTGAAAAAACTTAAAAATTATTTAAGAGGAGAGGAGCAACTTCTTAAAGAAGAATTTATAAAAATGGAAGTTTTTATGAAATTTTCTGAGGAAAATAAAAGTCTGATAAGGGATATTGAAGGAATAATCCACAGATTAAAAGATATTAAAACAGTTGTAAATAATTGCTTAAAGGAAAATATATTAGATGATGTAGACCTTTTTGAAATAAAGGCACAGGCACTTTTAATGGAAGAATTAAATCTTTTATTAAAAAAACTGCCAGAAGAATTAAAAAACTTTGATCTGGAAAGCATGGAAGAGATGATTGACGCTCTAGATCCAGACAAAGATAGGCTGCCTACCTTTTATGTTTATGACAGTTATTCATCTGCACTTAAAATGGTGAGAGATAAGAAAAAAGATGTAGAAAAAAGAATATTCACTGCAAAGAGTTTTGAAGAGGTATCACAACTAAAAGAAGAGAGATTGGAGATACTTGTAGAAGAAGAGAGAGAAGAGCTGGAAGTGAGAAAACAGCTTACATCTATCTTATTAAAGAAAGCAGAGGGATTTTTAGAAAATATAGACAAAATAGGGAATCTAGATTTTTTAATGGCTAAAGTCAGATTTGCAAAAACTTATGGAGGTATCAGACCTGAAATATCTATGAATAATGAAATAGATGTTATTGGACTGGTAAACATAGAAGTAAGAGAAATGTTAGAAGCTAAGAGCAAAACTTTTACTCCAATTGATGTGAAATTAAAGTCAGGAGTTACCATAATAACTGGAGCAAATATGGGAGGGAAAAGTGTTGCATTAAAAACTATAACAGAAAATCTTTTACTTTTCCATATGGGATTCTTTGTTATTGCTGAAAAAGCAAAATTCCCACTTGTAGATTTCGTATTCTTTATATCAGATGATATGCAAGATATCTCTAAAGGGTTGAGTACTTTTGGAGCTGAAATAATGAAGCTTAAAGAAGTAAATATATTTTTAGATTTAGGAACAGGCTTTGTAGTTTTTGATGAGTTTGCTAGAGGAACTAATCCGAAAGAGGGACAGAAGTTCGTAGAAGCTTTGGCTAAATATCTAAATGATAGACCTACAATATCTCTTATGACTACACATTTTGATGGAATCGTAAGGGATAATATGAATCATTATCAAGTAGTAGGGTTAAAAAATGTGGATTTTGAAAATTTAAGAAGAAAAATAGAATTGAGTAAAAATTCTATGGAACTTATTCAGGAGTATATGGACTTCAGACTTGAAAGGGCGGACAAGGCAGAAGTACCAAAAGATGCTTTGAATATAGCAAAATTGATAGGAATAGATAAAAGATTTACAGAAATAATACTTGAAGAGTATATTAAGGAGGATTAAAAGAGATGAATAGCAAACTAAATCTTAACTGGAATTTAGTAGATGAAGCTCGTAAGTCAGCTAAAAAAATTGCTGCAGATGCACAAGTATTTGTTGATGCACACAGTACTGTTACTGTTGAAAGAACAATATGCAGATTATTAGGAATAGATGGTATTGATGAATTTGAAGTACCATTACCAAATGTAGTAGTAGATTTTATTAAAGAAAATGGAAATATTTCTTTAGGAGTTGCTAAATATTTAGGTAATGCAATGCTTGAAACTGGATTAAAACCACAAGAAATAGCTGAAAGAGTTGCTAGAAAAGAATTAGATGTAACAAAAATGAAATGGCATGACGATTTTGAAATTAAATTAGCTCTTAAAGAAATTGCAGAATCTAATGTAGAAAGAATAAGAAGTAACAGAGCAAAAAGAGAAGAATACTTAAATGTATATGGAGATAAAAAAGGACCTTATATCTATGTAATTGTTGCTACTGGAAATATATATGAAGACGTAACACAAGCTGTAGCTGCTGCAAGACAAGGTGCAGATGTAATAGCAGTTATCAGAACTACTGGACAATCTTTGTTGGATTATGTACCATATGGAGCTACAACTGAAGGGTTCGGAGGAACAATGGCTACTCAGGAAAACTTTAGAATCATGAGAAAAGCTCTTGATGAAGTTGGAGTAGAATTAAAAAGATATATAAGACTTTGTAACTATTGTTCAGGACTTTGTATGCCTGAAATAGCTGCAATGGGAGCTCTTGAAAGATTGGATATGATGCTGAATGATGCATTGTATGGAATATTATTTAGAGATATCAATATGAAGAGAACTTTAGTAGACCAATTCTTCTCAAGAGTTATCAATGGATTTGCTGGAGTTATAATTAATACAGGAGAAGATAACTATTTAACTACAGCTGATGCTATTGAAGAAGCTCATACAGTTTTAGCTTCTCAATTTATTAATGAACAGTTTGCATTAGTTGCTGGATTACCAGAAGAACAAATGGGATTAGGACATGCATTTGAAATGCATCCAGATACTAAAAATGGATTTTTACTTGAATTAGCTCAAGCTCAAATGGCTAGAGAAATATTCCCTAAAGCTCCATTAAAATATATGCCACCTACAAAATTTATGACAGGAAATATTTTTAAAGGACATGTACAGGATGCTTTATTCAATATGGTAACTATAATGACTAATCAAAAGGTACATTTATTAGGAATGCTGACAGAAGCTATCCATACTCCATTTATGTCAGACAGAGCACTTTCTATAGAAAATGCTAAATATATCTTTAATAACATGGAAGATTTTGGTAATGATATTGAGTTTAAAAAAGATGGTATAATGGTAAATAGAGCTAAAGAGGTTCTTGAAAAAGCTGCTGAACTATTAAAAACTATAGAAGGAATAGGAATATTCAAGACTCTTGAAGGTGGAATTTTTGCTGGTATAAAAAGACCATTAGATGGAGGAAAAGGACTGGCTGGAGTATTTGAAAAAGATTCTAGTTACTTTAATCCATTTATAGAATTAATGCTTGGAGGTAATAGATAATGTCTGGAGGTTTATATTCTACTGATAAAAAAGAATTTGATAAAACACTTGATCTTACACAGTTAAGACCATATGGAGATACAATGAATGACGGTAAAGTTCAAATGAGCTTTACTCTTCCAGTACCTAATAATGAAAAAGGTGTGGAAGCTGCTATACAATTAGCTAAAAAAATGGGATTCATAGACCCAGCTGTTGCTTTTTCAGAAGCACTGGATAAAGAGTTTTCATTTTATGTAGTATATGGAGCTACATCATATAATGTTGATTATACTAATATAAAAGTACAAGCTTTGGAAATAGATACAATGGATATGCATGAATGTGAAGAATATATTGCTGAAAATATAGGAAGAAATGTAGTAATGATAGGAGCAAGTACAGGAACAGATGCTCATACAGTTGGAATTGATGCTATCATGAATATGAAAGGATATGCAGGACATTATGGACTTGAAAGATATAAAGGTGTAGAAGCCTATAATCTTGGAAGCCAAGTTACAAATGAGGAATTTATACAAAAAGCTATTGAATTAAAAGCTGATGCTTTAATAGTTTCACAAACTGTAACTCAAAAAGATGTTCATATTCATAACTTAACTAACTTGGTTGAATTGCTGGAAGCTGAAGGACTGAGAGATAAAGTTATCTTAATAGCTGGAGGAGCTAGAATTACTAATGAACTAGCAAAAGAATTAGGATATGATGCTGGATTTGGTCCAGGAAAATATGCAGATGATGTTGCAACTTATATTGTAAAAGAAATGGTTCAAAGAGGAATGGTTAAGAAATAAAATAAACAGTTTTGAGATTTAACAAGCTCTGAATGAAAATTTGCTTGAATCACTAGTGATTTAATGCTAAAATATCATTCAGGGCTCTCTTTAATTTATGAGAGAATAATGAAAAGGGTGAGGGAGAAAATGAGACTTTTAAAAACAGCGTTGATTTCATTATTTATGATTGGGACTGCAGCTTTTTCTTTTGAGGGAGATACTAGTTGGACTACAGTTGCAATATATGACAATGAGATGCCAGAGAACATTATTTTAAATGAAAAATATAATGGTGGTCATCCAAAAGTGTTGGACTATGTCTTTGTAAGGACAAGAACAGCGAATTTAAGAGATCTGCCAAGTACAAAGGGTAAAATCATAAAAAAATTTAATTATGATGCTAAACTGAAAGCACTAGAAAAAATATATGATTATGGAAATTATTGGTATAAAGTAGAGACTAATGATGGAGAAATAGGATATATTTCTTCTATGGTTGTAAGAAAGAGAATGTTTAGATTTGAAAAAGCTCTGGATAAGATAAATGAGCTTGAGAATTTTATTACAAAAGAGATGGAAGAAGGAAGAGAAATAGTAAGTACAAATTCTTATGTACCTAATCCTAACAATGTAGATTTCAAAAGAGAAAAAGATAAATATGGAACTTCTCTTGACCAAAATATAGTTGGATGGTATGGAAAAGAGAGAATATTTGTTCCAGACAGATCAATACTTTCCATTGTAGAGCAGGGAGATAAAACTTCAAAAGTACATGTAGCTTCAATAAAAGAGCCATTAGTTATCGAAAATAAAAGGATATCTAGAAATCCTAAAATAGATAAAGATTTTAAAAAAGTTATAGCTATAGACATAGAAAATCAAAATCTTATAATTTTTGAAAAAAATGAAGATGAAAAATGGGAAATAGTATCATATGTATATAGTAAAACTGGAATAGAAAGTGAAGTAGGATTTGAAACTCCAAAAGGATTTTTTGTGGCTCCAATGGCAAAATATATAATGCCATATAATAGTGAGGTGGGAGAAAAACAAGGATATGCAAGGTATGCTATTAGATTTTCTGGTGGAGGATATCTTCATGGAACTCCTATAAATTATGAAGAAGATGCTAACAGAGAATTTTTTATGAGACAGAAAGAAAAAACTTTAGGAACTTTTACAGGGACTAGAAAATGTGTAAGAACTACAGAACCTCATGCAAAATATCTTTTTGAATGGATGGTAAAAAATCCAAATAAAAGCAGAAATGAACAGGTTCCTAATGAAAATGTAATGTTTGTTATTTTCTAAAATAATTTTGAGGAGGAAAAATGAAAAAAGTATTACTTGTATTATCAGCTTCACTTATTGTTATTTTGACTGGATGTTCTTCTGTGGATAAACAACCTTTAAAAGAATTGGTTATTGAAGAAACTGAAAATGAATTTGTAATGGAAGATATAGATGTTTCTAAAAAAACTCTTGAAGAAATCATAGTGTTTAATGAAAAGGGTGTTACAATAAGAAGAGAAGGAAATAACTTAGTTCTTTCTATGCCTGAGCTTGTACTTTTTGATTTCAATAAATATGAAGTTAAAAATAAAGTTAAGGGAAGCTTAAATGCATTGGCAAAAGCGTTGGAAGAGAATCCAGATATTAGAATTAAGATAGATGGATATACTGATTTTATAGGAAGTGAAGGGTATAATCTTGAGCTTTCTGTAAAAAGAGCAGATGCTATAAAAGACTATCTTGCCAATAGAGGAGTAAAACTTTCTAATATTTCTATTGAGGGATATGGAAAGCAAAATCCTATTGCTTCTAACCAAACTGAAAAAGGAAGAGCAAAAAATAGAAGAGTTGAATTTATAATTTCAAGAGATAAATTTTAATTAGAAAGATAATTTTTTCTTACATCATGAAAAAAAACATGATATACTGATATAAGTATCAAAGATATCTTGTGTATAATCTGTATAGATGTAAATCCAGCTTTAAAAGCGTGTGATCTAGAAGCATTAATTGCTTAGATTACACGCTATTTTATTTGTTGGAGGAGAGAAAAATGAATGAAACAAAAGAAAAAGCAGGTGTTTATCTTGTTAAGGAACCAGTAGGAAAACTTTTATTTAAGTTTTCACTTCCATGTGTATTGTCTATGTTAGTAGGAGCATTATATAATATTGTAGATCAGATCTTTATAGGGCAGAGTGTTGGTTATCTTGGAAATGCTGCAACTAATGTAGTATATCCTTTTACAGTACTAGCACTTGCAATTGCATTGCTTATAGGTGATGGAACAGCAGCACAATTGAGTATTTCTCTGGGAAGTGACTCAAGAGAAACAAGTCATAGATGTGTAGGGAATGGAATAATAATAACTTGTACTATAGGTATAATTTTAATGGTAATAGGATTAATTTTTATTGATAATATTTTAAAGATATTTGGTGTAACTGAAGGAAGTTATAAGTATGCTTTAGAATATATGTATATAATTTTATTAGGAATACCTTTTTTTATTTTTACATCAAGTATGAATGCTGTAATAAGAGCTGATGGTTCACCTAAATATTCTATGTTTGCTGCTATGATTGGAGCAGTTATCAATCTTATTCTTGATCCAGTTGCTATATTTGTATTTAATATGGGGGTAAAAGGGGCAGCACTGGCTACAATTATAGGACAGATAGCTTCCTGTATAGTAACTATATTATATTTTAAAAGTCCAAAATCTTTTAAATTTAATAAAGAAAGTTTTATTCCTATAAAAAATATAATTAAAAGAACATGTCAATTAGGCATTTCTAGTTTTATAACACAAATTTCTATTGTAGTGATTATTAGTACAGTAAACAATATAATAAGACTGCATGGAGAATTATCTAAATATGGAACTGACATCCCTCTTTCAGTAATAGGTATTGTCATGAAAGTCTTTGGAATAGTAATTGCATTTTCAGTAGGGATAGCAGTAGGAGGACAGCCTATTGCAGGTTATAATTATGGTGCAGGAAATTATGACAGGGTAAGAAAAACCTATCAATTTGTTATTCTTTCAAATATTATAGTAGGCTTTACAGCTATGCTGATTTTTGAATTTTATCCACATATTGTAATAAGGTTATTTGGAAGTGAGAGTGATCTCTATAATGAATATGCAAATTTGTGTTTTCGTATATATCTAAGTGGAATACTTTTTTGCTGCATACAAAAAGCCAGCAGTATTTTTCTGCAGTCTATTGGAAAACCTATAAAAGCTACTATACTTTCACTTTCAAGAGATGTGGTGTTTCTTATACCATGTCTTATAATTTTATCATATAATTTTGGTATAAATGGAATGTTATGGGCAGCGCCAATAGCAGATATTCTGGCTTTTATTCTTGCATGTATAATGATATTAAAAGAATATAAAATATTGAAAATTTTTGGAAAAAATAATATATAAATATTATAAAAATTCATGAGAGAAAGATAACAAAAGGTGAGATTGTTGGAGAAACTTTTATTTTGTTATCTTCTCTTTTTTATTTCTTGGGGAGATATTATAATTATACATCCCAATTTTTAATATACCAAATATGTAATTTTAGATATATAAATCAGAAAGAAATTAAGGTATAATTATTATATGGAAATTATTACAAAAAGGGGAATAGATATGAGAGTATTAATAACTGGTGCAACAGGAGGAATAGGAAAAGCTTTAATAGATATCTTTTACAGAAATAATTGGGAAATATTAGCTGTGGGGAGAAATCAGGATATTCTTAAAGAATTAAAGAAAAAATACAAAGAAAAATTAAATATATATTCTTTAGATTTAGAAAATGAAAAAAATATAAATAAATTTTTTAAAGAAATAGAAGAACAAGATATAAATCTTTTAATAAATGGAGCAGGTATTGGAGAATTAGGTCATTTTGAAGATATATCTTATGAAAATGAAAAAAAAATGATAGATATAAATATTATTGCACTTATTAAATTTACAAAATATTTTTATAATAAAATAGATGGAATAATAAACATATCTTCTACTGCTGGTTTTCAATATGGAGGGCCACTAATGACTGGATATTATGCTACAAAATCTTTTGTAAATAGTTTCACATTTGGATTAATGGGAGAAGGTGGAAAAACAAGGATGATGCTGTTGTGTCCAGGACCTACCCTTACAAATTTTAAAGGAGTAAATAAAAATTTTAAGGGAATAGCGAAATTTTATATGACAACTCCAGAAGAGGTAGCAGAAAAGTGTTATTCTGATTATTTAAGAAAAAAAAGGATTTCAATACCAGGAAAAATAAATAAAATACTATATTTTTTTAATAAAATAATACCTATTATATCTCAATTAAAGATGATAAAAAAAATACAAGAGAAAAAAATAAAAAAATAGTTTCATTTTGCAAGAAAAATGGTATAATAATTTCTAATATAAGGGGGATACAAATGAAGAAAAAACTTATACATCTGGTTATAATCATAATTCTTTTTACAGGATGTACATATTTTAAAGTAAGAGAAGCATTTAAAGAAGCAGATAAGGGTGAATATACAAAATCTTTATATAATTTAGCAGATATATTGAAAAATAATAGTGGAGATAGAAGAACTCTTGATGCTTTTGAGCTTATATATCCAATGGGAGAAAAAGAATATTATGATAAACTTGACATGACAAGAAACAGAGATCTTGTAGGATATACAAAAGCCCTTTTAAATCTCTTAAGGGTACAGGAAATATATTATTCTTTACCAGAAGAAAGTCGAAATTCAATAGCTGTTATAACTCCGCCACCAGCAGAAAGAAATAAAGTAAAACAAGAAAGCGCAGAAAGCTTTTTTAAACTGGGAAATGAATTTAAAGCTGAAACTATAGAAGATAAACTTAGAAAATTTGGATTTTATTCAGAAGCTCAAAAATATGATATTGACAATAGAAAAGATATAGCTAAAAAGTATTCAGAAAGCATGGAAAATGCAAGAGTAAGATTTAATTTAACAGTAAATACATTAGCTGGAAGAAAAAATTTTAGTGATGATTTTAAAAAGTATACAATCAGCAATATAGGAACTTACCCTCTTTTTACAGTAAATGATAAAAGTAAAGCGAATGTAGATTTGGATATATCATTAAGTAATTTCTATTATTTGCCTCCTTCAGTAAATGTAATAAGCGGAATAGATAGTTATTTTGAAACTAGAATAAGAAGAGTAATGAAAAAAGTGGTTACTACTGAAATGGTAAATGGAAAAGCTGTGGAAAGAGTAAAATATGTGCCAGTAGATGAAGAATATGAAGTTGAAATATTCTATAAATACGAAAAATATATAAAAACAACATATGCAGAATATGATTTATCATATGTTTTAAAAGATAAAAAAGATGGCAGAATAATGGTTAAAAATAGTGAAAAAATAAGATATACTGATGAGGCAGTATGGATGAGATTCTATCCAATAACACATATAAGAGGAGGATATCATAGATTTCCTATAAGTGAAAATGAAAAATATGTGTTAGATGAAGCTGCTATTGTAAAAAGAGCAATGTTAAAGGGAACAGAAATGATAAATTTTGAGTTAAAAGCACTAGATTCTAATAGAATAATTGGATGGTAGTATTTTAAATATGTAACAGGGGAGGAAAATTTATGTTAGCAAAAGGAATGGAAAACAGAAATTTAGTTGATAAGGTATTCAGTATAGCCAAAAAAGCTAAAGAAGCAGCTGAGAAGTATGGAGATGAAAAAGTAGTAAATGCAACTATAGGATCGCTTTATGATGAGAATGGGAAATTAGTTGTATTAAAATCAGTGACGGAAACATATAAAGAACTGCCGCCAGAAGAAATAGCAGGTTATGCTTCAGCATTTACAGGAAGCCCTGAATATAAAGAAAGTGTGAGAAGAGCCATCCTTGGTGATAATTATGCTGAAGAATTTAAAAATCATTATATGGAAGTAATAGGAACTCCTGGAGGAACAGGAGCAGTAAGTAATAGTGTGAAAAATTATCTTAATGAAGGAGATACGCTCCTTCTTCCAAAATGGTTATGGAGTCCATATATTCTTATGGCTTCTGAAAGAAAAGGAGATTGTGAGTATTATACAATTTTTGATGAGAATGGAGAATTTGATATTAATAATTTTTCTGAGAAAATATTTAAGCTTGCAGAAAAGCAGGATAATGTAGTAGTTATTATAAATGATCCATGTCAAAATCCAACTGGCTATAAACTAACTATTGATGAATGGAAAAAAGTTTTGGAAATATTTAAAAAGGTGACAGATAAGACCAATATAATTTTAATAAATGATATAGCATATATAGATTTTGATGATAGAAATGAAGATGAAAAAAAAGAGTATAGAGAACTTTTTAAAAATCTTCCATCAAAAATTCTTGTCATATTTGCCTTCAGTCTTTCTAAGTCATTAACTAGTTATGGATTAAGAGTAGGAGCTCAGCTGGCTCTTTCAAGTGACGAGAAGGTTATAGATGAATTTGAAAAAGCCAATTCATATTCTTGCCGTTCAACATGGTCAAATATCTCTAGAGGAGGTATGAAGATGTTCAGTGATATCATGCTCAACGAAGAAAAATATAACCTTCTAAAAAAAGAAAGAGAAATATATAGATTACTAATAAAAGAAAGAGCAGATATCTTTTTAAAAGAAGCAAAAGAATGCGATTTGAAACTTTTACCTTATAAAACTGGATTCTTTTTAACAATACCTACAGGAAAATTGACTAATAAAGTTGCAGGGATATTAGAAAAAGAAAATATATATACAGTGGTGTTGGATAAAGGAATAAGAATTGCAGTATGCAGTGTACCAAAGAAAAAAATAATAGGGTTGGCTGAAAGAATAAAGAAGGCTGTGGAACAAGCTTCTAAATAAACTTAAATAAAACTTATATTTAATATTTATAAAATATATTTAAAGAGAAATTAACATTTTAAATTTCTATCACAAAGACTATTCAATAATTGGATAATATGTGGTATTATCTTATTATAGAAACATAAAGTTGTACCTTTTAAAATACTCAAGGAAGGGTGATAGATGATGAAAGAATTAGATTTAAGAAAAGTAACTGATGAAGTAGAAAGAATGTGTATAGAAGGAAACTACTTTATTGGAAAAGAAGTTTTAGACAAAATTAAAGAAGCTTATGCTAAAGAAGAATCAGAAGTTGGAAAAAATATTCTTGGTCAAATCATTGAAAATGATGAAATAGCAGCAAATGAACAAGTTCCTATGTGTCAAGATACAGGAATTGTAGTAGTGTTCTTAGAAATAGGAACTGAAGTAAAGATTCCTGGAGATATCTATGAAGCTGTTAATGAAGGAATAAGAAGAGGATATGAAAAAGGATATTTAAGAAAATCAGTTGTAAAAGATCCTTTAGACAGAGTAAATACTAAAGATAATACACCTGCTATTATCCACACTACTCTTATCCCAGGATCAGATAAAGTCAAAATAATTGTAGCTCCTAAAGGTGGAGGATCTGAAAATATGAGCGTTTTAAAAATGCTTAAACCATCTGATGGAATAGAAGGAATCAAAAAATTAGTTATTGAAACTATAAAAAATGCTGGTGGAAATCCATGCCCACCTATTATAGTTGGAGTAGGAATAGGAGGAAACTTCGAAAAATCAGCAATTCTTGCTAAAAAAGCTATATTAAGAGATATTAATGATAAGAGCAGCAGTCCTATCAATGCTAAGTTAGAAGAAGAATTACTAGAACTTATAAATAAAACTGGAGTTGGACCACTAGGACTAGGAGGAAGAACTACAGCTTTAGCAGTTAAAGTTGAGACTTATCCATGTCATATAGCAGCTCTTCCAGTTGCTATTAATCTTAACTGTCATGCAGCTAGACATAAGGAAGTAGAACTATAATTTTGAGTTTAAGCTGAACAATAACAAATATAAGTTTTAGGAGGGATTGATAATGGAATATAAAATCACAACACCATTAAAAGAAGAAGATATAGTAAAATTAAATGCTGGAGATACAGTAAAAATTACTGGAGTTATATATACAGCAAGAGATGCAGCTCATGCTAGACTTGTAAAATTACTTGAAGAAGGAAAAGAACTTCCAATAGATGTGAAGGGACAAATAATATATTATGTAGGACCTACACCAGCTAAACCAGGAAAACCTATAGGAAGTGCAGGGCCAACTACAAGTTACAGAATGGATGCTTATGCACCTAGACTTATAAAAGAAGGATTAAAAGGAATGATAGGAAAAGGAGCTAGATCTAAAGAGGTTAAAGAAGCTATTGTTTCTGAAAAAGCTGTATATTTTGCAGCAGTAGGAGGAGCAGCAGCTCTTATAGCAAAATCTATTAAAAAAGCTGAAATTATTACTTATGAAGATTTAGGAGCTGAAGCATTAAGAAGATTAGAAGTTGTAGATTTTCCAGCTATAGTTATCAATGACATCTATGGTGGAGATCTATATAAAGAAGGTCAAGAACAATGGAATGAACTAGATAAATAGTTCTGAATAAAAAATTAAAGACTCTCTGACTGTGGAGAGTCTTTTTTAATTTTTTATATATTTATAAATTTTTTTTATAAAGTTTTCTTTCTCTCCAGCTCCAGTTATTTTTTCTATTTCTTTTTTTAAATATTTTTTATTTTTATTATTAGGACAAATACCACATATTTTACTCTTGCATAAGCAGCAATTTTTTTCTATTTTTTCAAGTTTCTTTATATGGAGTTCTAATTTTTCCATTTTGCTCTCCTTAAGTTTAAAGAATAGGACAATTTTAAAAATAAAAATAGTTTTTCAGTTTTGTTATTTGTATGTAAATATAATAATTTTTACTTAAAATATGTATTAAAATAATATTTTTTATTCTAAATATTAAAATATAATATTTTTTATTGTCAAACTCTTATTATTATAGTATTATTTTAAATAAAAGAAAAATTAGAAAATAGGTGGTTGAGATGAAAATCAGAGAAGTTTTAGAAAGGAATCCTGTTATCCCAGCAGTTAAAAATGATATGTATTTAGAAGAAGCTAAAAATAGTAGCAGTGAAATAGTTTTTGTTATAATATCAAATCTTCTTAATGTAACAGATATAGTTGCAGAATTAAAAAAAGCAGGGAAAATAGTTTTTGTTCATGTAGATATGATTGAAGGTCTATCAAGTTCAGCATATGGAGTAGAATATATAATAAAAAATACAGGACTAGATGGAATAATAACTACTAAGCATAATGTTGTGAGCCTGGCAAATAAAAATGAAATTCCTGTTATACAGAGATTTTTTATACTTGATTCTTTTTCTTTTAAAAATACAATAGCTCATATTCGTGAAAATAAACCTAGTGCTGTAGAAATTTTACCAGGAATAATGCCTAAAATAATAAAAAAAATAAAAAATATTTTGAATGTTCCAATAATAGCAGGGGGACTTATTGATGAAAAAGAAGATGTAATCAATGCCTTGAAAGCAGGGGCAGAAGGAATATCTACTACAGATAAGAATTTATGGGAAAGTTAGTGCTGAAATGGTACTTAATGAAAAAAAATAGTTGACAAAGTATTGAAATTGAAGTAACATTATATTAAGTTAATAAAGCTTGGAGAAATGAGAAGCTTAAAGTAATTATCTTTCTTAAAAAGAAGGGTAACTATTTTAAGTTTTTTTTATTACAAGTTTTATTAAAAATAAAGTTAACAACAAGGAGGATTTTATGACACCAAGTTCAATGTATCTAGCAGAATTTATTGGAACAGCTTCGTTACTGCTTTTAGGGAATGGAATCAATATGACTCTTAGTTTAAGAAAAAGCTTTGGAAAAGGTGGCGGATGGATGGTAACTTGTTTTGGATGGGGACTTGCTGTAACTATGTCAGCATATCTTACAGGGTGGGTAAGTGGAGCTCATCTTAATCCAGCATTATCTATATCTCTTGCACTTAGTGGAAGATTGGCTGTCAATCTTTTACCAGGGTATATAATTGCTCAATTGTTAGGAGCAATGGCAGGAGCTACATTGGCGTATCTTACTAATAAAGATCTTATGGATGATGAACCAGATGCTGGTACTAAATTGGGTGTATTTGCAACTGGACCAGCTATTGAGAACAAACCTTGGAATTTAGTAACAGAAATAATTGGAACAACTATTCTGGTAGTAGGTATCCTTGCAATAGGATATGGAAGCAATGAAGTTGGATCAGGAATGGGGCCTTTTTTAGTGGGAATGCTTATTTGTGTAATTGGAATGGCAACTGGTGGAGCAACAGGATTTGCTATTAATCCTGCAAGAGATTTTGGACCTAGAGTAGCTCATGCACTTTTGCCTATTAAAGGAAAAGGTGGATCAAATTGGCAATATGCCTGGGTTCCAATTGTAGGACCAATAATTGGTGCAGTTTTAGGAGTATTATTTTTTGATGCTTTTGTTGGTAAATGTATAGCTTGTATAATATAATAGAGATGTAGATAATTTGATTTAGGTATATAATTTATGGGAGGTTATTTCATGGAAAAAAAATATATTGTAGCTTTAGATCAAGGAACAACAAGTTCGAGAGCAGTTGTATTTGATAGTGATCAAAAAATAGTAGGTGTAGCACAAAAAGAATTTACTCAGATATATCCAAAAGAGGGATGGGTAGAACATGATCCAATGGAGATATGGTCAAGTCAAAGTGGAACTCTTGCAGAAGTAATAGCTAAAGAAGGGATATCACAACATGATATAATAGGAATTGGGATAACAAATCAAAGAGAAACTACAATAGTTTGGGATAAAAATACAGGAAAACCTATATATAATGCAATAGTATGGCAATGCAGAAGAACAGCTAAAATATGTGATGATCTTAGAAAAATTGAAGGACTTGAGGAATATATTAAAGAAAATACAGGATTGGTGCTTGATGCTTATTTTTCTGGAACTAAAATCAAATGGATACTTGATAATGTAGAGGGAGCAAGAGCAAAAGCTGAAAATGGAGAACTTTTATTTGGAACAGTAGATACATGGCTTATATGGAAACTAACTAATGGAAAAGTACATGCTACTGATTATACAAATGCTTCTAGAACTATGATATACAATATAAAAGAATTGAAATGGGATAAAAAACTTCTGGATATTTTAGGAATTCCTGAATCAATGCTGCCAACAGTAAAAGATAGCAGTGGTACATTTGGATATGCAAATCTTGGAGGAGCAGGAGGTCATAGAATACCTATTGCAGGAGTAGCAGGAGATCAGCAGTCAGCTTTGTTTGGACAGGCTTGTTTTGAAAAAGGAGATTCAAAAAATACATATGGAACAGGATGTTTTCTTCTTATGAATACAGGAGAAGAAATGGTAAAAAGTCATAATGGACTTATAACTACTATCGCTATTGGATTTGAAGGAAAAGTTGAATATGCTCTTGAAGGAAGTATATTTATGGGTGGAGCAAGTGTTCAATGGCTGAGAGATGAACTGAAACTTGTGGGAGAATCAAAAGATACAGAATATTTTGCAAGAAAGGTAAAAGATAATGGTGGTGTGTATGTGGTTCCAGCATTTGTTGGATTAGGAGCGCCATATTGGGATATGTATGCAAGAGGAGCTATACTAGGTCTTACTCGTGGAGCAAATAAAAATCATATAATCAGAGCAACACTTGAATCAATAGCATATCAAACAAGAGATGTAATAGAAGCTATGCAGGAAGATTCAGGGATTAAATTAAATCATTTGAAAGTAGATGGAGGAGCTGCAGCTAATAATTTTTTAATGGAATTCCAAGCTGAAATATTGGGAACATCAGTAAGAAGACCAGTAATACTTGAAACAACTGCATTAGGAGCTGCTTATCTTGCAGGGCTTGCAGTGGGAATATGGGAATCTAAAGAAGAAATTAAAAAACAATGGATATTAGATGAGGAATTTACTTGTAAAATGCCAGAGGAAGAAAGAGAAAATAAATATAAGGGATGGAAGAAAGCTGTAGGTAGAGCTATGAAATGGGAAGAGGAAGAATAGCAAAAAGCTTGACAAAATTCTAAAAATGAGAGATAATAAAGAAAAAGAAAATATTGACTAGAGATGATAGTGGGTCAAGCATATAGTGGGAAATAATCCTGCTTATTTGCTTGACCTTTTTTTCTTAAGAAATGGGAGGTTACAATGGTAGATGTTGTTGTAATAGGAAGTGGAATAATGGGAGCAGCAGTAGCTCGTGAATTATCTAAATATAATTTAGATATAATAGTTTTAGAAAAAGAGCATGATGTATCTAATGGAACAACTAAGGCAAATTCAGCTATTATCCATGCTGGATATGATGCACAAAGTGGAACACTTATGGCGAAATATAATGCATTAGGGAATGCTATGTTTGATGACCTTTGTAAAGAAATAGATGCACCTTTTAAAAGATGTGGATCATTTGTTCTTGCTTTTTCAGAAAAAGAAAGAGGGCATTTAAAAGTTCTATATGATAGAGGGATCAAAAATGGGATTCCAGGAATCGAGATATTGGAGAAAGCAGAGATATTAAAAAGAGAACCTAATATAAATAAAGAAGTAATTGCAGCTCTTTATGCTCCAACAGCAGGGGTAATAGGACCTTGGGAATTTACTATAAAACTTCTGGAAAATGCTGCTGAGAATGGTGTTGATATACAGACAGACAGTAAGGTTTTAGACATAAAAAAATTAAAAAATGGTTATCTTGTAAAACTTGAGGATAGAGAAATACTTACAAGAACCGTTATTAATGCTTCAGGGGTATTTGCTGATGAATTAAATGCAATGGTAAGTAATGATAAGTTTAAAATAATACCAAGAAAAGGAGAATATTTTCTTTTAGATAAAGTTCAGGGAACTTTAACAAATAGTGTAATATTTCAATGCCCTACAACTTTAGGAAAAGGAGTGCTGGTAGCACAAACTATTCATGGAAATCTTATAACTGGACCTACAGCTTTAGATATAGATGATAAGGAAGATGTATCAAATACTGTAATAGAAATGGATAATATAAAAAAGCAGTCTATAAAAAGTATACCTGAAATAAATTTTAGAGATAATATAAGAAATTTTGCAGGACTTAGAGCAGAAAGTGATAGAGGGGATTTCATAATAGGAGAAGCTTCAGATGCAGAAGGATTTTTCAATATAGCAGGTACAAAATCTCCAGGATTGTCGTCAGCACCAGCAATAGCACTGGATATAGCTTCACAAGTACTAAATAGATTAGGAAATGTAACAAAAAAAGAGGTATTTAAACAAAATAGACCTCAAATACATTTTATGGAGTTATCCCCAGAAAAAAAAGCTGCAGTTATTGCAGAAGACCCTAGATATGGAAGAATAATATGCAGATGTGAAAATATTACTGAAGGAGAAATAGTAGATGTAATTCATAGAATGGTAGGAGCTAAAACTGTAGATGGTATTAAAAAAAGATGCAGACCTGGTTCAGGAAGATGTCAGGGTGGGTTTTGTGGTCCAAGAGTACAGGAAATACTGGCAAGAGAACTTAAAACAGAACTTGATAAAATAGTATTAGATAAAAAAGGTGCATATATTCTGACAGGAAAGACAAAATAGGGAGGAAATGCAGATATGAAATATGATTTGGTTATTATAGGTGGAGGTCCAGGAGGACTTGCTGCAGCAGTAGAAGCTAAGAAAAGTGGAATAGAAAGTATATTAGTTATAGAAAGAGACAAGGAACTTGGAGGAATACTTCAACAATGTATTCATAATGGATTTGGACTGCATGAATTTAAAGAAGAGCTTACAGGTCCTGAATATGCTCAAAGATTTATAGAAAAACTTTATGAAATGAATATTGAATATAAATTAGATACAATGGTATTAGATCTCACAAAGGATAAAAAAATTCATGCAATTAATACTAAAGATGGTTATATGATAATAGAAGCTAAAGCTGTTATCTTGGCAATGGGATGCCGGGAAAGAACAAGAGGAGCTATTTCTATACCAGGGGATAGACCATCAGGAATATTTACAGCAGGAGCAGCTCAGAGATTTATTAATATGGAAGGATATATGGTAGGAAAAAAAGTACTTATTTTAGGTTCTGGAGATATTGGACTTATTATGGCTAGAAGACTTACATTAGAAGGAGCAGAGGTTAAAGCAGTAGTTGAACTTATGCCTTTTTCTGGAGGATTAACTAGAAATATAGTTCAATGTTTAGATGATTATAACATTCCATTATATTTAAGTCATACAGTTGTAGATATTATAGGAAAGGAAAGATTAGAAAAAGTAATAATAGCAAAAGTTGATGAGAATAGAAGAATAATATCTGGAACTGAGATGACATATGAATGTGATACACTTCTTCTTTCAGTAGGGCTTATTCCAGAAAATGATATTTCAAGAAAAACTGGATTAGAAATAGATAGAAGAACAAATGGACTTATAGTAAATGAGATGATGGAAACTAGTACAGAAGGAATATTTGCCTGTGGAAATGTTGTTCATGTACATGACTTAGTGGATTTTGTAAGTGCAGAAGCCAGAAGAGCTGGAAAAGCAGCAGCTAAATATATAAAAAATGAAACAAAAAATGGAGACTACAGAGAAATAAAAAATGGAAAGGGAATAATATATACTGTTCCACAAAAATTTAGAGCTGAAAATATTGATAAGGCTCTTGAAGTATTTATGAGAGTAAATAACATATATAAAAATGTAAAACTTGAAATAAAAGATGAAAATAAAGTCCTTGTTAGTTTAAAGAAACAACATATGGCTCCAGGAGAAATGGAAAAAATAATGATACCTAAAAAAATACTTGATAATACAGAAGGAAAGATATTAACTGTGGAAATAACAGGTGGTGAACAATAATGGAAAAAAATATGATATGTATAGTCTGTCCTTTGGGATGTCATCTTACAGTGAATACAGAAACTTTAGAAGTATCTGGAAACAGCTGTCCAAGAGGCGAGAAATATGGTAAAGAAGAACTTACAGCTCCGAAAAGAGTAATAACTTCTACAGTAAAAATAGCAGGAGGAATACACAATAGAGTTCCTGTAAAAACAAATGATTCTATTCCAAAAGGATTGAACTTTAAATGTATGGAACTTCTGAAAGATATTGAATTAAAATCTCCAGTAAAAAAAGGAGATATAGTTATAAAAAATATATTTAATACAGGTGTAGATGTAGTTGTAACAAGAGATATGTAAAAAATAATAAAATTAAGTAATTTAAAGGAGGCTGTTGCAAATTCAAAATAGCCCAATTACCCAAAAAGCTGACTTGAAGTTTTCTTCCTGTCAGCTTTTTCTTTTTAAATAAAAAAAGGTATAAAATACTAAAAATTTTTTCAAATTTCTAATATAATATACCTATGCAAAAACCAACTAATAATAACATTTTTTTTCAATTAAATCAACCTAAACTTTTTAACTTTTTACAATATGAAATTTCTGATAATGATCCTGTAAGAAAACTTAGCTCAATATTGGAGGGATTAGATTTTAGTAGTTTAATGCAAGTATTTTCTTACAAAACAAAGGTACATCCTATCAGAATGTTTTCTATCATTGTTTATGCCTATTCGCGCAATTTAACTTCTACTAGAGATATAGAAATGGCTTGCCATGAAAATATTAAATTTAGGTTTCTTTTACAAGATTCTAAAATTCCTGATCACTCTACTATTTCTAGATTCTTAGTAAAAACTGAAGATATTCTTCCAGATCTATTTGAACAATTCGTTGAAAAAATTTTTGAAATGGAAAATATTTCCACTGAAACAATATATATTGATGGCACTAAAATTGAAGCATATGCTAATAAATATACATTTGTTTGGAAAAAATCTATTGAGAAATATAGAACTAGATTAGATGAAAAAATTCTTGAATTAATTTCAAATTTTAATGATGATTTCAACTTACAATATGACAACTTCCTTGAAATATATTCATATCTTTCTAATTTGAATTTTCAAATAGTCAAAGGTAGAGGAAAGAGAAAATCTAAAGAGCAAAAGTATTTAGAATTATGCGCAGAATACTTAGAAAAGTATCAAAAATATTCTAATCATTTTAAAAATCTTAATGGTAGAAATAGCTATTCAAAAACTGATATAGATGCTACTTTTATGAGAATGAAAGATGACCATATGAGAAATGGTCAATTAAAACCTGGATATAATCTACAAATAGGAGTGATTAGTGAATATATTTCTTCATATGAAATTTTTTCTAACCCTTCTGATTCTAAAACTTTGATTCCATTTTTAGAGAAAATTTCATCTCAAAATTTAGAAATTAAAAATATTGTAGCTGATGCAGGATATGAAAGTATTTCAAATTATGAATATTTGGAAAAAATGGACTATACTTCATACATAAAACCAATATATTTTGAAAAATCTAAAATCAGAAAGTTTAAAAATGATTTAAACAGAGTAGAAAATTTAATATATAATAATTCTGAAAATAAGCTATTTAGAAAAGATGGATTAGAATTAGAATTTCTATACTCTAACAAAAATAATACAGTTCAATATTTTTGGAATCCTGAAACTAACAAAAAAATTAAGTACAATGCGAGATTTAGAATTTTATCAAATAAATCAAAAGAGAATGTATCAAGCAATTATGGAAAACAATTAAGAATGAACAGAAGTATTCAAGTAGAAGGTGCTTTTGCAGTTTTGAAAGAAGATATGAAATTGCGAAAATTAAAAGTTCGAAGTAAAAAAAGTGTTTTAAGAGAAATATGTTTGTTTTGTATCGCTTACAACTTCAACAGATATCTAAGCAGAAATATAAATAATCGCTTAGGAACAACACTTCACTCATTAAAAGTAGCTTAGATAAATAAAAAATCATCTACTTCTTTTTTTGATACTTAAAAATAAATATAAAAATATAAATTAGCAGAAATCTATAAAATAGATTTCTATTTTTTTATGAAAAATAAGAGAGGCTGCACAAATTAGTTTATCAATCACTAATTTGCAACAACCCCTTTTTTATATTTATAAAAAATTAACATCATTTTAATATCTTTAAATGTATCAAATTTATACTAGAGTGAAATTATATATTTAATATTAAACAATTCTATGGTATAATTTTTTTGAAAACTATCTTTTTGTTCTTTTTTAAAACGAATTTCATTGTGAATTAAAGAAATCATAATTTAGAAATATAGAATACAAAAGACTTTTTTGTATGTTTGAAATTTTAAAATATAATAAAGTCAAAAAAAGAAAAATTACTAAAAAGATGTTTTGTAATTAATTAAAGTATGTATAAAAATAAAAGTACTGTAAAAATAGTATCTAGGAACCAAAGTATAAAAATATACTTGATAATACTAGAGCATGAACTACTAAAATTTTAACTTGGGGAGGATATCTATGAGAAAAGAAAGGATTGAAAAATCTTTGAAAAGATTTTTAAAAAGAAGAGTCAGTTATTCGTTTTCGTTATTGATAGCTTTTATGATAACTGGAGGAATATCTTTTGGAGCAGGAATAACAGCAGAGGATATTCAGGAAACTAAAAGTGATCTTTTAACTAGAATACAGCTGGAAAAAGAGGAAATTCAGCGAAAACTATTAGAAAATCAGGGAAGATTGAAGGCATTGAATTTGGACTCAAGAGTTCTATTGAAAGAGGCAGATTTTTATTCCAAACCAACGGAGCCAGCATATGGTTTTACAATGATAGGAGGATATAAGAAAGCAGACAGTGTAGATAAGGACTGGAAAGGGAGTGTAAGAAATGATACTCCAATGGATAAGATGAGAAAGAGATTTAATGAAGTACATGGAAATTCATCAGAAGCAGGGGAAAAGGGAACACTTCTTGGAGCAGCACAATATACACATAATAGTAAAACTGGTGGATATATGTCAAGTGGCTGGGTAAATATGAACAGCAGCTATCATCTAAATACTAATGTATATGATGCAGAGGCTAAATTATTTATACTTCCAGTGGTAAAAGCACCAGTAGTAATAGAGCCGACAGTGCCGAATGTAACATTTACAGTTCCAGCAGCACCAACAGTGATACCAGTGACATCTCCAGCAATAGCTTCAATAAATGTAGGAGCAGTAAATGTAACAGCGCCAACAGTAGTGACGCCGACAGTTACACTTCCGACAGCACCAACAGCACCAGGAGATATAACAGTAACAGTAAATGAACCAAATATAAATGTAAGTATAGGGGCAATAAATGTAGCTGGACCAGGGGCATTGAATATTCCAACTTTATCAACACCTATTTTAAATATATCAGTACCAGTAAATCTGCCACCTAGAGTGGAAGATCCTAATCCAGTAGTTACAACACCAACAGCACCACCAGTTCCAACTTTTACAGCATTTACTCGTGGAAGAGGAGATTGGATGGGAGGTTTTAGTTTTGTTCAAGGAAGAATGGATTGGAATAGAAATATATATGCATGGGAACAAGGAAGTCCTAGACCAAGCTTACGTGGAGTAAATAGTCAACCTATGTTCAATGTAAGTGGAATAATATCTGGAAAAGGAAAAATGAGTACAAGTAAAATAATAGCATATACTGCCTCAAATGGGGTTGTAACAAATAGTTATACAGATGTAAAATCTTCAATTACAGTTTCAGGAGGAAAACCAAATAATCAATATGGAGCAATTCCATATCCAACACTTGAAACAAGTATTGCCAGTATTCCAGGAATGACAGCAAATACATACTATAGTGCTGTAGATACTGGAACATTACCAACAACTTTACCAAGCGGAATTACAAATAATGGAACTACAAGTAATCCAAATTCTGTACGTTACCAGCAATCATGGATATTTCAAGGAGCCCCAACTGTTCAGGATATGGAAATAAAAATAGGAGGCTCTCCTACATATTCTACAGCAGTGTTTGCACAAACTGGTGGAATTGTAATGAATAGAGTAGCATTAGAACTTGCAGGAAGAACGATAATTGGTCAATTGAGTACAGCAAACATATATAATGTAAAATTTACTGATGTAGACATAAATATAACAGGAAATGAAAATAGTATTCTTACAACACAAGTATATCCAAATACCCATGTTTACTGGGCTTCAACAAATGCTAGCTTGAGTACAGTGTGGGGAAGAAGTTTAGTAGATAATATTGCAAGCACTACTGCAGTTGATTTTGGAGGAACTAAGCTAGCTTCAAGTACCAGTAAAAATACAATATTTTATATAGCATCTTCTTCAATGCATAGATGGAATGGATATTCAAATATGGTTCCGCTGCCAGGACAAAGTACACCTGCTTATGATGAAAACTCAGAAGCATATTTTATGTATGCTCCTGTATTTGGTAATATGAAAGTACAAAATACAGGAGGAAATGTATCTTATACAGGTAGTGGAAATGTTGGTGTATGGGTGGCAGGATATGTACCTGATAGAACAAAATGGGTAGCAAGTTCACTAGCTCCTTCATTGGATTTAGGAACTGTTTATTTACAAGGAGATAAAAATGTAGGGTATTATCTTGCTGGAAGTGATGCAAGACCTGATGCTAATGGGATATTTCAAGGAAATATAGTGATAAATACTAAAATAGGAACAGATTTAGATGGGAGTAGCGGAAGCTCTCAAATAGGTACTGGAAATATTGCTGGAAATGATAATAGTAAAAGCGAAGATAATGTTGCTGTTTATATAGCTTCTGGGCAAAGAAGTGAAATGAATAATACATTAGCTGGTTATAAGCAATATTTCCCTGCAACTTTGGGATTTCAAGTAAACACAACATTAACTCCAAACCTTGTAGGGATTGCAAATGGATCAGAAATTGGATATCCTTATTTGAGTGCTGATCCTATAAAAAATCTTACAGTTTCTAATTTTAAAATTGAATTAGGTAAGTATTCAAAAAGAGGAATTGGAATGATTGCTAAAAATGGAAGTGTGGTGGATGTAAATACAGGAACAACTATTTCTGATAATGCTGGAATAGGAGCTGACAGAGCAACAGAAAGTATAATGTTTTATGCAGAAGGAGTATGGCAAAATCCTAGAAAGGCACTGACTGGAGGAACATATAATAAAGAAGCTTATGGAAGAGGAGAAAGCATAACAGGAAAGAAGTATATTTCTAATTTTAATTCAACTATTAATGTGAATAATAATGTAGTAATGAATAGTTATAGTTCAATTGCCTTATTTGCAAAAAGTGGGGCTAAAATAACAGGTAAGGATATCACCATGAATGGCTATAGTTCTAAAGGTGTTTTTGCACATGGAGTATATAATTATGGAACAGGTACAATAGTAGATTCTAATGGTGGAAATGCAAATTTACAGCCTGATACAACTATTATAGTAGATAATATTACAGCTAAAGCAGATGGAATAGCTCCAGCTGATAAGAATAATAATATTGGAGCAGCAGCTATATCAGGGGAGGGAGCTTCAAAAGGATTAGGAAAGACTTCTGTTACAGTCAATGGAAAAATAGATGTAACAGGTTTAGGGGTATTTGCTAGAGGAGATAAAGCAACAATAACTGTAGTTGGTACAGGAAGTAATATTGTCAGTGGAGATAATGGAGCTTTAGTTGCTAAAGAAGGAGGAAAAATAAATTTTGGTGGAGGAACTATAGAGCATGAAGTAGAAAATAAACTTGCTTTTTTCTCCGAAAAAATTGGATCACAGGTTTCTAATATAAATTTTACAAACAGTACAATTTTAAATATAAGTAAAGGTGTAGTTTTCTATGGTGATTCAAATGATTATTCGGCAGCAGGAAAAATTGGAGTTGAAACTGGAAGATATACAGGAATGGGAAAACTTATTGTAAATTTAACTGGGCATGGAGTAAACCTTGGTGTATTTAGAGATATTGATGTTATTTGGGATGGAACAGACACTTATGTAAATGGCTTAAAAGTTATTCCAAAAGTTGCTTCAATAAATACAGGGACATATTGGTATAAAAGCAGTTTGGATGGAGGAAAGATATCAATTCAAACTAATATTGATAGAGATAATATATCTTCTGGAGTTACTTTGGGAGATAGATTTAATGATATAATTATAGAAAGAAAAGAGGTTACACTGGAATCAGGATATACTATAACTTCTGTTAAAGGGAACAGTATGTTGTTAGGTTCAAACACTACAGCAGCAGCTAATACTGAATCTGGTTATAAAGTGAAAGGAACTATTGATATCAGCAATATTCCTGGAACTTCAACAACAGCAACTTATACAAGCTATGGATATACTGATATAGATACAGGAAAACTTAAAGTTTCAGAAGGAATTGGAGCTTATGGAGTAAATGGAAGTAAGATAATAAACAATGGAATAATTGAAATTACAAATTCAAATACTATAAACTCAGGAATTGGAATAACTATACTTGCAACAAATGTTTCTGGAACACCAGATGCCTATGGAAAGAATGCAGGGAAAGGTGGACTATGGGGAGAAGTTATTAATAAAGGAACTATTGATATAACTGGTACTCATGGAATAGGTATCTATATGGAAAATAATCACAACAGTGCAGCTAAGGCTCAAATGACTGTACATAATGAAGCTCCTATTACATTGGGAGATAATGGAAAAGGTATAGTAATAAGAAGTACTAATACAACTGGGGCTGGAGGAACTCTTACTCTAAAGGATTCTGGAAGTGGAAGAGATATCAAAGTAGGTAAAAGCGGTATAGGAATATATGCTCAAGGTTCTGATGTAAAAATGGATGGAGATTATGGAATAGAAATCCAAGAGGGAGGAGTAGCGCTTCAATCAGAAGGAAATAGTATAATATCTCGTACTAATGCAGCAGATAAACTTACAGTGGACTATACAGGAGCTTCAGGAACAGGAAAAACAGCTATAGGAATAGCTTTTAAAGGAGCAGCAGGAAATACTTTTAATAACAATATGAATATGGATGTATTGAATACTGGAGGAGCAGAAACTATAGTAGGTATTTATGGATCAGGAGCAGGAACCCTTACTAACAGTGGAAATATAACAGCAGAATCTACAGGTTCTTATGGAATAATTTCAGAGGGAGTAAATGTAGTAAATACAGGGCTTGTAACAGTTGGAGACAGTGTACTGCCAGTAAGCGGAGCAATAGGAATTTATGTGAAGGATGCCTCTGTTGAAACAGTAGGGAAAGATATAGTTATTCAGGGAAATGGAGACAGTTCAACAAGTACTCATCCTATTGGAATCTATGCAAAGAGCACAGCAGCAGGAAACAGAGATATAAAGGTTACTAATGGAGTATCACCAATGAGTGTTGCAGGAAAAGCAGGAATAGGAATATATTTGGAGGATACAGTTGGAACAGCCTTAAAACTGAACAGCTCATCAGATATTTTTTTAGGAGATTCTTCAACAGCAGCAGACAGAAGATTTGGAATATTTATGACTAATGCTAAGAACACAGGAAATGAAACAAGTGGAGTAATAACTGTGGGAGAAAATAATATAGGAATCTATAGTAAGGATTCTGTACTTAAAAACAGCGGAACTATAAATGTAACACATAATGCTTCTGGAACAGAGAATATAGGAGTACATAATGTAACAGACAATGGAAACTTTACATTCAGCAACTCTGGAACTGTCACTGTAAATGGAGTATCAAATATAGGAATTTCTGCTAAAACAACAGGAAGTTATTCAGGAATGATTGAATTAAGTGGTGGAAGTATAGCTGTAACAGCCTCAAGTCTTGCCAATGGAGATATACCATTGGGAATCTATGCATCTGGAAATAATATTACAGTATCTTCAATAACAGCAAGTACTATAACAGCATCGCCTAATGCAGTTGGAGTATACTTGGATGGAGATAATACTTCAACAACAAGCGGACTTATGAATATTTCTCTTTCATCTGATACAGGTGGCAAGATGGGAATAGGAGCTTACTATAAAGGAGGCGCTTTTGCAGACAGTGGAACAATGAGTTTGACTAGTACAGCTACAGCGCTGAGTGGAGCAGATCCAGTAAGACCGATTGGAATATATTATGGAACAGGTTCTGTACAAAATAAAACTCATATAGAAATCACAGGGGTAAGTGATGAGATTATAGGAATGTATGGTTCAACTCTGGCTCCATTTGCTAACAGTGGAAATATAACTTTAAATGCAAAGGGAATAGGGGCATACTTCATAGATACAGATGTAGCAAACAGCGGAAATGTAACAGTAAACGCTGCTGATGGATATGGAATGTACTTTAAAGGAGGAGATTCTGCATCAACAGGAACTGTAACAGCAACAGGAAGTAACTCTGTAGGAGTTATTGTAACTAAGGCAGGTTCTTCATTTACAAACAATGCAGGAGGAATAATAAATTCTGGTGGAACATCATCAATTGGAGTATATGCAGAAAATGGAGCAACATTTACAAATGCAGGAACTCTTAATTCTACTCTTTCAGGAGGAAGTATAGGAGCATTTGCTAAAGGTTCTGTAATAGAAAACACAGGAACTATAAGTTCTCATTATCTTGGACTGTATGGTAAGGATGCTTCAACTATAAACTATACATCTGGAATAATGACTATTAATAGTGGTGTAGGAATACTTGCTGATGGAGGAACTTCAACAGTAAATCTTAATGGTGGAAGCATAACAGGAACTGCAGCAGGGACTACTTCAGTAGTTGGAAAAAATACAGGAATAATTAATCTTAATGGAACAAATATATCTCAAACTGGTGCAGGAACAATAGGAATAGTACTTGATAATGGAAGTTCTGTACTGACAGGCGGAAATATTTCTGTTGGTGCAGGAGGAACAGGACTGTATGCAGAAAACAGTACAGTAACTTTATCAGGATATGGTGGAAGCATTACTATGGGAAATCAGGGAATAGCTCTGTATTCTAAGGATTCAACGCTGTCTTCAGGAACATTGAATGTAAATTATACTAATACTGCTAAAGGAGTAGGTATATATTATGAAGGAACAAATTCAGTAATGAATAATATAACAGTAAATCATACAGGAGATAATCTTGTAAGCATATTTGCTGATGGAATTTCTCTTACAAATACAGCAGCTCAAACCATTAATGATGATGGAATAGGAGTTTATGGAGATAATGGAGCAGTAGTTTCTAATCAGGGAACACTTACTTTAAATGGAGATGATACTATAGGTATCTATCTAGATGGAGCAGCTTCACAAATAACAAATATAGGAACTATAGCAGGAACTCTGTCAACTGTTGGAAATAAGATAGGAGTTTATGTAAACAGTGGAGATATAACAGGAAATACAGCATATAACTTTGATATTGATGGAGGAATAGGAATTTATCTGAAAAACAATGACATAAGTTATACAGGAACTATGACTGTAGCAGGAGATTCAAATTCAGTAAACAGAACAATAGGAATATATGTAGATCCTTCTATTACAGGAACTCTTGGAACAAATATAAATATAACTGGAGAAAATGCAATAGGAATATATCTTGCTGAAAACTCAGGAGTGGCAGCAAATATAACATATAATGGAGAACTTAACATCACATCTGCAAGTACAGCAGACAGAGGAATAGGAGCTTTACTGGAACAGGGAAGTACATTCACTTTAGGTGCTGGAGGAAAAGTAGATATAGGAGGAACAAATAACATAGGATTTTATGTAAAAAGCGGAGCTAATCTTAATGTAACAGGAGGAACAGTAACAAATACAGCATCTGGTGTATTTGCTTATCTGGATAATGGAAATCTTCACTTTACATCAGGTTCTCCTCTTAATATAAACTTTGCCAATGTAATTGTATCAGGTGCAGCAGGAAATCTGCTGAATGACACAGCAATAACTGTTGGAACAAGCGGACTGCAGGGAGATAGCGGAGCAACAATAGTTAACTCTAACCTTGGAACTATCAATGGAAATGTAGTAAATGCAAAAGCTATGGTAGGAACAGGAGCAGGAACTACTCTTACAAATGCAGGAACAATAAATCTGACAGGAGATACATCAATAGGAATGTATACTGAAGATTTTGCAATTGGAACATCAACAGGACATGTATCAGTAGGAGATAAATCAGCAGCATATTATGTTGGAACTGATGGAGTTATGAATATAAGTGGAACAGCTTCAGTAGGGGAAGACTCAACTTTACTGTTTGGCGCAGGAGGATCAATCAACTATACAGGAGCAGATATAGTTATGAGCAATAAAAGTATAGCTCTTACACTTTCTGATACAGCCTCTACAGTAGACTTCAATAACAGAGAAGTTACAACAGGAACAGAGGGAACAGGAATATTCCTTACAGGAACAGGAGATATCGCTAATGTAACAAATCTTGCTAAACTGAAAGTACAGAATAAGTCAACAGGAATATATATGGATAATAATACAGCAATGAATACAGGAATAAACGTAGATTTAACAGGAACAGAAGCAATAGGAGTGTTCACTACAAATAATGGAAATATAAATTATTCAGGAAGTATGCTGTCAACAACTATAAAGAACAAAGGAATAATCAATACAGGAACAGGAACTACTTTAAATAGCGGAAATATTCAGCTTACAGGAGATTCCAGCATAGGGATGTATGGTGAGAATGGAACAATGATAAATAACTCATCAGTAGAAGTAGGAAATGGAGCATATACAGGATTGGTACTTAATTCAGCAGTAGCTATGTATGGTAAAAATGTAACTTCTGTATCAAACAATGGAAATATAAAAATAGGAACAGATGCAGTAGGAATATTTGGAGAAAATACTGTTGTAACAAATAGTAGCTCTATTCAAAGTACAGGAGCAAAAAGTACAGGAATATATGGACTTCAGGGAAGTGCATCAAATGCTGGAAATATAGTATTAGGAGATAGTTCCAATGGTATATTTGTAAAGAATGGAACTATGATAATAAATACAGGAAATATAACAGTGGGAGATAATAATTCAGCTGGAATTTATGGAGCGGGAACTACTTCTGTACAGCATAACAGTGGAGTAATAACAGCTGGAAAAGAATCTGTTGGAATAGCTACAGAAACTGGAAATATATTAGTGGGAGCTGGAGCTGTTATCAATGCAGGAACAGATTCATCATATATATATTCTGCTTCAGGAACAGGAATAAATAATGCTAATTTATCATTAAGCGATCATAGTATAGGATTATATACAAAATCAGGAACTATGATAAATAATGCAAGTATAACAGCAGGAAAATCAACTGTAATCTCAGGACTGCCACCAAAAATTTCAGTAGGAATGGCAGCAGAATCAGGAACTGTAGAAAACTCTGCCTCTGGATATATACATGTACCTGATGACCATGGAGTAGGAATAGTAGTAAATGATGGTGGAACGGGAATAAACAGAGGAACTGTTCAGGTAGATGGAAAACTTGCTTATGGAATGCAGGCAACTAAAAATTCAACACTGGAAAACTATGGAACAATAACAGTAAAGGGAGCAAATTCAAGAGGAATGGCAGCTACTGATTATTCAACAGTTAAAAACCATGCTGGAGGAATTATTACAGTAAATGGAGCAGACAGTGAAGGAATCTATGTAGATTATGGGGCAACTGCTGAAAATTATGGAATAATAAATGTAAATGGTTCTGGAAGAACAGGAATATACCTAGGTAATGGAGGGGTTCTTCTTAATGCAGGAACAATAAATCTATCAGGAGGAGCAGATGGAGTTATAACAGGAAGCGGAAGTCTGGCAAATGTTGGAGATATAACTATCAATGGCCCAACAGCTTCAATAGATGGAATAACTATTACAAATACAGGGACAATAACAGTAAATGGAGCTCTTGATTTTGGAACTATAACTTTAGGAAGTACAGCAGGGCATATAGGAACAATAAATGCTGAGTCATTCAATAAAGGACAGTTTATAGTTCTGCCGAATGTAACTCAGGGAAGCAACCATGATATGTATACAGTACAGTATCTAAATGGTATAACAAATGTACCAAATCATGGATCAATCACAGCAATATCTCATTCAGTTTCATTTATAGCAGATCTGCAGAAAGATGATACAGATCCTAACCTTATAAGAATAGTTATGGTAAAAATACCATATAAGAAACTTCTTTCAGGAACAGAAGCAATAGAGTTTGGAAATGGACTTGATGCGATTTATGCAAAAGCGGCAGATAAGGAACTGGAAATGTTTGATGCGCTGGATATGATATCAGATAAAGATGAACTTGGAGCAACATTTGACAATGAGCTTAGAGGAAATGTATATGCAAATATTCAGACAAGAATGCTGGATATTAATGATGTATTTACAACATCATATGAAAACCTGAAAAATAACAGACTTTATGCAAGAGAAACTCTGAAAATAGGAGCTATCATGACTGGAGGAGAAACAAAGAGCAAGAGAGCAGGAGTGGAGGATTATGAATCTAAATCTCTGGGAACAATGATCTTAAAAGAATATGACCATTCAAAATATGGAAGAGTATCTAACTGGAGTCTAGGATTTACACAAACTAAATTTGATTTTGATCCAGGATCAAAAGAAACAGTATACTCACTAAATGCAGGAGTAGGATTTGAAGACTATATTAAAGACAGTAAAAATCTGAAATACTATACAAAAGGAGAGATAAGTGTAAATCACCATGAAACAGACAGAAAGATACATCTGAGCAGCGGAACGTATGAAAATACAGGAAAATTCTGGTCAGGAACAGTGGAGTGGAAAAATAAAATCAGATATGATATTCCATTGGATAGTGAAAAGATAAGACTTGGAGTATTTGGAACATTCAATTTAGGCTATGGAAAATTTGAAGATTTCAAAGAAAGCGGAGATGGAATAGAACTGGATGTACAATCAAGAGATATGTATATAGTAAGACCGGGAGTAGGAGCAGATATATCATTCAATAAATATGCACAGTCAGGAAAATACAGTCTGATAGGAAAAGCAACAGCAGAATATGAACTGGGAAAAGTATATGATGGGGCAAATAAGGCAAAGATAAAGAATACAGATGCAGGGTATTACAAGCTTGAAAAGCCAAAGGAAGTAAAGGACATCATAAAAATAGGAGCGGAGCTTAAATATGAGACAAGAGAGGGTCACAGCATAGGATTTGAAGTAACAAGACAAGAAGGAAGTGTAGATGCAACAAGGTATGGAGTAAACTTAATGTACAGATTCTAAAAAAACAGGGAGCTCAGCTCCCTGTTTCAGATTGTAGACCAATGACTGGATAAGTTTATTTGTTTATTCAGTCATTTTTATTTTACTATTGATATTTCATCTCCAACTTTTACTATTCCGCCTTTTAAAACAACAGTAAAGATTCCTTCCCTAGGCATAATACAATCACCTACAGTGTGGAATATAGCACAATGTGAATGACATTCTTTTCCTATTTGAGTGACTTCAAGTAGGATTTTCTCATTAATTTTTAATTTTGTTCCAATAGGAAGTTTTGCTAAATCAATTCCTTCAACTATAAGATTTTCTCCAAAATCTCCTTGATCAACATTTCCACCTTTTTTTATAAAATCAGATATTTTTTCATTTGAAAGCAGACTGACTTGTCTATGCCAATTGCCAGCATGAGCATCATTTTTAAGTCCATGATTTTCTATTAATATTCCCTCTTTTATATTTACTTTCTGAGTTCCTTTTTTTTCACTTATGCATACAGCTAAAATTTTTCCCATTTAGAAATTTATCCTCCTATTTGATTCATTTTTCTTTTATCTATATTTTCTTTGATATCTTCATCCATATTATGATGTTCAGGTTTATTGTATATAGCATTGAAAATAATTTTTTCCAATTCACGATCATCTATTTTACTTCTTGTGATACTTTTCAAATCAATTCCTTTATTCCAATGAAGACATAATTTTAAAAATCCATCAGGAGTCAATCTTATTCGATTACATTTGTCACAAAAGTTATGTGATAATGGAGTTATAAATCCTATATTTCCCTTTGAAAAACAACTTTTAAAATATTTAGCTGGACCAGAACCAATTCTTTCTTTTACAGGGAAAAGAGTTCTTTCTTTTTTTATTATTTCAATAACTTCATCATTGGATACTGAAGTAAAGCTTTTTCCTTCACCAATTGGCATAAGTTCAATAAAACGAATATCTACTGGATATTTTTCACTAAATTTAACAAAATCCATAATTTCATTATCGTTTTTCCCTTTAATAAGTACTATATTTATTTTTATTCTTTCTATACCTGAGTCTAATGCTTTAAAAATATTTTTAATAACTTGATTAAATGAACCACCTCTTGTAATTTCATTATATAAAATTGGATTTAAAGTATCTAAACTTATATTTATTTTTTTTACTCCATTTTTTATAAGAGAATCAAAATTTTCTTCAAGAAGTAAACCATTAGTTGTAAGACTTATTTCTTCAATATTTTTAATAGAATGGAGATTTTCAAGTATCTCCATAAAATTTTTTCTTACTAAAGGTTCTCCTCCAGTGAGACGAATTTTTTTTATTCCAATTTTACTGAAAATTTTTACTATTCTTTTTATTTCTTCAACAGTAAGAAGTTCCTCTTTTGGAAGAAAATTCATATTTCTTTCACTCATACAGTATTGACACCTGAGATTACATCTATCAGTGATGGAAAGTCTCAAATATTCTATTTCTCTTCCTATTTTATCTATCATAATATTCCCTCATTTTCTAAAAAATAACTATTATTGCTTTTTAATATATCATAACATATTTTTAGGAATTTTATAAAAATAATTTTGGTTGACAATAACTGGTTTCTGGATTATCCTTTAAATAAAGAAATTTAGAAAATATAAGGAAGAGAATGATTATGAAAGAAAGAAATGATATCATTGTAGTAAGAGGTGGAGGAGATATAGCCAGTGGAGCTATCCAAAAACTTTATAGAAGCGGATTCCAAGTTCTTGTATTAGAAACAGAAAAGCCATCGGCAATTAGAAGAAAAGTTGCTTTTTGTGAAGCTATTTATGAAAATGAAATTGAAATAGAAGGTATAAGAGCTAAATATGTAGCTGATGAAAAAGAAATAGAAAAATGCTGGGAAGAAAATATAATTCCTGTAATGACTGATTCAAGAGGAAAAATAATAGAAAAACTTAAACCCACAGCAGTAATTGATGGAATACTTGCCAAGAAAAATTTTGGAACTAAAAGAACTATGGCACCAATAACTATCGCTTTAGGTCCTGGATTTTCTGCTCCAGAAGATGTAGATATAGTAGTTGAAACTATGAGGGGACATAATTTGGGAAGGCTTATAACAGAGGGAACTGCCAGTGCTAATACAGGTATTCCAGGAATAATAGCAGGAATAGGGAAAGAAAGAGTAATTTATAGTGAATTTAATGGATATATAAAAAATATAGAAAAAATTGGAAGTGTAGTAGAAAAAGGAGATATAATTGCTGTAGTAGGAGAGAATCATATCTATTCTCCAATTTCAGGAGTTTTAAGAGGAATAATAAGAGATGGATATAAAGTTTCTGAAGGATTAAAAATAGCAGATGTAGATCCACGAATAGAAGAAAAGGAAAATTGTTTCACTATTTCAGATAAGGCTAGGAATATAGGCGGAGCTGTATTGGAAGCTGTTCTTTATTTGAAAAAGATAAAGGGAGTATGATATGATAGAAGAAAAAATATTAAGTGAGGCATATAAAAGGATATCTCAAGGGAAAAGAGTGGCATTAGTAATGGTAACAGAAGCTGTTGGCTCTACTCCACGTAAGTCTGGAGCAATGATGGGAGTATTTGAAGATAGTATTATAGGCACTATAGGTGGTGGCAATATAGAGTATAAAGTTATTCAAAATGCAAGAGAACTTATAAATTCTGGAGAAAGTAAAGAGTTTTCATATAATCTTACCACTGATGACGAACTTCGCATGAATTGTGGAGGAAGTATGAAAGGATTTATAAAAGTTTTTGTTCCACCTCCAAAACTTTTAATATGTGGAGCAGGTCATATTGGTCAAAAACTTTTTAATATAGGGAAAAATCTGGAGTTTGACATAAAAATAATAGATGATAGAGAAGAATTAAAAAGAGATATGCCTGAACTGACTTTAGGCAATTTTGATGAAATACTTAAAAATGAGGAAATAACAGATAATACTTATATAGTTATAGCTACAAGAGGCCATGTACTTGATGAAAAAGTTCTTGATTTAGTAAAAAATAGAGGAGCAAAATATATAGGAATAATAGGTAGTAAAAGAAAAATAACAAATTTAAAAGAAAACCTTGAAAAAAATTCTAAAATCAGAGATAATATATATGCGCCTATAGGACTAAGAATTTCTAATGGAACACCAGAAGAAATTGCAATTGAAATACTTGCTGAAATACTGCAAGTAAAGAATAATGGAGAATTAGTACATAGGTCACTTTTTTAAATTAAAAGGCATTAATATGTTGTCATATTAAAATAAAAAATATTTAGGAGGAAAAATCAATGAAAAAAATAATTCACACTGAAAAAGCACCTGCTGCTTTAGGACCATATTCACAAGCTATAGAAGTTAATGGAACTCTTTATGTTTCTGGACAAATTCCATTTGTTCCTGAAACAATGACTCTAGTTTCTGACTGTGTAAAAGCTCAGACTAAACAATCTCTAGAAAATATTAAAGCTATACTTGAAGCTGCCGGATATACTTTTAAAGATGTAGTAAGAGCTGGAGTATTCATTAAAGATATGAATGATTTTGCAGCTGTAAATGAAGTTTATGCTGAATATCTTGGAGATGTAAAACCTGCAAGAGCATGTGTTGAAGTAGCTAGACTTCCAAAAGATGTAAAAGTTGAAATAGAAGTTATTGCTGTAAAATAGTAATATATATTTTAAAATGGGGAGAAATCCAACAGTTGGATTTCCTCCATTTTTTTATATTTAATAATTTTGGTTTTACTAGAATAAAATATATAAATATGATAAAATTAAAGAGATAAAATAAAAGGGGAGATTTTTAATGCTGAAAGAGCTTTTAACTAGTGAATTTATTATTTTAGCCTGTTTATGTTTTATAGGAGCATTCATTGATTCAGTAGCAGGAGGGGGAGGATTAATTTCACTGCCAGCTTATTTAGCATCAGGATTACCACCTCATATTGCTCTAGGAACAAATAAATTATCAGGATTTTTTTCTGGTGTAGGAAGCAGCATAAATTATGCAAAATCTGGAAAAGTTAATTGGGATCTTATGAAAAAATTAGCTCCATTTTCGTTTGTAGGAGCATTTATTGGAGTAAAACTTATAATAGGAACAAAACCACAATATATTAATTATATAGTATTTACAGCTTTGATAGTAGTACTTGCATATACACTGACTAATAAAAAAATGGGTCATGAAAGTACATTTACAGGACTGACTAAATCAAATGTTACCAAAGGAATGATAATGGCTTTTGTTATAGGATTTTACAATGGATTTTTAGGACCTGGGACTGGATCATTTTTAGTATTTTTTATGATGAAAATATTTGGATATGATTTTGTAGAAGCTAATGGAGATTCCAAAATTTTAAATTTAGTTGGAAATTTTACAAGTCTTTTAGTTTTTGGAATCAGTGGAAAAGTATATTTTCTTTATGGTATACCTATTTCAATAATAATGCTGTTGGGAGCTCAATGTGGTTCAAGATGTGCAATAAGTAAGGGAAGCAAATTTATAAAACCTGTATTTCTTATCGTAACTACAGTAACTGCTTTAAAAATGTTAAAGGAAATGTTTTAAAATATCAAATACGTTGACAAAGAAGTTAAAATAGATTAAAATTTAATAAATGAATAAAGCTATGTGAATGGAGAAGCTTAAAGTAATTTTCTTATAGAAGTATGAGAAGATTATTTTAAGCTTTTTTTATAAAAATTCAGGAGGTAAATTTTATGAAGAAAATGATTAATGAGCCAGAGAACATTGTAGAAGAAATGGTTAATGGAATGCTTAAAGCTTATCCAGAATATCTGGAAAGAGTAAAAGATTTACCAGTTATAGTAAGAAAAAATAAAAAAATGGGAAAAGTAGCTTTAATTAGTGGAGGAGGAAGTGGACATGAGCCTTCACATGCAGGATTTGTTGGTTATGGAATGCTTGATGGAGCAGTAGCAGGAGAAGTATTTACATCACCTAGTGCTGATAAAGTTTATGAAGCAGTAAAAGCTGTAAATAACGGAGCTGGAGTTCTATTGATAATAAAGAATTACAGTGGAGATGTAATGAATTTTGAGATGGCAGCTGAAATGGCAGCAATGGAAGAAATAGAAGTAAAAAAAATAGTAGTTGATGATGATATTGCTGTAGAGAATAGCACATATACTGTTGGAAGAAGAGGGATAGCTGGAACAGTTTTAGTACATAAAATGGTTGGAGCAGCAGCAGAAAAAGGATATTCTTTAGAAGAATTAGAAGTTTTAGGAAATAAAGTTATTAGCATGACAAAAACATTTGGAATGGCATTAGAACCATGTATGGTGCCAACTACTGGGAAATTAAGCTTTGAATTAGCTGATGATGAAGTAGAAATAGGACTTGGAATTCATGGAGAGCCTGGAACATACAGAGAAAAAATTCAATCAGCAAATGTTCATATAGATTATATTTTAGAAAAAATATTTAAAGAGTCTAATTTAAAAGAAAATGATGAAGTTGCTGTGTTGGTAAACGGGTTGGGAGAAACTACATTAATGGAACTTTTTATAATTAACAACAGAGTATTTCAAGTTTTAGAAGGAAAAAATATAAAAGTAATTGATACAATTGTTGGAAATTATATGACTTCTTTAGATATGGGTGGATTTTCAATAACTTTAACAAAATTAGACAATGAAATGAAAGAATTTATAAAAGCTAAAGCAGATACTCCAGCATTTAAAAGATTTTAGGAGATGAAAATATGAAATTATTGGAAGTAATAGAAAAGATAAGTGAAGAAATAATAAAAAATAAAGATTACCTTACAGAATTGGATAGAGAAATAGGAGATGGAGATCATGGTGTAAATCTTGCAAGAGGTTTTGAAAAGGTAAAAGAAGAACTTTCAAATATGCAAAATATGCAGTCTTTTGAGGTATTTAATAAAATGGCAATGATATTAATATCTAGTGTTGGAGGAGCATCAGGAGCTCTCTATGGAACTGCTCTGATGAAAGGAGCAGCTTATCTTAAAACTAAGGAAGAAATAACTCCAGAAATAATGGCTGAAACATGGAATGAAATGATAAAGGGAATAGAAATGAGAGGAAAGGCTGTATTAGGAGAAAAAACTATGCTGGATACTCAAATCCCTGCTTATGAAGCCTTTAAAATAAAAGCTGATGCTGGAGCAAATATCAGTGAATGTTTTGAATTTGCAGAACTTAAAGCAAAGTCTGGAATGGAGGCTACAAAAGACATAGCAGCTACAAAAGGAAGAGCAAGTTATCTGGGGGAAAGAAGTATAGGGCATCTTGATCCAGGTTCTGTTTCATCCTATTTAATTATAAAAACTATAACTGATGAATTGAAAGGATAGTGATTATTGTGGTGGGAATGGTAATTGTATCTCATAGTAAAAAACTTGCTAATGAAATAATTGAACTGTGCAATGAGATGAAAAAGTATGACTTTCCTGTTGTAAATGGAAGTGGAACCTCAGGAAATCATTTAGGCTCAGATCCTATGATTGTTAAAGAAGCTATAGAAAGTGTCTATTCAGAGGAAGGAGTTTTAATCTTTGGTGATATAGGAAGTTCAATTTTAAATAGTGAAATGGCTATAGAATTTTTAGATGAGGAATATAATAGAGCTAAAATAAAAATAGCTGATGCACCTATAGTGGAAGGAACACTTATAGCTATGGCTATAAATGATGGAAAAACTTCCTTAGAAGACATATTGGAAGAATTGAAAGATTTGAAAAACTTTAATAAAGTCTAAATTAAAAAATCTCTCTTAGAAATTATTTAGTTTCTAAAAGAGATTTTTATTTTGCTTTATAGATTTTAACTACTGTTTTTCAGCTATTTTTTTAACTTTTACATAATCTATTTTTCCAGTACCAAGTAAAGGCAATTTATCTACTGTAACAATTTTTTTAGGCACCCATAATTCACTGTAAAGCTTTTCCTTAAAATAATTTAACATTTCTTTACTGTTGATATTATCTTTTTCTGTAACTAAAACTAACTGTTCACCTTTTTTTTCATCAGGAATAGAAGTAACAACACTAGGGAAGTCTTTAATGTAATCATTTATTATTTCTTCTACAGCAGTAAGAGAAACCATTTCACCAGCTATTTTAGCAAATCTTTTGGCTCTTCCCAAAATAGTGACAAATTTATTTTCATCAATATCTACAATATCTCCAGTATCATACCAGCCATCTTCAGGTTGAACTATTTTTCCATCTTTTAGATAACCAAGCATAATATTTTTACCTTTTATCCATAATCGTCCACCTTTTTCTATTCCTGGAACAGATTCAAGCTTATATTCTATATCAGGTAAAAGCCTTCCAACACTTCCTCTTTTTTGATACATAGGAGTATTTACAGCAATAACTGGACTGGCTTCTGTTACTCCATATCCTTCCAAGACTCTTACTCCAAATCTTTCCATCCATTGATAGTAGGTAGAATCTTTTAATTTCTCTGCTCCTACCATTGCATATTTTATATTATAAAAATCATAAGGATTAGCCTGTTTAGCATATCCATTAAAAAATGTATCAGTTCCACATAAAATTGTAGCATTAGAATCATAAACTAACTCTGGAACTATCTTATAATGCACAGGAGAAGGATAGAAGAATACTTTTATTCCTGAAAGAAGCGGCAGTATAGTTCCAACTCCAAGTCCAAATGAATGGAACATAGGAAGTGCATTAAACATAATATCCTGACTTGTGAAAGAAAATAATGAAGACATTTGAAATCTGTTTGCCTGTAAATTTTCATGACTTAAAAGTACAGCTTTTGGAATTCCTTCAGATCCTGATGTGAAAAGAATAGTACAAGGATCATTATAATTTGTTTGAGGAATTTTTTTCAAAAAGTAATTAAAAAATCCAGATAATTTTGTAGACAGATTTATTTTTGCTTGAAATTCTTCTAAATAAATAATTTTTACTCCATTTTCTTCTAAAGTTTTAATAAGATCTTCTAATTGAAGCATTTCTATCATTCTTTTAGCTGTGATGACTGTTGATATTTCAGCAGTTTTTATACAGGATAATATTTGGCTTTTTCCCTGTGTAAAGTTAATCATAGCAGGAATTTTACCATTAGACTGTAATCCAAAGAAAACTAAAGCATTTATTATGGAATTGGGAAGTATTAATCCAATATTTTTTTCTTTGAAATTTCTTTTTACAGCTTCTCCAATAACATATGATTTTAATATAAAGTTTTTATAACTCATTGGTTGTCTGGCAATATCTTCTACAATTATATGTTTTTTACCATGTATTTTAACAGCATTTAATAATGACTTGAAAATATTTTCTTTTACTGGAGAAGATTTAAAAATCATAGAAGTCATGATTTCATAAAGTTGATCTCCAATTTTTTCCCTTTTTGCACTTCCTTTATCTCCTTCAGATAATTTTATTTTAGTTGGTGGAAGCATAGTAATCTTTATTCTAGGAAATAATTTAGTTTTAAATTTAGTTTTTAAATATGAAAATTTTGAATATTGAGCACCATCTATTCTAATAGGTAAAATATTAGCATTAGCTTTTAAAGCAACAACTCCAGCTCCTTCATACACTTTCATCAAAGAACCTGTTACAGTTATCCTTCCTTCTGGAAATATAATACATTTTTCATTATTTTTTAATTCATTAATAAGCTGTTTTAATGCCAAAGGGTTTGTAGGATCAATTGGATATAACTTTACCACTGGTTTAAATATTCTGATCCACCATTTTTTAGAAATTGTTGTGTTAATTGCAAATATCAATTTTTCTGGCATGAATGAAGCAACAAGCAGTCCATCTAATAAAGATGTATGGTTTGCTATTATAAGAACTCTTTTTCCAGCTTTTTCATAATTTTCAAGTCCAGTAACCTCCATTTTAAATATTAGAGACAGAATACTCTGTGCCATAGACCTAGGGAGAGCATCTGGAATAATAGTAAGTATATACAGAGATACACATAGACAAATGATAGATATTAAGAAAAATATATCTGATATAATAAAACCTATCTTAAAAAGACCAAGGACAAGAGCAGAGAAAATTACTATTCCAACAGCATTCATTATATTATTTCCAGCTATGATAGTAGCAAGATATTTTTTAGGTGCTTTATTTTGTAAAAAAGCATTTAAAGGAACAATATACATTCCACCAAAAAAAGCAAGGAAAAACAATATAAAAGATATTTTTATTCCTGGAATTGATTTAAAAAATGCAACTGTTCTTATTTGACTGTCAGGAGTAATATAATCTTTAGTAAAAAGATAAAGGAAAAAAGTAGCAATCCCAATCCCAATAGAACTTAAAGGAACAAATGTAGGATGGACAATTCCTCTCATAACTTTTGTACATACAAAAGTTCCAGCGGCCATACCTAAAGAAAATATAAACATAAATACAGCAACAGCATTTCTTGAAAGTCCTAATAAATCACTGCACATAGGATAAAGCTGAGTAAGAATAACTGCACCAAGTGCCCAAAACCATGAAAGCCCTAAAATAGTTATATAAATACTTCTTATTTCAGATATTTTTTTTAATGTCAGCTTTATAGTTTTAAATATGTTGAAACTCATGGATAAATCAGGTCTTGGAGCTGGAGCAGATGGTATTTTAAAACTGCTGAGCATACCAAGCAAAGAGCAGAATACAAGTATTCCAACAGTTATATTAGGAGAAGTAATATGAGCTCCTAATATAGTTCCCATTAATATTGAAAAATATGTAGCTCCATCTATTATGGCATTTCCTTCTATTAATTCACATTCTTCAAGATGCTGAGGAATAATGGAATATTTAACAGGGCCAAAAAAAGCAGACTGTATACTCATAAAAAATAGTATAATGATAAGTCCGTAATAAAACTTAAAAAAAACAGCAACAGCAGTTAAAATCATCAGTATAAATTCTACACATTTTAAAATTTTAGCAATTTTATCTCTGTGGTATTTATCAGCTAACTGACCAGCTGTAGCAGATAAAAAGAAAAAAGGAAGAATGAAGAGAATAGAAATAAAATTCAGCAGCATTCCTTCATGATCTCTGTTTAATGTAAGATTATAAGTAATAAAAGCCATGATAGCGGTTTTTAACATATTATCGTTAAAAGCTCCAAAAAATTGAGTTATAAATAAAGGCCAAAATCTTTTATTTTTTAACAGCATATATCCTCCAAAAACATAATTTATATTTAAAACTATAAATTTAGATATTTATAATTAAAGCTATATAGATATCTATTTAAGTATACATTATTTTTTCTTTTTTTAAAAGTATTCTTTACGTAAATATTACGCTTTATTATTCAGAATCTTTTTTCTTAATTTCCAGTCAGGCATATATTTCTCTACAAAATTCCAAAATTCTTTTTGATGATGCGGATATGGAATATGTGAAAGTTCATGTAAAACTACATATTCAATAGCAGAAATAGGTTTTTCTACGAGATGAAGATTATATGTGATTATTTTTCTTGTAGTATTGCAGGAACCCCATCTGCTTTTCATACTTCTTATTTTTATTTCTTCAGGAAGAAAACCAACTTTTTTTCCTATATCTATAGTAAGATTTTCTAAAATAATAGAAATTTTTTCTCTAAACCATTTTTCAAGAATCTTTTTTTTCTCGTCAGCTGATTCAGTTTTTTTACAATAAATATATATTTTTTCTTCATCCTGTTCTATAAAATTTTTCTCAGATGGAATAACTTCCAGGATATATTTTTTTCCAAGATAGAAAATTTTGTCACCATTTGCATAAGAAATAGGTCTTCTATTAGAATAATACTCATTGATAGAATTTATTTTTTCTATTATCCATTTTTCTTTCTGCATAATCAGCTGCTCTATATATTTTTGAGGAACTCTTTTAGGTGCAGATATCACTACTTCCCCATTAGAATTTATTTTTATTATTATATTTTTTATTTTTTTTCTTGTGACAGTTACTTTAAAATTCATAAAATTCCTTTCTAAAAATAGTTTTTCATTAATTATACCATATAAGGGACTTCGTTTTTAGTTGATTTTTTTTGGATAATCTTTTATAATGTTGTGTAAGTGATAAAATAATTAGGAGGAAATTTATGTTGCAAAAGCATAAGAGAAACTTTTCAATAATTGCTCATATAGACCATGGTAAGTCAACAATAGCAGATAGATTGTTAGAATTTACAGGGACTGTGACTAAAAGAGAAATGAAAGAGCAGCTTCTTGACTCTATGGATTTGGAAAGAGAAAAGGGAATAACAATAAAGGCTCAAGCTGTTACTTTATACTATAAAGCAAAAGATGGGATAGAATATGAATTAAATCTTATAGATACTCCAGGGCATGTGGATTTTATTTATGAGGTATCTAGGTCGCTGGCAGCCTGTGAAGGGGCCCTTCTTGTAGTTGATGCAGCTCAGGGAGTAGAAGCTCAAACACTAGCCAATGTATATCTAGCCATAGAAAATAATCTGGAAGTAGTACCAGTAATTAATAAAATTGATCTTCCAGCAGCTGATCCAGAAAAAGTAAAACATGAGATAGAAGATATAATAGGCCTTCCAGCAGATGATGCTGTAATGTGTTCTGGAAAAACAGGTATAGGAATAGATGATTTATTAGAAGCAATAGTAGCTAAAGTACCAGCTCCAGCATATGATGAAGAAGCTCCATTAAAGGCATTGATTTTTGATTCTAAATTTGATGACTATAGAGGAGTTATTACATATGTAAAAGTTTTAGATGGGTCTATAAAAAAAGGAGATAAAATAAAAATCTGGTCTACTGAAAAAGAATTTGATGTATTAGAGGTTGGAGTATTTTCACCAACAATGAAATCAACAGAAGGACTTACTTCAGGATCAGTTGGATACATAATTACAGGTGTAAAAACTATTCATGATACGAGAGTTGGAGATACAGTAACTAATGCTAAAGAACCTTGTATGTTTCCATTGGAAGGATTTAAACCAGCTCAATCAATGGTATTTGCCGGAATTTATCCATTATTTACAGATGATTATGAAGATTTAAGAGATGCTCTTGAAAAATTACAGTTGAATGATGCTTCTCTTACATATGTACCAGAAACTTCACTAGCTCTAGGTTTTGGATTTAGATGTGGATTTTTAGGACTTTTGCATATGGAAATAATTGTTGAAAGATTAAGGAGAGAATATGACATAGATCTTATTTCAACAACTCCATCAGTTGAATATAAAGTTAATATGGATAAAGGGAATGTTCTTGTTATAGACAATCCTTGTGAATTTCCAGATCCTGGAAAAGGAAGATTATCTGTAGAGGAACCTTTCATAAGAGGAAAAGTAATAGTACCAAAAGAGTATGTAGGAAATGTAATGGAGCTTTGTCAGGAGAAAAGAGGAATTTTTATAGGTATGGACTTTATAGATGATACTAGATCACTTCTTACTTATGAATTGCCACTAGCTGAAATTGTAATTGATTTTTATGATAAATTAAAATCAAGAACTAAAGGTTATGCTTCATTTGAATATGAACTTGTAGGATATAAAGAATCAGACCTTGTAAAAGTTGATATACTTGTATCTGGTAAACCAGTAGATGCTTTTTCATTTATTGCTCATAGAGATGGGGCTTATTCTAGAGGAAGAGCTATTTGCGAAAAACTTAGAGAGGTTATACCAAGACAGCAATTTGAAATACCTATTCAGGCAGCCTTGGGATCAAAAGTTATAGCAAGAGAAACTATAAAGGCTTTTAGAAAGAACGTTATAGCTAAATGTTATGGTGGAGATATAACAAGAAAGAAAAAACTTCTTGAAAAGCAAAAAGAAGGAAAGAAAAGAATGAAGAGCATAGGAAATGTTGAAATTCCTCAGGAAGCATTCGTTTCAGTTCTTAAATTAAATGATTAATCAGTAGAATAAAAGAGAATGACTAATAATATAGAAATATAGATTTAGAATTTTTTAATAGAAAAATTTATTATTAATTTTATTTGTAAAAATAAAATATTAACAGAGTATTGTTTTTTATGATTTACTTACTTTGTTAATTCCATGAATTTTTCTAATATAGAGATTTCTAAGATTTATTCTAGCTTTTTAGTTGTTCTCTTTTTTAACAATAAAGGGGGAGAATATTTTGAATATAGGTAAAGAAATATTAGATAAATTAAATATATTAAGTAAGATAAGCGAACCATCTAAAGGAGTAACAAGACTATATCTGACAAAAGAATATTTAGAAGCCAGAAATATTATAGAAAATTGGATGAAAGAAATAGGGCTTACAACAAAAATAGATGGAGTAGGGAATCTTATTGGAGAATATAAAAGTAATAATTTAAAAGCAAAGACTCTTGTGATGGGATCACATCAAGACAGTGTAGAAGATGGAGGAAAATTTGATGGTATACTTGGAGTGATACTTCCAATAGTATGTATAAAAAATCTTCTTAAAAAATATGAAGAATTAAATTGTAATATAAAAATAATATCATTTGCATATGAGGAAGGAACCACTTATGGAGCAGCTTGCCTAACAAGCAAAGCAATAGCTGGAACTTTTAAAGAATCTCTTTTGGAATTGGAATATAAAGGAAAGAAACTTAATGATGCTATGAAAAAATATGGATTTGATCCTCAAAAAATAGATGAATGTAAATTTAAAAGAGAGGATATAGATACTTTTTTAGAAGTGCATATAGAGCAGGGACCAGTTTTAGAGTATGAGAATCTATCTGTAGGAATAGTAACTGCTATTCAATCTTGCAACAGGTATTTGATAAATATAAAAGGACAGGCAGGGCATTCAGGAACTATTCCTATGAAAATGAGAAAGGATGCAGTAGCTGTAATGGCTGAAATAATATATAAAAGTACAAAACTTGCAGAAGAACTGGGGGAAATGGTTTTAACTTTTGGAAAAATATCTGTTATTCCTGGAGCAGTAAATGTAATACCAGGAGAAACGGAATTCACAATAGATATAAGAGCAATGAAAAATAAGATATTAATAGATACTATGAAAAAAATAGAGAATATAATAAAAGAAGTAACTGAAAGTAAAAAAATGGTATATTCAATAAAAATGACTAATGAAATAATGGAAACAGCTTGTAGTTCAAAAGTAATAAAAGATTTAGAAAAAAGTTTTATAAGGCAGAATACTCCTATTTTTAAACTTCCAAGCGGAGCTGGACATGATGCACAAGAAATGGCAAATATTGCTGATATGGGAATGCTTTTTGTGAGATGCATAGATGGAATAAGTCATAATCCAATAGAAGATGTAAGAGAAAAAGATTTAGATGCTGCAGGAAATATAATCATGGATTATATTTATAATTTTTAAAATTTGATAAATAAAATGAGTCTGATTATTATTCAGGCTCATTTTATAATACTTTATTTTTTATTTTTTTTATGAAGCTGGCTGTATAAATTCCATCTATCATGAAACCACATCCATTGTTCTGGATATTCTCTGATTACTTCTTCCATTTTAGTTATAAGAAGCTGTGTATTTACTTGCACATCTTCTTTAAAATTATCAGTTTTGATAAATTCTACCTGTTCTACAACTTTTATTGTGCAAGAGTTGTCTTTGTGCATAATGTTATATCCCCATACAAATGGAATATCATATTTTAATGCAATTGAAACAGCACCAGTAGGAGCTTTAGTGCTTTCTCCAAAGAAATTAACAATGGCTCCTTTATCTCTATGGTCACTGAATAATGCAATTATTCCCTTATTGTTGAGTCTTTCTATAAGCTCTCTGCTTGTTCTCTTACTCTTTTTTAAAATTGTAAGATTGAGATCATTTTTTCTACTTTCAGTTATAAACTTATCAAGATATGGATTTCTTTGCTTTTTAGCAACAGTAGTAATATTGTAACCTTCTCCAGCTTTTACAGTAGCTTCCATATTACCTAAATGAAGTGTAGAAACTACAACGCCTTTATTTTCAGCAGCAGCTTTATGTAAAATTTCTATATTTTCAATTTTTACTCTGCCAGGTTCATTTAGATATTTTCCAAACCATAAAGTGCATAAAAAAGCTTTTAACATTATTTTAAAAGATTCAAGAGCAATTTTTTCTCTTTCTTCTTCACTCTTTTCTGGGAAAGCAAGTTTAAGGTTAGCAAGAGCTATTTCTCTTCTTTTTTTTACTATTTTATATCCAAACCAACCTAAAAATTCTGCAAATTTAAATCTAGTATTTTCAGGAAAGAGGAGGATAATAAATCTAAAAAACATAATTATCCAATATTGTATTCTATATATCATGAAATTATCTCCTATAGTAAAATTGTTATTTTAGCAGAAACATTATAACATAAAATATCAAAAAGGTAAATGAGTCTATTAAAATCCTTGTTTTCATTAAAATTACTAATTTTCAATACATAATTTATAAACTATTAGCTAAGTTATTATATAAAAACATATTATACTTAACTTGTTCCTTTTTATAGTTTAATAGACTATATATTTATTTTATTTGTATTAATATTGTTGAGCAAAAGAAGCATATGGTATAATAAAAATACTGACATTTACAGAGGACTGATTTATGAAAAAAGTTATATTTATATTAATTATATTCTTAATTAACAAGTTGTTATAAAAAAAGAGCTGAAGATATTTCAAAACAGGAAATGAGGGACGGAATAATATATGTAATTAATGAAGAAAAACCGTATAGTGGAATATTCATAGAGAAATATGAAAATGATAAATTCTATGTAATACAGGATAAAAATGGAGAAAATAAAAGTTATTACAAAGGTGGAAAATTGAAACTGGAGAACTGTTTGGAGAAATAATATATGGTAATGAAGATATAGAAGAAATTTATTATGAAAAAATGGAAAGTTTAAGAAGTAATTCAATTGATATTGCTGTCTATTGACAGCTTTTTTTATTTTTTAAAATAATAACAAGATAAAAGAAAGGGTTAACACACAGATAAAAAAATGCTATAGAGGGAAAGAATTGAAGAATACAAATATTTGATATATTTCAAATAAAATTATAAAGATAGAACTTATTTGGAATAGCTTAAAATCTATAACATAAAAATCAAAATTTGGTATTATAATTGCTTAGAATAAGTTCCTGTGTTATAATTTTAGAAAAAATAGAAATAAAATAATTAAAATCATAGAGGTGAAGTAATGAAAATAGGTATAATAGGTGCAATGAATGAAGAAGTAGTAGAATTAAAAGCTGTAATGAGTGATATAAAATCTGAAAAAATTGGAAACCTTGAATTTTTTAATGGTAAACTTTTAGGAAAAGATGTAGTATTAGTTGAAGGTGGAATAGGAAAGGTAAATGCTGCAATATGTGCTACACTTATAATTAATCATTTCAAAGTAGATAAAGTGTTGTTTACAGGTGTGGCAGGAGGAGTAAATCCTAATATTAATATAGGAGATATAGTTATAGGAAACGATCTTATAGAACATGATTTTGACAGTACAGCTTTTGGATATGAATTGGGGCAGATACCAAGAATGGATACTTATATATTTAAAGCAGACCAAAACTTGGTTGATATAGCCTGCAATGTGGCTGAAAAAGAATTTGGAAAATATAGAGTGTGTGTGGGACGTATAGTAAGTGGAGATGAATTTGTTGCATCAATAGAAAGAATAAAGTGGCTAAGAGATACATTTGAAGCTGATTGTACAGAAATGGAAGGAGCAGCTGTAGCCCATGTATGTCATATATTTAATATGCCTTTTCTTATAATAAGAGCAATATCTGATAAAGCTAATCATGATGCAAAAGTTGACTTTCCTGAATTTGTAAAATTGGCAGCTAAAAATTCAAAAACTATAATAGAGGGGATATTAAACAGACTTTAATGAAATTATTGGAGAGATGAAAATGAATATAAATGAATTATTAGATGAACTTTATTCATACTCAATGCATGGAATAAAATTAGGATTAGAAAATATAAAAAAAATATGTGAAGAATTGGGAAATCCTCAAAATTCATATAAAATAATTCATATAGCTGGAACTAATGGAAAGGGCTCAACTGCTACAACTTTAGAAACTATATTACTTGAAGCAGGTTATAGTGTAGGAAAATACACTTCTCCTCATATATTGAAATTTAATGAGAGAATAAGAGCAGATGGAGAAGATATTTCAGATGAAGATATAGCTCATTATTATGAGATAGTTAAAGAAGCTATAGAAAATATCAAAATAAAACCAACATTTTTTGAAGTTACAACTGCTATGATGTTCAAATATTTTCAGGACAAAGAAGTGGATTATGTAGTGCTTGAAACTGGTATGGGTGGCAGATTTGATGCTACTAATATAACTAAAGCAGATTTATGTATAATAACTAATGTTACTTTGGATCATACTGAATATTTAGGAGATACTATTTATAAAATAGCCAGAGAAAAAGCAGGAATAATAAAAGAGTGTCCTAAAGTAATAGTAGCAGATAATAATGATGAATTTTTGAAAGCTATAAATGAAGAAAGAGCAAAAGTAGTTAATGTTTTAGAAAAATATAAATCTGCTGAAGAAAGACTTGATTTTGAAAGATTTATAACAGAAATAAAAATAGATGGAGAGATTTTTGAGTTTTCTCTGTTTGGAGATTATCAATTTAAAAATTTTCTTTGTGCTTATGAAGCAGCATTAGAGTTAGGAGTATTGAAAGAGATAATAAAGAAAGCAAGTAAGAAAGTAATATGGCAATGCAGATTTGAAAGATACAGTACTAATCCTCTTGTAGTATTGGATGGAGCTCATAATCCAGATGGAATGATAGAGCTAAAAAAAGTAATAGAAAAAGGTTATAAACCAGAAGAGGTAGTAGCTATTGTATCTATATTAAAAGATAAGGATACAAAGAGTATGCTGAAGATTTTAAAAAGTGTTTCATCAACTTTAATATTGACATCTCTTGCCGAAAATCCAAGAGGAGTTTCTGGAGAGGAAATATACAAACAACTTTCAGATACAGAAGGATGCACTATAGAAAATGATTTGATAAAAGCTTATAAAAAGGCTTTATCTTTGAATAAAAAAATAATTCTTATATGTGGATCTTTTTATCTTTTAAGTAAATTTAAAGAGGAAATAAATGGGTAGAAAAGTAAATACTTTAGGAATATTAATAAAAATTTCAATTTTGGGAGTTTTTATATTTTATGAGTATAAGATGTATGAAGAATATAAGAGAAGTAAGAAAAATCTTGAATATGGACAAAAGATTATCAATAAAGAAGTGAGAGATTCTTTTTTACTGCGAAAAGAAAATTTTTATCTAGATAAGGATTATCAGCAAAATTTTGATAAGTTAAAAAAAACTGTGCCTGAAAATGAAATATCAGAAGAATTTCAAGGAGGAATAGTATTTGAATAGAGTTAGAAAGTATAAAGAAAATATTATAGTAAGAGATATAATGGAACATTTTAATATGGATTTGATAAATGAAGGAAATCTTGATTTTGAAATAAATACTCCAAGCCTATATCAGATAGGGTATGAATTGATAGGTTTTTTTGATGAGGATGGAGATGAATTGAATAAGTATCTTCATATATTCGGAAAAAAAGAAGCTATGTTTGTAGATAAATTATCTTCAGAAAAAAAATCTGATATGTGGAATAAATATTTTACATATAATTTTCCAGCTCTTATTATAACTGGAGAAACAAAAGTTACAAAAGAAATGGTAGAGGCTGCTAAAAAGAATAATAAAACTATATTGAAAAGCCCTATGAGAACTTCTAAAACTATAAGAGAATTAAAATTCTTTTTATCTAAAGAATTAGCTGAAGAAAAAATGATTAATGGTTATATGCTCCTTGAAATACTTGGAGTAGGAGTAATGCTTACTGGATATGAAGATGCAAAACTTGGAGTAACTATAGAACTTTTAGAAAGAGGGCATAAACTCATAACTGATAATAATCTTATTATAAAAAGAGTGGCTGAGAATGATTTAGAAGGGTATAATCGTTTTGATAAGACTATAATGGACAGTCATTTTTTTATAGTAAATAATAGAGATGGAAGTAAAATAGATGTAACTACTCAGTTTGGAATAAAAGCAACAAGAAAAATGAAAAGAATAGATATGCTTGTAGTGCTTGAAGAATGGGATGAAAAAAAGTTTTATGACAGACTTGGTTTAGATGAAGTACATGAAGAATTTTTAGGAGAAAAAATTCCGAAAGTAACAGTACCTGTAAGAAAAGGAAGAAATCTTGCAATAATTTTAGAAACAGCAGCTTTAAATTATAGATTAAAAATGATGGGAGTAAATTCAGCTGAATATTTTATGGAAGAATCCAAAAAAATAATAGCAGCAAATAGAGTAAAACAAGGAGATAGTGATATGAATAATGATAAACTGCTTCCAGTTAGAAAATTAAAAAATGAATTTAACTTAAAAGTTTTACATGGAGAAGAAAAATTAGATAATACATATGTAAAAACAACAGGAATCCATCGGCCATCTTTAGCATTATCAGGATATGTTGATATGTATGAAGATGAAGGATATACTGGAGTTCAGCTTTTTTCAAAAGTAGAATTTAAATATTTGGAAAGTTTATCTGAAGAAAAAAGAATAGAAAATCTAAAAAGATATCTGGAATTTCATTTTCCTATAATAGTTCTTACATCTGATGCTGAAATGCCTCAATACTTTTTTGAACTGGTAAAAGAAAAAGATCTCATATTATGCAGAAGTCCATATAAAAAATCTTCTCAGTTGATAGCGAATTTTAATGGTTTTTTAGAAACATATTTTACCCCTAATTTGTCACTTCATGGTGTATTTTTAGAATTATATGGATTTGGAGTGCTTCTTGTAGGAAAAAGTGGAATAGGGAAAAGTGAAACTGCACTTGAACTTATTCATAGAGGTCATAGACTAATAGCTGATGATATGGTAAAATTTGTAAAAGATGTAAGTGGCGATATAATAGGTAAGGCAGCTAAACTTCCATACTTCATGGAGATAAGAGGATTAGGGATAATAGATATAAAGACTTTATATGGATTAGGTGCTGTAAGAATAAATAAAAAATTAGATATTATAATAGAATTAAAAGAACAGGAAAGAGATAACTATCTCACATCTGTAGATTATCAAAGTACTTCATCAGAGATATTAGGAAACAAAATACCTAAAGTAATACTATATATTTCCTCTGGAAGAAATGCAGCTGCAATGGTAGAGATAGCTGTTATGAATCTTATGGCAATAATGCTTGGTCATGATCCAGAAAAACTTTATGAAGAAGGATTAAAAAGAATGACTGAAGAAGAAAGAAAAATTTTAGAGGCTTAATCAGGAGGGAAATTTGGATAATTTTTTAGATATAAAAAATAAAATAGCAAAGAGTAAAAAAATATTTATAACTGCTCATGTAAATCCTGATGGGGATGCAATAGGTGCTGGATTAGCTTTATTATCTGGTATTGAAAAATTTAATGATAATTGTGAAGTAAGATTTGTTCTTCAGGATAAAACCCCTGACAGAGTAAAGTTTTTAGAACTAGAAAAAAGAGCAGAAACATATGATGAAAATAAAAAATATGATATGGATCTTGCCATATGTGTTGATAGTGCTGCTTTAGGTAGAATTGGGGATATTGAAAAAGTCATAAAAAATGTATTTACAATAAATATTGATCATCATATCAGTAACCCAAGATATGGAGATATCAATTATGTAGAAAATGTTTCTTCTACAAGTGAAATAATATATAAATTTTTAAAATTTTTAAATGTGGAAATAGATATAAATATAGGAGAGGCTCTTTACACTGGACTTGTAAATGATACAGGAAATTTTAAGCATGATAATGTAACAGAGGAAACATTTAAGATGGCAGGATATTTGGTCAAGTTAGGGGTTAATAATTCTAAAATAGTCAGAGAATTTTTAAATACTAAAAGTATGGCTGCAATAAAATTTTTAGGTCAAGCTATGTATGAAATGAAATTTGATGAAGAAAAGAAACTGGCTTATTTTTACCTTTCTAATGAAGATTTTATGAAAAATGGCGGAAGAAAAGAAGATACAGAAGAAATAGTAGAAAACCTAGTATCATATGAAAAGGCGGAAGTATCTTTGTTTTTACGAGAAGATAAAATAGGAGTTATTAAAGGAAGTATGAGAAGTAAGCATGATATAGATGTGAATACCATAGCAGGAATATTTGGTGGTGGCGGGCATCTCAAAGCTTCTGGTTTTACGAGTGAACTTTCAGCTGAAGAAATTGTTAGAATGATTTTGGAAAAACTATAAGGAGTGTGAAAAATGAAATCAAGAAATATTATAGGAATGATTTTTGTATCCCTTCTTCTTTTATCTTGTGGAAAAACAGGAGTAGAAAGCAATATAAAAAAAGATGATAAAGTAGTTAGTTTGAGAGAATACAGCACTTTAAAAGAAAATACCCTTCCTAAAAGAAGAGTGGTTATAGGGAAAGTAAAAAATTATTCAAGATTTGGAACACAGAGAACAGACATAACAACAAAAGATATTCTTGCTTCTGAATTCTCAAATTCTGGAAGATTTAATGTGTTAGAAAGAAGTGACTTAGATTCTGTTATGGAAGAATTAGCATTTTCTAATACTTTAGGAGAAAAATCACTATTATCTAAACAAAAGTTCCTTGATACAGATTTTATAGTAATAGGAAGTGTAACAAAGTACGCATTAAATACTACAGGAAATAAATCTTTATTTTCAAAGAGTAAGGAACAAAAGGCAGAAGTTGTTATAGAGTTAAAGGTAATAGATGTAACTAATGGAAAAGTTTGGATTGAAACTGGAGAAGGAAGTTCTAGTGTTACTTTCGGAACTGTACTTGGAGCTGGAACTTATGGCTCATATACTTCATTGGAAGAAGAAGCATTTAGAGCAGCAGTAATACAAGGAGTAGAAAAAATAGTAAAAAAATTAGACTCAATGCCTTGGAGTGCAAGTATTGTTAAAAAATCTGGAAATAATATAATAATTAATTCAGGGGCTAATAGTAATTTAAAAATAGGAACTGAAATGGAAGTTTATAAAATAGGTGCTCCAATAGAATATAGAGGAGAAATTTTAGGATATGAAGAAGAAAGAGTAGGAAGCGCAGTTGTAACAAATTATATTGGTGAAGAAGCTGCTTCTTTAAGATATGAAGGAAAAAATTTTAATGTTCCTGGCATTGTAAAAATAAAAAAATAAATAGGTTGAAAAAATATAAATAAAATAGTATCCTTAAATATATAAGTACTAAATGATTAAGAGGAGATAAGATATGGATATGGATGTCAATATAGTTTTTGTTAAACCAACTAGATTTGAAGATTGCATGAAATGTATAGAACATATAAAGAAAGATAGAATAGTCCACATAAATCTTTATGACTTAGATGCAAGCGATTCGCAAAGAATATTAGATTATATCAGTGGAGCTGTATATATTCAAGAGGGACAAATAGTAAATCCAGGAGAGAAAGTATTCTGTACTATTCCTAAAAATAAAAAATTTGTATTTGAATATAAAGATAGAAATAGTGTTATGGATTCAAGATATGATGAAGAAGAGGAAATAATTCCATCATATAAAAAATAATTTATTGAAAAATAAAAAATGCTGGCTGAGAATCTTATTAAAATGGATTTGGGTCAGTTTTTTTTATTTCAAGGAATTCAATGAAATCAATAGCTCATTAATATAAAAATAAAATACTTTGAAAAATGTAAAAAAATTGTTGACGGAAAGTATTAATTATGGTATTATAATCCTTGTCCACGAGAAAAGGGAGCAGAAAAGAAAAGCAATAAAAAAGGACATTAACAACAGAATAGAGAGAGATGAAAAAATCAACAAACAATAAATAGGTGTAAACAATCAGTTAAAAAAACTGAGTAAATAGATTGAACGAAGAGTTTGATCCTGGCTCAGGATGAACGCTGACAGAATGCTTAACACATGCAAGTCTACTTGATCCTTCGGGTGAAGGTGGCGGACGGGTGAGTAACGCGTAAAGAACTTGCCTTACAGACTGGGACAACATTTGGAAACGAATGCTAATACCGGATATTATGACTGGGTCGCATGAACTGGTTATGAAAGCTATATGCGCTGTGAGAGAGCTTTGCGTCCCATTAGTTAGTTGGTGAGGTAACGGCTCACCAAGACGATGATGGGTAGCCGGCCTGAGAGGGTGAACGGCCACAAGGGGACTGAGACACGGCCCTTACTCCTACGGGAGGCAGCAGTGGGGAATATTGGACAATGGACCAAAAGTCTGATCCAGCAATTCTGTGTGCACGAAGAAGTTTTTCGGAATGTAAAGTGCTTTCAGTTGGGAAGAAGTCAGTGACGGTACCAACAGAAGAAGCGACGGCTAAATACGTGCCAGCAGCCGCGGTAATACGTATGTCGCAAGCGTTATCCGGATTTATTGGGCGTAAAGCGCGTCTAGGCGGTTTAGTAAGTCTGATGTGAAAATGCGGGGCTCAACCCCGTATTGCGTTGGAAACTGCTAAACTAGAGTACTGGAGAGGTAGGCGGAACTACAAGTGTAGAGGTGAAATTCGTAGATATTTGTAGGAATGCCGATGGGGAAGCCAGCCTACTGGACAGATACTGACGCTAAAGCGCGAAAGCGTGGGTAGCAAACAGGATTAGATACCCTGGTAGTCCACGCCGTAAACGATGATTACTAGGTGTTGGGGGTCGAACCTCAGCGCCCAAGCTAACGCGATAAGTAATCCGCCTGGGGAGTACGTACGCAAGTATGAAACTCAAAGGAATTGACGGGGACCCGCACAAGCGGTGGAGCATGTGGTTTAATTCGACGCAACGCGAGGAACCTTACCAGCGTTTGACATCCCAAGAAGTTAACAGAGATGTTTTCGTGCCTCTTCGGAGGAACTTGGTGACAGGTGGTGCATGGCTGTCGTCAGCTCGTGTCGTGAGATGTTGGGTTAAGTCCCGCAACGAGCGCAACCCCTTTCGTATGTTACCATCATTAAGTTGGGGACTCATGCGAGACTGCCTGCGATGAGCAGGAGGAAGGTGGGGATGACGTCAAGTCATCATGCCCCTTATACGCTGGGCTACACACGTGCTACAATGGGTAGTACAGAGAGCTGCAAACCTGCGAGGGTAAGCTAATCTCATAAAACTATTCTTAGTTCGGATTGTACTCTGCAACTCGAGTACATGAAGTTGGAATCGCTAGTAATCGCAAATCAGCTATGTTGCGGTGAATACGTTCTCGGGTCTTGTACACACCGCCCGTCACACCACGAGAGTTGGTTGCACCTGAAGTAACAGGCCTAACCGTAAGGAGGGATGTTCCGAGGGTGTGATTGGCGATTGGGGTGAAGTCGTAACAAGGTATCCGTACGGGAACGTGCGGATGGATCACCTCCTTTCTAAGGAGATCATTTCTCTTTCTCTATTCTATTGATGGTGTTCTTGTGATAACGGCAGTTATTATTTGAAAATAGAACAGTATCTTTATGAATGCGTTTGTAGCTCAGCTGGTTAGAGCACACGCCTGATAAGCGTGAGGTCGGTGGTTCGAGTCCACTCAAACGCACCATATGGTATGGGGATATAGCTCAGTTGGGAGAGCGACGCACTTGCACTGCGTAGGTCAGCGGTTCGATCCCGCTTATCTCCACCAAATTTTTTTTCGATTTTTTTATGGACATTGGAAACTATATAGTAGATAAATACAATTTTAACTCTTGTTTATATAAACAGAGTTAGCTGTCAATCAAATTAAACAAAAACAAAATAGGTTAAAATAATTAAGGGCACACAGGGAATGCCTAGGTAGTAAGAGCCGATGAAGGACGTGGTAAGCTGCGATAAGCTTGGGTTAGCTGCAAACGAGCGCCAACCCCAAGATTTCCGAATGGAGCAATCTGCTAAGATGGAGTCTTAGCACGAAAGAGGGTACCGAGTGAACTGAAACATCTAAGTAACTCGAGGAAAAGAAAGTAAAAACGATTCCCCAAGTAGCGGCGAGCGAACGGGGATGAGCCTAAACCATATAAGTGTCAAGGATACAGTCGTTGCTTATATGGGGTTGTGGGAAGAACGTTTGAAGAACTGTAAGATATTCAACATATCTAATGACCGAACTGAAACCAGTTGGAAAGCTGGATCGTAGAAGGTGATAATCCTGTACAGGTAAACTCATTAGAATGTATGTTCTCTCCCAAGTAACATGGAACACGAGGAATTCTGTGTGAATCTGCGAGGACCATATCTCGTAAGGCTAAATACTCTTACTAACCGATAGCGTATAGTACCGTGAGGGAAAGGTGAAAAGAACCCCGGGAGGGGAGTGAAATAGAACCTGAAACTGTGTGCTTACAAGCGGTCAGAGCTCTTCGGAGTGATGGCGTGCCTTTTGGAGAATGATCCTGCGAGTTACGTTCAGTGGCGAGGTTAAGTATAACGGAGCCGAAGGGAAACCGAGTCTGAATAGGGCGACATAGTCGCTGGGCGTAGACGCGAAACCTGGTGATCTAAGCCTGTCCAGGGTGAAGCTGTGGTAAGACACAGTGGAGGCCCGAACTCACCGCCGTTGAAAAGTTGGGAGATGAGGTAGGTTTAGGGGTGAAAAGCCAATCGAACTAGGAGATAGCTCGTTCTCTCCGAAATGCATTTAGGTGCAGCCTTGAGTGTTTAATTATGGGGGTAGAGCACTGAATGAACTAGGGGGCATATTGCTTACTGAATTCAATCAAACTCCGAATACCATAATTCAAAGCTCAGGAGTGAGACTATGGGAATTAACTTCCATTGTCAAAAGGGAAACAACCCAGACCACCAGCTAAGGTCCCTAATTATAACTAAGTGGGAAAGGAGGTGGAGATTCACAAACAACCAGGAGGTTGGCTTAGAAGCAGCCATACCTTTAAAGAGTGCGTAATAGCTCACTGGTCGAGAGTCTCTGCGCCGACAATGTAACGGGGCTAAGTTATAAACCGAAGCTGTGGAATTGCGCAAGCAATTGGTAGGAGAGCGTTCTGTAGGCCGTTGAAGGAGGAGTGTAAGCGACTCTGGAGGTATCAGAAGTGAGAATGCAGGAATAAGTAGCGAGAAAGGGGGCGAGAATCCCCCTCGCCGGAAGACCAAGGTTTTCAGGGTAAAGCTTGTCTTCCCTGAGTAAGCCGGGACCTAAGCCGAGGCTAAAATGCGTAGGCGAATGGAAAACAGATTAATATTTCTGTGCCAGTTATATTTTGTGAAGGAGGGACGCAGAAGGGTATGTGCGCGGGAGAACGGAAGTTCCCGTAGAAGCATGTAGAGTGGTCTAGTAGGAAAATCCGCTAGACTAGACTTGAGGTGTGATATATAGTCGTAAGATGAATGCACAAATCCCACGCTGCCGAGAAAAGCTTCTAACGTTAAGGTATAACTGCCCGTACCCGAAACCGACACAGGTGGTCAGGATGAGAAATCTAAGGCGGACAGGCTAACTCTCGTTAAGGAACTCTGCAAAATTGCCCCGTAACTTTGGGAGAAGGGGTGCCCCTGAATGTTAATATTCAAGCAATATGAAGCATTTGGGGGTCGCAGTGAAGAGGCTCAAGCAACTGTTTAACAAAAACACAGGTCTATGCTAAGCTGTAAGGCGATGTATATGGGCTGACACCTGCCCAGTGCCGGAAGGTTAAGAGGAGGAGTGAGAGCTCCGAATTGAAGCCCCGGTGAACGGCGGCCGTAACTATAACGGTCCTAAGGTAGCGAAATTCCTTGTCGGGTAAGTTCCGACCTGCACGAATGGTGTAATGATTTGAGCGCTGTCTTGACGGGAGGCCTGGTGAAATTGTACTACCGGTGAAGATACCGGTTACCTACAGTAGGACGGAAAGACCCCATGGAGCTTTACTGTAGCTTGGTATTGGGTTTTGGCATTGCATGTATAGGATAGTTGGGAAACTATGAAGGTATGGCGCTAGCTGTATCGGAGTTGTCGGTGGAATACCAACCATTCAATGTTGAAATTCTAATCTGTGGTTTGCAGCCACGGAAACAGTGCTAGGTGGGCAGTTTGACTGGGGCGGTCGCCTCCGAAAGAGTAACGGAGGCGTTCAAAGGTTCTCTCAGGTTGGATGGAAATCAACCGCAGAGTGCAATGGCATAAGAGAGCTTAACTGCGAGACTGACGGGTCGAGCAGGTGCGAAAGCAGGACATAGTGATCCGGCGATTCCGAATGGAAGGGTCGTCGCTCAACGGATAAAAGCTACCCTGGGGATAACAGGCTGATTTTGCCCGAGAGTCCATATCGACGGCAAAGTTTGGCACCTCGATGTCGGCTCATCGCATCCTGGGGCTGGAGAAGGTCCCAAGGGTTGGGCTGTTCGCCCATTAAAGCGGTACGTGAGCTGGGTTCAGAACGTCGTGAGACAGTTCGGTCCCTATCCACTGTAGGCGTTAGAATATTGAGAAGATCTGTCCTTAGTACGAGAGGACCGGGATGGACAAACCTCTGATGTACCAGTTGTCACGCCAGTGGCACAGCTGGGTAGTCACGTTTGGAACAGATAACCGCTGAAAGCATCTAAGCGGGAAACCAGCTTCAAGATAAGTATTCTTTAAGACTCCTTCGAGACTAGAAGGTTGATAGGTTGGGGGTGTAAGAGCTGCGAGGCTTTTAGCTGACCAATACTAATAAGTCAAAGTTTTAACCTAAAGATTGAAAAGCGCGAAAGCGTATGCTACTATATAGTTTCAAGTGTCTATTAGAAATGATAAACACACAGCTTGGTAAGAATAGCTGCGGGGGTACACCTGGTCCCATTCCGAACCCAGAAGTTAAGCCCGTAAACGCTGAAAGTACTTGGAGGGAAGCCTCCTGGGAGGATAGGAACTTGCCAAGCTTTTTTTATAATATTTTTTTAGAACTCTCCATTTGGGGAATATTTTTTTATTTTTTGAAGTTTACGTGGAGGACAAATGGCTAATATAAATACAGATGACAAAAATATTTATCATAAAATAAATGTTCTCAAAAAAGGGCAAAAAGAAAAAGAGGAGAGAAAAAGAAAAAAAAGACGAAATATAACTATGATTGGATGTATTCTTATTCTGATTATACTGAGTGTTTTAAATATGCTGAGTGCAAGTTTTTACACTATCTATACAAGAGGTATAGGGATTTTTACTAATTATCTTATATATATGTTTATCAGTTTTATTGCTTTAATAGTTACTGGAAGTATAAATTATAAGCAATATAATAAAAATGGTTTTAATTTATTTCTTTTGATAATGACAATAGTTTTATTTACATTTATATTAATAGGAGCACGAATGTTTCCTAGAATAGTTCCTAGAATAAATGGAGCTATTGGCTGGATACGTTTATTTGGTTTTAGTCTGCAGCCAGCAGAATTATTAAAACTGCCTTTTATAATACTCATTGCTCATATCTTAGAAAGATGTGAAAGAGATGGAGCTAAAAATCTTTCAGTGATTTTTTCTGTTATGCCTATAATGATTTTATTTGGATTTTTTATAATGTTTCAAGACGATTTAGGAACAATGATACATTACATTGCCATCTTGTTATTTATGCTTTTTATGTCGAGAATAGATACTAAATGGATAGTTTCAGTAATAACTGCAGGTATAGTTGGAATAGCTGGTATATGCTTTTATGTACATCATTTAGGAGATGTTTCAGATAAGGGATATAAAATGAAAAGAATAGGGAGTTTTTTAAATGGTCTTATTAATAATGAATATGATAATGCTATTGGATATCAAGTGGGACAGTCTCTTCTTGCTTTTGGAAGCGGAGGTATTTTAGGAAAAGGATATGCAAATGGCGTACAAAAATATAGCTATCTCCCAGAGATTCGAACAGATTTTATCTTAGCTTCATATGGAGAAGAACTTGGATTTATTGGAATGTTTATTATAATGATATTTTTCTTTTTAATATTTAATCTTATAAAAAGAAGTGCTATGGAATGTAAAAGTTACTTTGGAAAATATTTGGCAATAGGAATAGGAGGATATCTTATAACTCAGGTATTAATAAATATTTATGTAGCACTTGGTATGCTACCAGTATTTGGAATACCTATGCCCATATTCAGTTATGGTGGTACTTCCCTTATAACTATATTTTCAGCTTTTGGAATAATAGGAAATATAAACTCAGAAGAATAAAGAATATGAATTTTTAAGAAAAAAAATGAATAACTTGTAAAAGAGGGGCTTTAATTCCCATCTCATATATGATATAATGACATTATTAATTTTTTATTGTAAAAATTAAGTATTTTATTATTAAAGAAAAAATAAAATAGTTAATAAGGAGATAACTAAAATGGAAATGAATAAAATAATAGAAAAAATAAATTATTTTACAAAACTTTCAAGAGAAAGAGAACTTACTCTCGATGAAAAAAATGAGAGAGAACTTTTCAGAAGGATGTATATGGAACAATTCAGAGCTCAGGTAAAAGGGCATTTAGATAATATAAAAATAGTAGATGGAGAAGTTGAAAACAGTACAAAAATAATATAAAGTTTTACGGGGGTAAAAATGGAAAAAGTAACAGTAAAATCTCTATACAGAGATAAAGAGCAATTTATTGATCAAGAGGTAGAAATATCAGGATGGATAAAAAAAATCAGAGTTCAAAAAAACTTTGGTTTTATAGAAATTAATGATGGATCATTTTTCAAAGGAATCCAAATAGTATTTGATACAAAGTTAGATAATTTTGATGAAATTTCACGTTTGTCTATAATATCTTCAATTAAAGTAAAGGGAAAATTGGTAAAATCTCAAGGAGCTGGACAAGATATAGAGATAGTGGCAAATGATATAGAAATATATCAAAAAGCTGATTTAGATTATCCTTTACAAAATAAAAGACATACTTTTGAATATTTGAGAACAAAAGCTCATTTAAGACCTAGAACTAATACTTTTTCAGCTGTATTTAGAGTAAGGTCAGTTATAGCTTATGCTATTCATAAATTTTTTCAGGAAAATGGATTTGTATATGTACATACTCCAATAATAACTGGTTCTGATGCTGAAGGGGCTGGAGAAATGTTTAGAGTAACTACTTTAGATTTAAATGATTTACCTAAAGGTGAAGATGGAAAAGTAGATTCTTCAAAAGACTTCTTTGGAAAAGAAACTAATCTAACAGTAAGTGGACAGTTAAGCGGAGAAACTTATTGTGCTGCTTTCAGAAATATATATACATTTGGTCCTACATTCAGAGCTGAGTATTCTAATACTGCAAGACATGCTTCAGAATTCTGGATGATAGAGCCAGAAATAGCTTTTGCTGATCTTGAAGCTAATATGGAACTTGCTGAGGCTATGGTAAAATACATAATTAAATATGTTTTAGAGCAATGTCCAGAAGAAATGGAGTTTTTTAATCAATTTATTGAAAAAGGATTATTTGATAAACTTAATAATGTATTAAATAGCGATTTTGGCAGACTAACATATACAGAAGCTATAGAAATACTTGAAAAATCAGGAAAGAAATTTGATTATCCAGTAAAATGGGGAATTGACCTTCAAAGTGAACATGAAAGATATTTAGCAGAGGAGCATTTCCAAAAACCAGTTTTCCTTACTGATTATCCAAAAGATATAAAAGCTTTTTATATGAAACTTAATGAAGATGGAAAAACTGTAAGAGCAATGGATTTACTGGCTCCTGGAATTGGAGAAATAATAGGTGGTTCTCAAAGAGAGGATAATCTTGAAATTCTTGAGGGAAGAATGAATGAACTAGGAATGAATATAGAAGATTATGGATTCTATTTAGATTTAAGAAAATATGGAAGCTTCCCACATTCAGGATATGGATTAGGACTTGAAAGAATAATTATGTATGTAACAGGAATGACAAATATTCGTGACGTACTTCCATTCCCAAGAACACCTAATAATGCAGAATTTTAATTAAAATATTAATTAAGGGGATCAAAGATGGTATTGAAGTTTTTTTTGCTCTGGGTAATGATAATATTGGGGATATTTTACATAATAACTTATCCATATAAATCGAAACTTGCCAGAAAACTGAAAAGAGTTAACAGCTTTGAAGAAATTGAATTTATAAAAAATTCAGATACAAACTATTCTGATATATCACAAGAAGAAATTAATGAATATATAACTTTAGAAGAAAAAAAGATTAAAAGTTCTTTTGTGAATGAAGAAATGAAATATACTATTATTACCCCTAAAAGTAATATAAAAAATGATATTCCATGTCTTTTCCTTCTTCATGGATTGAGAGACGAAAATAAAGACTGGTTGGAAAAAGCAAAATTATTAGAAAACTATATTTCCTTATTGAAAAAAGGTGAGATAGATCCAATGATATTTATTTTGGCATCTTCTGGTGGAGATGGACAAAGTTGGTATTCTAATTTTGCTGCAGAAAAAGGTTATCAATATGAAGATTATATAGTTGGTGAACTTATTCCAGAGATAAAAATGCAGCTTCCAAAATCTCCTATGGGAATAGTTGGTTTTTCTATGGGAGGATATGCAGCATTTAAACTGGGACTTAAATATATAGATATATTTAAAGTTATAGGCAGTTTTTCAGGTGCAATAAATCTTATAAGAATGAGTGTTAACAGAAGGGTTATAAGACTGTTTAAATTTATTTATATTCCTAAATTTCTTTTTAGCAGTGTAGATAAAAAACAATTTATAAGAGTTTTTGGTTCATGGGGCTATAAAATATTAAAAGAAGATCCATACAGCATGATAAAATATGTGAAAGCAGAGAAATTGAATAACAAATATTTTTATGCTAGTGTAGGAATAGAAGATAGAGTAAACCATTTAATGCTTCAGCAATGGTTGGATGTAATGGGAAGGATGAAAAAAAAGAAATATAATTTTAAAGGATATCTATGTGATGGAGAAACACATACATGGGATTATGTAGCCAGAGATATGTCTAATTTTTTAAAGTTTTTCAATGAAAAAATATATAAATAATAAAAAACTCCTTATAAAATTAAAAATTTTTTAAGGAGTTTTTTTATTAAACTCTATTAATTTTCTGTTATTTCTGTTACAATATATAGGTTGATAATTCAAGATAAACAAGTATTTGAGAGGTAATGATGAAAAAAAGTATAAAAGAAATAATAGTTGTAGAAGGAAGAGATGATATATCAGCAGTAAAAGCTGCTGTTGATGCTGAAGTGATACAAGTAAATGGATTTGCTGTAAGAAAGCAGGGAACTATAGAAAAAATAAAAGTAGCAGATCAAAATAGAGGAATAATAATTCTTACTGATCCAGATCATGCTGGAGAAGAAATTAGAAAATATATACATAAATTTTTTCCAGAGGCAAAAGATGCCTATATTAGAAGAATAGAAGGAACTAAAGATGGTGATGTAGGTGTAGAAAATGCTTCACCAGAAGCTATTATAAATGCATTAGAAAAAGCCAGATGCAGTGTGATAGAAGTTAAAGATATAATCTTCACAATGGATTATCTGATGGAGTGTGGACTTGTAGGAAGTGGAGAAGCAAGTGTCAGAAGAGAAAAAGTTGGAGGAAAGTTGGGAATTGGATATTCTAATGGAAAACAATTTTTATCTAGATTGAATAGATATGGAATATCTAAAGAGGAGTTTGAACAAGCTCTAAAGAGTATTTAATATAAATAAAATACTAAAAAAATAATTGTGCCAAAAAGAAAATTAAATTAAGTTTAAGGAAAAATTATTTATTGAACTAGAGAATAATTAAAATTTCTTTAATATTCAAAGGAAAAAAATTATAGCAGCTAAAGTTATTAGCTGCCTAATTGTTTAAATTATATAATTTTCTAAGTTTTTCATAAAATTTATATGGAATAATATGAATAAATATATATTTTTATAAAAATATTATTGACTTTTTATTGGGTTACATATAAAATATAGTGTCAAATTAAATAAATCACTAAATCCTCTATAAGAGGGAGATGTCCTAGCGTGAACCAACCATCTATAAAAAACTAGTCTTTTTTTATTTATGCAGGGGTTAGGCTCTGCTTTTTTTATTGAAAATTTTTAAGAAGGAGTAAAAATGGGAATAAGGTATAATAAAATTACAGATAAACATCAAAGAGAAATAGTTCTGTTGAAAAGTTTTCCATGTAAATATGGAAAATGTAGTTTTTGTAATTATATAGAAGATAACTCTTTAGATGAAAAAGAAATAGATGCTGTAAATATGGAAGTTTTAAAAGAAATAACTGGAGAATATGAAGTTTTAGAAGTAATAAATTCTGGATCTGTTTTTGAATTAACGCCAAGAACTTTAGAAGAAATAAAAAAAATAGTTAAAGAAAAAAATATAAAAGTTCTCTATTTTGAAATTTATTATGGTTATATAAAGAGAATTGAGGAGATTAAAAAATATTTTTTTGATGTAGAAATACGCTTTAGAATGGGAATAGAAACATTTGATAATGATTTTAGAGTGAAAGTATATAATAAAAATTTTATTTTAAAAGAGAAAGAAATCATAGAAATTAGTAAAAAATTATTCTCTGTTTGTTTATTAATATGTGTAAAAGGGCAAACAAAAGAAATGATAGAAAATGATATAAAAATTGCTTTGGAAAATTTTCAAGGTGTAACTATAAATATTTTTATTAATAATGGAACTGTTATAGAGAGAGATAATGAATTGGTAAAATGGTTCATTGAAAAGTATTCATATTTAACACTAAATGATAAAGTAGAATTACTGATTGACAATAAAGATTTAGGAGTTTTTGAACAATAAATAGATTGCAGGAGGAAAAATGAGAAATGAATTTTTATGGGCAATAATGTTGCTGGTAAATTTTTTAGCAATAATATTTGCTTACTCTAGATTTGGAAAAATAGGATTGTATATTTGGATACCAATATCAACTATATTAGCTAATATTCAAGTGGTTATGTTGGTAGATTTATTTGGATTTGGAACTACCCTAGGAAATATACTTTATGCTGGTGGATTTTTAGTGACTGATATTCTTGCAGAAAACTATGGAAAGGAACATGCCAAAAAAGCTGTAAAAATAGGATTTTTTTCTTTGTTGGTAATGACACTAATAATGCAGATAGCAGTAGCCTTTGTACCTTCTAATGTAGAGGAAGGATTAGTCACTTTCAATGGAGTGAAAAGAATATTTGATTTTATGCCAAGAATAGCAATAGCATCTCTTGTATCTTATTGGATATCTCAAAGTCATGATATATGGGCATATGAAATGTGGAGAAAGAAGTTCAGTGAAAGAAAACATATTTGGATCAGAAATAATATGAGTACAATGATAAGCCAACTTATTGATAATACTATTTTTACCTTAATAGCTTTTTGGGGTGTTTATCCCAGAGAAGTATTGATGGAAATATTTATCACTACTTATTGTATGAAATTTATAGTAGCAGTTTTTGATACACCATTTGTATATATTGCTAATCATTTAAAATTGAGTGGAAAAATAAAAGAAGCGGAATTATAAATAAAAAAAGGAAAACTCACATATGGAGTCTTCCTTTTTTATATTAGATTCTCATCTATACAAAGGCTTATTTTATTTTCAAGTTTTTCTCTTATTTCTTTTGATACAGGAATATTTTTGATTTTTCCATTCTGAATATAATAGAATAGCTTCATATCTTCTTTTACAGAAATAATATTATTTGTATATACTTTTATTAAATTTTTCCATTCTTCCATATTATCACATACTTTTTTTAAGAGCTGAACTTCTCTAAGGAGAATATCAAATATTTCTAAAGGAAAATCATGTTCATTATCACTAAATAAAAATTTTACTACAAGATTGTTATTGTTCTCAAGATAGTTTATTAAAACATTTAAATCAAATTTTTCACATAAATTTTTCTCTTCCAGTTCAGTCATATTTTCACCTCTAAGATTATCATTATATTATATTAAAATTATAACATTTTTATTCTTATATTTAAACTTGTTAATTAAATATTTATATATTTGAGTATAATATAAATGATATTTTTTATAAAAATTTTATGCAAATAAAAATATGAAAAATGGAGTTTTATTTTTAGAAGGTTTTTTTTAGAAAAATAAAAATAGATTTAAAGATAGAATTTATTCAAAATAAGTTTTAAAAATAATTTCTCCATATTTCAAAAGAAAAATTTTTTTTATTAGAATTTTTTTTAAGATTATAGAGTATTTTTTAGTATGATATTTTTGAGTAAAAATGTTATTTTATTTTTTGTATGTTATAATAATTATGTACTCTCATTTTATCATACAAAAAACAAACAAATATTTGAAAAGCTCTTAATAATGAACTAAAAGGAGGAGGATTAAAAAATAAAGTTATTAAAAATAAGATGAAATAATATTTTGGGGAGGTAAAACACTAAAAAAATTATTCTAAATTTTGATTAAAATAAATTAGAAATTTAAAATTTAGAAATTAGGTAAAAGAAAAAATATTTATAAAAATAAAATATCTGAGGGAGAAAAAGATGATAAAATTAACAGAAAAGGAATTAGAAAATATAAAAGAAAATAAAGATGCAATAGCACAATTGCTTGTTAAAAAAGCTATTTTGAATGAAATAAAGGAAAAAAAATATAATGAGGAAGAAAAAAAATACTTAGAAGAACTAAAAATGAATATGGAAATTGAATTTTATTTGACTTCTGCTGCACAGAATGATATCACTATATCTGATTATGAACTATTAGAAATATATAAAAATAATTCTGAAGCATTAAAGGATAAAACTGTAATAGAAGTGTATCCACAGCTTCAGCAAGCTTTAATAAATAAAAAAATTAATGAAAAAAAGCTTGGTGTAATCAATGAAATAATAGAGAAACACAAATTAAATGAAATTTTAAAAGATTATATTGATGAAGATAAAGAAAAAGATTTAATAACAAAACAATAAAAGAGAGAATAAATTATGTTAAAATTTATAAAACATGAAAGCCTGACATAAAAAATTCAGTCAGGCTTTTTTAGTAAAAAATATAACTTCTTGTTTAAATAAAACCTTATTGAGTAAAAAAATAGGATAAAAATCAAAAATCGTTTATTAACATAAAATTTATTCGTAAAAGATAATTAAAAAAGTATTTATAATATAGAAAAATATTTTTATAAAAAACATTATAAAAATTTTTTATAAAATATAATTTTTTAAAAGGAAATAAGTATTTTTTTTGTAATAGCTAGTATATAAGGGTTAATAAATAAATAATGGTTAATATAAATATCTTATATTAACCATCAACAACGATCTATTGATGAATTTATCATAATTTTGGAAAAAATCAAAAAAGGAGAAAAAAATGGATAAAAGAGGACAGGAAGTTAAATACATTTGTAAGGAAGATTTAAAAAAATTGAGAAAATATTTCAAATCAAACGATAAAGTAGTAATTTTAGCGTTGATAAATATTGGAGTAAATGTTGGATTAAGAATTTCTGATTTATCAAAAATAAGATTTGAAGATATAAATAGTGATTATGTTGTAAAATTAAAAGAAAAGAAAACAAAAAAAATGAGAGAGATTAAATTAAATACAGTTTGCCAGAAGTCAATTGAAGAATTAAAGAAATATTATGAAACATTAGGATATTCTAAAGAAAGGGGATTTCTATTTAAATCTTTAAACAGAAAATATGTAAAAGAATTGTTTGATAAGCCTATTTCAACTGTTTCAATAAGCAAATATTTAAATCAAGCTAAAGCAGATTTAAATATTTCATATCCCATTGGAACACATTCTTTGAGAAAAACATGGGGGCATACAGTTTATAGAGGAACTTTAGATATAGCGCTGGTAATGTCTATATTTAATCATTCGTCTGCAGAACAAACATTAAAATATATAGGAATAGAGCAAGAAATGATTAACAAAGTATACGATAAATTCAAGATATGAGTTCAATTTTTTAAGTTTATAGAAAGAAAATAGTTAATTTATTTAAAAAAAATAGTTGATTTATTTTCAAAAATACGATATCATAAAAAAAGAGAAATGGTTAATATAAGATATTTTTATTACCTAATGAAAAAACGTAATTTAATAAAAGAAGTTGCAGCTTCTTTTGACTATTATAAGTTACGAATAAGATGAAATTGGGAGGGAATTATGAAGAAATTAAGTTTTTTATTTCTATCAGCCATTTTAGTTGTTAGCTGTTCAAACGCTAAACAGAGTAGTGATGATCCTTTAGATATTCTTAATCAGAGAAGAAGAGAATATTATGAAAAGGAAAAAGAAAAAGAAGCAGAACAAGCTAGAAAAGCTGCTGAAATCTCTAGAATGACAGAAAAAGAAAGAAATGAATATGAAATTCAGAGAATAAAAGAAAAAATTAAAGAAATGAAATAGTAATTTTCTTTAAAACAAAATATCGGGAGGATTTTTAATGAAAAAAATTTGTGGAATTGTATCTATTATCGCTGCGGGGATATTAATAACAGGGTGTAATGATACAGGGAATAAAAATACTAATAATGTTTCTGCACAAATCACTTTAACTGAGAAAGAAAAGCAAAAAGACAAAGATGAAGTTGCAAGAATATTAGTTTATAAAGCATTATTAGAAGAGGTAAAGAAAGCTGAATTTTCACCTGAAGAGCTTGAAAATATTCAAATAGCTCAAAATCAAATTAAAATAAATTATTTTATAGAAAGAGAATTAAAAAATAAAACTCAAATTACTGATGAAGAGGCAGCAGATTTTTACAAAAGACATAAAGAACAATTTGATGATAAACCTTTAGAAGAAATGCTTCCAATATTATATAAAAGTTTGGCTGTAGAAAAATATAATCAAGCACAAGTTGAATATTATAATTCTATAATCGAAAAATATAAATTGAATGATATATTGAAAAAAGAAGGAATTATTAAAGATGAACAAGTAGAAAAAATTGATGGGAAGGAAGTGGAAAAAATATGAAAAAGACACTTATAATTTTGAGTTCTTTACTATTAATAAGCTGTTCTAACAACAATGCTGAAAATACTTCTAATTTATCAGAAAAAGATATGCAGAGAGAAAGATTAGTTAGATTAGCAATAGAGAAAAAAGAAAAAGAAGAAGCAGCTAAAAAAGAAGAACTAAGACAGAAAGCATTAGCTGAAGAAGCAGAAATGAAGCAAAAAGCAGCAATTAGAGAAGCTGAATTGAAACAAAAAACTTTAGAAAAAGAAGCTGCTATGAAAGAAAAAGCAGAAGAAGCTAAAAGACAGGAAATTTTAAGAGCTCAAGAAGCTAAAGAAAAAGCAGCAGCAAAAGAACAGGCTCTTAAAGATCAAAGAATGTCTAGAGAAGAGATATTTAAAGAAATAATTAATATAAATAATGAATTAGATGGAAAAAATGTAAGCAAGGAAAGAGTGAAAGAATTAGAAAAAAGACTTGCTGAATTGGAAAAATTAAACAAATAAAAAACGTTAAAAAGTTTTCTAAACAAAACTATATTATAAACTTGGAGGTAAACATGAAAAAATTATTAGTAGCAGGAACAATTTTATTATCAGCATCAGCATTTTCTACAGGGGTGACAGCAGAATTTGAAAGCCGTTTCAACACTCTAGAGCAAGAATATAAAATGCTTATGCAAAAAGAAGATGAAAGATATAATTCTGAAAAACAAATTGCTGAAACTGCAAAGGCAACTTTAGCAAAACAAAGAGAGTTATACAACCAAATTTCAACTAAAGCAGGAAAACTAGGGCAAATCAAAGATGTTAAATTCTACAAAGAGCAATACGGAGAATTAGCTAAAAAATACCAAGATGCACTTAAAGAACTAGAAGGACAAATGAAAGAACAAGAAAGTATCATTAACAGATTCCAACAATTACAAGCTGTAAAAGAAGGAAAATAATTATCATTTTAAATACAAAAGAAAATAAAACCAGGAGGAAAGTATTATTATGAAAATAAAAACAACTATGTTATTAGGAGCAGCATTATTACTAGTATCGAGCGTATCATTAGCAGCACCAGCAGCAGGAGTAGATTCAAGATTTTCTCAATTGGAAGCAGAATTAAAAATGCTTGAACAAAAAGAAAATGAAAGATTTAAAGAAGAAGAGCAAATAGCAAAATCAGCTCAAAATAATTTAAATGTACTTACAAATCTTAGAAATAAATGTGGAGAAAGAATCAACTACATGACTTCTATGGAAGGAAGAAGTATCTATTCTAATGAAATGAAAAACCTATTAAAACAATATCAAGGTTTTCTTACAGAAATTGATAAACAATCTAAAGTAGAAGAAAGAAAAATATTCGAATTTAATCAATTAAAAAGTTTAAGAGCAGAGTAATTTGTTTAACTATATTCTCTTAGATATAGTTAAATGAGTGGAGAATTAAGAGTATTTACTCTTAATTCCCTCTCATTGATTAAATAGAGATAGAGAAAGTGAGATATAAAAATGAATTATTTAGACTCAAAGTTGATTTTATATTTGGTAGTTATATTTTTTATAGTATTTATCTTTATTAAATTAAAAACTGCTTTAGCAATAAGGAATTTGAATAATAAAATTGGAGTGAGATTTTACTATAAATTCTTAGGAAATATGCAATGGCTGAAGGAACAGATACTTATGGGTAAGTATTTAGAAATGAAATATTTAAATGCAGTGGATGATAAAAATAATTCAAATATAATAATATTGCTGGAAAAGAAAGAAGAAAACAGTATTATAAATATTTATTCAGCTAAAAATAAAACAGTGATAATTAAGAATTTAAAATTAAATGATCAAAGATTTAAAAAATTTATTGAATTTCTTCCTAGAACACTAGCAGAAGATGATTTTTCGAAAGAAAGCGAAACAAACGACTTAGGGAGGGAATAATGAAAGAGAAAGATTTTATTAAAGTTTACAAAGAAGAAAGAAATCTAAAGAACTTAAAAGAAGCTCAGCATAGAATTTCAACTTTTTGGGAAACTGTAGAAGAAATATTGCAAGAGGATAAAAAATTAGTGTTCAAAGGTTGGGGAATATTTGAAATAAAGCCTGTAAGAGCTAGAGAATACTGTGATCCTAGAATAAAAAAAATTAAGAAAACTTTACCTAAAAATAAATTGGTTTTCAGACAGGGAAAAATACTTAAAGAAAATATCAATGTTGACTAGAGGGGTACTATGAATAAGAAAGATTTTATTAAACTATATAGAAAAAAATTAAATAATTTAACAATTGCAGAAGCAAAAGAAGATGTGGAAGCAATATTGGAAATTATAGAAACTGGTTTAAAAAAAGATGGTAAAGTACAATTCTTCAATAAAGGAGTATTTACTGTTGGAAATATAAAACCTAAGACTATAAGTAATCCAAAAACTAGAGAACTTATGCAAACAACTGAAATGAAAAAGGTAAAATTTAATGCTTCATTTAAGTTAAAAGATAAAATACAAGATAAGAAATAATTTATTAAATATTTTTATTTTTAATTATGAGTTTAACGGTAAAGATAATGAGAATATATTGCATTTCTAAGACAATTAATGTAATAAAAAAGGGGCTGTTGCAAATTAGTGATTGATAAACTAATTTGTGCAGCCTCTCTTATTTTTCATAAAAAAATAGAAATCTATAAAATAGATTTCTGCTAATTTATATTTTTATATTTATTTTTAAGTATCAAAAAAAGAAGTAGATGATTTTTTATTTATCTAAGCTACTTTTAATGAGTGAAGTGTTGTTCCTAAGCGATTATTTATATTTCTGCTTAGATATCTGTTGAAGTTGTAAGCGATACAAAACAAACATATTTCTCTTAAAACACTTTTTTTACTTCGAACTTTTAATTTTCGCAATTTCATATCTTCTTTCAAAACTGCAAAAGCACCTTCTACTTGAATACTTCTGTTCATTCTTAATTGTTTTCCATAATTGCTTGATACATTCTCTTTTGATTTATTTGATAAAATTCTAAATCTCGCATTGTACTTAATTTTTTTGTTAGTTTCAGGATTCCAAAAATATTGAACTGTATTATTTTTGTTAGAGTATAGAAATTCTAATTCTAATCCATCTTTTCTAAATAGCTTATTTTCAGAATGATTATATATTAAATTTTCTACTCTGTTTAAATCATTTTTAAACTTTCTGATTTTAGATTTTTCAAAATATATTGGTTTTATATATGAAGTATAGTCCATTTTTTCCAAATATTCATAATTTGAAATACTTTCATATCCTGCATCAGCTACAATATTTTTAATTTTTAAATTTTGAGATGAAATTTTCTCTAAAAATGGAATCAAAGTTTTAGAATCAGAAGGGTTAGAAAAAATTTCATATGAAGAAATATATTCACTAATCACTCCTATTTGCAGATTATATCCAGGTTTTAATTGACCATTTCTCATATGGTCATCTTTCATTCTCATAAAAGTAGCATCTATATCAGTTTTTGAATAGCTATTTCTACCATTAAGATTTTTAAAATGATTAGAATATTTTTGATACTTTTCTAAGTATTCTGCGCATAATTCTAAATACTTTTGCTCTTTAGATTTTCTCTTTCCTCTACCTTTGACTATTTGAAAATTCAAATTAGAAAGATATGAATATATTTCAAGGAAGTTGTCATATTGTAAGTTGAAATCATCATTAAAATTTGAAATTAATTCAAGAATTTTTTCATCTAATCTAGTTCTATATTTCTCAATAGATTTTTTCCAAACAAATGTATATTTATTAGCATATGCTTCAATTTTAGTGCCATCAATATATATTGTTTCAGTGGAAATATTTTCCATTTCAAAAATTTTTTCAACGAATTGTTCAAATAGATCTGGAAGAATATCTTCAGTTTTTACTAAGAATCTAGAAATAGTAGAGTGATCAGGAATTTTAGAATCTTGTAAAAGAAACCTGAATTTAATATTTTCATGGCAAGCCATTTCTATATCTCTAGTAGAAGTTAAATTGCGCGAATAGGCATAAACAATGATAGAAAACATTCTGATAGGATGTACCTTTGTTTTGTAAGAAAATACTTGCATTAAACTACTAAAATCTAATCCCTCCAATATTGAGCTAAGTTTTCTTACAGGATCATTATCAGAAATTTCATATTGTAAAAAGTTAAAAAGTTTAGGTTGATTTAATTGAAAAAAAATGTTATTATTAGTTGGTTTTTGCATAGGTATATTATATTAGAAATTTGAAAAAATTTTTAGTATTTTATACCTTTTTTTATTTAAAAAGAAAAAGCTGACAGGAAGAAAACTTCAAGTCAGCTTTTTTGATAATTGGGCTGTTTTAAATTTGCAACAGCCCCTTTCTATTTTTATGCTCTTTTAATTTGAATACTATATATTATAAATAATATTCCCATGAATAAAAGATAAAATCCAATAGTTATAGGAAGAAGATATCCCATTAAAAGAGGGCATACTACTAATAAAACACCAAAGATAATATCTAGAATACCTCTTGTTACTAAAATAGATCTGATATTATGTACTTCTGGTATTTCATTAGCAACAGCTTTTCCTCTAGTAAATATAAGAGAAAAACCTCTGAACAACATAAGTATACCTAAATATATGAGAAGCACTACAGCACTTTCAAAAGGGTTATAAAATATTGAAACAGCAGCTAGAATATCAATTATACCACTCACTAATACTATTCCCCAATGGAAATATTTATTTTTTCTTCCTTGATAAGCATAATAAATATTGAGAAGTCCCATTAATAAGAATCCCCAGCTTAAAACATAAATGAGAGAAATAGAAAATCCAAGTGGGTTAAATATTCCAATCAATCCTGTTAACGCAAGAAGAATTCCAATTATAAGATAGTAATACCATATCTTTTTTAATGAACCTCCTAAATCAAACATGTCAATATAAAATTTTTCATTAGCCATAAGACTACCTCCAGTAAAATTATTTGTCTAATTTAGGTATTCGATTTTAATGAATTTTTCCTTTTTAATCGGTAAAAAAATTTAATATAAAAGTTTCTACTGCTATTTCATCATCCAATGTTCCATTTTTTATATTATATTCAGCATATAAAAGTTCTTCCAGTTTTTTTTCTATGAACTCTGATTTAAATGTATCAATATTTTTAAATTTTAAAAATATTTGATATGGATGCATAAAACCATTGTCTTTTTTAAAATATTTTTTAGTATTTTCAAAAATAGAATCATTAAATTTTTTATAAGATGTATTTTTAGTTATTATTGATTCTTTTGAAAGATAATTAAGCTTAAGATTAAGTAAAAGTTCTTCTGTTGTTATATAGAGAAATCCCATATATTCTTTTTCTTTTTGGAGAAATTCCAAAAGAGGAGCACTGTTTTTGTTGTAAAGAAAATCTTCTATTAAAGTTCTATGATTATATTCTTTAGTAATAGAAAGTATAGGCATGACTTTGGAAAGATTAAATACATTTCCATCTAAATAATTCTTAACTTTTTCAACCTCATTTTTTATTTTGAAAAAATCATCACCAATGATTTCTACAAATTTTTCAGCTTCATATTCAGATATATTTAATTCATGCTGAAGATAGAAAATAACAGCTTTTTTCTCATTTTCTTTTCTATAGCAGATTATTTGTGCTATCTCACCAATAGAGTCTATAGCTTTTTTGGATAATGGATTTTTAATTTTACCATAATCATTTAAAAATTCCTCATATATTATTATGATTTCTTTTTGAGAAAGATTGAAGAGTTTTAAAGATTTGAAAAAATTTTCTATATTTTTTATATCTTCAGATCTTCTTAAAATCAGCAATTCTTTAGGGTTGAAGATAGAGTTAGTAGAAATAGTTTGAAGAAAGGCTTCATCTTCTTTTTGTGAAGCATCAAAATATTTTTCTGGTATACTAGGAAATTCATTTTTAATTTTATTTAATAACTCTTCATATTTTATTTGAAGAGGAGAAGTGTCACCATGTAAAAAATAAAGCATTTTTCCTCCTTAGAAATGAACTGTCTTAAAAATTATTACATCTTAAGTATATCATAAGAAAAAAAGATTATAAAGGGATTCTTAAAGAGAGATTGAGAGAAAATTGATATAATGTTATAATAGAATAGAAAGTGAAATTTGAAAGGAATATTGGAATGAAAAATAAAGAAAAAACAAAAATTTATATGAATATATTTTATGCATTAATGTGGTTTATACCTTTATATTTTTTTATGAGAGATTTTTTTAAAATAGAAGATGTAAATATTTTTTTTGAAAAAAAAACTTTGGATATAATTTTATTTTCGATAAAACAAGGACTATATTCAACAGCAGCAGCTCTTGTTATAGCAATCATACCAGCATATTTTGCAGCTTATGAAAAAGGGATAGTAAGCAGACTTCTTCATGGTCTTCTTTTTATCCCATTCTTTTTTCCAATAATATCTACAGTGACAATATTTTCAATTGTTTTTAATATGGAATTTTTTAAAAGTTTTGGAATATTATATTCTCTTAAAGCTATCATAATAGCTAATGTATTTTATAATTCGCCTATATTTATAAAGTACATCAGCGAAGGGCTAAAAAGGGTGCCTAAGGAGCTCATAGAGGCATTGAAAATGGAAGGGGCAGGAAATATAAGAATATTTTTTTCAGGACAGCTCCCATTAATATTGCCACAGATATTTAGAGGATTTATTTTGGTATTTACTTATTGCTTTACAGGATTTGGAATAATTTTATCTCTTGGTGGAATAAGATTTTCTACTTTAGAAGTAGAGATAGCATCTACACTTATGGGAGAACTCAATTTTTCTAAAGCAATGATTTTTGGAATAGTTCAGTTTTTTATCTTAATAATACTTAATTTAACAGGAGTATTTGTTAAAGAATATGAATTGGAAGGAGAAGCAGATTATAAAAAACAAAATATATTCTTTAGAGGATACTCAATTATTTATCTGTTTCTGCAATATTTGGTAGTTGCTTCAAGTTTTCTATTTTCTTTTTATAATTATTATACTGGAGAGTTTTCAATTAAAGCTTATCTAAGAATATTTTCAAAAGATTTCAATGAAGATTACGAAGTCATAAAAGGAATAATAAATTCTATAGGAATATCTGCCACAGTAAGTTTTATTTCAATAATAATAATCTATCTTATAATTAAAAATTACAGCAGAATAACTGATGTAATAATTTTTTCAAATCTTGGAATATCTGGAGCTTTTCTGGCAGTAGCACTTTTTTATTTGAATGTACTATTTAGTGTTCCATTGCTTTTACTGCTGGGAATAGGATATATTCTGGTGAGTATTCCAATTGGGTATTCTTTTATGTATCAGTATATAAAAAAATTTCCAATAAATATTTTAGAAAGTTCATTATTAGATTGCAGTAATGAACTTGAAAGATTTATATATGTAGAATTTCCAATTTTAAAAAATATTTTTTTATCAGCATTTTTGCAGATATTTGCAATTGTTTTTGGGGAATTTACAATAGGATATACTATGCAGCTGGGAGATATAGTTCCAGTAGCATCATTAGTAAACTATTCTCTGGGATCTAATAAAAAATATTTAGAAAGTGCAGCTTTTAGTTCAGTGATACTTTTGATAGTATTTTCGTTATTTATTTTAGGAGAGTATTTAAAGGATAAAGAATAGAAAAATATATGAATTCATGGAGGGAAAAATGGTAAGATTTGGAATAATAGGAACGAGCTGTATAAGTGACAAATTTGTAGAGGCATTAAAAACTATAAAAAAATGCGAAGTAACAGCAGTATATTCAAGAAGTGTAGAAAAAGGAGATTATTTTGCTACAAAGCATGATATAAAAACAATATATCTTTCATTGGAAGAAATGGCTGAAAGTCAGAAAGTTGATGCAGTATACATTGCTTCTCCAAATGGACTTCACCCATCACAGGCCATAAAAATGATGGAAAATGGAAAACATGTGATCTGTGAAAAGGCCATTGCCTCAACAGTAAAAGAACTGGATGAAATGATAAGAATTGCAAAAGAGAATAATGTGGTGCTGATGGAAGCTATGAGACCTACTTTAAATCCAAATTTTAATATAATAAAAGAAAGTTTGGAAAAAATAGGTCCTGTAAGGGGGATAACAGCTAGTTACTGTCAATATTCTTCAAGATATGATAATTTAAAAAAAGGAGAACTTACAAATATATTTGATCCAAAATTTTCTGGAGGGGCATTATATGATATAGGAGTTTATCCATTGTATTTTACTATTGGAATGTTTGGGATACCAGATGAATATATAGGAGGAAATTATCTTGTAAGCAGTGGAGCAGATGGATATGGAAATATAATTTTAAAATATAATGATAAAATAGCAAGTATCACATATTCAAAAATAACAGATTCAAAACTGCCTTCAGAAATTCAAGGAGAAAAAGGTTCTATAATAATTGAAAAACTCTCTACTGTAAAAGGAATAAAAATATTATATAGAGATGGAAGAGAAGAAAAAATAGAAATGGAAATACATAAAAATGATATGGTCTATGAAGCAATGGAATTTATAAATCTTATTAAAAAAGGAAAACTTGAATCTGACATAAACAGTCACAAAAATTCAAGAAAAGTAGTTGAGATTATGGAAAAGCTAGCTAATAAAAACTAGGAGGAGAGTAAAATTTTTGAAGCATTTTTAAAGGTATTCCATAAATCGAAACAAAAAGAAGAAATAAAATTTTCCAGAAAAAATGAAGAAAGTAAGGAAAGTAAAAAAGAAGAGGAATTGAAATATCTCATAAAAAAACTTGAAAAACGTGAAATAAAAGATTTCAGTAAAGATATTTTGAATGAAAAATGTAAAATAAATTATTTGAAAGAACTGAATGAAGAGCAATTGAGAGCCCTGACTTCTTTAGAAGGTCAGTATTTGGTAATAGCTGGTGCAGGATCAGGCAAAACAAGAACAATAGTTTATAGAACATCTTTCATGATAGAAAGAGGGATATTGGAAGAAAATATTTTAATGCTTACATTTACAAAAAAAGCTGCTTTGGAAATGAAGGAACGACTACAAAATCTCACTTCTGGAAAAGAAACCAAAGTTTCAATATCAACATTTCATTCTCTCTGTGCTGAATTGCTTACAAAATATAAAAATATATTTGAAATAGAAAAATTTAATATAATAGATGAAAATAAAAATAATGCCGTAATAAGCCTGCTTATTCGAGAGTACTCATTAAAAAAGAAAAATAATGGCAATTTTCTTTCAGAAAAAAGAGTAGTTGAGATATTTGGAGCAGCAAGAAGCAGAAAAAGGGAAATAATAGAATTTTTATCTGATAAAGAAAAGATCTATTTAGAGGATTTAGAATTTTTAAAGATAAAATATAAGAAATTTAAAAAAGAATTTCAAATATATGACTTTGAAGATTTAATAGAAAAAGTATTGGAAAAACTAAAAGCAAGCAGGATTTTTCTTGGATTATTAAGAGAAAAATATAAATATGTAATAGTAGATGAGTATCAGGATACTAACCCTATTCAAAGAGAATTTTTAAAACTCTTAGTAGGTATAGAAGGAAATATAATGGCAGTAGGAGATGACTATCAAAGCATATATGGGTTCAGGGGTGCAGATTTTAAAAATATACTTAGGTTTGGAAAAGATTTTCCTAACAGTAAATTGATAAAATTAGAAAAAAATTATAGAAGCAGTGATGAAATAATTAAATATGTGAATAGAATATCTGAAGATTTTCTTTTGAAATACAATAAAAATACAAAAGGAACTATGAGAAAAGGAGATACTCCACATGTTATAAGTTTTCTCAATGAAGAAAAGCAAGGGGAATTTATCTGCAGAAAAATAAAAGAGCTGAAAGAAAAAGGAATCCCTTATGAAGAAATAGCTGTCCTTTATCGTAATAAATATGTAGTTCATAAGTTGGAAAAATTAATGAAAGAAAAAGGCATACCCATAAATCTTCAGGAAGGAAAAGAAAGTTTTTTTGGAAGCCCCTTAGATATTTATTTGAAAATATTAGAGGTATGGAATGACAGGGAAAATATTTTAAAATGGGAAGAATTAATAAGGATACTGCCGAAAAATTATTCATATTCTGTATTGGATATAATAAGAAAAAAAGAAACTGAGGACAGTTTATTAAATAAAATGATAAAAATAAGTGATAAAGCATCAAATTATTCTGTAGAAGAAATAACGAATAAATGTGAAAAATTGACATTTGAAATCCTTGAAATAAAGACAGTATTTTCTAAAGAAGGAGTAGATTTTTTTAAAGAAATAAAAAGCAGTATAAGAAAAAAAGAGAATTTAGGAGCATATATAAAAGAATTAAGAAACATTTTAAGTAATGAAAAAAAGATAACTAAAGGAAAAGTTTCTTTATTATCTGTTCATAGTTCCAAGGGATTGGAATGGGAAGCAGTATTTATACCAACATTGCTGGAAGGAGTATTTCCAAGTAATATTGGAGAAAAAAATATAGAAGAAGAAAAAAGATTATTTTATGTAGCCTGCAGCAGGGGAAAGCAATATTTATATCTCTTATATCCAGAATATTTTTATGAAAAAGTTGGATATTTTGATAAAAAATCTTCTTTTTTAAAATAGTCATATGGAATAATTAAGTATTTATAAAAAATAATATAAAATTTTTTGAATATTGTATCTTAAAAATTAATTTTAAAACCAATATATATTTTTATTTATAAAATCTCTCTTTTTATTTTATAAATAAAATAGATTAATTTCTTTCAATACAGTTATTTTCTGCATAGTTCATAATGATTTAAGCGTTTAAAAAGCTTGACTAAAGTATTAATAATTTGTATAATTGGTATGTGAAAAATAAATTTTTTAAGGTTTGCATATCTGCGATTAAAAGGGAAGATAAGTGAAAAACTTACACGGTCCCGCCACTGTGAAGATGACGAAAACAGGTTAACCACTGAAATATTTCGGGAAGGGCTGTTAGTAGAATGAATCTGAGTCAGGAGACCTGCCTTAAAGACTTTAAACTATCCTGCGGGGACGGGAAGTGTATATTTACTATACTTCTCTCCAGTATTGAATTTGGAGGAGAAAAAAGTGCTTGAGTATTTTATAGTGGCTAATAATATATTTAGAATGACAGTATCAATTTTTTAATTGATACTTTTTTTAGTATAAAAATATTCATGAGGGAGTAGATTATGAAACATAGAAATATAATGATAGTAGGAACATCATCAGGAGCTGGAAAGAGTATAACTGTAACAGGATTATGCAGAATTTTTTATAATGATGGATATAGTGTAGCCCCTTTCAAGTCACAGAATATGGCATTAAATTCATTCATAACAAAAAATGGAGATGAAATGGGGAGAGCTCAGGTAGTTCAGGCTATGGCTGGAAAAATTGAACCTCAAGCTTTTATGAATCCAGTTTTACTAAAACCTACAACTGCTAAAAAAATACAGGTTATAGTAAATGGAAAATCTATTGGAAATATGAGTGGATTGGAGTATGGAAAATTTAAACTTACTTTGAAACCAGAAATAATGAATTCATACAATAAAATTAAAGAGAACTTTGATATATGTGTAATAGAAGGAGCAGGAAGTCCAGTAGAAATTAATATTAAAGAAGAGGATATAGCCAATATGGGAATGGCTGCTATGGCAGATGCACCTGTAATTTTGGTTGCAGATATAGATAGAGGCGGAGTATTTGCTTCTGTATACGGAACAATAATGCTTATGACACCAGAAGAAAGAGCCAGAGTAAAGGGAGTAATAATAAATAAATTCAGGGGAGATGTAGAAATACTTAAACCAGGATTAAAAAAATTAGAAGAACTTACAGGAGTTCCAATTGTGGGAGTGCTTCCATACAGTGATGTAGATATAGAAGATGAAGACAGTTTAACAGATAAATTTAAAAAATCAAAAAATACTAAGGGAATAAAAGTTTCTGTTATAAAATTAAAACATATTTCTAATTTTACAGATTTAGATGCTTTGGGTATACAGGAAGATGTAAGCATAAATTATGTAACTTCAGCAGAAGAATTAGGAGATGAAGATATAATTGTCATTCCAGGTTCTAAAAATACAATAGATGATCTGAAGGATTTAAAAGATAGAGGAATTGCTGTTGAGATTATAAAAGCTTCAAGAAAAGGAACAGTAATAATAGGAATATGTGGTGGTTTCCAAATGCTTGGAGAAAGGGTAAAAGATCCATATGGAATCGAAAGTGATATTAAAGAGATACCAGGACTAGGTATATTGGATATGGAAACTATAATGGAAAAAGAAAAAAATACAACTCAGTATTCAGGAAAATTCAATAATACAACTGGGATTATTTCAGGATTAGATGGAATAAAAATAAAAGGATATGAAATACATCAGGGAGTTACAGCTGGAAATGAAAGAGCAGTAACAAATGATGATCATATAGTTGCAGTGGTAAAAGATAATATATTTGGAACATATCTTCATGGGATATTTGATAATGAAGAAGTGACAAGAAATATATTAAATAAGATAAGAGAGAAAAAAGGCTTGGAAAAAATGGAAGCAGGAATTACCTTTGATGAATATAGAGAACAGGAATTTGATAAACTTGAAAAAATATTTAGAGAAAATTTAGATATGAAAAAAATATATGAAATACTAGGTGAGTAGAAGATGAATTTTATAATGAAGTATGGAATTGCATATGTAATGGATTTGATATTTGGAGATCCGCATTGGTTTCCACATCCTGTAAGGATTATAGGAAAACTTATCAGTTTTTTGGAAAAAATATTATACAGCGCTTCGAATAAAAAAATATCAGGTGCTTTTCTAACATTTGCAGTAGTAGGAGTTACATTTGTTATTTCTTATTACATATCATCTGTTTCATATATTTTAGAAATTTTCTTTCTGTACACTACTCTTGCTACAAAAAGTCTGGCTGATGAAGGTTTTAGAGTATGTAAAATTCTTACAGAAGGTGATTTAGAAAAGGCTAAAAAAGAATTATCTTATCTTGTAAGCAGAGATACAGGAAATATGGATATAGGACAGATTACAAGAAGTGTACTTGAAACAATAAGTGAAAATAGTGTAGATGGAGTTATAGCCCCAATGTTTTTTGCCTTTTTAGGAAGTTTTTTTCATATAAATGGAGTTTCTCTTGCCCTGCCATTCGCCATGGGATATAAGGCAATAAATACTCTTGATTCTATGGTAGGCTACAAAAATGATAAATATATGGATTTTGGAATGGTATCTGCAAAGACAGATGATGCAGCTAATTTTATACCTGCAAGAATAACAGGAGGATTTATTATACCAATAGCAGCAATGATATTGAGATTTGATTATAAAAATGCCTGGAAAATATTTCTAAGAGATAGATTGAATCATTCAAGCCCTAATTCTGGGAATTCAGAAGCAGCTTTTGCTGGTGCATTAGGGGTACAATTTGGAGGAAAAACAAGTTATTTTGGAAAAATACACGAAAAACCAACTATTGGAGATAGAAAAAAAAGTTTTGATTTGAGAGATATTATGAAAGCTATAAAACTTTTGTATGTATCTTCATGGGTAGGGATAGGATTATTTACATTAATTACTTATTTAACAGATTTGTTACTAAAAAAAATGTAGAAGGAGAAAAATATGGATCTGCATGGAGGAAATATCTATAGATTAAAAAGAGAAGGAAAAGGAGAATTATTAGATTACAGTTCTAATATAAATCCTTTAGGAGTGCCTGAATCTTTTAAAAAAGCAATAATAGAAAACTTTGATATTCTTGAAAAGTATCCAGACCCTGACTATGTAGAATTAAGGGAAAATATAGGAAAATATAATAATGTTGAAGTTAAAAATATAATAGCAGGAAATGGAGCAACAGAAATTTTATTTTTGTATATGAAAGCTATGCAGCCTAAAAAAACTTTAATAGTATCTCCAAGTTTTGCTGAGTATAAAAGAGCATTAGAAAGTGTAGGAAGTGAAATAATTTATTACCCATTACTGGAAAATAATAATTATAACTTAGATGTGGAAAATTTTATAAAAGAAATGCCTCAATGTGATCTTGTTGTTATATGCAATCCAAATAACCCTACAGGAAGTTTTATTACTTTAAAAGATATAGAAAGAATAAACAGTGTTTTATCTGAAAGAAAAATAAAATTATTCATAGATGAAGCTTTTATAGAGTTTATAAAAGGCTGGGAAGATATGACAAGTGTGCTTTTAAAAGATAAGAATATTTTTGTAATGAGAGCTTTAACTAAGTTTTTTGCTGTACCAGGAGTAAGATTAGGATATGGAATAACTTATGATGAAGAGATAATGAAAAAAATGGAAAAATATAAAGAACCTTGGAGTGTAAATAGTTTTGCTGATATAGCTGGTAAAATTATGCTGTGGGATAAAGAATATATAGAAGCAACTGAAAACTGGATAGAGGAAGAAAAAAAATGGTTTTATGAAGAAAGCTGTAAAATTAAAAATATAAAAACCTTTAAAACAAATGTAAATTTTATTCTGGTAAAACTTTTGAAGAAAAACTCATCTGCTGTAAGAGATGAAATGATAGAAAAAGGTGTAGTTGTGAGAGATGCTTCTAATTTTAAATTTTTAAATAATCAATACATAAGACTTGCAATAAAGAATAGAGAAAATAATATAAAGGTATTGCAGGCTCTGAAAGAGGTGATGTTATGAAAGCCTTTATGCTTGCAGGAATAAGCAGTGGAATAGGAAAAACGACAGTTTCTATGGGGCTTATGTCACTCTTTGAAAATGTATCGCCATTTAAAACTGGACCTGATTATATAGATCCTGGCTTTCATCAGTTTGTAACTGGAAATAAAAGTTATAATCTGGATTTATTTATGATGGGAGAAGAGGGAGTAAAATATAGTTTCTATAAACATCAAAAAGATATATCAATAGTAGAAGGGGTAATGGGGCTGTATGATGGAATAGATAATTCTCTAGATAACAACAGCTCGGCACATCTGTCAAGAGTTCTTGAAATACCTGTAATATTAGTAGTGGATGGAGTAGGAAAAAGTACAAGTATAGCTGCTCAGATACTTGGATATCAATTGCTGGATAAAAGAGTAAATATAGCAGGAGTCATTATCAATAAAGTTTCAAGCAAAAAAACTTATGATATTTTCAAAGAAGCAATAGAGATGTATACAGATATAAAGTGTTTGGGGTATGTACCTAAAGATGAGTCACTGCATATAGGGAGCAGACATTTAGGACTGCTGCAGGCAGAAGAAATTGGAGATTTAAAAGTTAAAATTTCTTCTCTTGCTGAAGTTTTGAAAGAAACAATAGATGTAGATGGAATATTGGAAATAGCAGCCAAAGCTGAAATAGAATCAATGGAAAATCCTTTTAAAAAAGAAAAAGACAGATATAAAGGATTGAAAATAGGAATAGCAAAAGACAGAGCTTTCAGTTTTTACTATAATGATAATATAGAATTGCTGGAATATTTAGGAGTAGAGATAGAATATTTTTCTCCTGTCTATGATAAAAAAATACCAGAAAATATAGATATATTATATTTTGGTGGAGGGTATCCTGAAAATTTTGCAAAGAAGCTTTCAGAAAACAAAAGTATGATAGAATCAGTAAATAAATTTTATCATGATAATGGGAAAATATTTGGTGAATGTGGAGGATTCATGTTTTTATCTAAAGAGATAGAAACAGCAGATGGTGAAAAATTTCCAATGTGCAATATAATAGACTGCAGTATAAAAATGGGAAACAGACTTGACATTTCCAGATTTGGATATATAAGTTTATTAAAAGAAAATAAGATTATTGGAAAAGGACATGAATTTCACTATTCCAAAATAAAAGAGATAGGAAATGATACAAGAAAATATACTGCCAGAAAAAAAGATGGCAGAGAGTGGAGTTGCATATTTGAAGAAAAGGAATTAAAAGGTGGATATCCTCACATCCATTTCTTCACAAGTTTTGATTTATTGAAAGATATACTAGAAAAGGAAGGTAAATAAATGAATACTTATATAAAAGTACCACAGGACATAGAAAAAAGAAGTTTTGAAATAATTGGAGAGGAACTGGGAAATAAAATTAATAAATTTGATGATACAACTCTTCCAGTGATAAAAAGAGTTATACATACTACTGCAGATTTTGAATATGCAGATTTAATAGAATTTATGAATGATGCTATAAATAGTGGAAAAGAAGCTCTTAAAAATGGATGTAAAATATATTGTGATACAAATATGATAGTGAATGGAGCAAGCAAAATGGTGCTTTCTAAATTTAACTGTGAAGCTTATTGCCTTGTAGCAGATAGTGAAGTAGCTAAAGAAGCAAAAGAAAGAGGAGTTACAAGATCAATAGTAGGAATGGAAAAGGCAGCAAAAGATCCAAGTACAAAAATATTTCTTATTGGGAATGCTCCTACTGCTCTTTACCAGTTAAAAGAAATGATAGAAAGAAATGAAATAGAAAGACCTGCTCTTGTAGTTGGAGTTCCAGTAGGATTTGTTGGAGCTGCAGAATCAAAAGAAGCTTTTAAATCATTAGGAATTCCATATATAACAATAAATGGAAGAAAAGGAGGAAGTACAGTAGCAGTTTCTATTCTTCATGGTATACTATATCAAATGTATCAAAGAGAGGGATTCTAATGAATGAAGAACTAAGAAGCGGTTATACTACTGGTACTTGTGCAGCAGCTGGAACAAAAGCAGCTTTAGAAGCCCTTCTTTATGGAAAGGAATCTTCTGAAATAGAAATAACAACTCTTAATGGGGTAGAACTTACTATTCCTGTATTTAAATTAAGGGTGAGAAATAACTTTGCTACTTGTGCTGTAGTAAAATTTGCTGGAGATGATCCAGATGTAACTAATGGAATTAGAATATGTGCAAAAGTAAAATTAGTTAAGGAGCTTCCTCAAATAGAAAAAGGACACTATTTTGATAAATTTGTTCTGGTGGGAGGAAGAGGAGTAGGAACAGCGACTAAAAAAGGAGTACAAGTTCCATTAGGAAAATCGGCAATAAATCCTGGGCCGCAAAAGATGATATCAGAAGTGGTCAATGAATTGTTAGAAGATAAAGAAATAAAAGCTGTAGTTACAATTTATGTTCCAGAAGGAAAAGCAAAATCTCAAAAAACCTTTAATCCTAAACTGGGAATAAAAGGAGGTATCTCTATATTGGGTTCTACTGGAATAGTAAAGCCTATGAGCGAGGAAGCCTTAAAAGATTCCATGTATGCAGAATTGAAAGTATTGAGAATGGATAAAGACAGAGATTGGGTAGTTTTTGCATTTGGAAATTATGGGAAAAATTATTGTGAACGGTTAGGATTAGACTTGGAACAGATGATAGTCATAAGTAACTTTGTAGGATTTATGATAGATTCTGCTGTTAAACTTGATTTTAAAAGAATAATTCTTTTGGGACATATAGGAAAAGCTGTAAAAATAGCTGGAGGAATATTTAATACCCACAGCAGAGTAGCAGATGCAAGAATGGAAATAATGGGAGCAAATGCTTTTCTTGTTGGAGAAAGCTGTGAAAATATAAGAAAAATACTGGAAGCTAATACAGTAGAAGAAGCCTGTGATTATGTAGAAAAAAAAGAACTCTTTACAGTAATAGCGGAAAAAGTTAAGAAGAAAGTTATGGAATACAGCAGAACAGATGACTTAAGATGTGAATCTCTAATATTTTCATTTAAGGGAGATACTTTGGGATATAGTGATGGATTTTACGAATTGGCAGGTGAGGTAGCTGAATAAGATAAATGTAGTTGGATTAGGGCCAGGAAATTTAGATTATCTTACTGGAGCTGGAATAAAAGCTATAAAAGATTGTGAAATAGCTATTGGAGGAAAAAGACAGCTGGAGGAAATTGACATACTCCTATCAGAAAACTGTGAAAAATATGCTTTGGGAAAACTTTTAGATTTAATTAATTATATAAAAGATAACAGGAATAAGAAAATAACAGTAGTTGTATCAGGGGATACGGGATTTTACAGCCTTCTTCCTTTCCTAAAGAAATATTTTTCAAATGAAGAACTGGAAGTGATTCCCGGAATTTCCTCTTATCAATATATGTTTTCAAGAATAGGAGAATGCTGGCAGAATTTTATTCTGGCAAGTGCTCATGGAAGGGATTTTGATTATATAAAAGCAATGGATGAAAAAGATGGGGTGGTTCTTCTTACAGATGAAAAAAATACTCCATATAACATTGGAAAGAAAATCTATGAATCAGGAATAAGAGGAGTGGAAATAATAGTAGGTGAGAGACTGTCTTATCCTGATGAAATAATAACTAGAGTAGATGCAGAGAATTTTGAAGAATTGAATAAAGAATTTAAAATGAATATTGTGATATTGAAAAAAGGAGAAAATTATGCACATCTATGATAATGAATTTATACATGGAGAACTCCCTATGACTAAACAGGAAGTGAGAGTGGTATCTATTGCAAAACTCAGATTAAAAGAAGATTCTGTATTGATAGATGTGGGAGCTGGAACAGGTACTATTGGAATAGAAGCTGCTACATATTTAAAAGATGGAAAAGTAATAGGAATAGAAAAAGAAGAAAAAGGTCTTGAAGTAATAAGAGCAAATGTAAAAAAGTTTAATCTTAAAAACTATTATCTTATACATGGAAGAGCACCACAGGATATTCCAGAGACACACTATGACAGAATGTTCATAGGAGGTTCTACAGGTGGAATGAAAGAGATAGTGGAACATTTTATAAAGTATTCTAAACCTGATTCGAGATTGGTTATAAATGCAATAACACTTGAAACATTAAATAGTGCTATGACTATATTGAAAGAAAAAGGTTTTAATAATATAGAAGTTGTAAATATGTCAGTATCAAGAGGAAAGAAAGTCGGTCCATATACTATGATGTATGGAGAAAATCCGATCTATATAATAACAGCTGTGAAGGAGGAAATTGTAAATGGATAACAAATTTTATGGGATTGGAGTAGGAGTAGGAGACCCTGACCAAATCACATTAAAAGCAATAAAGACGTTAAAGAAATTAGATGTAGTAATATTACCAGAAGCAAAAAAAGATATGGGGAGTACAGCTTATACAATAGCTAAAGAATATTTGAAAGAGGATGTAGAACTTGTATTTATGGAATTTCCAATGTTGAAAAATCCTTTAGATAGAGTAGAAGGAAGAAAAGCAAATACAAGAGTTGTGGAAAAATTATTGGATGAAGGAAAAAATGTAGGATTTCTTACTATAGGAGATACTATGACATACAGTACATATGTATATATACTAGAGCATCTTGATAAAAAATATGAAGTGGAAACTATTCCTGGAATATCTTCATTTGCTGATATATCTTCAAGATTTAATCTGCCAATAGTAATGGGAGATGAATCATTGAAAATAATCGGTCTTAGTGAAACTACTGATATAGAAAAAGAAATAGAAGGAAGTGATAACCTTGTATTCATGAAAGTCAGCAGAAATTTTGACAGACTGAAAGCAGCATTGGAAAAAACAGGAAATATGGAAAATATAATACTGGTTTCTAATTGTGGAAAGGAAAATCAGGAAGTATATTTTGATATTTCTCATTTAGAAAAAGATGATATTCATTATTTCTCTACAATGTTATTAAAAAAAGGAGGAATTGAGCAATGGAAAAAGTTTATTTCATAGGAGCAGGACCTGGAGATCCTGAACTAATAACTATAAAAGGGCAAAGAATAGTAAAAGAAGCAGATATTATTATATATGCTGGTTCTTTAGTACCAAGAGAGGTAATAGAATGTCATAAAGAGGGAGCAGAGATATATAATTCAGCTTCTATGACATTGGAAGAGGTTATGGATGTAACTGTAAAAGGAATAAAAGCTGGAAAAAAAGTTGCCAGAGTACATACTGGAGATCCTGCTATATTTGGTGCACACAGAGAACAAATGGATGTCTTAGATGAAAATGGAATAGAGTATGAAGTTGTTCCAGGAGTAAGTTCATTTCTTGCTTCAGCAGCAGCAGTAAAAAAAGAATTTACACTTCCATCTGTATCACAGACAGTTATCTGTACAAGACTGGAAGGAAGAACACCAGTTCCAGAAAAAGAATCATTGGAAAGCCTTGCTGCTCACAGAGCCTCTATGGCAATATTCCTTTCTGTACATATGATAGGGGATGTAGTAAAAAGGCTTGCTACTTCTTATCCAATGACAACTCCTATTGCAGTAGTTCAAAGAGCTACATGGGAGGATCAAAAAGTGGTAATGGGAACATTGGAAACTATAGAAAAACTTGTAAAAGAAGCAGGAATATCTAAAACAGCTCAAATATTAGTTGGAGATTTTTTAGGAAATGAGTATGAAAAGTCTAAATTATATGATAAAACTTTTACACATGAATTCAGAAAAGGAATAGAATAAAATGAAACTGGCTGTATGGACTGTTACAAGAGGAGCAGGTCATTTAGGAAAAAAATATGGAGAGATATTAGAAGCTGATGTTTTCACACTGAAAAAATTTCAGATAGAAAGTACATTGCAAATGGAAGATTTTACAAGTACTTTAAATGAAAAGTTCAATAAATACGATGGTCATATATTTATTATGGCTACAGGGATAGTTATAAGAAAAATAGCTTCTCTGATAAAAAGTAAAGATGTAGATCCAGCAGTATTAGTTGCAGATGAAGGTGAAAATTTTATTATTTCTCTTCTTTCTGGGCACTTAGGTGGAGCTAATGATCTCACTAATGAGGCTGCTGAAAAACTTGGACTTCTACCAATAATCACTACCAGCTCAGATGTAACTGGAAAAATAGCAGTTGATACTATTTCTCAAAAAATGCAGGGAGAATTAGAAAGTCTTGAGAAGGCAAAAAATGTTACTTCACTTATAGTTGATGGAAAAGAGGTAAATATTCTTCTTCCTAAAAATGTAAAATTTAACAGTGATACAAATGAAGAGGGAATAATAATAGTTTCTAATAGAGAAAAAATAGAAACTATTAGAATATATCCTAAAAATCTGATTCTTGGTATAGGATGCAGAAGAGGTATAGAAACAGAAGTGATAATGGAAGGAATAAAAAAAGCTATGGAGGCTCGTAATCTTTCTGTTAAAAGTATAAAGAAAATAGCTACTGTTGATTTGAAAGCTGATGAGGCAGGGATAATAGAAAGCAGTAAATTATTGAAAAAAGAATTGGTTATAATTTCCAGAGAAGACATAAAAAAAGTTGAAGATAGGTTTGAGGGTTCAGAATTTGTAAAAAAACAGATAGGAGTATCTTGTGTATCTGAACCTTGTGCACTTTTAGCTTCAAATGGAAAAGGAAAATTTATTGAAAATAAATTTATTTATAATGGAATGACAGTATCCATTTATGAGGAGAGTTTTAATGATGAATAAAGGAAAAATATATGTAGTAGGAATAGGTCCTGGAAATATGGAAGATATCAGTGTAAGAGCTTATAATACGCTTAAAAATGTTGATATAATCGCAGGATATACAACTTATGTAGATTTAGTAAAAGATGAATTTAAAGATAAAGAGTTTTATGTATCAGGAATGAAAAAAGAAATAGACAGATGCGAAAAAGTTCTTGAATTAGCAGAAGAAGGAAAAACAGTTGCATTAATCAGCAGTGGAGATGCTGGAATATATGGAATGGCTGGTATTATGATAGAGGTAGCTGCTGACAGTGGAATAGAGGTAGTGGTAATACCAGGGATAACTGCATCAGTGGCAGGAGCAGCTCTTGTAGGAGCACCTATAATGCATGATCAGGCTGTTATAAGTTTGAGTGACCTTTTGACTGACTGGGATGTAATTACTAAAAGAATAGATAAAGCAAGTGAAGGAGATTTTGTAATTTCTCTATATAATCCTAAAAGTAATGGAAGAACTACACAGATTGTTGAAGCAAGAGAAATAATGATGAAACATAAAGCTTCAACTACTCCAGTAGCTTTATTAAGACATGTAGGAAGAGAAGATCAGAACTATACATTAACTGATCTTGAGCATTTTCTTGAACATGAAATAGATATGTTTACAGTAGTTATAATTGGAAATTCAAAATCTTATGTAAAAAATAATAAAATGATTACACCTAGAGGGTATAAGTTATGATCTGGGTTATTGGCGGAACAAAAGATTCAAGAGTATTCCTAGAGAAATTTGCATCTGCTGATAAGAATATTATAGTTTCAACAGCTACTGAGTATGGAGGAAAACTTTTAGAGGGACTTCCAGTAAAAGTGGTATCAGAAAGACTGTCTTTAGAATTAATGAGAGGATTTGTAGAAAAAAACTCTATAAAAGCCATTGTAGATATAAGCCATCCCTATGCTTTTGAGGTTTCTAAAAATGCAATGAAAGTTGCTGAAGAATTTTCTATAGCTTATTATAGATTTGAAAGAGAGGAAATACATATTATTCCTGATAGATTCACTGAATTTCAAAATATAAATGATTTGTTAGAGTATTGTGATAAATTGGAGGAGAATATTCTTGTAACACTTGGAAGTAATAATATAGAGTATTTTTCTAAGCTAAAAAACCTAGAAAAATTTTATTTCAGAATACTTCCTAAATGGGATATGGTAAAGAAATGTGAAGACAACGGTATACTTCCCAAAAATATAATAGCTATGCAGGGACCTTTTTCTTTGAATATGAACAAAGCCATGATAGAACAGCTGAATATAAAATATTTAGTGACTAAAAAAGGTGGAGTTACAGGAGGAGAAAGGGAAAAAATAGATGCTTGTAATGAAAAAGAAATAGAAGTAATACTTTTGGATAAACCCAAAATTCAATATCCTAACTGCTATGGAAATATAGATGACTTGATAAACAATATTAAATTATAAAATTAAAGCAGCTTTTTATGTGTAACAGCATGAAAAGTTGTTTTTTTTATGATACTATTTTTTTAAAAAATAAAAAAATAAAGAGTTTTCGCCACAAAATTGTCACAAAAGAATGATATATTAAATATATAAAATCTTTCCCCAAGATGTTTTATAAAAAATCCTCCTAATTTTTTAGGAGGATTTTTAACATATGGAATTAATCAATTTTTTCAATTCTTTCAAAATGATATACTTCATTCTTATTTTTCTCTTTCTCTCTGCATAAATAAATACAATCTTTTTCTATAAAAGTTTTGGGATTATCTTCTTTATTTGCAGCAATTACTTTCAATCTAAAATATTTTTCCTCTTTTTTACTTATTTCTTCCTCTTCATCATAAAATAAATCAGCATCAAAATTTTTCTCTGGAATTCCAAGAAAATCCCTAAAAAAGAATAAATTATTTTTAAAACTTTTTTCTCTCAGTATTTCCATTACAAATTTTTTAAGATTGGTTTCAAAATAAGGGCTTCTATTATAGACTAAAGCATCTATACGTTTAGTATATTCAATATGCTTTATACTTGTAATACCTAAAGTGATATGTGCATCTGCTCCAATCATTTTAAGCAGGTCAAGAGGCTTGCTGTCATCTTTTCCCTTAAAAGTCACTATGGTGATATCTGGATAAAGATTTTTGACTTTATGATAATTACACATAATTTTATCATATGTAGTATCACTGATAAAAAGAAGTCCAGTACCATTAACAGAGGTAATCCAGGGATCATTTTCATCATATATATCTATTTTGTATGAAAATTCTGCTGAATTTTCTACAAGAAAATTTTCTAATGTTTTTTCTGAAAAATTGTATTTTTCATATAATAAATTTAAGGAGTTAATATCAAACTGCTGTATATTTTTAGCTGTTATTACAGCTTTAACTCCCATATCATTTGCAAGATATTCTCTTTCAGTAAATATTATTGTATTAGGCAGATATTCACATTTAGAAGGATTAAAAAAGTATCTTTTGAGCTCCCTAAGAAGTTCAAGATTTTCTTCAATATTATTTTTGAAAACTAAAAATATCAAATAATTTATATCTGGATCTCTCAAAATGAGAGCTATAGAAGATTCAAAATTTGTTTTGTCTACCAGTATTATTTTTTTAGATTTAAGAAAAGTGGAATTTTTTTCCATAAAGTGACCTCAATTTTAGAATTAATTATGATAAAATTATTCTACCATTTTTTTATGTGAATTACAATGAAGTAGATTGGTAGTTGTTCAAAAAATGAAAGATGAAAATTTTGAATATTTTTTATAGCTAATTATTATGTAAATAAAGGCTGAGATTAAAAAAACTGAATAAAAATATTTGAATAAGTTCAGTTTATCATGTAAAATATTATAAATGGTAATGTTAAAGATTAAAATGAAAGCGGGGGTAAATTTGAAAATAGGAGTAGTGATTTTAGTTTTTTTTGCAGTTTTTAACTTAGTGAATTTTAAGAAAAAAGTTTCTTTGAATAATTCAGAAGAAAAAATAAAATTAGAAAATCTGTATAATTTAAATAAAAAGGGAGAATTTAAAATATACTATGAAAATGGGAAAATTTCTACTATAGGAAATTACAATGATTTTAAATTAAATGGGAGTTATGTATCATTTTATGAAAATGGGGCAGTTGCAAGTGATGGTTTTTATAAAAATGGGCTTCTCGATGGTGAATGGAAATTTTATTCTAAAAATGGCTCTCTTGAAAAAATAGAGAAATATAAAAATGGAATGATAGTAGAAAATAATTAAAATTAAGGATAAGTAATAGGAAATTTTTTTATTGCTTATCCTATTTTTTATTTCTTAGGAAATTATAATTTGATAAATTTGTTGAAAAAATAAAAAATATTAATTATTTTGTATTTATATTAGATATATTAATTGAATAAGATTAAAATTGACAGCACAAAAAAGCTGATTGTTAATCAGCTGTTTAGCGATATTCTTTCCAGCAAATGGAGCCTGTATGTATATTAAAATATGATATTTTTTTAACTTTCATTCTGGCATTACATTTAAAACAATAAAAAGGATTTACTCCAAAAGCTTTCCATATTTCAAGTTGATAAAAAGTAGAATTGGAATATTTAGAGACATATTTTCTCATGAATTTCATGATATTTTTAAGTTCTGATTTAATATTTCTAGAATAGATTCCAAAGCGCCTAATCATTTTGAAATGTTTAGGGGGAATGTGAATAATTAATTTAGAAAGAAATGTTTCTGCATCTAAAGTAAGCTCAATTCTTTGTTTATCATCAGCAAGACTTTCATAATAGAAAGTAACCTTATTATCATAGAAATCAATAATTTTATATTCTGCGATAGGAGCTCTTGACAGGTATCTGCCAATATATTTAATTGCATAAATATTATTATTTAAATCATTTTTTGCAACATTGAAAAAGAATCTTGTATTTTTGCGATAAAGGGAGTTAGCAGCAGCATAAGCTTTAGCTTTAATTTCAGGCTTGTCATAATTTCCAGATTTAACAATATCAATAACCATTTTTTTCCATTGTCCAGCAATGGAATTGACATGAAAATATTTTTTTTCAAGAAATTGGTAGTTTTTATTGAATCCACCTAAAGTAACAATAGCATGAATATGAGGATTCCATTTAAGATCGCGTCCAAAGGTATGAATAACAGTAATCAATCCATAATGAATGATATCTGAGTTAGTAAAGTATTTAGAGGAATATTTTGAAATTTTATGAATTCTTTGATTTTTTGCTTTAATGTTATGAAATTGATATTTAAAAACATCATTAACAGCATAAGCAAGCTTAGTTAAAAGGTCTCTATCATAGAAGAAAAACATTCTAAGTTCTTCAGGAATAGTAAAAAGGACACTTCTATGTTTAACATCAATAAGAGAAGTGGAAGTTTTTTCAGTTCAAACAGCAGAATAACGTTTACCGCAGGAAGGACAAAATCTAGATTTACAAGTAACTTTAATTTTATGCGCCTCATGACAATTAGGGCATTGAAGAGAGAGAAAAGATTTATCAATAGAACAGGCTAAGAATTTTTGAATAGTCTGTTTAACATCCTCAAAATGCTCATTTTTAAAATATTTTTTGATTTTACCTAAAAGATTTGTTATATTGATTTTAGAGATAATATGTTTGATTTGCATGAATGTCTCCTTTGCATAATTAGGGTGGTAACTATATTATACAAAAAAGAGAGCTGAGTAAAACATTTTTTTTAAATGTTACTCAGCTTTTTTTATAATCTGGAAAAATGCTTTAGTAAAAGTAAAAATAAAATTATATTTATTGTATATTTAAATATAGAAATTTTTTAAACCCATATAATTTTAGCAGTAAATATACTAAATTCTATGTTTTTTATATTTAAAAGTTGATAAGGTTTTATATACTGTACAGTCTTGTTATTTATATTTTATTTCAATAATAATTGTATTAAAGAAAAAAAGAAAATGTAAAAAATAATAAAAGAATAGGAACGAATGAAGAGAATATATTAGATAGTCTGCTAAATTAATAAAGGTTGATTGGGAAGCAATTCTTTTATAGTGAAGAATTAAAAAAATAAATAAAAAAATTGTTAATGGGGGAATTGTACTTTTAGAGTAAATTAATTAATCTTAATATAGTTTTAATTATTTATTTAGTTTAAAAAATAAAATAGTTTTTTAAATATTATTAAGCTGAAAAATACTCTAGGAAAAAAAATTTCATTTTTTAATTTTTTGAAAACTAATATTTTAAATAGGAATTATGAGGCATTTAAAGAAAAATTTACTTTTAAATTTAAATAAAATATGCTATAAAATAGGTTAATGATATTTATATGATTAAAATATTCAAGGAGGAAATTATGATTAAGTTGATAGGAGTATTGATAATACTTTTAGGATTTGTATTAAAATTTGATACTATAGCTGTTGTACTTATAGCAGGAGTGGCAACAGGTTTAGTTGCAGATATGGGATTTATTGAAATTCTTGAAGTGCTTGGAAAAGCCTTTGTGAGCACAAGATATATGACTCTTCTTCTTTTAACACTGGCAGTAGTGGGGATTTTGGAAAGAAATGGACTTAGAGAAAGAGCAGCAAAATGTATTTCTGAATTAAAGGGTGCTACATGTGGAAAGGTTTTAAGTATTTATGTTATTGTAAGAACAATTGCAGCAGCATTTTCACTTAGATTGAGTGGTCATGTGCAATTCATCAGACCTCTTGTTTATCCAATGGTAAAAGGAGCAGCAGAAAAAGAAGGAACAGTAGATGCTAAAACTGATGAAAAATTAAAAGCTCTTGCTACAAGTATGGAAAACTATGGAAACTTCTATGGACAGAACGTATTTATAGCTTCATCAGGAGTATTATTAATAGTTGGAACTCTAAAAGAATTAGGAATAACAAATGTTGAACCTTATGCTGTAGCAAAATGCAGTATTCCAGTTGCAGTGATTTCAATAGCTGTTTCTATTATAAGAAACTATATGTTTGATAAGAGTTTGAGAAATACTAAGAGATAATGGGGGAGAGCTAAATGAAAGAAACTATAAATTTAATTTTAGAAATAATGTATGTTATCTGCGGAGTAATCTCTATACTATGTGGAATATATGCTTTGAGAGATCAAAAAAATGATAAAAGAATTGGAAGTGCAGCATTCTGGATAATCTTTGGACTTGTATTTATATTAGGACCATATATAAATCCGGTTATAGTTGGAGCTTCTCTTCTTGTAATGGGATTGATTACAGCTACTAAAAATATAAAAATAGGATCACTGGCAAACAGCAGTGAAGAATTTAGAGAAAAACAAGCAGCAAAATTAGGAAATCTTATATTTTTTCCTGCCTTATCAATAGGAATAGTAGCTTTTGCAATAGCTCAGTTCACTCCATTAGGAGGTCTTGTAGGACTTGGAGGAGGGGCATTGGCTGCCCTTGCTATATCACTAATAGTAACTAAAGAATCACCTGCTATGATACCTCATGAGTCTTCAAGAATATTACAGCAAATGGGAGCAACAGTTATTTTACCACAGCTTCTTGGAGCATTGGGATCTGTATTTGCTAAAGCTGGAGTAGGAGAAGTTATTGCTTCATTGATGGGAGGAGTTATTCCAGATGGAAACAGATTATTTGGAGTAATAGGATATTGTGTAGCTATGGCAGTATTTACAATGATAATGGGAAATGCCTTTGCAGCTTTTGCAGTTATTACAGCAGGAATAGGAGTTCCATTTGTTATTAATTTAGGAGCTAATCCAGCATTAGTTGGAGCATTGGGATTAACAGCAGGATACTGCGGAACTTTAATGACACCTATGGCAGCTAACTTTAATATTGTTCCAGCGTCTATTTTGGAAATGGAAAATAAAAACAGTGTTATATTTGTTCAGGCACCAATAGCTATAGTAATGCTTATAATCCATATTATTATAATGTATTTATTTGCTTTCTAATTGGCAATTTAAATAGAGAAAAGAAAAACTGAGGAGGTAATATATGAAAGTATTAATAACTGGTTTTGATCCATTTGGAGGAGAAAAAGTAAATCCTGCATGGGAAGCAGTAAGAGCTTTACCTGATAATATTGATGGAATAGAAGTGATAAAACTTCAGATTCCAACTGTATTTAAAAAATCAGCAAAAAAATTATTTGAAAATATAGATTCTGTAAAACCTGATGTGGTAATATGTGTAGGTCAGGCAGGAGGAAGATATGAATTTTGTGTAGAGAGAGTAGCTATAAATTTAGATGATGGAAGAATACCTGATAATGAGGGATACCAACCTGTAGATACTCCTGTATTTGAAGATGGAGATACAGCATATTTTACTTCTCTTCCAATAAAAGGAATGGTAGAAGAATTGAAAAAAGCTTCTATTCCAGCAGCAGTATCAAATACAGCAGGAACATATGTGTGCAACCACATTATGTACTCTCTATTATATTATTTAAATAAAAATAAATTAGATAATATCAGAGGTGGATTTATCCATGTTCCATATATACCTGAACAAGTAATAGATAAAAAAAATACACCATATATGGAACTATCAAGAATTACAAAAGCTTTGGAAGTATCGATAAAAGCAGTTAAAACTTATCAAAAAGATATAGTTGTATCTGGTGGAAAAGAATTCTAATTAAAAAATAAAAAAAGAGGTCAGTACATTTGCTGATCTCTTTTTAAATTGACATGGAGAAAAAGAAAATGTATAATTAAAATATATTGCATAAGGAGAGTGCTTTATGTTTGAAATGTTATTAGGGAAGTTTTGTATATCAATAAGCTCTGACAATTGGATAGATGAAACATTGTGCGGAGCTGTTCTTATTATTCATCAAAAATAATCATTAAAAACATATAATTTATATGTTTTATTTTGATATGTTTTTGAAAATATAGAGGCTGGGCAGGTGTTTCCAAAGCCTTTTGTTACAAAAAACTTGAGCAGAAGGAATAGCTTCTGTTTTTTTATTTTTTGTAAAATTTAGAGTTAAGGAGATATCAAATGAAAAATACAAAAATGGATCTAACAACAGGAAATGTATCTGTACAATTGATAAAATTTGCTGTACCATTATTTATAGCAAATTTACTGCAAGCATTTTATAATATTGCAGATATGGTAATAGTAGGAAGAATAATAGGAAGCAGAGGTGTTGTAGCTATAAGCAATACCTCAATGCTGTGCTTTATAATAAATTCTATATGTATAGGAATAACTTTAGGAGGAACTGTATTAATAGCACAATATAGAGGAAAAAAGAATAATGAAAGCTGCAAAGAAGTTATAAATTCAATATTTTTTCTTATAATAATTATATCGATAGCAGTTACAGTATTAGGAGTACTGACATGCAGACATGTATTTGTTTTGCTTAGAGTCCCTGAGGAAGCATTACAGGAATCCATAGAATATATGAATATAATTTATCTGGGAAGTATTTTTGTCTTTGGTTATAATAGTGTGAGTTCAGTAATGAAGGGAATAGGGGATTCACAAAAACCATTATACTTTGTTTTAATAGCAGCAATCTTGAATATAGGATTGGATTTTTTTCTGGTAGGAAGTGTGAATATGGGAACCAAAGGGGCAGCAGTTGCTACAGTTATTTCTCAAGGAGTATCTTTTTTATTGGCAATATTATATTTAAAAAGATATGAAAATATATTTGAATTTTCTTTTAAGTATATAAAAAAAGAAAAGATAAAAGACATTTTAAAAATTGGTATATCAGCAGCCTTGCAGATGCTTATAATTAATATAGCATATTTGATAATGACTGGATTATTTAATGGATATGGAATAATAATATCAGCTGCATCAGGAATTGGACTGAAAATAAATACTTTCGCAGGAATGCCGTGCTGGGCAGTGGGACAGACAGTTACAGCTATGACAGGACAGAATATGGGTGCAGGTAAAATAAAAAGAGTTGAAGAAGTAGTAAAAACTGGAATAAAAATAGGGTTTTTACTGACATTGATAACAGTTATATTTGTTCAGTTAACTGCTGAGAAATTAGTAACGATATTTGAAAAAGAGAATCAGGGTATAATAACAGAGGGAGTAAAATATTTGAGAATCTGCTGTTCAGTAAATAGTTTGATATATTCAGCAATGTATATTTATGATTCTTTTGCAATAGGTGTAGGAAATTCTTTTTTAGCAATGTTGAATTCTTTTCTTGATTCAATAATTATAAAGTTATTTTTAAGTTTTATTTTTACTTATTTTCTTTCGTATGGAGTAAACAGTCTATATGCAAGTCAGGCAGTTTCACCTATAATTCCAGCAGCAATAGGATGGTTGTATTATAAAAAGGGAAATTGGAAAGGTAAAATAGAAATAATATAAAAATTGATTAAATACAGGGAGATAAGAATGATATTAGAAACAGATAGATTATATTTGAGAGAAATGACAGAAAATGATTTAGAAAATTTATCAACACTTTTAAAGGACAAAAGAGTGATGTATGCTTATGAGCATGACTTTGATATGAATGATATAAAAGAATGGCTGTATAGACAAATGAGAAGGTACCAGAAAGATAATTTTGGACTTTGGGCAATTATATTAAAAGAAACAAAAGAATTTATAGGTCAGGGAGGTCTTACGTTACAAAAATGTGAAGGAGAAGAGGTGCTGGAAATAGGATATCTTCTTAAATATGATTGCTGGCACAAAGGATATGCACTTGAAACAGTGAAAGGATGTAAAAAATATGCTTTTGATAATTTAAAAGCAGAGGCTGTGTATTCTATAATTAAGCATGACAATATTTCTTCCCAGAGGGTAGCTGAAAATTTAGGAATGACAAAAGTAAAAGAGTTTATAACACAATACTATAATGGAGATATACTTCATTATCTCTATAGGATGGAAAATAAAAAAGATAAATAAGAATAAAAAAACTCAAAACCAAATAGTTTTGAGCTTAAATACATAGTGGTACCCCGTAGGGGAATCGAACCCCTGTTGCCAGAGTGAAAATCTGATGTCCTTACCACTGAACGAACGGGGCTTTTGAACTAAGATATGGTATCATGAAATAGAATAAGTGTCAATTATTTTTTTCTATAATTCAATATTTTTTATATATGATAGTATTTTAATAATGGTAAAAGATCATAATAAGTTTTATCTTCTATTAAAATATTTTGATTATCTTCCACAGAGAATTTATTTATTCTCAAGAAAATAAAAGCAAGTGCCATTTTTAATATTCCCATATCCAGAAGAGATTTTTCCATTGAAGAAAGTTTTCTGATACTTTCATAGGATTTTAAAAATATTTCAATATATTTATTTTCAGTTTCTGATGAAAAATTATTTATTCTTATCCAGTAATTTATAACTATTCCAAGATCAAAAATAAAGGGAGCATAAGTAGAATCATTAAAATCAATAACTCCAGAGATAGTTCCATCTTTTATGAGAATATTGTCTGGGAAAATATCATTATGAATTATACCACAAGGAAGAGAAGAAAAGTCTATCATAGAAATTTTTTCATATAGAGATAAAAGAATTTTTTTCTCTTCTTCTGTTATAGGAATCTGCTTCATGTCTATTTTTGAAAAGTAGTATTTTTCATCTATTCTTGTTTTCCTGTTCAATTTTTTATTTTTAGAAAAAAGATGCATCTTACCTAGTAATATTCCAATTTCAGATAAAAAATGTTCATTTATTTCAGTGAGTTTCTCACCTTCAACAAAATAAAAAAGGCTCATCATTTTTCCGTTATACTTTATCAATACTTCACCATCTGTAGTACTGCAGGGAACAGAGCAAGGAATTACTGCATTTAATTCCAAAAGAAAATCTAATTCTTCTTTTTCGGCTTCATAACTGCGATGACCTTCTAAAACTCTCAATACGAATTTTCCTTTTGCGGTGGAAATAAGGTAGTTAGTATTGAGTATTCCATCTTTTATTCCCTCATATTGTAAAGGAATAAGATTATATTTAGCTAAAATAGTAGTAATGTTCTCTATATCAAGAACTGTATAAACAGCCATTTCTCCTCCAATCAAAAAAACATTTCAATAAATTCTAACATTTTTAACTAAATTTTTCTACTTAAATAAATACTTTGAATATGTTTTTGTGGTTTATATATGATATAATTATAATATAAATTAAGTGATAAAAGGAGAAAAGATGAAATTTGATCTGGTATTATTTGATATAGATGGCACACTTCTTGATTTTGATTTAGCTGAGAAGAATGCATTGGCTGATACATTAAAAGAGTATAATTTTATCTGTAATGATGAGATTTTAAATAGATACCATGAGATAAATATTTTTTATTGGAAACAGCTGGAAAAAGGACTTGTAGATAAAAAGCAGCTGGCTCATAAAAGATATGAACAATTGTTTTCAGAATATAGGATAGAAACTGATATTGATATATTTAATTTTAAATATAGAAATAAATTAAAAGAAGGAGCCTATCTTTTAAATAATGCTATGGCAATATGTAAAGAGCTTTATATAAATAAAGTAAAAATAGGAGTAGCCTCTAATGGCGGTAATGATATACAAATAAGAAGAATAAAAAAAACTGGGTTGGATAAATATTTGACTTATATGTTTGTATCAGAAGATATAGGATATAATAAACCTCACAAAGAATACTTTGAATACATATTTCAAAAAATAAAAAATGTATCAAAAGAGAAAATAATAATGGTAGGAGATTCTCTTACTGCTGATATACAAGGTGGAAAAAATGCTGGTATAGCAACGTGCTGGTATAATCCAAATGGTGAAGCAGGCATGGAAAGTATAAGACCTGATTATGAAATAAAAGATCTTTTAGAATTAAGAGGGCTGATAGGTATAATTTAATAAAAAAAGAGATCAGCAGCATTAAACTATGATCTCTTTCTTTAGGATTAGGAATATCCTAAAATTGTATGGTTTATATAAACAAGCCCCAATCACAAAGCTTATTTTTGGTCATAAATTAAACAAAAATATTTATTTGAAATATATTTTATTTATTAATAAGGGAAACCCCAACCTATGTAAGTCAGGGTTATATGGGTTGTTCACATGAGTGAACTATGGGTATTAGAAACAAACTGTCATTGTTCTACCTCCTTATGATATCACACTATAATTGTATAGTCAATCTTTTAATCAATTCATAGTTTATATGAAATAGATTTTTTACATAAATATGATTAAAAAATAATCCATAAATGAATATAAAGTATTCGAAAAAAAATTTTCGTTATTAAAATAACTTGTATAAAAACAGTTTATTAGATAATATATAGGTAGAGAATATAAAGCAGGAGGAAATGATGAGTGTAATAGTAAAATTCTTGGGAACAGCACAGGATGGAGGAATCCCACAAATTGGATGTAAGTGTGAAATGTGTACTGATATAAGGATAGGAAAAAGAAAAGAGGTACTGCAGGCAGCAATCGGAATAGAAAATACTGAAACAGGAAATAGATATATGATAGAGGCAACACCTGCTTTTTCTAAACAATATCAAAGTTTTATAGCAGATAAAAATGGAAATTTAGATGGAATATTTTTGACACATGCACATATGGGACATTATACAGGATTGATGTATCTAGGAAAAGAAGCTCTCAATTCAAAAGAAACGAAAGTATATGTGAGCAAAAAAATGGCAGAGTTTTTAAAAAATAATGCTCCATGGAGTCAACTAGTAAAACTTAAAAATATAGAATTAATAGAATTTGAAAGTGGAAAAGAATTAAGTTTAGATAATGATATAAAAATAATTCCAGTGGAAGTTCCACATAGAAATGAATTTGCTGATACACATGGCTTTATAATAAAAGGAAATAAAAGTTTTTTCTTTGTTCCTGATATAGACAGTTGGGAAGGATTTGAAAATCAACTGAATGATATTTTTAAACAATGTGATTATCTGGCAGTAGATGCCACTTTTTATACAAAAGAAGAAATTGGGAATATAAGAGGAAGAAATTTTAAAGAAATTCCTCATCCTACTGTAGAAGAAACAATAAATTTTATAGAAAAAAATAAATGGAATTTAAAAGATAAAAAAATTATATTAACTCATTTTAATCACACTAATCTTTTATTTACAAATAAAGAATTGAAAGAAAAAGTAGAAAAATCAGGAATAATAATATCTGAAGATGAAATGGAAATCACTCTTTAAATGTAATAATATTATTTTAAATTGATTTTATTTGAAATATAGAGTATTATATAAGAGCAGAATAGATGTAAGGAGTGATAATTGTGCAGAAAAAGACTGTATGTAAAATTGCGCTGGTATGTGTAGCAGCGACTTGGGGTGGGGGTTTTCCTATAACAAAAATAGCATTAGATAGTGGGATGGCACCAAATGCTATTATGAGTTTAAGATTTTTAATAGCTTCTCTCTTAATATTTTTATTCCTTTTTGTAAAAAAAGTGAAGATAACAAAAGATGAAATGAAACTTGGACTGGGAGCTGGATTAGTTTTAGGAACTGCTTTTTCACTGCAGACAGTAGGGCTTATGCATACAACTTCGTCAAAAAATGCTTTCATAACTGGAGCTTACGTTGTATGTGTACCATTTATGTTATGGATGCTTACTAAAAAGAGGCCTAAATGGGTGACTTATTTATCTTCTATAATATGTTTTACTGGGATAGGATTTCTATCTTTAGATGGAGATTTATCAATGAATTATGGAGACGTACTGACATTAATATGTGCTTTTTTCTTTGCTCTTCAAATATCTATTATAGGAGCTAAAATAGGCAATATGAATCCGATAGTTATAAATGCTTTTCAAATGTTTAGTGGAGGATTGCTGACACTTCTATTAAATATAACTTATGAAAATTTTTCTATTGTTACTACAAAACTTACAGGTGTGCAGATAATGGCAGTAGGATTTTTAATAATATTTAATACCTTAATTGCATATCTGGTGCAGACAACTGCTCAGAAATATGTTGAATCTTCAACAGCATCTCTTATACTGTCTACTGAAATACTTTTTGGAGCAATAACTTCTGTTATTCTTTTAGGAGATCCAGTGACAATAAAAACCGTTTTAGGGGGTCTGCTGATATTCGCATCAGTAGTTATAGCAGAAACAGAACTGAAATTTTTTACTAAAAAATATATAGAAAGCTGAAGGAGGTCGAAAGATCTCCTTTTATTTTAACAACAAATTCTATTAAAAATATTGTATTGTTATCTTGATTAGAATAGGATAAAAAATTATTACATAAAAAGACTTTTCTATTTATCCTATAAATTTTGGCAATCATAGAGAAGTTATATTTTAAAACTAATATAAGTAAAATGAAAATCATAAATTTTCTAAAAATGTGATATAATTATTGTAAATAACAATGAATGAAAGGAAAAGTTTATGATAAAAATAGCGATTTTAACTCCTAAAAATTCTTACTCTTATGTAAGAGATGCATTAAAAGATGTAGAGGGAGAAAAGGAATATATTTTTTATGATAATCTTAACCAATTAAAAGATATATATAGAGAAAATGCTCATAAGTTTGATGGAGTAATTACCAGTGGGCCAATTGGTTTTGAGATTATAAAAAAAAATACAAAAATAACTACACCTGTATATTACATAGAAATAGCAAAATACGAGCTCTATAAATGTCTTTTTCAGGTTCTGTCTGAAAATCCGGGAATAGATTTTTCAAGAGTTTATATAGATTTTGTATCTGAGGATGAAAAAGAATATTGGCTGGAAGATACTTTTTTGAAGGGAAAAGAGCCAATATTTTTACCTTTGGATTATAGTGATGTGAAGTTATATGAAAATTTTAAAGAAAAGTATCTTAGATTGATAGCTGAAGATAAAGTTGATTTGATTTTAACAAGAATAAGTAATATGCTTTCATTTTTAGATACTTTAGATATCCCTCATATATTTCTATTCCCATCTAAAAATACTATAAAGGAGACAGTTGAGTTTGCTATTAGAGATATTAAAGCTTCTAAGGCTGACAGCAAAGAAATAGTAATGGGAAAAATAACCTCTGATGGCGATATAAATGAATTAAAAAATAGGCTTGGATATGATTTTAAAAATTTCATTACTCAAAAAGTAGACAATTATGTAGAAGTATTTATGCTGAAAAAAGAATTTTTTAATATTAATCCTAAAGAAATAATTAAAAAGGAATATAAATCAAAAGTAAATATTGGTTGGGGTGGTGGAGCTAGTATCAGTGAAGCCAGATTCTATGCTGATGAATCATACAGAAAAAATGTAGAGTCTAATGGAGAAGTGTTGTGTTTAGTAGAAGCTGGAGAAATAACAATTCTTACTGGCACTTCAGAAGAAAGTAAAAAAGATTTAGATATAATAGAAAGGTTAAAAGAAATAAATGTAACTGGAGAAAAAGCGAGAGAGCTTATTGAACTCTATAAAAGAGGTGAAGAAGTAACAATAGATAAATTAGCAAAATATCTTAATACTACTGAAAGAACAACAAGCAGAATACTTCTTAAACTTGAAGAGAATAAAATGGCAGATTATTTCATTGAGAAGATAACCAGAGGACGTCCTAAAAAGGTATATAAGTTTAAATTTTAATAGTAATTTAAACTAGGTAAAGGGATATTTATTTTAATAAAAAAATCATCACCTGCAAGGTAAATTTACCTCACAGGTGATTTTTTGTTTTGGTATTTTATTTCTAGAAATTATGACAAAAATGATAAATTTGAGGAAATGGAAAAATTTACCAATGAAGGTCTCACATCGGTTTTTTTGCGTTTCGGCACCAAACTTACAACTATCTCAATAAAATCAATGGCTACTCACTAGAGTAGCTTTTTTGTTATTCTTAATTATTAATTAATACTATAAACTATTTTTAAAACTAAAATTAGATTTTTGGAAAACTTATTGTTCTAATAAGGTGTACCTTTTTCAGAAAATTGGGAAAATGTTTATAGTAGTTGGAAAACTAGAAAGATTACAGGAATTAGAGTTATGGAAATTCTAAAATTAAAAAAAACAACATTTTATAAACTACTTAAAAATTGAGAAGGCATACAGAAAAGGAATTTAAAAGAGTAACTCATTTAAGAACAAGGATATAAACTTTCTTAGAAAATATATATTTGAGGAAATTAAAATAGAAACAAAAGATGGATTAAAAAAAATCAAGGATTAAATAATTAATGTTTAGTCCTTGATTTTAATTTCTCATTATTTATATTTTTTAATCTTTCATTAGCTCGATTACTACAGATGAATTATTAGAAATTGAACTGAGTTCCTCTATACTTGTATTAATTTTTCCTAATGGAACTTTTTCAGATCAGTATCCAATATATTCATAATAAAATCAAGGCATAGGCATTAGTTGTTTAAGCCTTGATTTTATTGAAAAAGTTACAAGTTTGGTACCAAAACACAAAAAAACAGATGTGAGGTATAATAAATATAGATAGAAGATAAATATGGAGACTTTATTCTAACATAGTAATTTAATACCAATCGTGTTTTTCATTGCGATTAAGGTCATTAATTTTTTTCATTTCTTCTTCTGTTAGCTCAAAATCATAAATCTCTATATTCTCTTTTATATGACTTGGGTTACTTGATCCAGGAATTACAATAATTCCTTTTTGTAAATTCCATCTTAAAATTATCTGTACAACTGATTTGTTATGATTAGATGCAATGTCTACTAGAATTTTGTCATTTAATAATTCATTTTGATGACCTCGACCACCCAAAGGATACCATCCTTCTACTACAATTCCTTTATTATGTATATAATCAACTACATCACTATCTTGATAATATGGGTGTATTTCATTTTGTATAACTGCTGGTATAATTTCAATTTTTGGTAAAAATTCTTCTAATTCTTTAATATACCAATTTGAAAGACCAATTGAACGAATTTTACCCTCTTTTACTGCTTTTTCCATTGCCTTATATGCTTCTATATCATACATACCTGGATTTAAATCAATATAATCTACATTTAACTTTTCAAGAGCTTCATCAATTGCAATTTTTGCATTTTTATACTGATTCATATATAATTTTGTTGTTATAAAAACTTCTTTTCTTGGAATCAAAGACATTCTAATACCCTCTCCAACACTTTCTTCATTATTGTAAATATGAGCAGAGTCAATTAGACGATATCCATTTTGGAGAGCAATTGATACAGAATTAATGCATTTATCATTTAATAAGCTATATGTCCCTAGTCCATTTAATGGCATTTTATATCCACTATTTAGGGTTACAGTTCTTGATTCAAAGTCAAAAAAAATGCTTTGATTTTTTATGTTTTCCTTATTCACAATACTTTTTAATTTATTAGTACTTTGTTCACTATATGTAGTTATAGAGAATAGAAATAAATAAATAAATAAAGGTATAGATATGCTTTTCATTTTAACTTTTTCCTTTCACTAGAAGTTATTATAAATATCTTTTGTAAAAATAGTTATTGTTTAAATTTTATATTGTTAAGGCGATAAACTTCATCTAAACTTTGAATTTTTAAAATTAAAGGTTCTTTAAAATCAAGATTTTCAATTAACTTTAAGTCTAAATTTGATAGAGTAAAATCATCAATCATATAGTTCTCCTTAATTCTTTCAATATGAATTGATTTGGGGATGGTTATTATATTATTTTGATTAAACCATTGTAAGATCACTTGTGCAGGAGTTTTATTATATGCTTTACCAATATCAACTAAAGTTTTGTTGTAAAATATTTCATTTTTCCCTTCAGCAAAAGGAGCCCATCCCATTGGCTTTATATTAAATTTTTCCATAATATTACAAAGTTCTTTTTGTTGGCAAAATGGATGCAATTCAATTTGATTCACAGTTGGAATTATTTTATTATTTAAAATTAAATCTATTAATCTATCCTGTAAAAAATTACACACACCTATGGACTTTATTTTTCCCTCAAAATATAACTCTTCCATAGCTCTCCAAGAACCATAATAGTCACCATATGGCATGTGAATAAGGTATAAATCTAAATAATCTGTTTGTAGATTTTCTAATGTTTTTTTAAAAGATTCTTTTGTTTTTTCATAACCAGAATCTTGAATCCAAACTTTTGAAACAACAAAAACCTCTTCTCTAGAAAGACCACTTCTTTTGATAGCTTTCCCAACTGCTTCTTCATTTCCATAACAAGCTGCAGTATCAATCATGCGATAGCCAATTCTTAATGCATTAAAAACACTTTCTTCACACTGAGCTTGGTCTGTTATTTGGAAAACTCCAAAACCAAGCGAAGGAATTTTCACTCCATTATTTAATTCAATTTGTTTCATATTTTGACCTCTTTTTAAATTTAATATATTAAAAATATTATTGTGAAATTTTCTCTATTTTAACAGAAATTTTATTGTTTATTCCTAAAAGAGCTTCTAGTCCAGTTTCAATTTTACCAATAGGAGTTAATTGACTTCCTTGACCATAGTCTTTATAAAAAAATGCTAAATTTCCCCAAGGAATATAATATGTCAAATCTCCTGTTTTTGCATTACAACTTTTAGATGCATGACCAAGATTTAATTTTTGGGGAAGATAGGCAATTTTTTCACTTCCTGCATAATCTGTAAATTCAACAGTCAATGGCAGTTGTTTTAGTAAATCTTTTGCGGCATCATTATTGTTTAATATAACTATTACTTCTTTATCAGCAAAAGAAAATTTTATTTTCTCAGCTTTATCTGTAGCATAAGTTAAGAATGTACTTGAGAAAAATATTATTAAAGTAATTACTATAATTTTTAATTCCATAAATATCCCTCCAATTATATTGTTGTAACAATTTTACACTCTGTTTCTTTTTCTAAAATTATTTGACCTATTTTATCAGCTTTAATGATTCCTTTTTGAGGGTTTTTAATACTCACTATTTCACCTTTTATTGTTGCAGTTACATCACTATTTTCAAAAGCTAAATCACAATCAATCATTTCACAATCCTCCAATACTAATCCTTTTGCATAACATAAAGGTTGTGTTCCAATGATTTTACAACGGATAAGCTTTAAATTTTGAGAATACCACCCTAAATATTCTCCTTTTATTATACTATCAGTAATAGTTAAATTGTTGCTATGCCAGAAAGCATCTTTTGTATCTAAATTAGAATTTTTAATTATACTATTTTGAACATATTGAAAAGAATATTTTCCTTGCAAAGTAAAATTATCTAATTCTATATTTCTACTTTGCATAAATGGATATTCTGATATAAGTTCTGTATTTTTAATTTTCATTTCACTACAAAACCACGCAAATTCAGAAGAATTTATCTTTGAATCTTCTATTATTACATTATTACATTCTCGAAAAGCTTTAATTCCATTTAAATTAGATTCTTTCATAATTATATTTTTATCATACCATAAAGCTGCACGACACTTTTCACTCATTGAACACTTAATTATTGAAGCTTTTGTTACATGCCATAAAGGATAACGAAGATTAAAATTAGAATTTTTAATTTCTAATAAACTTGCTCCTTTTAAGGCTGATTCACCATCTTTTGGTCCATCAAATTCACAATTTAAAATTTGTGCTCTCATTATTCCATATAAAGCTCTTTCTTCATCTAAAACTAGGTTTTTATATTCCTTCATTATTTAAAATCCTCCCTTTTTTTATATAGTAAACTAATTAATTTTTTATTTTATTTGTAAGAATTATTTAACATATAATTTATATTTTCATGAATTTTATTCCAAAACTCTTTTGTTTGTTGTGCTTCAGGATTAGCTAAATCAAATGAATGATAAAGTCCTCTGATTAAATGCAGTTCAGTAGGAACTCCAGCCTCAATAAGTTTGCTAGCATAAATTAAGTTTTCATTTGCAAATAGGTCTAAATCTCCTACATAAATTAAAGTAGGAGGTAAATTACTAAAATTTTGTGCTTGAGCTGGAGAAAAATAAGGAATCATCTCATTTGAAATTTCTTTATTTCCTTTTAAGTTTTTCCAAGCAAATTTATTTGTTTCTTTATTCCATGTTATCTCCCCAGCAAATGGGGCATGATAAAGAGAACTTTCACTGCCGGTTCGACTATCAAGCATTGGATATACTAATACTTGTCCTAAAATTTTTATATTAGCATTATCTCTATTATAAAGAGCTACACTTGTAGATAGCCCTCCGCCTGCACTATCTCCCATAAGTATGATTTTATCAGAATCAAGATTTAAGTTTTTCCCCTCTTTTTTGATATAGAGAAGACCAGTATATACATCATTCAGTGCTGCTGAAAATGGAGCTTCTGTTGATAGTCTATATTTTGGAACAACAACAGCTACATTATGGGTATCAGCTAAATTTTGATAAATTTGATAATGATTTAAAGCTAATCTAAGTAAAAATCCACCTCCATGAGAATAATAAATAACTGGAAGTAACTTATCTTTCGACTTTTGTGGACGATAAATATACAAAGGAATATCAATGTTTTCATCAGCTTTATATATTAAAACGGAATCAGGCTTGAAGATAGAAGGAATTTCTTGAAATTTTAATTTATCTATTTTTTTGAGGTCTTCATCTGAAATATAACTGTGAGACATAAAAGAATAAGCAGCTTCTTGGTAATCTTTACTAACTTTATCAATAGTTTTAATTTCAATTGCTTGAATTTCAAATATGATAGATATCATTAAAATAAATTTAGTTAATATTTTTTTCATAATAAAGGTTCTCCTTATATCTATTTTTTATAATTTCAATTTTTATTATCTAAAACTTATAAATATTCTTGGATAGGGAAATAAAGAATATTTTAAAAATCATCTTAAGTATAATCCCTTGAGTTAGCTCTAGGTCAAGAATTAATTTTTATTTTTTCTTTATTTTATAAAATACACTTCAAATTTTACTTTAAACTTATTTTAAAGAAATTAACTAATTTGTCAAATGGAATTCTATCAACATAATCATATTAAGTCTACATATTCAGTCCCAGAAATAATATATGATTCTTTTGGTTCATCTACACATTTATATGCATCTTAACTAAATTCTTTTGAATGAGCTTGATCATCAGTAATAAATAACATTGGATGAGAAGAAATAGTTTCAATACCATTAAATAGGTAGAAATTCATGAATTTTATGCTACTTGCAAGAGCAGGGTGTGTTGTTGAAAAGTAGCTTCTTTAGGTGTAAACTCCCTACATGAAGGACAATAAAGATCATGGGTATGGCATCTTACTTGTACTTCATAAGGAAACATTTTAATTAAAGCATGTGTTATTTCACTATTATTTAATGTTCCAAGAATAATTACATCACCAAAATGCATATTAGTTTTAGTTCCATTTTTTAAGATTTTCTCTTTGTAGTTGCGCATTATTGCTACTTTTTTACTTCTGATGTAAAGTTTATATTTCCAAGGAGTCATATAAATACCTTCTGAGTTTTAACGCTTTTTCCCTAAATTAAAAGATTCCTTTAAAGTATCAGGAAAATTTCTAATAGTTCCAGTAATATCTATACCAAATCTTTTTACTACACCTTTTAAATTTATTTTTTTCAAAACAATCTATCCAACCTTGTAGTCCTTTAATAGCCTCAATCATTGAATTTTTATTGTTATCTGTTGCTGTCATCAGAAGATAAATATCAATAAATGAATAATCTAATGGAAATAGAGGATTTGTTCTATCTAATAAAGCTTTCATTTGTCCAATAGATATAAATATCTGTACCTGTAGGAATTGTATTTCTATTATTTACATGTTTTAAAAATTCTTCCATATTCATTTATAGCCTCCTAAAAAATTTCTTATAATATATTTACACCAACTTTTTTTATTATATGATAAACAGAATTTAATATCAAATACCTATTTTGGATAAAGAAATATGCTTATTAAGCATAGAAAAAATAACCAAATTAAACTATAATATATTTTAATTTTTCTTTATTGGGATAGCTTCAGTTTTTATGGCAATATTAAATTATCCAATAAAATCAAAGTATTTTAAGCTTTTTAAAATTTCATAATTGATCTAAAAAAATAATCTATAATTTACATAAATAGTTGTAAACCAATTTAAAAAGGCTAGTTTAAAGTGTTTTATATACTGGAAACCATTAATTTTAATAGTATTTACAAAGGTAGAGTATTGTAGATTGGAAATATATAAAAATAGAAGAGAAAAAATCCTCTTCTGGTATGAAAAATTTTATTAGTATTAATTTAATCCTTGATTTTATTGAGATAGTTGTAAGCTTGGTGCCGAAATGCAAAAAAACCGATGCGAGGCCTGAACAAAAAATTAATGACGAGAATACCATTTCTGAATTTTTAGAGCCATCAGAAGATAATAAAAGAATAAAAGATATAAATAATACACACAGGGGAAGAAGAAAAATTAAGTAATGCATATATGGAGATACAGGACATATAAAAAAATATAAAGAGTTGAATCGACTATAGACCAGACAACTATGTACTCTTGGGAGTGTAGAACTTGGCGCTGTAAAACTGTTTGAAGCATTGATACTAATATCAAAGTCAAAGTTTGTTAAAAATAATATGAGTATCAACAGTATTTTCAAGATCGAGAACCTAAAAAAAACCTTGAATGGAAACTTTAAGGACAAAGAAAAGAAGAACAAGAAAAAAGAGGAATCTAAAAAGAAATTTGAGAGACCAGTATATGAGGATTCTACAGGGGATTTTATCAAGGAACTTTTAAATAAAACAGCAAAAGAGGGATGACAAAGCAGAAGTTTTTTGAATTTATGTATTAAAACTAAAAAGGAGATTGATGTATAGAGAAAAATTCAGAATAGAAAATATAAGAACACTGACTGAAGGAATAAAAAGAATCGAGGAGAGAACGACAGGAATAGAAAAACAATTGATGAAGCAATATAAGAATTAATTCGATAAAGAAAATACTCTTTAATACTATAAAAATAATAAAAGTTCTCTTATATGTATAAAGGCGAACTTTTACATGTTTTAACTTTATCAATTATAATCTCTAAAATTGATAAAGTCAAGATAAAAATATTTTTAGAAAAAACATCCTTAAAAAATGACCCCCTGTAAATAAAGTAATTACGACTATTTTATGTTCGCTTTTATACATATAAGAGAACTTTTGTTTGTTTTTCTGAATTTGAGATAAATATAAGCATGAAAAATGGGAAAAAATATATAAAGAAATTTTTTAAAAAGACATTATAGTAAGAGAAATAATATGACAGGTTATTTATTACCTAATTTATTAATAATTTTATTGTTTAAATGAGTTAATAAATTAAGTATAAATAAAATTTTAATTTAAAATAGAATAAAATTCAAGGGGAGAGGAAAATATGATTAAAGAAATGGAAAAAGCTTTAAAAAGATATCTTAAGGGAAAAAATAGAATAACAATGGGAGTAGTAGTAGCTTTTTTATTGGGAAGCAGTTTTGCATTTGGAGATGTTACAGTAAAATATGAAGGCTCAACTATTAAAATACTAGATAAATCGGGGAATGTTACAGAAATTGGAACAGTAACAAAAAATTCTGCTAATGAATTTACCTGGACATTACCTGAAGGAGTAGGTATAAATGAAACTGTAAAAATAGATGATTCAATAAATACAAATAATATTAAAGTAAATATAGTGAATAGTAGAAATATAAATAGTTCTGGAACTACAGCCAATTCAGGAAATGGGATTTATTCTTTTCTTGATAGTGGAACTAGTACAATAGGGAATATAATAAATAGTGGAACTATAAGTGGTAAAAGTACTAGTGGAAATAATTCAGGAAATGGAATTCATTCTTTTTATGAAGCAGGTACTAGTATAATAGGGAATATAATAAATAGTGGAACTATAAGTGGTGAGAGTACTGGTGGAGATGACTCAGGAAATGGTATTTTTTCTTATTCTCCTTATTACGCTAGTACAATAGGAAATATATTAAACCATGGAAATATCAATGGTACAACCACTGGTAATGGAAATAATTCAGGAAATGCAATTTATTCTTATTCTGAGGGTGAAACTAGTATAATAGGAAATATAACAAATGGTGGAATTATTAGTGGAAACGGTGCTGATGGAGATAATTCAGGGAATGGAATATATTCTTATTCTGATTCAGATAATAGTACAATAGGAGCTATAACAAATAGTGGAACTATAAGTGGAAAGAGTACTGGTGGAAATAATTCAGGAAATGGTATTTTTGCCAACTCAGAAGATACTTCTAGTTCTTCTACTGCCACTTCAAACAGTATAATAGGGAATATAATAAATAGTGGAATTATTAGTGGAGAGGGTACTGGTAGTGAAAGTCATTCAGGAAATGGAATTTATTCTTATTCTCAGTATGGAGCTGGAGCTAGTACAATAAGAAATATAACAAATAGTGGAACTATAAATGGAAATAGTAATAATGGAGATTATTCAGGAAATGGAATTTTTGTTTATTCTGATGATTCAAATACTACAATAGGGGATATAATAAATTATGGAATTATCAGTGGAAAGAGTAATGGTGGATATAATTCAGGAAATGGAATTTTTGTTTGTTCTGTTGGTTCAAATACTATAGGTAATATAATAAACAAAGGATATATAATTAATGGAATCCGTTCTGAGAGTGATTCTGATTTTAATAAAATAGGAAGTATAATAAATAAGGGAAATATAATTAATGAAATTTATTTTTATTCTGCTGTTGAGATAGTAACAATAGAATCGATTTCAAATACTGGGATTATGGCATCACCAAGTAGTGCTGGAATTTATTTAAATAGTCCAGAACAAGCAATAATAAAACTACTTTCAAATTCTGGTGTTATAATGGGAAAAGAAAATGCAATTTCTAATGAGTCAAATGCTTCTGATTCAGGAATTGCTAACTACAATAACTATGGGCTTGTGATAGGAAAGATACCAGTTGATATAGCGAATGGAATACAAATTTATAATCCTGAAGGGCAGGGAATGGCTATTACTATTGAGGAAAAAGTTGATAAAAATGGGAGTACTTATTTTCCTATCAAATCTATTGCTCGTGGAAACGGAACTGGAGTAAGTACAGAAGGATATTCTATAATAAATGCAGGATTAAAAAATAGTGAAAAAGATGCTTATGATAACTTTGAAGGAACACAAGAGAAAAAAATTATCAATGGAGCTGGAGTTGCCAGTGGAACAGTAACAATAGAAGCAGATAAGAATTTCTCCCTTAATGGTGGAATTATTAATGCCTATAAAACTGCTGTTACAGTTAAAGATGGAGCTTCATTTACTGGTATAGATGTAACAATCAATGGTGGTGGCTTAGATGGAAATACTGCTGTTATATCTGGAGATTCAGGAGCTAATACAGTAAATATATCTGGAAATTCTTTTATCAATGGAGATATAGATTTAGATACTGGAGATGATATTCTTAATTTTGGTTCAGCCGTTTCTAGAACAGTGGGAAATGATAATATAAATCTTTTCCATAAAATATCAAATGTGGAAAACATAAATATAAATCAGAAAGTAACTGCATTTGAAACTTCTGAAATTAAAGGAGCAGATAAGATTAATATTGGTAAAAATGGGGAGCTTGTATTAAGAATAGATGGAGCAAATAGTAATAAACATGCACTTTCCAATGGAAATGGTAGTGGAACAATAGACTCAGAGGGTGGAAAACTTCTTCTTGCGCTTAATGGAGTATCTGATGGAAGTACAATAGATATGGGAATAAAACTTGGAGATGGGATATATGGAGTAGAAAATCCAGATATTAAATATAGAGATTTATTTACTTTAGAAACAACTTCATATTTACACTCTCTTCGTAAGACTGGTGAAAAAGAAGTAACAGTTGAAACTAAATCTACACTTCCATTATCATATACAAATTATTATAGATTAAATAAAATATATCAAAGTATGAGGGCTGTAGATGGTGTAAAAGAATTTAATGTAGATACTGATGAAAAATTCTCATCTTTCATAGGATATTTAAATGATATATATGCAGGAAATCCATACTCATATTCTTCTGAATTATCAAGAAAATCAATGGGAATGTTCAGAGATATAGTTACTGAAAATTCATTTAAAGCAGATACAGGAAAATGGATGATATATGGCGGACTTACTCATATAGATGGAGGAACTAAAGACACATATTATGGAAAAGGATACTATACTTATGATATAGGAAGTTCTGATATAGATTCTGATACAAAAATCACAGGAGCATATATGCTTGGAGAGTATGGAGTATCTGATGACTTTAAAGCTGGAGTAGCAGTTGGAGGAAACAAGCTTAAATCTGACTTGTCTAATGGCTCAAAGGTTGATGGAGATGCGCTGTATATTGGAGGATATGCTAAGAAGTATCTTGGAAATCTAAAAGTAACAGCAGGAGCAGGATTCCAGTATGGAGACTATGATGCTGACAGAATAGCAGCAGGAAGAGAAATTACAGAAACAAGAAGCTATTCTTCAAGCTACAATGATATGACTTATGACATCTACCTAAATGGAAGATATTCTCATAATATTGGAGATAATCTATACTTAGAACCTTATGGAACACTGTCATATACATATGTAGATCAGGATGGAGCAGATGAGGGAAATAAAACTTTAGCAATAGAAACAGATTCAAAATCATTTGACTATACATCAGCCAAAGTGGGGTTAGACCTTAAAAAAGTGATACCACATGAAAAAGGAAAGAGTACATTATCAGTTGGGGCAAGCTATACAAGACTGCTTAATGGAGCAGATGAAGAATATATCACAGGAAGATTTAAAGGTGGAAGCGACTTTGATATATTAGTTGCTCACAAGAATGAACATAGCTTAGGATTGAATGCTAAATATGCACTTGAACTGGAAAATGGAATCTTGTTTGATGTAAAGGGAAGCTATGCAGTAGAAAGAGATTCACATAATCAATCTGGAAAGAATAAGACAAAAGGTGAATGGATAGTAGGAGCAGGACTGGGTTATAAGTTCTAATCTTACATTTGAAACAAATTAGGCTAGCAATTATTGTAAATAGTAAATTAACAAAAAGGACTATCTGACATAACAGGATAGTCCTTTTATTTGGTATCATTTATTCTAAAGAGTTTAACCTGTCTAAAACAATTTTACATAGGACTTTTATTCCTACTTTTAAAGAATTTTCATCAGCCATAAATTCAGGATTATGAAGAATACATTTTCCTTTGTTAAAATCAGTTTCTGTTCCAAGCCATAGGAAAACAGAAGGGACTTTTTTAGTTATGAATGAAAAATCTTCTCCTGCAGGTAAGGGATTAGGCTGAATAATGATATTATCCTTTCCTAATAAAGGATTTAATGATTTTATAACTTCTTCAGAAAGAGTTAAATCATTGAACATAAAATCATATCCATCTTGATAGTCTAATATACCTATACATTCATATGCATCAGCTATATCCATAACTATTCTGTTAAGTCTTTTTTTTATAAGCTCAGCAGTTCCAGTATCAAAAGTTCTAACTGTTCCCTCTAGTTTAACATAATCAGAAACAACATTATATCTGCTTCCGCCAGTTATTTTTCCAATAGTAACTACAGCATTTTCACCAGGTCCCATATTTCTGCTGATGATTGTTTGGATAGAAGATATAATATTTGCTGCTGTAACTATAGCATCTCTTCCTTCACCAGGCAAAGAACCATGACTGCTTTTTCCTTTAATTTCTATTGTTATTCTATCTGATCTGGAATTTGCTACTCCAGGTCTAAAAGCTACAGTACCTGTGGGATTTCCAAAGACATGAAGGGCATAAGCTTCATCAACTTTTGGATTTTCCAAAAGTCCATCATCCATCATAGCTCTAGAACCGCCAATTGGAGCTGATTCTTCATTAGGCTGAAACATAAATTTTACATTTCCTTTTATTTTATCCTTCAATTCACTTAATACAATGGCAGTACCAAGTATTATAGAGGTATGAATATCATGTCCGCAGGCATGCATTATATCTGGAACTTTAGAAGAAAAAGAAAGATTATTGTTCTCATTGATAGGAAGAGCATCCATATCACCTCTCAACAAAATAGTTTTTCCTTCTTCAATTCCTGTAAGATCAGCGATTATTCCATGACCACCTATATTTTCTCTTATTTTTACAGGTAATTTTTTTAATTGCTCAGCTACTTTAGCAGAGGTTCTGATTTCATTTCCTCCAAGTTCTGGATGTTCATGCAGATCTCTTCTAAATGCTATTATTTTGTCTATATGTTTATCTATAACATTTTCTATATCAGAAAATTTCATGTAATAGCCTCCAGTTATATGTTATTTATTAATTTTTAAAGATAAAGAACTTCTCCAGGTCCTAAAGGAATACCAAGCATTATCCATACAATAGCCATTATTATCCACATTATAAGCATTGCAACTGTATATGGAATCATGGTAGAAATAACTGTACCCATTCCATATTCCTCATCATATTCCTGTGCCAATCCTAAAATAATAGGCATGTAAGGAAATAGCGGAGAAATTATATTAGTAGTTGAATCCCCTATTCTATAAAGCATTTGAGTAAGAGATGGAGCATATCCCAACATATAGAACATAGGAACAAATATTGGAGCTAATAGAGCCCATTTCGCAGATCCACTTCCTATAAATAAATTAATAAATGCAGTTAATAGAATAAACATTATAAAAAGAGGAATTCCCTTTAAATTCATTGAAGTGAGCATTTCTGCCCCATTAACAGCAAGGATATATCCAAGTTTGCTCCAGTTGAAATAAGCAACAAACTGCCCAATGATAAATACAAGAACAATGTATGAAGACATATCTTTCATAGCAATAGTCATATATTTAGGTACATCTCCAGCTGATTTAATTTTTCCCATTGTAATACCATAAGAGATACCAGCAATTAAGAAAAGTATTAAAAGTATAGGAATGATAGCTTTTAGTAATGGTGAATCAAGTAAAGAACCTGTTTTTGCATTTCTAAGAAAACTATTTTGAGGAAAAACAGCTATAAATAAAATAATTAAATAAATTGCAGTTGCTATTCCAGAATTTCTTAACGCCTTTTTTTCTAATGGAGAAACTTCTTCTTGAGGAATTATTTTTTTACCAGTATATTTTCCAAGTCTTGGTTCAATTATTTTTTCTGTAACAACAGTACCAACTATTGCAAGAAGAAAAGTAGAAGCAGCCATAAAATACCAGTTACAAACTACTGATACTTGCATATTAGGATTTACTATTTTAACAGCTTCAGTTGTAATACCTGCTAAAAGTGCATCTGTTCCAGCAACTAAAAGGTTAGCACTAAATCCTGCTGTAGTAGCGGCATATCCTACTGCAATACCAGTTAATGGATGTCTTCCCAAAGAAAGGAAGATAAAAGCTGATATAACTGGAATTACTACAATTGCAGCGTCAGAAGCTAGATTTCCACATATTCCAATTATCATTATCATGAAAGTTATTATTCTTGGATAATCTTTTAATGTAAGAATACTGTTTCTCATAAAAGATGAAACAAGTCCAACATGTTCAGCAAGACCAATACCAAGCGTCATAACTAATACAAGCCCTAAAGGAGAAAAGCCAGTAAAATTTTTAACCATACTTTGTAACATAAAATTTATACCTTCTGCAGACAAAAGACTTTTTGCTACAACAACTTTATTTGTAACAGGATCAACTACCTGAATGTTAAAGATAGTACATACTGCTGAAACAATTATAATTGCAGCAGCTAAGCAGCAGAAAAGAATAAAAGGATGAGGGATTTTATTTCCTACTCTTTCTACCCAATCAAGAAAACCATGTTTTTTCATATTTGTATCTGTCATAATAAAACCTCCCTTGTTAAAAAGTATTCTGATATTTTTAGACGTCTTTTCAGACAAAACTTATAATACCTTATTATATATCTTATTTGAAAAAAAGCAACTTTTTTATATTAAAATAATATATAAAAAAGATATTTTAACATTCGTAATATATATGACAATGATAAAAATTAGATAATAAGAAAACATTGAATATAAGAAATTAATATTATAAATATTTAGAAGTTATATTAAATTATAGTTAAAAATTAATTTTTAAAAAAATTATCTGCTATAGCAGTTAAAGAGAGAACTCCAACTGCTATACAATCCTCATTAGGATTAAAGGAGTTTGAATGCAGAGGATAATTTTTTTCATTTTCAAATCCACATCCTAATCTATACATTGCTCCTGGAATTTGTTCAAGGTAATATGCAAAATCTTCTGAACCCATAGAAGTGTATGGATTATATATAACATTTTCTTTTCCTAAAATATTTTCACATGTGTCTTTTATCAAATTAGATATTTTTTCATCATTTATGACAACAGGAGTTCCCTTGGTAATTTCAAGAACTGCATTTCCTCTGAAAGTTTTAGCGGTTCCTTTAGCTATTTCTGTTAATCTCTGGTGAAGAAAATTTCTTATTTCAGGAGAAAGTGATCTGATGCTTCCTATTATTTCAACAGTTTTAGGAATAACATTTGCAGTATTTCCACCATTAATAGCAGCTAATGTTATGACTCCAGATTCCAGAGGAGAAATTTCTCTTGAAATAATATTTTGAATTCCACATATAATATTTCCAGCAATCATAATCGGATCTACAGCTTTGTATGGATGAGCAGCGTGACCTTGAGTTCCTTCAATTATAATCTTAAAAGTATCAGAAGAAGCACTCATTTTACCTGAACGATGAAAAATAGTACCAGCTTTAGTATCAGGCCAGCAGTGAAGGCCAAAAATAGCTTCAGGAAGCGGATTAATTAAAGCTCCATTTTCAATCATTGATTTGGCACCAACACCTTTTTCTTCCCCAGGCTGAAATAATAATTTTATTGTTCCATCAAGATTATCTTTATATTTATTTAAAATATAAGCAGCCCCTAATAGGCAGGTTGTATGTATATCGTGACCACAGGCATGAGCTGCTCCATCATTTTTTGATGAATAGGGAACAGGAGTATTTTCCTGAAAAGGAAGAGCATCCATATCAGCTCTTATTGCCAGGCAGCGATTACTGTTCCCTTTAATTAAAGCTGTTACACCAGTTGCTCCAACTCTTTTTATATCTGATATTCCAAAAGATTTTAATTTTTCAATTATAAATTCAGCAGTATTATATTCTGCCATAGATAATTCTGGATTTTGATGTATATATCTTCTGATTTTTATAAGTTCATCTTCAAAACTTTTTATTTCATTTTTTATAATGTCTAAATTTAACATAATAATCCTCCTGATTTTAATTCTTTAACAAAAAACACTAGCTCCTGGTCCTAATGGAATATTAAATGTAAACCATATAATAATAGCAATTGTTTGAACTACTAAAAGTGTAACAGTAAAAGGAAGTTCAAGTGAAATCATAGTTCCAACACCAATTTTTTTATTGTAACTATCAGGTTTGTATTGTTCTAAAAGTCCTAAAATTACAGGAACAGCTCCAGCAATAGGGGAAATAATATTTGTTGAACCATCTCCTATACGATATGCAGCTTGTGTAAGTGCTGGAGAAAAACCAACCATTGAAAACATAGGAATAAATATAGGAGCTAAGATTAGCCATTTAGCTGAAGAACTTCCCATTAAAAGATTCAATATTGTACAAAGAAGAATCAATAAAATCAGAAGAGGTATTGCACCAATATCCAAATCTTTTATTCTGTCTGCACCTTTTACTGCAACAATAGTAGCCAGCTTACTTCTGCCAAAAAGATAAACGAACATTGAAGCTGGAAACATAGTTACAAAAATTGATGTCATACCCAGCAATTCTTTCTGCATAAGTTTAGGAATATCTTCAAGTTTTTTTATAACTTTTGCTCCAACTCCATATGCAGTTCCAGTAATAAAGAATATTGAAAATATTATTGGAAGAACAGATGACATAAGTGGAGATTTTGGAAGAAAATGTCCATTATCATTTCTAAAGAAAGAATTTTCAGGAAGAGATAAAAATAACAATACTGCAATAACAATTACTACAGCAATTCCAGAATAGAATAATCCCTTCTTCTCATCTTGAGTTAATTCATATTGTGATTTTTCATGTTCTTTCATTTCTATTTTAGTATCATCAACTAATTTTGCTAAAACTTTTTCAGTGACAAATGTAAGAGCAACAGTTAGAACAAGAGTCATGGCAGACATGAAATACCAGTTTATAACTGGAGAAGTGGAACCAGCTATATTCATAGACTTGGCAGCACTTTCAGTTATACCAGCCAGAACAACATCACTTCCTGATATGAAAAGACTTGCACTTAATCCACCAGAAGCAGCTGTATAACCTGCAATTACACCTAACCATGGATTTCTCCCAAGAGCTTTAAATACAGCAGCCCCTATAGTTGGAGTAAAAAGTATACCTGCATCAGATGCAATACTTGAATTGATTCCTATAAACATTAAAACTGCAGTAACTACAAAAGGCGGAGCCTGCAGAATCATCTTTCTTATGAGAGAAGAAAGAAGTCCAGTCTGTTCAATAAGACCTACTCCCATCATCATAACTAAAACTAAACCTAATGGTGGGAATGTAATATAAGTTTTTACAAGATTAGAAAGAAAATTTCTCATTTCAGGATAAGATAAAAGATTTTCTACTTTAACAGTAGTCATTGCAGCACCTGTTGCTTGTGCAGACATATATTCTACTGACACACCAAAGTAGGAAAAAATAGATGAAGCAACTAATGTGATGACACATAGGAAAACAAATAACCAGAAAGGATGAGGTAGTTTATTTCCTAAAGATTCGATAATCTCAATAAAAATATTGATGATCCCAGTTTTTTTCGTTGTTGAGTTTGACATATAAATCCCCCTTGAAATATTTTAAGACATGTTTTCAGACAAGATTTCCTTGTTAAAAAGTTATACACTAAAAATAAAAAAAAGTCAATATGTTTTATAATAATCTATAAAATTAAAAATAAAGAGAGCAGAAAATATTTTCTGCTCTCTCATGAAATTATTTTTTTAAAATTATTTATCTATTCCTTCTACAAGTTCTCCATTTACTAATACATAATTAGGAAGTGCAAAATTAGATAATGGATAATCATTCCATATAACAATATCGGCGTCTTTTCCAGCTTTAATGCTTCCTACTCTATGATCTTGTTTCATAAATGAAGCAGGGTATAGAGATATTGCTCTTAAAGCTTCCCATTTATCCATTCCAGCTCTTACAGCAAGTCCAGCACAGATATTCAAATATTGTAATGGTACTACTGGTGCATCTGTAGTAATAGCTATTTTTTTCCCAGCATTGCTGAATAATGCCACAGAATCAAATCCTTTTCCCTGTAGTTCTATTTTTCCCCTATGACCAAGAGATGGTCCCATTATCATAGGATAATCAACTTTCATAAGAGAATTAAACACATCTTTTGCACAAGTACAGTGATCAAGAGTCATATCTAAATCTAATTCTTTAGCAAGTCTGACAGCTGTCATAATATCATCAGCTCTATGGACATGAGCTTTTATTGGAATTTCTTTTTTTACAACAGGAATAAGAGCTTCAAGTTTCATATCAAATTTAGGGTTTTTACCACTTTCTTTATCTTTTAAATACTCTTTCGCTTTAAAAATATATTCTCTAAATAAAGCGGCAATTCCCATTCTTGTCATAGGAGTTTTTTTCTTATCATTATATGTTCTTTTTACATTTTCTCCAAACGCAGATTTCATGGCAACTGAATCACTTAAAAGCATATCATCAACACATTCTCCATATGTTTTTATACAAGCAAAAGTACCTCCAAATACATTTGTAGAACCAGGACCGCTTCCAACGGTAGTTACTCCATGAGCCAGAGCCTCTTTAACAGTAACATCCAGAGGGTTTATTCCATCTAATCCTCTCATCTGAGGTGTGACAGGATCATTTTTTTCATTGTGATCAATACCTTCAAAACCTTGACTGTCTCCTTTTAAACCTAAGTGAGTATGACAATCAACCAATCCAGAAGTTACATATCTTTTACCTGCATCAATAACTTTGTCAGCAGAGACTTCAATAGTTTTTTCTATTGCAGCTATTTTTCCATTTTTTATTAAAATATCAGCTTCAACTTCTCTTTTTTCTTCTACATCCAGAATAGTTGCATTTTTAATTAATAAGATCTTATTATCTTCCATTTAAACTCCTCCAATAATATAATATTTTATTTTATAAATAAATATTCCCCAGGTCCGATAGGAAGTTCTAGGAAATACCATATTACCATTAATCCAACAAGTGTAACAAAAATAACAATAGAATAAGGAAGAGTAAGAGAGAAAATTGTACCGAATCCTGCTTCTTCCTCCTTAGAAACCACAATTCCTCTTTTTCTCCTTTCTTCATCATATTGAGCCATTAATCCTAAAATAACAGGAATATCAGACCTTAATGGAGAAATGATATTAGTTGCAGAATCCCCAATCCTGAATGCAAGTTGTGCAAAAGCAGGGGAAATATTTAAAAATGCCAGCATTGGAACTATCATAGGAGATAGAAGAACCCATTTTGTAGAACCTGATACCATAAAAGGATTTATAATAGCAGTAATAAGAGCAACTAATATAAGCAAAGGCAGTGGTCCTACATTGGCATTTTTTAAGATAAAAGAACCTTTTATAGCCATAATTTTGAAAATATTGCTTTTGTTTAAAAGTTCAATAAATACAGCAGAACTTAGTATTGTAACTAATAAGGGAACTGCTTTAGCAACCCCTTTCTGCAGAAATTTAGGAACATCTCTTGATGAAGTTATTTTTTTCACTCCAATCCCAAATCCAATTCCTACTGAAACGAATAGAAAGAAAATTATTGGAACAAGGGAAGAAAGCAAAGGGGAATTAGGAAGAAAAGTTCCTTTTGCATTTCTGAAGAAGGCATTTGATGGAAGAGTAAGAGCAAGCATTACTACTATAAAGAATAAAAATCCATAAAATGAATACTTAAGTCCTTTTTCTTCATCTTCAGTTAATTTATATTGCTCAAGAGCTTCACTATTTCCCAATCCAAAATTTTCTCCACCAGTTATTTTTACCATAAACTTTTCAGTTACCCATGTAAGAGTCAAAGTTAAAAATATTGTAGAAGCAGCCATAAAATAATAATTACACAGAGGGGTAATAGATATATTTACTCCTACACTTGAAGCAGCCTGTTCTGTAATACCAGCAAGCAGAGCATCAGTACCAGAAATAAGTATATTTGAAGTATATCCGCCACTACAGGCAGCAAATCCAAGAATGATACCAAGTTTTGGATTTCTTCCAATAGAGGCAAAAAGTACTCCTCCAATAGTAAAAGCAAGAATTACTCCAGCTCCTGACATAATATTAGAGTTTACACATACAAATACAAGAACAGCAGTGATAAGACTCTTAGGAGCTTTTAAAAGATATTTTCTCATAAGTACATTAAAAAATCCAGTTTCTTCAACTACTCCAATTGCCATCATAACAATTAAAACTATTTTTAATGATGGAAATCGAACATAAGTATCAGGCAGGTTAACAATGAGTTTTCTCATATTATCAAAAGTAAGCAGATTAACCACTTTCACTGTGACCATTTTAGCAGCATCTCCGATTTTTTTACCTTCATCAAGGTAGCTGGCTTCAAAACCTAACTTAGATAAAACAAAAGAAATTACAAGTGTGAATAGGATAAAGATTCCAAATAGAATGAAAGGATGAGGTAATTTATTACCAGCTCTTTCAATAAATTTGATACATTTAGCAGCAATACTGGTTTTTTTTGCAGTTGTTTCCATAAAAACTTCCCCCTTTGTAGAATGTATTGGTTAATATAAAATTCTTTTGTACAATATTACTACAAAACATATATAAAGTCAATTACTAAAGTGGAAATTTTATAAAAAATATATCAAATAAAAATCATAATGTTATTTATATGGAAAATAAAAATAAAATTTTATAAAAATGACACATTTTTTTCTAAAAAAGTGTAAAATGAAAAAAATATATTAAGCCTATAAAATAAAAAAGAGAGATTTGAATAAATCTCCCTAAATAATAAAAAGAATATACATTAATAAAATCACAGAAAAAATACTATTCTATGAAATAATTCTAATAGTAAAATTAAACTTTAAGAAACTAAAGAACCTAATTTTTTTCCTCCAAGAAGGTGGAAATGCAGATGGAATACTTCCTGACCACCATATTCGTTACAGTTAGTTATGACTCTGTAACCTTCCTCAGCTATTCCTAAATCTTTGGCTATCTTGCCGATAGCCAGATACATATCTCCTATTATCTCTCTATCTTCAGGAGTTATATCATTTACTGTAGGAATTTCTTTTTTAGGTACTACTAAAATATGTATAGGTGCAGCAGGATTGATATCTTTGAAAGCTAGAACATTATCTGTTTCATAGACAATAGCTGCTGGAATTTCTCTGTTTATTATTTTTGTAAAAATAGTAGCCATAAAATCATCTCCTAAATTTAAAATAATTTATCATAAAATAAAATTTAGATAGTTTCTATTTTATTAATTCTTTTCTCATGCCTTCCACCTCGGAATTTAGTGGCAAGAAAAACATCTACCATTTCAAGAGCAAGAACATCCCCAACAATTCTGCCACCCATTGCGAGAATATTAGCATTATTGTGTTCTCTAGTCAGTCTTGCCATAGTAGTGTTAGTGCAGAGAGCAGCTCTGATACCAGTAACTTTATTAGCAGCAATAGAGATACCTATTCCAGTTCCACAGATAACTATTCCAAACTCAGCTTTTTTTTCAGCTACAGCATGTCCTACAGCATGACCAAATTCAGGATAGTCAACAGAATCATTTGAATTTGTTCCAAGGTCTAATACTTCATATCCATTTTCTATAAGATGTGTTTTTACTTTTTCTTTTAGTTCAAATCCACCATGGTCTGCACCTAAAGCAATTTTCATAATTATTACGCCTCCAAATTTTTAAAATTAAAGTACAAAAGAACAGGCTGGCAAAAATCTCACTTTTAGTCAGCCTGTTGATATTGCTATTGATTAATCTTCAAAACCTTCAAAGTGAGGGTGTCCATGCTCTAATTCTTTTTCAGTAGCTTCTCTTACACCAGTTACTTCAACTTCAAATCTGATATTTTTACCAGCAAATGGATGGTTTCCATCAGCAGTAACAACATCATCTTCAATAGCAGTAATAACATATTGCTGCTCAGTTCCATCATCCATATCAGCTATGAACTCAAGTCCTTCATAGATATCTTCAAATTCTTCAAAATCAGCCTTGTTCATTTCTTCAACAAGTTCTTCATCATATTCTCCATATCCTTCTTCAGGAGTAAGAGTCATAACAGTTTTAAATCCTTTTTCTTGTCCTTCTAAAGTTTCTTCAATTTTTGGAACAAAATTTCCTAATCCATGGATGTAAAAAAATGGTCCAACCTCTTGTGTATCCTCTAAAAGTTCATTTGTATCATTATCATAAACTTTAAATTCTAATGTTACTACATTGCTTTCAGCAATTTTCATAAAAAATTCACCTCTTTAAAATAGTTTTTTCTAAAAATCTTCATATAAATAAGAATACCATAATTTCTAATAAATTTCATCAACTTTTTTTAAAATAATAAAATAATATAGAATAGAATAGTATTGAAACCAAAAATATATAAAAAATATTTTTAGGATAAAATAATTTTAAAGGATTTCTCTCTATATTTTAGTAGTTTAAAAGTATTGGAGAAATTAAAATCCCATGTTATATTTTACTTTTTCCATATTTTCTTTAGAAGTTAATTTTTCAAGGAGAATAAATGCTGTTTCTAAAGCATTCTTTGGGGCAGAGGAAGTAATGATATTACCATCAATTACAATTTCTTCCCTTGTAGGAATTGCTCCAAAATTTAAGAGTTGTTTAAAATATCTATCATTATCTAAAAGATAAGTAGTAGCTTTTTTATTTTTAAGAATACCACTTTCTCCTAAGGGAATAACCCCAGTACAGACACCAAGTATTGTTTTATTTTGACTATGAAAATTTTGAATAATATTATGAAACTCTTCATTTTTCATGTCACTGAAAAAACCTGCTTTACCAAATCCACCAGGAATTACTAAAGCATCGTATATTTCTAAATTTAATTTTGTATTTTTTAAATTTATTTCTGGTAAAATACTAATATTCCATGTACAATTGATTATATTATGAAAGCTGCAAGTGGTAACAAGAGTGTCCTTTTTTCCTACAACCATATTCCAGCCAAAAACGTCGATAAATGGAGATACTTCAAGAATTTCAACACCTTGTGAAATGAGTAATAGTATATTTTTCATAATTTTCTCCTAAAAAAATAAATTTTATTGACTAATTAGATAAAAAGCTTTACAATACATCGTATTTAACTTTTTATGTAAATATGTTATTTTCAACATTATATTATAAAAAAAAATAAATATCCATAACAAAAAAATTACTAAAGGAGGTAAGATGTCAAAGCTAGACCAAAATAAGACTCCACTATTCTCTGTGTTGAAAGATGAATATGTTGGAAGGGATATTCTTCCATTTCATGTGCCTGGTCACAAGAGAGGAAAAGGAGTAGACAAAGAATTTTATGATTTCATGGGGAATGGACCTTTCTCCATAGATGTAACTATTTTTAAAATGGTAGATGGACTACATCAGCCAAAAAGCTGTATAAAAGAAGCTCAGGAATTAGCAGCAGATGCTTATGGTGTTAAAAAAAGCTTTTTTGCAGTAAATGGGACTTCTGGTGCTATTCAAGCAATGATTATGTCTGTAATGAAAGCTGGAGATAAGATATTAGTACCAAGAAATGTACATAAATCAGTTTCTGCTGGTATCATATTAAGTGGTTCTGAACCTATTTATATGAATCCAGAAGTTGATGAGGAGTTAGGAATAGCCCATGGTGTCAGACCTCAAACTGTAGAAAATATGCTGAAACAGCATCCAGATATAAAAGCAGTATTAATTATAAATCCTACATATTATGGAGTGGCAACTGATATAAAAAAAATTGCTGATATAGTTCACAGTTATGATATTCCTCTTATAGTGGATGAAGCACATGGACCGCATCTTCATTTTCATGATGAGCTTCCACTTTCAGCAGTAGATGCAGGAGCAGATATTTGTACTCAAAGTACACATAAAATAATAGGTGCAATGACTCAAATGTCACTTTTACATGTAAATTCTGATAGAATTGATACAAATAGAGTACAACAAATATTAAGTCTTTTACATACAACATCACCTTCTTATCCATTAATGGCTTCATTGGATTGTGCAAGAAGACAGATAGCAACAGAAGGATATGAACTTTTAGACAGAACTATAAAATTAGCTAAAAGATTCAGAAATGAAGTTAATAGAATCCCTGGAATGTTTTGTTTTGGAGATGAAATAGTAGGCAGAGAAGGAATTTTTGCTTTTGATCCAACAAAAGTTACTGTTACTGCAAAGGAATTAGGACTTACAGGATTTGAATTAGAAACTCTTTTAGTAGATGATTATAATATACAAGTAGAACTTTCAGATTTTTATAATGTATTAGGACTTATTACTATTGGAGATACAGATGAAAGTATAGATAAGTTTATAGCTGCTTTAAAATCAATAAGTGAAAGATTCTATGGAAAAGTTACAAAAGTAAAGAGAAGCTTTATAAAAATGCCAGCTGTTCCAGAACAAGTATTGATACCAAGGGAAGCTTTCTACAGTGATAAGAATACTATACTTTTTGAAGAGAGTGCTGGAAAAATCTGTGGAGAAATGATAATGGCTTATCCACCTGGAATACCTATCATCACTCCTGGTGAAAGAATAACAGAAGAAATAATTGATTATATAAAAGATTTAAAAGAAGCTAAACTTCATATTCAAGGAATGGCTGATCCTGAACTTATAAATATCAATGTAATTGAAGAAGAAGACGCTATTTACTTATATACAGAAAAAATGAAGAGTATGATGTTTGGTGTTCCAATGAATCTTGGAGCAAATAAAGCTGGAATTGAATTTGGACCTGATACACTTTGTGAATACTATCCAGATACATTTGATGAAATGGAAATCATAGAAGTTGAAAAACAAAAAGAAAACTTTAATGAATGGAACCTTAAATATAAAAACACTATTCTTAACACTTGTGAAAAACTTGCAGCATCTGTAAATGAAGCTGTTAGAGATGGATATAGACCAATTGTAATAGGTGGAGATCACTCCATAGCACTTGGAAGCATATCTGGAGTTTCATTAGAAAAAGAAATAGGGGTAATATGGATAGATGCCCATGGAGATATGAATACTGATGAATCAACTATTACAGGAAATATTCATGGAATGCCTCTTGCACTTTTGCAGGGAGCAGGAGACAGAGATCTAGTAAACTGTTTCTATGAGGGAGCTAAAATTGACAGTAAAAATGTAGTAATACTTGGTGCCAGAGATTTGGATTTCAAAGAAAGAGAGATAATAGATCAACTTGGAGTAAAAGTTATATATCATGATGAAGTTCTTCAAAAGGGATTGGAAAATATTCTTGAAGAGATAAAGGATTACTTGAAAATTGACAATCTTCACATAAGTTTTGATGTTGATTCAGTAAATCCTGAAATGGCTCCAGGAGTAAGTACACCAGTAAGAAATGGATTCACAACTGATGAAGTGTTCCAGACATTTAAATACTTATTCAAAAACTATTTTGTAACATCAGTTGATATAGTTGAGTTTAATCCAGTAAATGATAAAAATGATAAGACACTTAAATTTGTGAATGAATTAACTGAATATGTAATAAATCCAGACTAATAATTTGGTATTTTTACGAGGCGATTAAAAATAAACTTTAATTGCCTCTTTTTTTTTATAAAAATAAAGGTTATAATATATTATAGGGTAGAACACTTCTAAATAGGGGGTACGGTTATGATAAAATTACTTATTGCCTTGATAATGTTATCAGCAACACTTTTTGGAGGAGATTTCATCAAAATAAATAATTATACTGTAGAAGAAGTCCCTATAAAGAGAAAATTGGAAAATCATAAAATCGTCAGAGTAGTAGATGGGGATCGAGCCTCTATTGGATTATATGGAATAATAGATTCAAATAATAAATTTATTACTAAACCAAATAACATGCTGATAGCTATAAAGAGTAATTATATTTATCTTGTAGACATAGACTATCATGAAGGAATGATGGCTAAGGATGGTAGATGGATAGGAGAAATGGGAATCTATAATTATAAAGATAAAGAATCTCAGATGTATAGTGAATTGAAAGATGAAGTTAAAAGAGATCTTATAATAATTTATAAAAAAGATGGCAGAAAATTTTTATATGGTTATTTGAATTTTGATGGTAAGATTCAGATTCCAATGATTTATGAGGAAGTAAACTTTTTTTCAGAAGAGCTTGCAGCAGTTAAACTTAATGGGAAATGGGGATATATAAATAAAAATGGAGAGAAAGTTATAGAGTTTAAATATTCAGAAGCTGCTGATTTTAAAAATGGAGAAGCTTTAGTAAAACTAGACAGAAAAGAATTTAAAATAGATAAATTAGGAAATAAAAAGGTAATTAAAAGTTTTTTTAGAAATATAAAAGAGAATGTAAGTGGCTTTTTTTATAGTATAAAACTTATGCTGACTTCTTTGTGGAGTGAAAAGATAAAAGAAAAATAAGTTGTTTAAATTAATATCTCGGGGAAAATAAAGTGAGGAGATGTTAAAATGAACTTTTTAGCAACAATTACATCTTTAGAAAATAGAGATGGTGAAAAAATATTTAAAGTTATTTTAAATGATGCTTTGATTTTTTTAATCAAATTACTTATATTTTTATTTATTATTTATATTGGTAAAAAGATTACTGAAATGATATTGAAGTATATCGAGAAGGTATCAAAAGATAGAATTGATCCTGGAGCAAAACAATTCAGCAAATCTTTTATTAAATTAGGATTATATATTATATTTTTTCTGTTTGGACTTCTTGTATTTGGATTTAAGGAACAATCTATCATAACAATGATAAGTGCAGTAGGTCTTGGAGTAGGTATTTCACTCAGAGGATTTCTTTCTAATTTTGCAGGAGGAGTGGTAATCTTATTTACAAGGCCTTTTACTGTGGGAGAATATATTGAAGTAAATGGAGCTTTTGGTGAAGTATATAAAATAGATGTATTTTCAACTCATATAAATACATTGGATAGTAAAAGAGTAATAATTCCAAATAATGTTATGATAAACAGCAATGTAATTAATCATGATGCAAATGAATACAGAAGAATAAAACTTACTGTACCAGTAGCTTATGAATGTGATCAGAATAGGGCTGTTGAAGTTTTAGAGAGAATAAGTAAAACTTTTGAAGGATTGGAAAATGAAAGAAAAAGTTTTATCAATATAATGAGTTATGGAGATTCTTCAGTAAATATTTATTTTATAGTATGGACAAAGAGAGAGCATTATTATAGTGTGAGAAGTAAACTCATGGCTTATATTATTAAGGTTTTCAATGAGGAAAACATAGAAATTCCATATAATAAACTAGAAGTAAATTTAAAAAATTAGAATAGGGGTGAGTAATATAGAAAAAAAAGTTTTAAGATTTTTAAAAGATTATTTTTTTATAACATTAGGATGCTTTTTATATGCTTTTGCAGTAAATTATTTTTATGTAAGCAATCATTTAGCTGAAGGAGGAGTTACAGGGATAGCTCTTATTATTTTCTATCTTTTTAAAACTCCAGTGGGAACAACTTATTTTATAATAAATATTCCATTATTAATAATTGGATGGAAGATGCTGGGAAAAGATTTTATAGTAAAAACTCTTTATGGAACAGCTATGATGTCCTTTGCATTAGATTTTACCTCAGGATTAAACGGTGCTACAGATGATGTACTCTTAGCTTCTCTTTATGGAGGTTTTATAGGCGGAATTGGATTAGGAATAATATTCATGTCTGGTGGTTCTACTGGCGGAACTGATATTATAGCTAGGATAATGACAAAATATAGAGGAATACCAGTTGGAAGAGCTATGTTTATATTGGATGTAGTAGTACTTTCAGCAGTAGCATTTTTATTTGGAAAAGAAATATTTATGTATACTATGATAGCTGCCATGGTATTGACTAAAACTATAGATTTTTTACAAGAAGGACTTGATAAAGCAAAAGCAGTAACTATAATTTCCAGAAAAGCAGAAGAATTAAGAGTCAAACTTATGGATGAAACAGGAAGAGGAGTAACTATATTAGATGGCTCTGGAGGATTTACAAGAGATTCTTTTGATATAATATATTGTGTTGTAAGCAAATTTCAAATAGTAAAATTGAAAAGAATAGTGAGAGATACTGATCCTGAAGCTTTTCTCACTATAACTGATGTATCAGAAGTTTTAGGAGAAGGATTTAAAGAACTCAATAAAGAATAGAAATAAAAAAATATATCTGCACCTGAAAATTGACATAATGAAAAGTATAGTTGATTGTATATAAAGGATAGTTTATGGTAAAATAAATATACTGAATACAATTCATTCAAGGAGGATTTAAATGAGTAAAGAATTAAAAGAGAAAATAGCACTTCTTAATGATGAAGAAAAATATCAGGAAATTGTAGATATAGTTCTTGCAACAAAAGAAAAAGACAGAGATTTTGAAATTATATCAGAATGGGGAAGAGCAGAAAATAATTTAGGAAATTATGACAAGGCTTTAGAAATACTTTTTTCTATTGAAGAAGAGGGAAAAGAGGATTCATTGTGGAATTATAGAGTAGGATATGCTTATAGCGGACTGGAAAATTATGAAAAAGCAGCTGAATATTTTGAGAAATCAAAAAATTTAGATCCTGATTATGCATGGACATATTTTGAACTTGGATGGAATCTGCAAAGAATAGAAAAAAATGAGGAAGCATTGAGTGCCTTAAGAAAAGCTATAGAATTAGATCCGGAAAATACCTTTGCCCTTGCTGAAATAGGGGATATATATGAAAAATTGGATAATTATGAAAGTGCACTAGAATATTTTAAAAAGGCAGAAGAATTAGGAAGAGATGACTACTGGGTAATTACACATATAGGATGGTGCCTAAACCAGTTAGATAAAGATGAAGAGGCTTTGGGATATTATATGAAAGCTCTGGATGGAGAAGAAGATAATATATGGCTTTTATCACAAATTGGAGTAACACTTGGAGCTGTAAAAAAATATGAAGAAGGAATAGAATATTTAAAAAAAGCAGAAGAATTAGGAAGAAATGATGTATGGCTGAACTCAGAATTAGGATGGCAGCTGGCAAGAATAGAAAAACATGAAGAAGCAGTAGAATATTTTAAAAAGGCTGAGGAATTAGGAAGAAGTGATGCTTGGCTTTATAATCAGTTAGGATGGAATCTTGGAGTTCTGGACAAATATGAAGAGGAATTAGAATATCTTTATAAATCTAAAAAAATATCAGAAGATGATGTATGGCTTGAATCTGAAATAGGTTGGACTTTAAGAAATATGTCAAAACCAGAGGAAGCTTTAGAGTATTTAAATAAAGCAAGAGAACTGGGAAGAGATGATGCATGGATTCATTTGGAAATGGGATTGTCTTTAGGGGATTTAGGAAGAAATGAAGAAGCATTGGGAGAATTAAAAAAAGCTGAAGAAAATGGGGATGAAAGTATTCGTCTTTATTCTACTATAGCATGGAATTTAGGACAGCTGAATAAAAATGAAGAAGCTCTAAAATATTTAGAAAAAGTAGAAAAGTTAGGCAGAAATGATATATGGCTTTATTCAGAAATGGGTTGGAATTTAGATGCAGCAGGAAGAACTGAAGAAGGAGAGAAATATCTTCAAAAAGCTATTGAACTAGGAAGAAATGATTCATGGATTTATTCTGAAATAGGATACAGTCTTTCAAGAAATCAAAAAGTAGAAGAAGGAATAGAATATTATCTTAAAGCAAAAGAATTAGGAAGAAATGATGTATGGCTGAACTCAGAAATAGCTTGGTCATATGACATTATTGGAAAATATGAAGAGGCACTTCCATATCTTGAAACAACTGAAAAATTAGGAAGAGATGATATATGGCTAAATTGTGAATTTGCTATTTGTCTAGGGAGAACTGGAAAAAGTGAGGAAGCAATAGCAAGATTGTTTAAAGCTCAAGAACTAGGAAGAGAAGATGACTGGTTATATTCAGAGATAGCTTATAATTATGGAAGACTTGATAGAGCAGAAGAGGCTTTGATTTATCTGGATAAAGCTGAAAAATTAGGAAGAGATGATACTTGGTTGTATTCAGAAATAGGTTGGAACTTAGGAACTTTAGAAAAATATGAAGAGGGATTAAAATATTTTGAAAAAGTAATAGAAATGGGAAGAAATGATGAATGGATTTATTCACAAATAGGATGGACTCTTGCTAAATTAGGAAGAAATGAAGAAGCAGCAGAAAATTTAAAAAAAGCAGTTGAACTTAATCCGTATGACAGTTGGATAGAATATAATCTGGGAAGAGTTTTAAGAAAATGCGGAAAATTTGTTGAAGCTATGGAGCATATAAGAAAATCTGCTGAAATAGGTGGCTATGAAGGATGGACAGATTTAGAATTAGCCTGGGATTATGCTGAAATAGATGAAAAAGAAATAGCAAAAGAATATTTAGGGAATGTAGAAAAATACTTAGACATAAATTCTGATGCTGTTAAAGAGGATTATAATATAGTTAAATCATTGATAAATGCTATGCCAATAATGTTTTCTTAAAATATAAATATTGACATATAGGTTCTTTAATGATAATATAAAAATAAAATTTAATGATGGAGGTGAAACACATGATAAATTCAATATTTAAAAATAGTTCAATATGGAAAAATATTGGTGAAGTCACAGCTCAAGACGGTAAAATGGCACTTTACGTGTATAAGTCTGTCCAGTTTACGGCAAATAATGTGTTTTTACCAAGGAAAAAGATAGAGAAGTCATAAAAATTTTATGACATTTTTAAAGTTTGTATCTAAATCCGGGAGCGCATTGTCGTATCCCGGTTTTTTTATGTCTAAATTTTAAGAAAGGAATTGAATTTATGAAATATAAAGTTTTAAAATCTTGTTATGCAACTATAATGATGAGTGCAAAACAGGTATTTGATGGAAATATATTAACAATCAGTGGAGAATATTTTATAAAGTTTATACAATTTGTTATGCTTACTTTAATCTGGAAATCTTTGATAAAGGATGGAAAAAGTTTTGATGGAGTGGAACTATCACAGATACTTACATACTCATTGATGGCTTCTATTTTAAAGCCGCAGCTTGATATTGTAACACCAGCGACTTCTGCTCTTTGGGAGGGATCGATTATAGGAAGGTATACAAGACCAGTATCTGTCATAGAGAGTCTTGCAGCTGAAACAATTGGAAGATATTGGATACCTGTATTTTTATTTTATAGCTTACCCCTATGGCTGTTATCACCATTATTAGGAATAAATCCACTTCCTGCTTCATTCTTTAATGGAATAATGGCATTTGTAAGCCTAGTATTAAGCATATCATTAGGATTTGCATTAGATCTATTATTTGCTTCTTTTGCAATAAGATTGAAGAATGGCTGCTGGGCTGCTACCAGAGCTAGAGAAAGTATATATTCTTTGCTTTCTGGAGCTTTGATTCCTTTTATATTCTTTCCATGGGGATTGGGGAATGTATTTAGATTGCTTCCTTTTGGATCTATTGGAAATGCACCATTGACAATCTACACAGGTATAGAAAGTGAAGCTATAAAAATAATAGTGATACAGATATTTTGGAATGTTATTTTATGGATAGCTGGAATAAAAATTTTTAAAAAAAGTGAAGAGAGGATGATTTCATTTGGTGGATAAAATAAAAACTTTAATAAGAATGTTTAAAATATATGGAAAGATGGATTTACTATGGTTTTTAAGAGATACAAAATACTGTTTGATGTATATATTTTCTGATATGATATCTACATTGGCAGTTGTAGTGGGAGTATTTCTTTTAGCAGTAAAATTTGATGGTATTGGAGGAATGACTGAAAAAGAAATAATATTTATGCTGGGATATTCTGTCTTGGTGGAAGGTGTGTTTGCATTGTTTTTCATAAGTAATAATGCAGGGCAGATAAGCAGAACAATAGGAAGAGGACAAATGGATCATAAAATGATACAGCCGCTCCCTGTGTGGATACAGCTAGCAACAGAAGGATTTTCACCTGTATCTGGAAATGGAGTATTATTATGTGGTATAGGATTAGTATATTATTCAATTTCCTCTTCTGAAATAAATGTTTCTGGAATATGGATAGTGCTGCTTTTAATAAATTTAGCAGCCTCTTGTACTATAATGATATGTACAATATACATATTATCCTGTACAGCTTTTTATGCTCCAGCTGCAGCAGAAGAAATAGCTTCAGTTGGAACTGGAATGTTTGAATCATTAAAAAACTATCCACTTGGAGGAATGAATAAATCAACACAGATTTTCTTTTGTTCATTGATACCAGTTGGAATGATAGCGTGGTTTCCAAGCAGAATACTTTTAGGTAAATTTGATATTATGGTATTTATGATAATGGCAGCAGCAATATTTCTTGTTTTAGCTGCATTAATTTTTAAAAAGGGGATGAGATATTATGCAAAATATGGTTCACCAAGATATTCCAGCTTTGGTCATAGATGATGTAAGTAAAATATATGTACAATGGCAGAGAAGTGGAAAAATAAAAGATATAGTAAAAAATCTTTTTTCACCAGAAAGAAAAGTGGTAAAAGCTTTAGATAAATTGTCTTTTAAAGTATCATCAGGAGAGTTTTTAGCTTATGCAGGGGCAAATGGAGCTGGGAAAAGTACCACAATAAAAATACTTTCGGGAATTTTACAGCCATCAAGTGGGAATATTTCTGTGTTAGGAATGTCTCCAGGAAAAGAACGTATAAAACTTATGGAAAATATAGGAGTACTATTTGGGCAAAGAACAGAATTATGGTGGGATCATCCTGTAATTACAAGTTATGAATGGAAAAAATCAGTTTGGAATATACCACAGGAGATTTTTAATGAAAATCTGGCTATGGTGACTGAGCTTTTAGACTTATCTGATATATTGAAAACATTTGCCAGAGAACTTAGTCTGGGTCAGCGTATGAGAGCTGATTTAGGAATGCTGCTCCTGCATAGTCCTAAAATAATATTTTTAGATGAACCAACATTAGGGCTTGATGTTCTTGCAAAGAAAAAAATGATAAATTTTTTAAAAAAATTAAATAAGGTGAAAGGGGTAACAATAATTGTAACAAGCCATGATATGGATGATTTAGAAGAGATGGCAGAAAGAATAATATTGCTCTCTAAGGGACAGATAGCTTTTGATGGTAATTTTGAAGAATTGAGAAAAGTACAGAGTAATTCTTCCAGACTGATAATAACCTCAAGTGGTGAAGCTCCAGCTTTAGATGAAATGGAACTCATAATTTCAGAAGAGGGAAAACATAGTTACAAGTTTGATAAAGAAAAAATTAAAATAAATGAGATTTTTAAAAAGCTTTCTCAATATCCAGAAATTATTGATATTGAAATAATAAAAGCACCAATAGAGGATATAATAGCTGATTTATACAACAGCTGGAAAAAATAGCTATAAAATAGAAAAAGGCAGGTATTCCTTATTAGGAAACCTGTCTCTTCTTTTTGTTTATTACTATATCTTTTATATTTCCGTTTTCCATAACAATTATTCTATCAGAAATTTGATTAACAAAATCTATTTCATGGCTTACTATTACCATAGTAATATTGCTTGATTCTCTAAGCTGCTCAATAACATTCAATACTTCCTTTACCATATCAGGATCAAGAGCAGATGTAGGTTCATCAAAAAGCAGAACTTCTGGATTTCTTGCTAAAGCTCTGGCAATAGCTACCCTCTGTTTTTGACCTCCAGAAAGAGCTTTAGGGTAAAAGTCAGCTCTGTCTTTTAGCCCAACTTTTTCTAAAAGATCATAAGCTATTTTTTTGGCTTCAGATTTATCCATTTTATCTACAACTATCAGTGATTCCATTATATTTTGAATAGCTGTTTTATGAGGAAAAAGATTAAAAGATTGAAAAACCATTCCCATTTTCTTTTTATCAGGAACTTTGATATTCCCAGAATCTATTTCTTCCAACCCGATAAGACATCTGAGAAGGGTAGATTTTCCACCACCAGATGGACCTATAATAGAAACAACTTCTCCTTTTTCTATATCAAGATTGATATTTTTAAGTATTATATCTCCTTCTAAGTACTGTTTAGATAAATTATTAACTTGGATAATCATATTATATCATCACCTTTTTTTCCATTTTTTTAAAGAATAAAACAACTATTGTAGAAAGTCCTAAATAAACTACTGCACATATAAAAAATGGTGCTATTGAGAAATCACGAGTAACAATTTCTCTTGAATTTCTTAATATCTCAGCCATTCCAATAGCAGAAACTAATGAAGTATCTTTAATAAGAGAGATGGCTTCATTTGACAATGGCGGAAGTGCTGTAATAAGAGCTTGTGGAATTATTATTCTAATCATAGTCTGCCAGTACTTCATACCAAGTACTTTTGCAGCTTCATATTGTCCTGGATCAATTCCCAGAATGCTTCCTCTAAATATTTCACAGAAATAAGCTGTATAATTTATAACAAATGTAAGAGAAGCAGCAGCAAAAGGCGATAAAGTAATACCAACTACTGGAAGACCATAGTACACAAAGAAAAGCTGGAGTAAAAGAGGTGTACCTCTAAATATCCATGTGTAAACTTGAATTATATTGCTTAATGTTGTATTTTTTGAAACTCTTCCTAGGGATAATAATATCCCTAGAGGAAGAGAGAAGAGCATAGTCACAACATATAAATTAACTGTTAATTTCATACCTTTTAAAATAAATATTATATTTCCGTCCATAAAGTTTATTCTCCTTATTATTTAGTTGTTCCTAGCCATTTTAAAGAAATTTGATCGAATGTTCCATCTTTTTTCATCTCATCTAATAGTCTGTTGATTTCATCTAACAAAGCTTTATCTTGTTTTCTTAAAGCTACTGCGAAGTATTCATCAGATAAAGATTCTTCAGAAAAGCTTAGAGTGTTTTTCTTAGCATTGTAGTATTTTCCAGAGATAGCATCCATAACTACTGCATCTGTTCTTCCAGCTTCAAGATCAAGAAGTGCTTCTACATTTGTTGCATATTTTTTAATTTCTTTAAGTTTTGGAGCTATAGCATTTCTTTCAACTGCTTGTGATCCAGAGCTTCCTAATTGAACTCCTACTACTTTTCCTTCTAGTTCACTAACTTTATTTATTTCATTACCTTTTCTAGAAAAAATAATTTGTCCATCTACAAGATATGGAGTAGTGAAAGCAGCCTGTTTACTTCTTTCCTCTGTTATTGTCATACCATTCCATACCATGTCAATATTTTTGCTTCTAAGATCAAAAATGATTCCATCCCATTCACAAGGTTTAAATTTAGCTTCAACTCCCATTCTTTTGGCAACTTCTTTAGCAAGGTCGATATCAAATCCAACTATTTCCTCATTTTCATCTCTGAATCCCATTGGAGCAAAAGTAGCATCTAATCCAACTGTGAAGTATCCATCTTTTTTTACTTTTTCCAAAGAATTGTCAGCTGCAAATAAGCTGATAGAAGTTAATACCATAATAACTAAAACTGCCATAAATAATTTTTTCATAAAGATCTCCTCCCGTATTATTAAATCAAAATTAAAATAAAAAAGCCATCTGACATGAGTATCCAGATGGCTTTAACTAAATTAGAAAGCATTAAGTTCCACCATAGATACAGACTCGTTTTGAACTACAACATGAGTCTGTATCTATGAATCAAATTCACAAAAACAAACTCTTATCTATGATGATGGTGATGTAATGTGTTTTTAAGAACTGTAATAACTTTCATAATTATCTCCCTTTAAATTAAAATTTATTATGAACTTATGATACTCTCATAAAAAGAAAATGTCAATAGTTTTTTTTATAAAAACTTTTTTTTGTTGATTTATCTAAATTTGATAATACCATTCTCAAGAGAATCAACTACAGCTAGAGCTTCAACTTTGACACCATTATCAATTAATAACTTTTCACCCTGCTGGAATCCTTTTTCTACTGCTATACCAGCACCAATAACTTCAGCACCAGCAGATTCAACTAATGTTTTAAGTCCTAACACAGCATTTCCCATAGCCAGAAAATCATCAACAATAAGAACTTTATCATTAGATGTCAAAAACTCTTTAGCTACACAGATTGTATAATCTTTATTTTTAGTAAATGAAAATACATTAGCTGTATAAAAATCTCCCATAGTAGAAGGAATTTTCTTTTTAGCAAAAACAAGTGGAACGTTGAAGGCGTAAGCAGCAGCTAAACCTATTGCAATTCCTGAAGCCTCTATTGTAAGTATTTTATTAACTCCCTGATTTTCAAATCTTCTTTTGAATTCTTCTCCCATAGCCATCATTAGATTGGGATCTATCTGATGGTTTAAAAAACTATCTACTTTTAGAATATTTGTCCCAATGGCTTTACCATTTTTCTCTATATATTCTTTTAATAATTTCATATAAAAATTCCTCCGACAAATTATGATTGCTTATTTAATAGTAAGTAACATATATAATAGCATATTTTCAAGAAAAATGTAATACAGATTTGATACATTTTGAAAAATATAGAATTAAAGAAAAATTATGAGAATATTTTTCTGAAAAACTGCTGTCGAATTTCAATAAAAATACGCTGAAATAAAATTATAGCTGACACATAACAAACATATAACTAACAAATATTATCTTATTAACTATTTGTTCTAAATAAATATGTATCTTTTTATAGTCTTAAAATTTTTTTTAGAGTCAATTATTTCAACCATAGATATTTTATTTGTATCAATATTATTTTGAAAATATATCAAAATATATTTAGAAACAGAGGTACCATACTTCAATTGGGCTTTATATCTCTTAGAAGATTACTGCTATAATTAATATAGAGATAGTTATAAGAAGTACTTTTATTTATTCAAACATATTTGAAAGATTACCAGTTATAGCATCTATAATTTCATCATTATTAACTATAAACCATTCTCCATCAGTTTTTTCCATTCTAATAATAATATCAGTTTCTATATATTTTAAATTATTACGATTTTTTAGTTCAGTAAAAAATTTAATTGCATTCTCTTCAGCTGTTTTACTGGAAGATGAAGGCTGCACAGTATTGGCATATTCCTCCATATAGATACCTAAATCAACAGCTTTTATACCAAGTTCTATATCAGCTTCATTTTCATTTTCAGTTATATTTTTTATTTTGTAAGTCATTTTTTCAAAAACTGGTGCTATTACAGCTGATTCTACATCGGTAGAATCTATCATTTTACCAGCCTGAAATTCTTTTAAAGTATTTTCAAGGGATTTTTGGGCCTCAGAAATACTATAGGTTGTCAAAGATAATAATGTTAAGAAGGTAATCAAAAAAAGTTTTTTCATTTAGTTTCTCCTTTGTGTTTATATTTTATAGGTATAACTTAAAAGATATCTTTGAAAATTTTTTATATAAATTTTTATTTATATTGTTTTTTGTTTTAATAAATTTATTGTTTTGGTACCAGCTATTCCATCAGGAGTAAGTCCATTATCTTTTTGAAAATTCTTTATGGCATCCTTACCAGAATATCCCAGCCATAATAAACGAGTATAAATTTCATCCTCTGACATTAATTTCTTCTTTGCTGCTATAGTTTTAGCAGTATTAGTTTTTGTTTGCTGCAAAGGTTTCTTTATTGCTTTAGGAGTATCATAAGGACATACTCCATTTGGATGTAAGTGTGCAGAATAACCATGATGATAGTGATAATAACCAAGTCCACTTCTGTTTTTATTATCTTTATGACCACCAGAAGCATCTGTTCTGCCAGAATGAGAATAACTTATTAAAGAAAGTGTTATAAATAGTACTGAAAGTAATTTTTTCATATTCTTATCATCCCCAATATATTTTAATATTATTTTATAAATTTATATTTTTTTAGCCATATAAAATGATAAAGTATTCTGAAAAACTGTTTTGACAGAAAAATATTTATTCACAGCAGTATAGTTTTATCTGAATATATTATATCATCTAAAAGCTTATAAAAACATTTACTATTTCATAAAATTTATAAGAATACTAGGTAAATTTTATGATTAAACATCTTTACAGATATTGATAAATTTTTTTATTGATGGAGTTATAAATTTATTTTTATGATAAATTATATTAAACTTTCTTTTCAATTCTGTATCTTTTATATTTAATACTGCGATTTCTCCACGTTCTATTTCTTTTTTTACCATTTGATATGAAAGTAAAGATATTCCCATATTGTTTTTCACTGCATTAATTATTGCCCCTGTACTTATACTTTCCCAACCAGGTTTTATTACCAATTCTCTAGAAGTAAGGAAACTATTGAATAACTCTCTTACTCCACTTCCCTTTTCTCTTAATATAAAATTTTCTTTTAAAATATCTTTAAATAATAGTTTTTGTTTTTTTGCATAGGGGTGAAGTTTATTGCAGATAAAAACTAATTTATCTTCAAAAAAAGTTTCAGATATAATACTGTCAGAATGAACAATTCCTTCTATAAGTCCAATATCTAAAAGATTATCTAATATTTTTTCTTCAATTTTATTTGAATTTTCAATACATATATTTGTTTGAATAAGTGGATATATTTGTTGAAATTTTTTTATATAATTATTTAAAAAATATTTTCCAATGGTTAAACTTGAACCGATTTTTAAAATACCTAATTTATCACTGTTTTTTATTCTATTTTCCATTTCTTCAACTAAGTTTATTATTTGAGAAGAATAATTAAAAAATTCTTTCCCTTTTTCTGTAATATATAATTTTTTAGATATTCTGTCAAAAAATTTTACTCCATAGTATTCTTCTAACTCTTTTATAGCAAAACTTACTGCTGGTTGAGCAACAAAAAGTTTTTTTGCAGCTAAAGTTATACTATTGCATTCATAAACCATTATAAATATTTTCATATGCCGTATTGTCATTTTTTCTCCTTGATTTCCTAAATAAAACATACTATATAACTAATCAGTTATATATAATATAAGATTATACTATTTTATTTATATGGATTCAAGTAGTATAATTTAGAAATAAAGGTTTAGGAGGAAAAAATGTCTGTACAAAAACGCGAAAAAAATTTTTACCGAAAATTATTTTTATCTACATTTTATATCAGTAGTTTTACTTTTGGGGGAGGGTTTGTAATAATTCCTTTAATGAGGAAAAAGTTTGTTGAGGAATATCGGTGGATGAAAGATACTCAAATGCTTGATTTAATAGCAATAGCCCAGTCTTCTCCAGGAGCAATAGCTGTAAATGCTTCAATAATAATAGGTTATCGTCTCAGTGGTATTATGGGTGCAGTAGTTGCTACTGTTGCTACAGTGTTGCCGCCTTTAATAATTCTTTCAATAATCTCTCTTTTTTATTTAGCATTCAAAGAAAATTTAATTGTAAATGCAGTAATGAAAGGCATGCAGGCCGGAGTGGCAGCTGTAATCATTGATGTAGTCTATTCAATGGCTTCGCAGGTAATAAAATCAAAACATCTTCTGCCTATCAGTATGATGATATTGGTTTTTATTGCAACTTATTTTCTTAAAATAAATATAATTTTAATAATAGTAGTTTGTGGAATTATTGGTGCACTTCATAGTAATTTTATATTAAAAAGGAGAAAATAAAATGATATACATGCAATTATTTTTAAGTTTTTTTAAAATAGGAATGTTTAGTATAGGTGGTGGTTATGCTGCTATGCCTCTCATTCAGAATGAAGTTGTAACACTTCATAATTGGCTTACTATGAAAGAATTTGCAGATATAATAACTATTTCTCAAATGACACCAGGACCAATTGCCATAAATAGTGCTACATTTGTTGGGATACAAATAGCAGGGTTTCCTGGAGCTGTAGTAGCAACATCGGGATGTGTAACACCTTCATTTATTATTGTTTTATCAATAGCAATGGTATATTTTAAATATCGAAAATTAACTGTTATAAATGGAATTCTTGAAGGTTTAAGACCTGCTGTAGTTTCATTAATAGCTTCTGCTGGAGTTTCAATGGTTATATTGGCTTTTTTAGGTGAAAATGACATAAACTTTAAAGATATCCACATAAACTATTTTTCTGTATTTTTGTTTGGAATATGTATGTTTTTCTTAAGAAAGTTCAAACTTAATCCAACTTATGTCATGTTTGGAAGTGGTGTTGTTGGAGGTATTGTATATGGTCTTATGGGAGGAATGTAATGCTTTTACATGTAAAAAAATCTTTAAATGGATATAAAATAGAAAATGATGAAGGAGTTGTGATAGATTGTATAAAATCTAAAAAATTTATGTCACCTGCACAATTAATATTAAAGGATAATTCTATTGTATATGAAACAGATATAATTACAGAAAATGGAAAGAATGCATATATTATAAAAAATAAAACTGATGAAACAATAGCTGCAGCAGAATTGAAATTTGAAGAAGAGAAGAAAAATTCAATTGTTCATTCGCCTAAAGTAGAATATATGATAATAAATACTCCCTATGGAAAATGGAGGGCTGTCCAAGAAAATGATTTAAGTATTTCATTTATCTTTGAAAATAAGGTTATTGGAAAAATTTCATCATTTTTTAGTTATCATTCTCAAGAAATTTCTTTTTCAGAGAATTATCCAGTAGAATTTTGGTCAGCTCTCTATATTTTGAGCCGCTATATGGTACATGAAAATGATGTTATAACAGTATAAATATTGATCTATAGTTTAAAAAAATAGCATAATATAAAACCACAAATTTTTTTGTGGTTTTTTCTTTTGTATAAAAGGCTATCTGTTGAAGAAATATTTTGCAAAATTAAAAAGAAAACAAGTTGTTATTTAAGATATTATTACAGAAATAAGATACTTTAAAAGAAGTTATTTTTTAGTAAAAGAGAGTTAAAATGACTTGCTATAGAATACTTAAATTATATAAATGATTGAATATAAACGAAAAAAATTAATAAAATCCTTTAAAAAATTAAAAAATAGGTATATAATAGTAAAAAATTGAAAGGTGGGATATAAATGAACTTAACTGAAAATTATAAATATATGATTAGAATTCTGGATGGAAAGGAAAAATATGAAGGAAAAGAATATGATAAAGTAATTGAGAAATATTTGTATACTTCACTTTCTAAATTAGAAGAGAAAAAAGAAGAATTGAAATTAAAATATCCAGATAAAGAAATAGAAATAAGAGAAAAAAAGGAAAAAAAGTGGGAAAAAATAATACTTTCTTAAATTGAAAGAAAAAAGAACTTATGTATTTTATGTAGGTTCTTTTTTTATATTATCACATAATTTATTTGAAAATTAATATGAGTAATTAAATTAAAATAGAGTTAAATTGTTTAGTAAAGTTAAGAATTAATAATATATTTTTTTAAAAAATGAAAAATACTATATTTTCTATAAAAGAAAACTATTTTAACTTAATTTTAAAAAATATAGTTGAAATTATTTGTTGGATTACGTATAATTAAAAGGAATAACTAAAATTTTAGAGGAGAAGAGATGAGAAAAGGAATTTATGTATTACTGTTTTTAGCCATTAATATTTTTGCTTCTGGTGATGAATTAGAGAAAAAAATAGAAAAACTGCAGGAAGAAAAAATTGTAATTTTAACAGGACATGAAGTATATATAAGTTCTATAGAGTGGGATAAATTTTCTGAAAAAGAAAAAATTGAATTTCTTGAATCAATTAATAAATACAGCAGAAAAAATAATAAAAAAAATATAAATAGTGTAAAAGAAATTGATACTAAAAAAGAATTAGCCAGAGTGGGAATATTTGGAGTAGAAATAGTAAAAGAATAGATTAAAAAATATTTTATATAATTATGAATGAATTATTTAAGGAGGAAAATATGAAAGCAGCAGCAGTAGTTTTTATTAGTTTATTAATGGTAAGCTGTACTAATACAAATACCAATACCAATACTTCTCAATCAAATAGTAATTTAGTGTATGAGTCAATAATAGCAACACTTTTATACAATAATAATATTGAATACCCAGTTGCTAAAGTAAATACTAAGACAAAATCTAAATCTCATGAGACTACTAATACTGTCTCAAATACACAAAGCAATAGTCAAAATATTTCTGATATAAGTGCACAAAATTTTCCTAATGGAGGAAGTCGCAGAACAGTAATCACTGAAAATAAAGTTGATAGCAGAAGCCAGAGTACAACTAAAAGTAAGACATCAGAAAAAAGTTCGAGTATATCTACAAGTTTTGGCTTTTAATTAAAATAAAAAATATAATAATTCGAATAAAAGGAGACAATGATGAAATTTTCTTATATTGATGAAGGCAAAGGAGAGATTCTTGTATTTGTTCATTCTTATCTTTGGGATAAAGAGATGTGGAGACCTCAAATAGAAGAATTGAAAAAAGATTTTAGATGTATTGCACTTGATCTTCCAAACCATGGAGATTCAGAAAATACTACAGAACAAAGTTCTCTGAGAGAATTAGCAGAACAAATTTCCAATTTCTTAAAAGAATTGAAAATTGAAAAATATTCTTATATAGGACTTTCTGTAGGAGGAATGTTGGCACCTTATATTTACAATCTGGATAAAAATAAAATAAATAAAATGGTAGTTATGGATTCTTATGTTGGAGAAGAGCCAATAGAAACAAAAGAACTATATTTTTCTATGTTGGATGGAATAGAAAAAATTAAATGTATTCCAGATACACTTATTGAAAAAATTGCACCAATGTTTTTCAGTCCTTCAATAGATAAATCAGGAATATTATATAAATCGTTTGTTGAAAAATTAAAGACAATACAAGGGGAAAAGGTTGAAGGAATAGTTAAATTAGGAAAGGCAATTTTTGGAAGAGAAAATGCTTTGAATCTTTTGAGTGATATAGAAGTACCAACATATTTTGTAGTTGGTGAATATGATATTCCAAGACCATATAATGAGTCAGTAGAGATGGCTACCTATATGAAAAAGTCAAAAGTATTAAAAATAAAAAATGCAGGGCATATTTCTAACTTGGAAAATGTTGAAGAAGCAAGCAGAATACTAGTGGATATCTTAAAATAATATATAAATACAATTGAAATTGAAGAAGCTGTTTAGCAAGAATAATATAATTTTTGAATTATTTTATTCTTTGTAATAGCTTCTTTTTATTTTATCAAAAATGATATTAAGTACAAACAAATAAAATATAGAGTGAACCTAGGTTTTTTGTATACGTTTTTTTAAAAAATTGTATACAAACATTGAAAAATAATGTTATATTTATAGTTTTTGTCATAATTATAGACATATTATTTTATATATGACAGTTATGGATTGTATACAAACGTTATATTTTTAATTACTAAAAAAATAGACTATACTCATAGTAATACATAGAAATTAAATATCTTTTAAACTTCTAAAAATTTTTTTAAACTGATTTTATGACAAACAAAAATATTGAAGTTTAAAAGAAGCAGGAGGAACCAATATGGGTACAAATGAGAGTTCAGAATTAAAAAGAGAAATAGGGGTATTTGGTGGAATTAGTATTATTGGCGGAATAATGATAGGAGCAGGAATATTTTACATTGGTTCTTATGTACTGATGAGAGTAGGTATGAATATTGGATTAGCATTAATTTGCTGGCTAATAGGAGGACTTATAAGCTTAATGGGAGGATTGTGTTTTGCTGAACTTGGAAGTATGATGCCTAAAGCTGGAGGATCTACAGTATATTTGAATGAAGCTTACCATCCAGTAGTTGGATTTATGTCAGGAATGTCTTCATGTCTGCTTGCAGGACCTGGGTCGATAGCGGGACTTTCAATAGCATTGATTGTATCATTCAGAACATTTTTTACTATAAGTGATGTGGGAGTAAAAGCATTGGCAGTAATGCTTATAGTTTTTCTTACTATATGCAATTGTTATGGTGTAAAAAGAGCTTCAATACTTCAGAATGTATCAATGGTGGCAAAATTAATACCTATTCTTTTAATCATGATATCGGCTTTATTTATGGGAAATATTTTTCCAGATGTTTCGCTATCTACAGTAAATGAAGCAGCTCAAAGTACAGGAAGAAGTGTAATAGGTATGATAGCTTTTGCTGTAGTTGCAACTTTATGGGCATATGATGGATGGCAGAATCTAAATTCTCTGGCTGAAGAAATAAAAGAGCCTCAAAGAAATCTGCCTCTGTCCTTAGCAATTGGAATTGGTGGAGTAATAATATTATATATGCTGTTTAATTTTTCTATATTTCGTGTACTTCCAATGGAAGATATTAAAAATATGATTGCTAAAGGAGATTACTATTTAGGAACAGAGGTTGCCAGAAGAATATTTGGAAATACAGGAGCAGTAATAGTTGTTGTAGGAATGATACTGGCTATCTTTGGTTCGCTGAATGGATTGATATTATCAGGACCACGTATCTATTATGCTTTGGCAAAAGAAGGACATTTTTTTAAAATGTTTCTAAATGTGCACCCAGTATATAAAGTTCCAACAAATGCAATAATAGCTCAAGCAATAGTTTCGATAACTCTTGTATTATCACGTAATTTGGAACAATTGGCTACTTTAGTTGTATTTACTGGAATGATTTTTAAACTTTTAACAATATTATCGGTTGTTGTATTTCGTAAAAAATACCCAAATATGGAACGTCCATATAAGGTAATAGCTTACCCTGTAACAGTTATCATAACATCTCTGGTATTTTTAGGATTGATATTAAACAATCTTGCAAAAGATCCAGTAAACTCTATTTTGAGTTGTGTGGTACAAGTATTTGCAGTAGCTTTATATATGTATTTTGATAGAAAAATTAAAAAAGAAAAAATAGATACAGAAGCATAGTACATATATTTTATAATATAAGGAGGCAGAAATGGAAACATTATTTTATAATGCAAAAGTGTATTTGGAAAGAGAAAAATTTGCTGAGGCAGTTTTAGTAAAAGAAGGACTAATATCAAAAGTTGGGACAAGTGAAGAACTTTTAAAAATGGCAGAGAAAGACTGTAAAAAAATAGATTGTCATGGAAAAACAATAATCCCTGGATTGAATGATTCTCATATGCATTTATTGGTATTAGGGGAATCACTTCAAACAGTTAAACTTACAAATAGTAAATCTGTAGATGAAATAATAGAGAGATGCAGAAAGTTTATAAAGGAAAACCCTGAATTGTCAAAAAATGGAGTTTTTGCAATTGGATGGAATCAAGATTTATTTGAAGGTGATAAGAGAATACCTAACAGACATGATGCTGATAAAATATCTACAGAAATTCCAATTATTTTAAGAAGAGTATGCGGACATCTGATGGTTTCAAATACTAAAGCTATAGAAATGCTTGGAATAGACGGAAATTCTGAACAGTTTGAAGGAGGAACATTTGAAATAGGTGAGGATGGATATCCAAATGGGGTATTTACTGAAAATGCCTGTCGTCAGCTGAGAAAAGTTATTCCTGAATTTTCTTTGGAAGATAGGGCAAGAATGGCGGTAAAAGCAATGAAACATGCTGTTTCTTTTGGAGTAACAAGTGTACAGAGTAATGATTTGGGAGCAGTTGTATTAGGAGATAAAGACAAATATTTTAAGATGTTCTGTAAGATTTATGAAGAAGGAAAAGGGCTGCTTCGTTATCATCATCAAATAACTTTTCAGTCACCAGAAGAATTAAAAGATTATGCAGAGAATGGAGAACTTGCAAAAGGAAACTATCCAGAAGATTCATGGGTAACATTAGGGCCATTGAAATTATTTAAAGATGGAAGTCTGGGAGCCAGAACAGCAATGCTGGAAAATGATTATGCTGATGATCCCGGAAATCGTGGGGAAGAAAGATTTGATGAGAAATATATAGAAGAGCTTTGTAAAGCGGCTGATGAACATGGAATGCAGGTAGTTACACATGTAATAGGTGATGCTGCAACAAATAGTGTTATGAAAACATATGAAAAACTTATAAAAGATGGAAAAAATCCTTTACGTCATACATTAATTCATTGCCAGATAACTAATAAAGCAATGCTTGAAAATATAGCTAAAAATAATGTTTTAGTAATGTATCAGCCTATATTTTTAGATTATGACATGCATATTGTAGAATCAAGATGCGGAAAAGAACTTGCTTCTACATCATATGCTTTTAATACTCTAGATAAATTAGGAGGAAAAATTTCCTATGGAACAGACTGTCCAGTGGAAGGATGTAATCCTTTCCCAAATATATATTGTGCAGTAACTCGTAAAGATCTGAAAGGTTATCCAGAAAAAGGATTCTATTCAGAAGAATGTGTAGATGTATATACAGCAGTTGATGCTTATACAGAAGGAAGTGCTTATGCACAATTTATGGAAAATAAAAAAGGAAGAATAAAAGAGGGATTTTATGCAGATATGGTTATATTAGATAAAGATATATTTACTGTAGATTCTCTTGAAATAAAAGACATAAAACCGCTATTAACTATGGTTGGCGGAAAAATAGTATATGAAAAGAAATAAAATTAATACTGTAAGATTAAAATAAATGAAATTATAAAGAATCCTTGGAGATATAACTCTGAGGATTTTTTATTTTATTGCTAAAAAAATAAAATTAGTTATATAAATAAAAAAATAAAAGGATTTTATAAATGAAAAAGAAGTAATAATAATAGATATGTTTCTGTAGTTTTAAAAACGATTATACCCTTTAAAATAAAATTATTCTTGATGTTTTTCAGTAGTTGTATTATAATATATCAATATATTTTAATAAAAGAGAGGATAAAGGAGATATGAAAATTTATAACAGATCAAATAGGTATTTTTTATTGGTTATTAGCTTTTTCTTTATAATTTTTGTCTCTCTTTTTTTTATTGGAAAATCACTAAATAGTTTTTATAAAAATGAAATAGAAATATATAAAAAAAACTTAGAACACTCTTCAGTTCAGCAAAGTTCTATTATAGAAAATCACTTGAAAAATAATATGAAAATATTGGAGAGTGCAGCTGGTACTTTTATATTTGAAAAAAATTTAGAAACCAATGAAATTATTGAAATTACTAAAAATATTAAAAAATTGGGAAAGTTTGACAGAGTCTTTTTAATAAAAAAAGATGGAGAAGCAATTTTTTCAACAGGAGATATTTTTAATATATCAGAAAAAAACTATTTTAAAAAATTAGTAAAGGCAGAAAATGAAATAGCAGAAATAAAAGATACTTTATTTAATGAAAATACAAATTTAGTCATAGTTTCTGTTCCAATCATAAAAAATAACAGAGTAGAAGGAGCAATATGTGGAACATATAGAATTGCTACTTTTTCCTCTATATTATATGAAAGCATAAAAGAGGAAAATGGCTTTGTTCTATTGCTGAATGATTCACAAGAATTTATATTAAATTTTTCCATTAAGGATAAAGAAATAAAGGAAAAAAATATGTGGGAATTTTTATCAAATGTTGAAATAAAAAATTCCAGTGCAATGGAAAAAGTAAAGCATAATATTTTAGATTTAAAAAGTGGTTTTTTAGAATATTCTTATAATGGAAAAGAGGAATTTGCATATTATACACCCTTAGGGATAAATAACTGGTATGTAATCTCAATTACTTCCGCATTAGAAGCTCAAAAACGTTTGAAATATATAGAACAGTTAATTTATGATCTTTCAGTAAAGATATTAATTGCTTTCATTCTTGGATTAATTCCTGTTGCATATTTTAATAAAAAAATTAAAGAAGAATTAGAACTTGATAGAGAAATTTTTCATATTGCAATGGATAAGACTTCAAATATAGTTTTTGAATATAATAAAGATACAAAAACTATTTTATTTAAAAATACAGTCACAGAAAATCATAGTTTAAGCAGGATACTTAATAAAGATAAAATATTAAAAAATATTCCAGAAAGTCTGATTGAAAATAATTATATATGTGAAGAGTCTATTTCGGAATATTTGAAAATGTTTGAGAAGATATCCAATCCAGAAATGAAAAGTGTGTCTGGAGTTTTAAGAGTTAACAACAAGGATTATAAAACATGGGAAAGGTTATCTTTGACAAATATACTTGATAAAGATAAAAATATAATATGCACTGTTGGAGTAGTAGAAAATGTTACTGAAGAAAAAGAAAACGAACAACTATTATTTACAGAAAAACAATATCGTGAGGTATTGATGGAAGATAATAGTACTACATATGAAGTAAATATATCTAAGAATTTGATAAATCTACTTAATGATTCTACTAAAAAAAGAAGCTATGATGAGTATTTAGAAGACTTTACTAAAGAAAAAATATTTCCAGATGATATTGAAAACATAAAAAAAATCTGTTCAAGAGAAAATATGATAAGGTCATATAATGAAGGAAAAACTGAATTTAAACTAGATTATCGTATAAAAGATAAAAATGGAAATTATAAATGGGAAGAGTGTAAAATTAGACTAGTAAAAAAACTTGATACTGAAGAGTTAAAAGGAATAGTTTTAGTAAAAGATATTTCTAATATGAAAGAATTGATTGAAATTTCAGAAAAAGATTCACTAACTGCTTTATATAATCGGAGAACTATAAAAATAATGATAGAGGAAGCTTTAAGCAAACCATTAGAAAATGAGAAAAATTTTCATGCTTTTTTACTCCTGGACTTAGATAATTTTAAAACGCTGAATGATAGACTTGGGCATATTATGGGAGATAGTGCTTTAAAAGAAGTAGCTGATAAACTAGAGGGATATTTTAAAGAAAATGGAATTACTGGAAGATTAGGAGGAGATGAATTTATAGTTTTTATAAAAAATCTTACGTCTGTTAAAGAACTGACTAAAATACTTAATGAAATCTTAAAGGATTTGAGTATAACATATACTTGTTCTGGTATATCAGTAGCAATTTCTGCTTCAATAGGGGTAACTATTGTTCCTAAAGATGGAAAATCTTTTCAAGAATTATATAGAAAATCAGATATAGCATTATATTATGTAAAGAATAATCAAAAGAATAGTTTTGCATTTTATAAGAATTAAGTATATTTGTCAAAGAGAAAGAGATTTTAAATTTTTTCTTTATAAAATGAAGAATAGAAAGATATAAATGGATTAATTTTAAGGTATAAAAAGTAATATTTAAAAAAAGAAATTCATAAAAGCAATAATATTAAATTATAAAATTTACAGGTTAAAAGTATAGAAAAGTTAGGTTATGAAAGCAGTAATATTGAATTAAAAAATATATATTTTAAAAATATATAAATAGGTTAAATGGCTGATACATTTTAACCTATTTATTTTTTTTAGTGTATAAATTTTAGAAAAAAGAAGCAATTTTAGAAAATATGAGATAAAATATTAATAATATATTATGGCATAAAAATTGCTTTATATTAAGTATAAAAATTTTGTTATATAAAGGAGAAAATATGAAATATTGTTTTGATGAAAAAATTGATAGAAGTAAAAATCATTCAGCTAAATGGGCAGAATTAGGAAAAAAATTTGGAACAGATGATTTATTCCCAATGTGGATAGCAGATATGGATATAAAAACAGCTCCTGAAATAGTTCAGGCAATGAAAGAAAAAGTAGAACAGGAAATATTTGGATATGTCTACAGACCAGATTCTTATTATAAAAGTGCAGCAGACTGGTTAGAAAGAAGATTTGGGTATAAAATATCTGAAAAAACTCTTATTCATAGTCCAGGAGTAGTTCCAAGCCTTTCTATTCTTGTAAGACTTATGACTAAAGAAAATGAAAAAATATTAATACAAACACCTGTATATTACCCATTTGCAGAAACTATAAAAGATAATAACAGAACTTTAGTTACAAATGAATTAGCAAGAGATGAAAATGGCTACTATACAATGAATTTTACTGACTTGGAAGAAAAACTTTCTGATGAAAAAGTAACTTTATTCATTCTCTGCAGTCCTCATAATCCAGTAGGCAGAGTATGGAAAAAAGAGGAATTAGCTAAAGTAGGGGAGTTATGTCTGAAATATAATGTAAGAATAATAGCAGATGAAATTTGGAGGGATATCACCATGCCAGGAGTAACTCACACTCCTTTGGCATCTATCAGTAAAGAAATAGAAGATATTACAATAACTTGTTTTTCTCCAACTAAAACTTTTAATATAGCAGGGTTACAAGCCTCTTTTGCAACATTTCCTAGAAAAGAGGAATTAGAAAGATTTGATCGTGAATTGGGAATACTTGACATAAAAAGAAATAATCCATTCAGCTTGGTAGCATTTGAAACTGCATATACAAAATGCGATGAATGGGTAAATCAATTAAATGAATTTTTAAACAGCAACATGGACTATACAATAGAATTTATAAAAAATAGAATTCCAGAAGTAAAAATTTGTAAAGCAGAAGGAACATATCTTTTATGGCTTGATTTTTCATCTTTAGGATTTACAAAAGAAGAACTATCTGAATTTATGAAAAGGGAAGCTAAAGTTGCCATGGATGATGGTTACTGGTTTGGTGATAATGGAATTGGATATGAAAGAATGAATATTGCATGTCCTAAATATATGCTGGAAGAAGGATTGACAAGAATAGAGAAAGCAGTAAAATCTTTGAGAAAATAAAAAAATAGAAATATAGTATTGAGAGTAACTGAAAAGTAAAATTAAATTTTAAAAAAATAAAATTAGAAAGATTTGTGAAATTAATGAAGCAAATAAAACTTAAAAAATAGACTGTTTGAATGAAGGGAGTTTTCAATATTAAGCAATTTGAATTGCTGGGAAGAAAAACTGACATAAACAACTATATTTTACGTTTTATGGAGAAAGTTAATAAATCCCCTTTCTATTAAAAAATTTTAAAATTATACTTTACTTAATTAAGAGTTACTCTCTTTTTTTAATAAACTTTGAATCATTGAGATAAGAATGATACAATAAAGGTATAATACTATAAAAAATTGAGGGGTGGAAATGAGAAAAAAAGTAGCAATAGTGACTAATGCAAAAGAAGTAATAAGTGCATATGCAACTCAGATTAAAACTCTTTTTGGTGACCTCGTAGAAACTGAGTTGTATAACTTTGAAGATGGGAGCGCTGAGAATATAAAAAAAACAGACCTCTATCTTGTATCTACCAGTGCATGTGAATTTTTTGATGATAATTTTTTAAAAAATAAAAATGTGGTTATATGTGATTTAACTATAACCAAGGATAAACTCGAATTTCTTAAAAAATTTCCTGTGGGAACAAGAGCAGTTCTATTCAATGTAACAGTAAAGATGACATATGAAACTATTTCTTGCCTATATCATTTAGGAGTAAATAATATAGAACTGTTGCCAGGATATCCACAGATGGAAAATTTACCTGATACTCCAATAATAATAACACCAGCAGAAACAGCTTTGATATCAGAGAAATATTTAGATAGAGAAATAGTTGATATAGGGCATAGGGTACTGGATGCCAATACTATAATAGAAATAGCTTTAAAATTAGAGTATGAGCATATACTTTATTATAAAGAAATAAAAGAATATTTAAAAACAGTAGCTTCTAATGATTTCAGTCTTAATCAGATACTAGAAAAAGCTACAACAGCAGAAAGTCAGCTTCAAATATTATTGAAGACTATGGATATAGGGATAGTAGCAGTAGACAAAGATAATTATGTATGTGCCTGTAATGAAGGGGCAGAAAAAATTTTAAATAGAAAAGCTACTACACTTCTTGGAGAGAAAGCAGACATATTTTTTCCCTCAATACCTTTTGATGAAGTAAAGAAGAATAAAAAAGAGATAAAATCAAAATTAATAAAAATAAATGAGCAGCCAATAAACTTAAATATAACTCCAATAGTAAGAACTGCAAATTATATGGGAGCTTTTGCTTTTATTCAGAAATTCCAAGATGAAGAATTAAAACAACAGGAATTAAGAAGACAGCTAATGAACAAAGGTCATGTAGCTAAATATAATTTTGATGACATAATTGGAGAGTCATCTCAAATATTAAAAATAAAAGATATTGCAAAAAAGATGTCTAAAACTAATGCAGCAATATTGATAACTGGAGAAAGCGGTACAGGAAAAGAATTATTTGCACACTCTATACATAATTATTCAGAGAGGAAAGATTCACCTTTTGTAGCTATAAACTGTGCAGCTATACCAGAAAATCTTCTGGAAAGTGAGCTTTTCGGTTATGAAGAAGGGGCTTTTACAGGAGCAAAAAAAGGGGGAAAAATAGGACTTTTTGAATTTGCTCATATGGGAACATTGTTTCTTGATGAAATAGAGGGAATGAGTCCTTTACTTCAAATAAAGCTGCTGAGAGTGATTCAGGAAAAGGAAATAATGAAAATTGGTGGGGATAAGGTAATAAAAATAGATGTAAGACTTATTGCAGCTACCAATGAAAATCTTAAATCTCTGATGAAAGAGGGAAAATTTAGAAAAGATTTATATTATAGAATAAATACCCTCCCTATAATGATACCACCTCTCAGAGAAAGAAAAGAAGATATATCATTGTTAATGAATAAATTCATAAAAGAAACTGGAGGGGAATTTAGATTTTCTAAACAGGCAAAAGAGGCTTTTGATTTCTATAACTGGGAAGGAAATATAAGAGAAATGAAAAACTATGCTGAATTTTTTTCCTATCTGGATAAAGAAATAATAGAATATGAAGATCTTCCAGCAGCTATAACTGATTACTTTGAGGAGGAATATAAAAAAGATACTGATATAAAAAAAGAAATCAGTGATGAAGAAAAATTAAGAAAAAAAGCTGGCAGCAGATATAACAGCTATATTTTTATTTTAGAAAAAATAAAAGAAAGTAATATGAAAGGAAAATCTTCTGGGAGAAAAGGACTGGCAGAAGAGTGTCATAAGAATAATATTTCGCTCTCTGAACAGGAAATAAGAAAAATATTAAAGGACTTAGAAGAAATAGAATTTATAGAAGTTTATAAAGGGAGAAAGGGAAGCATTCTCTCGGATAGAGGAAGAAAATTTGTGAAATAAATAGGTGAAAAAAGGGTAAATAGGATTTTTCTATTCACCCTTTTTATTTTTATAAAAGAATAAAATTGAAAATAATTGTTCTTATTTAGATTAAATATCTGCTTCAAATTTTTTTATTTTTTGGCATAAAAATTGCTTTTATAATTAGCAGTAAAAAATAAAATCAGGAGGTTTAATTATGATTATTGTAATAGGAAGTAATTTATGTTCAGATACTATGGGAGCAGTGGCAAAATTAAAAGAAGAAGGTGTGAAATTTGAATTTCATGATATTTCAGCCAGTCTAGACAATTTAAAAGAATATCTTGAACTTAGAGAAAAAAGCCCTCTGTATGTTCCAGTAAAAGCAGAAGGAAGAATCGGGATACCATGTTTTATAACTGAAGACGGAACTGAAACAATGGACTTAAATGTTATATTAAAAAAATAAGGAGGAAAAAATGCAAAAAAAATTAAATTTAGCTAATTTCCCAACTAAGATAGAAAAATTAGAAAAAATTTCAAAGGAATCAGGAGTAAATATTTATATAAAAAGAGATGATCAAACAGGTTCAGAAATATCAGGAAATAAAATAAGAAAACTGGAATATTCTATATATGAAGCATTGGAAAATGGATGTGATACCTTAATTACTTGTGGAGGTATACAGTCAAATCATGCAAGGGCAACAGCAGCAGCTGGGATAAAACTTGGTATGAGGGCGATACTTGTATTGAGATCAGATGAAACACCAGAGATGGAAGGAAATTATTTTCTGGATAAAGTAATTGGGGCAGATGTAAGAATAATATCAAGCGAGGACTACAGAGAAAGAAGAGCAGAAATTATGCAGAAAATTAAAGCCGAATCAGATGCTGAAGGACATAAAGCATATATTATTCCAGAAGGAGCATCTAATGGAATAGGAAGTCTTGGATATTATTCAGCTATGAAAGAAATCAAGGAGCAGGAAGAAGAGCTTGGAATAAAATTTGACAGAATAGTTGCAGCTGTTGGATCAGGAGGAACTTTCGCAGGTCTGTGTATGGGAAATGCTGAATTTTTTAATGGAGAGAAGAAAGTTACAGGATTTAATGTTTGTGATGATGCAGAATTTTTCAAAAAAAGATCAGAAGAAATAGTGGAAGAAGCACAAAAATATTTAGATAAAAGTATTATTGTAAAAGCAGAAAACATGGATATAATAGATGGATATGTAGGGATAGGGTATGCACAAAGCAGACCTGAAGAATTGGAATTTATTCAGAATACTGCTAAAAAAGAAGGAGTAATATTTGATCCAGTATATACTGGAAAAGCTATGTATGGAATGATGAATGAAATAGAAAAAGGAACTTTTAAAAAAGGGGAAAATGTACTATTCATCCATACAGGAGGTTTATTTGGAATATTCTCTAAAAGAAATCAATTTAAATTCTAAAATTAAAGCATAAAACAACATAGAAGGAGAAAGACAATGGCAGAAAATAAGAAAAAAAGTGTGTGGGAAGCATATAGATTTTCCATTATATTAGTGGGAGCTATATTATTAGGAAGTTTAATTGGGATAAAAATGGGACCTAGAGCAGTCATGTTCAAGCCTTTAGGGGATTTATTTATAAATGGAATGTTTATGGTGGTAGTACCATTGGTTTTTGTTACAATAAGTGGTTCAATATCAGCTATGAGTGATATGGCAAGACTTGGAAAAATTTTAAAAAGTCTTTTAATAGTGTTTGTATCAACAGGAACCGTAGCTGGTGTACTTGTACTGATTGTAGTAAATATTTTTCCACCAGCAAAAGGTGTAGTATTGAGCATGCCTGCAGCTGAGGCTTTAAAACCTTTTTCTACAGGAAGTCAAATAGTTTCAGCGCTTACAGTTACAGATTTTCCAGAACTTATTTCAAGAAAAAATATGCTTCCATTAATATTATTCTCATTAGTTTTTGGAATGTGTGTAAATGCAATAGGTGAAAAAGGAAAGATAATAGCTGGAGGACTTGAAGCATTATCAGAAGTTTTTCTGAAAATAATTGGACTATTGATGTATTATGCCCCTATAGGACTTGGAGCTTATTTTGCTGCATTGGTAGGTGAACATGGGAAAGAACTTATTGGTTCTTATGCAAGAGCATTAGCAATATATTATCCTCTATGTTTTGTATATATGGCTACAGCTTTTCCTGTATATGCATATATTTCTGGAGGAATGAATGGAGTAAAAGCTTTGAAATATGTAATATCTCCAGCAGTTACAGCAGTGGCTACTCAAAGCAGTATTGCTACACTTCCAGTGAATTTAGAAGCTTGTGAAAATATAGGTGTACCAAAAGATATAAGAGAAATAGTACTTCCAATTGGAGCAACTGCACATATGGATGGAACTGTACTTAGTACTATATTAAAGATATCTTTTCTGTTTGGAATATTTCAAATACCATTTGCAGGTGTAGGAACTTATGTAAGTGCAATAATGCTTGCAATAGCTGGTGGAGTAGTAATGTCAGGAGTACCTGGAGGAGGACTTATTGGAGAAATGCTTATAGTAACTATGTATGGATTCCCACCAGAAGCATTCCCGATAATAGCAACAATTGGATATTTAGTTGATCCTCCTGCAACAATGATAAATGCAAGTGGAGATACATTGGCATCAATGCTTGTAACTAGATTTGTAGAAGGAAAAGACTGGATGAAAAGAAATCTGGGATAAAAATATTTTAAAAATTAATTATTATAAATATTTGAAGAAAAATTTAAGAAAATGTGTTGAAAAAATCATAATGATAGTAAGATAAAAAAGATAGAATAATAAAAAATATATTGTCAGACAAAAAACTATTTCAAATAGAAAATATTAGAAGCAGCATTAATTTTATTTGAAATGTAAATAGACAAACAAAAATTTTTTTTAGTAAAGTTTTTTAGTTTAAAGAAAGAAACGGTTCACAGAAAAAAATAACTGAAAGAAAAAGCTTGAAATCCCTTATTAAATATAGTATTATTTACTCAAGTTGTTAGTTTGATGTTTGTTTTATGAAAAATAGTATTTGCTGATGCTATAATTTGAAATAGACAAAGTAGAATGACTTATATGAATGTATTCACTTCAGAGAATACAATCTTACTTTTCAAGAAAAAAATATAGTTTAGAAAAAGAGAGGCTATTGTGAAAATAGCTTCTTTTTTTGTTGTATAAATTTGAATTAATACATATAAATAAAGAAAACTATAATAAAAATTTATAAATATATAAGAATAAAAAATAGATATTTAAAATAGTTAGATTAATTTGAATATATGATGATTTATGCTTTAAAGTCTACAAATTAGCTTTAGTCTGAATTAAAAAAATGTGTTTAAAAAGTGCGTAATTAATGATAAAATACATAGCGGATAAATTAGATAAAGATTATTAAAAAGAAAAAAACTTAGAAAATAAAAAAGGAAAGTTTTTTTTATTTCTAATGACCTAAATATGAATCCCTGTTTGTTCACAATAAAAATAAGATATGGATAGCATAAAAATGAAAGAAAAAAAGCAAGGAATTGATAACTTATTTTGAAATTAAAACAAAATAAAATTTAAATAATGGAGGTAAAAATTTTTTATGAAAAGAAAAATTTTAATCTTGTCTGGACTCATATTTTGGAGTTTTTGTGTTTTTTCAAAAGATTTGAATATAGGTGTTATATTTGATAACAATTCAAATTTTTCTAAGAATACAAAAGAAATATTACAAAGAGAGCTGGATAAAGATTTTTCGAAAACAGGATATATTCCTAAAATAACAAGAATAGGCTATCTTAATGAGAATAATTTAGATGAGATGCTGAAAGATATGAGCAAAAGCAAAGAATTAGATTCTATCTTTGTTTTCAGCAGTTCAAAAGTGGGAAATTATAAAGACTTAAATAGAAATAAACTGTATTTTTTCCCATTAAATTTTGAGAAAAGTCAGATAGCTGTGCCTAGAAATGTAAGCTATATTTATGGAGAATTGGATTTGAATAAAGGAATAGAAATAATAAAGCAAATACCAGATGTTTCTAAAATAAATATAGCAATATCTAATTTATCAGATAATGATATAAAAAAACTTGAAGAAAAGTATCAGAATGATTATGTAAAAATAAATATCAGAAAAGCAACTAAAGAATTTTTAGAAGAATCTGAAAGAGAAAATATACCTACACTTCTTGCTGACTATGAAAAATCTTTAGATAAATATGCCTTCATAGGGTATAACATGGATGAGGAATTAGGAAAGAGAATTAAGGCTTCTGTACTTAATTATATTTACTTTAAAACAGGGCAGGGAATAAATAAGATAGAGAAGATAACTTCTCCAGAGGGAGAATTATTTTACAATGAGGAGATTGGAATTCAAATAGGCTACAATCTTCCCTTAAGTGTAATACAGGAAGTTTCAGTTATAAATAAGAAAAAGACAGAATTGAAAAAATTAGATTTAAAAACTGCTGTAGAGATAGGACTGAAAAACAATCTTGAAATCTTGAAGAAAAACCAGGATTTAACTACAAGCAAGTATGATGTAAATGTAAGTAATTCATATAGATTACCTCAGTTATCAGCAAATATAGATGGAACATTCCTAGATAAAAAGAGTAATGATGTTGTATTTAACAGAGCTCAGCAGAACTCAGCAAAATCGTATTTGCAGCTATCTCAAGTGATTTATAGTGAGCAGCTGAATACTAATGTATATCTTTCAAAATTGGCTATGGAAACTAAAAGATCAGATTTAGAGCAGCAAAAACTTGATATTATTTATTATATATCATCTACTTATTTGAATATTCTCCAATTGAATGCACAGTTAAAAATACAGGAGAGCAACTATGAAGTTCTTAAGGAAAGCCTGAAAATAGCAAATATTAATTATAAAGTAGGATCAGGAGGAGTACAGGATATATATAGACTGGAATCAAGTATTTCAGAAGCATATTCAAATATAGTTTCTGTAAAAAATCAGATAAAACAATCAACTATACAATTAAATACATATCTTGATCTGCCTAAAAATCAACAATACAGTTATGAAGAACTAGAAAATATATCAAGATATTTTGTATTTAATAGAAACTTCAGCAGCTTTTTTGTAAATAGTGAAAAAAATGAAGCTATTGAAGAATTTTTACTTGAGGGAGCATTAAAAAATTCAAATAATCTAAATATCATAGATAATGAGATAAAAGGTAAAAAGAGAGAATATTCTGCTGCTGGGAGAGAAAGAATAATACCTAAAATAGAGGCTTTTGCCCAATATAATAAGGATAATATGATAGAACCATGGGGGAAAAATAAAAATTATCCTCCTAATGGAGAAGATGAATACTGGCAGGCAGGTGTAAAAATAACACTTCCTCTTATATCAGGGGGAGAAATACACTATAAAAGAAAATCACTTCAAAGTGAAATAGAGTCATTAAATTATAGTAGAAAAATAACAGAATCTCAATTGTCACAAGCTGTATCACAAGCTTTTAATGAGTTTCTGACTAACTATATCCAAACTTATACTTCTAAACAAGCTGCAGAAGCCGCAGCTAAAAATATGAAAATAGTAAAAAATCTTTATTCAAATGGAAGTATAAATATTACAGATTTTTTAGATGCTCAAAATAATGCATTATCTCAAGGTTTGGAAAATACAATAAAAAATTACAGTCTTTTAAATTCTATATTAAAATTAGAAAATCTATATGGAAAATCATCTCTGACAATGAGCCAGAATGAAAAAGAACAGTTAAGAAATCAGCTGTCAAGCATTTTAAAGGAGTATAAATAATGAAAAAACATATATTAATGACATTGATTTTAGTATTAATAATAAGTGCCTGTGGAAAAAAGAAACAGGAGTATAAATATGATATGGCTGTAAGGCCTGTTGTATATAAAATTGCTAAAAAAACAGATGAAAGTATTCCTAAAAATTATGTAGGAGTGATAAAATCGCAGGCATTATCTAATCTTAGTTTCAGGGTATCAGGAACTATTGAAAAGAGAATGGCACAGCTGGGAGATCATGTTAAAAAAGGTGATATATTAGCAGTGCTTGACCCGACAGAATATAAAGTAAACTATCAGAAAGCTCTTGCAGAACTGGAAAAAGGAAAGGCAGGATATACAGAAGCAAGGTCAAGTTATGAGAGAGCACAGGCTTTATATCTTGAAAATAGTATATCAAAAGCCAGTTATGATAATGCAATAGCCTCATATAAGTCAGCAGCAGCAACAATGAATGCCTTAAAAAACAGTGTTGATCTGGCAAAAATTCAACTGGGATATACAGAACTCAAAGCACCAGCAGAGGGAACTATCGGAGAGGTGAAAAGTGAAGTCAATCAATCTGTCAGCCCTCAAACACCAGTATTTACATTGAATACTTCTGGTGATAAGACAGTTGAATTTAATGTTTCTGAATCAGCAATACCTACTTTGAAAGAGGGAGAAAAGGTACTGGTAACTATAGATTTTATTCCGGGAGCTCTTATTACTGGAAAAATAACTAATATAGGAACTATATCAAATGAATTTGGGAATACTTATCCTGTAAAAGCAAAACTGGAAGATGTTCCTGAGAATGTAAGAGTAGGAATGACAGCTAATGTACTTTTGGAATCAAAAGAGAAAGAGAATATAACAGTTCCATTTGAGGCAATATTAAAAGATACAGAGAACAGAACATATGTCTATATAATAACTGATATTAATGGTGAAATAGGACATGCTGCTAAAAGATTGGTAAAAACTGGAGAGATAAATCAAAATGGAATGGAGATACTTGATGGAATACAATCTGGAGAATATATTATTATAAAAGGAGTTTCACAAATTCAGGATGGTCAGGAAGTTTCTCTATTGGAAGGAGTGAAAAATTAGATGAAACTTACAGATGTCGCTTTAAAAAACAAAGTAACTACTTATCTGATATTTATAACTCTTCTATTTGTTGGATATATGTCTTATGTTAAATCAGAAAAATCAGAAGATCCGGGATTTACAGTAAAGGTAGCTCTTATAACAACTAACTGGCCGGGAGCAACTTCCAAGCAGATGGCTGATTTGGTAAGTAAAAAAATAGCAGATCAGATACAGAATATAGAAACATTGGATTATGTAGATTCAAAAAATATACCAGGGCAGTCAAATGTTTATGTAAATATCAAAAGCGGAAACAGAGATTTAGTTCCAATATGGCAGGAGCTGAGGAACAGAATAAATACTTTTGTTGTTCCTGCTCTCCCTGAGGGAGTACAGACTCCAATAATAAATACATATTTTGGTGATATATATGGTACTCTGCTGACAATAAGCGGTGACAGTTATTCATATGAAGAATTATACAAGACTGCTGAAAAATTAAAGGCAAAGCTGCTGTTTTCAGTACCACAGATTGGAAGAATAGATATAAGCGGGGTGCAGAGTGAAGTTATTTATGTAAAAGTAGATAATGAAAGACTCTCACAGTCAAAAATATCAATGAGCAATATAATAGATACTCTTCAAAATGTCAATGTAATAGAAAATGGAGGAGATGTAGTATCTGATGATTATAGAATAAAAATATCTCCAACAGGAAATTTTAAAAATATAAAAGATATAGAAAATACCATAATAACAGATTCAAATGGAAAAAATGCTATATATTTAAAAGAGATAGCAACAGTGGAAAAGACATATAAAGAACCTTCAGACTATATGATTTCATATAATGGAGATAAAGCTATAACACTGGGAGTATCCCTTGGAGATAAGGAAGATGTTCTGGTAATGAGTAAAGGAATAAAAAGTGTTCTGAAAGAATTTAAGAGCAAACTTCCTATTGGAATAGAAGTTGGACAGATTTATTATCAACCGGATTTAGTGCAGGATAAAGTAACATCTTTTATAGCCAATCTAGTACAGGCAATAGCAACAATAGTAATTGTAATGCTTTTATGTCTGGGACTTCGTTCTGGTTTGATAGTAGCAGCTTTGACACCAACATCTATAGCATTTACAATAATAGGGCTTTATTATCTTGGTTATGGAATAAATCAGATAACTCTGGCAGGATTGATAATAGCTCTGGGAATGCTGGTAGATAATGCAGTGGTAATGTCTGAAAATATAATGGTACTGATGCAGGATGGAAAAAGCAGAATGGAAGCCTGTCTGGAATCAGGTAAAACCTTGGCTGTACCTCTGCTTGTAAGTTCACTCACTACAATAGTGGCATTTTCTCCTATTATATTAAATAAAGAGAATATGGGAGAATATGTGGGACCTCTTACAATCGTTGTACTTCTTGCATTGCTGGGATCATGGCTTATTAATCAAACACTGATTCCTTTGCTGTGTTTTGATTTTCTGAAAGTGAAGTCTGGAAGCAAGCAGAATATGGATTCAAAACCTTACCTTATCTACAGGAAAATTCTTATTACACTTTTAAAGAAGAAAAAATTATCAATAGGTGTGACAATAGGAGCTTTTTGTCTGGGGCTTGTACTTTTAGGAGTAGTTCCTAAAAACTTTATGCCTGATTCAACAGACCCTGTAATGTCTACATATATAAGAATGCCAAAGGGAACAGATATAAATCGTACAGCAGAAGTTGTAAACGACCTGAATGAATTTATAAAGAAAAATTACAGTACTGGAGAACAGGAACCTCTCTCTCCTTCATTGTGGAATTATATAACTACTGGAGGGACAGATAAAAAATATAAAAAACAGGGAGTATTGAGCTGGGGAATATTTATTGGAGGAGGAGCTCCTAAATATTCTACAAGTTATCAGCCTGAAACAAGGCTTCCTGAATATGCCTATGTAATGTATAATGTCACAGATTATAGAATAATAAAAAAATTAAGTTCTGAAATAAATCTATATATGCAGAGTAAATATCCAGGAATAGATATAACTACTAAAGGTATGGGAAGCGGAGTATCTTTAGAAAAAGATTTAGGATATGTATTTGTTTCAGATAATATAGAACTCTTGAAAAAAGCATCAAAAGAGTTTGAGGAAAAGATAAAAACAGTAAAAGGAATAAGAGCTGTAAGCAACAACTGGGGAAATGACGTTCCAAGAATAACAATAAATATAAATCAGGAAAAAGCTAAAAAAGCAGGATTATCGAATAGTGTGGTGGGAAAAACACTTCAATTTATATTACAGGGAACAAATGCTACTGTATATAGAAATTTTGAAGCTCCGCCAAAAAGCACTATCATTCCTATAATGCTTAAAGGAAGCAGATCATATAAAGATGACATCACTAATATAGAAACTATACAATTTATGACTCCATCAGGAGTGTCAGTTCCTCTTAATCAGATAGCAGATATAAAGGTAGAGTATGTGCCTGATTTTGTCTATACAAGGGATATGTCATATGGAATAGAAGTAGATGCAGGAATACAGGATGGATATACACCTCCAGAAGTAAATAATGAAATAATACCATGGCTGACTGAGAAGTTAAAAGAATGGGGTCCAGAAATAAAATACTATCCAGCAGGTATAATGAAAACTTCTTCTGAAAATGAAGGAGCATTATTTCAGGCTGTTCCAATTGCATTATTAATAATGTTCTTACTGGTAATAGGACAGTTTAATTCTATAAAGAAAGGATTATCAATAATGCTGGTAATTCCTCTGTCTATACCAGGAATAGCTATAGGACTCCTGTGTACAAACACTCAGCTTGGATTTATGGCTATTATAGGAATAATTTCACTGGCAGGGGTAGTTCTGAATCATGCTATCATTCTTGTAGATAAAATGACTATTGAAAAAGATGATATGGGCAGAGATGATCAGGATGCAATAGTATTTGGATGCCAGTCAAGGTTAAGGCCGATATTTTTAACAGTAGCTACTACGCTTATGGGGCTTATGCCGCTATACTTCTTTGGTGGGCCTTTGTTCCAGCCATTAGCAGTAGTTCTTATTTTTGGATTGGCAACTGATACAGTACTGGCTTTGGGAATAATTCCAGTAATATATGCCCTGTTTTTCAAAGTAGATTTTAGAGATTATGTGTATGATGAGAAAAAACTAGAAATAGTTATAAAAAAATAAAAGGAGAGAACAAATGAAAAAAGTTTTAATTGGGTTAGCAGCTATTTTAGCATCAACTACTGTATTTGCAGAAAACAGATATGGTGTGGGGATTGGAGCTGGAGTTTCAAATAATATTTATAAGGGAGATAAAACACAGGCATATCCAATTCCATTGTTTGATGTAGATTATGGAAATTTTTATTTGAAAGCTGCAACATTAGGATATCGTTTTTATAAAAACGATAAATTAAGTACATCAATTTATATTGATCCATTAGCTGGATTTCCTATAAAAGGAAAAGATATGAAAAATGGATATAAAAATATAGATGATCGGGATTTTCAAGTAATGGGGGGAATCAGATTAGATGCAGAAACTGGTATCTATGGAATAAGAACTGGTTTGAATGCTCAATTTGGAGAACATGGTGCTGAAGGAAGAGCAAGCTTATATAAAATGTATTTTGCAAATAATAAGCTGACTATAATACCAGGAATCCATTTTAGAGGGTTTTCAAAACACTATACAGATTATTACTTTGGAGTAACATCAAAAGAGGCAGAGAGAAGCAGCAGAGATAATTTAAAAAATGAATATAAAGGTGGAACAGCTTATTCATATGGAGCTGTAATTACACTGGACTATAAACTTACTGAAAATGTATCTCTTGATTCATTTTTCGGGATAGAGAAATTTTCATCAGATATATCTGACTCACCAATAGTGGAAAGAGACTGGATGTATATGATAGGTGGAGGAATAAAATACTTCTTCTAAAATTAAAATAAAATGAGAATGGTTCATAGGCAGAAATATAATAATCTGCTTTTGAACATTCTCATTTTTTCTATATATTTAAATTTTTCAGCTTATTTTTATTAATTTTATAGAGTTGGTAGTTCCAACTTTAAATATAGATTCTCCGCAGTTTGCTATTATAATATCATCTTTTTTTGCCAGTTTCAAATCTACTGAAACTTTTTCTGCCAGTTGGAAGAATGAATCAAGATTTTCAGGCTGTCCATCAATGAAAGGAGTGATTCCCCTCACAATAAGAAGCTGGTTGGCAGTTTTTTCATTATTGGTAATTGCTACAATTTCAGCTTTAGGAAAATATCTTCTCATATCTCTGGCAGCTCTGCCAGATTGAGTTGCAACAACTATAACTTTTGTATCAAGAGATTCACTTATTTCTGCAGTACCTTTAGTGACAGCAGTAGTGATTGTCATATCTTCTGCAAAATAGTTTTTCTTGGAAACAAGGGGATCAATCTTTTCAGATATTCTAGTCATAACTCTTACAGCTTCTACTGGATATTTACCATTAGCAGACTCACCAGAAAGCATTATGCAGTCTGTTCCATCAAGAATTGCATTAGCTACATCATTTACTTCTGCTCTTGTAGGTCTTGGATTCTTAATCATAGAATCAAGCATTTGAGTGGCAGTAATAACTACTTTACCAGCAGCATTACATTTCTCTATCATCATCTTTTGAGCAATAGGTACATCTTCAATAGGTATTTCTACTCCAAGATCTCCTCTTGCAACCATGATACCATCAGAAACTTTTAATATTTCATCAAAGTTATCTATTCCTTCTTGAGTTTCTATCTTAGATATTATAAGAATATTTTTACCATTATTTTCGTCTAATACTTTTCTTACATCTTTTACATCATCAGCTTTTCTGATAAATGAGGCAGCTACATAGTCAACACCCTGCTGACAGCCGAAAATAAGGTCATTTCTGTCTTTTTCAGATATGGCAGGAAGACTGACTTTAGCTTTTGGAAGATTGACACCTTTATTTTCTCCAAGTTCTCCATTATTTAAAGCTATACAGATTATTTTATTTCCTACAATTTCTTTTATACTGAACTGTAAAAGTCCATCATCTATAAGAAGTTTTTCTCCTATTTTAACATCCTGTATAATATCTTCATAAGTGACAGCAACCATTTTTTCATCACCAATTATAGATTTATCTGTAGTTATTATAAATTCCTGCCCTGATACTATATTTACATTCTTTCCATCTTTAAGTTTAGTGGTTCTTATTTTGGGTCCTTTGATATCAAGCATAAGAGCCGCTCTGATACCAGTTTCTGCCTGAGCTGCTCTGAAATTATCAATTTTTTCTTTATGTTCTTCATAGTTTCCATGGGAGAAGTTTAATCTCATCATATTCATTCCCGATTTAAGGAGTTCTTTTAGAGTTTCTTTTGTTTCAGAACTTGGTCCAATGGTACATATTATTTTAGTTTTTTTCACAATGATACCTCCTGAATATATCTTTTCTTCTAAAAAGTTATTTTTATGATGGTTTAAAATACTATTATATTATACCCTTAATCTGAAAATATTACAAAATATATATAAAAATATATGTGAAAATATCTTGCCAAAGGCCAATTAATGTTATATTATACTAGAATCGAGTATATTAAAATATTTAAGGAGGAAATGATGAAAAATTTATTCAAAAAAATCTTACTTTTGATGGTGTTTTCTGCTTCAATAGCTTATGCACAAGTTAAAAGTGTGACTGTACCATCTCATTCAGTGCCAAAACAACCTATAATTATTCAAGGACCTATGCCTATTGAAGCTCAAAATCTGGCTGCAAGACTTGAAAATGTGAGAGAGGAGAGAACAGGAAATTATATTTTCTACATAGGAACATTAAATGATTATCCTGTAATTGTTGCTAAGACAAGTAAGGGAATGGAAAATACTGCTGCTGCAACAGCAATAGCAATAGAGAGATTCAAACCAGCTGCTGTAATAAATCAGGGGACTTCAGGAGGACATGACAAATCTCTGAATGTTGGAGATATTGTTTTAGGAAAAAGAACATTTAATGCTGGAAACTTTAAAACTTTGACTAAAAATGAAAAAGAGGGAAGCAATCCTTTTGAGTGGCTGCCTATGGACGTAATGGCTTCTGAAGGAAGTGCAGGAGAGAATACAGATGCAGAAAAAGTTCGTTACTATGAAGGAAATCCTATGCTTTTAAAAGCTGCCAATGCTGTAAAAAATCAATATAAAAGAGGAAAAGTAGTAGAGGGAACTGTGGCATCAGCTAACTTCTGGAATAATGAAATAGACAGAATAAACTGGCTGCATGAAGAATTTGGTTCAAGTGTGGAAGAAATGGAAGCTGCCAGTGCTGCTTTAATTTGTGAAGCATATAAAGTGCCATTTCTTACAATCAGAGTTTTATCAAACAATAAAACAAATGGTGGAAAATATGATCCTAGTACAGCAAAAGATTGTCAGGACTATGTTGAAAAAGTAGTTAAAGAATATATAAAAATGCTTGAAAAATAATTATAGAATCACAGATATGGAAAAAGAGGAAGCCTGATTTCAGGTTTCCTTTTTTATTCTAATTGAGAAAAGTATGGAAAGAAACGAAAGATAAATACTTCAAAAATAAAAATATATGAATAAGAGAAAATATTAACATTATATATTGACAAAAATGTTTTTATAGAGTATATAATTATTAGAAGAATAGGAGGTATTTTAAAGTGGAAGACCATATAATACTGGAGTTTATAGATTACACAGATGACCATTGGAAATACTTTATAAAATTTGAAGAAGGGGAAGAAGAATATAACTGGCATATAACCTGTAAATTCCCCAACAATAGAAAACATTTAATCAAAGTAGATTTAAGAGATGAAAAAAATTTAAAAAAGTGTATGGAGCAGATATTCAGTGATAACAGCAGGTATTATGAAATAGAATGGCTGAATGGAGTGGAAATAGTAAAGAAACTCCTGAAAAAAAGATCAAGAAGAGCTATAACATTTGAAGAGCTTAAAAATGAAATGAAAATATTGGAAGAGATAATCAACAAGCATAATGAAAATGAAATTGAATAACTGCAAAAGACATCAGAAGAAATTCTGGTGTCTTTTTATTTTTTCCAACCTGTGTACTCTCAAAGAAATATTATGTTATATATTTTAGTTATCAAAATTTTTTAATAATAGAAAGGAATGAAAATATATTTAAAAACAGAATGTTTTAATAAAAAATTTTGAGATTTTATTTATATAGGAATTTATTTTAATCATTATTTCACTTTTTTAATTATATCTATATAAAATTATAGAATAATGTGTTAATATATATACCGTTATATTTGAAACTTAAATAATAATCTTAAAAATTAGGTTATGAAGAGTATTGATAGCTTGAGAGTATAGCTATATTATTAAAAAATTATAGGAGTGAAAAATGAATTTATCAACAGAAAAAAATGAAAAAATAACAGATGCAATTAAAGTAAGAGGCATATACAGGGAAGGATATGGATTTATAGCAAAAAAAATAATGAAAGACAGAAATCTTAATATTATATCTAAAGCTATTTATGCCTATATATGCAGTTATGCGGGGAAAGGACATAATGCTTTTCCATCACAAAAATTGATATCAATAGATTTAGGAATAAATAAAGGAACATTGGTAAAATATATTAAAGAGCTGAAAGACAGCGGCTATATAACAGTAATACAGCACAAAGAAAAGGGAAAGTTTTCTAAAAATCTATATACTGTGAATATACTTCCGCAGGTGGTTTCACCGTATAGGGCGGGAACCGATACGGAAGCTGTCAGACATGGTCAAAGGGACACTAATAATAACAATATAAATAATAACATAAAGATAAATAATAACAGTGTAAATAATAATACACATACAGAGGAGCAGGAGGAAGTTATTGAGAAAATAGAATATAAAAAAGAAAAAATAGAAAATGCACCTGTGGAAATACAGCAGATAATAAAAAAATACATAGATTTAGAACTGCCGAATTTTGACTATAGACCAGATAACTATATTTTACTGGGAGTGTATAGGGAATTAGGAGCTGTAAAACTATTTGAAGCATTGACACTGATGTCTCAATCTGAATTTGTAAAAAATAATATGAGCATAAATACAATCTTTAAAATAGAAAATCTTAAAAAAGCTCTTAATGGCAGTTTTAAAAATAAAGTAAAAGATATTAAAAAAGAATTTAAAAAACCAGAATATGAAGATTTTACAGAGGAACTTATAGATGAAATATTATCTGCAGAAACAGGAGGTTTAGAAAGTGAAAAAATGTAAATACTGCGGAAAAAGATATAAAGAAAACTCAATTGAACACATAGAGAAACTTCCTGACTTTATAAAAGAAAAAATAAAATTTATCCCAGACTGCAGCTGTTTAGAAGAAATGTTTAAAAGAGAGATGGAAAAATTGGAAAAGGAAAGAGTATATGAGTGCATGAAAAACAGAGTAAAAAAATATAAAGATATTTCTGTTGTAGATAATAAATTTCTGGAAAGCAGATTTGAAAATGCTGATATGAGTGAAAAATATATGATTCTGGCAAAAAGATATGCAGATAATTTTCTTGTTAAAAATAAAAAAACAGGAATGCTGCTGTATGGAGATGTGGGAACTGGAAAAACTTTTGCAAGTGCATGTATAGGCAATTATCTGATGGAGAAAGGAAAAACTGTTATGATGATAAATCTGGGACTATATCTTAATAAATTAAGCAGAGAATTTGGAGAAGCTGAAAAAGATATTCTTGAACAGATAGAAAAGTGTGATCTGGTAATCATAGATGATTTTGGAACTGAAAAAAATTTAGATGACAATTCGACAGGCTGGAGAGCAGAAAAAATATATAATCTCATAGATACAAGATACAGAAGTGGAAAACCCTTGATTATATCTACAAATTTAATTTTTAATGATGATGAGGAGAAATGTGAAATAACAGAAAAATTTTCAATACAGGGTAAAAATAGAATCAGAGATAGAATAATTGATATGTGTTTTCCTGTGAGAGTGACAGGAAAAAGCAGGAGAGGAATAACTAAGGATAAATTTTTAGAATTTATGGCATAAAAATTAATAATAAATCTGGGAGGAAAAATGAAAAAGAAAGTACAGACAGGAGGAAATGTTGATGGATAGAGAAGAGTATATTTACAGAAAACTCGAGGGGCTTTCATCTCTGAATAAAGCTCTTTCACAGGAAATGGTGGCATCTCTTGGAGAATGGGCAACAATTGAGGAAGTGGCAAAATACTTAAAAAGACATAAAAATACCATCTATGACAAAGTGGATGGTGGAGATCTTCTCTACAGAAGAATAGGACCGAGTATTCTAATATATACCAGAAGTATAATTTTTCTGCTGGAATAATTTTGAACTTTCACAATCCATCACAAATCATAACATTGAATCACTGTTTAATCCTGTCTGAAAATAGTATCATGTATGTATGACAAAAATAAAACAGGAGGAACAAAATGGCAGCAGGAGAAAATCAGGTAATTTTAACAGTGGTACAAAAAGAAATTGTAAAGGTGGAAAATGCTATCAAGAGAGAGAAAGCTATATTGAAAAATATAGATGATATCACAGCAACTCTTGAGCATATAGCAGAACAGGTGGAGGCAGGAACAGCATTTCCGGAAAATTCAGCATATGAATCATACCAAGAGTGGCAGACAAGCGCTGAAAAAGAAATCAAGTCTTATAATACTTCATTGGAAACAATAGACAAGTACAGAAGTCTGCTGGGAGCATATGAATTTTATGTAAAAAATAATACACCAGAAGCTTAATCAGGGAAAAGGCTGTGGCAGAAGCTGCAGTCTTTTTTTTACCCAAAAATAAAAAAATGGAGGAACACTTATGAAAATAATAATAAATTTTTTAAAATACTTTATAAGCAAATGGTTGGGAACAAAAGCTATAGAGAAGGTTTTGATAGTAGTTCTAAAAGAATTAGTGAAAAGAACAGAAAGTAAAATAGATGACAGAATATATGAGGCAGTATTTGGAAAACTGGAGGGAGAGAAAAATGAAAAGTAATACAGAACTGTTTTTCAAGATAATGACTACAACAGGAACTTTTTTATTGGCATATCACAAGTATATACTTTCACTGTTTGATAAAAAACTGGACATGAGAGATTGTGAAAAAGAAAGACTGTATGCAGAAAAATTCAGAATAGAAAATATAAAAACACTAACTGATGGAATAAAAAGAATAGAAGAGAGAATGACAAGAATAGAAAAAGAATTGATGAAACAATACAAGAATTAATACACTAAGTAAAATACTCTTTAAAACTATAAAAATAATAAAAGTTCTCTTATATGTATAAAGGCGAACTTTTACATGTTTTAACTTTATCAATTATAATCTCTAAAATTGATAAAGTCAAGATAAAAATATTTTTAGAAAAAACATCCTTAAAAAATGACCCCCTGTAAATAAAGTAATTACAACTATTTTATGTTCGCTTTTATACATTAAAGAGAACAATTGTTTATTTTTCTGAATTTGAGGTTATTATAAATGTAAAAAAGTTGAATTTAAAGTAAAAAATATCAAAGGGGGAGAGGAAAATATGATTAAAGAAATGGAGAAAGCTTTAAAAAGATATCTAAAGGGAAAGAATAGAATAACAATGGGAGTGGTAGTAGCTTTTTTACTGGGAAGCAGTTTTGCATTTGGAGATGTTACAGTAAAATATGAAGATTCAACTATTAAAATACTAGATAATTCAGGAACTATTACAGAAATTGGAACAGTAACAAAAAATTCTGATGATGAATTTACCTGGACATTACCAGAAGGAACAAATATAACTGAAACTGTAAAAATAGATGATACAGTAAATACAAATAATATTAAAGTAAATATAGTGAATAGTGGAACTATAAGTGGGAGCAGTACTGGTGGAGATAAATCAGGAAATGGAATTTATTCTTATGGAGCTAGTACTATAGGAAATATAACAAATGGTGGAACTATCAATGGTAGTACTACTGGTAGTGGAACTAATTCAGGAAATGGAATTTACTCTGATGGTACTTCAAACGGTACAATAGGAAATATAACAAATAGTGGAACTATAAGTGGTAGTACTACTGGTAGTGGAAGTCATTCAGGAAATGGAATATATTCTTATTCTATGAATGGAGCTAGTACAAGTACAATAGGAAATATAACAAATAGTGGAAGTATAAGTGGCAGTACTACTGGTAGTGGAAGTTATTCAGGAAATGGAATTTATTCTTCAAGTTTTTCAAACAGTAAAATAGAAAATATAACAAATAGTGGAACTATAAGTGGAAACAGTACTGGTGGAAATGATTCAGGAAATGGAATATTTTCTTATTCTTATTCTGCTACTTCAAGTAATATAATAGGAAATATAACAAATAGTGGAACTATAAGTGGAAATGGTACTGGTGGAAATGAATCAGGAAATGGAATATATTCTTATTCTGGGAAAGAAGCTAGTACAATAGGAAATATAACAAATAGTGGAACTATCAATGGTAGTACTACTGGTAGTGGAGCTAATTCAGGAAATGGAATATATTCTTATTCTTCTTCTAATGGAGCTAGTACAATAGGGGATATAACAAATAGTGGAATTATAACTGGTAGTACTACTAGTAGTGGACATTATTCAGGAAATGGAATTTATTCTTATTCTGAACCATGTAGTACAATAGGGAATATAACAAATAGTGGAACTATAAGCGGAAAGAATGGTGATGGATATTATTCAGGAAATGGAATATATTCTTCAAGTTCTCCAAATAATAGTTCAGATTCTTCAAGTAGTACAATAGGGAATATAGTGAATAGTGGAACTATAAGTGGTAGTAGTACTAGTAGTGGAAATATTCCTGGTAGTGGAGTTGAATCAGGAAATGGAATATTTTCTTATTCTAGTACTCATGCTATTCTCTCAGAGAGCAAAATAGGAAATATAACGAATTATGGGACAATTAGTGGAAATAATACTGGAAGTGGAACTAATTCAGGAAATGGAATTTATTCTTTTTCTTCTAATGGTCCAGCAATAATAGAATCAATTTCAAATTATGGTGTTATAATGGGAAGTCAAAATGGAATATATATTAGAGGAGATTCTAGTTCAAAGATTAATGGATATAGCAATTATGGACTTGTAATAGGACAGACACCAGTTTTGGTTGAAAAAAATTGGTCAGGACCTAATACTTTCAGTGTTCCTGAAGGGAAGGGAATGGCTATAACTCTTGAGAGTGATGGAAGTATAAAAACTAATGGTATTACCTCAGGAAATGGAGATAGCACGGGAATATATTCTATAATAAATACAACTTCACAAAATGGTGGAGTGGATGCATACAATGAATATACAAATGGTGAAAATATTTTAGATTCTATTATCAATGGAGCTGGTGTAAGTAGTGGAACAGTAACAATAAATGCAGGTAATTTTTCACTTACTAATGGAATTATTAATGCCTATAAAACTGCTGTTACAGTTAAAGATGGAGCTTCATTTACTGGTACAGATGTAACAATCAATGGTGGTGGCTTAGATAGAACTACTCCTGTTATTTCTGGAGATTCAGGAGCTAATACAGTGAATATATCTGGAAATTCTTTTATCAATGGAAAAGTTGATTTAGGAGATGGAGATGATATTTTATTTATTGGAAATTCTACTCAAATCAATGGAGATATAGACGGTGGAACAGGTAATGGGGATATTCTTAATTTTGGTTCAGCCGTTTCCAGAGCAGTGGGAAATGATAATATAAATCTTTTCCATAAAATATCAAATGTGGAAGAAATAAATATAAATCAGAAAGTAACTGCATTTGAAACTTCTGAAATTACAGGAGCAGGCAATATTAATATTGGTAAAAATGGGGAGTTTGTATTAAGAATAGATACAAGCAAAGTGGACAACACAAGTGGGACAGATAAAATTACAGGTCATGCACTTTATGGGAATATAGGAACAATATCTTCAACAGGAGGAAAATTATTACTTGCTCTTAATGGAGTAGGGAATGAAAGTATAATAAGTTTTGGAAATACTCAATTGGATAGCAGTTTGGTGACAGGAGATGAAGGAAAATATCAGGAAGATATAACTTTAGATACAACATCACTGCTTCACTCAGTAGGAAAAATAGATTTATCAAACAATGAAATAAAAATTACAGCTAAATTTGATCTTCCTACAAAACCAATTAATCCAGATAATATAACATATGAAAAATTAAATAAAATATATCATGGTATTCTTTCGGTAGATAAATTAGAAAACTTTAATGTAGATACTGATGAAAAATTCTCATCTTTCATAGGATATTTAAATGATATCTATGCAGGAAATCCATACTCATATTCTTCTGAATTATCAAGAAAATCAATGGAAATGTTCAGAGATATAGTTACTGAAAATTCATTTAAAGCAGATACAGGAAAATGGATGATATATGGCGGACTTACTCATATAGATGGAGGAACTAAAGATACATATTATGGAAAAGGATACTATACTTATGATATAGGAAGTTCTGATATAGATTCTGATACAAAAATCACAGGAGCATATATGCTTGGAGAGTATGGAGTATCTGATGACTTTAAAGCTGGAGTAGCAGTTGGAGGAAACAAGCTTAAATCTGATTTGTCTAATGACTCAAAAGTTGATGGAGATGCGCTGTATATTGGAGGATATGCTAAGAAGTATCTTGGAAATCTAAAAGTAACAGCAGGAGCAGGATTTCAATATGGAGATTATGATGCAGACAGAACAGCAGCAGGAAGAGAAATTACAGAAACAAGAAGCTATTCTTCAAGCTACAATGATTTGACTTATGATATTTATCTGAATGGAAGATATTCATATAATATTGGAGAGAACTTATTCCTAGAACCTTATGCAACTCTATCATATACATATGTAGATCAGGATGGAGCAGATGAGGGAAATAAAACTTTAGCAATAGAAACAGATTCAAAATCATTTGATTATACATCAGCTAAAGTGGGATTAGACCTAAAAAAAGTGATACCACATGAAAAAGGAAAGAGTACATTATCAGTTGGGGCAAGCTATACAAGACTGCTTAATGGCGCAGATGAAGAACACATCACAGGAAGATTTAAAGGTGGAAGTGACTTTGATATATTAGTTGCCCACAAGAATGAACATAGCTTAGGACTGAATGCTAAATATACACTTGAACTGGAAAATGGAATCTTATTTGATGTAAAGGGAAGCTATGCAGTAGAAAGAGATTCACACAATAACTCAGGTAAAAACAAGACAAAAGGTGAATGGATAGTAGGAACAGGACTGGGTTATAAATTCTAAAGATTAAAAAGTGAAAGGCTGGCTGATGAATAGCCAGCCTTTTAACAAATAATCATGATATTTTAAGGGGGAAGTTATGACAGAAGGGGAATTTATAAGATTCTATAAAAAGAGAAATGGACTAAAGAATCAGCAGGAAGTAAAAGAAAAGATAGACTTATTCTGGAATACATTGCTAAAAGTTCTGAATGAAGGTGAAAAGGTAACCTTTAAAAATTGGGGAACATTTGAAGAAAAAGAGGTAAAACCAAGAAAAATAATGATAGCCAGAATAAATAAAACTGGTTATACAAAAGCTAAAAAGAAGATAAGATTCAGGGTAGGAACAGGCTTGCAGGATATAGTAAATGGAGCTGGTACTAATGAATAAGAGAGAATTAGCAAAAGTATACAGTGAAGTGAGTAAAGGAGAAATATCAGCAAGAAAAGCGCTGAAAGAAATAGAAGTATTTCTTGAAACAATGCAGGAGGCTTTGCAGAAAAGTCATTCATTAATATTTATAAATATAGGAATATTTGAAGTGAAGGAAAGAAAACCAAGAGTAATAGCCAATCCAGTAACTAAAGAACCTATGAAGATTTATCCAAGAAAGACTGTGAAGTTTAGAGTATCTAAAAAAATAGAGAGATAATAAAAATATTAAATGATCATTAAAGGCAGAGAAAATAAAATCTCTGTCTTTTTTTATTTAAAGAATAGTTGAATCAATAATATAGAAATCAAAAAAATGTAAAATGCTTAAAAACACTTTTAAATCAAAGTTAATTTTTTAATGTACTTCTTTATATATAAAAGCGAACTATATTTTTTTCTATTATATTCTCTAAATTTTAAAAAGTCAAGATAAAATATATTTTAAAAATATAATATTGAAAAAATTAAGTATTAGAAATAGGGAATTTTCTCCCAATTAGTATTCGCCTTTATATATATAAGAGAACTTTTATTTTTTTCGAATTAGAGGTTTTAATAAAAAGAAAATTAAAATGTAAAGGAGAAAAAATGGTTGAAAAAATTTTGGGAAGAGCAAAGAGTAGCAATCAAAAAAGAGGTATTAATGTAGCAATTGGAGTGGTAATAGGGTGTTTTTTGATTGGGGGAATAGGATATTCACAAGAGGAAGTTATAAATAAAAAAACAGTGTATGATGAAGAAATAAAGTGGTTGTGGCCATTTGAAAAAGGAAGCAGTAAAAAAAAATTAGAAGGAAATACAGGGGGAGAAGTATTGCCACCAGAGCCAGAAATTATTCCACCTAAAAAAGATGAAATACCATGGCAGCATGATCCAGATGGAGTAATAGAAGATGGATTAGAACAGGATTCAACTGATATATATACAGGAATATTGAAAAGAGAATGGAATAAAGAAAAAGAAAAATGGGAAGTAGTTGGATTACAAGATGAGAATAAAGATGGAATAGCAGATATATATGATCCAGATGGAGATTTTGATGGAGATGGAATAAAAAATAAAGATGATAAAAATTGGGCATTAAATGCTGGAAAACAAAATGATCTTTTTATATCAAGTAATGGATTAGGATATGTAGATTCTGGAAGTATAGTGAGAGTATTAAAAGAAAATGATTGGAATGCAGATAAAATAAAAAATTATTTATACAGTAAAGGACAGCTGGATTTATATAAAAATGGAATAAAAAATTTAGAAGATACAGATATAAAAACTATTACTAAACTTAATAAGTATAATGAAAAATATAACAAAGAAAATAAAATAATTAACTCAAATGATGGTACTGGAGAGTTTGAAAATAAATTAAAAGAAATAGAGCAGAATAAGCTGGATGAATATAATAATTTTACTGGAGGAACAAATAATTTACTATATAATGATATCGCAACTGAAATCACAGGACAAAATATAAGAGAAAAGGATAATATACAAGTTGTAAATAAAGGAAAGATTAATTTTACAAGAGTTAATCCAGGGCAATTAGGAGCCAAATCGAATAGTTTTAAAGCATATAATTATGGTGAAATAATAGGAAGAATAGATTTAAATGGCAGCGGAGAACCTGTAAGCAATGATTCAATAGGCCAAAAAGGTATGGCAGAAAGTAATCATTTATATAATTATGGAGTAATAGATGTAGAAATAAAAATTGAAGGTGGATATATAGGAAGTGTAGGACAAAGAATAGATAATAATATGTCATATTCTAAAAGTGTAGATAATGAAATTATAAATTATGGATATATTAAAAGTATTAATACAGGGGGAGGGGCAGCAGCAGGACAAGATGCATTGGCAACAGGTGGATTAAAAATAGAACTGATAAATTCTGGAAAAATATATGCAGAAGTAAATGGAGCTAAATCAGGAAATAATGGACCTGAAATAGTTGGACAAAGAATACATGGTTCTAATACACAATCTAGTTTTTTAGATATAAATGCAGATATTTATAACTATAATGACATTAAACTAGTGTTAAAACAAGGAGATGATGGAATCAATCAAGCTCATTATTTATATGGTCAAAAGGCTACTATAGCCTTAGTTCCTCCATCAACTGAAACTGCCTATTTGAATAGTCAGTTATATAATTATGGTAATATAAAAATAGAGGACTTAGATGGAAAATTAGGAGAAACTGGATTCTTATATGGACAATATGCAGAAACTTTAAATCAAGGAACAGATGCTGAAAATAAAACTGCTCAAAATAATGTTTATAATTATGGAAATATAGATATTATCTCTAAAGGAACAACAACTTCGTATGGTCAAAGAGCTGCAATAAAATATAATTCGATAAATATCAGAGAAAACCAACTATATAATTATGGGAAAATTAATATTTCTTCTGAGAATAAAAATTATGGACAATTTTTAACAACTTGGTCAACTAAAGAATTTTTTAAATCAGATATATATAATTATGGAATAATAATTAGTGAGGGAAAGGGAACAATTGGACAATCAATAGAAGGATATAAAGGAACTGCAAATAATTATGGACAAATAAGAGTAAAAGGTGGAACAAAAGATACAGCAGGAATAAAAGTAATAGATGGTGCAATAGGGTTTAACTATGGAATGATAGAGGTAGATAACAAAGGAATTGCACCTGAAAATATGGGAACAGGAATGTGGGCTGATGGAAAAGATTCAGAAGCATTTAACTATGGAAGTATCATAGTTACTGGATTGACAGGAACTGTTGAAAATGGAATGGATACAGCATATATGAGAGCTACTAATGGAGGAAAAGTATATAATTATGGGTGGCTTGAATTAAAAGACTCACTAGATGCATTAACTATTGGAGAAGGAGTGAGTTCATCTACAAGAGCAGGCTATAGATCAGCAGGAGATTTTGACCTTAAAGGTGAAATGAAGATAATGGCAGAAACAGGAAAGGGAGATATCTATTCTAAAGAAAATTTCATTACAGCAGGAGGAAATGGAAAAGAAGGAAATATATCAGGACTTGAAAACCTTACATCTTCAGGAGTATATGAAATTTTTACAACAGAAAGAAAAGGGGATAATGGAGAAAATATAGTTGACCTTGTAATGAATAAAACTAAAAATATAGAGGATTTGGAAAAAGACAGTAATACAGGAAGAATGGTAAAAGAATTACAGCTTGATAATGCTGTATATGGAAAAGATTCAGAGTTTGCAAGGAATAATAAAGAGTTCTCAGAAATGATATCAAGAAAAGTATCAGAGGGAGAATCACTTGAAAATTTACTTGGACTTGAATATGCAAATTTAAATGGACAGATAATTGAATCAGGAAAGGTACTGTTAGAAAATCAGGAAAAAGTTATGAGTACAGACAGAACTTATCTAAGTGGGCAGTTTAATAAAGAAAATAATTTTGATGCAGTAGTAATCAATCCTCAAAATGAAAGCAAAATAGGTATATTTCATTTAAATTCAGATAAAGACCTTGACTCTCAAGTTTCAGGAACATACAGATATGAATTGGAAAGTACAACTCTTATACTTCAAAATAATAAAAACTATATGATTGGTATGAATTATTCAAAATTAGATTATAAAAACAGAAATAGTGATATGAAGAAAACAAGTGTATTTGCAGGTCACAATTATATAAAATCATTGAGTGATATATCAGAGTATAGAAATTATATAAATGGAACTCTGACATTTAATACTATGGATAGAAATGGAAAAAGAGATGATTTCAAATCATATGATTTAAATATGAGAAATGAATATGTAAGAGAATTAGATATAGAAGGACTCACATATTCAGAATTTACAGCAGGGGTTAAAACAACTGTATTTGGTCATGAAAAAATAAAAGAACATGGAGCAGACTTAACTTCAGACAGAAATATAGAAGTAAAGAAAAAAATAGGAATATCAAATGAAATTAACTTAGGTTTTCTTATGAATAAAAGCTATGAAATAGGAGAAAATAAAAGAAAAAATAATTTTGGTATAAGTACATACTTAGGATATAAAAAAGAACTCATGCCAATAAATGACTGGAGAGATGAATTCACAATAGGAACAGGAAACTATGCTAAATATAATAAACCAGTAAAAGAACATGATTTAGGAGTAGGGTTGGGAGTAGTATCAGCAAGATATGAGATTAAAGATGAATTATCAGGAACATTAAGTTTTTCAGCAGATACTTTAGGTGATACAATGACAACATTTAAGATAGAATATAAATTTTAAGGAAAGGCAGAGTTTATATGAAGGAAAATGATTTTATAAAATTATATCGAAACAACAGAGGTTTAAAAAATCAAAAAGAAGCTAAAGAAAAAATAGATGCTTTTTGGAATACATTATTTAAAGCTGTAGAAACTGGTGAAAAGGTAATTTTTAAAGGATGGGGAAAATTTGAAAAAAAAGATATGAAATCTAGAAAAATAAAAATTCCTAAAAAAGATCAGCTGATTTGTACACAGCCTAAAAGTATAATAAAGTTCAGGGCAGGAAAAGTTTTTAGAAAAAGGCTGGTAGGTGCATATGAATAAAAAAGAATTTATAAAATTGTATAGAAGTGTTTATGGAGAAAATATAACTGTAAAAGAATCTTTAGAAGATATAGATATATTTTTAAAAACAGTAGAACAGGTGCTAAAAGAGAATGGAAAAGTAAAATTTACAAAAAGAGGAGTATTTGAAGTAATAGATAGAAAGCCAAGAAATATATCAAATCCTTCAACTAGAGAGATAATGACAATTTATCCCCAGAAAACAATAAGATTTAGAATAACTAAAAATATAGCAAAATACTAAAAACCAAAGTAATTAAAATTTCTACTGAACCTATTTTTTAGACAACTTATTTTAAACATTGATTAATAAGGATTGATTCCTATATTTTATAGGGGTTAATCCTTTTAATTTTACCTTTATTCGTTTTTCTTAAAAAATAAAGTAAAATATTTATGATAAAAAATAGAAACTTTATAGAATTTAAATAAAAAAATTTACAGTTTTTATAAAAAATCAGACACCATTTAAAAATAGTGTCTGGGGTAGTAAATAATAAAATTTAATCTGCAGGATCGAATAGATAACTAGTCATAGAAATTGAGCCTAATTCATAATAATTATTGAAAATATCTATTTTATCTGAATTATTACTTGCTCCAACAGCATAAATTAAAGGTATATAATGGTCAGGAGTTGGAACTGCAAATACTGAATATGGATGCTGAGAATGATTTATTAAATTATTTATATTAAAGTTTAATATATTTTCTTTTATCCAATTATCAAATTCAGCTGTTTCCTTTCTAGTTTCAGTATATGGATTCAGTTCTCTTAAATTATGGACTATGTTACCACTAGCTAGTATAAGAATACCCTCATCTCTTAATTGTCTTAATTTTTTTCCAAGAGCATAGTGTTCTTTTAAACTTTTAGTTTTATCAATACTTAGCTGGACTACTGGTATATCAGCATTTGGATACATATGAACCAGTACTGACCATGTTCCATGGTCTATTCCCCATTCATCATTAAGAGTGATATCTTGATCAAGTAAATCTAAAATTCTTTTAGTGAGTTCTATATTTCCTTTTACAGGATATTTGATTTTGTAAAGCTCATCAGGAAATCCATACATATCATATATTTGAGTTGGATTATTTGAACTTTGTATAAAAGTACCATTAACATACCAGTGTGCTGAAATAACTAAAATAGCTTTAGGTTTTTCTAAAATTGTTCCAATTTTTTTCCATATTACAGAAGCTTTAGAACTATTTATAGCATTCATAGGACTTCCATGTCCTACAAAAATAACAGGCATTCTCAAAAAGACCACCTCCTAAAAATTATTGGAAATTAAAACTTATAATTAAATCTTACACCATATCTTCAAGTTTATCAATTAAAGAGTAAATTATTTTTTAGTTCTTCAAAGAATTGATTTCTTTTCAAAAATAAATTAATGTATAAATTTTTAAAAAATTAACTGCTGCAGATATATTATTTTTTAAGTGTTCTCAATCCTTTTTTCTTAACAATATTAAAGCTGTCATCTATCAATGAATAAATTGTTTTGAGTGACACACTGCCATCTAATTTAATAGTGAACCAATGTTTTTTATTCATATGATAACCAGGAAGATAATTAATATTATCTACAATAGAAAGTATTTTATCTGGAGCTGCTTTTAAATCAATAATTTCAATTGTTCCCTCTTCGTTTATTCCCACTTTCTTTTTTTCAACTTCTAATAAGGCAGCATACCATTTTTCACTTGCTTTTTCACGGAAAACAGCATTATTTGGAGTTTTATCCCATAAATATTCAGGTTCATCTTTATATTTTTCAGCTATGTATTTTACAATTTTTTTTGCATAATCACTTTTAAATATTTCTTTTGCTGTACATTTATCAGCAATATCGCTTAGTATTGTTTCATATTCTTTTCTTATTTTTCCAACAAATCCTCCGCTTATATTTTGAATATAGATGGGTGTATATTCTTCATTGAGTTTTATATCTAAGACTTTTATATCTATTTCATTAGTTTCCTTGATATTTATGATTAAATTAAATGTATCATTCATTAAATTTTTTGAATAAATATATTGCTTTTCTTTTTGAATGAATCCATATGACAATAGATTCTTAATTATAAATTTTCGGTTATTAAATATTTTTCCTTGATAAAGCATATGTTCTCCTCTCCTTTTTTTATATTATATCATTCATAGCATACATATCAACAAGAAATAAATATCATATGATTAAATTGTAAGGGAGAAAAAATTAGAAATAAAATTGAATTAAAACTACAATAGATTCAAGAGGATTTGATAATCAGGTTAAAAATAAATTGAGAATTATAATAACATTAATGATAATATATTATGACAAAAGAAAAAATAATAAAATAAAAAAAAGCTCTCAAGAGAAGAGAGCTCCTTTTTCCATATTGACAGTTTGCATTATAAATTTTAATTTAATAAAATTAGAAATCTTTAACCAGATTAAAGGTTAAGCATTTTTTAATTAATAATACTACATAAAGAAAGGTTCTGAAAAGAAATCTTTATTTTTCATATTCCTCTGTCATGATATAAAGATTTTTTATTTTAGTTATTGTAAAAGTTCCTTTAGCTATTTCATCAATATTTTTTCCATTAATATGAATATTATTTCCAATAGATTTATTTGTATTACCAAGAGTTAAGGTAAAAAAACCACCTAAACTTAAACATACATTATCCTTATTATAATAATATTCTCCTCTCTTTTCAAATAATGCTGAAAAAGGCATATTATACTTTGTTTCTCCTTCTTCTGGAAGTGCGGAAGCAACACTAACAGTTTCCTGAGATATTTCTTCTTTTTCTATTTCTTCACTTAACGAAAAATTGAATAAAAATAAAAAAGATAGAATTGATATAAATAGAAATTTTTTCATAAATTCTCTCCTTTTAGGTTTTATATAATATGATAACCTATTTTAATAAAAAATACTATACTGTAAAAAATAAAGTTTTAAAAAAATAAATAACAACTAATAATTAAATTGTTAAAAACTATTTTTTAATGTTAACAAAGAGTGATTTTAGTTTTATTTATATCATTTAGCTAGGAATATATAAGAAAAATAGGGAATATAAATTATAAAATAGCATAGGATTTACTTTCGAAATATGCTACAACCTATTCTTAATACTTAAATAAAAAAAGCAATTTATGAAGAGAAAATTGTTTAGTATACATCAGAATTAAAAGCAAAAGGCTGGAATAATTTCCAGCTTTTTTGTATTAAAATGTAAATTTCTAAAATATGCTAAATATTTCTTTTTAAGATTTTTATTATAGCAAACTTTTATTTTAGTAAAAAAAATTTAATTTTTTTAAATATAATACAAAAAATTATTAAAATTTTAAAAGTTGTTAAGTGTCTTTAATTATAAAAAAAATTATACTTTAATAATATTTATATATCTGCTATTTATTTTTTATGTCAACAATTATAAACTATATAATTGTTTTTTAATTGTGTGTAAAAAAATATTATGTTATAATTTCATTAATTAAAGAATAGTGTAAACTTATAAAATTGACTAAACTACAAATAAATATATTCTAAAAATCTTAATTTTAGAATATTTGTTTGTCATTTTTTATTAAAAACAAGAAATTTTACTGCTATTTTTACAAAACAAGAATGTCAAAAATAAAATTTATTTTTAAGGAGGAAGGAAATATGAAAAAACTTTTGGGGATATTTCTTTTACTATCTTGTTTAACAACAGCTCTTTATTCACAGGAAGTAAGTGAAAAAGAGGGAAGAAAAGTTCTTGAACAGATAAGAAGAGAGATACAGGCTGAAGAAAAAGCTAAACAGAAAGCTATCGAAGATGCTGAAAAAGCTAAAGAAGCTGAAGAAAAAGCAAGAATTGCTGCTGAAAAGGCAGAGGAGAAAAAAGGAAAGAAAATAATTGAAGACATCAGAAGGGATATGAATGAATCTCTTGAGGAAAAAGTATTCAGAAGTGAAAATACTCCTGAAGGAAGAATTGCAGCAGCAGGAGCAGCTTTTGAAATAGGAAGGGAAAGAATGGCTTTCCTGAAAATAGAAGAGGAAGAAATTATGAAACTTGAAGAAGTTTTGGGGATGGAAGCAGATGAAAACAGAGTATTTTTAAGTCAGAAATTTGATGAAGTATATGACAAGTTCAAAACTAATAATAATGAAATTGAACTTTTATTACTTGAAAATGAAAAGCTTAATGAATACTTGAGCAGATTAGATAAGATGGAACAGAAAGTAAGAGCAGGAAATTAAATAGGGGGAAGATTTTATGAGAAAAAATGACATTGAAAAATCTCTAAAGAGATTTTTGAAGAGAAAAGTCAGTTATTCTCTTTCGCTTTTGATAGCCTTCATGATAACAGGAGGAATATCTTTAGGTGCAGGAATAACAGCAGAGGAAATACAGGAAACTAAAAGCGATCTTTTAACTAGAATTCAGACAGAGCGCGAAGAAATAAGAAGAAAAATAGAAGAAAATGAAAGATTGATAAAAGAATACAACTCAGATTTTGTGGAACTTGTAAGGAAGGGAGATTTTTATTCTAAACCTTTATTCAACAGTACACAGATATTTTTTACTTACCAGTATTTAGATAATGGGAAAATGAAAGACAGAACAGATAAAGAGTTTGCAGAAACAATAGATGCGATAAATAAGCATTATGGAACAAAGAGCGGAAGAAGTCTGCTTAGATCTACAGGAAATATTGGAAAAGATAAGATAATGGCTGGAAATGGAGTAGCTGTTGATAATACAGTTTTTAGAGAAGAAATAAATCTGGGAGCAAATATAATACCAATAGAACCAGATTTACCGGTTGTTAATCCAGAAATTTCAATAAATATTTCTGAACCTACTGTTAATTTAGGAGTACTGCCAGGAACTGTAAGTATTTCTCCTATTACTATATCAACAATAACTCCACCAACAGTAATACCTCCATCAGCACCTGTTGGAATATCACTGACAGTATCAACACCAGATGCTGTAGATAAAATAGCAGTGACAACACCAGTGATAGTACCTCCAGCAACACCAAGTGATAAGCAGATAACAGTAACAGCACCAACAGCACCAGGAGGGTATGATCCAAGTTATATTTCAGTACCTGAAGCACCAAGCAGTCCTGTAATAAATTTACCTAATATACCTTCAATAAATTTTGTTTCTATGTCTAATGGTAATGGAGCATATGTAGAAGTAGATGCAGTTCCAGGAGGAGCAGGAAGCAGTGCAAGAATACAAAATGGAATAATTTCAGCAGTGTCTGTAATAGATGGAACTTTTATGGTGAAGAGAGAAATTCTTACTCCTTATGGAATAACAACAGCAGGGGGATCCTATGGATCAGCTACTACTACAGCTAATAACTCATATAGATACAGCTACAGTAATTATAAAGCCTATGCTTTTGCAACAGTAGGATCAATAGGAGTGGGAGCAGGATCAGCTGCTGGAAGTATAGTAAATGCTGGAACTGTAGGAGATAAATATGCTATTTCTTATGCTAATGCTTATGCTGATAGTGCATCAGTGCAGAGAATAGTTGCAGGACAAGCTCTTACTTTTAATAATGGAAAATTCAGGGTTGCCAGAGAAAGTGACTCTTCTTCTGTATATCTGGGAGAATTTCTTCATATGGATATACATGGGTCAATAGCTCATACAACTGTAAGAACACATCTAGCTAATACTGTGGCAAAAATAGCATCGGATGGGGCTGGAGCTACAACAGCCACAGCAGCTGTATTGCCAGCATGGGATGATGTAATAGCAAACTATACAACAAATACACCAAGAGTAATAGCTTGGGTAAACAGTAATGATATAGCTTTGGAAGGTGGAAATCTAAGTCTGACAAATATGTATCATCATACAAGTGGTATAACAAGTGGAATTGTTATAAATACAGGAAAAATACAGATTAGACCATATAAAAATGCAGGAACAATATATGATGGATATAACTCTGTCTTTGTAGTTTCTTCTGAACAACAGGCTAATAGAGCTCAATATGTTATGTATAATAAAGGAGAAATAAATACTTCTACACAAAACACAGGAGTATTTACTGTTAATAATGGTTGGTATAGAAGAGGTGGAGCAGTAACTTATTGTAATTCTTCAGATAATTTTGTAGTAAATAAAGGTGTCATTGAAATGACAGGAAAACATTCAATAGGCGTATATGGGCAGTTTTTATCATGGAATGTTACAGGGGCTAGTAGAGGTGTTCTGCAGATGGATTTTATGGATGGAGCAGATAGAAAGCCTATACAGCTATATGGTGATGAAAGTATTGGATTATATGTACTGCCAGAATTTAATGCATCTAACATTACAGGAAACTTCCATGTAGATATTGGAGGAATAAATACAGGTAATAAAAGTATAAGTGTAACAGGAAGTGATACTAATGGTGGAGAAACAATAACTGACTATTGGAGTGGGAATACTTCTACAAATACTGTCGATGGAAGTGTAGGTATTTTATCATATAGAGATATAAATCTTACTTCACATGGAATAGTTATACATGATAAAACTACTGGGAATATTGGAGTAGCACCACAAAAAAAAGCTGCTTATACATGGTCATTTACTGGAGGAGGTCAAACAAGTAACTGGAATATAACTGCTGCTAATCCAAGTTTAAATCTGGGATCTGGATATATAAAAATAAATGGTGGAACGGATAATATTGGTATATTTGCAAGAGAAGGAAATGTTACAACTACAGGAAGTGTTGATCTTACTGATGGAACTGGAAACTTAGCTATCTATGCCAAAGATTATACTGCAGGAGTAGGAAAAGTTACAACTACAGGGAATACAGCAAATACAGTTGTACTTTTTGCTGATAATGGAAATATAAATGTAACTGATAGTGTAAAATTATTAGGATTAAAATTAACAGGAGCAACAACTGGAAATCAAAATAATATATTAGCGGCATATGCATCTAATAGCGGAACAATAACTATGAATAATTCTGGAACTATTGGAACTTTAAGTTCTCCTGATATAGAAGTAACAGGAATGGAACTGGGAGATGCTTCTGGTCAATACAGAGGTCTTGCATTAATGGCTGATAATGGAGTTATCAATGGAAAAAATAATTATATTAAGGTAATAAATGGAGCAGCAGGGGTAGCTTCGATAAATTCTGGAAATATAGATATTACAGGATCAACTGTTTATGTAAATAATGGTTATGCAGTTTATTCAGATGGGACAGGAACAGTTGATTTAACAAATGGAAAACTTGTATTAGATGGAAATTCTGTTGCTTTTGACTTGGACTTTAGCTTAACAAATCCGCTGACATTAACTGGATCAGAAATACATGTAGTTTCTGATGATGTTACTGCTGTAAATTTAAAAAATGTATCAGCAGCATTATCAGTTAACAGTTTAAAAAGCAGTATAATTGCTGCTCTAGGTGGAACTATAAATATAACTGATGATGGACATGATAAGTACAAGATAGCTGCAGTTGATGGCGGAACTTTGAATATTGATACTAATATAGACAAAGCTGATCCAGACCCAGATTCAAAAGGTTATTTTTATTATAAAAGATTTTTAGGACAAAGACTTAAATTAAATGTGACTAGCGGAGTAGAAGTAAATGCAGCAATTGATACTTCTGATGCAAATTCATATTTTAAAGGGCAGGTAGTAGGACTTGAAATGAATTCCAGCTCATCAGCTTCTGGTGTAAGTGACACGCAGATTAATCTGGCAAATAATTCTAAAGTAATAGCAGACAGGACAGACAATGGTGCTGGAGCTATTGGTTTATATATGAACTTTGGAGAAATTAAGCTTGATGCAGGTTCTAAAGTAGAAGTAGAAAAAGGGGCTAATATTGTAAATAATCAAGCAGTTGGAATATATGCTGTTAATGGAAGTAAAGTTAACAATGCTGGAACTATTGAAGTAGGAGGAGATCAATCTATAGGGATTTTAGGAATGGCATATAGAGAAGCTCCTATAGGAACTGTGATAGTAAAAGAATTTGGAGCTGGGCTTACTGATCAGGGAAAAGTTAATATTATTAATGATAAAAATATAACACTTAATGGAGTAGGAACAATAGGTATTTATGCTCATAACAATAATACTTCTGCATCAAATAATGATACTGTTGTAACAAATACTATTAATGGAGTAATAACAGTTGGTTCTTCAGATAGTTCAAATGCTGCTGTAGGTATTTATGGAAAAAAAGCTAGCATTTCAAATCTTGGAAAAATATCTGTAGGAGATGGTGGAGTAGCAATTTATGCAACAGAAGGAAGTAGAATAACTGACCTTGGAATTCTTGATTTAGGAGCAGATGGAGTAGGAGTTATGGCTGATGGCACTTCAGATATAACAGCGACTTCAGTTACTCTTACTTCAAATAATACAGGAACTCTTGGAAAAACTGGTATTTTCTATAAGGGAACTTTAGGGACAGAAAGCAAAACTATAGGTGTAACTGTAAATGCTTCAGCTCTTGATAAAGGAACAGCTATATATATAGAAAATATGAATATTACTTCTTCTGGAACTTTAAATGTAGGTAAGGATGGAGTAGGTATTTTTGTAAAAGGAAATTCAACTCAAACAGGAACAAATACAGGAACTATTGATCTTACATCTGGAAAAACAGGTGCAGTAGGTATGTATACAAAAACTGCTAATATAGTTAATGATACAGCTGGAATTATTGAAGTAAGAGATTCTTCTCAGATAGGTATGTATGCAGAGGGAATTAATAACAAAGCTGCAAATATGGGAGCGATTAAACTAAATGTAGATGGATCTACAGGTATCTATGTAAAATCTGGTGCAATAGCTGAACTTAATACTGGAAATAACATAGCATTTGCTGGGAAGTCAAGTGTTGGAGTTTTTGCAGAAAATGCAGCAGTAAACTTTAAAAATAATTTGACTTTTACAAATAATAATGAAAATAAAAATATTTATGTTTATGGTAAAGGTGCTGTTGTAGGAATAGATGCAGGTAAAATAATAACTGTAAATGGAGTAGCTGCTCCAATAACAACAGGAAATAAAACTGTTGGAATATATCTTGAAAATGCTGGTACTGCAAGCACATTTACAAGTAATACAACAGGACAACTTGTTGTTACAAATGAAGCAGTGGGTATTTATTCTAAAGGAAATAATACTTTAAATGTAAATGTAACAGCTGATGGAGTAAAAACAACAGGAGTATTTATAGATGGAGCTTCTAACATAACAGGAACAGTAACTGCCAGAGGAACAGCAGCAGCAGGTGCAGTAGGAGTATATGGAAGTGGAGGAGCTGTAACTATAGGTGCTGGAGGGCTTACTCTTAATACTGATACAGATAAAGGAACTGGAATGTACCTTGCTGATGGAGCCTATGCAGCAGGAGGAAAAATTACTGTAAACAATACAGCTGCTGTTGATAACATAGGAGTATATTACAGTAAGGGAACTGCTTCAGGAATTATAACAAATGAGGCTGAAATTGAACTTGCAGGGGTTAAAAGCATAGGAATATATGCAGCTGATGGAATAAATCTTGTTAATACTAAAAATATAAATTCAACTACTTCAAATAATATAGCTTCATATGTGGGAGGTAATTCAACACTTACCTCAAATGGAAATATAACTATGACTGGGACAGATAGCATAGGAATATATACTGGAAAAGGAACTGGAGTAAATGCTGGAACTATTAACTTAACTGGAGCAGCAGGAACATCATCAGCAGGAATGGTAGCTAAAACTGATGCTGCAGGAGATACAGCTGCTGTGGAAAATAAAAATATAATCACTGTAGGAAATAATCTTGGAATGTATATAGCAGGGGCAGGAACAAGTTCTGGAAAGAATAGTGGAACTATAACTGCAACAACAGGAACAGGAGTATATGTAGATGGTTCAGGAAATAGTTTTAATGGAACTGGAGGAACTATTACAGCAGATACAGTTGGAATTTATCTAAAAAATACAGACGCTAATAAAATAACTGCTGGAGCATTAAATATAGGTTCAGGAGGGGTTGGAGTATTTGGTGAAAATGCCAAAATAGATTTTGCAGTAAATGCTGCGGGAACAGGAGCAGTAGGAGTTGCAGCTAAAACTAATTCTATAATCTCAGGAAATGTAACAACAGGACAGGATTCAGTTGGAGTATATCTTCTTGATGATACTGTTACTTTTAATGGAGCGAATATAACAACTGGAACAAATAATTCAGGAACATCAGTAGGAATATTATTTGATTCAGGAATAACAGGTTCATATACTATGAGCAATGTAAGTGTAAATGCAAAAAATGGAGTAGGAATATATCTTGGTGGAGCTGGAATGACTCTTAACCACAATGGAAATATAACTACTGAAGGTGGAATAGGAATATATGTAAAAAATGGAACTACCTTGACAACAGGAACATCTACACTTAATATAAGCAGTGGAGGAACTGGAGTATATATAGAACAGGGAACAGCAAATTTAGGATTAACTGGAAACTTAACATTTAATTTTGGAACTGGTGGAGGAATAGGAATTTTCAATAATGGCGGAACTTTAAATATTGGAAGCAATATAACTGTAACAGGTTCAGGATCACTTGCTGCAACAACAGATGGAAGTTTTAATTCATCAGGAAATATCAGTGTAGGAGATGGAGGGATTGGACTTCTTGGACAATACAGCAGTGCTTTAATTACAGCACAAAATATAACAAACAGTGGAGTAATTACAGCAGATGATGGAGGAATTGGTTTAGCAGCAGTTAAAACAGGAGCTGGAATACCAGGAGCACCTGTAACATTGAATAACTTTAATACTATCATCGTTTCTGGAAAATCATTAGGAACATCGGAACCATCAATAGGAATATATACAGATATTGCTGATGTAGTAAATACAGGAAATATTAATGTAGGAACAGATGGAATAGGAATATACTCTAGCTATAATGGAGTTATGACATCAGTACAAAATGATGATATGACTATGACAGGAACAGATGGAATAGGAGTATATATTAAAGGAGTAACAAATGGACTTGTATCAAATAATATAAATTCCACAGGTTCAAAAAATACAGGAGTAGTTCTTGAAGATATAGGAAGTACTGCAATAAATGTTGGAGCTGTTGCACTTGGTGAAGCAAGTGTAGGAGTAGTTGCAACAGGAACTACAACTTCAGCAATAACAGGAACAATTTCAGTAGGTAATGGAATTGCTTCTAAAAGTGCTATAGGAATTGTGGCAGACAATGGAGCAAATGTAACTCTTGCCAGTACAACAACAATTTCTGCAGGAACAAATGGAATTGGAGTTTATGCCAATGGAACAGGGACAACAGTTACAGTTCCTAATGCAGCAAATATAACTGTTGGAAGCAAAGGGGTATATATGTACTCTAAAGATGCTAATTTAAATTTTGCAGGAAATATTACTGCAAATGATCAAATAGGATTAGTAGCTGATGGAGGAACAGTAACTAGTACTGGAGCAACAATAACTGTACAAAATGGAGGACTGGGAGTATTTGTTAAAAATGCAGCTCCAGTATTTACAGGAACAACAATAAATGTACAGGCAGGAAATTCATCGCAGTACTCAATAGGAGCATATTATGATGGAGTAGCTTCTATAGGAAGTGCTCCAGTGATTACACAGACAGGAAGTTATACAATAGGATTGGTACTGAACAATTCAACAGGAACAACAACTAGTGGAATCTCAATTGGAAGCTCTGGAAGTGACCAGGTAGGAGTGATGGCAAAAGGAAACTCTAATCTAACTATAGCAGGAAATGTTTCAGTAGCTGGAGATGAAAACATAGGTGTATATGGAGAAAATAGTATTGTTATTGTAAATGGAGATACAATAGTTGGAAACTCTTCATTCTGTGTAAATAAAACGACATCATCAATAGGAGTTTCAATAAATGGAGCTTCATATACAGGAAATGGAAATCTTTCAGTAGGAGACTATAGTATAGGTGTCTTTGGAAAGGGAATGGCAGCTGGAAGTGTAATTAAACAGGGAACTGGAACAGAAACAATGACTGTTGGAAAGGATGGTCTTGGAATCTATGGAGAAGGAACTGGAGGAACAATAACTGCTGATATGTCAAACATTACAGTAGGAACAGACAATGCAATAGGAGTATATGCTAAAGGAATGAACTCAATAGTGACAGGAAATATGGGTATAGGAGCAAATACAAGTATAGGTATTGCAAGTGAAGGTAATGGAAATGTGACATATACAGGAGCTATGACAATAGATGATAAGGGAACTGGAATAAATGACACAGCATCAGTAGGAATCTATAAAAAAGATGGAACAGGAACAATTTCAACATTAGCAGGAAGCTGGTCTGTTGGAAAAAATGGGTATGGAATCTATTTGAAACAAACAACAGGAGAATCAGCTGCAATTGAAAATAATGCTGATATGAATTTAGGTATGGCAGCAGTAGGTATATTCTCATCTGGAAAAAATACAGTAAAAAATTCTGGAAATATAGTAGTTGGAGCTACAAATATTCTAAATGGAGATCATGCTGATTTAGAAAATCATGAAAATTCAATAGGAATGTATCTAATTGGAGGAAGTACAGGACTAAATACTTCATCAGGTGTTATAACTATAAATCATGATCATTCTGTTGGAGTATATGTTACAGGATCAGAAACATCATTTACAAATGAAGGAACTATTAATGTAGATAATGGTGGAATAGGAATCTTAGTTCAAGATAAAGGAACTGCTGAAAATAAAGGAATTATCAATTTAGGAAACAATATAGCAGTATGCCAAAGTCCAACAGTAGGAATGGCAGCATATGGAGGTGCAAAAATAATTAATGCCAGCTCTGGAATCATTAATGTAAATGAAGGAACAGGAATGTATGTAAATGAAGGAGCAGAGCTTGTAAACAGAGGAATAATAAATGTACTTAATGGTATAGGAATAGAAGGAAATGGAAAAGTAACAAATAGTGGATTTATAAGCGTTACTGGAACTGGAGCTGATAGAAGTACTTCTGGAGTGGGAGCAGCAAATGTTGGAGCAATAGAAATAGATTCAGAAGGAAACATAAAAATAAATGATAAATATGTATCTGTTGGAGGAACTTTAAGCACTGATGGAATATTGATAATAGATGGTGCTTATGCAGATGTTACAACAGGAATACCATTATTCAGTGCTTCAAGTGTAAGCGGAGAAGTTAAAATTATGTCTAACTTTGCTACAACTGGAAATGGGATAACATATTTAATTAAAAACTTTGTTAATACAGCTGCTGGAACAGTTACAGGAAATAAACTTACTGCTGTAACATCTCCTTTATTTATAGCTAAAATGACAAGCAATGGTGATCTTGCTATTGCTAAAAGGCCATATGCAGATATAGTCATAGGAGAACAGTTTGATGCTCTGCATAAAGGATTGGATAATATTCTTGAAAATAGTGGTGGAAATGGAAGAGATGCTGAAATCTTAAAGAAACTAAATGCATACTTAAATGATCTTTCAGGTGAGGACTTTGAAAGGGAAGCTTCCAGAACACTTGCAGAAACAAGAGGAGATATCTATGCAACTATTCAAGGAAGAATGCAGGATATCAACAGAGCTTTTGACAACTCTTTCTATGAACTGGAATCATCGTACAATTTGACTAAAGACAGCAGTAAATACAGTGTTATATATACTGATGGAAACTACAAGGATTCTACTTTAGGAATAGATGACTATGATTACAAAGTAATGGGACTTTTGTATATGAAAGAAAAAGAAGGAACAGAATATGGAAGTAAATATGGATATACATTAGGATTTGCTGGGTCTAAGTTTGACTTTGATGATGGTGGATCAAAAGAGGATGTATATTCATTAAGAGTAGGAGCACACAGAGTTAAAAATCTAAGTGATGAACATAAAGTATCATGGCTGTCAAGAATAGAACTAGGATATAACAGACACATTGCTAAGAGAAAACTTGAACTGGATAAAACTTATGAAAATAAAGGAGAGTATAATACTTACTCTGTAGCATTTGACAACAGACTTACTAAAGTTATATATACAGACCTTTCCAGACAATTGGATGTATATGCAGATTTAGATTTAGAATATGGAAAAATAGATGACTTTAAAGAAAGTGCTGGAAGCAAAGGCGGACTGGAAGTACAAATTAAAGATAATGACTACTTCAGCGCACAGGCAGGAGCAGGAGTGAAAGCATCACAAAGAATCTATGCAGGAAATGATATATCTGTAAAAGTAACAGCAGATGTAAAATATGCATATGAATTTGGAGATAACTATGATGGAAATAAAGCTAGACTTAAAAATGGAGGAGAGGGATATTACAGCTTAATCACTCCAGAAGAAAGAGAAGGTAAATTAAGTGGAAAAGTTGGACTTACAATAGAAAAAGCCAACCACATGGGAGTAACATTTGAAGTGGAAGCGGCAGATGAAAACCATAAAAAAGACTCATCAATTAAATATGGTGTAAGATTCAATTATAAGTTCTAATCAATAATTAAAATATTAGGCTGCCCTTATTTTAGGGGCAGTTTAATATTGCTAAAGGAGGTCAAAATATGATAGAAAGAAGAAAGAGAGGCCGCCCTTTAGGAAGTGGAGTAAAGAATTACTGCGCTCTTGGGTGTCGATTTACTGAAAAAGAATACTTATTAATCCAGGAAAGCTTAAAAAAATTAAAAGAGGAATATGGAGCAAATAATAAGATAATTTTAAATCTTTTTAAAAAATATGGAAATTCTTTAGATGAAAAAATAATAAAAAAAAATAAAAGCCATAGTAAATCAAAAGAAGATAAATAAGAAAATTAATAAAAAAAATTGAAATAGAGATAATAAAATAATAAAAAATTATTAATATATTTGAAATGATAAAGTAAAAAGTAATGTTATAAAAAATAGAAAAACTTATAGAATACCAGTTATAATTCGTTAAAAAAATTTTCAAATATATTAAACAAAAAATTGTAAAGTATTATGAAATATTAAATAAGATAGTACTTTTAGAATTATTTGAAGAATATAATAAAAGTTTATAATTATTAAGGATGTAAATAATAAATTTATTTACATCTTTTTTGTTATACTTTTTAAACTAGATAAAATAAGATTAATTTAAAAAATGATAATATTACTTGAGTAAAAGATTATTAAAATTGGAAAAATGAAAAAATTATAATTAAATATTTTATTAAAAAAGAATAATAAAAGAATTTAAAACAATACAATATAAAAAAATCCATAAAAATGGTTAGAACAATGAGCAGAAAAATTCAAATTATAAATATGAATATTAAATTTAATGAAAATTAATAGAAAGAATGAAAAAGAAAAAACTCTTATGGTTGTTTTTTTAAAATATAAAATATATATAATAGAAAAATAAGCAAATTAAAATTTTTTTAAAAGTAAATATATAGATTATAAAATTAAGATTTAGAGATTATATAAATAGATAATTATTGTTTTGGTAAATACATATAATATAAATAATATATGTTACATATTTATGCTATTTATTTGATATTGATGTCTTTTTCTGATAGACTTATCTAAATTGAAAGAAAAATAAAACATACAGGGGGAATAATTATGAAGAAAGTATTGTGGATACTATTACCACTCTTACTGCTTATTGGCTGTGGTAAAGAAAAAACGCCTGAAGCTGGGAAGCCAAAAGAAAATAAATTAATATACAGTCAAAGCAGTGAATCAGTAACACTTCATCCACATGAGGCAACTGATGTATATTCAAGAAGAGTAATATCAAATATTTTTGACAGACTTATAGAAACTAATGAAAAATTAGAAATAGTTCCTGGATTGGCAGAAAGTTGGGAACAGGTAGATCCTTTAACTCTAAAATTCAATTTAAGAAAGGGAGTTAAATTTCAAAATGGAGATGAACTTACATCTGAAGATGTAAAATATACATTTGAAAATGCTAAAAAATCTGCAAAAGTAGGAACTTTATATGCAATGATTGATACTGTAGAAACTCCTGATAAATATACAGCTGTATTTAAAACAAGTACACCATCAGGGTCTCTTATGCATCACTTAACTCATATAACAGCTTCTATTCTTAATAAAAAATATTATGAAGCAACAGAAAATACTAATCATAATCCAATGGGAACAGGAGCATATTCTCTTGCAGAGTGGAAACCAGGAGATTATATGACTCTTAAGAGAAATGATGATTACTTCAGAGGAAAACCAGCTATAGAAATAGTTGAAGTAAGAGCAGTTCCTGAAGAGAACAGCAGAGTTATCGCTATCGAGACAGGAGAGCATCATATAACAGGGGATATAGATTCAATAGGTAGAAAGATACTGGCAGGAAGAGAAGACGTAAAAATAGATGAAATAAGCTCTCTGGGGGTTGCTTATTTAGGAATCAATACTGCTAAAGGTGCATTGCAGGATGTAAGAGTAAGAAAAGCTATTGCTATGGGGGTAAACAGAGATATTATTATAGACTCAGTTCTGATGGGAGCAGTAGAAAAAGCTAACAGTCTTCTTGGACCAGGAGTAGTAGGTTATTCAAAAGATACAAGGCCATTTGAATATAATCCAGAAGAGGCTAAAAAATTACTTAATGAGGCAGGATATGAAACTCTTGATCTTACTTTAGTAACAAGTAATAATGATTTAAGAAAGCAAATGGCAGAAATTATGCAGGCTCAATTAAAAGAAATAGGAATAAATATAAAAATAGAAATACTAGAATGGGCAACTTTCCTGAATACTACTGGAAGTGGAAAGAGTGATTTATTCATGATAGGGTGGTCTAATTCATCAGGAGATGCTGATTATGGACTTACTCCTATGCTGCACAGCAGTATGAAGGGAAATTCTGGAAATAGAAGCTTCTTTGATAATAAAGAATTTGATACATTGTTAGAAGAAGGAAAAGTAGAATTAAATCCTGAAAAAAGAGCAGAGATTTATGCAAAAGCTCAAGATGTTATGAACAGAGAAGTGCCAATTCTTCCAATTTACTTTATGCCAGCAAGTGCAGGAATAAGAAAAGAAGTAAAAGGATTTGTACAATCTCCAATAAATAATCCTACATTCTATAAATTATCATTCTAAGATAATAAAAAAACTCCCTTGAAATAGAGGGAGTTTTTTTATCTGTTAATAAATTTATTATAAATTTTTACTGAAATTATTCCTAGTATACAGCCAATAACAGCTCCTATTATAACATCACTAGGGAAATGTACAAATAGATATAATCGCGAAAATCCTATTAAAAAAGCAAGAATAAATGCATATATTCCCCATTTTTTATTTTGAGAAATTATTACAGCTGCTGAAGCAAAAGAAGCCATTGTATGCCCAGAAGGAAAAGAAAAGTCTTTTGGAGCTGAAATTAATAATTGAGTGAAATGGACTAAATCAAATGGTCTTATTCTTTTGACTAAAGGTTTAAGAATAATATTTCCAGTTAATGCACATAAAAAGATTGCTATAAACATCATTATTCCTATTTTTCTATATTTTTTTATAAGTATAAAAAAACAGGCAAGTATTATCCAAAAAACACCAATATTACCCAACTTGGTTATTAGTGGCATAATTTTATCAAGAAAAGAATTTCTATAATGTTCTTGAATAAAAAATAAAATCTGAATATCAATTGGTTCAAAAAGATGAAGCATTTGTCCTCCTAGATATTAAAAAATTATAAAATACAATTTTTTAAATCATAATTTTTAGTTTCTATAAATTTTTCAATTTTTCTTCTTATTCCTTCAATTCTTTTATTAATAAAAATAATATCCATTCCAGTTTCTTCATAAATTCTGGCTGTATCAATATCAAGCAGAAGAAACTTTAAAAGCTGATTTTCCATTTTTGTTAAATGAGCTTTAAGAAAATATTCAAATAGCTTATTATTGAAATTTTTATTATAGAATTCTATATCAGAATCTTTAAAAATTATATTTAGTATTTTGGATTTTTTATTTGTTTTATTAGCAAATTTTAGTTGAAGATAAATATAGTAAAAAATAATTTCAGAAAAAATATTAATTGATTTAGAAGAAAATATATTGAAATAATTTTTTAAAACCTTGGCATTTTTTTCATAAAAAAGAAAATCACTAACTTTAAAAGTAATAATAATAGAGGATGCAGGTTTTATATTAGATGAAGCTAATAATTTTTCCATAAAATAACCTCCTGTTAATGTAAGCCAAGTATTATTATAATATTATAGCATAAGAAATATTTTAAGTAAATCCAGAGTAATAATAATATTAAAACAAGGAATAAAAAAAGAATTAAAGAATTTAATAAAACTAAAAAAAGAAAAATATTAAAAATAAATAAAATTAAAAACTTAATAAAGCACAATAAAATTTAATTTTTATTAAAAATATGATATAATATTAAAAATTCAATTTAGTTATTTTTAACATATATAAGGGAAGTGAGTAATTGAAAGTAAAATTATTTTTAATTATGTTAGGAATAGGGTTAATAGGAGTAGTAGTAGCTGAACTCCTGTTTTTAGAAAAATTAATTGTAATTTAAAAATGTATTAATCCCTTTACACAGTTCTGCAGCACTATGCAAAGGGATTTTTGTTGACTACTCTTTTTCATATTCTTCAATAAAGTTTTTTAGTTTTTTCTTTATTCTTTGAATACTGTTATCTACAGATTTCAGTTCTCTTCCAGTTTTTTCTGCTATTTCAGTATAAGTCATTTCAGCAAGCATATATTCAAAAATTTCATTTTCCATAGGGCTTAAATGTGTTTTTAAATATTTGTTCAGATACTTCATTTTTTCCTTACTTAGATAGATTTCTTCTGGATTGTAAAAATTAAATGATTTATTGTCATATGTAAGGTCTGCTTCATCTTCATCATCTGAAGAAGTAGAAACTGCCATATTTAATATTCTATTTTTTCCAGAATTGGAATTTTTTAATGCAGTTATAATTTGACGTTTAATACATAATAATGCAAAAGTTGTAAAAGAAGCATTTTTACTTTCATCATAAGCATTGATAGCTTTTAAAAGTCCAATCATGGCTTCCTGCATAACATCTTCTCTGTCACCACCATGAAAGAAGTATTTTTTAGTTTTGAAAATCATAAGTTGTTTGAAACTTTCAAAGATTTGTTGTATGGCGTCTTCGTCACCCTCTTGAGCGGCATGAATAGTGTGAATATTTATCATTTTTTTCCTCCTTAAGTAAATTAAGTTTATGTATAAAATGATAAAATCTTCTCCCAGTATTAATATAGAAACATTTAACGACTATATTATATAGAAAAATAATTTTTTTTCAATAGAAAAATAAAAAAATATAGAAAAATATAAAATTACTTTTGTAATATTATTGACATGAAAATACTAAAAAAACAGACAACGAGATGGTTTGTGAACGAAAGTATATAAAAAGTATCATCTATTTTTCGTATACAAAAAAAATTTTTAATTTTTTTGAAAATAGTTTTATATGTTTTAAAAAATAACAAAATATATTAGTATAAAAGTACGTTCATTAACAAGGAAAAGAAAATAGATATCATAAATAGACTAAGCAGAGATATTTTTTAAAAAATTAAATATTATTTATTAAAATAAAAGGATTTTTACAAAAATTTAGAATAGAATTTATAGGAATAATCTACAAATTAAATTAAAAATGATATATTTAATTAATTTATTTCAAATAATGAAATACTTAGCTAATTTAAAAACAAAAAAATAAAATATACATAATAAAAAAACAAAATTATTTTATTATAAAAATATAAATTAGCTTTTATGATTCTTTAATATTAAAATTAGAAAGAATGAGAAGTTCTATATAGTTAAAATATATTTTAAAAGTTAAAAACAGATGATATAATAAAAAATATAAAGAGATAATGAAATGGGATGGGGATAGAAAATGAAAAGAATTGTTAAGAATAATTTAGATCAACAGTTAATAAATTCTATGGTATTGTATCATGAACTCTTGAAGGAGTCTTTTAAGAAAAAGGAAAGAGTAAAGAGTAAAATTATTGTTCCTGAATTTAAATATTCAGAGTTGTTATATTATACAGAGTTAAAAAATACTTTGGAATGTCTAAAACATAATTATAAAGAATTGTTGAAATATATTAAAAGTGAAAATTATTCTCCTTTATTGAAAGTAATATTTTTATATGATTATGAATATTGTGTCCCTGCAGTGGTGAATATGACTTTAAAAGAATTTTTATCAAGTGATTTATACATTGGAAAAGATGAAATCAAAATAAAATAATTAAAATAGCAATAAAAAACACCTTAAATATAAAAAGAAGGTGTTTTTTTTATTAATAAATTATTTATTTTCATATTTAATCAGTGAAGCTAAGAATAATAGTATAATACAGCAGAACCAAATTGCATATATACCACATAGAGTACTTAAAAGTCCTCCAAAGAATATTCCTACTGGAAATGAAAATACTAATATAAAATATTTAGAAGCTATTTTAAAAGATTCAACATCTTTTTTTATTAAAACATCTCCAATATGTGCTCCAAGGCTTCTTAAATTTCCTGTTGCAATAGTGCTGTTATGTACATTGCCATTATATTTTCTAAAATTGCTTAATTGAAAAGTTGTAATAACAGAGAGTAAGAAATTTACTATATTATTAGAAAAAGAAGTAGAAATGAACCCAACTCCCAGTAGAATAATAAGTTCTGTCAGTAAGAGAGCTTTTTGTAATTTTGGTATTTCATATTCTTTTAAAGTAAATTTTAACAGTTGAGCAAATATGGCTCCTAAAAGACATCCTGAAATAGGAACAATACTGGATATAAGCATATTAAAATCATTCTGATATAAAGATAATCCTATTTTAGCCATATTTCCTGTATGCATACTGACAAAAGCCTGTCCTCTTGTAAAAAATGCATAGGCATTAATAAATCCCCCAATGAAAGTAAGAAGACCCATAAAAATCAAACTTTCATCTACCTTGTTTTTTTTCACTTCCATAATAAAATCCCCCTTAGTTGTTCATATAGAGACTATAACATAATCAAAAACTATTTTCAATAAAAAATATCTGTAAAAATAAGAATAAAACTTAAAAATAAAGGAAAAGAGAATATTAAAGATAAGAACATAAATAAAGAAAAATAATTTGTTTTTTAAATAATAGTATATTGTATACTATTATTTAAGTGAAGAAATTATTAAAAAATATTTTGGCAAATAAAATATACAGAATAAAAGTAAGAAAAAATTTTATTAAATTCTATATTGCAGTAAAAATACTTTAAAATCGAGAGAATAAAGAAATAAATCTAAAAAGTGTGGTATAATGTATTATAGGAAATTAAAATTTGACTATCAAAATTTATATATAATAAAAATAAATTTTAAACTAATAATTTTATATTATATATTGATGCCATGGAAAAAGGAGGAGAGTTATGGAAGATAGATTCATTATTTTTACAGGGACAATTTGCAGCACTTATTTAAGCAGAATGAGAGATTATGCTTTAAGGGATTTAGAAAATGAAACTAAAAAGGGAAAGACTAATTTTTTAAAATTTTCTAAAATAGTAGAAAAAATCTATAAAGAAAATAAAATAGATTATTTAAATTTTTCTTATGGTGAAATAAAAAAAATAGTAGAAAAGAATAAAATAATTTTTTCACTGCCTTTTTCTGGGAGTGGGGAATTATTAAAAGTATCACCCAATTCAATAGAAGGACTGAAACTGCCTGTAATGAGAAGAGAAGAAGAAATTATATTTTCTTTAAAAGAAACTGAATTTAAAAATGAACATGAAATAAAAGAGGAACTTATAAATCTTTTAGACAAAATAAATGAGATTTGCAGCTTTTTAAAGAAAGAAATTGAAGGTTATAATAAAGAACTTGCTGATATGCTGAAAGAAAAGAGTGTAGAATTATATGAAAAAATTTCATTTAGAAGCTGGTAAGATTTTATTATAAAATTTTTTACAGTTATTTTGAATATTCAAAGGGATGTATAAAAAGAATTTTGAATTATAAATAAAAATTTAAAGATTGATTATTGATGAAAAATTTTATTTTTAATTTAGAAGAAAATTATTATATACAGATAAAATGATAAGAGTCTCATGGAAATGACAGGTAATATTGAAATTTTTAAAATATATAAAAAATAAAAGAGATATTTATAAGCAGTTTAAAAATAAACTATTATAATATCTCTTTTTATTTTACTAGAATAAAAAATATTTATTCTAAATCATTATTTATAGTAGGCAGAGCAAAACCAATACGTCTGGCTGGTTTTGTTTTATCTTCTCTTTCAACAAAAGTAATTAAAAAATTAAGTTGGCTGATATGTTGTATAAGTTGTGCTTCTTTTCCTTCAACAAATCCATAAAAATATAATATATCAGGATTTTGATAACCAATATCTGTAACAGACATTACAACTGAAGATCCAAAAGAAGCAAGTTTTAAAGCAATTTCATGATCATCATCTAATATTTCTTCAAATTCTTTAATCTGCTCAACTAATTTTTCATATTTCCAATCAGCCATATTATAATCACGTGGTAATGAATCAATAATATCTGGTAATTCCTTTTTTTTATGTTTACTCATAAACATTCCCCCAATATATCCGAATTAATAAAATCCAGAATTTCTAAGCTAATTAAAAGAAAGGATATTAAGAATATATTTTTAAGGTATTTTAATTAGTTTAGATTAAAAAGTAAATATTTGTTCTATAGTAATATTATAGCATAATTTTTTATCAAATAATTCATTAAATATTGATTTAAGGGGAATATATATAAATTAATGCTTAACCATAAATAAAAAATTATAATTTTATTATGAAGAATGCATCATAAGTATATTAGATATAAAAATTTATTGCATAGAGAATGAAAAGATTAATTTTAATCAATTATATATAAAAGCAAAAAATAATTAATACTTTAGCTATTGGATTAATTAAGATATTTTGTTAAAGACAGCAGTTTTAAAGTTTTACTTTTTATAAGTTTCAGGACAGCAGTGGGGACAGCCACAGGCACAAGGATAACCATGTTTTTTAGCATACTCTATAGCTTCTATTTCATTCGGAAACCATCCTAATGAATAAGTATAAACATTTCTTTGTCCAAAGCTACATTCAATAGTATGTATTTGATTATTTCCAGCATTATCTTTATTTTGGCTTATTATATAGATTGGCATAAAAATACTCTCCTTTTAAAGTTTATTATTTAAATTAGTAAATAAAAAAGCCCATACGGGCTTTAACTAGGTGTTTTTCAGAAATGTCCGTTTCTGAAAATGATTAATAAATTATAAAGAACCATCGAGGGAACGATGTTCATATTTATTCTATCAAAAGATATAAAATATGTCAATATATTCTCAAAATCTATTTTTATATTTCAAAGACACTAGTTAAAGAAGCTTATATTAACTTATAAAAAAATTATGAAATTGATTTTTCAAATTTATAACATGTAATTTTTTTATAAGGAACAAATATTTGTATTTTATTTAAATCAAAATATATTCCATTTTTTTGCAGAAGAAAATAATTTTTATTAGGTTTTAGTACAAGATTAATATTACAGTAAGGTTCATAGGAGGAGTTAAAAAAAATAGAGTAATTAACTTTAATATCAAAGCCTTCATTTAATTTTTTTTCAAATATTTCTTTCATACTAAACTCCTCTTGAAGAATATCGTTTTATATAGTTAAAAAAGCCCATGTGGGCTTTAACATAGGTGATCTTCAGAAAATATTTTTTCTGAAAAATGAATGATTAGTTTGTAAAGAACTGTCGAGGGAACGACGCTCAAATTTATTCTACCAAAAGATATAAAATATGTCAATATTACCTTAAAATCTATTTTTAAGTTTAAAAATGACTGGTTAGAGATATTCATTTCAATTTTATTTGATGAAAAATAAAAAAAATTTATAAAATAAAATAGAATTAAGTTAATTATTTTAAGTATTATTCATATTTATAAAATAAAAAATCCTATTTATAAAAAGACGTAATAAAGATAAGACAGAAGTATTAAAAAAATAATTTAAAGAATAGTATGCTGTCATAACTATATTTCATGCTATAATAGAAAACAAAGATATTTATGGAGGAAAGGTTTATGAAAAAAATAGTGATGGGGTTGGTTATATTCATGTTTTCTTTGAATATTTATGCCTCTGTTGCAGGAACAACATTGGAAGGATATATTTTTGCAAGAACTAAAGAAGAGATGATTAAATTAGTAGGATATGTGAGAAATGGAAATAAAGAAGCCTTTACCGACTATATAAAAGAACTTCAAACAACAGGAGAAGGGGGAGCATTGGATGATGGTTTAAAAGTTGAAATTGTAAATAGCGACTTAGGTTTAGTAGAAATTAGATTAGTTGGAAGAACAGAAACAGTTTGGACTGTTACTGAAGCTATAAAAAGAGATTAAATTTAATATTATATAGATAATTAAGGAGAAATTTCATGAAAATAGGAAAATTTAAAATATTTAAAATATTTATTACAGCTTTATTATGTATAGTTTACTATAATAGATATTCACTTTATCAATTTCTGCCTGCTCAATCTGATGAAAATTATAGTATTATAAATGAAGTTATGGCCAATAATGATAGTCAAAAACCATATACAGGAAGACTTAAAACTGATTTTGGAGATAGAATTGAAATTTATTCTTATAAAAATGGATTATTAAATGGGCTGAATGTAGCATATCAAAATGGTAAAATTAAGGAAATTGGTCATTGGAAAAATAATTTACAGAATGGAGTATTTAAACTTTATACTGACAAAGGAATTTTAGTTGATGATACAGTTTTTAAAGACGGGAATAGAAATGGCATTACTAAACAATATTACAATGATACTGGAAATTTACGTGTAGAAGCCTACTATATAGATGGACTCCTAGATGGAAAGATAAAAGAATATTATCAAAATAAAAAATTATTGAGTGAAATTACTTATAGTCATGGAAAAATGAATGGATTAGCCAAAGAATATTATGAAAATGGCCAAAAAAAAGTAGAGATGTATTATGAAAATAATATACCTAAGGGTTCTTATAAAATGTATGATTCTGCTGGTCAAATTCAATTGGAAGGAACATTTGAAAATGGAAAATTCACTCCTGTAAGTGAAACTGATACTGATGAAATAACCTTAGAAGAAGTTGAAGAATAAATATATTATAAAAAATATATAAATTAAAGTGTAGAGTTTAAACAAAGATATTTCAAAAAAATAAATTTTTACCAGAAAAGAATTAATTATAAAAATTAAAATATAAAGCAGGAAAATTATTTTCTGCTTTTTTATTTCTTAGGAAATTATAATTTGATAAATTTGTTGAAAAAATAAAAAATGTTAATTATTTTGTATTCATATTAGATATATTAATTGAATAAGATTAAAATTGACAGCACAAAAAAGCTGATTGTTAATCAGCTGTTTAGCGATATTCTTTCCAGCAAATGGAGCCTGTATGTATATTAAAATATGATATTTTTTTAACTTTCATTCTGGCATTACATTTAAAACAATAAAAAGGATTTACTCCAAAAGCTTTCCATATTTCAAGTTGATAAAAAGTAAAATTGGAATATTTAGAGACATATTTTCTCATGAATTTCATGATATTTTTAAGTTCTGATTTAATATTTCTAGAATAGATTCCAAAGCGCCTAATCATTTTGAAATGTTTAGGGGGAATGTGAATAATTAATTTGGAAAGAAATGTTTCCGCATCTAAAGTAAGCTCAATTCTTTGTTTATTATCAGCAAGACTTTCATAATAGAAAGTAACCTTATTATCATAGAAATCAATAATTTTATATTCTGCGATGGGAGCTCTTGACAGATATCTGCCAATATATTTAATTGCATAAATATTATTATTTAAATCATTTTTTGCAACATTGAAAAAGAATCTTGTATTTTTGCGATAAAGGTAGTTAGCAGCAGCATAAGCTTTAGCTTTAATTTCAGGCTTGTCATAATTTCCAGATTTAACAATATCAATAACCATTTTTTTCCATTGTCCAGCAATGGAATTGACATGAAAATATTTTTTTTCAAGAAATTGGTAGTTTTTATTGAATCCACCTAAAGTAACAATAGCATGAATATGAGGATTCCATTTAAGATCGCGTCCAAAGGTATGAATAACAGTAATCAATCCATAATGAATGATATCTGAGTTAGTAAAGTATTTAGAGGAATATTTTGAAATTTTATGAATTCTTTGATTTTTTGCTTTAATGTTATGAAATTGATATTTAAAAATATCATTAACAGCATAAGCAAGCTTAGTTAAAAGGTCTCTATCATAGAAGAAAAACATTCTAAGTTCTTCAGGAATAGTAAAAAGGACACTTCTATGTTTAACATCAATAAGAGAAGTGGAAGTTTTTTCAGTTCAAACAGCAGAATAACGTTTACCGCAGGAAGGACAAAATCTAGATTTACAAGTAACTTTAATTTTATGCGCCTCATGACACTTAGGGCATTGAAGAGAGAGAAAAGATTTATCAATAGAACAAGCTAAGAATTTTTGAATAGTCTGTTTAACATCCTCAAAATGCTCATTTTTAAAATATTTCTTGATTTTACCTAAAAGATTTGTTATATTGATTTTAGAGATAATATGTTTGATTTGCATGAATGTCTCCTTTGTATAATTAGGGTGGTAACTATATTATACAAAAAAGAGAGCTGAGTAAAACATTTTTTTTAAATGTTACTCAGCTTTTTTTATATAAAGAAAACTATTTATAATTATGACTTTATAGTAAGAAATTATAAAAATAAGTATTGTATATTATATTGTATATTTATAAAAATTAAAATATTTTTTAGTTTATAAAAAAACAAAAAAATGTTAGAATTGAAATATAAATTTCAATATTAAGGAGGAAAAATGTACAGATACTTATTTTATTTTTTGATTTACTCTTTTTTAGGGTGGTGTGTAGAGGTATGCTATGCAACTCTTAATACTAGAAAATTTATTAATAGAGGTTTTTTAAATGGGCCTTACTGTCCAATATATGGTGTGGGAGTTATGACTATTATATATTTTGTTTTTCCATTAAAAAATAATATGTTTGTACTCTTTATAGCTTCTATGATATTAACTTCTATACTGGAATTTCTTACAGGATTTGTTCTTGAAAAAATATTTCATTATAGATGGTGGGATTATTCAGATGTACCTTTTAATATATGTGGTTATATTTGTTTAAAGTTTTCAATTATATGGGGGCTTGCTTGCGTTTTGGTAGTAGATATTATCCATCCTGTTGTAGAAAGTGTTATATCATGGCTTCCTTTATTAGCAGGAAAAATAATTTTGGGAGTAGCTGGAACATTTATATTGATAGATTTTATTGTCACAGTAAAAACTGTATTAAAACTTAATGCCAAATTAGAAAAACTGGAAAAAATAGCTGGAGATATTCATAAGTTTTCTGACAGAATAGGAGGCAAGGTATCATCAGATTTTATGACAGCACAGGATAAAATAGAAGAATTAAAAAGAAAAAGAGAAGAATTGCTGAAAAATATTCCATGGCTGGAAAAACGTATTATGAAATCATTTCCAGATATGAAATCTACAAAATATGATCAAGATACATTATCTACTATGAAAGAAGTAGATAGTAAATAACTGAGTTATCTGTTATAAATATTTAGTGAATAAGTTAATTTTTATTAATTAAGAAAAAGAAATATATATAAAATAGTCTTCTAAGATAAAATACCATAGAAGACTATTTTTTTGACTTTATTATTTTAAAGATGAATAAATTATTTCAGCTTCATAATTCCTATCTGTAAGTTTGCAGCTTTCTTTAATATTTTTTTCACCAACTGTTTTAATAAAATTAAAATAATACTCTTTATAAATTTTTATTAATTCAAAAATCTGATCTGATCTAGTTCCATATAATTTGGTAAGATACCAGATTAGATTCAATTTATTATAATCTTCTAGAGGTCTTCTTGGAATATTCCATAAATTTTCTTTATCCTTATAAATTTTTGAATAACTGACTCTGGAAAAATCAAAATATCTGCCATCTTCATCTGGAGTAGAAAATGGATCAATGAGAATAGAAGCATATCTCACATACAGCAAATATTCTTTTTTTAATTGAGGAAATCCTAAATAATCTTCTATATCACTTTTTGAAATAGAATCTTCTGGTACAGGATAACTATCATTTAAAAATTTTAAAAGATTAAATTCAGGAAGGTTTACTGCGCTATATAATTCTAATATTTCTTGATAGAGATTAACCATTTTATGAATTACAGTCATAGTTATTGGACCTTCAGGATAAAGTTTATACAAAAATCTCTTTGTTTTATCAATATCAAAAACTTGCTCTAAACTTACTTTATTTAATAAAAATGGAGAATGTACAAATAAAGTAATATTTTTTGATTCAGCTTCTAATTGATTTTTACAGCAGATGCTGTTTATTTTAAATTCACCAAGAAAATCTGCTATTTTTTTAACAAACAAACTATTTTCGTGGGTACTTCCTATATATACATTTTTTTTAAGAGCATTGGTTATAACTAAACAATGATTATCACCAGAAAAATTACTTGCTCCAAAGTAATTTGAAAAACTTATGAATTCAATTGTTTTATCATCTTTAAGAAAGCTTTTTAATATTAGACTTGAACCAAATTCAGGAGAAATTAATACTATTTTTTTTATTCGGGTTAATTTTTTTAAGTTTAAATCTTTCAATACTGAAAGGTAGGCATCACAGGGAGTACAGAGAATCAGAACATCCCATTCATTAATGAGTTCTTCAGAATTTATATATAAGTTTTCTAAAAGGCATTTACCACTTATTGAATTGATTTCATTAACTGAAGCAGTACTTTCTATAAAATTGTTATTACTTTTTAAATTTTTTAAAAATAATTCGCTATTTTTACTATTCCTGATTTTTAGCCCTACTTTTTGAGCATATCCTTTATTTAAATTTATATATAAGTTGACTCCTACTGGGCCAGAGCCTGCAATCAGTACATTATCAAAGTAGTTTTTTAACATTTTACATCCTTTCTAGCAATAAAGTATCATATATAAAGCTTTTATCTCTAATTACAGTCTTGGTAAAATCGTTTATCTCTTTTATACACAGTGGAAAATTAAAAGCTTCCTTGATTTCATTACCATATCTCAAAATAATTTTTGCATCATTATTTATTTTTTGAGATACATAATCTACTAATTCACATTTTTTTTGAACTAAAGAAGCTATAATTATATGAGAAAAATTTTCTATTTCTACAGCCTCTATATCTCCTTCAAAATAGACTCCTTGAATCCCCAATTTGTTTGTAACTTTTTTAGATAAATTAAGAGCTTCTGAATCTATATCAACACATGTAATGTGAGCTGCTGTTTCCTTAAAAATAGTATAAGCTGTTATGGGCATTGCACCAGAACCTATTAATAAAACTTTTGAAGATTTTAAAATTTTGTAATCTTCAATCTCACGTTTTACAGCTAAAGCCAGTTCATCTCCATATTTAAATGCAGTATTTTCTTCATTTAAAATATTTCTTGCCTCTATTTTTTCCAAAATTCCCAAAGCCTCAGCTGCTCTATCTCTGATATCTCTTATGAGGTTTTTTATTAAATTGTTTTCAGAACTTAAAATAAAATCCATGTAATTTTTTTCATTTAAGATGAAAGAACACAGCTCTTCAATACATTCTTTTAAAAAATTATCCTTCTCTCCAGTCTTTTCATATAATTTTAAGGCCTCTGATATTTTAAATCTTATAACTTTTAATTGAAATATTAAATTATTATTCATGTTCTTTTTTCCTTTCTGTACAATTCTCAAATAATAAAATATATTATTTATCTTTTTGTGTTTTTGATAATAAGATTGTTGATATTACTATAATGGTACCTCCAATAATAGATTGCAGTGTAATTGTTTCTTTAAAAATAATAAATCCCCATAAATTATTTATAAAAATTCCTATATATCTTACAAATTCAACAATAATTGCATTTTGATGTGAGAACGCACCTGTTAAAAATATTTGTGCAATAAAAGAAACACCCCCAATTATGATTAAAATAATAAGTTCTTTGGTATTGGGAATTATAAAATTTGAGTACATCAATGGAATAGCAACTATTGTTGATATAAAGAGGAAAAAAAACATAATTTCATAATTATGGTGCAATCCTGATCTAGCTAAATATCTTATTGTAATAGATGCCGCTCCGGAAAAAGCTGCTGCTAGTACACCAAATATTGCATATTGGGAATATGAAGAAAATTTTAAAGGATTTATAATTATACAGGTTCCAATAATTATAGCAAGAATAAAAATATATGTTTTAGGCTGTAGCTTTTCTTTAAGAAAAATTGAAGAAAAGATTACAACAAAAACTCCAGATAATTGTACCAGTATAGATACATCTCCTAATTTCAATTTTGATATGGCATAGAAATATGTCAGCATATAAATTCCACCTAGTAATCCTCGTAAATATAATATTTTATTTTCTTTATTTGAAAATTTTACCTTTTGAACTTTCATAAATATTAAAACAAGAATAGTACCAATTAGACCTCTAAAAAATGTAATCTCAGAAGATGGAATTCTTGTACTTACTAATTTTACCAAAACATTCATAATACTGAAAGTAAGTGATGACATAACTGCCATTGTTATTCCTTTATTCATTGTATTCCTCCATTCACTTTGTTTTTATTGGGGTTATAGAAATAAAACCTCTGGAGCTTTTGGAAATATCAAGTTCAACTCCATATATATCCTCTAACAATTCTTCCTTCAAAACTTCTTCAGGAATTCCCTGCTGTATAGAATAGCCATCATGTAAAAGCAGAATTTCATCACTATATCTAGCTGCTAATGCTATATCATGCAGAACAATAACTGTTATAGAGCCTGTTTTTTTTGTATATTTTTTTGCTGTTTCCATAATCTGGAGCTGATGTTTTAAATCCAAGGCACTTGTAGGTTCATCTAATAATAAAATTTTGGGTTTTGAAACCATTGCCTGTGCCATTATGACCATTTGTTTCTGTCCACCACTTAAACTTGAGAATTTACTGCAGCTTAAATGGCTTAAATTTAATTCATCAAGTATTTCAGCTACAGCATTTAAATGAATTTTTTCAATTTTCCATGTTAAATCTCTTACTCTTCCCAATAAAACTATTTCAAAAACAGTTAGATTAATATTATTAACAGACATCTGGGGAACATATGTAAAACTATCTCTAAAATTTTTATAACCAGTTTCTCCAATAACACCGATATCTCCTTCATATTTTATTAAGTGGGCAATAGCTTTCAGCAATGTAGTTTTTCCAGTTCCATTAGGTCCAATTAGTGAAACAACATTTCCACCATAAAATTCAGCTTTTATATTTTTTATAATATTATTTTTACCATAGCTTATTTTAATATCTGTAAGATTCATTTTTAGCATATATCATACCCCTTTCTTTAGAATTAAGAAAATTAAGAATGGAACACCAATAAGAGATGTTACTATTCCAATAGGAATAATTATTCCGGGAATAATTATTTTAGCTAAAATTGAAGCACATGCAATTAATAATACTCCAAAAAGAGAAGCCATAGGTGCTAGATATCTTTGATCCTCTCCTGCAAAATATCTTGAAAAGTGTGGAGCTACCAGTCCTATAAAGCCTATAGTTCCAACAAATGCTACGGCACCAGCTGTAAGCAGTGAACTTAGTAAAAATACATGCAGCCTTACTTTATCTGTATCTATTCCCAGGCTTTTAGCTCTTTCTTCTCCAGCAGCTATTGCAGTTAATTTCCAGGCATATCTGGATAACAATATACTGCAGATTAAAAATATAACTCCGCTTACTATAACTCCTGTCCAGGTTGATTTAAGCAGACTTCCAAACATCCAGTAAACAATTTGACCTGCCACCTCAGGAGTAGAACGAAATTGTACTAAAGATAATAATGCCTGAAAAAAGAAATGTGTTACTATTCCAAAGAGTACCATAGATTGTGCTTTCATACCTTTTAGTTTTCCTAAAAAGTAAATAGCCATTGTACCCAGCAAAGTCATGGCAAATGCCATAAAAGGAGCATTTAACCATGGTATTCCTTTAAATGGAAATCCAGATATAAAAGCTATTGCTGCTCCAAAACCAGCAGCTGAGGATACTCCTAAAGTATATGGACTTGCCAGCGGATTAGAAAGTATAGTTTGCATCTGTGTACCTGCTAAACCTAATGATGCACCAACTGTCAGACATATTAGAGTCATAGGAAGTCTGATATTCCATATAATAGCAGCTTCTATACTTTCAGAAGACGGGCCTGCTAAAAGAGCTTTTATTGTATCTTCTAAAGTCATCCCTGAAGAACCTGTCATGAGGTCAAAGAGCAGCATTATAATTATTGCAGCTAAAGAAATATAAAAGGCCATTTGCCGTTTTTTATTTATTTTTTTATATACTTCTTCTCCATTAATTTTTTTATTCATTTTCATCACTCCTTAGGCAACTGCTATTTTTCATTGTATTTTGTCATAAAAGTTCCTTCTGGAGTGATTGGAAGATATTTTTTATAAAAATTCTCTAAATTTTCTTTAGGTTCAATATCTTTAAACAATTCAGGATATAAGGACTTTGCTATATACTGCACATATACATAATCATAAATAGAACGAAGTCCACCATGATTTACAGCATATATCTCACCATTTTTTATAGCATTTAATTTTTTCCAGCCAGTTCTTTTTGTATATGGAGCAAGCCTTTTCCATGTTTGCTCAGGAGAAACATTAAATCCAATTAAAACTCTGTCACCAGCGTCATTAGCCCAGTTTGCTCCAGCAAAGAATATTGCATCAGGGTTAGATGTTAAAATATATTCTGGACTTAATGGGCCATAACTGTCAATTTTATTTTCTGCTATATTATTTCCTCCAGCTAGTTTTACAAGACTTCCCCATAAGTAATTACCATAACTGTTACCTATTTGATCAGCACCCAGATTTCCTAATTCTACATATACTTTTTTTCTGTTTTTAATATTTTCTACTCTTTCTTTTACTTCATTTAAAGCATTTTCATAATTTCTTATTAGTTCTTCAGCTCTGTTTTTATTTCCAGTAATTTTTCCTAAAATTTTTGTACTTTTTATATGATTTTCTAAAGTCTGAGAATTATAGTCAATTACAATAACTTTTATTCCTGACTTTTCTAATTTATCTATATTTTCAGCCAGAGTTTCATATTGAAAAGGAGCAACTATAGCCACCTGTGGCTTAGAGTTTAATAAAGTTTCCATACTGAAAGATCCTTTATATATAGAACCTGTATCTATGATTTTATCTAATTCAGGCATCTGTTTTTCATAGGCATTGTACTGGTCATTAAAAAAATCTGCCCATTCTCCTTTAGATATACTTACCACTTTATTAAAATTTTCTGCAACTGCCAAATAAGATTCTTCATAAAAACCTAAAAAAATTCTATTAATAGGGCCATCAATTTCAATTTTCCTATTAGAAAGATCAGTAAAGGTGATTTTGTTATTCTTTTCCTGCTGTTGAAGTTCATTAGAATATGTATTTTTTTCTAAGAGAACCAGGCTAAAAAATAAGCATATTATAAATAATCTAAAAAATTTTTTAAAAATCATTTTTTTACCTCCATCAATTATTTTTTTATAAAAGCGCTTTGAAGTTATTATACTCTTTTTAAATTTAATATCAAAATATTTTTTAATCAAAATTTATTCAAATTATAAATATAAAATATTAAGTTTAAATATTTTAAAGTAATTTATGCTTAAAACTTGAAGTTACATAAAAATTAAATTTAAAGAGTATAATTTTATGGGATAATCATATTTTTATAATTTTTTTTATAAAAAAATGAGCTAAAAATAATAAAAATTTTAAAGTAATAATTTATATTAACGTATTTCAAGAAATTGTGTGTGTAAAATCACATTTTGTGTATATAATATCAGAATTTGTGTATATACAAAAAATAAAGAAAAAAATTAATTATATTATTTATATGGACGAAAAGTTCTATTTAAAGATTATATAAAAATAAAAAAGGAGAGATTGTTTATGAAACAAAAAAATTTGCTGCTTGTATTTCTTTTTTTTAGTTTCTCTGTTTTTTTTGTTTCTGCTTATTCACAGGAAATAAGTGAAAAAGAAGGAAAAAAAGTTCTTGAACAGATAAGAAAAGAAATTCAGAGAGAAGAGAAAGAAAAGCAAAAAGCTGCTAAAGAAGCACAAAAGGCTAAAGAAGCAGAAGAAAAAGCTAGAATAGCAGCTGAAAAAGCAGAAGAAAAAAAAGGAAAGAAAGTAATTGAGGAAATCAGAAGAGATATGAATGAATCTCTTGAGGAAAAAGTATTCAGAAGTGAAAATGCTCCTGAAGCCAGAATAGCAGCAATAAATGCAGCATTTGAAACAGGAAGGGAAAGAATGACTTTTTTGAGAGCAGAAGAAGAGGAAATTATGGAGCTTGAAAAAACTCTGGGGATAGAAGACAGTGACAGAAATGTTTTTCTAAGTCAGAAATTTGATGAAGTATATGACGAGTTCAAATCTAATAATAATGAAATTGAAATTCTTTTGCTTGAAAATGAAAAGCTTAATGAATACTTGAGTAGATTAGATAGGATGGAGCAGAAAGTAAGAGCAGGAAATTAAAAGGGGGAAAAGATATTTATGAAAAAAAGTGATATTGAAAAATCTTTAAAAAGGTTTTTAAAAAGAAAAATTGGTTATTCTTTATCACTGTTAATAGCCTTTTTGATAACAGGAGAAATATCATTAAGTGCAGGAATAACAGCAGAGGAGATACAGGAAACAAAAAGTGATCTGTTGATAAAAATACAAACAGAAAGAGAAGAAATAAAAAGAAAGATAGCGGAAAATGAAAAATTAATAAAAGAATATAACTCAAATTTTGTGGAACTGTTAAGGAAAGGCAATTTTTATTCCAAGCCAACATTTAAGAGTACACAGCTTTTTTTCACTTATCAGTATTTAGATAATGGAAAGATGAAAAATAGAACTAATAAAGAGTTTTCAGAAACAATAAATGCGGTTAATAAGTATTATAAAACGGGTAAAAATTCAGGAACTGATAAAATATTGGAAGGAAATGGTTTTGCTGTAGATGATACTGTATTTAGAGAGACAATAGAAGTAGGAGCAAATATAAAACTAATACAGCCAGATTTACCAATAGTAAATCCAAATATATCAGTAACAGCATCGGCACCAGAAGTTAATCTGGGAGTCTTGCCTAAAACAATAAATCCAGCGATAGCTTCAGTGCCGACAGTAACAGCGCCGGTAATTGCAGCTCCAGTACCGCCAGGTGGAGTATCAGTAACTGTATCAACACCAAGTGCAGTGGAAAAAATAACAGTGACAGCACCTGTTATTGCAGCACCAACAGCACCAACAGAAAAGAATGTGAAAATAAGTAATCCAACTTTGCCTGAAGGGTATGATCCAACAATAATAAAGCTTCCAGCAGCACCTTCACTACCAGTAGTAGTGCCAGTGAATGTCTCATCTCCATCAATAGCTGGAAGCGGAGCAAATCCTACTACTGCTTATTACTGGTGGAATGGGAATAAGGGAGCTATTTCTCAAATAAGTCTAGTTTCTGGAACATATATTGTGAATGGATCTTCTAATAATTACAATATAAATGTAACAAATTATAATGCTGAAGCTTTTAATGGAATAACACCACAAGGTAGTAAACCAACAGAAAATAAGATTTATAATGTTTCTCAACAATTTTTTCATACTTTATTAAATGTACCATATTCATATTATGGAGAAAATACAAAAATAGTTTTTAATTCAAATAATGCTATGCTTATAAACTTGGAAACTGAAGGAACAGTTAATGGAAATTTAAATGATAGGTTAACAGAGAATCTTATAACATCTGACACTTATAACAGGCTTAGACAATATCAAACATACACAGGTATTAAAGGTGCAGATAGTACAGAACTTTTGTTCACTAATAAGGGTAAAGTTGAAATAAATGGAAATAAATCAGCATATCTATTTACAACAACTCATAGTAATGGAAGACTCAGAACTAACTATCTTGATAATGAAGGAACAATTACTGTTAATGGAAATAATTCTGTTGTATATATGCACTCTCCTGATACGACTGAAAAAACAGCATATATTTATTCAAATGGCCCAACTGGAAAAATATATGTAGATGGTGTGGGAGCTTCTCTAATGCAATGGGTATATCATAATTTGGCTCATAACAAAGCAGCATTTGTAAATGATGGAACTGTTGAAATTAGAGGAGCTGAAGCTATTGCATTATATATGTCAGATGATGTAAATAATGCAACGTTTAATAATGAACATGCAGCATATATAAAAAAACCAATCGAATTATTAGGAGATAAGAGTGTTGGTTTAGTTGCACAAAATACCAATATAACAAATGAAAAAAATATTGTGAAGTTTAATATTGGAAATAAAAAACAAACTATAGCAAAAGGAAATTCTGTAAATAATATTTTTACAGGAAGAACTAATGATCCTAATTTAGTAGAGCAAGCTATTGGAATACTGATGGACAATTCAAGTACAACAAAAACAGCAGCTCAAATAGAAATAGGAGAGTATTCATATGGTGGAATAGGAATATTTGGAAAAAATGGAACAATTGAAATTTTAAAACCATATGGAGCTCCAGCAGAAAACAGCAGTATAAAAATATCTGGTGGAGAAGGAAATATTGGAATAATTGCTCAAGGAGGAGATGTAAAGTTTGATGGAGATATTTCAATAGAAAGTGGAAAAAACAACCAGATAGCAATTGCCCAAAATGGAAAAACAATAACAATAAATGGTAATGTGACAGCTGGAGATAATACTAAGAAAATTGAGAATAGTGTTGCTCTATATGCTAAAGACAGCGGAACAGTGATAAATATAGCAAAAGATAAGTTGAATTTGAATTTATCAGGAAATAGCACAGGTATATTTGCAACAAGTCAGGGAAGTATTACAGCAGACAGAACTTCTTTGACACTTTCTCAGCCTGATGGTAATGGGAATATTCCAGAGCCAACTACTCCAGCAAATATATATATAGAAGGAAAAATACAAGCTGATGGAAGTACATCAGGTTTAGGAATTTATGCAAGTGATGGCGGAAAAATCAGTGTTAAAAATACTTATGTTAAAGTAAAAGATGGAACAGTAGGAGCAGTAGCAACAGGAGCTAATTCAAATATAGACTTGTCAGGAGGTATAGTTGATTATAGTGGAGATGGATATGCTGTTTATACTTCAAATGGAGGAACTGTTAATTTATCAAATGGAGAAATAATTCTGAGAGGAAAGGCCACAGCTCTTGAATTGGATTTAAGCACTCCTTCTTCTAATCCAATAACATTAACAGGGGCTAAAATTGTAGTAATGTCTAATGATGCAGTAGGTGTTAATCTTAAGAATATAGGAACTTTAAATATAGGAACACTTAAAACAGATATAGAAAATAAGTTAGGTGGAGTAAATATAGTTGCTGGAACAGATGGAACTCAAGTATTTGACAAGTATAAGATAGCAGCTGTAGATGGAGGAATTTTAAACATTAATGCCAATATGGATAAATCAGATACTTCTACTACCTCACCAGGATTTTTCTATTATAGAAGATTTTTAGGTCAGAGACTTAATCTTAATGTTCTTAATGGAATAAAAGTAAAATCAGAAATCAATAGTTCTGATGCAGCAGCATATTTTAAAGGACAGGTAGTAGGACTTGAAATGAGTTCAAGTAAAGCAGCAGCAAGTGCATCAGATGCTCAGATAAATCTTGCAGCAGGTTCTAAAGTAATAGCAGACAGAACAGATGCAGGGGCAGGAGCAATTGGTCTATATATGAACTTTGGTAAAATAGATATTGCAGCAACTGCTGGAGTGGAAGTTGAAAAAGGTGCTAATACTGTTAATGATAAAGCAGTAGGAGTATATGCAGTAAATGGAAGTACAGTGTCAAATGCTGGAAATATAGAAGTAAAAGGAAATCAGGCTATAGGTATTTTAGGAATGGCATATAGAGAACAGCCTGCAGGAACACCTGTTGTTAATGAGTTTGGAACAGGAGGAATTTTTGCAGATCAAGGAAAAATAAATATTACTAACAGTGGATATGTGGCTTTAGGTGGAACTGGAACTATAGGAATATATGCATATAATAACAATGCAGCTGGAACAAGAGCAGATGCTAAAGTTACTAATAATGCAGCTGGAATAGTTGATGTAGGAAATTCGACAGCTGCAAATGCAGCTATTGGAATATATGGTGAAAAAACTACAATATCTAACCTTGGAATAATTTCAGTAGGAAGTAATGGAATTGCAATATATGCTAAAAATAATTCTGAAGTGACAAATCTTGGAACTCTTAATCTTGGAGCAGATGGAATTGGAGTAATGCTTGACAGTACATCAGATCTTACAGCACCAAATGTATCAGTTACTTCAAATGGTACTGGAACATCTGGAAAAACTGTGATCTTCTATAAAGGAACAGGAGCAGGGCATAAAATAATAAATACAGCTATTGATGCATCAGCTTTAAATAAAGGAACAGCTGTATATGCTGAAGATATGAGCATCACTTCACAAGGAGCATTAAATATTGGAGCTTCTGGAATTGGTATATTTGTTAAAGGAACAGGAGTTAATCTTGGATATAATGAGGGAAACATTATCTTAGGTGCAGGTAAAACTGGAGCTGTTGGTATGTATACTAAAACAGCTAATATTGTTAATAAGACAACTGGGGTTATTAACGTAAATGATTCTTCTCAAATAGGAATGTATGCTGAAGGAACTGATAATCAGGCTATAAATAGAGGAACTATTAACCTTAATGTAGATGGAGCTACAGGAATCTATCTAAAATCAGGCGCATATACTGAACTTGATAGTACAAGTAATATTGTATTCGGTGGAAAATCAAGTATAGGAGTATTTGCTGAAAAAGCTAGAGTAGAATTTGGGGATAATATGACTCTATCAAATACAAATGAAAATAAAAATATATTTGTATATGGAAAAGATAGTAAAGTAGAAATTGCTGCTGGTAAAACAGTAACTGTAGATGGAGTAACAGCAGCAGTAACTCCTGGAAATAAAGCAGTGGGAATCTATCTTGAAAATGCCGGAACAGGAAGCAGATTTGTAAGTAATACAACAGGAAAGCTGGATGTTGTAAATGAGGCAGTGGGACTTTATTCTAAAGGAAATAATAATCTGAATGTGAATGTAACAGCAACTGGAGATAAGACTACAGGGGTATTTATAGATGGTGCTTCTGAAATAACAGGAACTGTAACAGCAAGAGGAAATGCAGTAGGAGTATATGGAAGCGGAGGGGCTGTAACTGTAGGTGCAGCTGGACTTACTCTTAATACTGACACAGCAAGAGGAACAGGAATGTATCTGACAGATGGAGCTTCAGCAACTGGAGGAATAATAACTGTAAATAATACAGCAGCAGGAACTAAAAATATAGGAGTATATTACAGCAAAGGAACTGCATCAGGTACTGTAACAAATAGCTCAGATATTTCTCTGGCTGGAAGTGAAAGCATTGGAATATATGCAGCAGATGGAATAAATTTAGTAAATAATTCTAATATTACATCAACAGCAGGAAAATCAGAGAATATTGGTTCATATGTAGGAGGAGGTTCCCAGTTAACTTCAGCAGGAACTATCACAATGAATGACAGTGACAGCATAGGAATGTATACAGAAGAAGGTAAGGGAATCAATTCAGGAAATATTTTAATGAATGGAGCATCAAGCGCACCAAATAAATCAGTTGTAGGTATGGTGGCTGAAGCTCAAGCTGGAAAAACTGCAGCAGTAGAAAATAGTGGAACAATATCAGCAGGGGCTAATCTTGGAATGTATATAGGAGGATTAGGTACAAGCTCAGGTAAAAATGCAGGAACAATAACAACGACTACAGGAACTGGAGTATATGTAGATGGTGCAGCAAATACTTTTGATGGAACAGGTGGAACTATCAATTCAAATAAGGTTGGAATATACCTTAAAAATACTGGAGCAAATAAAATAACAACAGGAACTTTAAATATAGCTTCAGGAGGAGTTGGAGTATTTGGAGAAAATGCTAATATAGATTTCACAGTTGATACATCAAATTCTGCAGAAGCAGTGGGAGTTGCAGCTAAAGGTACTTCAGTAATATCTGGAAATATAACAACAGGACAGGATTCAGTTGGAGTATATGTTCTTGATAATAATGTATCATTTAATGGGGCAAATATAACAACAGGTTCAAGATCAGGAGCTCCATTAAAGTCTTCAATAGGAATACTTTTAAATAAAGCATTAGGTGCATATACAATGAGCAATGTTACAGTAAATGCACAAAACGGAGTGGGAATCTATTTAGATGGAACTGCACCAGGAACACATTTGACACACAATGGAACTGTAAATACAGTTGGAGGAATAGGTATCTATGTAGATAATGGAACTACTCTTACAACTGGAACAACAGTTCTTAATATAAATGGTGGAACAGGGGTATATATAAAAGGAGGAACAGCCAACTTAGGAACTGGAGGAAACCTTACATTCAACTTCCTTGCAGGTGGTGGAATAGGAGTATTCAATAATGGCGGTACAATGAATCTTGGAGCAAATATAACTGTAACAGGATCAGGTTCACTTGCAGCAACAACAAATGGAAGTTTGAGCTCTTCTGGAAATCTAAATATAGGAGAAGGCGGAACAGGGCTTATGGGTCTGTATGATGCTGGACTTACTGCAGCACACAGCGTAAATAACTCTGGAACAATAACAGCTGTATCAGGAGGAATAGGATTAGCAGCAGTAAAAGGAACAACTAATCCTGCATTCTCAGTGACAGTAAATAATACAGGAATAATTAATGCATCTGGAGTATCAACTACTGATACACCATCAATAGGAATCTATACAAATGCAGCTGATACGGTAAATACTGGAAACATTAATGTAGGAAATAAAGGAATAGGAATATATTCTGCTCACAGTGGAATACTTACTTCTGTACAAAATAATAATATGACTATGACGGGAACAGATGGAATAGGAGTATATATTAAAGGTGCAACTAATGGACTTACTGCAAATAATATAACTTCAACAGGTTCAAGAAATACTGGAGTAGTTCTTGAAGGAACAGCAGGAAATATAAATGTAGGAGCAATTACTCTAGGAAATGAAAGTGTAGGAACATTTGTGACAGGAGCAGCAGCTTCAACAATAGATGGAACAATAACAGTAGGAAATGGAAGCACATCTAAGAGTGCAATAGGAATAGTAGCTCAAAATGGAGCTAATACGACTCTTGCAGGAACAGCTGCAGTTACAACAGGTGCTAAAGGAATAGGAGTATATGCTGAGGGAGCAGGAACAACAGTAACAGTTGGCAATACAGCTAATATTACAGTAGGAGCAGAAGGAATATATATGTATTCTAAAGATGCTGCATTATATTTCAGTGGAAATATTACAGCTGATAATCAAATAGGAATAGTAGCAGATGGTGGAAGTATCAATGTTGTAGGAGCATCAGCTATAACAGTTCAAAATGGTGGAATAGGAGCATATGTAAAAAATGCAGCGCCAGCATTTGGAGCAACTGCAATAAATGTACAGGCAGGAACATCATCTAAATATTCTATGGGAGTTTACTATGATGGAGTGGCAGCACTTGGGGCAGCACCAGTAGTAACTCAAACAGGAAGCTATACAATAGGAATGGTACTTAATAACTCAACAGGAACTACAGCAGGAGGAATTTCTTTAGGAAGTGCTGCTGATAATAACCAAGTGGGAGTAATGGCAAAAGGAAATTCTAATCTTACTATAGCTGGAAACATCTCAGTAGATGGTGATAAAAATATTGGTGTATATGGAGAGAGCAGTCAGATTACAGCAAATGGTAATCTTTCAGTTGGAAATTCTTCAGCATCAGGAAATAAATCAACTTCATCAATAGGAGTTTCTTTAAATGGCAGAACATATACAGGAGCTGGAGATATTTCAGTAGGTGATTACAGTATAGGAGTATTTGGAAAGGGAATGACAGCTGGAAGTACAATTACTCAGGGAACAGGGGCTCAAACAATGACTGTTGGAAAAGATGGTCTTGGAATCTATGGAGCAGGAACTGGAGGAACTATATCTGCTGCTATGTCAAGTATTACAGTAGGAACAGACAATGCAATAGGAGTATATGCGAAAGGAATGGACTCAATAGTAACAGGAAATATGAATATCGGCGCAAATACAAGTATAGGTATTGTAAGTGAAGGTAATGGAGATGTAACATATACAGGAGCCATGGCAGTAGCAAATAAGGCTTCAACAGCATCAGTAGGAATCTATAAGGCAAATGGAGCAGGAACAATTTCAACATCAGCAGGGAACTGGTCTGTGGGAAACAGTGGATATGGAATATTCCTGAATCAAAATGCAGGACAGTCAGCTGCAATAAATAACAATGCTGATATGAATCTTGGAATGTCAGCAGTAGGAATCTACTCAAATGGAAATAACACAGTGGCAAATTCAGGAAATATAACTGTAGGAAGTACAAATGTAAATGGAGATCATAATGATACAACAAAACATGAAAACTCAATAGGAATGTATTTGTCAGGAGGAACTGCAGCAACAAATTCTGGAATGATAACAGTAAATCATGATCACTCAGTAGGAGTATATGGAGCAGGAGCTGGAACAAGATTTACAAATACTGGAACAATGAATATAGATAATGGAGGAGTAGGAGTTCTGGTAAGAGATGGAGCTGTAGCAATAAATGAAGCTGGAGGTAATATTAATTTAGGTGGAACACTGGCATCTAGCGGAGGAAAAACAGTAGGAATGGCAGCTTATACAGGAGCTACAATAGAAAACAGAGGAACAATAACTGTTAATGAAGGTATAGGTATGCTGGTAGGAAACCAGGCAAATTTAATTAACAGAGGAACAATACATGTAAATAATGGAACTGGTATTGAAGGAACAGGAAATATAACAAATACAGGAAATATAGTAGTAACAGGAAGTGGGAAAAAAGAGGAAACAAGCGGACTTACAGCAGCAAGAGTGGGAGCAGTAATAATACAGCCAGATGGAACAATAAAGATAAATGATAAGTATACAGCAATAGGAGGAACACTATCAACAGCAGGAAATATAGTTGTTAATGGAGCCTATGTAGATGCAACAACAAAAACACCGCTGTTTAATGCACATAGTGTAAGTGGAGATGTAAGAATACTGCCTAATTTTGCGTTGACAGGAAATGGTATTTCATATAAGATAAAAGGATTTGTAAATACCGCTGCCAGCACAATAACAGGAACAAAACTTACTCCAGTGACATCCCCGTTATTTATAGCAAAAGTAACAAATAAAGGAGATCTTGTAATAGCTAAGAGACCATATGCTGACCTGACTATAGGAAAGCAGTTTGATGCAATGGATAAAGGGCTTGACAATATTTTAAAAAATAGTGGAGGAAAAGGCAGAGATGCAGATATACTGAAAGGCTTAAACCACTATTTAGAAGGAACAGCAAAAAATAAATTTACAGGAGAAGCTTCAAAAAAACTAGCAGAATTCAGAGGAGATATCTATGCAACTATTCAAGGAAGAATGCAGGATATCAACAGAGCATTTGATAACTCTTTCTATGAACTGGAAACATCATACAATCTGACTAAAGACAGCAGTAAATACAGTGTTATCTATACTGATGGAAACTATAGAGATTCTACTTTAGGAATAGATGATTATGATTACAAAGTAATGGGACTTCTGTATATGAAAGAAAAAGAAGGAATAGAATACGGAAGTAAATATGGATATACATTAGGATTTGCCGGATCTAAGTTTGACTTTGATGATGGTGGATCAAAAGAGGATGTATACTCATTAAGAGCAGGAGTACACAGAGTTAAAAATCTAAGTGATGAGCATAAAGTATCATGGCTGTCAAGAATAGAACTAGGATACAACAGACATATCGCTAAGAGAAAACTAAATCTTCATAAAACTTATGAAAATAAAGGAGAGTATAATACTTACTCTGTAGCATTTGACAACAGACTTACTAAAGTTATCTATACAGACCTTTCCAGACAACTGGATGTATATGCTGATTTAGACTTAGAATATGGAAAAGTGGATGATTTTAAAGAAAGCGCTGGAAGCAAAGGTGGACTTGAAGTACAAATTAAAGATAATGACTACTTCAGCGCACAGGCAGGAGCAGGAGTGAAAGCATCACAAAGAATCTATGCAGGAAATGATGTATCAGTAAAGGTAACAGCAGATGTAAAATATGCATATGAACTTGGAGATAACTATGATGGAAACAAAGCAAGACTAAAAAATGGAGGAGAAGGATATTACAGTTTAATCACTCCAGAAGAAAAAGAAGGAAAACTTACAGGAAAAATTGGACTTACAGTGGAGAAAGCCAACCATATGGGAGTAACATTTGAAGTAGAGGCAGCAGATGAAGGAAATAGAAAAGATTCATCAATTAAATATGGTGTAAGATTCAATTATAAATTTTAAATTGAATAAACTGTCCCTTATATAGGGACAGTTTATTATCTAAAGGTGAAAAATATGAGTACAAAAATAGAAAAAAGAGGAAGACCTTTAGGAAGCGGAAACAAAGTTAAGACTATATTAGGAATAAGAGTCAGTTGTGAAGAATACGATATAATAGAAAAAGGCCTTGCTAAATTAAAGCCTAAATTTAAAACTAATAAAAAAATAATTATATATCTTTTTGAAAAGTATAATAAATTTCACATAGGAGATAAAGCAGGATTAGATGAATTGCTTCTTAAATTAATAAGTAAAGAATTGAATAAAGACATTTACAGCAAAGAGGAGAAAAAACAATTAAAAGAATTTTATAAAAAAATTCAAAGTAAGGGATTAAAAAATATTTTTAATATTTGAAATATTGAAACAAGGAGAGAATATGCAGATAAAATTAACAAAAGAAGAATTGAAAAAATTAAATGGGAATAAAGATGGGATAGCTCAACTTTTAGTGAGGAAAGCTATACTTACTGAAATGGAGAATAAAGAATATACAGAAGAAGAGAAGAAATATCTAGAGGAAATGAGGCTTAATATGGAGATAGAATATTATCTTAATTCAATAGCCCAGAAAACAGTTCAAATATATGATTATGAGCTTTTGGAAGTATATAAAAACAATGCCGAATTCTTAAAAGATAAAAATACAATGGATATATATCCTCAGCTTCAGCAAGCTTTATTTAATCAGAAGCTTGGAGAGGAAAAAGTAAAAGTAATAAATGGAATAGTTGAAAAATATAAAATAAATGATTTGTTGAAAGAATATACGCCTATATCAACAGAAGAAGTAAAAAAAGAAGAAAATAAATAGGAGGGAAGTTATGAAAAAAATTCTGATAGGATGTATGTTAGTAATATCAACTGTGTCATATTCTGCAATAGAAGCAGCATCAACATTTGAACAGCTTGAACTTACTTTTCAGCAGTTGGAAGCAGAAGAAGCAGCTATGTATAATCAAAGAAAAACTGAAGCAGAAGAAGCTGAAAAAGCATTGATATCATTAAGAGCAAAATACCAGAAAATTTTAGAAACAGAAAAATATATAATTGAAGTAGAGCAATATAGATATTATCAAGAGGATTATAAAGAACTTTTAAAGAAATGCAGGACTATGAAAGGGGAATTAGAAGCAGAAATTGTTGCTAAAGAAGAAATAATAGATATTTACAAAGCAATTATGTAGGGAAAATATATGAAAATAAAAAAAAGTAAAAGTAATGAACTGCAGAAATATCGTTTGTATGGTTGCTGGTTTACAAAAGAAGAATATATTTTTATCAAAAATAAACTAAAAGAATTACGAGAAATTAATGGAGAAAAAAGAAATAATACAGAAATATTAATAGAACTTTTTAAGCTTGCATTAGAAGATGAAAATGATATGAAAGGATAGAGCTTATGAAAGAAGTAGATTTTATAAAAGAATTGAAAGAAAAAAGGGATTTAAAAAATATAAAAACAGCAAAAGAGAAAGTAGAAGTTTTTTGGGAATCAATAATTGATGTTTTAAAAAAAGATGGGAAACTTGAACTTAAAGGCTGGGGAAAATTTGAAGTGAAAGAAACAAATGAAAGAATATTTAATAATCCAAGAACAAAAAAGACAGGGAAAATACCAGCACAAAAAAAGATAGTATTCAAGCAGGGAAAAAATCTAAAGGAAAATTTTAACATGTAAAAAAATAATATGTCTATTTACTAATAATGGTAGAAAATACTTTTAAAAGAAAAAAATGATTTCTTATCCAAAAATAAGGAGGTAAAAATGGAAAGAATATTAATAGGATGTATTTTACTACTAATTGGGTGTATCTTGGCAATGACAATTACATCATAAAATAATATCAATATGTTCAAAGGAGAAATAAAAATTGTGATTATTATTAAACATATTTGTTATTTGAAAATTGAAAATATATTATGAATACAATATTAAATATATCTTTACTAAATTTCTGAAAAATGTTATCCTTGAAATAAAAACAAAGTTTGAAAATAATATATTTAGTTTTTAATTAAATTTATTATTCTTTTTTCAATTTTAAAATAAAAATCAAGAAGAAGTTATGAAAATTTTTTCTTGATTTTTTTATAAAAATAAAGACTTTTATTTATTTCTAAAAATTAAAAAAAGAGAATGATAATTAGGATAAAACTTATATTATTAAAAATAATATTAAGGAGATAAAATGAATAAAAAAATATTATTATGTATTGGGGTTATAAGTATTTTTTTAGTTTTAATATTAAAATATGATTCTAGAAATGAAAATAATTTTGTTTATATTATTCCTCAAATAAAGTATACTGAAGTTTTAGATAGAAATATTGGAGAATATTCAATTTTTACTTTAAATGGAACTCATTTAGATTTTAAAACAAAAAATTTTATAAGTGGTAAACTATTTTTTAATGTTCCTAATGGTGAATATTTACTGAAAATTGATTATGATAATAAAGTTAAATATGTTCCTTTTGTAAAAAATGATACATGGAAAAAAATAATAATACATCTTCAAGGAGATATATTTTCACGAAATCAAAAAATTGTTCTTAATGCAGTGACTTTAGCACTTATTATTTTGAATTTTAATGTTTATATAAAAATAAAAGATCACATAAAAAAGGATAAAGTCCTTAACATCTCTTTTTTTCTTTTAATGGCAAAGTTATTTTTTTCTATTAAAGGTGATATTCAAAATAATTTTATGGTAATTACAGATTTTTCAATTTCATTTATTTTAGGATGTATTCTTATATTATATGTTTTAAATCATATGTTAGATAAAAAATTTAAAAAAATGAGAATTTTTGTTTATATATTGCTTACTTTAACTTTATTTCATTATGTAATAATTTGTGTAAATCTGATTTTTCCAAAAGTTTATGCACATTTATCTCATCATCATGAAATGATTTTAATCTTTTTACAAGGACTTTACAAATTTATTAATTTAAGAAGAATAATTTTGATCATACTGTTATTTAATTTAATTATAAATAAAAAATTTGCTGAATTTGCTAATAAATTTTATTGGATTGCAATTATTGCTGTATATTTTTTCTTAGAATTTTTTTATTTATTATTTCCAAAAGCTATAAATTTATATTATTTTATAAGATTAATTGAATATATGTGTATTTACTGGGGAATTTGCTTTGTTAATTTAAGGATTTACAATCAGAATATAAATAGGGTAGTACGATATATATTGGGATTTACCATTTCATATATTGTTCTTTTCTATTTCAAGACTCTGAAAGAACCTTTTTTAATTTTATTTACTATTTTTATATTAGATTTTTATACTGAAGCATTAAAGAAAATTATGGTATTTAAAGATAAAAATATTGAGAAAGCATATAATAAATTATGTCTAGCTCAAAATGAACTTGAGTTTAAGGAGGAATTGAAAAAAGAAATTCAGAAAAATATTAATATAAAATCTGTTAATATAAAATTATTTTTTAATAATGAGGCAATTAAAGAATATATATACGAACTTGACTTCCCAGAAGATGATTTATATATAGAAAAAGATAATATAAAAGATGAAAAGTATTCCTTTGGAATAAGATTAGCTTTTAATAAAAATCCCTGTGTTGGAATTATATTTATTGAGGAAGGTTCAACATCACTAAATGTAGAGGAAATAAGATATTTATTTAAATTAGCCGAAAATATTTCAAGTATAGCAAGCAATATTAGACTCAACTCTATTTATAAGGAGATAAGTTTTTATGATTAAGATAGGAACGGACATTCAGGAGAATTTGCTTATTCTTTTAAGAGAAGTTTTAGATTATGAGTTTGTAGAATATAATGGAAGTGATGCAGATTTTCAAATTTTTATAATAGATATTACTTCTAAGGAAGCAGATTTAAAAATAAGGGATATTTTTTTAAGAGGAATTCCAATTATTGTTGTTTTGGGAAAAAATGATATTCAAAAAATGCGGACTTTATTTTTAAATAAACAGGTTACAGACTGTATTTTAAGGCAGGATATCTATGAAATTGAAAAAAGTATAGAAAAACTAAAAAATACTCAAACTGAATATACCCAATTTTATTTGAGTGATATTTATCAGAAAGGAATTCTTGAATTTTCTGAAGTAACTTATATAAATTACTGCAGAGTATCCAGAAGAGTACAATTCAATATTTTAAATAAAGAGATTTTTACATTAAAAATTAATTTTTCTACTGTTGAAACTAGTTTAATTGAATTTGCTAATTTCTATAAAGTTGAGCGAGGAACTATAGTAAATATTAATTTAATAAAATATCTTGATTACAAAGAAGAAAAAATATTATTTAAAGATCTATCAGAATTGTATATAAGCAAGATAAAGCTGAAAGAGATAGAGGAAAATACATCCATAACCAAAAATAAATTATATTTAAAAAATACACAATAAAAGCTAACTCTAAATATTTTAATAACAATATCATATGATAAAAAATGAAATGAAATTTTTTCATCTGTTTTATTTTTTATTTGGATAAAAATAAATATTATTTATGATAGTTAAAAAGTAATATTATTTTTTAATTATGAGTAAAAAAGTACGGAAAATAGATGGAAAACAACATATAAAATAAAAAAAATTTTTTAATCGAAAAAATTAATATTAGAGATAATTATAATGGAAAATAAAAACATACAAAATTTAATTTAATTGACTTTAAAAGTTATTAATATATAATTTTAATTAGACAATCAAATTAAATATAAAAATCAAAGGAGGATAGATTTATGAGAAAAAGATTAATAGTCATTTTAGGATTAGTTTTTTTTAATTTTATTTATGCATGTGAGTATGATGAAGAAGTAAATAATCTTTTAAAAAATGAAGTTGTAGTAATAGAAGACAGAGAAATATTAATAGATTTAAAAGATTGGGACAAGCTTTCTGAGATAGAAAAGAAAGAATTACTAGGAATGATGAATAGATATACAAGAAAACATACTAAAAAATCAGCATATAAAATAGTTGAAAAGGAAAGCAGAACTAAATTAGCTGAAATAGGTGTTACAGATGTAGTATTATATGAATATGTTTTACCAGAAGATAAATCACAGGAAAAGGAATAAATTTAAAGTTTAAAAGTTTATTGGAGAGAGAACTTAAAAAAATTAATTAAATAATTAATAATCATAAATATTTAGATTTTTCACTAATGGTGATATAATTTAAATAAAAAGGAGTATCTCATATGGAAAGAGTAGTAAAAAATAAACTCGAACAAAGACTGATAAATTCTATGGTAAAAGTTCACAGCCTCTTAAGAGAAAGTTTTATGACAAGAAAAAAAGCTTCTTTTAAAGTAGAAGTTCCAGAATTTAAATATTCTGAACTGACGCATCATGATGAACTTAAATTGGCTTTAGAATGTCTTAAATGGAATTATAGAGAACTCCTCAGATATTTAAAGAGTGAAAATTACTCTCCTTTATTAAAAGTAGTATTTTTATATGATTGTGAAAATTCTGTTCCAGTACCTTTAAATATAACCATAGAGAAATTTTTAGAAAGCGATTTATTTGTAGGTAAAGAAATATTGAATATAAAGAAAGTATGAAAAGAGAAAATTAAATTGAAGTGAACCCAAAAAGTTGGACAATATGTCTAATGAAAAGGGTTCATTTTTTATGAATAAATATACTTTAGAATTTAAATTAGAAGTAATTAAAAATATTTTGAATTAATAAAAATATAAAAAGTTTGTATAAAAACTAAAAAGGAAATTAATTTTAAAGCAGTATAGATTTAAATATAAGATATTTTATTAAAAATTATATATACTATTAGGAGGATACTGATGAGAACTAAAATTGTGATACTATTAATGTTAATTATTTCTACATTATCTTTTGCTGATGAAAAATTTACTCTTTTTGAAGAAAATATGGAGTTAAATCATGAGTATATTACAGATGGAAATCATAAATTAAAAATAACTGATATTGATATTGGAATAACTGATGGAGTTCCTTTTGTCATTTTAAAAACAGAAAGTACTTTTAATGAGAGAGATTGGAAAAAATTTGATAAAAAAATCTATAATCAAATTGCTGGAGAAATAGCAGATGAAGTTAGAGGATATTTAAATACAGATGTTGATGTAAATATAATTTTAATTCTTAATAAAGATTTAGGAGAGGATAAAGTACTTTCAGAAGCACAATATTAATATATAATGTTAAAGTTTCCCATTTCTGTTAAAAATGGGAAACTTTAAATAAATACTATTATTTTTTATAATACTATTTTGCTGTATACTTATTTAAAAGATACAATTAAAACTGTAATTCTAATTCAGCATTATCAATAGTCAGCATTGCTGTTTTAACATCACCATTAAGATATTTTTGACATTTTTCTTCTAACATCTTTAAGGCATTTCTTAAATCTTCTTCTCTTTCTGGAGCTAATAATTCGATTACAATAAAAGCATTTTTAGTTTTATCTGTAATCATTGTTCTTTCACCATCACGCCAGTTAAAGCAACGACATACAGCTCCAATATCATCTTTATAGCATAATTCACCTTTGAGTGTAGGAGATGGCTCAGTATCTCCAATCAGATAAAATGAGTCGTTACCTTCAGTGATAGTTAAATGAAGGTCACCTGCAAAGGTATCAATATCTTCAGCACCACATGGCAGGGCAAATCTTAAGGAAACAGCATTGTAAATATCTACTAATGTATTAATACTTGAAACAGGATTTCCTTTTTCTGCCCGTTTTAAAAGTGCTTCAATACTGCATCTAGCTCCTTTTTTTGTTTTAAATTTCTGATAAGCATCACGATATATTTTAATTACAGTATTTTCACTAAAAATTTCACTAGTCAAAAAATTTTTAGCAATTTCATTGCTGCTTTCAAGAAATTTTTTTATTTCTTGAGGTGAATCATTAGAATTTTTAAAATCTTTCAATAATACTACACCTAATTTTGCATTAGGAAATAATTCCCAAAAAGAATTATCTATAATAAATTTACTCATGGAAACCTCCTAAAATATTTTCATAAAAAAATAACATTCATACATATCTTCTTAGACCTAACGATATATACAAATGCTTACCCGGTGGCAATAATATTTTTTTTTAATTTTATCACAAATAACAACACTTTTCAAATTTTATTAAGAAAAATTTTAGGCATTAATAATAAAAATAAAATTCTTTAATAGATGAAAAAGTTATAATTCATATATATGATATTTTTTAAACAAAAATGAATTGATATGAAAAAGCTAAACTTATCTTTTATAAATTTTTTAAAAAATAAATTAATTATATTCTTTTTTTAATTTTATTGAATTTATTTTTTTATTAATTTATAAAGCATCTGCTTTTGCTAACTAAAAGATTAGATGTTCTAAATATCCTTCAAGATATTTAATGTAGACAAATCTTATCATAGTTATAAAATATGTATAAATACTAATTTTGTAACAGTGTACAAGTGCGTAATTGTTGATTTTAAAGGATATATTTGATATGATATAAGGAAAGGTGTATTTCATATATATTTTATTTTGAAAAGTAAAATTCAAAAATTATTATAATTATTTAAACTTAGTAATAAATGGTAAAATATACAGAAAGTTAATTGAGAAGTTTTATTTTAAATTATAAAAATATTAAAATTGTTAAGTATTTAATAAGCAATGATTTTCTTATTTTATTAGAATAATAATTGTTGTTATTAAAAAATTGGATATTTTGCTGAGGATTATAAAAATAATTTTAAGAATGCTTGTTAAATTTTTCTAAGTACCCAAAAACTTTTAAATTTATAAAGAGCATGCTGGCTAATGTCAAAGTGCTGAATTCAATATTGAAATACTAGTTCAATTGTTATAAAAGAGCAACAGCTTTATCCAGTGTCTACAGCAAGATGATACTGAAGCAAGTTATTATAGTTCTTACAGTTAATATTTTAGTTTCTGGTATGACACTTGAAGTAATGATTATATATCAAAGTCAATTAAAATAGAATATCTGATTAAAAACTTAAAAAATGAATAATCTAAAGAAAAAATATGCAAAACTGGGGATGGGTAAATGAAAGAAAAGTATAAAATTTTAATTGTAGATGATGCAGATATTAATCGTTCCATATTATCAGATATGCTGTCAGCTCAATATGAAATTATAGAAGCAGGTAATGGATTAGAAGCAATTTCAATATTGGATAAACAGTATTCTGAAATATCACTAATTCTTTTAGACATTATGATGCCTAAAATGGATGGTTTTGAAGTATTATCTATCATGAATAAAAGCAGATATTTAAAAAGTATTCCTATCATTACAATTTCAGCAGAAACTTCATCTGCCTATATAAACAAAGCATATAATTTAGGAGCAATTGACTATATTAACAGGCCATTTGATGAAAATACTATAATACATAGAGTTAAAAATACGATTATGCTTTACACAAAACAAAAAATAATGGAAGATACAATTGCAGAGCAATTTTTAGAAAAAGAACAGAAAACCTTTTTAATGATAGAAATATTAGCTAATATTGTTGAATTCGGCAATAGTGGAAGCAGTATGCATATATTAAATATTCGAACACTTACAGAACTATTACTGCGACATTTAATTCAAATGACAGATCAATATTCTCTAGATTCTGTACAGATTTCTCTTATTGCTAATGCTTCCTGTATGCATGACATAGGAAAAATTTCTATCTCTCAAGAAATATTAAATAAACCTAAATGTTTAACAACAGAAGAATTTGAAATTATTAAAAATCATACTATTATTGGAGCACAAATATTAGAAAAAGTTCCTGAGTATAAAAAAGATGGATTATTACAAATTGCACATGATATCTGTCGTTGGCATCATGAACGTTATGATGGAGGTGGATATCCTGATGGACTTAAAGGAGAAGAGATTCCAATATCTGCCCAAATAGTTGCTTTGGCAGATGTTTATGATGCTCTTACGAATGAGAGAATTTATAAACCCACTTATTCTTCTGAAAATGCTGTACAAATGATTTTAAATGGAGAATGTGGGGTCTTTAGTCCTCTTTTATTGCAGTGTCTTAAAGAAGTTGCTCCTTTTATTGAAATAGAAAAAGAAAAAAATGCAGTATTATTGCCTACTTCAATTGATATTAATAATATACTTATAGAAAAACAAAATTTTAGTAAACCTTCTAAGCGTACAATGACACTTTTAGAACAGGAACGTATAAAATTTCAATTTTTTGCCTCTATGGCAAAAGAAATAATGTTTGAATATAATGAAGATTCAGATTTATTAACTATTTCTGACTGGGGAGTTGTTAGACTTGGTTTAGATGAAATTACAGTACACCCTTTAAATAATGAAAAATTAAGATCAGTATTCAAATTAAAAGATTTGAAAGATTTAGCAGATCGCTTAAGACAGGCAAGTGTTAATCATCCTGTAATACATGCTACATATAATTTGAATGTTCAGGGACAGTGGCGCTGGCATAAAATAATAGCCAGACCTCTATGGAGTAATAGTGAAGATGATGAAAGAACAGGAAGCATTGGAAAAATAATGGATATACATGAAGAATATACACAAATGGAAATATTAAAAATGAAAGTAGAACAAGATTCTTTAACTAAGCTTTATAATCATGTATCAATCCGTAAATTGATTGAAGCAGAATTAAAATTAAAAAATAAAAAGCACTATGCATTAGTTATTATAGATCTTGATTATTTTAAAATTGCAAATGATAAATATGGACATATGTTTGGAGATAAAGTACTCAAAGAAGTGGCCAAAAGAATACTTAAAAATATAAAAGAGGAGGATATTGCTTCCAGAATTGGAGGAGATGAATTTTTAATATTTTTTTCTTATAATGAAAATAGTAACATAGAAGTATTGGTAAAACAATTATTTCAAAATATCTGTGGTAAATTTGAAGAATTTTCAATTTCTATTTGTATGGGAGTCTCTATTTATCCAGAAAATGGAAGAAATTATGAACTGCTTTTTCAACAGGCTGATAAAGCTTTATATAATGCTAAGAAAAGAGGCAGACAACAATATTGCTTTTACAGCACTTTCATGCAGAAAAACTCTTCTGTTATTTCATCAATAGATAGTAATTTGGACATTTATAGTCAGAGATGAAAGAGTAAATAGCTAAAATTAAGCTTTATATAATGGAAATAAATTTTAAAATAATCTTATTAAAGAATTTGAAGTTCAGTATAAATTTAATTAAAAACGATAAAAATACCAGAGATTTAATATTTCTGGTATTTTATATTTGATGTTTATTTAAAATTAAATAATTAATTTTCTATGGTTATCCAGTCAATATTGTTTATTTTTTCAAAATCTGACAGAGGCATAGGTTTATAAAATACATATCCCTGTATTAAATCGCACTTGATTTCTTTTAAAAATTCAACTTGTTCTGTTTTCTCTATTCCTTCAGCTACTGTTTTCATATCTAACCTATTTGCAAGGGTTACTATTTCTTCTATAATTATTTTTTCTCTTTCTTTATATTCACTGTCATCAAAAAATAATGAATCGAATTTAATAATATCAACTTTCATATTTTTTAGAGTATTTAAAGAAGAATAGCCCTTTCCAAAATCATCCATAGCACATAAGAAACCATTATTATGAAGTTCATTTATTATTTTTTCTACTTTTTTCATATCATCAAATATAATAGATTCTGTAAATTCAATTATTATTACTCTGTCAGGAATATTGTATTTTTCTTTAATATCAGTGTATATTTTTATAAAATCTGTACTATAAAATTGTATTTTAGAAACATTTACAGAAATTGAAATAACTCTTTTATAATTATCAAGTTGTTTTTTCAACCACTGGCATACACTTTCAAATATATATTGATCTAAAGTATTTATTAAAAAATTTTTTTCTAAAATAGGAATAAAAATACTAGGAGATATAAATTTTCCATTATTATTCCATCTTGTCAGAGCTTCAGCACTTTCAATTTTCATTTCTTTTAATTCTACTTTAGGCTGGAAATATGTTAAAATTTCTCCTGTATTGATTGCTTTATTAATATTATTTTTTATAAAATTTTCTTCCAGCATTTTATTTTTTATGTACTTGTCATAGAATGTATAATTAGTTATTCCACCTTTTATTGTTTTTTGAGCAAAATTGGCTTTATCTATCAAATTTTTTATTTTAATATTAGTATTATTTTCATCAATATCTTCTAGACAACATATTCCACCATAAATTGAGGCTTGATAGCTGTTGTTGTTTTTTTCTAAAAATTCTTTAAAATGCTTGTCAAGATTCAACTGACGTTTTAATAATTCATTTTTATTATAATATTTTCTTAATATAACAAATATGTCTCCAGAAACTCTTCCACTAGTTTCCTTTTTCTGATTATCCAGTTCAAGGAGTCTATTATATTCTTTTAAAATATAATCTCCATATTTATATCCCAAAATATCATTACAATATTTAAAATTTTCAAAATCTAAATAAATAATAGCAAATTTATCATTTTTATTTTCTTTGATTAAAATATCAGCCTCTATTTTAAATTGTTTTAAGTTGTTTCCTTCAGTTAATTCATCTTTGAATATTAATTTTCTAAATTTATCATTTGTTTTTTCAAGAAATACTTGATATTTTAGTTGAAGAATAAAGATAACTATACATGTGACTAAAGAAATTATAGATAATATGATTATTAAAAACATAAGTTTGCTTGAATAAATTCTTGTATATTTATCAGCAGAGAAAACAGTGCTATTAGCTAGATTAAAAAAATCTTCACTTAAATTTAAGAACTGAGATTTTTCATTTCCATTTCTTACATCAGAAATATTATTTTTTATTTCATTCCATTTTTTATTTAATTCTAATAAATTATTATTATATTCCTTGTCACTTATACGAGGTAAATTATATTTTCCATTTCCATTTAATAAATCAAATAAAATTTCATCAACATACCTTATAAGATCATCATTTGGAAGAGAATTAGTTTCTAATTTAAAAACTCTTTGAGACGCTCCTCTGACTATTCCCAGATAATTAATCCAACGACTATATCTCTTTATTTGAATGATGGAATTTATAGAAATCAAGCAGGCAGCTACTAATAATGTAAAAAAAATAGGTTTAATAAACTTTCCGAATTTATTCATTTTTTTCTCCTGATATTGATTTTTATTTAAACAACAAAAATACCCAGAAAAAATTATTTTTCTGTGCATGAGGTAATTTTATTTTTAAGCTTTACTTTTTTATTATGATATATTTTTTTATCTACATACATTTTTTCTTCTGCTATTTTTATTAAGTTATCTATTTTTTCTGATTTAGATGCCCAAATATGCCCAATTGAAGCTAATGGACCATTTGAACTTTTTAAATTTTGTTTTAATTTTAAGACATTTAAGGAAAACTCATCATAAGTCATAGAATTAGAAAAAACAATAAATTCATCTCCTCCAATTCTATATTTTGAATCTTTTATAAAAATTTTATTTATAGCTTTAAAAACATTTATTATAAGTTCATCTCCTGCAGTATGCCCTATGTTATCATTTATATCTTTTAATCCATTTACATCTATAAATAAAATTCCTAATCCATTTTCCATATTTTGGCTGAAATTTTCTTTAGTTTTTATGAAGGCATTTCTATTTAAAGCTCCTGTTAAAGAATCATAATAACTCAAATTTTCTAACTCTAATAATAAGTTTTTACGTTGGAGCATTTCTAAAAAGAAATATGATAGTATTCTTAAAATATCAATTATATTTTTCATCTTTTCTTTAGGAGGATTATCTATACCAAAAAGACCATGGAAATTGTTATTCTCTATGATTGGAAGAACAATTAAAGAATGAATGCCTTGAGGTTTTAAAGTTGAATATTCAATAGGCTCTATTTCTTTGATATCTTCTAAATTTTCTATAACTATTGGAAGATCATATATAAATTTATCAATCCATCTTTTAAAATCAACTAAAGATATATTTTGCAGTGAGTTTTTAGCTTCCATTATTCCTTCAGCACACCATTCATAAGTATTATCTAAAGTATTATTTTTATTTAATTCAAAGATATATGCTCGTTCTCCATTTAAATAATTTCCCATTGTTTCAAGAGTATTATTAATTGCAGTACTAATATCTGAAGAAGAGTGCATCATTTTTATACACTCTAAAACAATTTTTTCATTTTTCAATGTTTGTTCTAAAATAATTTTTTCATTTTCTTTTTTAGTAATATCAGTTGCAGTAACTAAATGAACAATTTTTCCATTCCATTTAATTAATTTTTCTTTTTTTAATAAATATTTATTAATAATTGGATTTTTACATTCCCATTGATGTGATTCTTTTTCACTAATACGGTTTACATTACAAAATGAACATGGAAAATCTTTTTTATAAAATATTTCAAAACATTTGTGATTTTTTACTTCATTAAAATTTTTATAACCAAATAAATCCAGTCCATAAGCATTTAAGTAAAGCAGCTTATAAGTTTTTAATTCAATTATATAAACAATTTCATTTAATTCATCTAATATTTTTTTCATACTTTCTCCTAAAAAGTTTAAAAAATTCTTTTAAAGAGTATTATCAACTCTCATAACTTACTAATATAATACACTTTTTTTTATAAATGTCAAAGTCAATTTTTAATGTTTATTAGATAAAAAATACGTTTAAAAAATAATTAATACCTCTTAATGGGAATTATATTCAGAAAAAACTAAATAAAATTGAGAAAAAAGAATTTATATATGGAATGTCCCCAAAAAAGAAATTCTAAAATTTATAAGATAAAAATTTAATTTTCAGTTTTTATAGAAATTTTTAAATTTTTAGATTCTGCAACTTTATTTATATTGCTTTTTAAACTAATATGAAATAGTAGAATATAACATTTCATTGAAAAGTAAAAATAATAGAACTTAAAAATATAAAAAATTTTATTAGAAAAAGAAAGATGTTAAAAAATAAACAGATTTATTAGTAGGATTGTAAGATATGATTATGAATTGGAAGAAGTGCCTGACAAGAAAAGCAATTGGGATAGAAAAACTAATAACAAGAGAAAGAAATACAATCTTCAAAGATAAATAGATAATTGATTATATGGTAGAAAAAATAAAAAACAAACATATTGATATAGTAAGAAAAATGTAAAAGAAAAATTAAATTTATAATTTAGATTTTAGAGAAAACAGAGAAAAAAATAAGATTTTATATAAAAAGAAAATTGAAAATAATATTAAATTTATTAGAAAAAATAATCAGTTAAAAATCGATTTAAATATTGTTTTTTAAGAGTGTTTATGATAATATGAGGATATAAAATTAAACTAGGTGAAATTATGAAAAAACTTAAATTGAAAAAGAAAAAAATTATTGCCTCAATAATATTTTTTAATATTATCATTGGAATTTTTGTAATAGTTTTAATGAGACATGTACAAAATTTACTTTACTCAGATGTGAATATACATTTATCAGAAGTTATTAATCAAAATAAGGAAGTGATTACAAATAAATTAAAATTAGAGATAAATAATTTAAATTTTATTTCTTATTTAATTGAAGAAGAAATAAAAAAAGAAGAGATAAAAAATAATGAAAAAATAAATGATGAAACTATAAAAAAAATATTTTTAAAGTATTATAAAAGTAAAAATAATAAAGATGTATACTTTTCTAATAAAAGAGGAGAGGCTGTTTTTCTTAATAAGGTTATTGATATTTCTGGAAGAAATTATTTTAAACTGTCAATTCAAGGAATAAATAATATCTCAGAAAGAATTATTTCCAGAGATAATGGTGAGGACATGTTTATAATAAGTGTACCTATAAAATATAAAAGGAAGATTATAGGAACCATACAAAAAAAATTTACTCCAGAAGAAATGTATGATATATGTTCTGTTCCTCTATTTTCTTCAAAAGGAAATACATATATAATTAATAGTCAAGGTTATATATTAATAACTTCAAATTATGAGCAATACAATAGAGAAACTGATAATTATTTTAGAGTACTTTACTCAGAAGGAAATAAAGAAAAATCAGAGCAATTGAAAAGAGATATAATGGAAAATAAAAGTGGATTTATTGAAATAGGAGGAAGTGAAAAATTCTATTTAACATATACTCCTATAAAAGAGGTTCATGACTGGTATCTTATTTCTACTATTTCTACTGAAATAATATCAAGAAATGGAAATATGGTAGTTAAAATATTTTATTTCATACTTTTTATTATAATTTTTGTTTTTTTATTCAGTGGTCTATATTTTTTAGATTATAAAAATAAACAACAGATTCAATTAGAAAATATTGCGTTTATTGATAATGTTACAAAAGGGGATAGTTACAATAAATTTATTGTAGATTTACCACAAATACTATTAAATAATCCAGGAAAAAAATATCATATATTAAAGTTTGACATAAAAAAATTTAAATATATAAATAGTTTTTATGGTTTTGAATTTGGAAATAAAGTTTTAAAAGATATTTATAGAAAAAATAAAGAAAAATTAACAGCAAATGAAAGAATTGCTAGAATATCAGCTGATAATTTTGTTATTCTGCTTGAAGAGTTTTCAATAGAACGTTTAAATGATATTTTAGAACCATTAAATTACGATGAGGGTGCAACTATTTATTTTTCTGGGGGAGTATATTCAATAAATGATATTTTTGAAAATGTAAATTTAATGATAGATAAAGCAAATATAGCAGCTAATTCTGTAAAAGAAATAATGAATAAGACACTTGGGTTTTATTCAGAAGAATTTAATTCTCAAATTCTAAAAAATGAAAAGTTAAAAAAAATGCTAAGAGAAGCAATTGATAAAAAAGAATTAATACCATATTATCAGCCTAAAGTTAATATTAATACGAATAAATTAGTTGGTGCTGAAGCGTTAGCCAGATGGAAAACTAAGGATGGAAAACTTATATCTCCTTTCGAATTTATTCCAATTTGTGAAAAAACAGGAATGATTGTAGAATTAGATATGATAATTTTTGAAAAAGTTTTGAAGTTTTTAAGAAATAATTTAGATAAAGGAATAGAGTGTACCCCAATATCTGTTAATTTTTCAAAGTTACATATTAATGATAAAAATTTTTTTAAAAACATAATGGATAAGCTTGATAAATATAATGTTCCAACTTCATTAGTTGAGATTGAAATGACAGAAACTGTTATTTTTGATAATTATAAATTAATACAAAACTTTATCAGAGAATTACATAAGGTAGGACTTATGATTTCTATGGATGACTTTGGTACTGGATATTCTTCTTTAAATATGCTGAAAGATATTCCAATTGATATTTTAAAAATTGATAAAGGATTTTTAGATGAAAGCTCTAATCCTCAAAGAAGAAATATAATTTTTTCAGTAATAGTGGACCTTGCTCAAAAATTAGGAATAAAAGTAGTGGTAGAAGGTGTTGAAATGATTGAAAATATAAAATTAATGAAAGATTCTGGCTGTTATGTAGCTCAAGGGTATTATTATGCTAAGCCTATGGCAGAAGAAGAGTTTCAAAAAATATATGAAGAGGGGATTATATGTTAAAGAAGATTTTATTGTATTTAGGATTAATGATTTTTTTTATAAGTCTGATTGGCTGTAAAGACATTAATAAAAGTAAGGGAAAGATAGGGGTATCCTTAGCAGTAGGAAATGCTGCAAGGTGGGAACAAGAAAAAGAATATATGCAAAAAAGGGCAGATGAACTAGGGGTTGAAATTGAGATAAAATTAAATACAAAAAATGAGTCTAAAACACAGGAAAAAGATTGCTTTGAATTAATCAATAGTGGAATTGATGTATTGATTATTACCCCACGTAATGGAAATGATATGAGTAAAATTATAAAGTATGCTGAAAAAAATAAAGTAAAAATTATAAGTTATGCACGAATTATTTTAAAAGAAAAAATTGATTTACATATAGGGTATGATAGTAAAAGAATGGGACAGATGCAGGGACAATATTTGGCTGAAAAAGTTTATAGAGGGAACTATATTATTTTAAAAGGGGATGAAAATGATGACAATGCTAATTTATTATATGAAGGAGCATTGAGATATATAGAGCCAATAAAGAATGATATTAATATAATTTTGGATACTTCAATTTCTAATTGGTCTCCTAAAGTAGCTAAAGAATTAGTCATGTCAGCAATAAAAGCAAATAATAATGAAATAGATGCGATATTAGCACCTAATGATAAAATAGCTGAAGGATGTGCAGAAGCCTTAGAAGAATTAAATATAAAGAAAAATGTAGCTATAACAGGAATGGACGCAGAATTAAGTGCAATTAGAAGAATTTTAAACGAAAAACAAGATGTAACAATTTATATGGATTTGAAAGAATTGGCAGATACAGCTATAGATGAAGCATTTAATATGATACAGAATAAACCTGTCAATATAAATGCAGAATATGATAATAAAAGTGGAAAGAAAATAGCCTCACATCTTATCACAGGAAGATTGGTAACAAAACAAAATATAGATAGAATATTAATAGAAAATAAAGTTTTTACAAAAGAAGAAATATATAATGAATAAATTTACTAAAAAATCTAGTATCAAAAAATACTAGATTTTTTTTTGAAATAATTATATAAAAAAGAATTTAATAAGCTAGCACTAAAACCAACAACTACAATAGTAAAAAATTTTTCACAAATTATAAAATGATTAGAAAAAAAAGCATTAAAAAGAATATGAAAAATAGTATTACCAAGTAAAAAATTAAAATAAATAGAAATTATGAGGTAATAAAAAAAATATTTTAAATTAAATTTTTTGTCATTTAGCCAATAAATAAGAACTGTTGAATAGTATATAAAGGATATGTATTTTCTTATAAAAGGCAAATGAAAACTTGTAAAGAAATCCAAAAAAATAGTAAAAATAATCAGTAAAACTCCAATACTAAAAATAAAAATATTAAATTTTTTTATCATATTACTCCTTTTTAAATTTAGTATAGCATATTAATATGGCGGAATAAAGGTGGAAATATTATTTGTTTGAAATATAATATTATATTAATGTAATTTATATAAGTAAGTATATATTTAAAGGGAGAAAAATAATAAATGCCTCAATAACAGATTATTTAAATATTATAAAGATATTATTGAAAATATAAAATTTGATTATATAATCATAGGTTATAAAAATTATAAAGGGGTGGGAAAAGTGAATAGAATACAATAAAACAAAATGTTTTTCTATTTAATTATTAGTTTTTTTATTAAAAAATGTAGATTTTAATAGAATATTTATTTTTTATAAAAAACATTTTAGATAAATAAAAATGTAATGAAGAAATATATGGCATAATTAAAATTATATTAAAAGAAAAATAATGTTTTATATGATATAATAACTTTAACTATAAAAAATTACAAAAGGGGAAGATTTCATGAAAAAATGTTTGCTTGTTTTATGTATTGTATTTGCTGGAGTCACATATTCAGAAGAAAAGAAAGATTCTTTAGTTACAGAAGGTGTTACTGAGGCAGTTTCAGGAGCAGTTTCAACAGGTAAGAACATATTAAAAGGATTAAAAAAAGGAATTGATAAAGGAAGAGTTGAAGGAGAAAGTACAGATGATGCTACAATAATATTGGATGAAAAGACATTTCTTGAACATATTGATTGTAATATTATCTCTGTTGAAAAAACTGCTAAATATTATGAAGTAAAAGTAGGCTTAAAAAATAAAACAGATAAAATAATAAGACTAATAAATTTATCTGAAAAAAAATCATTGCAGTTAAAAGATAAAGAAGGTTATGTTTCATACTCTCTACATCCAATTTTAAATATAACAATTCCAGAAGAAAGTGGAATAAGAGCAAATTTTAGATTTTTAATGGATGGAACTCCTTCTCAATTAAAAATATATGGAGTAGAATTTGTAATAGATAATACTAAAATTAAACAGGGGACAGAAAAAGAAATATATAATACAGTAAATGATGTTCTCAATGAATTAGAACAAATAGACAAAAAGTAATTAAAATAATAAAAATCTAGTGTACTTGTTTTAAATATTAATTAATAAGGATTAATTTTTGTATTTTACAAAAGTTAATCCTTTTAATTTTATCTTTATTTTTTATTGTTTTATAATTTTTTTCCCATTTTGGTATGTTTTAATTTAAATGTTATGGTAAGTTATCCCTAGAGAAAAAATATTTTACGAGGTAAAATTGTGCCAATAACTGTAACTAATGATACAGGTATAGTAATTCAGATGGCAGGGCAAACAATTACAGTTGGAGGAAATATAACAGTTCACTCAGTAAGAAGATTGTAAGGGTTAACAGTTGGAGGAATGGAATATGGATGTACAACTATAACGAATATAACAGATAGAGAAAGTGTAACGATAAACCAAAGTTTTATAAATGGAGAAAATTATACAGCTATCACAATAAATAATAGGTAACACATTTATGAAAGACAATTTGAGGAGCCTCTAAAAGGGAGGCTCCTTTTCCTTAGTTATATACAAAAATTTTTATGAAGATTATTTTATTGGAATTATTCCTGATCTTTATCTATATTTGAAAATTCTCCATATTCATCATTACAGTTATCAAAATTATTATGATGGAATCTAAAACTATGACCTTTCATATTAAATTTTTCATGAATATGAAGCATTTGTTTAAATTCTTCTTCTCCCATTTCTTCTCTACTTTTTAGCATAAAGCTATGCAAATCATCAATTGATTCTGTAATTCCTAATTTATCCATCAATGCATTTGTCACTTTATCTAAATATAAACCAAATTCTTTTTGTTCATCTTCTGATAAGCAAGAAAATATTTCATTTGTTTCAGATGAATCAAATTTATTATTTTTCCCTTTTTCAGTCAGATAAATGAGTATAACACGTTTATCTAATTCAGAAGGTACCCTTATAATATATTCTTTTTTTTCCAATTTAAGTAATAATTCATTAAGAGAAGAAACTCTAACTCCTAATAAATAAGATAATTCTTTAGTACTAATTCCATCTTTTATTTTGAGTATAGCAATAATACGACCTTGGCCATGAGTAGGCTCTGCTAATGGTCCAGAAGACATATGTAGATGTTGATGCTGTTTGTGTAATAGCCATTGAAGCCTTGCTAATTTCTTATGTAATTCATTATTCATAATAATATCTCCTTTTTAAATTTTATTAACGGTACCTGTTATAAATATATATTACAGGTACCTGTTGAAAATGTCAAGTTTTTTTATATAAAAATAAAAGTAATAATGTTATTATATAATAAAAAAATTAGATTTTATAGATTTAAAATAATATTAAAGTTTTATAAAATATGTATATAAAATCAAAAAAGTTAAAATTGATATTAAAGGAGTATAAAGATAAAGAAAAATGAATAAATTAAAAAAATTCAAAAAAAGAAATTGACAATTATAATAAATAATCTTTTGGAAAAATTAAATGAGTTAGGAGTAAAGTTATATGAAGAAATTTCTCTTAAAAAATGGAGAAGAGAAACTTGAGCAGATTATTGTGAGTATATATAAAATGTAATAATAATTAATGGTCATAGCAGACAGCAATATCATTTAACTTTAATCTAGAAAATTATAGAATTGTACTTGATTTATTTCATTTAAATTACTTAAATGGATATTGAACAGAATATTAAGTTTTTAAAGTAAAAGAATGAAGAAAAAAATTATTTAAAGATAAATTTTTTAATACTAATATTTACAACTTTTAAATTTATTATTTTAATTTAAATTATACAAAGAAAAAAGGAAAAGTAATAAAGTTTATGTAAATATATTACAAAATATTAAATAAAATTAGGAGGACAGTTATGAGTATTGAAAAAAATCTTAAGTATATTTTAGAAGAATGTGAAGTAGAAAAAATAAAATTAGAAAGACTAAATAATTTTATTCACAGTGAGGAATTTAAATTAAAAACTGATGAAACACAAAAAGAATTAATAATCAAAAAATTTGGATTATTAAAGAGTTATATTGGGGTATTAGAAGAGCAAATAAAATATGATAAAGAACTTCTTGAAAATGAAGCATGCTACATATCAAAAGATGGTGGAAGCTATGAAGAATTAGAAAAGAAATGCATAAAATAGATTTTAGATTTGTATAAAACATTTTTTAGAGTTTAATATATTAAGAAAAGAAGCTTTTAATTTTGTTATGGGCTTCTTTTTTATTTAGATTTTTTTATATAAGATAAAAACGTAACAAAGAATTAAATTGTGCCTCTATAATTTCATCAAAAACTAAAATATAAATTTATATGGTATAATATTTTATATATTAAAACTATTTTAATAAAAGGGGATTGATTTATGGAGTTATACCACTATGAAGATGAAACTATCAAAACAGAAATACTTATAAAATCTAAGGTTAACAACGAAGAAATAGAACTGAAACAGATAGATTTTTCTAATATAAAAATGTTTCTTAAAAAAGGAATATTTATTATAACCGGATATTTAAGAGGAGAAGATGAAAAGAATCTTGCAGAGATTATGAAGTTAAATAAATGGAGCATGATTACAGGAACATCTAAAGAATCTTTGAGAGATATTGAAATTAAAATAAGTCGTAATGGTTATGTTCTTAGGCATTTGATATTTGAAGGGTATTTATCCTCTTATAATGAATCTTATGATAATACTAAAGGGTATAGATTTCATTTTATTCTAAGGGAGCATAAACAAATAAATAGAGATGGGGCATATGTAAGAACAGTTACTCTTAAAGGGGTAAAAGGCGACATGATAATTATGCCACAAGACTTTAATTTTAAAAATTCACTTTTGAGTGGTTTAAATGGACTTACAGGAGTATCTTTATTGAAAGATGCGGGTGTTAAAGTAGCTGTAGCAAGTGAAAGTAGAATAATAACAGGAGCCTTAGGATTTTATTTTATAGCACATGGAACAGGAATGGTAAGTGAATTTATGGCTGATATTACCTTTGTTATGAAAAAAGAACCTGAAAAAATGGGAAGCTTTAATATGACTAGAGATTGGGTTTATAAACCAATTGGAGAAGCAATATCTCAAGAAATTAATAATATATTTTCTGAAATAAATCTAAGTAAAGATATAGGGATAGATGCATATAACCATGCAAATTTAGCATTTTCAATTTTAACTTTAAGTACAGATGTAGAAAAAAGTTACAGGAATTTAAAAGGTTATGAGGGGGCAGGAATTTATTATAAAATAAAATATAAAGATGTAGCTGTAAGTACATGGGGAAGAAGATTAACAGCATATAGAAAATATGGTTCTACAACTATTAAAGCATTATTGGGTGACCTTGGCTTTTTAGTACCTGGAACATATTCTGTTAAAGAATCTATTAAATCTGAAATCGAAAAGAGGAAGTAAAGCATATGAAAGATAGAAAATTTTTAATCAAAAATCTAATCATTACAGTAATATTCTATATTATTTTTAGAATAGGTGGATATTTTCATTCTAAAAGATTTGCCCCAATATCATTAGGTGATTTAAAATTATTCATTTTCTTTTTTATTGCCTTTATATTCTTGCGAAGCTTTTTAGTACTTGCTCAAAATGTAACAGGGGATTTAATGGAAGGATCTTGGAGTAAAAGAATAATTTTTATAATAGTGGCATTAGTTATGATTTATTTATATAAATCTACAGGAAGAATTTAAAATATTCTCAAAAGTTTCTTGGAAAATAACAATACTAGTTTATGATATTTTTTAGTAGGAATCCCATTGAATTTTCTTTTCAAAGCTAGTATAAATCAAGATTTGCTAGTAAAAATATTAGTGGAAAAATATATGAATGCTAAAATATAAAAAGGAGTTTCTGGAGAAGAGGCTCCTTTTTAATTGTAGAAACTTTTCTAGGAAAGAAAAAGTAATCATTTGTTACTATATAATGTTATTCATAATTATTTTAATATTTCTTTTTTATTTTTTTTATAAACAAGAATAAGAAAAAAATCCTTATTTTTTTCAATTAAGAGTACTATTATATTATTTTTAATAAAAGATCAATCCTCTATTATTATTTTTATAGAAGAAGTTTTTCCACCATTACAATCACTTTCAGAAACACTACAGGCTGCTATACCTAAAGAAACATTCATTAATGCTTTTAAAATTACTTTATCTCCTGCTTTTGAAAGAGGTTTTTTTACCACAATACTTCCATCTACATTGATTTTTGTATACATAAAAAAGTTAACAGGATGAATAATTGCTCTTTTATTCTCTAAACTTATATTTATGTTATCCAAGCAGTTTGAATGTTTTTCTCCATTGTGGTAAAAAAAATCATACATTTCGGGTCTACAACAAGGATGTAATAAATCATGTTCTTTTACATCATCTGCTAAAATTTCAAACATAGGTTGATAAAGGTTAGTATAAATTATATCTCCTGTTTTTAATTTTAAAGATTCATTGCAATCAATTGTAACTCCTGTAGATAAAAATTCGTCTGGATTTTCACTTACTTCAGCAAAGAAATCAACAACTTGACTTCCTTCAATATCAACAATAGTTATTAATTGATTTTTTTTTACTTCTATTTTTTTTCCACTACAAGCATTTATTATATATTCTTTCTCCATAAAACCCTCCTTAAAATTTTTTATATTATATAATTTATAGAAAAATAAATCAATAAAAAATGACTTTATAAAATTGATTTTAAAGGGCTTTGAAAGGGTAAGTCTATTAAAGTATGCCTGTATTTACAATAAAAAAGAGAAGATTAATTTCTTTTCTTTTTTAGCTTCAACTATTAAAAAATATTTTAAACAAAAAAGGCCTCAGACCATTTGATCCAGAGGCATTGCTAACAAATATATATTTTATTAATACCCTTTATAATTAAGGGGTAGGAGTTCTCATGGTGCCTAGGGAGGGACTTGAACCCTCACTCCTTTGACAGGAAACGGATTTTGAGTCCGTCGCGTCTACCGTTCCGCCACCCAGGCTTGGTTACTCAATTATAATATAACATTTATTGAAAAAAGTCAACACTTTTTTTAATTAAATATTTTTGTAAAAACTGCAGGAATCTTACTTGAGAAATGTAAGACTTCTTTAGTGACAGGGTGAACGAAAACAATGGTATTAGCATGTAGTCCTAGACGATTGATGGGACTTTTACCAGAACCGTATTTTTTATCTCCCACTACACTGTGGCCAATATCCTGCATATGTACACGAATTTGATTTTTTCTTCCTGTTTCTATGTTTACTTCAAGAAGAGAATAGTTTTTATTCTTTTTCAAAACTTTATAGTGGGAAATAGCTTTTTTACCTTCTTTGGGATTCTGACTTGAATAAGTTATAAAAGCTTTATTTTCCTGTAAATAAGATATTATAGTATCTTTTTCTTTTTGAACAGCTCCTTCAACTAATGCAATATATGTCCTCTCTTTTACAGAATCGTTCCAAGTAGTTTGAAGTATATCCTGAGCTTTTTCTGTTTTAGCAAATATCATAATTCCAGAAGTATCTCTGTCTAAACGATGTACAACAAATATTTTATTTTTAGGATCCTTATTTTTTAAATAATCTTTAAGCATATTATATGCAGTTTTTTCTCTCTCATTATCAGTTGCAATAGAGAGAATACCATTTTCTTTTTCTACCACAAGGATGTCATTATCTTCAAAAATGATAGAAACTCCTTTCATAGTTGTTTCAATAGTTACTTTTCCCCAGTCAACAGTGACAGTTTGACCTGGAAGAAGCGGATGATTATATTGGGAAACAACATCATTTCCAACAAAAACCTTTCTTTTAGTAAGAAGAGATTTTATACTTGTACGACTTTTTTCTGGCATTTTTTCTATTAAAAAGTTCATTAACTCATTTTTTTCTTCAACTTTAAACACAGTATTTTTTTTGCTTTTATTTATCATTATTTGCCTCCTGTTATATATCAAAGAATATTATAGCATAGTTAACTTACTAAGTAAATTAAAGCTTATATAATTTAAACTTTAAATTTAAAAATTGAAGAATAAATTTTTGAGAAAAAATCGTTATATGACGAAAAAATATTAAATAATAATAGAGGAACTTATTACTTGTAATTGAATATTTAGTATAAGAAAATAAAGAGATGAATTATTTTGTAAAGATACAGTTTTATCTGCTGAAATAATAAGAGATAGAACCATTAAATAAGATCAAAATATTTTATTCAAATTATAAATCAAACATAACTATAATAAATTTTAGGAGGAATGATATCATGAAACACGAAGAATTTCATGCTTTTTCAAACAAAAAATTTAACGAGTATTCAGAGAAAAAAAGAGAGGAAGCTATAGAAGCTTTTGGATGTGAAGTCGCTAAAAATGCAAATGATTTAACTGTTGGAGAGTTAAAAGGATTTCTTGAAGAAAAAATGGGAGAATATTTTGATAAATATCATGTCAAAGAAGTGAAGATTAAAGAAAAAGAAATAAAAAAAGAAGAATCAGATAAAGATATAATTATTTATGTTCCTTATGATGGAAATGTAGAAATGCTTAGATTAAGACCAAGTACCGCTTCTGATGAATCTCCCAAGATATTTTTAAAAGAAAAAGAAATTGGGTTAAAAGTTAAAGATTTTGCCTCTAAAACTAAAGAAGAAATTTCAGAAGAAACTGATAAAATAGTTGAAGAATTGAAAAAAAATCTAGACTATTTGAAAAAAGATATTGAAGAATGCAATAAGGAATTGAAAAAAGGATTAAAAGATGAAGCAGAAAAGATTAAGAAAAGAATTGAAAAAGATAAAGAAAAATTAAAAGAAATCAAAGAAATAATAAAAAAATGATTTGTAAAAACCCCAGATATTTTATTCTGGGGTTTTAAATTCATAAAAGATAGGATATTATTTTATAAATTTGTGATATAATACAAATAATATAATGTTTATGGAGGGAAGCCATGAAAAACAGACTGGGAGCAGTATTTTTAACAATTTTTTTATTTGGATGTGGTGGTCCAAAAGAAGTAGATATATCTAAAAAACAGGAAAAAAATGGGATAGTATATATTGAAAATGAAAAAAAACCATTTACTGGAAAAATCATATCAAAATATGAGAATGGTCAAATAAAAATGGATTCTCAATATAAAGATGGAAAACTTGAAGGTATAGTAAGAGAATACTATGAAGATGGACAAGTTCACAATGAATGGAATTATAAAGATAATCGTCTGGATGGAGAACAAAAAAAATATTATGAGAATGGGCAGTTATCAACAGAAAAATATTTTAAAGATAATAAGCCTGATGGAATATTTAAGGAATATTATGAAGATGGAAAAATAAAAAGTGAAACTGAATATAAAAAAGGAAAAAAAGATGGTCTTTATAAATCATATATTGCAAATGGAAATTTACAATATGAAACAAATTTTAAAAATGGAAAAATAGAAGGACTTTTTAAAGAATATCATGAAAATGGAAATATGAGTATTGAAACTAATATAAAAAATGAAAAAAAAGAAGGAATATATAAAAAGTATTATGAGAATGGAAATTTAAACATTGAAGCTAATATGGAAGAAAATAAAATAAGAGGGGAATATAAAGTCTATTACGAAAATGGGCAGCTTTATAGCGAAACAAAATATAGAGATGGAAAACAGGAAGGAATATACAGACAATATTATAACAATGGACAGTTAAATATAGAAACTTCATATAAAGATGGAAAAAAAGATGGAAGCTATAAAAGTTATTATATGACTGGGGAAATTGCAGATGAAAGTCATTATAAAGATGGAAAATTAGAAGGAAGTCATAAAGAATATTACAAGAATGGACAGCTTATGTTTGAAAAAAATTATAAGAATGGAAAGGCAGAAGGAGTTGTAGTTTTTTATACTCCTAGTGGAAAAGAAGAGAAAAAAGTGAGATATAAAAATGACGAAATCATAAAAGTAATAAAATAAAGATAAAGAAGCTGCTGCAAATTAGTAATTTATTTTACTGATTTATAGAGCTTCTTTTTTTATAAAAAAAATAGAAATCATTTTATAGATTTCTATTAGTTTTTACTTTAGTATTTATTTTTATTTATTTCAGCTACTTTAATGATAATTTATACTTTATTTTTCAATGAGTGCAGCAGTTTAAATTTATAATAGTTTTTTATTTATTAAATTTAAAGTTTGCAATAAAATGGAACTATTTTAAATTATTTCAGCTATTTCTTCAAATGTTTTTTTTGTTAAAATAGGAAGAGAATAGTTTGGATCAGCTTTTCCAACAACTAATATCATAACTGGAGTCTCACCAGCTGGTCTTTTTAACAAGTCTCTCAAAAAGATCATAGGAGCTGGAGTATATGTGAGGCTGGCATATCCAGCATTATGAAGTGCATTAATAAGAAAACCGATGGAAATACCAATAGATTCATTGACATAATAATTTTTATCTAAAGTTCCGTCTTTATTTTCTTTATAAAATTCTTTAAATATGACAATAAGACAGGGAGCCTGAGTAAGGAAAGGTTTTTTCCATGTAAGTGTCAATTTATTTAAATCTTCCTGCCATTCCTTAGTAATTTTAGAGTCATAAAATTCTTTTTCTATTTTTTCACTTTCTTCTCTTATTTTCTCTTTCATAATTGGATCAATAACTATTGAGAAATGCCAAGGCTGTTTATCTGCACCACTTGGAGCAGTCGCAGCAGTCATGATACAATCTTTGATTATATCAATATCTACAGGCTCTTCTAAAAATTGACGATAAGTATGACGTTTTTTAGATTTTTCTAATAACATTTTTGAAATATCAGACATAATTTACTCCCCCTTTATTGTCAGTTAAATATATATTCTCTTTATACCTTACAAAATACTTTATGTCAATAGATACAGTAAGAATAATATTTTCTGTTTTCACTTGTAATTAACTGAAATTTTATATATTTTTTACAGAAGTATGTTAAAGTTTATATGAAAGTAAAAAGATAGTATTTGTTTGTAGGAACAGCAGGAAAATTATTGTATAATAATTAAAATAAAACTAATTGAAATGAGGAAAATAAAATGAAAAATAAAAAATTATATTTATTTGATATTGATGGAACACTTATTTTGGGAAATAAACCTTTAGATGGAGCAGAAAAGATAATTAAAGAAATAAGAGAAAAAGGTAAAAAACTTATGTTATTCACCAATAATTCTTCAAGAACAAGAGAAGAATATGTAGAAAAATTTAGAAAAATGGATATTGAAATTTTAGAAGAGGAGATAGTTACTGCTGGATACATGCTTGGAGAATATCTAATTGAAAAAAAAGATAATCCATCAGTATTCTTAGTAGGAACTAAATCTTTAAAAAAACTTTTGGAAGATATGGGAGTAAAAGTAATAGAGGAGCCTCAAAAAGTTAATGGCAAATATAATGTTGATTATGTAGCAGTTGCATTGGATAGCGAATTAAATTATCAAAAAATTGTAACTGCCTGTGAGTTACTTAGTGAAGGAGCAGAATATCTGGCTGCTAATCCAGATTTTGTTTATCCAGTAGAGGGTGGGAAATTTCTTCCTGATTGTGGTGCAATATGTAAAATGCTGGAATATGCAGTTAAAAGAAAACCTCTTTTTTTAGGAAAACCTTCAAGGGAAATATTAGATTATTGTATTAAGAAAAATGGAGTTTCTAAAGGGGAAACTGTAATAATAGGAGACAGATTATATACTGATATAGCCTGTGGTTATGATAATGGCTGTGATACTATTCTGGTTTTGACTGGAGAGAGCAAAAAAGAAGATGTGAAGGACAGTCCGTATAAGCCTGACTTCATATTGGAAAGTATAAAAGATATAGAAATATAAAATAAATATTTAGCTTGAAAATAATTTCTTGAAATAACTTTATATATATGGAATTTTAAAATTAAAATTTTTGTAGTAGAGGATAATTCATAAGCAGAAATATAATTTTGGAAATTTTTTATTAGAGAGAGTCAACAAATTTCTCTAAATAACAAGCTTCTAAAATTTAAGGTTGGCTTTTGATTAACCTCTATTTTTTATTAAAAATTTAATCTTTTATGTGATATAATAGAGTGGTAAATTCTAGATGTCTGGAGGGATATTTTAATGAAAGCTGAAGTTTTAAACTGTGAAAAAATTAAAGAAGGATATATAATAAAATTAAGTGATGGAAATGGTTCTTTTTACATAGATGGAAAAGGGGGACAATTAGGAGACAGAGGGACAATAGGAGAGAGTATTGTTCTTGAAGTCAGAGATGGAAGTATAGTGATTGATAGAGAAATAACTCTGGGAGAACATGAGTATACTATCAATGCAGAAAGAAGAAAAGATATAGCCTGTCAGCATACAGCTCAGCATCTTTTTTCAGCTCTTGCATATAATGACTATCAATTAAATACTGTAGGTTTTAGAATGGCAGAAGAATATACTTCAGTAGATTTAGATTCTAATACAATATCAGAAGAAACTATAAAAGAACTGGAAAATAAGGCGAATGAAGTTATAAGAAAAGCTATAGAATTGAAAATATATACACTTAACCATGAAGAAGCTCTAAAAATAGAAGGATTGAGAAAAGCTATTAAAGATAAAGTAACTGGAGATGTAAGATTTGTAGAAATACCAGATATTGATTTAGGGGCTTGTGCTGGTTTTCATGTTGAAAATACAAAGGATATAAAACTGTTTAAAATATTATCTTATGAAAAAATAAAAGGAAATTACACAAGATTCTTTTTTATAGCTGGAGATAGAGCTATAAAAGATTACGCTTTTAAACATGAGTTATCAAAAGAACTGTGTCATATATTCAGCTGTAAAGATTATGAAATTCTCACAATGCTGAACAAAAGCCTGGAAGAAAAGAAAAAAACTGAAACAGAAATGAAAATGATTGCTTCTGAATTTGCTGAGCTTTTAGGAGAAAAACTGATGAGAGAGGCAGAGGAAATAAATGGGTATAAATTTATTATATGTACAGGAGATAAGGTAACAGTGCAGTATCTGCCAAGATATGTAACTCCAGAAGATTATATATTGATAGCAGGAAGTGAGGACAGCTATTCAATCATTTCAAACAGGATTAATTGTAAAGAGTTCTTAAAGGAATTAACTTCATCTAATGTCAATATTAAAGGTGGAGGAAATCAGATAAAGGGAAATTTCAAAGGAAAAATATCAAAAGAAGAGTTGAAAAAACAACTTGAAACTTTTCTTAATAAGTTGTAATTGAGCATTTTTTTTGATATAATATTATGTTAGTAATTTTATAATCGGAGGAATAATGTCAGAAAAAATTAATTTATTAAATTTAAATCAACAAGAGCTGGAGGAATTAGTAATTTCCCTTGGAATGAAAAAATTTTACGGGAAGCAAATATTTAACTGGCTTCATAAAAAAATAGTAAGAGATCTTAATGAAATAACAAATCTTTCACTTAAAGACAGAGAGCTTTTAGCTGAAAAAGCATATATACCATTTTTAAATCTTTTGAAACAGCAGGTATCTAAAATTGATAAAACAGAAAAATTCCTTTTTAAACTTGAAGATGGAAATACTATTGAAACTGTATTATTAAGACATAAAGATAAAAGAAATACTCTATGTATATCATCACAGGTAGGATGCCCTGTAAAATGTGCTTTTTGTGCAACTGGACAAGATGGGTTTGTAAGAAATCTTGATGTAAATGAAATAATCAATCAGGTATATACTGTAGAGAGAAGACTTATAAAACAAGGAAGCAATATAAATAATATAGTTTTCATGGGAATGGGAGAGCCTTTGCTTAATCTTTCCAATGTATTAAAAGCTCTTGATATACTTTCTAATGAAAATGGAATAAATATTTCTAAAAGAAAAATAACTATATCAACATCAGGAATAGTACCTAATATAGAAAAAATCTTATTGGAAAAACTTCCTGTTGAGCTTGCTATATCACTTCATAGTGCAATAAATGCAAAAAGAGATACAATAATTCCTGTAAACAGAAGTTATCCTCTTGAGGATCTTTATGCAATATTGCAGGAATATCAAAGACAGACTAAACGTAGAATAAGTTTTGAGTATATAATGATCAATGATTTTAATGTTTCAGATATAGATGCTAATGCATTGGCTGACTTTGTACATGAATTTGATCATGTGGTAAATCTTATCCCATATAATCCTGTGGCTGGAACAGAATTTGAAAGACCTTCTGAAAAGAAAATAGATAAATTCTTTACTTTCCTGAAAGATGTAAGAAAAGTAAATGTCACATTGAGAAGAGAAAAAGGGACTGATATAGACGGTGCTTGTGGTCAGTTAAGACAGAAAGCTCCTAAGAAATAGTTTGATTTTAAAAGGAGTACTGAAACTATGAAAATACTTGTAAAAAGAATAATAAAAATAATGATAGTTTTATTTATTGTTGGAAGTATTGCATCTGTGGGAGTAGTTTTAGGAGTTATAAATAAATATTCCAAAGAACTTCCTGATATAGTAACTTTGATAGAAGACTATGCACCCTCTCTGCCAACTGTACTGTATGATAGAAATGGTGAAGTAATAGATACTATATACAGAGAATCCAGAGATACAGTAAAGCTAAAAGAAGTTCCTATATACAGCAGAAATGCTTTTTTAGCAATAGAAGATAAACAGTTTTATTCACATCATGGAATACATATAAAAAGACTGATAGGGGCTATTGTAGCTAATATTCGTAGTGGTCGTGCTGTACAGGGAGCAAGTTCAATAACTCAGCAGCTTGCAAAAAATGCCTTTCTTTCTCATGAGAGAAAACTTTCAAGAAAAATAAAAGAGGCTATTATAACATTTGAAATAGAGAGAAGATATACTAAAGATGAGATATTTGAAAAATATCTGAATGAGATATATTTTGGAGCTGGATCTTATGGTATAAAGACAGCAGCTAAACAATTGTACAGGAAGGATATTTCTGAAATAAACATAGCTGAATCAGCTCTCCTTGCAGGGATACCCAACAGACCTGAGAAATATAATCCAAGAAGAAATTTAGAGGCTTCATTAAAGAGAGCAAATCTTATTTTATCTGAAATGTATAAGGATAAACTTATAACAAAAGAAGAATATGAACAGGCAAAAAATCATAAATTTATAAATGAAGATAAGCTTCCTGAAAATTTTAAAATGGATGATAATACAACTATAATATATAACAAAAAAAGTGATGTAACAATTAATTATCCTGACTTTTCAAATATGGTGGAAGAGTTTTTAGTTGATAAATTTGGAGAGAATATGGTATATACTGGAGGATTGAGAGTACATACTACTTTAGATTTAGAAATGCAGAAAACTGCAAAAGAAGTATTTGAAAATTATGAGTTCTTCAAAAAAAATGATGAACTGCAAGGTGGAATGGCAACTATAGATCCGAATAATGGACATGTAATATCTCTGATTGGTGGGAGAAATTTTAAATCAGGAAATTTCAATAGAGCAACCATGGCAAAAAGGCAGTTAGGTTCTTCATTTAAACCTTTCTTATATTTTACAGCCATAGAAAATGGAATGGAAATGAATTCAGTAGTAGAAGACTCATTTATTTCATTTGGAAGCTGGATACCAAAAAACTATGGAAGCAGATATTCAAATAATGTTACTCTGCTTAATGCATTGGATAGATCATTAAATATAGTTTCTATAAAAATGCTTCAAAAAATAGGAACAAAAACATTTAAAGAAACTGTTGCAAAACTTGATCCTAGTTTGAATATACCAGATGATCTTACTGCGTCTTTGGGATCATTTGAAAATACACCATTACAGCATGCCATAGACTATTCAATATTTTCAAATGGAGGTTATGTAGTAGAGCCTGTAACAGTAATAGATGTAGAAGATAGATATGGAAATCCTATATATCAGAATACACCTAAAAAAGAAAAAGTATTTGACAGTATTAATACAAGTATAATAACATTTATGCTGAAAAGTTCAGTGCAATATGGAAGTTCCAGCAGAGCTTCTGTATATACAAAAGATAAAAAGAGAATAGAACAGGGAGGAAAAACAGGAACTGTAAATGATAATAGAACTATCTGGTTTGCTGGAATAACTCCTGATTATGTTACAACTATCTACATAGGATATGATGATAATAGAGCTATAAGAGGAAATGTTACAGGAGGAACTGGAGTGGCTCCTCTATGGGCGAAATACTATCAGACTTTAATTGATAAAGGACTGTATGCTCCAAGTACTTTTTCTTTCTTAGAAAATCACTTAAAAAATGGAGATTTTAATTTACAGACACTGACTGTAAATAACGGACTTATTTCTGGAGCAGGAAGAGAATTCCTTGTAAGAAAAGGAAAACTGCAGATGGAAAGTGAAATGAAGTATGCAAACGGAATAGCAGGAATATTTGGAAGTGTAAGAAAAGAAAATGGAACTGAAGGAACTGAGGGGTATAATCCAGTTATTGAAAAAACTAACAATGATATAGCTCCTGAAAATACAACTTCAAATGATTCATTATTTAAAAGACTTTTAGGTAATTAATATAAAATAGGGCTGCTGCGAATTAGTAATTTATTATACTAGTTTTCACAGCCTTTTTTATTTTTCTATAAAAAAATAGAAATCATTTTATAGATTTCTACTAATTTTTACTTTGATATTTATTTTAAGTATTTAAAAGTACCTTATTTTATATTGTTTAAACTATTCTAAATTTATATCAGCTCTTTTTTAATAAGTTATTTTTTTATAATCAGTATATTTATTAATAATAGCTACGGCTTTTTCTAAAATAACTACTTCATCTGAAGAAAATCTTGAGTAAACGGCACTGTCAATATCCAATACCCCATATATCTTGTTATCTTTAATAAGAGGAATAACAACTTCAGATTTAGACCTTACATCACAAGTGATATGACCTGGAAATTCACATACATTTTCTACCACTATTTTTTCTTTTCTTTCTACAGCAGTACCACATACACCACTTCCTACTTGAATTCTAGTAGTAGCAGGCATTCCACAAAATGGGCCTAAAACTAATTCATTCTTTTTTAGAAGATAAAAGCCACACCAGTTTATTTCATCAAAAAAAGCTGAGATAAAAGCTGAAGCATTAGCAAGGTTAGCAATTGGATCACTCTCTCCAGAAAGATATTCTTCAATTTCATTTAAAAAAGCTGAATATTTTTCTTTAAAACTTAAATTTTTGTAAAGTTCTGCATTAAAAGCCATAATACCTTCATTATTTAGTTAAAAGTCTGCAATTTTTATATTCTTCTTTTTGACTTATTCTGTAAGTACAAGTTCCAGAAAGTTTTTTACATTTGATAGAAACATACCCATCATAATCTATTCCAATAGATTCATTGCAGTTTAAAACTGGGAATTTTTCTATATAACTTTCTTTTTCCTTCATTGTTATTAAATATTTTTCCATTTTAGTTCCTTTCAATATAATTTTAAATCTGAATATCCTAATATTTTTTGATATCTCTGCCTAATTGAAAAATAAGTCAGTCCCACACCTATATATAAAAAAGCTGCAATAAGAAAAGCTTCCTTTTTAAATACATAAAAAGCTTCTATTCCAAAAAAGCCTCCTGCCATAAAAGATAAAATAGTAAATAAACAGAAAAATACTTTCCATTTATCTTCAGTTTTTCCTTTTATACAATGTCCTATATATACTCCCATATCAGTAAGACTTCCTGTAATATGAGATGTTCTCACCACTACCCCTTTATATGAAATGAATAATCCATTTTCTACTCCAATCATAAATGGGAGATAGTAAAAAAAAGGAAGAGTATCATAGAGAAATGAATAAAGGATTAGCAAACCACTTCCTAAAGTTATTGAAGCATAGCCATACCGTCTTTTAAGATTAAATTCTCTCCCATCTACAAGTGAACCAGAAATAGTAGTTCCAATAACAAAAGCAGCTATAATAGTAAAAACTTTAAATACCTCACTAAAGTTTCCTTGAGAAATATTAATAGCAGTTTTGGAAATATTTCCAGTAAAATGAGAAACAGTATATGAATATTTTACAATGCAGATAGCATTGATATATCCACCTAAAAAACAAAGCATGTAGATCCAATTGAGCAGCATTTTATTTAATACTTTCATTTAAATCAACCCCAATATAAGTTCATTATGACAATACTAATATTACAACTTTTTATCAGAATTGACAATAGTTAATTTATAGTGGACAAAAAATATAAAAAGAATACTGATTATAAAAAAGAGTAGTCCAAGTATTTAGACTGCTCTTTTGTAACTGGAGATATTATTTAAAAATTATTAAAATATCAAAAATTAATCAAAGATAGATTATTTAGCTATTTTTTTAAATTTTAAATTTTTTTCTATCAGATTAAAAACATCTTCATGAGTAAGATTTTTTTGAGTTTTTAATGTTTCAAGATATTCTTTAACTGCTTCATGCTCTTTCTTAGGATATTTATTGATGATATAGTGGACATCATACTCCTGAGAAAAATTTACATATTTATGTTCTTTCATTTAAGACCATCTCCCTGTTTCTCTCCAGTGATTATATTGTAGTCCTTTTTTAAGATTAGGTCAATACTTTTAGTAAAATAAAATTTTTTACTTGAAGAATATATGATATAATTTATGTATTAGATAGAGGTAGAGAAAAGATGGAGTTGAGTATATGGAAAATAAAGAGATAAATTTAAATAAAGAACAGAGAGAGGCAGTAACTTATACAGAGGGGCCGCTTTTAGTAATTGCAGGACCTGGTTCTGGAAAGACAAGAACATTAGTGGAAAGAGTAGTCCATATGCTTATCGAAAAAAAAATATCTCCAGAAAAGATAATGGTATCAACCTTTACAGACAGAGCTTCTAAAGAATTAATTGGAAGAATATCTGAAAGAATAAAAGATTATGATTCAAAAATAAATATAAATGACATATATATGGGAACTTTGCATTCTATATGTCTTCGTTTAATAGATGAATATATAGAATATTCTGATTTTAGTGAAGGCTATCAAGTACTGGATGAACTTGAGCAGCATTTTTTTATTTTTTCAAAAATAAAGGAATTTAAAGAAATAGATGGATATAATGAGTTTTTTAAGGAAATTCCAGCCGCTAATAATTGGGGAAAAGCAGGAAAAATTCAAAAATGGGTAAATAGAATAAATGAAGAAGGAAGAAGCCTAGATTATGTAAAAGAGGAACAGGATAAAAAAATAGGATTCTTAAAGGAAGCTCATGAATTATATCAAAAATTATTAATAGAGGACAATGTAATAGATTTTGCTTCTATACAAAGAGAAATATATAGAATACTTTTAAATAATAATTTTGTATTGGAGGAAATCAGAAAAAAAATTCAATATATAATGATTGATGAATATCAGGATACAAATTCAATTCAAGAAAAAATAATTTTTGAATTGGGAGGAAACAGAAAAAATATATGTGTTGTTGGAGATGATGATCAGGGAATATATAGGTTCAGAGGTGCATCAGTAAAAAATATACTGGAATTTCCAAATAAATTTGATGAAAATGAATGCAAAATAGTGACTCTTGATATAAATTACCGTTCGCATAAGGATATAATAACTTTCTGCAACAGATGGGTAAGCCTTATAAACTGGAAAAATTTTAGATATCAAAAAGATATACAGCCACCAGCAGATAAAGAATTTGTAGATAATCCAGGAGTTATCAGAATAGGAGGAAGTTCTGAAAATCAATGGAAAGAAAATATATATAAGTTTATAAAGAATTTAAAGACAATGGGAAAAATAGAAGATTACAGTCAAATAGCATTTTTATTTAAATCAGTAAGATTCTCAAGAGTTAAAGAATTGATAGATTATTTGGAAGAAAGAGATATTCCTGCTTATTCTCCTCGTTCTAAGAATTTTTTCTATAGAAAAGAAGTGAAACTTGTATTGGGAGCACTGCTTGTGTTATTTCCACAAAGTAAGCCATTAGTTTTAGATGATGTCTATATAAGAAAAACAGCTGCTTATTATAATGATTGTATTACTGCATTAAAAAAATATCTGGCAAAGGATAAGGAATTATATGATTGGATATTAAAGAACAGAGAAAAAAATTTAGATTTAGGAGAGGAGAAAGGGGAAAATATAAGCAGAATTTTTTATTCTCTTTTTGCATTTAAAACATTTAAAGAACTTATAGATTTGAATAAAAATGGTGCTAAAGAGGGAAGAGAAATATACAATCTGGGAATTCTTTCACAAATCTTTGATAAATTTGAAAATTTAAGCAGAATAGAGTATATAACAAAGGAAAATATTGAAAAAGTAGTAAGATATCTTTTTGTAACACATATCAGGCTTCTTTTTGAAAAAGGAATAGATGAATATGAAAATAAAGAAACTTTGCTGGGGGCAGTGTCATTTATGACAATTCATCAGGCAAAAGGGCTGGAGTTTCCAGTGGTTATAGTAGGGTCATTGGAGTCTGAACCAGATAATAGAGAGTTGACAGAAGAAGACAGACTAGAAGACGTTATAACTCTAGGAAATGATTTTGAACCTGGAGATAGGAAAAATATTTTTGATTTCTGGAGAGTTTTCTATACAGCTTTTTCCAGAGCACAAAATCTTCTTGTATTGACAAGTATAGAAAACAGAGCTGGTGGAAAAGAACTGCCATCAAAGATTTTTAAACCTGTTTATGAAACAATACCTTATTGGAATGATGAAAATTTTCATTTTGAAAAGTTACAGATATCTAAATTAAAAGAGTCAGAAACTAAAGAATTTTTATCTTACACAGGACATATATTGATATATGAAGATTGCCCTTTGAGATATAGATTTTACAAAGAATTTGAATTTAAGCCTTTAAAAACCAATAAAACATCTTTTGGAATACTTGTACATAAAACAATTGAGAATATTCATAAAGAAGTAAAAAGTGATGTTGAAAAAATTTATTCTGATGAGGAATTAAAAGAGCTTGTTGAAAAAAACTATAATATGCTGAAAAAAAATGTCAGAGTATTTCTTGGAGAAAATATAAGAGAAAGAGCTTTTGAGCAGATTAAAAGATATGTGGATAGTGTAAAAAATAATTGGAATAATATAATAAGTTCTGAAGAAAAAGAATACAGTGTAGAAAATAACTATATTTTAGAAGGAACAATTGACCTTTTGAGAAAACAAGGAGATTATATAGAACTGCTGGATTTTAAAACTGGAAGATTTTCTGGATATAATGACAGCAGATATACTTCTTATGAAAGGCAGATAGAAATATATTCATATATGCTGAGAGAAAAATATAATCCAGAAAATTTAAGAGCTTACTTGTATTACACAGGAAATAAAGAAGAACCTATGGTGGAGATAAAATTAGAAAAAAATAAGATAGAGCAAACTATTTCTAATTTTGAGGATACTGTAAAAAAAATATTGAATAGAGAATTCAATAGAAGAGAGTTTTCAGAAGAAAAATGCAGAGAATGTGAATTTAAAGATTATTGCAGAGGAGAGTAAAAATGAAAATACTTCATTGTTCGGATATACATTTAGGAAAGAAACCTTTTGGAACAAAAGAGTTTTCTCAAAAAAGATATTTGGATTTTTTTAATGCTTTTGAACAGGCTGCAGACAGAGGAATAGAAAAAGAAATAGATATTTTTTTAATAACTGGAGATTTATTTGACAAAAAAGAGCTTTCACCAGACACTTTAGACAGGTGTGAAAAGGTATTTTTAAAGTTAAAAAATAATAATATTCAGGTTCTTCTTATTGAAGGAAATCATGATAACATATCAGGATATGATGAGATAAACTCATGGCTTGGATATCTGGAGAGAAAAGGTTATGTAAGACGAGGAAAATATAGAGCTTCAAATGAAGGATATGAATTTGAAAAAATAACAATAAGAGATGTTAATTTTTACGGAGTAGGATATCCAGGGTTTGCTGTTGATGAAGTTTTAGAAAAACTGAGTGAATATTTAAATGAAAATGAAAAAAATATAGTCATGGTGCATACAGCATTGGGAGGGTCAGAATTTCTTCCAGGGCTTGTAAATACAGATATAATAAAAAGATTTAAAGATAAGGTTATATATATGGCAGGAGGACATCTCCACTCATTTATAAGCTATCCAAAAGATAAACCATATTTTTTCATACCAGGTTCAACTGAATTCTGGAATGTTTTAAATGAAAAAAATAACTCTAAGGGAGTTATAATTTTTGATACAGATACTTTAGAATATGAATTTTCTGAACTTTCTCCAAGAACAAGAATAGAGAAGGAATTTACTTATGAGAATGATATTATAGGTGAATTTGAAGAATTTTCAAAAAATTTGGGATTAACTGGAGAAGAACTGGTTATTGTAAATATAAAATTAAAAGATAGTGGATATGTAAATGTAAATGAACTTGAAAAAATATTAGAAAGTAATGGAGCTTTAAAAGGTTACATAAAATTGAGATATCCTAACTCTATTTTTGATAGAAATTTAGGAGAAGAGGGATATTACTCTGTGAGAGATGTAGAAAGAGAAATTATAAACTATTGGGAAGAATTTTCTGATGCTGAAAAAATAACATCTTATCTTCAAAAATTTAAAGAATATCAAGAGGAAAATGATAGAGAAAAAGATTTTTTTGAACTTTTTGATACTATGCTTGAGGAGGAGATAGGGAATGAAAATAAATAGAATACATCTGGAAAATTATCGTATTCATGATAAATTAGATGTAGAATTTGATAGTGGAATAAACCTTCTTCTTGGAGAAAATGGGAAAGGAAAATCATCTATTCTTGAAGCTATAGGTTATGCTCTCTTTGATTCTGAATTGAGAGGAGGAAATCAAAGAGAAGCAATAAAATATGGGAAAAAAAGTGCAAAAATAGAGATAGAATTTACTGGAATAGATGGTGAAGATTATATAGTTACCAGAAAAATACCAGGCTCAACAAGTATATACAAAAAAGATAATCCAGAGCTTCAACTAATAGGAAAAGAAGATAGAATAAGAGAACTTTGTGGTATTAAAGGTGACTTGAAAGGAATATATGATAATGTAATTGTTGCTAAGCAAAATGAATTTATATCTTCTTTTAAGGAAAAAGATAATGAAAGAGAAAAGATATTTAATAAAGTATTTAATACTGATATATATAAAAAAATATATGAAGGATATTCAAGAGAGGCAGTAAATAGATACGAAAAAGATATTGAGATAGAAAAAAACAGTATGGAAAATATAGCTGAAATAATGGAAGATCCTGCTGATATAAAAGAAAAATTAGAATTTGAAAAAGGAAAAGCAAAAGAATATAATTTGAGTTTAACTTTACTAAATGATGAGAAAAGTAAAGTAAAAGAATTTTTGAACTCATATAATTCTTTAAATATAGAGATAGAAAAACTTACTGGTGAGATAAATGCTTTATCTGAAAATATAAGAAATAAGAATGAAGAATTAATCAAAGTAAGTAATTCTATAAAAGAAAGTGAAATTTCAGAAAAAATAGTAAAAGAAAATAGAGATAAGTATGAAGAATATCAGAAATATTCCCAAGAAATAAATATATTAAAAGTTAGGAAAAAAGAGTTGGAAAAGATAAAAGAAGAATGTCTTTTACACGAAAAAGAAATAAATTTATTAGAAAAGTTAAATTCAGAAATTGATGGAGAAATAAAAGTTTTTAAAAATAAAAAAGAAAATAATGAATCACTGCTTTTAGAAAGAAAGAATAAATTATTAGAAATAGAAAAAGAAATAGAGGATAAAAATGTAAAGTCTGTTGAATATAAGTCTGAATTAAATAAAATAACACCTCTTTTAGTAAAATTGGAAGAATTTGAGAAAAAGCTTGAATCTGGAGAAAATAATATAAAAAATTTTGAAATAAAATTAGAGGAAAAGTTGGAGGAGATAAATAAAGAGAAAGAAAAAAGAAAATATTTAATGAGTGAAAATCTTGAAAGCCAACTTTCTGAATTAGAGGAGTATGAAAAAAAGAAAAAGCTATTAGAGGATGAGATATTAAAAAAAGATTTACTATTGAAAGAAAATGAAGAAGCTTTTGAAATGTTGAAAACTTCATATTGTCCATATTTAAAAGAACAGTGTAAAAATCTTGATGGAAAAAATATAGATGAATATTTTAAAGATAAAAGAGAGAAGTATATAAAAGAGATAGAAGATAAAAAAAATACTGTAAAAGAAATAAACCATAAACTCATAAATAAAAATGAGATAATGGAAAAAATAATAAAATTAGATACCTTATCAAAAGAAATTAATGAAAAAGAAGCAGAATTTATTCAAGAAAAATTAAAACTAGAAACTGGAAAATCTAAAATAGAAAATGAAAAGTTGAAATTAAAAAACTTTAAATTAGAAAATAATATTGAAAGTAAAGAAAAGCTTTCTGAAATAAGAATAACACTTAAAACAAAGATTGACAGTTTGGATTTATTAAAGTCTGAAGATATAAAAGGTGGCCTTGAAAAAGAGATAGAAAATCTTAATAAAAATATAAATATAGAATTAAAAAATATAGAAGCAAAAAAAATATTAATTAAAGAAAATATAAAAACTTTAGAAGAAAAAAGAAATTTTCTTGGTGAAAATAAAATTTTCTCTAATGAATTGATAACTGTTAATGAGAATATTGATAAATTAGAAAAAAAGACAGATAGTTTAGAAAAAAGCAGTAACCTTTATCTTGAAAATTACAAAAAAGCTATGGAAAAAAATCAATTAGAAAAAAATCTTGAAAATATAAAGTTGATTATTGAAAATAATGAAATAAAATTTAAAGAAAAAAGTGCTTTATTAGAACTAAAAAGAAGAGATATAGAAAGTATGGATTTAGAAAAATTTCAGGAAAAAGATAATAAAATTACATCTGATATTGAAGAGATAAGAGAAAAATTAGGAGCAGTAAATAGTGAAGTAGAAACTTTAAAAAAGAAATTAGAAGAAATAAAGAAATATGAAAATTTGCTAAAAAATAAAAGAAAGTATTTGGAAAAACTAAATATGAAATTAGAACTTACTAAGATATTTAGAGAAAAAATAAAATCTATGGGTAAGGAAGTTTCAAAAAATATGCTTAAAGAGATAGAAATACTTGCAACTGAGAACTTTAGAAAAATAACTGGAAGAGGAGAAAAAATAATCTGGTCTAATGAAGATAAGAATAAATATGTTGTATTTTTAGATGGAGACAGAGGAGAATTAAAATTTGAGCAGCTTTCAGGAGGAGAACAGGTTGCAGTGGCAATTTCTATAAGAGGAGCAATGAGTGAACTGTTTACAGAAAGTAAATTTTCAATATTTGATGAACCTACTAATAATCTTGATACAGAAAGAAGAAGAAGTCTGGCTGATTCAATTGGAGAGATATTAAAAAATCTGGAACAAAGTATAATAGTGACTCATGATGATACTTTTAGAGAAATGGCACAGAAAGTCATAGAGTTATAGGAGGAGATTAAAATAATAATACAGATTTTTGGAAAGAAGAATTGTAATGATTCAAAGAAAGCTGAAAGATTTTTTAAAGAGAGAGGAGTAAAAATTCAATTTATTGATTTAAAAGAAAAAGCTCCTTCTAAAGGAGAATTAAAAAGTATATGCAGTAAGTATCCTCTTGAGGAACTGATTGATACAGATGGAATAGAATATAAAAAAAGGAATCTTCAATATATGGTATTTAATTTAGAAGAAACTTTATTGGAAAACCCAGTTTTATTTAAAAGCCCTATTGGAAGATTTAAAAATGAAATAACATTGGGATATCAACCAGAAATATGGAAAAACTGGACAGAAAAATTAAAATAATATAAGAAAAAACTATTGATTTTTTGACTTTCAGAAGGTATATAAGATATTAAGATAAATAATCTTATGGGAGATGGTGGAAATGAGTATAGGAGAAATTGAAAAGCTGGAGAAAATGATCGATGAACTGAAAGAAGAATTGCATGAATGTGATTATGAACCAGAAAGGAATGCTCTGCTCAAAAAATATAGGACATTAGCTGCCCAAATGGAAGAATTAAAAAATTTAAAAAGGAAGAAAAATGATTAGAAATTTAAAAAATGAAGATATTAATACAGTTATGGAATTATGGAAAAATTCAACAATGGAAGCTCAAAATTTTATTCCAGACAGTTATTGGCTGGAAAACTATGATAATGTAAAAAATAATTATTTACCAAATTCAACTACTTGTGTATATGAAGAAGGTGGAGAGATAAAAGGTTTTGTAAGCTTGATAGATGAGATATTTATAGGTGGACTGTTTATAGAAGTGGGCAGCCAAAGAAAAGGAATTGGGAACAGAATGCTTAATTTTTTAAAAGAAAGGTATGATAAATTACAGCTTGCAGTATATGATAAGAATATAAGAGCAATGAATTTTTATCTGAAATCAGGCTTCAAAATATTAAATACTGAAATTGATGAAAAAACAAAAGAAAAAGAACATTTGATGGAGTGGAGGAGATAAACTCTCTTCCATTTTTATGTTAAGAAACTTATTTTGATAAAAATTAAACCTATGATATAATCAATATTGGAGGTTAAAATAATGAAAATTAACTATGATTTAGTAATGGAAAAGCAGTTGAAAGAAATAGAAAAAAATAAGATTAAACCTAGACTTCTTCTTCATTCATGCTGTGCACCATGCAGTTCAGCAATATTAGAATTTTTACAGGAGTATTTTGAAATAACTATATATTTTTTTAATCCTAATATAACTTTTCAAGAAGAATACTTAAAAAGATTGGAAGAGCAAAAGGAATATCATAAAAAAAGAGGATATCAAATAAATGTAATTGAAGGAAGATATAATCCTGAAATTGACTTCTTTCAAAATATAAAAGGATTGGAAAATGAAAAAGAAGGTGGAAGAAGATGCCATCAATGTTATAGAATTCGTCTTGAAGAAACTGTGAAAAAAGCTAAAGAAGATGGATATGAATACTTCACAACAGTATTAAGTATAAGTCCAATGAAAAATGCACAGTGGATAAATGAGATAGGAGAGGAACTTGAAAAAAAATATGAAGTAAAATTCCTTAATGGAGATTTTAAAAAGAAAAGTAGATATTTAAGATCTATTGAAGTTTCAAAAGAATATGAATTATACAGACAGGACTACTGTGGTTGTATATTTTCAAAATTAGAAAGAGAAAAAATTGAAAAAGAAAAGAGAGAAAAAAATGGAGGGGAAAGATGAAAAACTTTTCAGAAAAAACTGTAAAAAATATTTCAATTTGCTTTTTACTACTATTTTTATTATTAGGGCTTAATCATCATTATTATTTTGCTTTGATGATAATTCCAATAATGATATATTTTTCTACATGGAAAGTAGTTATGTTTGAGGATAGAATAGGGAGATTTTCTCCAATTGTAATTGGACTTTTACTTTCAGCATTTATATTTTATTGTCAATACTATTTGCAGGGTGAAGTTGTATCAACAAAAGAAGTAATCGCACTAAAAGGAACAATATCACTTTGTATTGGATTATGGCTGGGAAATTTTATTGCTAAATATATTTATATGAGAATAAAGTTTTTTCTTAACAGGATAGGAAGCAAAGGAGAGCAAAAGGAATATAAGATTATTAAAATGATTATAGATCAGAAAAAATATTTTAAAAAACCTGGAAGTAAATATTATATTAATTTTTACTATTTGATTGCAGATATAAATGGGGAAGAAGTAAAATTCCTTATAGAAAAGGATTTTTATGATAAATATCTAGGTAAAAAAAGTATGAATATAAAAATAAAGAAAGGTTCATTTGGAATTTTTTATGGAATAAATTTAATAGGTTTAGAAACTGAGGAAAATTTTCCAAGTTAAAAATAGTACTTTTTTTTCTAAGCTAGCTTTCAGAGTAAATTGAGAAAGAAAAAATTATTTGATAAAAATTTTATTACACTTGGAAAAAAAGAAGAGAAAGCTTGATGAAATCAAGATTAAGGGAATTAGTAAATAATGTGGAGTCTGATTTCATGAGATAGAATATTAACTGAGTAGTTTTTAAATCCAATTATAGATGAAACTACATATAATTTAGTTCAAATAGAATATTAACTGAGTAGTTTTTAAATGCTTTATTTCCTGTTTTTGCATTTTCAAAGATATCATAGAATATTAACTGAGTAGTTTTTAAATCTATTCCTAGTTTTAACTTGATAATTTTCCTCCTATAGAATATTAACTGAGTAGTTTTTAAATATTTTCCTCCTTACCAAGTTTCTTTATTGAATTCATATAGAATATTAACTGAGTAGTTTTTAAATAAGGATTAAACATGCTAGAGAGGTTGTGCCAAATAATAGAATATTAACTGAGAATGCAGGGAATTTTAGTAGATTCAGCAGAAAATGGGGTTGTGCCAAATAATAGAATATTAACTGAGTAGTTTTTAAATATATAAATTTGATAAATATTGTGTGGAAGATAGATAATAGAATAATAACTTATTAGTCTTTAAATTAAAGTAAAAATCCTGCAAATAATGAAAATTTTTAAATTTAATAGTAACTGAAAAATTTGTTTGCAAAAAATAATTTAGATAGAATATTAAAGATAAATTTCAGTATCAAAATAGAGAAGAAATTAAATAAAAAAGTCTTTTAAAAAATTATTTTTAAAGTCTTTTATTTATTAAAAAATGAGGTATAATTAAAATAGAATACTAAAAAGGAGGAGTGAGATGAAAAGTTGGGTTTTAGAATTGAAAGTTTTTTTATTGGAAGATATAGAATCACACAGTGCTATAGAAAAAATAGCTGCTTTTATAGATTCTACTTTTGATAAGGATGAGCACTGGAAAGAATATCATACAGATAAAAAAGTTAAAGAATATTGCTTTAATTCTTTTTATCCAGTAAAAGTTAATACTAAAAAGTATAATGCAGGAGAAATATACACAGTTCAAATAAGGACTATTTCTAAAGAATTAAAAGAACATTTTATGAAATATTTAAAAGATAATATAACAAAGGAATTAAAAGGATTGATAATAAAAGAGAGGGAAATGGAATATAGATATATTGATAAGCTTGTTTCTGTTACCCCTACAATACTGAAAACAGAAAATGGATATTGGAAAAAAAATATTTCATTAGTAGAGTATGAAAATAGACTAAAGTTAAATATAATAAAAAAATATAATTCTATTTTTAATGAAAATCTAGATGAAAATGTTGATTTATTTAATTTTATTGAATTTAAAAATAAAGTTCCTGTGAAAGTAAAATATAAGAATATTAATCTACTTGGAGATAAGCTTGTTCTAGGAATAGCTAAAAATGAAACTGCTCAAAAATTAGCTTTTCTATGCCTGAGTGTAGGGCTGGGAGAGATGAATGCAAGAGGATTTTCTTATATGAATCCAAGATGGGTATAATAGAGGAGGTGAGATTATTTGTTACGAGAATGTGTTGAAATCTTTACTGAAATATACAATAAAAAAGGAGAAAGATTTATAACAGACAGCTATGAATTGGAGCCAGGTGACTATTTTATAGTTAAGAGTGATAGAAGTTATAGTCATATAAAAATAGAAAGAACAAAAAAAATAGAAGAAAATTCAAATAGAAGAATTATAGAAGATTATGAATATTTAGCAGAAAGAGATTATTTAAGTAGATTGTTAGATATGAATAAACCAATTGATGGCAAGAAACAAATTCATTCTAATAATTATCTATCTTTTTTTGTTAAGAATAATGTTCTAAGTGAGAAGAAAAAAGAATTAGAAGAAAGTATAGAGAAGTATTATGAAATTTTGAAAAATCCATTTCTCAAATATGACAAAGGGGAAAAGAAAAGAGTATATACACAACTTGAAGAAAAGTTAGGAAAACCTTCAGAAGAAAAAATTCAAAAAAATTATGAATGGATTAAGGAAAATCTTTATAAGATAAAAGAAGAAATAAAAGATGGGAAGGAATATATCAAGATATTTTTTGATGAAGACATAGAAGAGTATAAGAAAGAGAATGAGAGATATGTCATTCCTAATATATATAACAGTGTAGACTATAATGTAATAATAAATGATGAAACTTATGGACTGCCAAATAATAACCTCAATTTAAATTCTAAAAAACCATATTTAGAAAATAAAACGAGAAAAGAGAAATATACTGTTCCTTATTTATTGAATGAAGAAGAGGTATTTAAGCAAAAAAAATTCTTTGACTATATCTACAATATGGCAAATTCAGGAAAAAGAAATATATATATTTCATCTGATAAAAAAGAAATAATTCCTTTAGGAAATAGAGAGTCTTTGAGTGATGATTTCACTGGGTACTATTTGAGAATAAGAAAAGATAAAAGTGAAAGTGCAATAGAGAGATATGATATTATTCCAAATTATAAAGCTGAAATTTATCCTGAAATAAAAATATTAGACTGCTTAGGAAATGGAGATAAGGGTAAATTAGAATATGGAAGCTCAATAAATAAAAACTCTGAATTGGCTGCTGTATTGAATAATCTTTTATTCAATGGAAAACTTTATGGGATAATTTTTGAAAATTTAAAAGACTTGAAAATATTTGACGAAAGAATAAAAAACATAGCAAATCAATATAAAGAAGTATTCTTCGAATTAGTATATAAAGGAGATATGAAAAAATTTGCTGATAATTACAAAAAAATATTTTTAGAACTTATAAAAAATTCTTTGTGTAAAAAAGATTACATAACAGAAGCATATGATATGTTTAATTTAATGGCTAGCATAGGAGATAGTATAAAAAATGAAAGGGGTATGACTGTGAATAAACATCAAGAAATAAAAGAAAAATTTAGAAATATATTTGAAACTGGTGTGGGAGAGATAGAAAATGATGAAGAATATTTCTTCGCTTTAGGACAATTAGCAAAATTTTTAATTTCTAGAAATAGAATAACTGTAAAAACACATGAATTAGTAGTAAGGGTTATTGAAAGTAGAGATATTGAAGGGTTAAAAAGAGAAATTTATAAACTTTTTAGGAAATATGCTTATGATATAGGTTTCTACAGTACAAAATTTAATACTCTTTATGAACGAATATTAGGATATGAAGCTGAAAGTGAAGAAATAAATATGGATAGATTATTAGGAGGATACTTAGCTGATTCATTGATTTATGAAAAATCAGCTAAAGAAGAAAATGAAACTAATAATGGAGCTAAAGAAATTAATGGGAAGGAGAATGAATAATTATGAAAAATAGAATATATGGTGTAATAGGAATAAGATCAATGATGGCAAACTGGAATGCAGATTTTACAGGATTTCCTAAAACAACTTCATCAGGGGAAGTTTTTGGAAGTGATAAAGCTCTGAAATACCCAATGAAAAAAAAGTGGGAAAATGAAGGAGAAAAAGTTCTGTATGTAAAAAGTTTGAAAGTAGATAGTGGAGAAGGGAAAAAAGGAGAAATAGCAGTAAGACCTAAATCTTTAAGAGAAAGATATGATGAAATATTTGAAGCTAATTTAAAAGAAGAAAAAGATAAAACTAATGTAATGAAAAATCTTTTTAAAGCAATAGATGTAAAAAATTTTGGAGCAACTTTTGCAGAAGAAAAAAATAATATATCTATTACAGGAGCGGTTCAGATAGGACAAGGGTTCAATAAATATGCAAATACATATGTAGAAGAACAACAAATATTGTCACCATTTAGAGATAGCAGTAAAGATGAAAAAGAAGGAGAAGCCAGTCAATCAACTTTAGGGACAAAAATAGTAAGTAATGAGGCTCACTATTTTTATCCATTTGTGATTAATCCACAAGTGTATAGAGATTTTGTAAAAATGGGAATGACTGAAGGATACACAGAAGAAGACTATAAGAAATTTAAAGATGCAGCTCTGACTTCAGCTACTTTCTTTAATTCAAACTCAAAATTAGGATGTGAAAATGAATTTGCATTGTTTATAGAAGTAAAAGAGGGGTATTATCTTCCAGAGTTAGCTCAATATATAAAATTTTCTAAAGAAAAAGATTGTGATGTAATAGAATTAGGATTTGATGAGCTGATAAATCAATTCAAAGATAATATTTTATCTGTAGAGATATATTACAATACTTTAAATGTGAAAGTAAAACATGATATAAAAGGAGCTAAAGAATATAATATCTTTACTAGAAAAGAGGTATAATCATGGAGATATTAAAATTTACCTTAAGTGGAAGAACAGCTTTTTTTAAAATTCCAGAAGTCAATTCTTATGTATATTTTTCTTATGGACACATACATAAGGTTTCATTATTGGGGCTATTAGGAGCTGTAATGGGCTATGGAGGATATAATTCTCAAGAAGAAAAGGAATATCCAGAGTTTTATGAAAAATTAAAAGATATCAAAATTTCTATCATGCCTAAAAATACTAATGGAAGTTTTTCAAAAAAAATCCAGTTTTTTAATAATTCAGTAGGATATGCAAGTAATGAAGAGGGTGGAAATCTGATTGTTAAAGAACAGTGGCTGGAAGATGTAGAATGGGATATTTTTATAAAAATAGAGGATACAGATATTCATAAGGAATTGAAAGAAAGAATGCAAAACTATAATTTTGAATATACAGTATATCTTGGAAAGAATGATCATTTGGCAACAATAAATAATGTAGAGATACTTCAAGGAGAAAACTTTTTAGAAGATGAAAGTGAAATAAATTCTCTATTTATGAAAAAAAGTATAGAAGGATTTTCTGAGGAAAAGGAATTTGATTTTCTGGCACCAGAAGAAGATGAGATAAAATATGATTATAAATATGAAGAAAAATTACCTCTTTCCCTTCATAATATTTCTAATCAATATGTGGTTGAGAGTTTAATTTTTACTAATAAAAAATGTATTTTAAAGAATAAAAGTAATTTTGTACAAATAAATAATCAAATAATAGAATTCTATTAGGAGGAACATGTTTGAAGAAGAACTTTTTTCAATAGAAAAATATGTAAAAGATGAAGATAAAATTTTAGCTCATATATCAGATAGAAAGAATTCAGAGACATTATTAGAACATTCCATTTTAGTCGTAAAATATAATAAAAAAATATATGAAGATAAAAATTTAAAAATAGTTTTTGATAAACTCGCAGAAAAATTTTTTGATCAAAATGAAATTCTAAAAAAATTTTGGAATGAAATGATAATTAATGTATCTTGTATGCATGATATTGGCAAGTTAAATATAAATTTTCAAATTGATAAAATGAAAAATGAAATATTTGAAAGAGTTCCTTTATGTCAAAGTAAAAGGCATTCTGAGTTATCTGCAAGGATATATGTTGACTATTTTAGTAATAAGCTTATTAAGCTATGTTCAGAAAATAAATTGAATAATGATGCTATCTTTAAATGCTTTATCTTTATCATATTAAACTCTTATGTTATATCAAGACACCATTCTTCAACTAAAAATTTAAATGAGGATTTTTTTTGTGAGATAACAACAAATTATGAAAGATATAAAGAACTGTTTGATGAGATAAATAATTATTGTCCTAATTTAAAGCTTTCAATAAAAGCAAGTAAAAAGTTTTCGCAAATATTTGAAAAATTAAAAACTACTGGAGAAAAATGGAATAAGTATGTTGAAAATAAAGACTGGGATTCTATTGATTACTACATTTACACAAAACTATTATATTCTTTATTAGTATCATCAGATTTCTATGCTACCAGTGAGTATAGCTCTGGAAAGTCAATAGATAACTTAAACCTTTTGACAAATATTGATGAGTATAGATCTGCTTTTAATAGCACAGAAATATATAAAGGGATCAAATTACATCAGAAAACAGGGAGATATTTTAAAAAAGATAATATAAACTGCTATAGAAGTGAGATGTTTATAGAAGCAGAAAAAAATTTAGAAATGGTTAATAAAGAGAATATTGTGTTTTTAGAAGCTCCAACTGGTTCAGGGAAAACTGTTACCTCTGTTAATCTGGCATTGAGATTATTGGAAAAAAATAGAGAATTAAATAAGATATTCTACATATTTCCATTTAATACTTTAGTAGAGCAAACAAATTCATCTTTGAGGGAAATATTTCAAAATTCACCTTTAGAAGAGAGTATTTCAGTAATAAATTCAATAACTCCTATAAAAGAAGTTGAAAGTGAAGAAGAGTATAAAAAAGATAATATTGATTATGAAAGATCACTATTAAACAGACAATTTATACATTCTCCGATAGTCTTGACAACTCATGTCCATTTTTTTGAAACTTTATTTGGAATTGATAGGGAGAGCAGTTTTGCTCTCCCACACTTAGCTAATAGTGTAGTGATAATGGATGAAATACAAAGTTACAAAAATAAAATCTGGAAAGAGATAATTATATTTTTAAAAAAATATGCAGAGATTTTAAATATTAAAATAATTATTATGTCTGCAACCCTTCCAAACTTATCATTTCTACTAGACCAAGAGGCAAAAATTCCATCTCTTATAACTGACAGAGAAAAGTACTATAGTAATTCAATATTTAGAGAAAGGGTGTCTTTGGATTTCTCTCTTTTGGAGAAAGAATATGGGAGAGAAGAACTATTAAAAAAGATAGAAAAAATTATTTTTGAAAAACATAAGAACCAAAAAGTAGTAGTGGAATTTATTAAAAAAGCTTCTGCTTTTGAGTTCTACAAGAAATTATTAGAAAGCGATGAAGTATGCAAAGAAGATATTTTCTTAATAACTGGTGATGATAATAAAGCTGAAAGAAAAAGAATAATAAAAGAAGCAAAAAATAAAGAAAGAAAAAGTATGATATTAGTAGCAACTCAGGTAATTGAAGCAGGAGTGGATATAGATATGGATATTGGATTCAAAAATATATCTATATTAGATGCTGATGAACAATTTTTAGGAAGAATTAATCGTTCTTGTAAGAAAAAAAAATGTAAAGCCTATTTTTTCCAATTAGATGATGGAAGAAATATCTATAAAGGAGATGTGAGAATACAGGATAGATTTACACTCATGAATGAAGAGATGAGAGAGATTCTTAAAAATAAGAATTTTAATGAATACTATACTATAATTCTAGAGGCGTTAGAAAAATTTTCTAAGGATGAAAACAAAGAAGAAAATATAGATGATTTTAGAAAAGATAAAGTTGTTCAACTAAATTTTGAGGAAATATATAAAAGATTAAAATTAATAGCAGATGATAGAATAACCAAAATGATATTTTTCTCTAGAAACATAGATATAGAAGGAGAAAAGATAGCAGGAAATAAAGTATGGAATGATTTTAAAGAAATACTTTTAAATAATGAAATGGGATATGCTGAAAGAAGGGTAAAATTATCTAAGGTAATGGAGAAAGTAGATCTATTTTCATATAATATTCCTGTGGAAATGACATATAAGTTATCTTATCAAAGTAAAATTGGAGATAATATTCTATATATTGAAGATGGAGAAAAATATTTTGTAAATGGAAAATTTGATAGAAAGAAGCTGCAATCAGATAAAGATTATGAAATAATATTGTAACTATGGAGGGTCTATGCCTATAAATGGAACAATTATAAATTATTTTATTCATTGTAAAAGGCAGTGCTATATGCATTACAATAGAATAAATATGGAAGATGAAAGTGAATTAGTAAAAATGGGAAAAGCTATGCATGAAGAGAAAAAGACTGATGAAATAACTATAGAAAATATCAAGGTAGATAAAATAAAGAAAGATTATTTAATCGAAATAAAAAAATCAGATGCAGATATTGAAGCAGCAAAAATGCAGGTACTTTATTATCTCTTGAAATTAAAAGAAAAAGGAATAGAGAAAAAAGGGAAAATAGAAGTAATAGAGAAAAATAAATCTTTGAGAAAAAGCTATGAGATCGAACTTACTGCTGAAAATGAGGCATATATCAAGAATATAATAGAAGAAATAGAAAAATTAGTTGAGCAGGATGAATTACCACCAGTTGAAAAAAATAATAAATGTAAAAAATGTGCATATTATTCATATTGCTGTATTTAAGGAGTGTATATGGGAGCTGAAACAAAGTATATTTTGAGTAAAGGTATTCTTGAGAGAAAAGACAATTCTCTATGTTTTAAAAATGAAAATAAAACAACATATATTCCTATAGAAGGAGTTAAAGAAATATTTGCATTAGATGAAATTTCTGTGAATACAAAGCTTTTTGATTTTTTAGCTAAACATGGTATTACACTGCATTTTTTTAATCACTATGAGGGATATTCAGGAACATTTTATCCAAGAGAAAAATATGTTAGTGGAAAGTTAGTAATAAAATAGGTAGAGGCTCATAAAAATCATAAAGAAGTTATAGCAAAAAGTATTGTAAAAGGAATTGGTAAAAATATTTATGAACTACTTTATCATTATTATCGTCATGATAAAAAAGAGTTGAAAGAATATTTAGAGTGGCTTTCTAATGATGTAGAAAAAAGATTGAGTGCGAGCAATGATATAAATGAGATAATGGCAGTGGAAGGGGAGATTTGGGCAAAATTTTATGATAGTTTTAAAATCTTTTTAAGAGAGGATTTTATTATAAATAAAAGAGTCAAAAGACCACCTGATAATCCGATAAACGCTTTAATCTCTTTTGGAAATTCAATTTTATACACTAAAACTATTGGGCAGATTTATCAAACACATTTAGAGCAAACAATAAGTTTTTTACATTCCCCATCTGAAAGAAGATTTTCACTATCTTTAGATTTATCAGAAATTTTTAAACCAATTATTGTATTTAGAACAATTTTTGAATGTGTAAATAACAGAAAATTAAATGTAGAAAAACATTTTGAAAAAAACTTAAATTACTGTATTCTAAATGAAACTGGCAAAAAAATATTTTTAAGTGCTTTAGAAGAAAGAATGAATGAAACTTTTGAACATCCTATTTTAAAAAGAAAGGTTAGTTATATAACTGCTGTGAAATATGACGCATATAAATTAATAAAATTTTTATTGGAAAATAAAGAATTCGTTCCATTTTATATAAAGGAAAAGATGTAGATGAAAGGTAAAAATTATAATTATATATTTCTTTTTTATGATATAAATGAGAAGAGAGTAAATAAGGTTTTTAAAATATGTAAAAAATATTTAAGTCACCACCAAAGATCTGTATTTCGTGGGGAGATAACACCTAGCAATTTAATAAAATTACGTTTGGAATTGAAAGATATAATTGATAAAAAGGAAGATTTTATAAGCATTGTGAAATTGGTAAGTGAACACTATTTTGATGAGGAAATAATAGGAACACCTTGGAAAGATGATGAAAATATATTTATATGATTTCCAAGTCTAAAAACTAGTAATTTTATTAAATAGTTATTTTAAAAGAGATTGAAAAGATAAAAATTTAAAATACAATAAATTGTATAGCTTGGAAAAAAAGATAAAAAACCTTTTTAAATTCAATAATAGAAAAGATCATGAATAGTATGAATTCTTTTTTTATGATGGTAGAATATCAACTGAGTAGTTTTTAAATGGAGAAGTAACATATCAGCAAGGTCTTGACAGAAAGTAGAATATCAACTGAGTAGTTTTTAAATTGCCTCTAATCTCTAGTAACTGATCTATCTGATCCAGTAGAATATCAACTGAGTAGTTTTTAAATGCTGTAGTAAAGTCAGCTAATTCTTTACTTTTTTGGGTAGAATATCAACTGAGTAGTTTTTAAATATAAATCCAGACAGAGCAATTCATGTTAATGAAGTAGTAGAATATCAACTGAGTAGTTTTTAAATCTATCAGTAACCTTTTGGTCGAATTGCTGGAATGCGGTAGAATATCAACTGAGTAGTTTTTAAATTTGTTATCTTAATACTTCCATCTTCATTATAATGTAAGTAGAATATCAACTGAGTAGTTTTTAAATTAAAGACTTCCCTGTTTTATAGTTCCATCTTCATTCGTAGAATATCAACTGAGTAGTTTTTAAATATCTGCTTTAGTGTTCCAGTTGTTACCCTTTTACCAGGTAGAATATCAACTGAGTAGTTTTTAAATATATATATGTTAATTGATAATTTTAAAGATTTTTTTGTAGAATATCAACTGAGTAGTTTTTAAATTTCCGCTCCCTTACTAATACCCTTTCCTAAACCAGGTAGAATATCAACTGAGTAGTTTTTAAATTAAATTTAAAGCAGCAGGAATAGATACTGAGGGAGAGTAGAATATCAACTGAGTAGTTTTTAAATGCAGATGACTATGTCGATCCTGACGACAGGCAGGTAGAATATCAACTTATTAGTTTTTAAATGAAGATTTTCAATTGTATATGTATAAATAATCATTAAAGTAGAATATCAACTTATTAGTTTTAAATATTCATTAGATTAAATATAAAAAACAGGCTAAGAATTTTTTAGCCTGTTGCAATATTAGCAGTTCCTAAAAACTGATTCTTAAAGAATAAGTATAAGATATCGGTATCCAAAGGATTGTATTTAACAATAACTTTCTTTCCTTCCAGAGAGGTTAAAAAATTATTAGTGTAAATAAAATTATTAAATCTTAAAGAAGACTTATTTATTTTTCTGCTGGCTTCCTGCAGAAAGATATCAAATTCACGAACATATGGAATATCCTGTATCATTTCATATTTAAGTGAAAAATCATATTTTTTATTATCTAAATAGATATATGAATCAAGAAAGTTTTTTAAATTTTGATATGAAAGAATTTTATTATTTTGATAATAAAATTTCTCTATATCTTCCTCAAGAAAAGAGATAAATTTTTTAGTTTCTTCATTTTCAGTGAAATATTCAGATATTTTTATAGAAGTATTATCATAGATTTCCTTCAATATTTTTTTGTTATTTATATTTTCAGAAGAAACTAAAATTTCTTGAGGCTTTACAGATTTTCCTGATTTATATGAAACTTTAAGTATACTCTCTCTGATAAAACTCAAAAGAGTATATATACTGGAAGTATTATAGTTCAAAGCATGATTTATAGGTTTTAAAGTAGCAGTATCAATAGAGATTAACAACTGAGGAACTATTTTATGCTCATTTTCTTCTTCAGATACAAGTATGTATAAAGGAATTTCAAGAATAAGATAAACTTGATTTTCCTTTTTTATTTTTTTCATATGGAAATTTGAGGATTTATTAAAAAAACCATCTAAATTACTGACTATTCTATAAAAAGTAGGATAGCTTATATTATATTTGTTTGAAAGTTTTTCTTTGCAGAAAGAATAAAGTTTTGAAATTTTGGTTTCCTTACTTTCACGGCAAATTTGTTCAATATATTCTACACCATCTTCATCAATAGCTCTATATGAATCCTTATCATTTCTCTGTTTTTTATCAAGTCCCAATATCCCATTTTTTTTGTAAGCATTTACCCATCTCTTCAATGTAGCGTATGAAATACCAGTTTCTTCTTCTATTTCTTTTAATTTTTTTTCTTTTCTTAAAAAAGGCTCAATTATTTTGAAACGTTGCAATTGTAATTCTTTTTCTGTTTCCATTTGTTTTCTCCTAAAATATGAAATTAAATATTTGCTTATATAGATAATACTATATTTAGGAAAAAAAAGCAAATCATTCTATTATGAATAGTTTATTTTGAAAAAAGCTCATTTTATTTGAAAAAAACTTGACATTTTTTTGAAAAAATATTATTATTTCAATTACAGAGAATAAATAAAAAAGGGTAGAAGAAACAGGAGGAGAAATGAAGATTTTTGCAGAAGTACAAAAAATTGGAAAAGCATTGATGACACCAGTTGCTATATTGCCAGCTGCTGGGCTATTCCTTGCTTTTGGCAACAAATTGCAATTTACACTGATGGAACAAGCAGGACAGGTAATATTCAGCAACCTTCCATTACTATTTGCCATAGGAGCAGCTATTGGTCTCGTAGGAGGAGACGGAGTAGCAGCCTTATCAGCAGTAGTAGCAATACTTATCATGAATACTACAATGGGAATTGTATCTGGAGCAGCTGAAGGAATAGCAGCAGGGGATATGTCATATGCAATGGTATTAGGAATACCTACACTTCAGACTGGGGTTTTTGGTGGATTAATAGCAGGCATAATAGCCGCAGTATGTTACAAGAAATTTTATAAAACTGAACTTCCAGCATTTCTGGGATTTTTTGCAGGTAAAAGATTAGTACCTATAGTGACAGCAGTGGCAGCTTTTATAATTGGATTAGCAATGCCTGTTATATGGCAGCCTGTTCAAGTCGGATTAGCAAAATTATCATATCTGGCTAATGAAACAAATACAAATGTATCTACTTTTATATTTGGAGTAATAGAAAGATCTCTTATTCCATTTGGGTTACATCATATATTCTATGCACCTTTCTGGTATCAATTTGGAGAATATACAAATGCAGCAGGACAAGTTGTCAATGGAGATCAGGCAATATGGTTTGCTATGCTTAAAGATGGAGTTGTTAATTTCTCTAGTGATACTTATCAAGGAGCAGGGAAATTCCTTACTGGAAAATTTGTATTTATGATGTTTGGATTGCCAGCAGCGGCTTTAGCAATGTATCAGGAAGCTAAACCAGCTAATAAGAAATTGGTAGGAGGAATACTTTTTTCAGCAGCCCTGACTTCATTTCTTACAGGAATAACAGAGCCATTAGAATTTTCATTCTTATTTGTGGCTCCTATTCTTTATGGAATTCATTGTATATTTGCAGGACTTTCATTTATGCTTATGAACATGCTTAATGTAAGAATAGGAATGACATTTTCTGGAGGGCTTATTGACTATATCGCTTTTGGAGTTCTTCCAGGAACAAGTGGATTTCAAAATAATTGGTATTTAGTAATAGTAGTAGGATTATGTCTGTCAGTAGTCTACTATTTTGGGTTTAGATTCGCTATTAGAAAATTTAACTTAATGACTCCTGGTAGAGAAGAAACAATTGCAGAAACTGTTTCAGCATCTTCAGGTTCTGAAGTGAAGTCAGATGAACTTGCAGTAGGAGTTTTAGAAGCATTAGGCGGAAAAGATAACCTTGTATCTCTTGATTCGTGTATAACAAGATTGAGAGTGGAAGTTAAAGATACAAAAATAGTAAGTGATCAGGAATTAAAAAAACTAGGAGCTTCTGGAATACTGAAAGTGGGAACTAATGGAGTTCAAGCTATTTTTGGTTCAAAAGCACAATTTATATGCAATGATTTGAAAAAAATGACTGGAATTTAGGAAAAAAGGGAAATGGGTTTGTTCCATTAAGATAAAAAAGAGAGAAACTTTTAAGCAAAGATATAATTTAAAATTTTACAGTAAAGAGATTTGTCATTAATTTTGTTTTTAAAATATAAAGAGGATAAGGATTACAGCAGTTCCAATGTTGTGTTTTAATAATTAGGGCAGTTAAAATATTAACTGTTCCAATTAATGAAAACTTGTTTTGCTTAAATATATTTTTATATTTTATTCATTTCATTAATTATACAAATTTCTCTAATTTCTAAAATAAAATTTATTTTGCTTTTTAAATTTCTCTCTTTTATTTATTATTCTAATGAAAGAAGCTTTGTTGAACTTACATAGTTTATCTGCTCTATTCCTATAATGATATCTTCAATAGGAATAGTTATATCTGAAATATCTAAGGATATTACTACAGAAGCTACATTATTTATAGGGATATTCTGATTTATTGTAATTATATTTCCATTCACAAATGATAGATAATTAAGAACTTCAGACAAAACTCCTTTTTTATGCTCAAGCATCATAGAAACCAGAGCTTTTCTTCCTATACTGTTGTCAGAAGGAAGAAAGACATAATCTTTATATTTATAGTAAGTGCTTCTGCTGATTCCAACAATTTTTGCAGCATCACTTATTCCTTTTACTTTACCTTCAGTTAAAAGATTTCTAGCTTCAACTACTTTTTCAAAATAATCTGGAAGTATTTTTTTATTGACAATAAGGTATTTTTCTTTCATGGTATCCTCCTATAAAACAACTGCTCCTTTCATATCTATATCTAAAGTTCTGATAATCCAGCTGTTTTTTAGATTTTTTATCTCATATTCTATCTTCCACTGAAAATCTTTAGTTTTTGCAATATTCATCAATGTTGGCCCTGATCCACTGATAAAAAGAGCTGTATTTCCATTTTTTTCACAAATTTCTTTTACTTCTTCATATTCATTGATAAGAACATTTCTGTATTTTTCATGAAGTTTGTCAGAGAGAGCTTTTTTTATAAGAATTTCATCACCATTTTCAAGAGCTTTTAATAAAACAGCAATTCTTGATACATTGTATATTGCATCTTGATATGGTATTTCAGATGGAAGAACTTTTCTTGCTTCCACTGTAGACAATCTAAAATCTGGTACTAATGCGCAGAAATAAAGATTTTCACTAATATTATATTGAACAGTATATGGAATACCATCTTCCACTAAAGAAGCTGTAAGGCCTCCAAAAAGAGCTGGGGCTATATTATCAGGATGCCCTTCAATATCATTGCATATTTTAAATATTTCATCCTTAGATAATGGATTTCCAGCAATAATATTTGCCCCCATTACTCCCCCAACAATACAGGCAGCACTGCTTCCCAGCCCTCTGGATACAGGAATATCACTTTTTATACTTATTTCTATACCTGTGACAGGATAATTTAGAATTTCTAAAGTTTTCTTAAATGATGTATATACTAAATTAGAATCATTTTGATATTTTTCTTCACAACCAACAATTCTTAAACCATATTCAATTCTTTTAAAAGTAAAATATGAATAAAGTTTAAAAGCAAGTCCCAAAGTATCAAAACCAGGGCCAATATTTGCTGTAGTTGCAGGGACTTTTACAGTAATCATAATATCACCTCAAAACAGTTTTTCATATCTTCTTTATTTATAATTGAAGTATGTATATCTTTTTTATTTTTTAAATTTTTAAGATTTTCAGGGATAGGAACTCCTGTTTTTTCACTTAACAATTCCATAATTTTAAATTCATCAGAATTATTTTCTCCAAAGAGAGATTCATAAACAGCTTTGCTGAATTTATATGGACTGGCTGTAGCTAGAACTATATTTTTATGGTTAGAATCTTTTTCCTTAAACTCTTTCATGACATTGTATGCTACAGCAGTATGTGTATCTAAAAGATAATTATATTCATTATAGACATTTTTAATTGTTTCACTTGTTTGTAAATCATTAGTATATCCAGCATAAAATAGATTATCTATACAGCTTTTTATTTCTTGAGTTACAGTATACTTCCCATCAGATTTTAATTCATCCATAAGTGATTTTATATATTTATTATCATTTCCACTTAAATGATATATAAGTCTTTCCAAATTACTGGATATTAATATATCCATAGATGGAGATAATGTTTTATAGAATGGACGATTTCTATCATATGTTCCAGTTTGAATAAAATCATACAAAACATTGTTTTCATTAGAAGCACATATTAATTTATTTACAGGGAGTCCCATAAGTTCTGCGTAATACCCAGCAAGAATATCACCAAAATTTCCAGTAGGAACAGTAAAATTAACTTTTTCTCCTAAACTAATTTCATTGCTTTCAGCTAATTTCATATATGAATAAAAATAATAAACTATCTGAGGAACCAATCTTCCTATATTTATAGAATTGGCAGAAGAAAGAGAATAATTTTTATTTTTTAGCTTTTTCTTTACTTCCTCATCTGTAAATATTTTCTTAACTTCACTTTGTGCATCATCAAAATTACCATTTATAGCATAAACATATGTATTATTTCCATCTTGTGATATCATTTGCTTTTCCTGCACTTTGCTGACACCATCATTTGGAAAAAAGACCAGTATTTTTATTCCCTCAATATTTTTGAAGCCTTCTAAAGCAGCTTTTCCAGTATCCCCGGAAGTTGCTGTTAATATGAGAATTTTTTCTTTTATTTTATTTAGTTTTAATGCCTCAGTAGAAAGGTATGGAAGTACAGACAGAGCCACATCTTTAAAAGCAGAAGTAGGCCCATGAAATAGCTCTAATATATAGTCATTTCCAACCTTAACTAAGGGGGTTATATCATTAGAACTAAATTTTTTATCATAAGCACTTTCTACACAATATTTTATACTTTTTTCTGGATAGTCATCTAATATTTTAGAAAGAATTATTTCAGCTATCTCAGTATATTTTTTACCTTTTAATTCAGAAATATTTATCTTTAGATTTTCCATATCTCTTCTTACAAAAAGTCCTCCATCACTTGCTATTCCTTTTATTACAGCTTGTGAAGCTGAGCATGCTATATTTTGTTCTCTTGTACTTTCAAATTTGCTGTTCATAAATTTTCCTCCAAATTGTTATTGCATTTACCTACTTGCTATGATATAATGTTTTTCAAATAAATACAAGTGTTTTTCTTGTAAAAACAAAAAATAATTTGAAAGGGGTAAAATATGAAAATAGGATTATTAGGTTTTGGAACAGTAGGAAGTGGAGTATATGAGATAGTTAAGAGCAGTCCAACCTGTTTTTTTAATGATATAGAAGTGAAAAAGATTCTTGTAAAAGATGAAAAAGATAAAATTATGGATATAATAACTACAGATGCAGAGGAAATATTAAATGATAAAGATATTGATTTAGTAGTGGAGGTAATGGGAGGAATTCATCCTGCATATGAGTATATAATAAAATCCTTAAAAAATAAAAAAAATGTAGTAACTGCAAATAAAGCAGTAGTAGCTGCATATTTAAAGGAGTTTACCAAAACGGCTTATGAGAATGGTGTATCATTTGAATATGAAGCAAGTGTCTGTGGTGGAATTCCATGGATAAAGTCTTTAGAAAAAGCAAAAAGAATAGATGAGATAAGCGAAGTGTATGGAATATTTAATGGAACAAGTAATTTTATATTGGATAATATGACTAAAAAAGGTTATGAATTTCAGGAAATATTAAAAAAGGCACAGGAAAAAGGATATGCAGAGAGTGACCCATCAGCTGATATAGATGGAATAGATATAATGAGAAAGCTGTTGATAACTTCTAGTCTGGCTTTTGAATGTGAAATACCAGAAAAAGAAATAGATGTTTTTGGAATAAGAAATATAAAAAAAGAAGATATAGAATATTTTAATAATATTGGTTATACAGTAAAACTTATTGCAAAAGGAAAAAAAGCAGAAAATAGATATTGTGCTGTAGTAGAGCCAGTACTTTTTAAAAATGAAAGAATAGAAGCAGCAGTACCACAAAATTTTAATATAGGAACTATTTGTGGAAAAACTATAGGAGAATTAAAATTTTATGGACAGGGAGCAGGTAAACTGCCAACTGGAAATGCAATAGTACAGGATATAATTGATATTATGGAAGCTAAAGGAAATTTAATTGAAAGAAAATTTGAGAAAAGTTTAATAAAGGACAGTTCTCTAATAATAGGGAAATACTATGTAAGAATTAATGATGAACAATTTGCAGAAGATAATTCTGATATTATTGAAAAAAAATTAGAATATTCAGGAAATATTATTTATATAACTAAAGAGATAGACTGCAGTGCTATGAAAAAAGCAGCAGAAAAATATCTGGAAAAAGAAATATTTTATGCTAGATTTGAGAACTAGAAATTAAAGGAGACTAAAATGATAAAAGTAGCAAAATTTGGAGGATCATCACTAGCTGATGCAGAACAGTTTAAAAAAGTAAAAAATATAATAGAAAATGATGAAAACAGAAGGATTGTAGTAGTGTCAGCTGCTGGAAAAAGATTTAAAGAAGATAATAAAATAACTGATTTATTATATCTTTGTTATGCTCATATAAAATATTCTGTTTCATATGAAAGTATGTTTTCTATTATAGAAAACAGATATTTAGAAATAAGAGATGAATTAGGATTGAAATGTAATCTTGAGAGCGAATTCAGAATAATAAAAAGCAGGATGAAAAAAGGAATGAACAGAGATTATTTAGTGAGCAGAGGAGAATATCTTGCTGGAATGTTAATGGCGGAATATTTAGGATATGATTTTATAGATGCTGAAAATGTAATATTTTTTGATTATAATGGAAAAGTAGATACTGAAAAAACAAGAGAAGCGATGGAAAAAGCAGTAGAAAGAAGTCCTAAGGGAGTTATTCCGGGATTTTATGGTACATTACCAAATGGAGAAATAAAACTTTTTTCCAGAGGAGGTTCAGATATAACAGGAGCTATAGTTTCAGATTGCATAAAAGCTGCTATTTATGAGAACTGGACTGATGTATCTGGAATACTAATGGCAGACCCAAATGTAGTTAAAGATCCTAAGAGAATAGAAATAATAACATATAGTGAATTGAGAGAGCTTTCATATATGGGAGCTAATGTACTTCATACTGATGCAGTAGCACCAGTAAAAAAAGCTAATATTCCTATCAATATCAGAAATACAAATGCTCCAGAAAATCCTGGAACTATAATAGTTGATGAAAATAATGAGTTATTGAAAAATGCCAAAAATTATTTTATAACTGGAATAGCAGGAAAAAAAGATTTTTCTGTTATATCAATATATAAAGATCATATGTCAGGAGAAGTAGGAGCTATAAGAAAAGCTTTAGAGATATTTGAAAAGTATAAAGTAAGTATAGAACATATTCCTACTGGGATAGATACATTTTCTATAGTAGCAGCCACTGAGAATATAAAAAAATATCTTTATGAAATAGTGGCAGATCTCAAAAGGGAATGTGAACCCTCTGAAGTAAAAGTAATAGATAATATAAGTCTTATAGCTACTGTAGGAAGAAATATGGCTGACAGACCTGGAATGTCTGGAAAGCTTTTTGCTGCCATAGGAAACAGTGGAGTAAATATCAGAATGATATCTCAAGGGTCAGATGAGATAAATATTATAGTTGGAGTTGAAAATGAAGATTTTGAAAAAGCAATAAATGTTATATATAATAATTTTGTTATTTAAGGAGATATAAAAATGAGAAAATATAATATAGGAATACTCGGAGCTACTGGAGCAGTAGGTAAGGAAATGTTGAAAGTATTGGAAGAAAGAAATTTTCCAGTAGAAAATATAAGACTTTTTGCCAGCAGCAGAAGTGCTGGGAAAAAAGTATTTTTTAAAGGAAAAGAATATGAAATAGAAGAGGCTAAAAAAGGAATTTATGAAGGAATAGATATATTATTAGGAGCAGTGGAAAATGAACAGGCTAAGGAATTCATTCCAACTGCAATAGAAAATGGTGCAATAGTGATAGACAACAGCAGTGCTTATAGAATGGCAGATGATGTACCTCTTATAGTACCAGAAGTAAATCCAGAGGCTGTAGAAGTCCATAAGGGACTTATTGCAAATCCAAATTGTGCAACTATAATAGGACTGGTAGCAGTAAATGAACTTAATAAATATTCTAAAATAGAAAGAATGATAGTATCTACTTATCAAGCTGTATCAGGTGCTGGAAGTGGGGGTATAACTGAACTGGATGCAGAAATAAAAGCTATAGCAGAGGGAAAGGATTTTACTATGGAAACATTTCCTTATCAAATAGCTTATAATTTAATACCACAGATAGGTGGATTTGATGAAAAAGGGTACAGTTCAGAAGAAATGAAATTTCAGAATGAAGGAAGAAAAATATTAAATAATCCCAAGTTAAAAGTTAACTGTACATGTATTAGGGTTCCAGTGTATCGAAGTCATTCTGAATCTATAACTATTGAATTTAAAGATAGAATAGATGCAGAAAAAGCAAGAGAAATATTAAGGAAGGCAGATGGAGTAAAATTAGTAGATGATCCTCAAAATAAAAAATATCCTATGCCTTTAGATACAAGTGATCAAGACCTGGTATATGTTGGAAGAATAAGAGAGGATATAAGTAATGATGAAGGAAAAGGATTAACACTTTGGTGCTGTGGGGATCAGGTACGTAAAGGAGCAGCAACTAATGCTGTTCAAATTGCAGAACTGCTTATAAAAAAAGAAATAAAATAAAATTAGAATATCTGTATAGCTGTTATGAAAAAGCAGAGTACAGATATTTTATTTTTATCCATATAAAAAAGTCCGATAATCAAATGGATAAAAAATAATTTCATAATAAAAAACTAACATTTTCTTTCTTTAATTTCAAGAAGATTCTATTGTTTTTATAATTTATCTATAATATAATTTAATTGTTAGATAAGGAGGCTGAATAAAAATGGCATTAGAAAAAATAGTTATGCTTGGTGACAGTATTATAGATTGGAATTACAGCAGTAAGTATATAAATTATGGGCATGCAGGATTTAAAACAAGAGATGTATTATGGCTTCTGGAAGAAAAACCTGAAATAAAAGGAGATATTGGAATACTTTTAGTAGGAGTAAATGATATTTTATGTGGTTTTCAAGAAGAATATACGTTAGATTATTATAATAAAACTGTAGAAATACTCAGGCAAAGATTTAAAAAACTTATAATATTAAGTATGCTTCCAAGTGATACTCCAAGAATAAATGCAAAATCTAAAATGTTAAATACTAAATTAAAAAATTTATACAATGAATATTTCTTTGATATTTATAACCTGTTTTTAGATGTTCGTGAATTGCTGGCAGATAAGTATACTGTAGATGGAATCCATTTAAATAATGATGGATATGACATTTTTAATAAAGCTTTAACTGAAATTGCAGAAAAAGTAAAATATGAGGAAATAGGATATCCAGACAGAGAAACTGCTGAAAGAGAATTAGAAGAAGCAGGAGAACTTAATCCAGGACAGTGGATAAGTCATTCTAAATATACAGCTCTTGCCTGTGAGAAAATTGCAGAATATTGCCCTCATATGAACAGTGAAAAAGCCTATATAATTGGATTGCTTCATGATATAGGAAGAAGAGTTGGAATAGTGCAGGAAAGACATATGCTAGAAGGATATAAATATTGTATGTCCAAAGGATGGAAAGAAGTTGCTCAGATATGCATAACACATTCTTTTATGTTGAAAGATATAACTACATCTATTGGAAAATGGGATATGACCAAAGAAGACTATGAATTTATGAAAAAATTTATAACTGAAGCTGTCTATGACGATTATGATAAATTAGTTCAAATGTGTGATAGCCTAGCTCTTCCAAATGGTTTTTGCTTTCTTGAAAAAAGATTTGTAGATGTAGCAATGAGGTATGGAGTAAATGAGTATACTACTAAAAGATGGGGAGCTATTTATGATATCAAAAAATATTTTGAAGATATAATTGGCAAACCTATAGAGGATATATTAGAAATTTCATAAAAATATAAAAAAGATCAAAGGAAAGAAATATCTCTTCTCCTCTGATCTTTTCATTTTATTGTTTCTTTTCAATTTTATATAATAAAGAATATAAAAGTGGAACAACAAACAGTGTCAACATAGTTGAAGCTGTAAGTCCAAAAACTATTGTTATAGCCATATCTCCGTATAATGGATCAAATACAAGAGGCAGCATTCCGAAAATTGTTGTAACTGATGCCATGGAAACTGGTCTTATTCTGCTTACTGCTGAATCAATAACAGCAGTATAGGGGTCTTTTTTATCCACATTTATCTCATATTTTATTTCGTCTATAAGAACAATAGAATTTTTTATCATCATACCACTGAGGCTTATAGCTCCTATTATAGACATGAATCCAAAAGACCTTCCTGTGAAAAATAATCCAGGTGCTATTCCTATAAATGAAAGAGGGAGTATAGCAAAAATTATAAATGGATCTTTCAGAGTTGCGAATAAAAGTACACATATTGAAAACATAATAGTTCCCTGTAATGGAAGACTAGAGAATACAGCAGCCACATTTTTATTCTGCTCATAATATTCTCCGCCCCATTCAATTTTATAATTTTCTGGAAGAGATAATTTATTTACTTCTGTTTCAACTGCCTTTCTAATACTTTCAGCAGTGACACCTCCAGAAATATCACATTGAACTTTTATAGCTCTTACTCTGTTCCTTCTCCAGATTTCAGGATCTTCCCATTTTAAACTTTCTTTTTCAATAATTCTATTTAAAGGAAGACTTTTTATTCCTAATCCCCATACTGGTGTCTGACCAATATTATTAATTTCAAGCTGCTGTCCGCCAGATTTTTCTCTTAGAACTATTGGCATTATTTCAGTTCCCTCTTTATATTTTCCAAGAGTCATTCCTTCTGTTGCTCTATTTAATGAATTGGCAACATCTAATGGAGAAATCAGATTTTTTCTTTCAATATTTTGAGATAATACAGGAGACCATGTCAAAACTTTATTTTTCCAATCTGTCTGTATATTTTCTGCATTTGGTACAGTTCTCATAATATTCATAACTTCTTTAGACAACTCTCTCAGTACATATGGATCAGGGCCAAGTATTCTCACTTCTACAGGATATTTAGTAGGAATACCATTTACATATTTTCTTACCTCTATTTTAGTATCAGGAATATTTTCTTTAACAAATTTTTTTATATTTTCTCCAATTCTATTTACACTCTCTAATTTATTTACTGAAATAATAAGCTGAGAAAAACTGCTGTTTTGTAACTCTGGAATAGTTGCAACATAGTATCTGGAAGGAGAAGATCCAACTGCTGCTGTTACATTTATTATATCTTTATCTTTAAGCAATTCTTTTTCTACTATTTGACTCACTTTATCTGTTTTATCAAGTGAAGTTCCTTCAGGAAGCCATAAATTTACAACAAATCCTTTTTTATCAGAATCAGGGAAAAAGGTAATAGGCAGTCTTGTAAAAAGCAGCATAGAAAATAAAAATGCTCCAATGACTATTCCCAGAGAAAGAAATTTATGTGCTAAAACTTTTTCTAAAAATTTGTGACATAAATCATAAAATTTTTCTTTTCTCCCATTTTTATCTTTTTCTTTGTCTATTTTTAAAAAGATATCACAGAATACAGGTATTTGAGTTAAGGCTAATATCCAGCTTAAACCTAAGGAAACAGCCATTATCCAGAAAAGAGTGGAAATATATTCTCCAGCATCAGTTGGCATTAAATACATAGGAAGAAATGCTATTACAGCAATGGCAGTTGCCCCAAGCAGAGGAACAGCAGTTTTTTTAGCTGGTTTAGTTAATGCTTCATATCGATTTTCCCCTTTTTCCAGACTGGTAAGTGTTCCATCAACTACAACTATAGCATTATCAACAAGCATTCCCATAGCAATTATAAATGAACCAAGAGAAACTCTCTGCATATCCATTTTAACAGCAAGCATATATATCAACGTTCCTAATATAGAAAGAATAAGTCCACTTCCTATTATGAGTCCGCTTCTCATACCCATTGTAAATAAAAGAACTCCAACCACTACTACTACTGAGGCAACAAGATTATTAACGAATTGACCGATAGCATTAGTAACAAGCTCTGGCTGGTAATACACTTTCTCAATTTCTATTCCCATAGGAAGATTTTTCTTTATTTCATCAAGTTTTTTATCAATAGCTTTACCTGTATTTATAACATTTGTTCCCACCTCTGGTGAGAGCATAAGCCCCATAGCTTCTTTCATATTATATCTCATTTTACTTTTTACAGGAGTTGAAAAAGATTTTTTTACAACTGCAATATCTTTCAGGAAAACAGTTTCTTCTCCACCTCTTAAATTATCTTTAGAAAAAATCACCAGATTTTCTATATCTTCCAAACTATTAAAAGCTTCATTGATATCTACTCTTATTTTCATATCTCCATGTTCTATAGAATTACTGTAGGCAGGAAGATTTTGAGAGATAAAAGAAGTAAGTATAAGTTTTTCATTTATTCCAAGAGCGTCTATCTTTTCTCTGTCAATGACTACTTCTACAGCAGAATCAACTTTTCCATAGACAGCAGTTTTTGATACCCCAGGAATAGAATGGAGTTCTCTTTTTATATAATTTACATACCTATTCAATTCTTCCTTAGAATATCCTTCACTTGTCACAGCAAAAAACATTCCATATACATCCCCATAGTCATCTAAAACTACTGAAGAAATAGCTCCTGTAGGAAGATTTTTTTGAACATCATTTATTTTTTTTCTTACATTATCCCAATACTGATCTATTACTTCTGCTTTTAACGATTCATTTAATTTTATTTTAACTTCTGAATAACCAGCTTTAGAAACACTTTCAATATATTCAACATTTGCAATTTGTTGAAGGGCACTTTCTATTTCATCTGTTACCTGCAGCTCAACTTGATGAGGATCAGCTCCAGGGTACAAGGTCACAACAATAGCCTCTTTTACTCTAAATTCAGGATCCTCTAATTTTCCAAGGTTAACATAAGAAAAAATTCCTCCTGCTATAATGACAAATGTCAGAAAAAGTGTAACTGTTCTATTTTTTATCGAGTAATCGATTATATTCATATACTCCACCTCTTATAAGACATTTCCAACATTAGTATCACTTTCTTCTGGAATAAGTTTTACCTTTTCTCCATCAATGATAGTATTAACACCAGCAGTGATAACTTTGTCATTTTTATTTAATCCTTCCAGAATTACTATATTTCCATCAGAATGGAGATTGCCTATTTTAACTTTTCTTGCTTTTGCTACACCATTATCATAAATATATACTTTACTTCCGTTATCTTCAAAAAGGGCAGATGCAGGAATAATAATAGGTGAGGATTCATCTCTTTTTATAGAAGCTATAACTTTTCCACTCATTCCCATTCTGATATCTTTTCCATCTAATAATTCAAAAGTAGCAGGATAAGTCAATTTTGAAAATTCAGGATTTTTTCCAATTTCTTTAAGTTTTAATTCATATTTTTTTTCACTGTCATTTGGAACAAAAATAAATGATACAGCATTTTTTAAAATATCAGTATCTTTAATAGCAACACTGATTGTTACTTCTGGATTTTCATCAGCTGAAAGAGAAACTACAGGTGTTCCAGCATTTACAACACTTCCTGCATCAGCAAATTTTTTAGAAATATATCCTGAAAATGGAGCTCTAAGCTCAGTATCCTTTAATTTATTTTGAGCATTTTCTACTCCCTGCTGTGCTTCTTTTAAAAGAGAAACAGCAGCTTTTTTCTGAGCAGTTACTGCATCAAAATTCTTTTTTGTCATAGCATCTGCTTTATAAAGTTTTTCAGCTCTATCATATTGAAGAACTGCATTATCAGCTGAAGCTTTTGCAGCTTCATATTTTTTCTTATATACTTCCAGATTTATTTTATAATCTCTGCTGTCCATTTTAGCCAGTATCTCATCTTTTTTTATTATTTGCCCCTGAGTGAGATTCATACTTTCCAATGGCCCTGCAATTTTAAAAGATAGAATTGTTTCTTTACTTGGAGTAGTTATTCCAGAAAAAGAAAAATATTCAATGCTATCAGAATTTTTTATTTCCATGATTTTTACAGGACGAATTATTATTTCTTCTTCTTGCTGTTTTCCACATGAAGAAATTAACAAGATAGAAGCAGCAATCAAAATCATTGATTTTATTCTTCTATTTTTCATATATCTTTTCTCCTTTTGTAAATATAGATTTTTCCATAAGCATATTAAGGGAAGAAAGAGAAATTTGATACTTATATTCAGTTTTTTCTTTTATACTTAAAGCTTGTTCGTAATCAGCTAAAGCTTTTATGTATTCCCAGTTATCAATAGCTCCTACTTCTTTTTCAGCTTTTTTCTGTTCAAATCTTCCTTTATTTACAATATAATTTTTTGAAGCTATATCTCTTTCTTCTTTAGAACTTTCCAACACATTATATGCATTGACAGTTTCAAAAATAACTTTCATTATCTCCTGTTCTTTTCTAATAAAAGCAATTTCCTGATTTTTTCTGGCTTTCTTATATTCGTTTACATTTTGAAAACCATTAAATATAGAAAAAAATCCTCCAAGAGTACCCATAAAGAAATCAGGGTCAGCTAGAGCTTCATTACTTGTATTTATATATCCTCCAGTTAAAACTATTTTTGGAAGAAAATTTGTAACTGCTATTTTTACAGCATCCTCATTCATGTCCGCAGCAGTATCTCTTATTTTTATAAAATCGCTGTTTTTTAAAGATTCATAAACAGCTTCTTCCATAGAAATATTATTTTCTGTGAAAGGAGATGGTTTTTGCAGCTGGATATCTAAAAATGGATAAAGATTAAGGTTATTCATCAAAGAAATTTTTGCACTTTGAAGATCACGTTCATTTTGCTTCAAAGCATGTTCTTTCATTTTGACCATTTGTTCTGTTCCTTCATACTCCCATTTTAGAATACTTTCAGTTTCCAGTGCAACTTTGGCATTTTTATTTAACTCCTGAGCAGAAGCCAGTTCTTTGGATAAATATTCTCTTTCAGATTCTAAAGCAAGAATATAGTAATATTCTCCAATCGTTTGGAGTTTAATCATTTTTTCTGTAAGCTCTCTAGTAAGAACAGAGATATTTTCTCCCTTTTGTCTGGCACTATATAAAAACCATGTAGATGGAACAAAAATAGGCATTTGTGCATTGACATTGAAAAGGGAAAAACTTTTATCAAGCAGCCTTCCCTCTAATGCTGCAGGAAATCCAGGTAGAGCAGGTATTCCAGTATCTAAAGCTTCACCCATAACTTTGTTGTTTAACATAGTATAACTGTATCCTAATGATATTTTTGGAAGAAAATTGCCAAATGTTATCCTTTTATCAAGTTTTGCTATTTCCTCTTCAAGAATTTTTACTTTTAAGTCAAGGTTCCTATCTACACTTAATTTTAAAGCTGTTTCTAAAGTAAGGATGTTATTATATTGTTTTATATATTCCTTGCTTTCCTTTTCTTTTAATGAGAGATTATCAAGTAATTCAGCATTTTTATCAGAGGTATTAAGAGCAGAACAACCTGCTATTAAAATAGAGTAAACTGCTAAGATTAAATTTTTCAATTTTACCTCCTTTATGTTATTTAATTGTTTTTTATATTTTATTACAACAATAGGTTTTTTACCACTATTATTTTTTGTTTAAATATGCTTATAATATTATACTCCAAAGACTCTTTTATTTCCTCTTCTTTTTAGCAATAAACAAATAACCAGAAATAAAAAAAGACAAAGCAAAATACTCTGTCTTCTATAATTTTATTCATCATCATCTTTTGTTATTTCTCCTTCTTTAAAAGAAGCAGTACCTAAAAGTTTACCATTTTCATAAAACATACTCCAGTCACCATTAAGCTGTCCTTCTTTAAAATTTCCCACAGCATTAATGATTCCATTTTCATAATATCTTACATATTTACCATTTTTTACATGAAGTTTATATTCCTCTTTTATTTTTACTTCGCCATTTTCATAATAGTAGATAGCTTCTCCTTCAAGAAGTCCATTGGAAAAATTCTCACTAACTTCTATTTCGCCATTTTCAAAGTATGTTTCATATCTTCCATGAAGCAGATTATCTTTAAATGAAGCTAATTCCTTTATTGCACCATTAGGGTAATAAGTGATTTTGTTTCCATTAAGTTTACCATTTTTAAAGAATCCTCTTGTTTTAACAGAACCATCTTCATAATATTTTACCCATTCCCCATCCATTCTATCATTTTGAAATCCCATATATTCTTTCATTTGACCATTTTCATAATATTGAATAGAATCACCAGAAATATGTCCAGCTTCGAAATCTATCGACTCTTTTATCTGACCATTTTCATAAAATTTTATTTCAGTTCCTTCTTTAAGACCGTTTACATAAGGCTCAATTGTTTTAATTTCACCATCACGATATCTGTATATAAAATTTCCAGAGAAAGGATCATTTTCGCCTAAGACATAAGCTAGTCCATCCATTAATTGTTTCTGGTAAAATTCCACTTCCCTAGTTTTCATTTGAATCCTCCTGCCCAAAACTATATTTCATCAGTTTTATGTTTTTCAATTATTTCTTTTTCATCTTCCTCATCCAGCTTCTTTAAGAACCATTTTTTTACTTTTATTATTACAACTAATAAAATAAAGTAATGGATATATTTCAATTCTTCAAAAGTTTTTCCTAATACTTTATCACATATAAATATTAGAAGTATCCATAATGCCAGAACTGCTAGAAGCAATCCAACAAATTTACCCCAAATTTTCCAAAAGTTTTTTCTTTCTTCCATAAATACAATGCTCCTCAAAATATTCAATTTATATTTCATTATAACATAAAAATACTTTTAACACTACATTGTGAAAACAAAAAACTTATAAAATATCTATATTACAAGAGAAGTTCATATAATTTAAACCATTTCAGCCAAGATATATTGAGATCTAAATCTACAGTATCAATATACTCATATCCTAATTTTTCATATAAAGATATGGCAGGAGTATTTTGAATAGCAACATCTAAACGGATAGATTTCATCCCATTTTCTTTTCCAAATTTTTCTGCAAACTTCATAAGAGAAAATCCAGCATTATTTTTCATAAATTTTGGATGGACAGCAAAAGTTCGTATAACTATGATATTTTCATAATTATTTTCAGTTTTCCACAGAGCTTTATTATAAGCCTTTTCAGGTTCATGGCTCAATATAACAGTTCCTGCAATCTGTTCATTTATTTCTATTATATATAAATTTTCATTTTTTATTCCATTGGCAGCATTTTCTCTTACTGGATACAATCCTTTTCTCCAACCAGGATAATTAATATTCTGTTCTAGATAGTCATTTAAAGAATCATATAATTTTTCTAATTCATCTAAATCACCTGCAGTTCCTTTTCTAATAACATATTTATCCATCTTTTCCCCCTAAATATATATTTAATGATAATTTTACAGGAAAATGTATTTATCTGCAACTAAAAAGAAGTTTCAGTGAAAAACATATGCCTTAAAAAGTTTGATATAATTTATTATATACTTATTACTATATTAGATTTATAAAAATTTAAAATCTTAAATAAATTATAAAATATAATAATTTTGAGTATTTGTGATAAGGGGCAAAAACTTGCAAAAATAATGAAGAATAAAGTCCTTTTAAATGTAATTTTTTTAGAATAATATTATATTAAGATATACAGAAAGGAGACGATATGTTTATAGATAATAAAAAAATTGTATTATTAAATCATTTAAACGAGGGTATAGAAAAAGTCTCTGAAATTCTAGGCATATCTGAAAGAACCATAAGATATCGTATAGAAGATTTGAACGAATTTTTTATTGATGAAAAAATTGATTATAAAATAGTTATAGAAAGCAGAATAATAAAAGGGTTTGGAAATCTTGAAAAAGTGATAAAAGAACTTGAAGATAAAAATTACAATTTTTCAAAATCAGAAAGACTGGAAATAATATTTTTATTTTTACTAATTTCGAGTAATGGATGCAAAGCAGATGAAATATGCAGTTTGGTTGATATAAGCAGAAGTACATTTAAAATTGATATGAGATTTGTAAGACAGGAATTTGAAAAAAAGAAATTAAAAGTAATTTCTAAGGCTAATAAAGGTCTTATAATTTTGGGAAATGAAATTATTATTAGAAAACTTCTATTAGAAAAACTAAAAAAGATTTTTGAAATAGAGAATAAAAAATTAAAGTTTTTTGAAAAAATAAGCAGCTATGAAGTCAAGATAATAAAAAACTATATAAGTTCACAAAATATTCAAACAGTAACGCAGTATCTGGAAAAATTAAAGATAGTTTTAAATAAAAAAATTTCAGATGAAGCCTATCAAATTCTTATGATTTATCTTCTTATAGTAATTAAAAGAGTAAAAAATAACTTAACATTAGAAAAAAATTTGCAGAATCAGGAATTTATAAAATCAACTTATGATTTTGAAATTGTTAAAAGCAATATTTTTATCTTAGAAAATAATGAGAATATTAAAATGAATGAATTAGAAATTATTAAAATAACAGAATTTCTCCTAGGAGCACATACTTATAATTTTAAATATTCATTTTATGAAAACTGGATTTATATTGAGAAAATGGCAGATGATCTCATTAAGAAAGTAAGTGAAAAAATAAATTTGAATATATTAAAAGACAATACTTTAAGAGATGGATTGATAAATCACCTTATACCTACAATATACAGATTAAAAAATGATATAGAGCTTGAAAATTCAATTCATAGAGAAATCATAGAACAATATCCAATTCTATATAATGAAGTTAAAACAGCATTAAAAAAAATAGAGGATTTTATAGGAAAAGAATTTTCTGAAAATGAAACATCATTTTTTGTAGTTCATTTTGTACTTTCTATAAAAAGGATGGCTGAAAAATCTCAAGAAAAGAAAAAAATTTTGATAGTATGCGGATTGGGATATGGAACATCTAATCTATTAAAACAGGAAATGGAAGAGCTTTTTGACATTGAAGTAAAAGATTTGGTTCCTTTGAATAATTTAAAGAATATTGACACGAGTGAAATTGATTTTATAATCACTACAACAGATATAAAAAAATTAGAGGTAAATATACCAATAGTTAAGGTAAATTCAATTCTTACAAAAGAAAATATAACTGACTTATTAACAGTTGGAATAAAGAATCGAAAAAACAGAGTAAATATTCCAGAAATAATGGCAATAATTAAAAAATATTCCAGTATAGAGAATGAGGAAGAATTAGAAAAAATTCTGGCAGGTTATTTTGAAAATATTGAAAACAAGGAGATAGAAAAATTTATAGACCTTTCATTAAAAGATATTCTTCCCTTGAAAAATATCAAAATAACAAAAAATGCTGTAACGTGGGAAACTGCCATATTCGAAGCAGGAAAAATACTTTATGACAATGGCTACATAAAAGAAAAATATATTTTTGAAATGATAGAAAAAATAAAAGAGCTTGGTCTATATATGATGATAGGAGAAGCTATAATCCTTCCTCATGCAGATATTGGAGAAAATGTTATTAAAACAGGAATTAGCTATCTGCAATTAATAGAACCAGTAAAGATTGGAGATGAAATGGAAATAAAACACATTTTTGCTCTGGCAAGCTGTGATAAGAATGAACATATAAAAGGTCTGCTTGAATTGAAAAAGAATATTGATGAAAATAACCTGAAAGAAATTTTAGAAAAATGTAGTACATCAGAAGAAATTTTTAACATAATTGAAAATATTAGTAAATAATTTTAAGGAGGATGATTTTATGAAATTACAAACTGAGAGAGAGAAAATTGTAAAATATTTAAATCTTTTAATTGAAAAGGGGTTAACAAAAGGAACAGGGGGAAATATATCTATTTATAATGAAAAAGAAAAGTTAGTGGCAATATCTCCAAGCAGTGTTCCATATAATATTTTGAAGCCTGAAGATATTATGCTTGTAGACTTAGATGGAAAGGTAGCAGATGGAAATCCTCAATATGTACCTTCTTCTGAAACAGGAATGCATTTAAAGGTATATAAAGGAAGAGAGGATATTAAAGCTCTTATTCACACACATTCAATATATTGTACAACAATTTCATGTTTGAGAGAGCCCTTAAAAGCTGTTGACTATATGCTTGCAATAACAGGTACTCATGAAGTGAAATGTGCAGAATATGCAATGTTTGGAACTCCAGAATTAGCAGAAAATGCTTTTGAAGCTATGAGAGGAGCAAAGGCATGTTTGCTAGCAAACCATGGAGTTAATGTGGGAGCAATAGACATAGAAAATGCTTTTGCTATAACAGAATATGTAGAATTTTGTGCAGAACTTTATGTAAAAGCCAGAAGCATAGGCAATCCAGTAATACTTTCTAAAGAAGAGATAGATAGGCATATTGCTAAATTTGGTTCATACTGCAAACTATAAGTCTAATCTATAAAGGGAGAAATAATGTTTGAAAAAAAGTATATATTCAGATTAAATGAAAAACTTACAAGAGATGAGGCACTGGAAATTGTTGGAAATAAATTTTACCATGATGGAATTGTAACAGCAGGTTTTGTAAAAGCATTACAGCAGAGAGAAAAAGATTTTCCAACAGGAATGATTTTGGAAAAAGGGACTAATATAGCTATTTCACATACAGATGATAAATATGTAATAAAAGATAGAATAGCAATAATTATAGCTGATAATCCTGTTATTTTTAAAAGTATAGAAAATGGAAAAAATGATATAAAGTGTAATATATTTTTTATAATGGCATTAACTAAAGAAAATAAAAATGAAATATTATCAGCTATGGCTGATTTGTTTGAAAATTATGAAGATATTTTAAAGAAGTTTTTTGTAATGACAGATGAAGACATATTGGATATTCTTCTATAAGGAGGAAAAATGGGTATATTTAGCAAGTTTTTAAAAAATGATAAAACAGAGAAAGCAGAAGAAAAAACTGAAATAAAAATAAATACAGGAAAGAAAAAATATAAAACAATCATTGCATGTGGAAGTGGAATTGCTACATCAACAATGGCTAGAAGCAAAATAGAAAAAGGATTTGAGGAGAGAGGGATTCTTTTAGATGTCACTCAATGTAAAATAGGAGAGCTTGAAGGGATGGCCAAAACTTTAAAACCTGACTTTGTAGTACATACAGTAGTTTTGCCAAAGGATCAGAAATTTGATTGCCCTGTCTTTTCAGGGGTACCATTTTTAACTGGAGTTGGAATGAAAAAAACTTTAGATGAAATTATTGAAGCTATAAAAAAATAAATACAAAATGAGGAGGGACTTATGAATATAATACAAGCATTGCTTGATATGGGTGCAGTAGTTGTTTTGCCAATAATCATTTTTATTTTAGGATTAATATTTAGATTAAAGCCAAAAGAAGCTTTTAAATCCGGTTTGACTATTGGGATTGGGTTTATAGGAATAAATCTTGTTATAGGAATGATGGTTTCTAATCTAGGAACTGCAACACAAAAAATGTCTGAAAACTTTAATCTTAACCTAACTACAATGGATGTAGGGTGGCCTGTTGAAGCAGCTATGTCCTTTGCAACTCCTCTTGTTGTATGGATATTTATACTTGCAATAGGAATAAATTTTATCATGCTTGCTTTCAATTGGACAAATGTAATGAATGTAGACCTTTGGAATTTCTGGCATTTTATATTCACAGGTGCATTAGTATATTACAGTACAGGTTCTTTTGTCCTTGCAATGATAGCTTCTGCAATAACTATTGTAATAATTTTAAAACTGGCAGATTGGGCAGCTCCAATAATAAGTAAATACTTTGGTATGGAAGGAGTAACATTTGCCCATGTTGAAACAATCAACTGGCTCCCTGTTGGATATGCAATTAATAAATTAATAGATATGATACCAGTTATTAAAGATATCAAAATAGAATTAAAAGAAAAGGATAATACTGGGTCATTAATGTCTATATTTGGAGACCCTGCTATAATGGGATTGATATTAGGGGTTATAATCGGATTTTTAGCAGGGTATGATTGGCAGGCAGTTCTTCTTTTAGGAATAAATCTTGCAGCTGTTTTATTCTTAATGCCGAGAATGACTAAACTTTTAATGGAGGGATTAATTCCATTATCAGAGGCAGCTCAGGAATTTATGAGCAGCAGATTTCCAGGAAGAAAAGTATATATAGGTCTTGATGGAGCAATAGCAATAGGAGATCCAACAATCATGTCAGTAGGTGTTATGATGGTTCCTATGTCGCTTCTTTTAGCAGTAGTACTTCCAGGGAATACAATGCTTCCATTTGCAGATATAGGAATTATTCCAATTTTATTGACATGGGCAATAATTCCAGCAAAAGGCAATATATTCAGAGCATTTATTTCTTCTATGATTATAATGTCTTTGATACTTCTTATTGGTTCATCAATGGCACCTCTTTTAACTAGAGTAGCAGGAGAAGTTGGCTTCAATATACCTAAAGGTGTAGGAAGTGTATCTTCAGTTGATGCAGGATCACATATTATTTCATACATCATGTGGAAAGTATTTGGAATATTTAATTAAGATAAATATATTATAATTGAAAAAGCTGGCTTGAATTTTTCAGGTCAGCTTTTTTAAATAGTAAATTTTTTAATTCTTTGATGTGTATATACAAAAATGTTTTTTATATGAAAAGAGGCTGTAGAAGTCAGTAAAATAAATTACTCATTCCAACAGCCTTTAATTTTTCTTGTTATAAATATGCAATCATAAGTCTTACAGTTTCAATAACTCCATCAATATGAGTTCTTTCATAATGATGAGAAGCATCGACACTTGGACCAATACATCCACATTTGAAATCAAATCCTTGAAGGACAGCAGCACTTGCATCAGAGCCATATCTATTATACACATCAACTGTATAGTTAATACCTGCTTCTTCAGCAGCTTTCATCAATCCTTTTCTAACTTCAATATCATAAGGAGTTTTATTATCTTTAGCTGCAATACTTACTTTTTTTTCATCTCCAAGAGCATCAGCTCCAACTAATCCAATATCTAGAGCTATGAATTCATCAAGATCATCTGGAATTACAGATACACCATGACCTATTTCCTCATAGTTAGAAAAATAGATATAAAGATCAGATTTTGGTTTTAGATTATAATCATTAAGAAATTTGATATATCCTAATATTTGAGCTACACATAATTTATCATCAAGATATCTAGATTTGATATATCCATTTTCAGTGATTCGAGTACGAGTTTCATAAGAAACAAAATCTCCTACCCTAATTCCTAATTTTTCTGTATCTTCTGCTGTATGGACATCTTCATCCAGTCTAACTTCCATAGTTTCAGCAGTTCTAGGCATTTCTCTAGCTACATCTCCATAAATGTGTACAGAACATTTTGTAGGGAGTAAAGTTCCTTCATATTCTCTTCCATCTAGTGTGTGAATAGTAAGGTTTTCACCTTCTACTCCAGCCCAAGGACATCCTCCTACATTAATCAATTCCAGTCTTCCATTAGACTTTATTTTTTTCACTACTGCACCTAGAGTATCAAGGTGGGCAGAGATCATTTTTTTGTAGTTTCTGTTTTCTCCTTCAATGAAAGCAATAATAGCCCTTTTTTTAGTCATTTTGAAAGGAACATTAAGAGTATTAAGTTCTTCTCCTACTCTATTCATAACAGCATCTGTGAATCCAACAGGACTTGGAATACCAAGAAGTTCCACTGTTGTATCTAAGATGTAATCTAAATCAATATTCATTTGAAATCACTCCTTAAATGTATTGTTAAAATTTTATTATTTTACTTCTACTACGTCTAGGTTATATAAATTATGCATTGTAGTTGGATCATATTTAAATCCTTTTATTCTTTTATTGATTCCAATATTTTCATTTTTATATAGAAGAACGATTAATGGAGATTCTTCTTGTAATATCATTTGAGCATTTTTATAATGAGTTTTTCTTACTTCTGGATCAGAAGTTGCACGAGCAATTTCTACTTCTTTATCAAATTCTTTATTAGTATAGAAAGCTCTGTTTCCAGCTCCGCCATGTGAACTGCTGTGAAGAAGAGGATAAAGAACGATATCAGCATCAGAAGTTCCAGATACCCATCCACCTATGAAGGCAGTATGTTCACCTTGAGCAGTTCTTTGCAGATAAGCTCCCCATTCAAGAGTTTCTATTTCCATATCTATTCCAACTTCTTTAAAGTTAGCCTGAACTATTTGAGCAAGCTGTAGTCTTACAGCATTATCATTTACATATAATTTAAAGTTTGGATTAGTAACACCAGATTTTTTTATAAGCTCTTTAGCTTTTTCTGGGTTATATTCAAATCCAGGAACTTCACTGGAATAACCAAAAACATTTGGATTAACAATAGTAGTTGCAGGTTTAGCTTTTCCCATGAATACAGAGTCAGCCATACTTTGTTTATCAAGAGCATAGTTTAGAGCAACTCTGAAATCTTTATTATTAAAAGGAGCTTTAGTTGTATTTAAAGTCATATATTCAGTTGATGTAGTTGGAGCAGAAATAAGCTCAAGTTTTTTATTGTTTTCAATAACTCCAGTATCTACAGGAGCTATAGAATAAGCAATATCAATTTCACCAGTTTCAAGAGCTGCAAGTCTGCTGCTGTTTTCTGTTATAGCTCTTATTATAAGCTTATCTATTTTAGGTCTTCCTTCAAAATAGTCATCAAAAGCTACAAATTCAATTTTTTCTCCATCTCCCCAGCTTACAAATTTGTAAGGTCCAGTTCCCATAGGCTCAGTGGCAATCATATCATTTTTAGCTTTTGTATCTTTTTCATTTAAAATAGCTGTTAATGGGTGAGCTAAACTAAATAACAAAGGAGCAGAACTATTTTTTAAAGTAAGTTTGATAGTTGAATCATCTATAATATCAATTTTATCAATAATTTCAACCATAATTCTGCTGGCAGGTTTTTCAAGCATTCTATTAAGGCTGAAAACCACATCATTGACAGTCAGAGTATCCCCATTATGAAACTTTACATTTTTCTTAATTTTGATAATAAGTTCTGTAGGAGAAGCATATTCATAAGATTCAGCTAGTTCAGGTACCACATTTCCTTCATCATCAACTCTTAAAAGAGTATTAAATATTTGCTCTGTAACAGCAAGGGCAGGGATTTCATTATACATATTAGGATCGAGACTTTTTGGTTTAGACCCTTGTGAAACTACTACCACTTTTTCTTTTGGTGCATCTGATTTCTTTTCTCCATCTTTAGATGAACATCCAAAAATAAAGAGAGCCAGACTCAAAATTGTAATTAATTTTTTCTTCATTTTTTCCTCCTCCATATTTATATATAGGTACAACGATATAAATTTGTTAGTATATATTACTCCTTTAGGCAATATTTTAAAAATATATAGAATATATATTTATAAGTAAAAATTTATCTGCTTGAAATTTTAAATAATATAGTCACAGAGTATACTTGAAAATAAAACATTTTAACTTAAAAATATGTTTAATATATAGTTTAAGGAAAAAAATAATTCTAAAAAATTATTATTTAAATAAAAAAACAGCTGAAACCATCTTTATATTTTCAAGCTGTTTTTTTGCAGAGTTATTATTGATTTAAATTATTTTTTACATTATCAAATGATTCTTTGTGATGATTTGATTTCATAGTAGGAAAAGCTTTTAAAAGACGTTTTTGATCCCAATCTAATTTTTTCATTAAATCTTCTTTTTCCTGATTTAATTTTTTGATTTTTTTATCTGTAGCCAGAAAATCAGTAGTTAATTTACTTCCTATACCATTTGAAAAATCATGTATATCTACAGCTATTTTATCTATTCTATCCAATCTTGAATTTAATTTTAAGACTGTTCTTACAGAAGCTGCTAAATCTATAGCCATCATTATTATCATTATACCTAATAAAATTTTACCAATAAAATGTGGTATCCATTTTACAAAATCATTAACTAGTGGATGGATAATATCCACAACCATGATACATGCTATTCCCCACATAAGAGAAAACTTAAGACATACATATCCACCAATATTAAAGGGAACATTTGAATAATCCCACCATCTATAATGAAATATTTTTTCCAAAGCAAATCCAGTTACTAATTCTAATATAGAAGTAAGAATAACTGAAGCTATAAAGAGAATAAATATATTTTTTCTTAAAGGAAATACAAATACAATAATAATAACAACTCCAACACCATAGATAGGGCAATAAGGCCCATTTAAAAATCCCCTATTAATAAACCTCCCTGTATTCAAAGCTGCATAACATACTTCCAGACACCATCCTAAAAAAGAGTAGATAAAAAAATAGTAAAGATATTTGTACATAATTATTTCCTCCTCAATAAAATCTTATATAAGAGTTCTACTTATAAAGTAGTGTTTTTCTTTTTAAAAATAAAGAAAAACTCAAGAAATAAAATTTTCTTGAGTTTTTTTAAATTTATTTGATTTTTTTTAATATTTTTGCAAGCTGATCAGGACAAGAAGTTCCTTTCCCTTTACAATCTATACCATCTAATCTTTTAATAACCTCATCTTTAGTCATTCCTAAAATAAGATTTTGAAGTCCGTGAGTATTCCCATCACATCCACCTACAAATTCTATTTCAGTTATGATTCCATCTCCATCTACAGTGACACCTATCTGTCTTGCACAAGTTTTCTCAGTTGAATAGTAATGCATTTTTCCTCCTTAAATCTTTCTACTAACAATTTATACACTATTATACAAAATAATTAAAAAATTGTAAATAGGACTGCTCTAATTCTTATATATATAAATTATATAATTTTTCTTTTCTGTTTTAATAAAAAAATAAATAAGATATAATTAGGATAACATAAAATAATATTAAAAAATAAAAGGAAAACTATATCTTTTGTACTAATATTAATTATAGTAATTTATTTGGAGGTCAAAAATATGTTTAAAAAACTTTTACTAATTCTTGCAGCTTTTTCAATAATAGGTTGTAGCCTAAGCGAAGTTGATATTTCAAAAAAACAAAAAAGAAGTGGAATAGTATATATAGTAAATGAAGAAAAACCTTATTCAGGAATTATTACAGGAAAATATGAAAATGGGCAATTAAAAATTAAAGAAACTTTTAAAGATGGAAAATATAATGGAGAACAATTTACATACTATGAAAATGGACAGATACAATCAAAGGCTACTTTTGAAAATGGTGTAGCTGTTGGAACTTTTTATGAATATTATAAAAATGGTGCAGTTGCCTATACAGGAAACTTTCTCAATGGAAAAAGAGAAGGGGACTGGAACAGATATACAAGTGAAAAGGAACTTATCCTTACTGAAATATATAAAGATGGAGAGCTTGTAGATGTTAAGCAATATTTAGTAGATACAGATAAATTGAAAGATAAAATAAAAGATTTTTTTAACTAAAAATATATAGTTTAAGGAGGAATTTAAATGGAAATTTTAAGAAAAATATCAGATAAAAGTGGTGAATTTTATATTGAGAAAGATGGAAAAAGAGTTGCAGAAATGACTTTTGTTTTTGCTGGAAAAGACATACTGATAGCAGACCACACTTGGGTGGACGACAGTCAAAAAGGCTTAGGTCTTGGAAAAAAAATGTTTGACCAGCTTGTAAGTTATGCCAGAGAACATTCAATCAAAATACTTGCTACTTGTCCTTATGTTCTCCATGAATTGAAAAAACATAGAGAAGAATTATTGGATGTTATTAAATAAAAGTATTTGTTATCATAAAAAAATTAATTTTTTAGAAAATGGTTATGTATAAATATAAAATATATAAATACTAATTTTTTAATACTTTAACTAATTAAGAAATTAAAATTCAATAAGTTTAAAAAAATAAAAAATATTTTGAAAATTTTACTTGATTTTTTTTTAATTTAGGTTTATACTCGACGTAACAATAAATTTTATTAAAGAGGAGGAAGAATATGTTCACACTTAGCATAATATCATTAGTCATATACGTGATACTACTCATACACATAGTGAGTAAAATTTTATATGCAAATGATTTTGTTAAGGTTAACAAACAATATTCTGAATCTTTAAACTATGTTTATATAAAACAATAAAGTGGTTTGATTGATTAAATTATTTCTTTGATGTATCTTTTATCAAAGAACAGAATAGACACTTTGCAGCCTAACAAGGCTGCTTTTTTTTAATCAATTAAATTGTACGTCTACAACAAACAAAATAACTATTTTATTAGTCGGTGTATACAATCTAGTTTATAATTAAAATAAAAATAAAGAAATTAAGGGGGAAACAATTATGAAAAAATTAACCACAGCTTTATTAGGACTTTCGTTATTATTGACATCATGCGGAGGAAATAGTGAAAAACCAGCAGCCACTGCTGAAAAAAAAGAACCTGAAGTTATCAAAATAGGAGGGTTAGCACCACTTACTGGAGGACTTGCTATCTATGGTATTACAGCATCAAATGCAAGTAAATTAGCTTTTGAGGAAATCAATGCCAATGGTGGAATTCTAGGAAAAAAAGTAGAATTTATTGTTTATGATGAAAAAGGAGATTCTACTGAAGCAGTTACTGCATATAATAGACTGGTTGATGATGGAGTTGTAGCTCTTATTGGAGATATTACATCTAAGCCAACTTTAGCAGTTGCAGAAATTGCTGCACAAGATAATATGCCTATGATTACACCTACTGGAACTCAATATAATATCACTGAAGCAGGACCAAATGTATTTCGTGTATGTTTTACTGACCCATATCAAGGAGTTGTTTTAGCAAACTTTGCACAACAAAAACTTAATGCAAAAACTGCTGCTATTCTAGTAAATAATTCAAGTGACTATTCTGATGGAATTGCCAAATCATTTGCTGAAGAAGCTGAAAAACTTGGAATTACTGTTGTAGGCAAAGAAGGATATGCAGATGGGGATAAGGATTTTAAAGCTCAATTAACAAAAATCGCTCCAACTAACCCTGATGTTTTAGTTGTACCAGAATATTATGAACAAGCAGCTTTAATTGCAACTCAAGCAAGAGAAGTTGGTATCAAATCTACTTTCATTGGACCAGATGGATGGGATGGAATTGCTAAAGCACTAGATAAATCAGCTTATGGTGCTATTGAAAACAGTTATTTCACAAACCACTATTCAACACAGGACACTTCTGAAAAAGTACAAAACTTTATTAAATCTTATAAAGCTAAATACAATGAGGATCCATCTGCTTTCTCTGCTTTAGGATATGATGCTGCTTATATCGTAAAAGCTTCTATTGAAAAAGCTGGTTCTACAGATAAAAAAGCTGTTGTTGAAGCAATGAAAAATATAAATTATGATGGTGTAACTGGACAACTTACTTTTGATGCAAAAAATAACCCAGTAAAAGCTGTAACTATTATCAAGGTTGTAGATGGAAACTATACATTTGATTCAGTTATTCAGCCTAAATAGTTAAAGATATGAACCATCTCTCCCAGAGGGATGGTTCTCTTTAAAAATAATACATGAAAGGAGATTATAAATGGAATTTTTACTTCAGATAATAAATGGATTACAAATAGGAAGTATATATGCCTTGGTATCCTTAGGATATACAATGGTTTACGGAATAGCACAGCTCATAAACTTTGCTCATGGAGATATCATTATGGTAGGAGCATATGTTTCATTATTTAGTATTCCGGTCTTTACAAGAATAGGGTTGCCCGTATGGCTTACTGTATTTCCAGCTATAATTATATGTGTAATTTTAGGTACTTTGACAGAGAGGATAGCGTATAGACCTCTTAGAAATTCACCAAGAATTTCTAACCTGATTACAGCCATAGGAGTAAGCTTATTATTAGAAAATACTTTTATGAAACTTTTTACTCCAAATACAAGAGCATTTCCAAAAGTATTTACAAATGCTCCAATAGTTATAGGAAGAATGCATTTAAATTTCGGAACTGCAGTAACTATTATTCTTACAATAGCTTTATCAGTGGGACTTCAGTATTTTATGAAAAAAACTAAATATGGAAAAGCAATGATGGCTACAAGTGAAGATTATGGAGCAGCTAAATTAGTAGGAATCAATGTTGATAATACAATTCAATTAACATTTGCAATTGGAAGCGGACTGGCAGCAGTAGCATCTGTTCTGTATGTTTCAGCTTATCCTCAAGTTCAGCCTCTTATGGGGTCTATGCTTGGAATAAAAGCTTTTATTGCAGCTGTTTTAGGAGGAATAGGAATTCTTCCAGGAGCAGTTATTGGAGGATTTATTTTGGGAATAGTAGAAAGTCTGACAAGAGCTTATCTTTCTTCTCAACTGGCAGATGCTTTCGTATTTGCTATCCTTATAGTAGTACTTTTAGTCAAACCTACAGGGATACTAGGTAAAAATATGAGAGAAAAGGTATAGGTGATATAGATGTCAAAAACAAAGATGATTAGTTATATTTCAACGTTTATTTTATTAGCAGTTCTTTATTTTATACTTACAGGTATGATTGGAGCTGGATTTATTTCAAGATATCAGACAAATATTCTTACACTTATCTGTATAAATATAATTCTTGCTGTAAGCCTTAATGTTACAGTGGGATGTCTGGGGCAGATAACTATTGGACATGCTGGATTTATGTCTGTTGGTGCATATGCTGCTGCTTTATTTGCTAAAAGCGGAATTGTTGAAGGAATTCCTGGATACATTCTGGCTCTTATTATCGGAGGAATAGTTGCTGGAATTATTGGTATTATCATTGGTATTCCGGCTCTTAGATTAAATGGAGATTATCTTGCCATTATTACTCTGGCATTTGGAGAAATCATAAGAGTACTTATTGAATATTTCAGTTTTACTGGAGGAGCACAAGGGCTTCGTGGAATTCCTCGTTTCAATAAATTTGGTGTTATTTATATAATTATGGCTGTGTCTGTTATGATGATGTTTTCAGTCATGACCAGCAGACATGGACGGGCTGTTTTATCCATTCGTGAAGACGAAATAGCAAGTGGTGCTTCTGGTATCAATACTACATATTATAAAACATTTGCATTTACTATTTCAGCTGTATTTGCAGGAGTGGCTGGAGGAGTTTATGCACATTATCTTGGTATATTAGGTGCAAGACAGTTTGACTATAACTATTCAATCAACATATTGGTAATGGTTGTGCTTGGAGGAATGGGAAGCTTTACAGGTTCTATCCTTTCAGCAATAGCCTTAACTATTCTTCCAGAGGTTCTTCGTGGATTCTCTGATTATCGTATGATAGTTTATTCTCTGCTCCTTATTATGACAATGATATTCCGTCCAACTGGATTATTAGGACGTAAAGAATTCCAGATAACTAAAGTGATTGAAAGATTTATGAAGAAAAAAGGTGATACAAATGAGTAATCCTATTTTAAATGCAAAAGATATATCTATCACTTTTGGTGCTCTTAAAGCTGTTACAGATTTTAATCTTGAAATAAAAGAAAATGAACTTGTAGGACTTATTGGACCAAACGGTGCAGGAAAAACAACAGTTTTTAATATTCTTACTGGAGTATACTCTCCAACCTCTGGTGAGTATAAATTTAATGGAGAAGTCATCAATAAGATGCCAACATTTAAATTAGTAAAAAAAGGATTGGCAAGAACATTTCAGAATATTAGACTTTTTAAGTATCTTTCTGTACTTCAAAATGTACTTGTAGCTAATAATTTTAATATGAAATATGGAATACTGGCTGGAATGTTTCGTACTCCTAAATACTGGAGAGAAGAAAAAGAAGCCGAAAAAAAGGCTATGGACCTTTTAAAAATATTTGGATTAGAAGAATATGCACATACAGCAGCGGGAAATCTTCCATATGGAAAACAGAGAAAACTGGAAATAGCACGTGCAATGGCTACAAATCCAAAGGTTCTTCTTTTAGATGAACCAGCAGCAGGAATGAATCCTACAGAAACTGAAGAATTAATGAATACTATTCGTTTAATTAGAGATAAATTCAACATAGCAATTCTTTTAATAGAACATGATATGAAACTGGTATTGGGAATTTGTGAAAGACTTGTTGTATTAGATCATGGAAATATAATTGCTTCTGGGGACCCTAAGAAAGTAGTAAATGACCCAGCTGTTGTTACAGCATATCTTGGACAGGATGATGAAGATGAAATTGGAGGAGAGGAGGAATAATCTCATGGAAAACATGCTTGAAATAAAAGATTTACATGTATATTATGACAATATCCATGCTTTAAAAGGAATTTCTCTAAATGTAAAACAAGGAGAAATAGTTTCTCTAATTGGAGCCAATGGTGCAGGAAAAACAACTACTTTACAGACAATTTCTGGACTTATCCAATCTAAGCAAGGAAACATAATATTTGAAGGAAAAGATATTACTAAAGAAAAATCACATAAAATATGTGAAATTGGAATAGCTCAGGTTCCTGAAGGAAGAAGAATATTTTCAAGATTATTGGTAAAAGATAATTTAAAATTAGGAGCTTTTACTATAAAAGATAGTCCAGAGAATCTTGAAAAAGACCGTGCCAGATTTTATGAAGTTTTCCCAAGAATGTCTGAAAGAAAAAATCAAATGGCTGGAACACTTTCTGGTGGGGAGCAGCAAATGCTTGCTATGGGAAGAGCTATTATGAGCAGACCTAAGCTTTTAATACTTGATGAACCTTCAATGGGGCTTTCACCATTATTTGTAAAAGAGATATTTGCAGTAATTAAAAAACTAAATGAGGCTGGAACTACTATCTTATTGGTAGAACAAAATGCAAAAATGGCACTGTCTATATCTCATCGTGCATACGTTATTGAAACTGGCAACATAACACTTGAAGGAAATGCTAAAGAACTTATGAATAACCCAGAAATTAAAAAAGCATATTTAGGTGCTTAGAAGACAAAAGGAGCAAAGATTGAAATGGAATTGAGAGATGAATATGAAAAACAACAGAAATATCGTAAATGGATGGAAATACTGGAATTACTTCCTATAGAAAATAATCAGATTATTGCTGACTTAGGATGTGGAACTGGCGGATTTACTGAAATAGTTTCAGAAAAAGTAAAGCATGTAATAGCTGTTGATAGGAATAAAAATCTCCTCAATAACCTAAAAGAAAAGAATATAAAAAATATAAATATAGTAGAGAATGATATTTCAAATATCGACTATATTACAGAAGAATTAGATGGAATATTTTCAAGTTTTACAATAGCTTATTTCCCTAAAGATATGAAGAAAGTTGTTGAAAACTGGATAGAAAAATTAAAGGTTGGAGGATGGATAGCCTTAATAGAAATTGATGATCTTTTAAGAGGGCATCAGCCTTTATCAGAAGAAAATTTTGGAAAACTTGCAAGATATGAGGAACATATAAAAGAAAATGGAATATATGATTTTCAGGCAGGAAGAAAAATTAAAAATATTCTTAAAAGATTAAATATGGAAATAATTATAGAAAAAGATCTTGAAGATACTGAATTAACAGCTTCAGGGGTTATGAGTGATGAAGTTTTTGAAATGTGGAAAAATCGTCTGAATAGGTTAGATATAAATAAATATTATCCTGAAAAAGTTTCACAAGAAATAAAACAGGAGCTTTTGACACTTTTTAAAAATCCTGAGCATCAAAATAATACAAAAGTAAAATTTATTGCAGCAAAAAAGATTTAATTATAAAAATAAGATATCTTTAAATAGATATCTACTTTTAGAAATTCTTTAGTATTGCATATCAGTAATTAGGGCAGTTAAAATTTTAACTGCCCTAATTGTTTAAAATCTCACTATTTTAATTGGGAAATTAGTTGCTATATACTTGAAGAGTTAAAGAAAAAATAGGTCTTATATCACTAAATCAGCTCAGTAAACTGAAACTGCTAAAAATATTTATATATCTTTTTCTATAAAATGTTCATCATAAAGATTCCAATATTTTTTATATATTCTATTTTCTTGCCCATCAAAATTTAATTGATACATTCTAAAGGTAACTAGGATATTTTTGGGCTGCCATTGTTCCTTAAATGAATAGCAGTATTTCATGCCTAACTGCTGCATAACATTGCCACTTCTAGGATTATTTTTGTCATGTGTAGCAGTAATATAAGAAATACCATCTTTTTTTAATAATTCAACAAGTGCCTTACTTGCTTCAGTAACAATTCCTTTGTGCCAGAATTCTTTACGAAGTGCATAACCAAAATCATAACTATCATTCATTTCTACTTTTACATATCCGATTGGATAGTCATTATCTTGTAAACAAATTGCCATATTATATTTCTGGTTTTTTAATCGTTTTTCAAAAAATATCTTTGCTTCTTCCAGTGTTTTTACAGGAAACCATGGTAAAAAAGTATTAACTTCTGTGTCTTTCAAAAGAAAATATAAGGCTTCAATATCTTTTTCCTCAAAATTTCTTAATATAAGTCTATCTGTTTTAAGTTTTAATATATTCATTCATCTCCTTTTTAAATTCTGACTAACAGAGTATACTTCATTTACTTAATACGAATATAAGTATAACTAACTTTTTTATTACTTCAATGTTATAGAAATTTATCCAATTCTTCATCAGTAGTTTTAAAAAGTTTTTTCACTGTACTTTTAGCTTTAGCTTTTACTTCATCATCAATATATGGAGCTACTTTAGCAAGGGCCAGTCCCAGTGCTATTAAGTCATCAGTATACCCAACTAATGGAGTAATATCTGGCAGTATATCCAGAGGCAGAATAAAATATCCTAGAGCACCTATTATTATTGATTTCTCTTTTGGAGGAATCCCTTTCTTTTTCATAGTAAAATAAAGTATCAATAAGTAGTAAACACCTTTCAGTCCTACTTTTTTTACAACACTTCCCAGTTTATTAAGAAAAGTTTTTTCATCATATTTATCCTGATATTTTTCATCTTCAAGATTAATATCTTCTTCATTGATATTTTTCTCTGACATCTCCCCTCCTGCTGTAAATTAATTTTCGTATGTTCCTTTTATAATAACCTTTTTATTTTTCACAAATTGTTTTCCAAGTGCGAAAACGTCATTGATATCTAAATTTTCATCTAATAATATCATATCAGCATCACTGTCTTCAGCAAGTATTCCTTTATTTGGATAAAGTTTTAAAGCTTTAGCAGGATTGACAGTAAGAAACTGAAGAGCTTCCTCAAGATTAAAACCATATTTTTTAACAAGCTCTACAATCTGCTGATGGTCAGTATCTATAGGAGAAGCTCCTATTCTGATAAGATTTCCAGCTGTATCATAATCTGAGAAACTTCCATATCCATCAGAGCTGAATGTAATACGATCTAAAGGCACTCCAGCTTTCTGAGCAGCAACTACTCCTTTGGCCGCTGTCATATAGTCTTCCTCTGTAAATGAAGAAGTAATATCAATATATCCACCTCTTTTTGCAAAATCCAAAGCTGCTTCAAATACTTCAGCCTTTCTATTGACATGTGTAGGAATAAAATGCTTGATTGGTATTTCAGAATCTCTAATTACATTCAATACTTGAGAGAGAACTCTATCTCCATCTCCCATATGAAGAACAACTATTCCGGCTTTATTGGCAAACATTCCAGCAGTTCTGACTTGTGATCCTAAATCTTCTAAAATATCTTCATTGATAAAAGAGGCTCTATGATCTGAAATAGCAAGTTTTACTCCAATTATTTCTTCAATAAAAGTAATATCTCTCTTTACTGTTCCACTAATAGTAGGAGAAGGAAATTCATAAGCTCCAGTTGTGATATAGCAAGATATTCCTTCTTCTTTCAAGCTTTTAGCTTTAGCAAGAAGGTTTTCAACATTTCTTGTAGTGCTGTCAGTACCAAGTACGCCAACCACTGTAGTAACTCCAGCTTCAACTATTTTAGATAATGGTGCTTCAGGAACTCTAGTTTTAAAACTTCCTTCACCGCCACCTCCAGTAATGTGAATATGCTGGTCTATATATCCTGGAATAGCTTTTTTTCCAGTTCCATCTATAACTTCACAATCAAAGCTATCAATATTTATATTATTCCCTATCCTTACTATTTTATTATTGCAGAAAAGAATATCCTTTGCTCCAAGATATTTGGGAGAATACACTTCAACATTTTTTATTAATCTAAACATAGAACACCTCTTTTATTATATATTTTACTTCAATATTATTATAACCTATGAACTACAAATATCATAGCCTAAATTATTTAACTTTAATAGATATTTTTACCATATAGTTTTCATATCCTTCTATAGAAAGTTCATCTAATAAAACATCTTCATAGAAATTGCCAATAGTTTTCAGATTATTTTCTTTTATAAAGACAAATATTTTATTATACACTTCATCTAATGAATAGTATCCTTTAGAATGATAAGCAGCAATATATTTTCCCTTTTCTTTTAAAAGAAAAGGGATATTATTATTCTGCAATAATGGAAGCTGCTCAATAGTAATTTTAGTATAAAAAGATGAATACTTGTAATAGATTCCCTTGTAAATATTTTCATAGTCCTGCATACCACTTATAGGGTGGGGACTATATATGTTTTTCTCTTTACAAAATCTAATGTATTTTGCCAAATAAACAGCCATATCTTTTTCATTACTTATTTCAGCTTTTATAGGGATAAGATATTCATCAGGGTATTCCTCAATTTCTATTTTATCTGTGTCTATATCTAAAGTTGATCTGACTATTTCAGCTTTTTTATGAAAGAATTTTTTTATCTCTTTTAAATAAATTATTTTTTCATCTATTATTTTTTCTCTTTCTTCCATAAGAGCAACAAAATTTTTAGGACTCCTATTTTTCATATATTCTTTTATATCTTTTAAGGACATACCTAATTCTTTTAAAGTTAATATAACTTCAAAGACTTCTATCTGCTCAACAGCATAAAATCTGTAATCATTTTCTTTTCTTATAATTGGAGAAAATACTCCCACCTCATCATAATAAAAAAGTGTATGTTTAGTTACATTTACAAGTTTTGCAAATTCTCCTGTAGTAAAATATAGATTTGATTTATTTACCATAATTTTTCATTCTCCTCTTGACTATCGGGTTACACTATACCTTATCATATCTGATGTAAGCAATAAATTCAATAGTTTTATAGAATATGGAGGAAAAAATGAGTTACACAATAGCAAAAAAATTTAATTTATTATCACTGCTTAAATTTACAGTCCCAGCAATAATTATGATGCTGTTTATGTCATTGTATACAATAGTTGATGGAATATTTATCTCAAGACTTATTGGAACAACTGCACTTTCTGGATTAAATATAGTCTACCCTTTTATAAGTTTCATACATGCAGTAGCTATTATGTTTGCAGCTGGAGGAAGTGCTATTATAGCTAAAAAAATGGGAGAGGGAAGGGATGAAGAAGCAAGAAATACTTTTTCTCTCATAGTATATACTGGAATATTTATTGGAATTTGTATATCAGTCTTTGGTAATGTATTTATAAATGAAATTGTAAGATTCTTAGGAGCTTCACCAGTACTAGAAAAGTATTCATATGATTATTTAAGAGTAATAATTTCTTTTACACCTTTTTTTATATTACAAATACTTTTTCAGACTTTTTTTATAACGGCTGGCAGACCAGAGCTTGGATTAAGAATGACAATTGTTTCAGGTATTACTAATGCTGTTTTAGATTATATATTTATGAAAACATTTGGAATGGGAATGACAGGTGCAGCATTAGCAACAGTGTCAGGATATCTTATAATTTCAATGTTTGGAATAGTCTATTTTTTAAAAAAGAGAAATAATTTATATTTTATCAAAGTAAAAATGAAATGGGAAATTATAAAAGAAAGCTGTATAAATGGTTCTTCAGAAATGGTCACAGATATTTCCAGTGGTGTAGTTACTTTTCTTTTCAATATAGTAATGATGAAATATATGGGAGAAAAGGGAGTAGCAGCTATAACTATTATACTTTACTCACAATTTGTTTTTATAGCAGTATATTTGGGATTTTCCATGGGTACAGCTCCAATTATAAGCTATAATTATGGAAATCAAAATAAGAAGCAGTTAAAAAGAATATTCAATATATGCTCAAAACTTATTATAGGATCATCAGTGGGAGTATTTCTTCTTTCATTGATATTTGCAAAATATATTGTTGGTTTTTTCGCACCAGAAGGAACAGAAGTATACATTATAGCTAGAAAAGGATTTTCATTATTTGCAATAGCATATATTTTTGCAGGATATAATATATTTTCTTCTTCGCTGTTCACTGCATTATCCAATGGGAAAATATCAGCAGTAATTTCTTTTATGAGAACATTAGTTTTTATAGTTTTAGGAATATTTTTTCTTCCTATGATGTTTAAAGTAAATGGAATATGGCTGGCAGTTCCTTTTGCAGAAATATTGTCTATTCTTGTATCACTGTATTTTATAAAAAGAGAAAGAAATAATTATGGTTATATGTAAAAAATGGATGATTCATATATAGAAATATAATTTTAGAATTTTCCAGCAGAAAGATTTATTATTAATTTTGTTCTTAAAATATAAAAGAATAGTTGAAGGATTACAACAGTTCCACTGTTGCATCCCAGTAATTATAGCAGTTAAAATTATAACTGCTTAATTACTGGAAACACATTTCATTAATTACATAAATCTTTCTAATTTCCAAACTTCTAAAATTTAGTCTAGCTTATATTCATCCATTTTTAAATATTTTCTACATATATAACATTTGTACAACCATAAAAAATAATGGTATTGTAACAATAGAAAGAATAGTGCTCAGGCAAACTGTTTTTATAGCAAGAAGATAATTTCTGTCATATTGCTGGGCAAAAATTGCTATGTTTCCTCCTACAGAAGTACAAGCAGCAATAAGTACTGACATTACCATAGTAGTATTATCTATTGGAAGAAAATAAAATACCCCTAATGTTAACAATGGAATAACTAAAAGCCTCATAGACATACATGGATAAATTTTATAATCAAGAAAAATATCTTTTATATCAGCTTTAGCAAGAAACACACCTAATACCAGCATAGCAACTGGAGTATTCATTGAAGCAAGAAAACCGATTGTCTTTACAACAGTTTCATGTACAGGAATAGAGAAAAGAAATATTATAAGACCTATTATCATGCTCACAAGCATAGGATTAGTGACAAGATTTTTAGGTTTTATATTTTCAGTTTCTCCTGTCATTATAAACACTCCATAAGTCCATTGAAAAAGATTTAAAAGAGTGACATAAGCAGCTACATAAAAAACAGCTTCACTGCCAAAAACTGCCTGTGTAAGTGGAATTCCAATAAATCCAGCATTTGAATATGAAGAAGCAAAATTTTCAATTGGTTTTCTTCTGCCATAGGCAACAGCAGAAACAGCCATAGCCAAAAGGAGCCCTAAAAGAGCCAATCCAGTTGACATCCACATATCTCTGAATTTTTCTGGAGTAAATTCAACTATATATGATTTGATAATAACACTTGGAATAATTATACGAAGTAAAACATTTCCAAATTCTTTTGCTCCCTGATCAGTGATGTATTTTAATTTATAAAGTGCAGCACCTACCCCCATAAGCATAAACATTATTATTATTTGTTTCAGTAAAATATAAGTAATCACTTTTCTTTCCCCCTTAGTTTTATCAGAATATTCTACCATATTTTCTCACAAAAGAAAATCCTCTCATTTAATTGAGAGGATTAAAATATTATTATTGCATCTGTTTAATTTAAAGAAAATTACAAATTGTTTCATATTCAATAAAGTTGATTAATTAGGTTTATTTCACTAAAACCCCAAAACTCATTACAGGCAAACAGTTGTATTTTTCAGCGTTCAATTTCGCTGTATTAATCTGACTTTATTTCATAAATTTCACAATTCTTAAAATTTTCTTATAAATATTCACATAATTAAATTTTTGTTTCATAAAAGGTGAATATTTAATTTTTTACAGATCTCATGAACTTCTTTTGGCCACATAGAAGCTTGAACTTCTCCTATATGAAGTTTGTCAAGGAAGAACATACAGATACGAGATTGGCCTATTCCTCCGCCAATAGTATATGGCAACTCTTTATTGATAAGTTTTTTATGATAATCTAATTCTTTTCTGTCTTCACACCCAGCTATTTCAAGTTGTTTTACCAATGAATCTTCATCTACTCTTATTCCCATAGATGAAAGTTCCAACCCTATTCCAAGAGGCTCATAATTTAGAATTATATCTCCGTTTAATTCCCAGTCATCATAGTCAGGGGCTCTTCCATCATGTTTTTCTCCTGAATTAAGCGTTCCTCCTATTTTCATTAGGAATACTGCACCATATTCTTTAGCAGCTGCATGTTCTCTTTCTTTTGGAGTAAGAAGAGGATATTTATCTTCTAATTCCTGTGCAGTAATAAATGTTATTTTTTCAGGTATCTTTTTGTCTAGTTCAGGATATAACGAATTAACATAATCTTCAGTTTTTTTGAATACTTCGTATATCCCAGAAACTATTTCTTTTAATGTTTCTTCTTTTCTGTCTTCTTTAGCTATTATTTTTTCCCAGTCCCACTGATCAACATAATATGAATGGATGAAATCTGTATCTTCATCTCTTCTTATAGCATTCATGTCAGTGTATAGTCCTTCTCCTATATTGAAGTTATAATTGTGAAGTGCCATTCTTTTCCATTTTGCTAAAGAGTGAACAATTTCAGCTTTATCTCCAGCTTTTGTAACAAAGCTTACTGGTCTTTCGATTCCATTTAAATTATCATTTAATCCACTTTCTGGTTTAACGAATAATGGAGCTGAAACTCTTGTTAAATTTAGTTCTTTAGCTAATTCCCTTTCAAAGAAATCTTTTACTTGTTTGATTGCGACCTCAGTCTGCCTGATGTCTAGTTTTGATTTGTAACCCATTTTTATCACTTCCTTATTAAAATTATTATCACTTCAATATAATTTAGTATAATATCACTACTTGAGCCCCTTGTCAATACCCAATAATAAAAAATGAAAATAAAATTCAAAAAAAATATTTTATTAAAAAAAAGTATCACAAATAAAAGAATTGACTTTTTAAAAGTAATAGCGTATAATAATAAAAAATATAAAGGAATTAAATTAAAGGGAGAAAGCAAATGAAGTTCAGGAATAATAGGATAAGGAATTTACTAATAGAAAATTGAATATCACCTTATCTTTAAAATTGGCTGATCAAAATTAAACTTTCTTTGAAAAGATTGGAAATCATCTTTATTATTTAATATATTTCCATGAGTATAAAATGAGAATGGTCAATAGATGTTTATCTATTGATTTTGTTTTTTTAAGAGTTTAAGTACAGACCTATTTTGAAGGCTGTACTTTTTTTTATAAAAAAATAAAAATTTAAATAAATGAAGGGGGAACAAATGGAGTATTTAGCATTACTAAAAGATATTTTTCTTGGAGGAAACAGATACATGTATATTGTAAATGGACTGGCTTTCTCTATTGGGACAACTATGCTGGCAGCATTAATCGGAGTATTATTAGGTATATTTATTGCTCTTATGGAATTGTCACATTTTTATCCATTAAAACATAAAAAGGGATGGGAGAAGTTTAATCCTATATCATCACTTGCATTTGCATATGTAGACCTTATTAGAGGAACACCAGCAGTTGTACAGCTTATGATACTTGCAAACTTAATATTTGTAGGAGCTTTAAGAGATACACCTATACTTGTTATAGCTGGACTATCTTTTGGAATCAATTCAGGTGCTTATGTTGCTGAAATAATAAGAGCAGGTATAGAAGGGTTGGATAAAGGACAAATGGAAGCAGCAAGAGCTTTGGGGATGCCTTATGGAATTGCTATGAAAGAGATCATTATCCCACAAGCTGTAAAAAAAATACTTCCAGCATTAGTTAGTGAATTCATTACTTTATTAAAAGAAACATCTATTGTAGGATTCATTGGAGGAGTAGATTTATTGAGATCAGCAAATATTATCACAAGTCAGACATATAGAGGGGTTGAACCTTTATTGGCAGTAGGGTTGATATATCTGATATTAACAGCTGTATTTACTAAATTTATGAGAGGAATAGAAAAGGGGTTGAAGGTAAGTGATTAAAGTAGCTAATTTATATAAAAATTTTGGAAAATTAGAAGTATTAAAAAATATAAGTGCAGAAATACATAAAGGTGATATAGTAGCAATAATAGGACCATCAGGAAGTGGAAAATCTACTTTTCTAAGATGTTTAAACAGACTTGAAGAACCTACAGCTGGACATATTTATGTAAAAGGAGAAGATCTTATGGCTCCCGGAACTGATATCAATAAAGTTCGTGAAAAAGTTGGAATGGTATTTCAGCATTTTAATCTTTTTCCTCATAAGACAGTTTTAGAAAATCTTACTCTTTCGCCTATGAAATTAAAAGGTTATTCACAGGAAGAAGCTAATAAAAAAGCAATGATTCTATTAGATAAAGTAGGCTTAAGAGAAAAAGCTGATGCTTATCCTAATCAGCTTTCAGGAGGACAAAAACAGAGAATAGCTATAGCAAGAGCTCTCGCTATGGAACCGGAAGTAATGCTTTTTGATGAACCTACATCTGCTCTTGACCCAGAAATGATTAAAGAGGTTCTTGATGTTATGAGAGATTTAGCAAAAGAAGGAATGACAATGCTTATAGTAACTCATGAAATGGGATTTGCAAGAAATGTAGCAAATAGATTATTTTTTATGGATAGAGGAGACATACTGGAAGATACTACTCCTGCTGAGCTATTTGACAATCCAAAACATGAAAGAACAAAAGAATTTTTAGAGAAAGTCTTGAATAAATAAGAAATATGTAGTTTAATAGATATATAAAAAGGGGGTAATAATATGAATAAATTATTAAAATCATTATTAATGGGAGCAATGGTTTTATCATTATCGGTAACAGTACTAGCAAAAGATAAAATCTATGTTGGGACAAATGCAGAATTTCCACCATTTGAATATCTTGAAAATGGAGAAATCACAGGTTTTGATATGGATTTAGTACATGAGATTGGAAAAATAGTAGATGCAGACATAAAAATAGTGGATATGGCTTTTGATGGACTGCTTCCAGCACTTCAAATGAAAAAAGTTGACTTGGTAATAGCTGGAATGACTGCTAATGAAGAAAGAATGAAAACTGTATCTTTCACACAGCCTTATTATACTGCCAGCCAAGTAATCATAGTAAAAGAAGGAGATAGTTCTATAAAATCTTTTGCTGATCTTAAAGGGAAAAAAGTTGGAGTTATGCTTGGATTCACTGGAGATATGGTTGTCAGCGAGATTGATGGAGTTAAAATTGAGAGATTCAATGCTGCTTATGCTGGAATAATGGCACTTCAAGCTGGAAAAGTCGAAGCGATTGTACTAGATTCTGAACCAGCTAAAAATTATGTTGCACAAAATAAAGGTTTGGTTTTAGCTGATGCAGATGCAGAACAGGAGGAATATGCAATTGCAGTTAGAAAAAATGATAAGGCACTTTTAGAAAAAGTAGAAAAAGCCCTTAGTGAAATTAAAGAAAATGGAACTTATGATAAACTTATTCAAAAATATTTTAATTAAGAACCATATAATTTTAAGAGGATGAGAAAAGTTAATATGACACTGTGCATCTTATTAAATATTTAACCTAAATAATATAAAAATTTTAAACAGCTGAAGTTCTATATCTCTAGGACTGAGGCTGTTTATTTTTTATACTTTTATTTCTTCTCTCATTCTCTTCATTTTTTTAATAAAAGTGATATAATTACTATATAAATATATATAGGGAGAAGAGAGATGAAAATAGATATAATTTTAACAGCAGCAGATATACAGCCTGAAAAAATAAAAGATAAAATTGTGGTAATCATAGATGTACTTAGAGCAACAAGTGTAATGATAACAGCTCTGGCAAATGGAGCAAAGGCAATATATCCATATAAAGATATTGAAAGTGTATTGGAAAATTCAAAAAAATCTAAATCTTTTGTCCTGGGTGGAGAAAGAAAAGGATTAAAAATTGAAGGATTTGATTTTGGAAATTCTCCATTAGAATATACCAAAGAAGCAGTAGCAGGAAAAGATATGTTTATGACAACAAGCAATGGTACAAGAGCTATTGAAAATTCTGCTAATGGTTCTAAAAAACTTTTTATAGCAGCCTTTTTAAATGTAGAAAGTGTAGCTAAAAAAATATTAGAAGAGAATGTTGATACTGTAATAATCTGTTCTGGTACTGATAATAATTTTTCTTTAGATGATGCGTTATGTGCTGGAGAAATAATAAAGAGAGCAAAAGAAAAAAATAAGAATATTGATCTCACTGATATCAGTCTTGCTATGAAAAGATTAGCTGAAACATCTTTGGGAATAGAAAAGACTCTTGAAGGAAGTAAGCATTTTGAATATTTAAAAACAATAGGTTTTTATGGAGATATGAATCATTGTTTTACTATGGATATGTTTGATATAGTTCCAGAATATAAAAATGGAGTTATAACTAAATAACTCCAGCTAAAATAACACTTATAAATAATAAAACAGCTCCTGCATAACCCTTTGCTGAAAGAAGTTCACCAAGGAATATAAAAGCAAAAAATGCTGAAAATACAGGTTCCAAAGATAAAATTATTCCAGCCTGTATGGCACTGGTATCTTTTAATGCATATATTTGCATAATATAGCAAACTGCTGTACAGAATATTCCTAATATTATTATTACTCCCCACAGTTTTATATCATGTGGAAATTTAAAAGATTCAGTAGTGAATGAAATAAGTCCATTCATAACAGCAATTATTCCCATCTGTAAAGCACCTATAGCTACTGAATCTGCATTTTTAGGTATCCGTTCCATAACCAATACTTGAAGAGCAAAAGCAAGAGCACAGATAATACATAACAAATCTCCTTTATTTATAGTTAATTGCTCATTTAAAGTTAAAAGAACTATTCCTATAGTTGCTAGAATAACACTTACAAGTAATTTAAATTTTATTTTCTTTTTCAAAAAAATAACTGATATTACTGGAATCATCACTACAGAAAGGCTTATTAAAAATCCAGCATTAGAAGCACTTGTATATTTTACTCCAGTAGTCATTGTGAGCACAGATATAAATGCTAAAATTCCTAATATAGCTGAATACTTCAATGTTATTTTATCAGATAAAGTAGTAAGATTGAATGGTTCCAGTAATCCTATTCCTATTTTGGTTAGAAAATAAGTTGATCCCCAAAATAGAGCTACTAATCCCACAAAAAAATTCGCCCTTAATTGTCTGTTCATTTCTTCCCCCTATATTATCCACAATTTATTACTATTTTTGCCAGTTAAAGAATTGTTAATAACATTATAATACAATATTGAAATAATATGAAATAATTTATGAATTATTTTAGAATAACATTAATAAAAAATAAAATATAATGTTTCTTTTTTCTTGAAAATTTATTACAATATAATAAAGGAGTTTCAAATTTTAGAAAGGAACAATAATGAATAATAAAAAAAGGTATAATTCTTTAGATAATTATTTTAAAAATACTTTTGGTGAGAAAATATATAAAGTATCATTAGATGGAGGATTTACTTGTCCAAACAGAGATGGGACTTTGAGCACTAAAGGCTGTATATTCTGCAGTGAAAGCGGGAGTGGTGATTTTGCTGGAAGCAGAAAATTATCTATTAATGAACAGATAGATGAACAGTTAAAACTTATAGAAAAGAAGTTTCCTTCTGGAAAAGTCATAGCTTACTTTCAAAATTTTACTAATACCTATGGAGATATTGATTATTTAAGAAAAGTGTACTATGAGGCTCTGAATCATCCTAGAGTGATAGGATTAGCCATTGCTACCAGACCAGACTGTTTAGAAGATGATGTAATAGAGTTATTAAATGAAATAAATAACAAATATTTCTTATGGGTAGAACTTGGACTTCAAACTATAAATGAAAAAGTTGCAAAAATTATAAACAGACAATATTCTTTAAAGGTATATGAAGAAGCAGCTGAAAAATTAAAAAAATACAATATAAAATTTGTTACCCATATAATTATAGGGCTTCCAGAAGAAAAAGAAGATGATCCTTTAGATACAGCCATATTCTCTGAAATATGTGGGACATGGGGAATAAAAATACATTTGCTGCACATCATAAAAAATACTGAATTAGAGAAATATTATAAAGAAAATGAATTAAAAATACAAAAAAAAGATGAATATGTGAAAAAAGTAGTTAAAATATTACAAAATATATCGTATAATATAGTTATACACAGACTGACAGGTGATGGAAATAAAGAGACATTAGAAGCACCATTATGGAGTCTTAATAAGAGAGACGTTTTAAACAGTATTGAAAAGGAAATGAAAATGAGAAATATATATCAAGGGGGAACTGAAATTTAAAGGGGGCGTTTTAAAATGGGAGTAATTATTAAACTAAATGCTATGAAGAATCAACTTACATCTATAGAAAAAAAGATAGCTGAGTACATACTGGCTGATCCTGAAAGAATAAAAAATCTTAATACTTATGAAATTGCAAATAATTGTGATACAAGCCAAGCTTCTATTGTAAGATTTTCAAAAAAATTAGGATTCAAAGGGTTTCCTGATTTTAAACTTTCACTAAGTCAGGATATTGGAAATAGAAAAGCTGAATCACATGTAAATATAATGCATGAAGAAATCAAGCCTTCAGATACTTTTGAAATAATAGGAAAAAAAGTGGCCACTGAAAATACAATGGCAGTAAATAATACTTATGAGATAACAGATTTTAAAGAATTAGAAAAAGCTGTAAAAGCAATATCTGATGCCAGAAAAATTATGCTTGCAGGAGTAGGTTTTTCTGGGATAGTGGCTAAAGACTTCCATTTTAAACTTTTGGAATTAGGTAAGGAAACTTTATTTGAAAGCGATACTCATATGCAGTTAAGTTGTCTTGCTACAATGAATGAGGATGATGTACTTTTTGTAATATCTCACAGTGGAAAAACTTTAGAAGTATTTAATCTTGTAAAAGCTGCAAAGAACAAAAAAATAAAAATAATTACATTAACAAGTGTAGTTCAAAGTCCTATAAGGGAATTGGGAGATATAAAATTAAGCACAGTGGAAATGAAAAATGATTTTAGAGCAACAGCTTTATCTCCAAGAATTTCCCAATTAACAGTAATAGATATGATATATATAAAACTTATGCTTGAAAATGAAGATTTACAAGATTATATTTTCAATGCTATAGAGCTTGTAAAAAGTTTTAAGCTTAACTAATTAATAAGATTTTTAAAAATAAAATCATATGGAGGGTATTATGAGAGTTGTTATCACAGAGAAAAAAGTTGGAGATTGGGCTGCAGTACATGTAGCAAAAAGAATCAATGAATTTAAACCTACAAAAGAAAGACCTTTTGTATTAGGACTTCCTACTGGAGGAACACCATTAGAAATGTATAAAAGACTTATACAGCTGAATAAAGATGGAATAGTTTCTTTTGAAAATGTAGTTACATTTAATATGGATGAATATGTAGGAGTTACACCTGATAATGACCAAAGTTATCATTATTATATGTACACTAATTTTTTTAATCATATAGATATAAAAAAAGAAAATATAAATATACTTAATGGGATGGCTGAAGATTATAGAGCTGAGTGTCAAAGATATGAAGAGAAAATAAAATCGTATGGTGGAATTCACTTATTTTTAGGAGGAGTTGGGCCTGATGGGCATATTGCCTTTAACGAACCTGGATCTTCACTTGCTTCTAGAACTAGAGATAAAGAACTTGCAATGGATACAATAATAGCCAATGCAAGATTTTTTAATGGAGATATAAATGCAGTTCCTAAATTAGCATTGACTGTAGGAGTTGGAACAATACTTGATGCTAAAGAAGTTCTTATTATGGTAACTGGACTTAATAAAGCAAGGGCACTTCATTATGGAGTGGAAGAAGGAGTTAATCATATGTGGACTATTTCAGCTCTGCAGTTACATAAATCTGGAATAATAGTTTCCGATGAAGCAGCTTGTGCTGAATTAAAAGTTGGAACTTACAGATATTTCAAAGATATAGAAAGAAATAACTTAGATACAGATAAAATGTTGGCTGACTTGTATAACACTAAATAGTTTTATAGAACTTTATAACTAAAATTAATAACTTATAAAAATAATTTTTAATTAAAATAAATGGACTTGAAATTATAAAAAATTTCAGGCCCATTTTTTTATTTCTTAGGAAATTATAATTTGATAAATTTGTTAAAAAAATAAAAAATGTTAATTATTTTGTATTCATATTAGATATATTAATTGAATAAGATTAAAATTGACAGCACAAAAAAGCTGATTGTTAATCAGCTTTTTAGCGATATTCTTTCCAGCAAATGGAGCCTGTATGTATATTAAAATATGATATTTTTTTAACTTTCATTCTGGTATTACATTTAAAACAATAAAAAGGATTTACTCCAAAAGTTTTCCATATTTCAAGTTGATAAAAAGTAAAATTGGAATATTTAGAGACATATTTTCTCATGAATTTCATGATGTTTTTAAGTTCTGATTTAATATTTCTAGAATAGATTCCAAAGCGCCTAATCATTTTGAAATGTTTAGGGGGAATGTGAATAATTAATTTGGAAAGAAATGTTTCCGCATCTAAAGTAAGTTCAATTCTTTGTTTATCATCAGTAAGACTTTCATAATAGAAAGTAACCTTATTATCATAGAAATCAATAATTTTATATTCTGCGATAGGAGCTCTTGATAGATATCTGCCAATATATTTAATTGCATGAATATTATTATTTAAATCATTTTTTGCAACATTGAAAAAGAATCTTGTATTTTTGCGATAAAGGTAGTTAGCAGCAGCATAAGCTTTAGCTTTAATTTCAGGCTTGTCATAATTTCCAGATTTAACAATATCAATAACCATTTTTTTCCATTGTCCAGCAATGGAATTGACATGAAAATATTTTTTTTCAAGAAATTGGTAGTTTTTATTGAATCCACCTAAAGTAACAATAGCATGAATATGAGGATTCCATTTAAGATCGCGTCCAAAGGTATGAATAACAGTAATCAATCCATAATGAATGATATCTGAGTTAGTAAAGTATTTAGAGGAATATTTTGAAATTTTATGAATTCTTTGATTTTTTGCTTTAATGTTATGAAATTGATATTTAAAAACATCATTAACAGCATAAGCAAGCTTAGTTAAAAGGTCTCTATCATAGAAGAAAAACATTCTAAGTTCTTCAGGAATAGTAAAAAGGACACTTCTATGTTTAACATCAATAAGAGAAGTGGAAGTTTTTTCAGTTCAAACAGCAGAATAACGTTTACCGCAGGAAGGACAAAATCTAGATTTACAAGTAACTTTAATTTTATGCGCCTCATGACAATTAGGGCATTGAAGAGAGAGAAAAGATTTATCAATAGAACAAGCTAAGAATTTTTGAATAGTCTGTTTAACATCCTCAAAATGTTCATTTTTAAAATATTTCTTGATTTTACCTAAAAGATTTGTTATATTGATTTTAGAGATAATATGTTTGATTTGCATGAATGTCTCCTTTGTATAATTAGGGTGGTAACTATATTATACAAAAAAGAGAGCTGAGTAAAACATTTTTTTAAATGTTACTCAGCTTTTTTTATTTTTTTAAAGGAATTCTCTCCAGACTGTTGAATAATAATATATAAGAGTTTATTGGTAATGTAATATAAATTGGAGGTAAGAATTATGGTAGAAGCTATGAAAGCAATGCAGGAGAGCATGAAAACATTAAGCAACAACACAAAAGACATAACAAGAGCAATTGAAAGTCTTAGAGAAGAATTGGATGCAGTGGATGTATACAATCAAAGAGCAGAACTTGCTACTGATGAAGAGTTAAGAAAACTTATGATACACAATAGAAATGAGGAAATAGAACATGCTGCTATGATAATTGAGTGGTTAAGAAGAACTATTCCTGAGTTTGATCATGAATTAAAAGATTATCTATTTACAGAAGGATCATTAGAAGATATTGAAGCTCAAGCAACTTCTGGAGATGGGGCACAATCATCTTCTTCATTAAAAATAGGAAACTTAAAATAATCAGGAGGTAATATATATGGACTTTTTAAAAAGAGAATTAGCACCTATAACAGCTAACGGGTGGAAAGAAATAGAAGAAAGAGCAACTGCAGTATTGTCAAAAGAATTATCAGCTAGAAAATTTGTAAGAGTGACAGGGCCATTAGGAAGAGAAGTAACATCTATAACTACTGGAAGAATGGATGTAAAAACTAAAGATGATATTAAATATGGAGTATATAAAGTACAGCCACTTACTGAATCTAGAATATGCTTCCCTTTAAGCAGATGGGAATTAGATAATATTGAAAGAGGAGCAAAGGACGTAGACTATAGTTCTTTAGATGAAGGAGTAAGAAAAGCAGCAAGATTTGAAGAAGAAGCGATATTCAAAGGATTAGAAGAAGGTCAGATAGAAGGAATATACAAATCGAGCAGTTATGATACTTTGGATTTTGGAAAAACTGCTGATGAAACTTTAAAAGCTATCTTTGAAGGAATTCTAAAATTAGATGCAGCTTTTGCTAAAAAACCTTATGTATTAGTAGTAAGCAACGAAAAATGGTACTACTTGAATACAATAGTAAAAGAATATTCATTACCTGAAAAATTAGAAAAAATATTAGGACAAAAAATAATAGTAAGTAAATCGATAGATGGAGCTATACTTCTTCCATTCGATGATGAAAATATCGAATTAATAATTGGTGAAGATTATGCATTAGGATATCAAAATCACAATGAAAGTGTTGTAGAATTATTTATAACTGAAAGTTTTACATTCAGAGTTTTAGACCCAGCATTAATTGTATTATTCAAATAATAGATTAGAGCCAGAATAGAAATATTCTGGTTCTTTTATTTTTTGAATTAAGATGTTATAATTAATTAACCAAAGTAAGACAGGAGGAATTATGTCAAAAGCTTATAAAGTTTATCAAATTGATTCTTTTTCAGATAAAAAATTTTTAGGTAATCCTGCAGGGGTAATCTACAATGCTGATGGGCTGAATGAAAAAGATATGCAAAAAATAGCCAGAGAATTAAATAATTCTGAAACGGCTTTTATTTTTTCATCTAATTCAAAAGATTATGATGTACATGTAAGATTTTTTACTCCTTTAAAAGAAGTTCCTATTTGTGGACATGCAACTATTGCAGCTCATTATGTGATTGCTTTAGAAAATAACTTTAAAGAAAAAACTTGTATCAGACAGAAAACTGGAGCAGGAATACTCCCTGTCGATATAGAGCCAACAGAGAACAGTTACAATATAATTATGACACAGGGAAAAGTAGAATTTGGAGAGATTATAGAAAAGAAAAATTTAGGGAGGTTAGTTTCTGCTTTAGGAATAGATAACAATGACTTAATAACAGAAGCTCCTGTGCAAATAGTTTCTACAGGTCATTCAAAAGTAATGATAGGAATAAAAGATTATAAGCAGCTTCATAATTTAAAACCTAACATGAAAGAACTCAATGAGTTGAGCAACATTATAAATTGTAATGGATATTTTGTTTTTACTTTTGATAGTGATGAAAAAGAGATTCTTTTAAAAGGAAGAATGTTTGCACCAGCTATTGGTATAGAGGAAGATCCAGTGACAGGAAATGCAAATGGTCCAGTAGGTGCATATATAGTTAAGTATAAACTAGCTGAATTTGAAGATAATAATTTTAAGTTTAGTGCTAAACAAGGAATATCTATTGGCAGAGAAGGAAAAATAAATGTGAATGTCAATATAGAAAATGAAGAACCAGTTCAAGTTCAGGTATCTGGAACTGCAACTATTGTTTTCAAAACTGAAATAGAATTATAAAACATTTCAGATTGTTACAAATTTTTCAAGTTAAAAATCACTACTAATATTATGAAAATAAAAATTTGAATTTCAATTAAAATTTTAAGTTAGAATAATTATTTAAAATAAACCTATAATTTTTATTAAGAAAAGTAAGAGAATAATTGTTATTTTTAAAAAAATATTTCAAATAATTATTTGAAAAAAGCAAATAAGAAGAAAAAAAATTATTACTCCATAAATAAAACTATAGAACTTTTTATAAAAATATAATTCGTGAAAAAAATAAAAAAAGAGATATCCTTTAAAAAAAATTCCTTACTAATTAGCTAAGAAATTTTTGATATCTCTTTTTATTATAAAAAAATCAATAAATTATTTAAAATAATTTTTAATTTATATACAACAATAATTAAACCGCATATAATGTTAATTATATGCTGAAAAATTATTCAAATAATTTTTATTTGGATAATAATAAATTATTTTTAAATTAATTTATTGAAACAAGATAATTTTTTATAAATTATGTATAAATACTAAGCTTATATGATAGTTTAGCTTAAAAGTGAAATTATTCAAGAAATTATTTGGCAATAAATAATTTTCAGTGAAAATTCATATTTTTTTCTTAATTATAATTATGAGACTATTTTTTTTCGTCTATATCGTCTAAAGAGGAAAATACAGGAAGTTTTTCTAAAACTCTTTTTTCTAAAATTGATTTAGCATTTATATACACTTCTGTTACTCTTGTATCAGCATGACCAAGAAAATCTCTTATTTCTAAAATATCAGCACCATTAATAGAAAGTTCTGTAGCAACAGCATGACGCACATTATGTGGACTGATATCCTTACCTATTAGCTTCCCCATATTTTGCACAAGATCATAAAGAGCTCTGTAAGAAAGCTGAGTATTTTTTTCCACTGAGCTGCTGAAAACATACTGTTCCTCTATCTTAACATCATCTATATTATACAGAGATTGAAGATAACCTTTATATTCCTTCAGCTTTTGAATAAGGATGTTATGAACAGACTTATACTGCTCACGACCACTTTTAGTTTCTTCCAATTTTATATAGTAGTTTCCTTCCCTTTCTAAAATATGCTTGAATTTAAGATTGATCAATTCTTGGCTTCTCATTCCAGTATAAAATAATGTATATAAAATATTTACATTTCTATAATCTTTTTCTCCATTTATTTGATATTGTCCTATAATTTTTTTTATATCCTCGAATGATAATTTAAGAACATTATCTATATTTCTTGCCACTTTAAAAAGTTTTATATATTTAAATGGATTATCATAACCATTTTTTTCCATTTCTTTATACAGAGATTTTAAAGAGGATATTATTTTATTTATAGATGTCTTTTTTAATTTTCTCTCTTCTACAAGATAGCTAATATAATCCTCTACATCCTGTTTTTCTATATCTTTCATCAGTTCAATTAATTCCTCTGCTCTTATTCCCTCTTCTCCTTCATATACAAAGTTAAGAAAATCTTTGAGGTAGAACATATAATCTTTAAGGGTTTTTTGAGAACGATATATTTCAAATATACTCTTACGTTCCTCTTTGTTCCTTTTTTTTCTCCTACTGACTGCTACTCCTGTTTCATCTCTTTTTATTATATCCATTTTTACCTCTTTTAAAAAGTCCTATTAAATAAATTAAGAAAATTATATAATATCTTCTGCATTTATTTCTTTTACTGCTCCAAGTTCTAGGGTATCTAAATTTAATTTTCCAAATGATATTCTCTTTAAAAATATCACTTTATTTCCAACTGCTTCCAGCATTTTCTTTACTTGATGAAATTTTCCCTCTTTTATAGTTAGATGTATTTTGTTTAAATCTATCTTTAATGCCTTTGCTGGCATTGTAATATAACCACCTATATCTACTCCATTTCTTAGTTTTATTAAATCTTCTTCTGAAATATTTTTTTCAAGTTCAGCATAATAAGTTTTTTCTACATGATTTTTGGGAGACAGCAGTTTATGGTTTAATGCTCCATCATTTGTCAGCAGCAAAAGTCCTTCTGTATCTTTATCCAATCTTCCTACAGGAACTAAATCTTTCTTTATTACCCAATCAGGCAGCAGCTCCATAACTGTCTGTTCTCTACTATCTTCCACAGCTGTTATATATCCTGCTTTTTTATTTAATATATAATATCTGAATTTTTTATATTCAAGTTTTCTTTCCTGATAAAAAACTTCATCAGAATTCTCTTTTATATTCATTTGTGGATTATTGGCAATTATTCCATTTACAGCTATTTCTCCTGTACTAAGGATTTCTTTGACTTCTCTTCTGCTTCCCAGTCCACATTCTGTTAAAAATTTATCTAATCTCATTGTTCCTCCAATTAAATATTCTTAGTTAAATACTAACATATTATTTGACAAGTTTCAAATTTCCTTTTAAAATCTTCCTATAAATGTTATAATTTATGCAAGATTATTTTGAAAAGATAGGAGATTCAAAAACAATGATAAATTTTGCTAAAATTGATGAAATGATTGAAATTATAGAAAATAATCAAATTCCAGATGGCATGACATTTAATGAGTATGTCTGTGAATTTTATAATGAAGTAAAAACTATTCCTTTATCTAAATATCTTAGAACTAAAGATAAAGTTAAAAGACTTCCTAAGATAATGAACAGTAAAAAAGCTGGTGAAGTTATTCTGGCTAGTGAAAAAGATGAAGAGATTAAAACTTTTTTGAAAAGAAAAGGATACAAGGAAATTCCTCAGCTTGATTATAAGTCTATTATGCTGTTAAGAAAAACTGATTTATTATCCAATTGGAAAAAAGTATTGCTTTTCTTTGAAGGAGAAGGAACAGTTGAAGAAATAAACAGCTCTACAAGACCTATTCTCTTGCCACAGGAAGTTGAAAAACTGGAAAGTTATATAAAAGAAGAACTTAATATTAATGAACAAGAGCTTAACTGGCTGTTGAGTAAATTTGAAAAAATGCAGAAAAATAAGATGATTTTAAAATCATTACAGAAATTATCAAGATAAAAAAAGAGGATAACTCATAAATAGAAATATAATTTTAGTAATATAGTAATCTCTAAAATTAAGTCTCTATTTGAGTTTTATCCTCTTTTAACTTTTGTAATAATCTTTTTTTCTGTCAATACTGCTTTTTAAATTATAGCAGTCATTTATATGTCCTATCTGATGTCTAGTTCCAGGCATAAGTATTATTCCTGCAGCATTCTTTTTTCCCCAGAAATCTAAGAGCCATATTGAATCAGGATGATCAGTGACTCCACCTTCATTTAATATCTTTTCTATACCCTTGCTTTCTGCTTTTCTTTTCATATCTTCAAATTTGAGTTTTGAAAATATTGATTGAGTTTGAATACCCACAGCCTTTCTATATTCTTTTAATGCTTCTATATTTATACTTTTGCTTAAGTCCATTATTTCATCATCAGTCATTGCATTTCCAGTATCATTAACAGATACATTCATTTTTTTCTGCCATTCCTTATTATAAATTTGTTCAGAATTGTTTACAAGAATATTAACAGTTAAATCTTCTATTCTTGTGATATGCCAGATATTCCAAGCTATTGTTACATCTTTAGCAGTTGGCATAATTGAAAAATCTTTTGTATCAAGAATTTTCCATAATTGATCCATTAGAGTATTGTCGCTATCAGAAAAATGAAGATTTCTGTGCATAGATAAGTAAAGATCTTTTGCTTTATCAAAAGTTTCTTTTTTTCCTATTAACTCTTTTAATTCTTTTTGCTGTATATTCCATTCTGATGCTATACTCATAAATTTCTCCTTTTGTACTTATAGTATTTTTGTGTCTGGTAGCTCATTTCTTAATGTTTCAAATTGCTTTTTATTATAGAACCTTAGAAGCATATCAAGATATTTTAATTTTTTTAATAAAAAAATTGATGTAATATCATAATTTTTTCCTTTAAGTATTTCTACTTCATATCTCTTACCTTCCATTTATATTCATACTATATTTATACCTTATTTTTCCTCTAACTACAAGTTTATATATTATAAAGAGGGAAACTTTTTATTTCCCTCTAAAGATTTTTTATTTATATTGAAATTATCAAAGTTGATATTTTATAGTAATTATATAAAAACCTTTAAAATATCATTTAGCTATTCTTAAAAAACAATAGAATAGAACACTCAATAATATTATATTAAAAAAGTATTTTTTCTATATTACTTTCTATTCTGCTATTGTATTCTCTTATGTAATAAGAATTTATTTCATAGAATCTAATTGTTTTTTTGAATCACAAAATACTTGCCATGTTTGAATTTGATTTTCACTGACTATAACTTTCCAACAAGCAGGGAATTCCCAGTATTTCTCTTTATTTCCTAAATATGAAGCACTAGCTTTTCCTATAATAACAGAAAATTTATCATTTTCAATATAATCATAAATTTCAATAAAATAGTCAGGAAACCAATCAAAATATTCTTGCCAACCTGTTTTCATCTGCTCCTTATTTTCTTTATTTCCATAGGTATCAATAAAATAAAAATCTTCTGACATCATGTCAACAATAAGTGACAAATCTTGATTATTGATTACTTTAACAAATTTCATTACAATATCTTGCTTCATATGATATCTCTCAACAATTTAAAATTTGTTAAAATGAAGTTTAGCCATATCAACATCAGCATCTGTATAAGCTGGTTTTTCTTCATCTGGATATCCTAAAGCTATCATATTATGTACTTTTAATTCTGATGGAGCTCCAAGTATTTTTCTTATATTTTCATCTGTTGGATTTCCTTCAGTATCTACTTTTTCTTTAGTTTGTATCCAGCATGATCCAAGTCCAAGTTCATGTGCTTTTAATTGAATTATTGTACTGGCAATAGCACAGTCATCATCCCAAGTAGGATTTTCATGTCCAAATATAACTATCATAAGAGGTGCTTCAGCAGCAAATCCAGCTCCACTTTCTTTTGATACAGATAGTTTTTTTATTATCTCTTTATCATCTATTACAACATATTCATATGGCCTTCTATTTCTTCCGCTTGGAGATACTAAAGCAGTTTTCATAAGTTCCATAACCACTTCTTTCTCTACTTTTTTTTCTTTAAATTTTCTTATTGTTCTTCTGCTTAAAAAATCCATATATATTCCTCCTTAAAATTTATTTTATAAGACTATATAAAAGGTTTATTTCCTCTTTCCAGATAGAACTATCTATAGTTTCTAATATAATGGGAATATTATCAAATCTTTCATCATTCATAAATCTTTCGAAAAATTCCATTCCCAGTATACCTTTTCCAATGCTGTCATGCCTATCTTTTCTACTTCCTGTATCAAATTTAGAATCATTCAGATGAACTCCTTTAAGATATTTAAATCCAACATATTTTTCAAATTCATCCATAGTTTTTTTATAGCCAATTTCATCTTTTAATTCATATCCTGCTGTAATTGTATGGCAGGTATCAATACATGCACCTATTCTTTCTTTACTTTTTACTTTTTCAATAATTTTTCCTAAATGCTCAAATTTATATCCCATATTAGAACCTTGTCCAGATGTATTCTCTAATACTATAACTATATTTTCTGTAGCTTCAATAGCTTTATTTATACAATCTGCTATATTATTGATACATTCATCTTCAGATATTTCATTTAAATGACTTCCTGGATGAGTATTCAGGTATTTTAGTCCTAACTGGTCACATCTTTTTATTTCTTCAATAAAAGCATTGAGTGATTTTTCTCTTTTTTCTTCATCTTTTGTACCTAAGTTTATGAGGTAGCTGTCATGTGGAAGAATATATTCGCTAGTATAGCCGTTTTCCTTTAAAGCTTTTTTAAATTTTTCTATATCTTCATCAGTTAATGGTTTAGCTTCCCATCTTCTCTGATTTTTAACAAACATTCCAAAAGCTCTGGCTCCAATTTCTTTTGCATTTTTAGGAGCATTAAATGGACCTCCAACTGTACTGACATGAGCACCAATAAACTTTCTTTTTATTTTTTCTTCTCTTGTTATTTCCATATCATTCCTTTCTATATGAATCTTTTCCATATATATTATACTATTTTATGCATTAAAATAAAAGAGATGATTAATATTATAATAAATTTTAAAAATAAAGTGATAAATAAAAAGAAATCTATTTTTATTGCGAATACTTATATTGTAAGAAAAACATTTAATAACAGGAGGAAATTATATGAAAATGAAAAAATTAAACTATATTATTGCAGGTTCTCTTTTATCAGCTTTAGCACTTGCTGGATGTGGAAATGACAAGCCTAATCAGGAAGTGCAAAAACTTATGGCAGAAACTCAAAAAGATTTTGCAGTTTTTCAAGAAAGTATTGTTAAAGATTCTACTATGACTGAAGCTCAAGCAGAAGATAAAATTCAAAAATTATTAGCTGAAATTCAAACTAAAGAAGAAGCTGTGAAAAAAGAAATAGCTGGTATAAAAAATAAAGCTGAACAGGAAAAATTAACTCAAGAAATGGAAAAAACTTTTAGTACAATGAAAGAAAATCTTATATCACTTGAAAAGAAAATAAAAACTCCTACTCCTAATCCATATGAAGAACAAGTAGAAGTACAAGAAATAGAAACTGTAGAAGGAACTAATGATGGACAGGCACAAGCTAACTAATTATTAGTGAAAAAATACAATTTTAATATGATGATTTGTAATTTAAAATATCTTTATTTCTATTGATTATAATTTATACTGATGAGTTCAAATAAATTTAAAATATAAAAAGCTCTCAATATTGAGAGCTTTTTATATGGTATTTATTAAATAAGAAACAATTTCTTTATCTTTTCCTGTAAGCATAACAAGGATTCCACCATTTTTATTTGAATCTTTAATTACTAATGGATTTCCAGCTTTTCCTTCTTCAAGGTAATGAAAGAATTTAATTTTTTCAATTATCAATTCTTCCATATTAGATATATTATTTATTTTATAATCTCTTTTTAAATCATTTAATTCTTTTTCAAAATTTTCTAATGTAAATTCAAAGTTACTCTCTGTATGATTTTTAACTTTTGTTATTTTTACAACCATGGCACATCACCTATTCTGAAATTTTTTATATTTTATACTAGTATCAAACAGTAAAGTTTACTAATTTCCCAAATATATAAATGTTAACAGTATGATACCATTTTTTTTCACTTTTGTAAATAATATCAAAATATTTGATTACATTTTTTCTGAAAATTTATAGAGAAAAATCTTACTTTAAAGAATATTATTTATGTTTTAAAAAAACAAAAATATTTTTCGACTATTTTTCAAATAATATTTTATCAGAACATAGTAATTCAAATAAAGATAAAGAAATTGAATTAAGTTATTGACTTAATATTATAATTAGTGTAAAAATATAGGTAGAAGTATCCAACTATTCAAAAGGAGAAAAGATGGAAATAATTTATCAAAAAAGAGAAAAACTCAGAAATGAAAACAGAACTTTTAAATTTTTGGTAGAGGTAAGAGAGTTCAGCAAATTGGAGATATCTCAATATTTGAATATCAGTATTCCAACAGTTACAAAAATATTAGAGAGATTTTTGACAAACAAACTTATATATGAAACAGGGACTAATAACGGTAAACTTGGAAGAAAAGCAGTGAAATACCAATTTAATCCTAATGCTTATTTTTCTATTGGGATTAAAGTAGAAATGAATCATATATCTATGGTTTTAATAAACCTTGATGGTAAAATATTGAAACAAACTGTTGTTAAAGAAGAATTCATTAACAGTGAAAATTTCGTTTTTCTGGTTATAAATGAATTGAAAAAGTTTTTGTGGGAATTTGATAAAAAAGAATTTATAAAAGGAATAGGGATAGTTCTTCCAGGGATAGTAGATCCTGAAAATAACATGATAAAATTAGGTGGCAATTTTACACTTTTAAATCAAGATATGAAAGAAATAGAAGAAGAATTTGATCTTCCAATATTTCTGGAAAATGAGGCAAATGCTGGAGCTATAGGAGAATACATAGTTAACCACTCTGAACTTCAAACTAAAAAAAATATTCTTTTTGTATCAATAGATACTGGTATAGGTTCTGGAATTATAGTAGAAGATCAGTTATATAGAGGAAAAGGAAATAAATCTGGTGAAATAGGACATATTCCAATAATACCAAATGGAAATAAATGTGTTTGTGGCAGTGAAGGATGTTTTGAACAATATTGCTCTAATTTAGCTTTAATGAAAGAATTCGAAAAAGAGTTCCAATGTGAAATAAAAGATTATGAAGATATTTTTCAAGAGAAATTCTTAGGAAATGAAAGAGGTAAGAAAATAATAGAAAGATATACATGGATTCTGGCCTTAGGAATAAAAACTGCTTTAATGATGTTAAATTCTGATAAAATAATTATTGGAGGAAAAATTTCTGACCATAAAGAGCATTTTGAGCCTTTGCTTAAAGAGATAATTTTTTCAAATAATATTTTCAGTAATGATACTAATATACTTGAATTCTCATCTCTTTCTGACAATGCTAATTTATTGGGAGCAGCATTTATTCCATTAGGGGAATTCTATAAAACTTATAATGAAGATATGTAGAAATATTTTGTAATATTATTAAATATAATAAATTTTAATTAGAGGTGATTGGGTGTTAAATAATGAGAGTGTATTCTTCCTATAATTAGGAAGGATTAAGATCCCTTTCTATTATAGGTTTTGATAAAAATTTGCAATCAAAAATATATTTAGTTGGAGGGTAATGTTGAAATTAGAAATAAGATTAGAAGAAAAAAGTGATTACAGAAAAGTTGAGGAAATGATTAGAGAAGCCTTCTGGAATTTGTACGTTCCAGGAGCTAGTGAACATTTTATACCTTACTATTTAAGAAATTCCAAAATAACCATTCCTGAACTTAATTTTGTGGCAGTTAAAGATGGAGAAATAGTTGGGCAGATTTTTTATACAAGAGCTGAAGTAAGAAATAAAAATGGAAATAGTCATAAGATTTTAAATTTTGGACCTCTGTGTGTTAGTCCTAAGTACCGTAATCTCGGAATAGGAAAAGCTTTAATAGAGCACAGCAAAAAAATTGCTGCTGAAATGGGATATAAAGGAATAGCTATATATGGATATCCTTCCTATTATACTAAAATTGGATTTCAAAGTGCTGCTAAATTTGGAATAGCAAGAGCTGATGGTGTTTTTGTTAAAGCACTTTTAGCTATGGAATGTTATCCTGGTTCTCTTAAAGGAATTTCTGGAAATCTCCATGAATTTTTAAGTGATATTCCATTTGGAGGAGATGAATTTTTAGAGTATGAATCAACATTTCCGCTAAAAGAAAAAAAATATGAACCATCACAAGATATATTTGCAGAAATGGCAAATAAACTGGAAGATCCAGAAAATATAAAAATTTAAATAGTTTAAAAATAATTATATCAAAAGGGCAGTTAAAAACTGCCCTTTTGATATATAAGATTAAAAATTATGTATAAATCCTAAAACTATCATGTCATAATAATAGTTTTTATTTATATATCCCTGATATTTTACATTGACTAGAAAATCTGGGTCAATATAATACCCCATACCTATACTAATCATTCCAGTATCTCTTGATACTTCTAATGCCTTTATTTTCCCGGAATCTGTAATAAATCTTTTTCTATCTGCAAATTCATAAGACCATTCTGCATTTCCTGTAAATAGAAACTTATCTCCCATTTCTTTAGAATACATAACCCCAGCATTTCCACTTCCTATTCTTTCATTGGAAGTAGATATTCCATCATGACCTTTGGTAGTATATTGATTCCATCCAAGCCCTAAATAAGGATAAAGCAGTGACTTTTCTCCAAGTTCAAAAAAGTAGCCTCCCTCTGCTCCCAGAGAATAATTTTTAGTTCTGTAAACTATATTAGAAATATTTTTGCTTCTTAAGATATTTCTACTTTCATCATATCCAGCTCTTCCAATGAAAAGCCAGTTATCTTTATTATAAGCAATATAAGTATTTAATCCATAAGTTCTTATTTTCTGGTCACTATCAAGAGAATCATCAAATTCCGCTCTTGACTTTATATATCCAAAACTCATTCCAGTCATTAAATCAGGATTTGACAAGAATGTACTGTTAGTAGCCATTAAAAAACCTTTAATTTTTGCATCATAATCAGTATTATAATCATCTTTATCATAATTAGATTTAATTTTTCCTATACCTTCAATGTATTGAGAGCTTCCACTATAACCTCTTCTGTTCATTTTTTTGAACATTACACTTTCTCTGAACTGGCTGCTCCCTCTATCAGTTATTATTTTTCCATTTATTTCCGAAAGATTGGTTTGAAGATCATGAGTTCCTCCAAATAAGCCAGCAGAAACAGCTGCAAATACCAAAGGCAGTATTTTTTTAATTTTCATTCAATTCCTCCAGACTATCTTCTTCTTTTACCAAATATTCTTAAAAGATATAGGAATAAATTTATAAAGTCAAGATAAAGATTAAGAGCACCAATTATTCCAAGTTTATTCATAACTTCTTCATCGCCATTTGCCATTTGGAAAGCTATTTTTTTAATTCTATTTACATCATATGCAATAAGAGCCGAAAAAATAACTATTCCTAAGACAGTTCCAAGCCAGTAAAGTATCGGAGCTTTAAGGAAGAAATTAATCAATGACATTATGATTATACTTATAAGCCCAGTCATTAAATATTTACCATAGCTGCTGAGGTCTTCTTTAGTAGTATATCCATAAGCAGCAATAACTATAAACATTACCAAAGCTACCCCTAAAGTATAAAATATACTTACAGGATGGAATACAAATCCTAAACTACTGAAAAGAACTCCATTCATTAATGAATAAAGAAAGAACATCATTCTTGCAGTTCCAGAAGACATTTTATTGATTCCTAAACTCAATCCAAATACAAGAGCTATTTCTGCAAACATTATTATTTTAAAATAAGGCATTATAGAATACAGCAGTCTTGCATTAAAACCAAATAGGTATATTGGAACTATTGTTGTAATAAGTACTCCAACTACCATGTTTAAAAAAACTTTTCTAAGAAATCTATTAGTTGTTTCCACATTGACATAGACCCCTTGTTCGTTACGCATCTCATTTAAATCATATTCATTCATTATTGTGTTACCTCCTGATTTATATTTAAAATTTTAAAAAGCTCTTTTTAAAATCTCAAGTACATCAGCTTTATGAAGCTTTTTCATTGTTCCAAGAGGTCCAAAAGCAACAGCTGCATCAGCCATTTTTTCAAGATTTTCTTCTTTTATTCCTACCTCTTTTAAAGTACTTGGGATATTTAGAGATTTAAAAAATTCTCTAGTCTTATTTATTGCTTCTTTTGCAATAGCCATAGGGTCATCTCCTGAAATGTCCCACACATATTTTCCATATTCTTCAAATCTATGAACATTTTCATCTGACAATACATATTCCATCCATACAGGAGTAAGAATAGCAAGTCCAACACCATGAGTTATATCATGATAAGCACTCAGTTCATGTTCCATTCCATGAGTAGCCCAGTCTGTTGATATTTTACCATAAGTTAAGAGTCCGTTCAAGGCTAAAGAACTTCCCCACATAAGATTTGCTCTGGCTTCATAATTTTCAGGCTCATTATATGCAATAGGCCCAAAATGTATTACAGTTTTTAAAAGTCCTTCCATCAAACGATTTTGTAAAAAACCATCATGGTCAGGTGAAAAGTACTGTTCAAATATATGACTCATTATATCAGCTGTTCCTGCAGCTGTCTGATATTTATTTACACTATAAGTGTATATTGGATCAAGTATAGAAAATACAGGTCTGAGAAGGTCACTTCCTATTGCTAATTTTCTATTTTCATTCATATTTGAAATTACACTGTTTCCATTCATTTCACTTCCAGTAGCTGCCAATGTAAGTACAGAAGCAACTGGAAGTGCTGAAGTTAACTGCTTCATTTTATTTTTAACATAAAGGTCTTCCCATACATCACCATTGTATCTGCTTTGTGCTGCTATTGCTTTTGCACAATCTATTGTACTTCCCCCACCAATAGCCAATACAAGTTCTATTCCTTCTCTTTTACATATTTCAGCTCCATAATATACACACTCGATTCTAGGATTAGGATCTACATTTGGCAGCTCAAAAATAGTGATTTCTTCTCTTTTTAATACTTCTATAACTTTATCATAAAGTCCGTTTTTCTTTATACTTCCTTTACCATAAACCAAAAGCACTTTACTTCCAATTTTTTTTACTTCATTTCCAAGTTCATCTACTTTTCCAGTACCAAAAAGTATTTTTGTACTTACATTATAATTAAAATTTTTCATAGTATTTTCCTCCTTTGAAATTAAATAATAATTTTGCTGAAACTAAGATCTACAATCTTTAAGCCATCCACTGCTGCACTGACTATCCCGCCTGCATATCCAGCTCCTTCCCCTACAGGATACAATCCATTTATATTGATAGATTGTCCTTTTATGTCTCTTGTTATTTTAACAGGAGCAGAGGTTCTAGTTTCAGGAGCTATTAGATTTACATTTCTGGATATAAAATAATTGTTTTTCCCCCACTGTTGAAAGGCAGCTTTCATATTATCATTTATAAATTTAGGAAATAGATTATTTAAATCATACGAATTCATTTTCATTTCATAACTGCTCTCTATAGCATCAGAAGTTGCTTTGCTATCCATAAAATCTATAACATTCTGACAAGCAGCACCATAATTATTTGCTATTTTATAAGTTTTTCTTTCTAAATTTTCCTGAAACTTCATACCAGAAAAAATTTCATCTCCAAATTCATTTTCTTTTATCCCAACTACAATAGCAGAATTTGAAAATTTTCCATCTCTTTTAGAATAGCTCATTCCATTTACTAAAGTTTTTCCTGCTTCTGATGCAGCATTAACTATAACCCCTCCAGGACACATGCAAAATGAAAATACTCCTCTGTCCTCTTTTTTATTGTTATATGTAACACTATATGTAGCTGCACCTAATAAAGGATGGTCAGCATATTTTCCATACTGCATTTTATCTATGTCTCTTCTTAAATGCTCTATTCTTACTCCTACTGCAAAAGGTTTGTTTTCTAAATGAACTCCTTTTTTATGAAGCATTCTATAAGTATCCCTTGATGAATGTCCTATTGCTAATATTACAGAATCTATGCTGATAATCTCTTTCATCCCATCTTTATTTAAAATTTCAATTCCTGTAATAGAATCATTTTTTATAAGAAGATTTTCCATTTTAGTGTTAAAGTAAAATTTTCCACCCATACTCTTTATTTTTTCTCGAATATTTTTTACTACAATTTTTAATATATCAGTTCCAATATGCGGTTTGTAATCCCACAGTATTTCTTTCTGAGCTCCACAATCAACAAGCTCTTTAAATACTTTATCTATATATTCACTCTTTATTCTTGTATTAAGTTTTCCATCAGAATATGTCCCAGCTCCTCCTTCACCAAATTGTATATTTGATTCTGAGTTAAGAATAGAATCTGATATAAACCTATTGTTAGTTATATCCCTTTTATCTACCTCTTCTCCTCTTTCAAAAACAAGAGGAATATACCCATATTCAGCAAGTCTCAGTGCAGAAAATAACCCTGCTGGCCCAGCTCCTATTACAGCAACTTCTTTGTTTTTAAATAAAGGCTCTCTTACTGTTTTTTCCCTTTCTTTTACTGGAAGAACATTAGATAATGAAGATATATCTATTTCTTTTTTTAATAAAACCTCTATATTATAAATAAATTTTATGTCATTTTTTTGACGACTATCAATGGATCTTTTGTTCCATCTTAATATTTCTATATTGTCTTTTTTTATTCCTCTTTTTTCAAGTTCTTTTAATATTTCTTTATCTTGATTTTTATCCAATGAAATTATTATATTGTTAATATTTATTCTCATTTTCCACCTCTAAATAAATTATACCATATATAATAATCAAATAACAATAAAAAAGCCTGTGAAATTCTACACAGGCTGGCTTTTTTATTTTATTTTGTCAGCTAGAGTTTTTCCAACTTTAAACTTAACTGCTTTTTTAGCTTCTATTCTCATTTTTTTATTAGTTTGAGGATTTCTAACTTCTCTGGCAGCTCTTTCTTTTACTTCCCATTTCCCCCATCCTACAAAAGTGATGTCATCTCCTTTTACAAGAGTATCTTCAACAGAAGCTAAAAATAAATTTACTGCTCTTTCAGCTTCTTTTTTAGTAAATCCACCATTTTTAGCATATAGTTCTACAAATTCTTTTTTAGTCATAATATTCCTCCTTAGGTTTTATTCATGTGCCATTCTTAAAATTACAATTCTTGCTTACTATATATATAACCTTTATTTTCTATTTTGTAAATAGAAAGTTTTAAAAATTCTATATTTTAAAAGATTACTTTGAATCCTTCAGAGGCAGCATTCACATCATGATCAGTTATACCTAGATATTTTTGTGTGACCGATACAGAAGAATGGTTAAGCAACCGCCTCACTAACTCTATGTTAAATTTATTATTTGTATATTGGATATGTGCATAGGTTTTTCTAAAACTGTGTGTAGAAAGTCCTTCAATTGAGGCACAGATTGAAATTTTTTTTAGTATTTTCTGTACCCATCTTACTGAGATATCGAAAATATTATCATTTCTGCTGAGAAAACGCTTTCTGCAATAGGCTTCAACTATTTTTACAACTTCATAATTAATTTTTCTATTTTGTATCTTTCCCGTTTTCTGCTCCTTTATTGATAATCTTCCATCAACAAAATCACTTACTTTTAAGCTAAGTACATCTCCTATCCTAAGTCCTGTATTTAATTGAATGAGACAAATTAAATGTATTTGTGGATTAGCCCTTACCCTTATTCCGTTCTTCCTTACTCCACTCTTTATAAATAAAAAAACTGTTTCTAATTCATCAAATTTTAAGACTCTGGTTTTCATTTTTATTTTCATCTCCTAAGATTGTAATATATGTGTAGTATAGACATATATAAAATATACCACATTTTTCGGAGCAGAGAAATATTTTTATTTTTAGTATAGCATTATTGGTGTTATTGTTATAGAATATATACATAATTTATTTTGGGAGGTTTTTAGAATGATTATAATAAAAAATGGTACTTTACTTGATGTTGAAAAATCTAAAAGTGAAAAAATGGATATTTCAATAGAAAATGGTAAAATTACTGCGATTAAAAAAAGTATTAAACCTAAGAAAGATGATGAAATTATTGATGCTACAGATAAAATAATAGCTCCTGGTTTTATTGATGCTCACTGTCATTTAGGACTTATGGGAGATAGTGTTGGATTTGAAAATGATGATGTAAATGAAAAATCTGATCCAATAACTCCTCAATTAAGAGCAATAGATGCTATTGACCCTATGGATAGAGTATTTACTGAAGCATATCAGGGAGGAATCACTTCAGTAGCTACTGGACCTGGAAGTGCCAATGTAATTGGAGGACAGTTTGCTGCTATAAAAACTTTTGGAAAAAGAATAGATAAAATGATAATAAAAGCTCCTATTGCTATGAAATGTGCTTTTGGTGAAAATCCAAAGAGATTCTATGGTACAAAAGGAAAAATGCCTACTACAAGAATGGGTACTGCCAGCATGCTTAGAGAAACACTTCAAAAAGCAAAAGAATATATGCTGAAATCTGAAGCAGCTGGAGATGATATTGCTAAAAAACCTCAATATGATGCAAGATTAGAGGCATTAATTCCTGTTTTGAAAAAAGAAATTCCTTTAAAGGCTCATGCACATAAAGCAAATGATATATTTACAGCAATAAGAATAGCAAAAGAATTTGATGTAAAAATGACTTTAGATCATTCAACTGATGCAAGATGTATAGTCGATGAATTAGCTGAAGAAAAATATCCTATGATAGTTGGACCTAGCTTAGGACATAGAACAAAAGTTGAACTTATAAATAAATCTTTTAAAACAGCAGGCATTCTTAACAAAGCTGGAATAAAAATATCTATAACAACTGACAGTCCTGTTATTCCTCTTCACCATCTTCCAATCTGTGCTGCTCTTGCAGTAAAAGATGGACTTGATAAATGGGAAGCTCTTAAAGCTATTTCAATAAACCCTGCTGAAATATTAGGGCTGGAAGACAGAATAGGATCTATTAAAGTTGGAAAAGATGCAGATATAGTTATCTGGTCAACTGATCCTCTTCAAATAGATGCAAAAGTTGAATGTACTATAATAAATGGAAAAGTAGTTTTTAATGGTGAGGAGGAAGAATAGTGAAAGAACTTCTTAAAAAATTCAGAAGAGAACTTCACCAGATACCTGAAGTTGCTTTTGAAGAATACAAAACAGCTGAATACATAAGAGAGAAGCTTAAACAATATGAAATACCTTATGAAGAAATCACTAATGAGCATTATACTACAGGAACTATGGTATATTTTAAAGGAGAAGAAGGGTGTATTGCTTTTAGAAGCGACATAGATGCTCTTCCCATAAAAGAGGATACTGGATGTGATTTTGCTTCTACAAATGGACGTGCACATGGATGTGGTCATGATGGACATGCTGCTGCTCTGCTTACATTTGCAGTTTGGTTAAAAAAACAACAAGATAAAGGAGTAAAATTTAAAAAATCAATTGTTCTAATATTTCAGCCTGGAGAAGAGGGAAAGGGAGGTGCAAGATATCTTTCTGTCCATGAAAAATTCCTGAATAAAAATATAGAAGCTATATTTGGAATGCATTTATTTCCATTGCTTCCAGAAGGAACAGTATCTACAAAGATTGGTCCTCTTATGGCACAGACTATAAATCTTGATATAGATATTTATGGTAAGGGCGGACATGGAGCTGAACCTCAAAACTGTATTGATACTATTCTTATAACTTCTAAACTTATAGAAGCATATCAAAGTGTTGTATCAAGAAACATAACTCCTATTGAGCCTATGGTTCTTACTATTGGTTCTATTCATGGTGGAAGTGCAAGAAATATAATTCCAGAAAAAGTTTCTCTTCTTGGAACTATAAGAATATTTTCTAAATCAATGATGGGATTTATTAAAGAAAGACTGGAAAATATCAATAAGGGATTTGAGCTCTCTTATGGGGTCAAAATAGATTTTAATTTTACTCCAGTATATTCTCCTCTTATCAATGATGAAAAACTTTATCATGTATTTAGGGAAGCTGTAAAGGATAGTAATTTTGTTGAAGCTAAACCTGAAATGATAGCTGAAGATTTTTCATTCTATCTGAATAAAGTTCCTGGATTATTTTTTTTCCTGGGAGTAAGAAATGAAGAAAAAGGATATATCTATCCACTTCATAATCCTAAATTTAACTTTGATGAAGAGGCACTGTTAAAAGGTGTTGAAACTTTCCAAAATATAGCTTATGCTATGAAGGCATTATAATAAAAAATAATTCAATATAATTTTAGAATTTTTTTACTAAAAAGATTTAGTTTTAATTTGAATTCTAAAATATAAAAAATATTATTTATCAGTAATTACAGCAGTTAAAATTTCTTAACTGCTTAATTACTTTTAAATTTCTAAAATCTATTCTTGCTTTGTTCCATTCTTTTTATAAAATGACTTTCAATATCATTAAGTAGTGGTATTCCCAGTTTATTATTTTCTTTTAAGTATAGATATGTTTCTCTTAATCCCTCTTCTAGTGAATACTTATTCCTAAATCCTGTTTTCTCTATTTTAGATATATCTCCTATTAAGTTTTTATTTCTAAATGGAAACCAATCCCTTGCTTTTAAGTTTTCTTTTTTTAAATCTATATTACATATTAATGGCTGTTTATTCAATATAATGCTGCATATTTTAATATATTCTTTAACAGTAATGCTTTTGTTACCTGAAATATTAAATATCTCATCAAAAAAATGCGAATTATTCAAAGAAAAATTTACTGCTTCACAAAGATCATTTATATAACCAAATTGAATCATCTCTTCACCTTTATTCGGAATGAAAATAGGCATATTATTTTCAAGTCTTGCAAATATATAACTTTCTCTGTCTAAATTATTTTCAGGCCCATAAATATAAAATGGTCTGAATATTGTATAGTTAAATTTTAATTTTTTTGAATTTTCAATAGTTATTTTTTCACATAAATATTTATCTTCAGCATACTTACCCCATATTTCATTTGCACCAATGCTGTCAATTTCCTTTACAGGAAAATTCTGCATTTCATTATAAATAGAAGCACTGCTTATTAAAATGTACTGAGCATATCTTCCAGACATTGTCTTTTGGATAAGAGATACCTGTTCTGCACTATATGCCGATACATCAATTATATACTCCACTCTTATATTTTTTAAACACTTTGTTAATTCTTTCTCCATATTTCTATCACATTTTAAAAACTCTGCTTTTTCAGGATTAGGTCTGTTTCCTCTATTGAGAACATATACTTTGTATCCTTTATTCAACATAAATTCACATAATTTTTTTCCTGCAAATTGATTGCCGCCCATTAATAGAATACTTTTCATATTTTCTCCTTTTAAAATTAATTAATATATTTCAATGATAATTTATATGGTGATAAATTACAAATTTTTTTATGCACATATTTTTATCAGTTTCTATGTTTATATTTTTCATTTTTTAAAGTGCATACCATATAAAAATCTATTTTCCACATAAAATCACAATTCAGTATATTTTTTATAAAATTAAAAATTCCATATTTTATTCTTATTTAGATAATTATCTGTAAAAGAGGAACAACTTTTCATATAAAAATATTTTAATTCTCTGAATTTTTTAGCTTCCAGAAAGCTCTATACGAACATTATCAATTATTTTATTGTTATCTATTAATTTCTTTTTGTTATTGATATAATCTAGCTATCAAAAACAAGGGGGAGTTAAATATGAAAAAAGTTTTTATTGGTATTCTTCTTTTACTATCTTGTCTTACTGCTTATGGAAAAGACAAAGTGGAAGAAATTATGAAAAAAGGAGTTATAAGAATCGGAACTACTGGGGATTATAAACCATTTACTTATCTTAATGGAGATAAATATGAGGGATATGATATTGAGGTGGCAAAACTTATAGCAAAGGAATTAGGGGTAAAAGTAGAATTTGTACCCACAACTTGGAAAACTCTTATATCAGACCTAAATGAAGATAAATATGATATAGCTATGGGTGGAATAACAAGAACTGTTAAAAGACAGGTAGAAGCTCAAATGAGTAATCCTTATCTGGTATTTGGTAAATGCTACCTAGTAAGAAAAGGAGAAAAAGGAAAATATAATTCTATTGAAGCAGTTAATAAACCAAGTGTCAAAGTTGGAGTAAATATTGGGGGAACTAATGAAATTTTTGCTGATGAGCATCTTTCTAAAGCTACAATAATTCGTTATAAGAATAACTTAGATGTCCCAGTTGCTGTAGAAAAAGGAGAAGTTGATATTATGGTAACTGAAAATCCTGAAGCTATAACTTATGAAAAAATTAACCCTGAATTAGAAGGAGCATTAACTGAATCTACTCTGACTAAAAGCCAAATGGGATATATGGTTCATAAAGATCAGCAGCACCTTTTAAATACAATAAATTTTATTTTAATAGAATTAGAAGTGAGAGGAACTATTTCTGAACTTAAAAATCAATATTTAAAATAGCCTTTTCAAGAGAGAACTTGAATATATAAGTTCTCTTTTTTTATTCTTTTTATAAATATTTTGTGCATTAAATTTAACTCTTTAATTCTAAAGATAAACATATTTCTTTAAATATATTGAAATAATATGATATAATAAACAAAAGAATGTCTATAGAAGAGGAGAGTGCTGAATATGTTGAAAAGACTTCTTATTATAGCATTATTGATATCTCAAACAGCTTGTGGGAAAGTAGCTAGTTGGTATGGCAGAGGATTTGAAGGGAGAAATACTGCAAGTGGTTATCTATTTGATTCCAGGCAGTATACTTGTGCATCTAATACACATGATTTTGGAACTGTTTTAAAGGTGACTAATAAAGAAAATAATAAATCAGTTGTAGTAGTGGTAACTGATAGAGGGTCTTTCAAGAAGAAATATGGTCGTGACATTGATTTGAGTCATGCTGCTTTTACAAAAATAGCCAATCCTAATGCTGGGCTTATTAAAGTAAAAATAAAAGTTTTAAATGAAAAAAATACCTTCAAATATAAACATGGAAATCCTGTTTTTAATGCCAGAGAATACAATAAATATGTGAAAAAATAAGAGAAAAGCCAGAAGAAAGTACACTTGATTTTTATCTTACTTAGATAAGATATCAGGGTACAAATACTTCTGGTTTTTAATATACTAAGAAATTATAAAATTCAAAGAAATATATAAAAAAATAGAAAGCAGAATATTTAATTTGAATAATGAAAAGTGTATTTTTTATTGAAAAATTTTATTGGACTTTAACTAAATATCTAGCTTGTATTCGACAGATACTGTCACTCTGTTCTCATCATCCTTCCTACTGCTTGCACTGCTGCTCCCCTCACTGACCTGATACATTAAATCAAGAGTAAGTCCATTATTATACTCTATTCCTCCACCCATTCCATAATAAGATCCATTTTGTGAATTGACACTGTCATTTATAGATTTATATCTTGAATTGCTGCTTTGAAAACTTCTTCCTCCTATATTGTTTACAGCATATCCTAAATTAAGTTTTAAATAAGGCCGCCACTCATTTACTTGAGGTAATTTATATCTTCCAGTAACATATAATGGAATAGAATCCATATCTACTTCCTCAGATGCTTCTTTTACATAGAATTTTCCACTTTGTTCCTGATCAAATATGCTGTCCCTCTCTTTTTTTAGACTATACCTGTCCTGATAAGCCATTCCCACTCCCAGTTCAACATCAGATATAAGTTTATCACTTCTTAATTCTTTAGCTACTTCATGTCCTACATGTATGACTTCTGTCTTATCTTCAAAGTCATGTTCTTTTAACTTTTCATTAAGAGTATCAATAAATTCATAATATTTCTTCACTACATTACTTCCAGATTGTCCTGCTTCTAAGTTGGTATATTCTTCTAAATCTCTTTTAATTAAAAGGCTTTCTCCTACTTGGGCCATATCTACTGTTACTTCTGGATCTGGAGATTCTTCAGCATTTTTTATTATTTCTTTTAATTTATCCTCAGTTAATTTTTCACTTACTGTTAAAAGTTTTTCCTCATTTTTTTGAAGAACTTTTTTTTCAATATTTTCTTCTCTATATTCCTCAGCATTTTCTTTTACAGCTGTTTTTTTTTCTTCCATCATTTCATTTTTTTTTATATCTTCATTTGTTTCAATATCAGTTTCAGCTTTTCTTTGTTTCACAACAGGAGTTTTTTCTTCAAGCATAGGCACTTCTTTTAATCCGCTGGCTACAGCAGATAATGAAAAAAATAATATGAATAATATATTTTTCATAAAGTACCACCTCTTTATCACTTTTAATATTATATTATAATTTTAACAGGTATAGAGATTTTTTTCAAAGATTTTTTCCCACACCTATATTTTTTTGAAACTATTTGCCTTTAAACTATTCTATTTTTCTTAGAAATATATTATAATTAATATTGAATTTAATAAATATTTGAGGAGAGATAAATGAGTATCAATAATATTATTATCTATTTAATGATATTTTTTATGTTAGTTGGTGCTGTTGACAGACTATTAGGGAACAGATTTGGTTATGGAAAAAAATTTGAAGAGGGAATAATGGCTATTGGGACACTCTCATTAGCTATGCTGGGAATAATATCCCTTTCTCCATTGATTGCTTCTGCTTTAAAACCTATTATTACACCACTGTATAAATTGATAGGTGCCGACCCTGCAATGTTTGCTGGAACTATTTTGGCTAATGACATGGGTGGTTATTCACTGAGTATAGAACTTGCTTTATCTAAGGAAGCTGGACTTTTTGGCGGATTATTTCTGGCTGCAACTATGGGAGCTACTCTTTCTTTTACTATTCCTGTGGCTATGGGGATAATAAATAAAGATGATGAAAAATATCTGTCTAAAGGTATTATGGCTGGAATTTCCACTATACCCTTGGGATGTTTTTTTGGAGGATTGATAGCAGGTTTCAGCATTAAAATGCTTATACTTAACCTAATACCTACTATTATTTTTACTTTTCTTATTTGTACAGCTCTTCTTAAATATCCTAAAGCTGTATCAAAATCATTTTCTCTTTTTTCTAAAGTGATGTTTATAGCTATAACAATAGGACTGGCATTACAAATAGTAGAAACACTTACTGGAAAAATATTGGTTCAGGGAATGATTCCTGCTCTTGAAGCGGTTAAGATAATATGTAAAATAGGAATGACTCTAGCAGGTGCTTTTCCAATGGTATATTTTATAACAAAGGTCTTTAGAACTCCATTAGTCAGATTAGGAAAATTATTTGGAATAAATGAAAATTCTACTGCTGGAATTATTGCCTGTCTTGCCCATAATATTCCTATGTATAATATACTGAAAGATATGGATGAAAGAGGAAAAATGTTAAATATTGCTTTCTCTGTCAGTGGAGCTTTTGTTCTAGGAAGCCATCTTGGATTTACTGCTGGAGTAGATACTGCTCTTGTGTTTCCTGTAATAGCTGCTAAGCTAATTGGAGGAATCTCAGCTATGTTTGTAGCAAATTTTATTTATAATAAGGAATTTAAAAATTCTAAGAAATTAAATTAATTAAAAAGCCAGTCTTTATTTGAGAGAAACTCAAACTTGTGACTGGCTTTTTTAATTGGTTTTAAAGCTTTTTCATTTTTTTCTCTAATCTTTCTATTATTACATTATATCTTTGTGAAGGCATATATTCATTGTGACTTAATTTTTTATATTGGTTCATGGCTTCCTTATATTTATTTTTAGCTATTTCTTTATTATTCTTATCTCTTATGAGCCTGTCACCATCTAATTCGCTTTGTACCCCTCTTAAAAGAATCCCATTCATATTTATTTTTCCTTTAATCATTTCAGTCATTTTAGAATCTTTTGATTTTTTTAAAGCTGAAGTATAAAGTTCATATGATTTATAATATCTGAATTGATTAAACATTCTATTTCCCTCTTTTAAAAGTGACTCAGCTGTTGCTGCTTTTGCAGGAATTTTTTTTGGTACAGGAGATTTTTCTGCCTCTATCTTTTCAATTATTTCATCATAAATAGGTTTTTGAGTATTCTCCAAAAAGATTGGAGCTATTCTTTCATATATCTCCATTGCCTCTTTTTTCATTTGCTGTCTTTTTTTATTTGTAGTTGCTTTTTGAAGATACAAGTTGTCAGCTTTTAATTTTTCTTCATATGCAGAATTTAAAATTTCAGCAGTAGCTAACTTGTATTTTGTTTCATCTTTTAAACTGTTGTCCTCTCTTAAATTTGAAGCAAGTATATTAGCAGTTTTTAATTCATCTACAGCCTTTTGAAATTCTTGATTTTTTAGCATTATATCTGCTGTATTGGCACTTTGAGCTGTTTTTTCAGAAATATTGGCTTGGTTTAAAAAATATTCTAAATCTTTTATTCTTTGCTCATATTTGTTCCCTCTATATTTACTCAACTCCATATATTTCTCAATACCAGCTTGATATTCTTTTGAAGCAGCCCTATATTTTCTTTCTACCATTAATATATCACCAGATTTTTCTTTTTCTACAGCATAGCTATACATTTTTTCCAGTTTCTGATATTGGAAAAGCTTCTTTCCACCAAATAGGATTAGCAACAAAATTACTGCAATTATTCCAAGCTTATATGTTTTTCTTCCTGTTGAATTAAAGTATTTCCTTAATTTAACTAATCCACTTTCTGGTTCTGGGAGAAGAAGAGCAGGCCTACTTATAAATATACCACATAATGTATGATTAGATAAATTCATATAACAGTTTTTATTCATAATTTTTACAAGATTTCCTATCCATTGACCTGCTCTTTGAGATTTTGCAGTTTCTCTTTCAATATCATCTTCATCAAGATTTTCCCATGCTCCCTGAGTCAGAAGAAGTATCTTGTCATTTGGAAGAAGTGTCATTGTTTTAGAAACATTTACAGCTATATTTTTATCAATCCCAAACTTATGTGTAAATATATTTCTATCTTTTCTAAATCTTATTTCATCATAAAGTATTTTTTCAGCTTCATACATAAGAAAAGCCAATGTACTGTCTTTGCTCTTTTTTATTATATAATTATCTCTAAGCATCATAAATCTTGCATTTCCGACATTTGCAAATGTTACTTTTGAATAATCTGTAACTGCCATTGCAATTGAACAGCTGCTGTATTCTTCTGTCATATCGCTATTGCTTATCTGCATCTCTCTATATCTTCTATGTACATGAAGCAGCATTCTTTCTATTTTTTTTCTGTCTATAGTAGGATTTTCTATAAAAGTTTCTATAAGCATTTCTCCAATAAAAGGTGCTATCTTATGTTCAAAGACACCTCCATTATTTCCATCTACTATTATCCAACACCCATATTCCTCTAATTCAATATATGTAAGATAATCATTATTTATACTTTTATCTCCTCTGTCAGAAAGAAAAGATGTTACAAATATGCTCTGATACTTTCTTCCTGAAAGATTCAGCTGCATAGCCTTTTTTTCATTTTCTTCTTTTATCTTTTCCCTATTCATGTAATAACCTCATTCTTTATTTTTTATTATATAAAATCTATTATCCCTTTAAATATTGAAAATTGATTCAAACCCATAGCAAGTTTTTTATCAATTACAGGTTTTTCTTGTGTTTCTTCTTCACTATCAACGTCAACTTCATAATCTTTTATTGCAGCTATTCCATCTAATATAAAATATTGTTTAATCAAGTTTTCTTCACTATATTTTTTTAAAATTTTTTCTAATATTTTTTTTTCTACTATATTTTCTGATATTTTTTCTTCAATTACTTCATCAATCGGAGAAAAAGCTATAAAATATGCAGGTTTATTAAATATATCAAATCGTATCATTATCTTTTTCTATCTCCTCTATTTGATAATTACATCTGTAAGTTAATAGATTTTTTATTTCAATATTTATTGTTTTTTCCATTTTTTTTAATAAATCATTTTCATCAAACACATACATTCCACTACCATTTAAATCAAAACTTCCAATTTTTTGATTCTCTGAAATATATGACAAAACTTTTTTTATATATTCTTGCCTGTTAAATTTAGAGCTTTCTTTTATTAAAAATTTTATTTGTTTTTCTTCTTTAGAGCTATCATCATATATTTCATATTGAACTGGAATATTATCTAAGGGGAATAAATTATAGAGAGATTTTTCTAGTCTCAAAGGACTTGACTTTTTTATTTCTTGATTATATATTCCTAAAAATATATATGGAATTACATTAAATCTCTTTAGCATTTCTTCTAATTTGAATTTATTATTAATGATTCTGCTCAATTCAAATATGAAGTCTTTTAAGCTTTCTTTTTTCAAGTAAAAAAAAGTATTTTTTCTTAAATCATCCCATTTTTTAATTATTTCATTGGAATTTCTAACTTTTGTAATCTGCCATGTTTCATCAAGTTCATAGCTTACTTCTTTAAAAATTTTATTTGTTTTTTCTAAAATTTTTTCTAATTCTCCATCTTTTTCTATTAAATCTGTTAAAATAAAAAAATTCACTTTATCTTTCATAAATTCAAATGAAATATTTATTTTATTTACTCTTATTTCATTGTTTATCCTTTCCTCTATAATTACTCTATATTTTTTTAAGACATTTTCATTTTTAAAATGTAAATTCACAATTCTCTCCTTTTATTTTTTTACATTATAAGCTCCTGTAGTCACATTATATGACTGGGAATTTATATTTATTGCCTTATCAACACGTTCGTTAAGCATTCCATATTCATTTTTTTTAGAATTTTTTACACTTTCAGAATAAGTCTCTCCTACTTCTACTTCACAAATATCAGTTAAAATTGTAATCTTATTTTGATTCTCAATACTTATGTTATTTTTTGAATATACTTTTATATCATTCTTACATTCAATAATTTTATTTTTAAATACTTCTCTTGATAATTCAGCACTTTCTATATAATAATTCTCTCTATTTACTTTAAATTCAAAAGAATTTATTTCACTTCCAGGTTCTTTTTTTGTCGTATAGTTTCTTACATATGGATTGGTAAATCTTATACTTCCTATATTATTAATTGCCCATGTTACATAACCTTCAAACTCTTCTGTTGTTGGAAAAGTTACAGCTACAATATCTCCGTGTTCTGGTGTGCAAAAGTATCCTGTATTACTTTGAGAATAAGGAGTAGCATATGGAAAGGAAAATCTTTCTTCATTTTTATCTAATAAAATCCAATCATTTATACTTTTAACTATTCTTTTATTTTGAATTTTATTCTTAGACGTTTTTTCTATTCCTTCAGAAAAATCTACATTAATTATAGCTATAGCATTTTTATCTTTGCTCTCAGGCAAATATATAACTTTTCCCTCAATTGTGGAACCTCTTATATTTTCATTAGGAATATATTCATAAATATACTCTTCTTGCCTTAAAAAATATTCTCCTATAAACTTATCATCTTTGAGTATTAATTTACCTCTTGTTATATATCCTATATTTTTATTTTCTTCGCAAAGAATATCTCCTAAGCTATAGAAATCTACTGAGGTAGCTTCATAAAAAATATTATTTTCTTTATCTATTCCCTTTCCTAGATTTCCATTTTTTTTATTCCATTCTTTTTTTATATCAATATTTTTTGAAAAACCTAAAGTAATTCCTCCATTTTCACTATTAAATACTCCCATACCTAAATGAGACATTATTCTTAATAAAAATTCCCAATCGGTTTCAAAATATTGAATTATTATTCCATTTCTTATTTTAGAAAAAAGATTTCTATTTAAATTTACTTCTTCTTTTTCTTCATCACTATTATTTATTCCTACTATATTTATAATATTAGGATATTTATTTAAGATACTTTTAATAATATCTATGTACCTTATATTTGAATTTTGATATACTCTATAATATTTTTCTCTGTCCATTATTTCACTTTTTGATAAAGCTCTTAATTTAATATTTATATCCCCAGAGCTTTCTTCAAATAATGATATATTTTGAATTATTCCTGAAAAATATATTCTTTCTTTTAAAGATAAAGCCAATAAAGTATCATTATTAAGCTTATTTATTAAAGTTTCTTTAGAATAAATAATCCATTCATTTTTAAATTCATTTTTTACTTTAATTTTTGTTATAATTTCAGTATGTTTATTTTCATTAAAATTAATTTCTAAATTATCTATGTTGTATCCTTCTGAACTAATCTCATTATTGTTTAGTATTAATTTTAAATCTGCTATTGAATAATTACTGTCAGTTTTCATATTTTCTCCTTTATTTTGTCATTAAATCTTCCCATTCTGAATTTTTTACAAATATAGTTCCACTTTTTACACATTTTATTGTACTTTTATTTGTTAACAATCTTTCTCCTGCAATTTTATTTGTTTCACTTGTATTTGACCATTCTCCTACTATCATGCATTCACATTTTCCACTTTTAGTTTTTGTACATTTTGCAAATGGTGTTATATTAGTTCCTACAATCTTATCTGAGGAAGTTCCTATTGTTTTTCCTTTTCCCTTTACCCAACCATTTTTTGTAGCTTTAAATATTGTTGTAGAATCTCCGCTCATAGTACATGCTAATTTATTTCCTGTTGTCATAATAATTTTATCTGCTGCTAAGTCCTCTAACCCTTTTCCTTCTTTTGGGACTTTTACATTCAAAGTTAAAATTCCCCTTCGTATTCTGTCAAATGGTAAATTATTTTTTCCTTTTGCTTTATATTTACTGTCATAATTATACAAATATTCTATTGCTTTTTGGTTATACTCTTCTCCTAATAAATGTCCTATCTTTATGATTTTTTCTGTTTCTATCTCTCCATTTTTAATAATATAAAATTTATTTAAAATATCAGGATTATCTTCTAATTTTTCTACTATTAAATTATGCAAAAGATAAAATCCCCTTGCCCCATTATCTTCCATAATTTCTAGTGTTGTTTCTTTATCCAATATGTAGCTTAAAAAATCTGCATTAATATATTTTTTTTCTTTTCCAGACTGCAAAGAAAAAGAATGTCCATTTATCATTTTTTCATAATAACTTTTCTCATCAGTTTCTTTCAAAGTATCATCATAAGCATCTTTTTTAGGTATTATATCTCTTGAATTTACATAATCTTCCATGTAACTTCTAAAAAAACTTCCTATATAATTATCATTAACAGCATTACATTTAACAATATATTTTTTTCCATTATCTGTATTTTCATATAAAATATTTCCACTTTTAGAATCTATTAATGGGAAAAAAATAAATTCATTATTTTCTAATATTGTATAAAATTTTTCATTCTCATATTTTTTTCTTTCTTCTTCACCTTCAATATCTTTTAATAAATGTATTTTAATTCCAGCTGCATTATAAGCTCTATATAAATTATTATTATTTTTTTTATAGGTTTTCTGCATTTCTATATGTTCAAATAAATACCAACTTAGTATATCGCTAGTCATTGGAACTTTTTTGGTAATATTATGAGTAACTTCAACTTTTTTCCACTTTCTTGTAGTTTCATAACCTGATAATACTAATTCTTGTTTATAGACTTCTGCACGAAAATGCCCTTCTTTTTCTAATGAATATTCTCCATCTTTTTCTATTATTTTAAAAGAATAAGATTCTTTTAAATCATATTTCATTCCTATTTCTAATTCTTTATTAAAGAATCTTTTAAATAAGTTTGCATTATATTGATCCTTAGTTGTTTTTTCAGGAGTTTTTATAGTTCGGAATATTTTATTTTTAATATCTGACTCGTTTTTTACTATATATACAGTTTCATCTTCTATACTATTTTCCAAACTTAATTCTGACATTAAAGTGATATAATCTATTTTCTTTATTTTAATTTTTATTGGATTTGTTTCTGGCAAAATCTCTTTTAGAGTCTTTTCATTAAATCTTAATCTTGAGTAATTTAAATTAATCTCTATTTTTTCTTGCAAGATCTCAGCAGCATTTTCAACTATATCTGGAGATCTAATTTCTTCTTTTAAATATTTACAAGAATTTTTTATATAATTACATTGTTCCCTTTGCTCACAGCTAAACAAACCAATTTTACACATTTTAAGGTATAGTTTATCTATTTTTTCTTTGTTAATCATATTTTCAATTATTGATATTGAAGCAGTTAGAGCAGAAAAAGCAGCTACAGTTAATATTGAGCTTCCTCCTGTAAAAACCCATGATAAGATAAATGGAATTATGTTATCCTTAAAAAAGCTTTTACAAAAATCACTGATATCTTTTTCAAATGTTACATATTTCTTTTTAAAAATATGTCCTATGTCAAAAACATTAAATGCAAGTAATTCTGGTTCTATTGCCAAACTTCTTGTTTTAAAAACTCTTGTAGAATGGTTATATCTTAATCTAAACATTCCTGCTAACTCAGCTCCTATATTAAATCCTGTTACAATTACTTCATAATCTCTTAATTTTGTATTTGTTAAATATATTTTTTCAAGTATATATTTTTCTATGATATTCATAAATATAAGATCTGAGTGATAATCTCCAGTTATTAATCTTTTTGAAATTTTTGAATTAAAATCAGAATTTTTAAAACATATAACTATTGCTTTTTTATTGTCATTTTTTAATATTGTTACACCAAATTCAAAATCATCGAATTTAAGTTCTTGTTTAAATTGGCAATTTATTAATTCTTTTTGAGTATTTTCCAATTTATTTATTAAATCTTCCAATTTCTTTTTTTCTTCTATATTATTTATTTTATGTTTATAATTTTCTTTTATTTCTTTTAGGGATAAATCTAATATATAAAATGTTACCACTGCCCTTTCATTAAATAGTGTGATAATATTTTCTTTAGTTACAGCATTTTCTAATAACTCATTCATTCTTCCAGATACAGCTTTTTTTACTATTTTTACTATTTCACCTGCAGCAGCATCTACATCATCAATTGATGATTTTATATAATCTTTCACTAAATTTATAATTATTGTTTTTTCATTTTTTTTTATATATTTTCCATTTTTTAGAGTACCTTTAACAGAATTAACAAGAGAATCAGATATTTGAAATTTTAAAAAACTTTGTCCAATTATTCTAGTACTTCCTTCTAATATTTCTTTATTATTTTTATCCATTGCTTTTAATAATTGCTTAATTTTTTCTTCTTTTGCTTTTGAAGATTTCATTTTTAATTCATTTTGCAATATTGTTTTATATTCTTTTCTCAATAAAACCATTTTCTTTTTAACATCTTCCGTTGCAGAATTTTTTAATCCTTTTATTATCTCATCATAATGTTTAGAAAGTTTTTCTGCTATTTTACTGCTTTGATTTACTCCATTTCGAGCTAGGCTTTGTTCACAATTTTTTATTCCCTTCACTGCTTCACTTATTTGACTTTTCTTTAAAGCTGTATTCCCCTGTAGAGCAAGTGGGAGAAAAATAGAAATCCAATATAATGCAGTTAATCCTATTTCTATTCTCTCATTTATCAAATGCATTCTTTCATATACTTCTCTAGGCTGATATGAAACTTTTAAATTATAAATATTTTCTAGCTCGTTTGTTATGAATTCTTCTTCCTCTTCTTCTGTAATTTCTAATTTTTTATTATTTATATCAAATTTTTCTACTTTATATTTTTCTATTCCATCTTCATTAATTTTACCTAATTCATATCTTTCATAATAGCCATCCTGATCTATAAATTCCGTAACTGCTTTTCTTTCTAATTTTATTTTTGCTTCAATTTCAAATATAAAATCAGAAAAGTCAGTAGATATCTTATAGCCATCTCCACCATACAACAGCTCCCATTCTTCTAAAAATTTTCCTTCATCATTTCCTAATCTATACTTTTCATAATACTCATATATTATTCCTGATTTGTATTTTAATTCATCAATACTGTTGTATACTGTTGAATATGGTTTATTTTCATCTTCTCTTTTTCTCATAAATACTCTTGGAAGTGCTTTACTTCCATCTGAGTTTTCTATATTTTTTCCCAACTCATCCAATTTTATACTTTCTATTTCTTTTTCTAAGAGTGAATAAATTGTATGATTTGACAGAATTTCTTTTATATATTCTCCCTCATTATTAGGATTAGGAACAATTCTGAATTCTTTTACTGTATCTGCAAATTCCATCTTTAAATTACTAAGATTACATATTGCTAATAATTCTCTATCAGTTATTTCCATGAACTACCTCCTACCAAGTTTCCCAATCAAACTTTATATTATTTATAGTGTCATATTCCTTTTCTTCTCTATTATCTAACTTTTGTGCTTTTATATATTTGGGAGAATATACTTTAACATAGAGTAATCCTCCAAAAAATCGATTGCGATACTCTGCTTTATTTATTGAATTTATTTTATTTAAAATTTCTTTTTTACTCATATCAGCAAATTCTTTATCTCCTGCTTTCATCATTTCTCTTTTTTTCTTTCTTCTATCATTTTCTGATAAATTTTTAGGAAAATTCTCTAACAACTTTTTAGGATTAGAAATAAGTGCCCTTTCATCTACAATCAAGATATCCAAATCCACATATTCAAAAGTTCCACTCTCTTTCATAAACTGAATAAATTCGTAAATCTGTTTCCTATACCATTCCCTGTCTTCATCATTTTCTACTCTTCCAAATATGTAGATTCCTCCCTTTATAATTAAGGCTGTTCTTTCTTCATCACTTACTTTAACTATATTTTCAAAGCTGTAGTCCTCTAATATTCTATTAAACCATATATCATATACTTGTAATACATTATTCCCAAATAATTCTTCCAGTTTCTTTCCATAAAATTCTTCTGCTGATTCATTTACTTTTACTATTCCATAAGTATCTCCTGCTTTTCCTAATTTTTCTCCAAATATTCCTTTTTCTATATTTACTGTTCCTGATTCTCTATAGTATTTATCTCTTTCTTTTGGTGTTCCTACATATTTACTTGGATATATTTCTGCCTGATACCATATATCATCATCTCCATCTGACCTTCTTCCTATATATCCTATTTCAAATTCTTCTCCATATCTTTCTATCAAATGTTTTGATAAGGCTTCCTTTGCTTCTTGTGATGTTACTTCCTTACCACATGATATGAATGACAATGCTATTAACAAAACAATTAATATTCTAAATAGTTTCTTCATCTTTCCTCCCTTTTAAACCTTAACTTTATAGAAAACTTTTTCATAGCTTTCTATCAAAAAGTTTCCCATAATATTAAAATTGTTGCTATTTTTTTAATTTTTAAAATTTAAATAAATTGTATGATTTGACAGAACTTTTTGTGTGTTTTGATCTCTCTCTTTTACTACATCAGCGAATTTCATTCGCAAATTTGATAAATTACAAATTGCCAGCAATTCTTTATCTGTTATCTCCATAAGTTATCTCCTTTAATAATTTTCTGTTCTAAATTTTACATCTTCAATTTTATTATATTTTAATTTTTCTCTATGATCCAATTTCTGTGATTCTATATATTTTTCAGAATATATGTGTGAATATAAAAGACTGTTATAAAAACTCCAACTGTATACTCCACCATCACTATTAAAAGCAATTGTTCTATTTATTCCCTCTAATTTTATTTTTATTTTTTCTGAGGATAATTTTTCAGTAATTTGGTTCATTAACTCTTTTTTCTTTTTTCTAAAATCTATATCTGAAAGTAATTCTCTATTCATTGACAGTTCTTGTTTTAATTTATTATTATTTTCAAATTGTTTTGTAAGTACTCTATCATCTACAATAATAATTCCCAAACTCACATATTCAAAAGTTTCTGTTTCTTTCATAAACTGAATAAATTCGTAAATTTGTTTCCTATACCATTCCCTATCTTCATCATTTTCTACTCTTCCAAATATGTAGATTCCTCCTTTTATTGTTAATCTTACCCCTTCTTCTTTCCATACCTTTATTATTTTTTCAAAGCTATAGTCCTCTAATATTCTATTAAATCTTATATCATATACTTGTAATACATTATCCCCAAATAATTCTTTCAGCTTCTTTCCATAAAATTCTTCTGCTGATTCATTTATTTTTACTTTTCCATAAGTATCCCCTACAAATCCTACTCTATCTCCTAGTATTCCTTTTTCTATATTTACTGTTCCTCTTCTATGATAATATTTATCTCTTTCTTTTGATGTTCCCACATATTTACTTGGATATATTTCTGCTTCATACCACACTTCTTTTCCATCTGATCTTTTTCCCATATATCCTATTTCAAATTCTTCTCCATATCTTTCTACCAAATGTTTTGATAAGGCTTCCTTTGCTTCATATGTTGTTGCTTTCTGTCCACATGATACAAATAATAATATTAGTACCAGTAAAAAATATTTTATCTTTTTTTTCATAGCTACATCGCCCTAATAAGAATAAAAACAATTCCTGCAATAATAAGGATGTATCCTCTATTTGCTCCTTTTATAGAACAGACTTCTGGCTGTTCCTTATTATATTCTATCTCTATTTCTTCTCCTATTTTATCCTCAGAATTTAATAATCCTCCTTCTATTGTTTTAGCCTCTACTATTTCTCCATCACATTCAAATTTCACTATATAATATCTATTAAACTTTGTTAATCCAACAATAGTTCCTTTATATGTTTCTGCTTCTATTTTTGATTTTTTCATCATCAGCCATACACCTACTGCTATCAATGCAAGTCCTGCTCCCATTTACATCTCCTCCTAAATTTAAAATACTGCTATTTCTCCTATTTTCATAGTTATTTCTACACCTATAACTCCAAAATGATATTCCCAGAATAAGTCCAACTCCAAACCTATTGGTAAAAATATTTCTTTAAGAAACTCAACTTTTTTTATATTTTCTTCTGTTTTTATATAATTTAAATAAATTACAAGATTGGTATCTGAAGAAAGATTGTCATATATTATAGAATCTTTAAATATTTTCTTTATAGATTTTTTAAAAGCTTCTATCATGTTAAGATGACAATACATATCATAAAGAATATCTACAACTATATGTTTTTCGTATTCTTTAAATAATTTAAAAAGATTTGTACTCTCCTTTCCAAAGCATCCCTTTTCTATGTCTTTACGTATTTCTTTTACTATGATATCTTTTTTATTTTGCCCTAGATATAAGTCCATTTCTCCTAATAGGTGAAATAATATATTCACTAATGATTTTTTTAACTCTATTTCCATTTCTTCAAAATCAGGATATGTTATTATCTGAAAAATTTCATTAAATCTTATAAAAGGATTTATTTCAACTTTCACATCACTAGTTTCTATTTCATTCTGAATATTATTTATATTAGTCATATTTACTTCTATATATGGTGAAATTACCTCAGATATTTCAAAGTTTATATTTTCATTATTTTTTTCAATAAAGCTTGTTAAAGGATACCATAAAAAATTATATTGATTCTCCATTATACCAATACTCCTTTACAATCATATTCAGGAAAAGACAACTGTAACTCAGAGATTATAAAATCAAGAATCTCTTTAATATAGAAATCTTTCTTTATAATCTTAAAATAGAAATACATATTTGAATTTTTCCCTTTTAACTTAAATTCATCTATTACAAATGGATTAGAATCGTTTGTAGGTATGTATCTTTTTTCTTCATTTGTTATCTCTACTCTTACCAGCTCCATTCTTTTAGTAATATCATCAAAACTATTTACAATTCTCTTTATCTCCCCTAAGTTTCTTAATCTTATATCATTTTCCATTTTTATTTTATTGATAAAAGAAGGATTTATTCTATTAGAAAACACAGGAAAGTTCAGTTTCTTTTCATATACTTTTTCATCCACTTCAGCAATTTTTATAAACTCCCATTTCATTTCTCTATTTTCATCTGTTATTATCCTAAACCCATTCAATATTCTTTGTATATAATAGATATAGATATCTTTATCAGGACATAAATATACATTATTGTTATTATTAAAAAATAATGTATGTTCATAATGTATTCTATCTTTAGTTGGATTTATTTCTCCATTCCCAAGCATATTTATTCGAATAATATTCCATAGTATGAGATAATCTTCCACCCAGTTTTTCTCAAAGCCTTTTTTATCAATAACTATATTTAAGACTTCATCTGTCTTTTTTAATTCTTCCAATAGTTCTTCTTGGAATTCAATTATTACCACTTTAAAAGCTTTATATAAATATGGAGTGTTTAAAGTTCTCCATTTTAAACCATTTAACCCAAATACATCATATATTTCTTTTATTTTTTTATCATAGCTCTCATCTTTCTCCAATTTGAAAGTAAAAGAGTAAGTTATCCCATTCAGCTTTCCAATACCATCAAAAGTTAAATTAGAAATTGTTTCAATATTTTCTCTATCTATATCTAATACTATTTTTTTATAAACTTTATCTTCACTATTTAAAATTTCTACCAATGGTCTTTCTATTACATCTGAAAGTATAATAGGTGAAAAATTTTCTTCATATAGATAAAAATCATTTTTTGGAACTATCATATTTATAATACTTATATTATTTTCTTGAGATATAGCTGAATCTAATATTTTGCTTTCAAAATCTTCTATCCTTTTTTCTAGATCATTAACCAAAAATTCAAAAGTCTTTAAAGAAGTTTTTCTGAAAAGCATTCTGTCATCTTCAATCAAATTTTTAAGTTCATTCTCTATAATCTTTTTTATATGTTTCATCTTTCCACCTCTATTTTGTTCTCGTTTTCAAAATTATAAAAATTTTCTATAACTAATTAAAAAACTTTTATAATCTTAAAAGTTTGCTGCATAGAATTTCTTTCTTCTATGCAGCTTTCTTTTATTTTTTTAGACATGAACTTAATATTTTTAAATACTCTTCATACTGTCTATCTGCAAATTCTTTCTGCCCTTCTGGTATAAAATTTGTTATCAATATTGTATATTCATCTTTTGATATTAGATTTGACATTGTTATAATATCAAACAATTTCTCATCTTTAAAATATGTATTTTGATATTCTTTTGAAGATACTCCAAAATATTTTTCTGATTTTTTATCTTCCCCTATATATTTAAAGCCCTGCATATCTTTGCCAAATCTTAAATTGTAATCTCTTCTTTTTTCTATTACTCTTTTATTGAAGTTATCATTGCTTTCTATTATTATTTGTCTTCTTAAGCCAGCTTTCTTTTCATCTAAAACTATCATTACATATGAAGGCATTCCATTTTTCTTTTTACTATATTCAAATTCTACAAATTTATGAGTATTATCAAATTCTCTTTTTAATTTTTTCACATCAAATATTTGATCTATTTCTTTTGGTTTTTTAAAAACTTTTTTTGGTCTTTCTTTTACTTTCATTGATGGGTCTATTGCTTCTTTTACCAATTCTAATGTTTCTATATAATCTTCTTCAACTCCAGTATAAACTATTGCAAATTTAATTTTTTCAAAGAAAAAATTTTCTTTCTTTCTAATTCCAATTTCTGTATATTTTGTATATTCCTTTGAAGCACTTCCTAGATATTCTACACTCAAAAGTCCATTTCCATTAAATGTATAGTCATCTTCTAAAGCTGACTTATGAAATCTTCTTTCAGCTGTTTCTGGATTATCTCCTTTTTTGTAATTTGAAATATCTATTGTTACATCTCTTTCCCTATTTATAAACCTCATATAGTGATTTTCTTTCTTTTCTTCATCTACAAACTCCCATTCAGAAAATACTTTTTTTATTCTTTCTGCATTGAATATATAGTTGTTTTCAAATGAATATGCTGCTATTTGGAATGTTAAAAATAGAATTACAGCTATTATTTTTTTCATAAATACTCCTTTTTAATTGTCTTTTTTCAAATCTCCACCAAAAATTTTATTAAATGTATCTTTCACCCCATTAGTCACCTTATCTCCAAAGTTTTCTTTTTTTATTGTCATTGTTACATCATTTATTCCTCTATTATATTTTTCTTTTAAAGTAAAAGTATATGTTCCCTCTCCTCTTTCTATATCAAAATTTTCACTGTAGCTGTCAATATACATACTTGGAATTTCATATATAAGGCTCTGAACTTCTGAAAGTACTATTTCAACTTTTACATCTTTATAGTCTTTAAATTCTTCTTCAACTCCATTATAATCTGGTGGATTCATATTATCTGATTTTTTATATGTAAGAGCCCATTCTTTTAATTTATTGCAGTTTTCTGCACTTTTTCCTAAATCTAATTTTTTCCAGTTTTGTGCATCTTTTTTGATTGCACTCATCATTTCCAGCCCTTGAAAGACATCTTTAAACTTCCATTTAGCTTTCAAACCATCTTCATAACTTTTGTACTCTGAAGTACTTGAAGGAATTATTCCAGTTACATTCCCTGTATTACTGAATATTCCTAATAAAGTCATTTCATCAGCTGCTGGTATTATTCTTCCCTTAACTGTAATAGCAAATCCCATTTCTTCTTTTACTAATGTCATTGGAGTAGCATAACCTCCACTTTGAGCAAATTCTTTCCCTATGTTGACTATTGAATTATCAAAACCATTATTTTTTGGATCTTTTCCAATTTTTATACTATTAAGCTGAATACTTATTATTTCTTTTTCTGATAACTCTATTAAATCTCCTGCATCTATTACAGTTTCAATTTTTCCATCTTCACCTTGAAAATTATGTTTACCTGTAATCTTTTCTCCTATCTTTATTGAAGCTCTCATAAAATCTCCTCCCTTATATTAATGTCTTCCATCAAAGAAACTTATAGTAGTTATATCCTCCTCAAATGAAAAATATTTTCTTTTTCCTATATATGTTTGATTATTCTCCCTTTTCACTCCTGTTACATAAAATCCCCAGAAATTGGCATCTGTATAGGCAAAAAATTTAGTTTCCCCATTCAGTATGCTGTCAAGTTCTTCCTGTCCAAAGTGTCCATTGAGCATTTCCAGCACTTCTAATTCATCTATTTCTTTATAATCTTCTGGCTTATTTATATATGTAAAATATTTCTTTATTTCCTGTTCTTTATTTTTCAGATGTAAAGGTAAAATTTCAGTAGAAGATATTTTCTTTATATATCCAGAACTTGATCCTGCCTGCTCCCCTGTTCTCAGTATTTCTATCTCTTCTCCTGTATACTTTCTTCCATGAAGTGAATATGGTACTATTGGAATATCATTCTTTACAGATACTTTTATATTTCCTATTTTACTTGAATTCAAATACCTGATTGCTCCATCCAGACAGCTTATCTTCAGCTGCTGTTCATCTTCTTCCATATTTCTTCTGAAGTCTATCATTTTACCTGGAACAAATTCTTTTAATATGTCATTAAAAAGATTTACTTTGCAAGTCTGTCCACTTAATTTTATCAGTGAATAGTCGAAAATTATTCCGGTTTCATAATATGATGTCAGAAATCTTCTGAATATTTCATATATATCTCCTTTTATCAATTTCACTATCTCACTTTTATTTATTATTATGTTAGGAAATACAGTTATATTCCTAATGTACCCTCCATCATATACATTTAGATTCCAGCTTGGAAGATATGTTGAAGCTAAGTCACTGTTTTCATATCTCACACTGTCAAATTTGGTTCTTATTATTGTACTTCTCTTAAAAAGCTCCCTTTTCAAAAGTTCTGCTATTTCCCACATAAAGAAAAAATTATTTTTTACCTTTGAATATACATCACTTGCTTTATTTTCAAATTCACCAAATTTTGTGGGTATAATCTTTTCAGCTTTTTCATATTCCTCTTCTAATATTTCATATATTTTTTTAACTCCCTTTTCATCTACATCTCTATATATGAGCTCACTAATATTAGGAATAAGGTCATTTATACCTACAGTATCTTTTTTATTTGTATAATATTGGGAAAGTAATATTTTAAGATACTGCATTATTCTGTAAGTAATATTATTTCCCCCAAAGCTTTCCTCACTATTTTCAAAGGTAGTTTTTATATCAATATCATAATTTATTTCTTCAGAGTTTATTTTAAATACACATGAGGCAAGATCAGTAGTTCCACCACCACAATCTATTATGAGAGCTTTATATTCCTCATTGTCCTCAAATTTTCCTTTTCCTATTATTCTTTCAATTGAGTTATAGAGAACTGCAACCCCTTCATCTAAAGCATTTTCTTCTATAATCTTGTAGTCAGGAAGAATTTCTTTAAACATATTTAGAAATTCACTCTTTAATTTTACTGGTGTAGTTATATGTATATTTCTAAATCTGCATTTAAAAAGAGATTCAGCTCTATCAACAATATAATCTATATATGCCTTAATGATTTTCTTTCTCTCTATATATCTGATATCCCCATTTTCATCAACTATTCTCTCTTTTTCATCTATAGACTTTACCCAGTTTTTTATTCCATAAAATACGCTTCCTTTTAAATTATAGTTGCTGTTTTTTAGTTTTTCCTCTACTTCATATCCAAAAGCATATTTTATATTCTCCTCATCAAAACAATTTTTTACATATACCACTGTTGGTATAACATTTGCATACTCTTCCTCATTTTTAGGAAATTTCACATAATTTATTTTGTCTAAGAACATATGCCCACTGAGTATTTTATGCTGAGGCAGATTTTTTATGTAGTATTTATCCAAATACACTCCAGCTGTTGTATTAGCAGTTCCAAAATCTATACATAAAGGAGTATCTGTAATTTCCAAATCTAAAAAATGGAAACTATCCAGGGGAATTTGATAGTAGTTTAAAGACATAGGCATACTACCCTCATTTTTTTCTTTGTAATAAGCATTAAATAAAAATTTCTCATCACTTCTGTTGAAAAAAATCAAAGAGTAGTTTTGATTCTTTAAGTTTTCTAATCTTAATAGTTTTTCATCACTTTTTATAAAGAAAGAGTTTCTCTCACTCTTATTTCTTGAAAGCTGAAAAATTCCGCACAGGTAACTGTTTCCATTCATCAAAAAAATATTATTGTCTGAAATATGTTCTGGAATAGTGATTTTATAGTCATCTTCATCACTCAAAGGCATACCTTTGTATATTACTACTTTATGAGGTATTTTAATATTATTTGAATCATTGAGCTTGAATCCCAACCTTGTATCAAAAAGCTCCTGAAGTCTTTCTATTCCATTTTCTTTATATGAATCTATTCCATATACTTTCTCTCTGCTTCTATACTTCAATATTATATTTATAAGTTCACTTCTATTTAGATTTTCTCTGAAACCTTCTATAAGTTTTTCATCTACACATATTTTATGCAGATCATAATATGTCTTTCTTTTTAATTCATCATAGATATAGTACTGTTTCATCATTCTCTCCTGATTGTTTTGATAGCACTTATTAGCTCATATGTGCTTTTAAATCTCTTTTCTTTTTTATCAGCCAGTCCGATTTTAAATATCTCGTTGTTTTCTATATGATTATGGTAATTCTGATTACTTAAAAGCCAGTAATATACTGCAGTAATACTGTAAATATCATCCTGAACAGCTCTTTTTGACCCTTGAATAAATATCTCAGGTGATGAAAATCCCTTGCTCCCTTGAATATATATACTTTCTTCTCCTCTGAAAGATACTGCTCCAAAATCAATGAGGTATATTTTTTCTCCATCATATATTATATTTCCAGGTTTTATATCACAATGTACGACCCCAAGTTTATGAAGCTTTCCTGCTGTCTCACATATACTGCATATTATTTTTTCTATTTCCTCTGCAGAAATTCTTTTGCTTTTAACATATGTCTGCAGATTTCTTCCATTGATATAAGACAAGTGGAGATAATTTTCTCCACTGTCTATATATTTAGGTATTTCCTCTATATTCAGAAGATTCAAAACCTGTTTTTCTAATTGAAACTGTTCTTTTATTTTCTGATATTTATCCTGAAAAGATAAATATTCAGGATTTATTAATTTTAATATACTTTTCTCTCCACTCTCATTGGTTATTAAATAAGTAATAAATTGCTCCCCATTTCTTAGAAGAATGGAATCCAGTTGCTTTCTTTCCAAGCTGCCTTCTCCTTTTTCGTAACTTCTTCCATAAGTTTGTCATAATTTTCTTTTTCAAAATATTTATTACCTTCAAGTTTTTTATACTTTTCTATGGCTTCTTTATAGATTTTTCTAGATTCTTTATACTTTTTATTGCTGAAAAGTGTATCTCCTGTAGTTTCCAGTTTTTTAGTTTCAAGCATATTCTTCATAGTATCTATTTTTCCTTTTAAGTATTCCTGCTGTACAGCATTATTTGTATCAGCTGCTATTCCATAGGCTTCTTGATATTTCTCATATGCTAATTGATATTTTTCATTTTTGAAGAAAAGATCTGCTTCTGTCTGCATAGCATCAGCCATCTTCTGATTATCTTTCAGCTGAACTGAGATATCCTGCGATTTCTTGATTATAGATAAGGCTCTTTCATACTCCCCACTGTCTGCATAAGCTTTTGCTTCATTCAAATATGCCCTGCTTTCTTGAACTAAAGTTTTTCTAAGTTCATCTAATCTCAATATTTTCTCAGTAACCTCCATTCTTCTTGCTTCATCTCTTAGTTCTCCATATATTCCCTTAGCCATTTCCAGATATACTATAGCTCCATTTATATCTCTTGTTTCCATTTCATAAGCTCTTTTTTCATACATAAGTGCTGTATCATATTTTCTGTTTCTTACTTTTGCCAGACGTTCTGCTTTTTCTGTTACCTCTGCCAGAAGGTCTATTTTATTGTATTTTAAAAATATTATTTTAGCTTCAAGATAATTTCTTATAGCTCCTTCTACATCATTATCCTGTACCATTATATCTGCTTCTGTCTTCATGTCATACGCTACAGCAAGAGCTTTGCTTGCCATTACAGACTCATCTAATTTTTTTGATATTTCATCTATTTTATTATATTTCAAATCTTTTAGCTGAGGTATTTTAGCTTTTCCCTCTTTATATTTTTCCTCTGCCTCTAAAAAATTATTATTATTATATAATTTATCTCCTTCATTCAAATCTTCGAGTATACCCTGCAGGAATCCTATCTGCTCTATTTTTTTATCTACAAGAAGTATCTGTTTTCCAAGATTTATATTAGTTATTTTAGGAGAAAAGATAGTCCTATAAACAATATTTGCTTCTTTTGGACTTATTTCAAGAGCATTATATTCATTTTTACTCAATTCAAAAGAATTTAATGCTTTTTCAAAATCTCCTTCAGCTACTGCTTTTAAACCTTCCTCCTCATAAGTATATGCCTTCTCATATGTTATATCCCTTGTTCTTTTCAAACTGTATCCTCTATATAACAGGAATCCTATAATAAAAATAATAAATAAAATCACAAGATATTTTACATAGTTAAATTTAATTTTTTTCTTTCCAGATGGCGAAACTTCATTAATAAATATTCCAGCCAGTGTGTAGTTAGGGACATTACTGCTGCTGTTTTCCTTGATTCTATCTTCTAAAGACCCTATCCATTTTCCTACACTGTCGGTTTTTGAAAGTTCAACCTCTATTTCAGATTCATCCAGATTTTCCCATGCCCCATGTGACATAAGGAGTATTCTGTCACCATCATATAATTGAATTTTTTTTGATATTTCAGGGCTGATTCCATCTGCTTCACCCATATTTTGTGTAAGTTTATTTCTCTGACTGTGAAATCTTATTTCTTTATAGTCCAATTGATTAGCCTCATAAACCAAATGCGCTATTGAATCATCCCTTGTTTTTTCCCTCACAATATCATCTCTGATAAGATACAATCTCGCATTTCCTACTGCTCCATATATCATAGAGGTATAATCTGTAAGAAATATAACTATTGAGGCACTCATTGCTCTTTTCTCTCTGCTTCTTTCTCTTATTTCCTCCAATTTTCTATGAGCTTTTAAAATAAGTTTTTTTAAATATCTTCTTGAAAACTTAGGTTTTTCTAGGAATTGAGCTATTATGCTTTCAGAAACTATCTTTGCTGCCTCTTCTCCCCCTCTTTCCTCATCAAATCCATCTGCCACTATCCAGCATCCAAAATCATTTAGTTCAGAATATGCAAAATAATCACAGTTTACTGTCTGCTTCCCTATTCTGGAAACAAAAGAGGTTATAAATTTACTCTCTGCCTTTCTTCCACTAATTGCAATTTCAGGGCTTTTTTCTTCAGCATCATTTGACTTTCCTGTTGGAACAAGAGATTTAGCTCTATTTATATTGGTTTTTACCCTTTTTGCATCTCTTAAAATATTATTCATATTTTTCCCCTACTCTTTATCTATTTTCCAATCAAATTCTTCTCCACATAATGCGACGAATACAAATTTTGAAGTCCCCATTTCAATTACATCAAATGAAGAAAGCTTCATTGGAGCATATACTGCCTCCCCTTGTACATAAACAATTCCATTTCCATCTCCAGGAGTTATTACAAATTCTCTATTTTTAGGATTATAAGCTATGATTGCATGATTTTTTCTTGAGATATTGTTATCTCCCTCCAAACAGATATCCATTTCAGGGGCTCTTCCTATGAAGTTCTTTTCTGATTTAAGTTTAAAATCTTTTCCTTTTTCATATCCGTTGAAACATACCAGCCACCCTACAACTGGGTCTACAGCTAATTCATTTGCCCAGTATGCAACAGTTTTATCATCTTCAACATCTACCTGATCCATAGGTATTTCTTCTCTTACAGCTATATCTTCAAGTCTGTCAGTATTATTACAATATGGACACTCCTTATATCTAGCTGCATTATATACATGTCCGTTTTCACATCTTTCTAATTTCATCATAATTTCTTTCCTCCGATTTTTTATTTTCATTAATATTTACTTTACAAGCAGAGCCACTGTTGATATATATATGATATCTCCACTCTGTACTTTTACTGGTGCATTCCCTATTTTTATTTTTCTGTTATCTGCATATCTTTGTATTCCTGTACCATTTAATGAACCTAAATCTTCCACAAACCATCCAGTATCGCTTTTATTTAATATTGCATGTCTTTTACTTATCAATGAAGAGTATGCAGTATCTCCAAGATTGATGTCGACTCTCATTCTTGCACTTTTTCCAATTATTAAAGAATTTGCTTTTCCTATTGGCCATGTTTTAATATCATATCCTTCTTCATTTTTAAGTATGACATGGGTTATATTATTCCTTGACTGTTCTCTCTTATCCTCTATGCTTTTTACAATTCTTGAGTCTCTCACAAACTGAGATTTTTCATACATAATCAAATCTCTTTTCAATTTCCAGCTGTAGTAAAAAAGATCAGCTATAACAAATCCCATTATCATCATTGAAATTATTATTAATATCTCCTTAGAAAAATGAAAATAATAAACTAATCCAAATGAAGCTATAAGAACTATTCCCCAGAAAATATAATTTACTTTTCTTTCTTTTATCTCACTTTTCCGCATTTCTTTCTTTTGATATTTTTTAATTTCCCTTTTCAATCTCCAATTCTTTAAAAATCTCATTTTTTCTTCCTCCTATTAAATGAAAAAAAAGATTCAAACATATTATTTGTCTGTTCTTTCATTTTACTATCCCCTTTTTCTGTTGATTTTTTCTCTGGATCGAAAAATTTTCCAAACATACTATTCATTCCTTCTTTGGTAAATTTTTCATAGATATCTCCATATCCCTCCTGCTCCCTTTTTGATCTAGTTTTCTTATTTTTTCCATATCCATTTTTTGATTCTGCTATTTTGTCATATTCATTCCTTTTTTCATCATCACTAAGAATAGTATAAGCATCATTTATTTCTCTAAATCTTTTTTCAGCTTCTGTCTTTTCTTTTTCAGATGCATTTACCATTCTATCTGGATGATACTTTTTAGCTAGTTCTCTATATTTCTTTTTTATTTCATCTTTTCCAGAATTAGCATTTACTCCAAGTATCTCATACAAACTTTTCATTTCATCACTCCACCATCATCAGATTTTTCTTTTTAATATTATTATTCTTTATGAATCTACTGTTTTTCATATTATTATATATTTCTCTAAGATACTCATATATTTTTTGATTATCTGCTTGAGAACACTCTTCTCTTATTTTTCTCTTTATATATGAATTAAGCAGATCTCTGGATACGGAATCATTCAATACCATACTGCAGAAAACTTCATCTAGACTTTCCATTTCTTTTTCATCAAATACTCTTTCAGCATACATTTTTAAAAGTTTTTTGGAAAAAGAACTTCCTGAAGATGTACTTGCAGGTTTGTATATTTCATTTACAATGTTATATTCTTTATCTATTCCTGTAAAAATTGAAGGATTTCTTATTTCGGCTCCTTCTCTCCTTTTGATTCTCACTAATTCCATTTCATTATTCTGGCATTTGTAATTACTCATAAATTGTATTTTCATAGAATATTTTTCATATTTTCCTTTCTCCACCTCTGCTGGAGGAAGAAATTTTATTTTTAATATGTAATCTCCATCTTCTACAGGTATTTCTATTTTTAATTTTTCTTTTATCTTATAATAAAAATTATTATATTTAATAACTCCTGGTGTAATATATAAAATTTCATTTTCTGTATAAGTTTCAATACCACAAATAACCCCATCAGAATATTTATCATAGGATAAAGAATAATATTCATATGGAGTTTCTCTCATGTTGTCTAAAACTTCTTTATCAAGTATATTCCCTCGTCTGAATATAGGAATTTTATTTTCTATTGCTACCAAAATTCTTCCCCCTTGATTTTATGTTCTCTTTATTCTTCCAACTAACTTATTAATTGAAAGAATAAAGAGTTGGAGAAAAATAATTTTCCTCCAACTGCAGTATGGCTGATATTATTCTTCAGCTGCGTAACCACCTTCGATAGTTACAGTTTCTATTTTTTCTTTCTTTTGTTTGAAGATAGCTTTAAATTCCCCTACTCCGCCTTTATCATTATAATCTTCTGTGTAATCAAGAATAAAAGCATTAGGCAGGTCTATCTTTCTAACTACTACGCTTCCAGAAATAACTTCCAATGTAAGTTCTCTGTAAGCATCTGAGCTTTCAGCAGGTATCAATGACCATTTAGCCATTTTTTTAGTGTCATCTGCCTCTTCCCCATTTACAGGAGTTATTATTTTCCCGTTTACTTCTAATATAACTCCTAAATCACTGGCCCTTGCATTTGAATCATCTGGAGTATCAGAAATGTATTTAACAGTAGTAATATTATCCATTCCTAAAGTAATCTCCTCATTTTTCCCTTTGATTTTAAGATTGAATCCCATGTAATCATCTCCTTTTTATTTTAGATTAGGTATCCCTAATTTTTAATTATTCTAAGTACAAAATTTCTTACATCTTCATTGAATTTAGTATGTTAATAAGAACTGCATCTTTTTTACTTCAAATTAAGTATTTTTAATTTTTAGTTATTTCAAGTGTAAGATTCTTTACATCTCCATTAAAGTTAATATGTAAATGACAGTTATCTCCCTCTATATTTACTGATATGTCATCTCCAGGCTGCAGTATAGAGTTAACACATTCCTGATTTGAAAGCCATTTATTTTTCTGACTTGTTGGTTTATTGCTGAAAAAGTCTTTTATTTTATCCTCTTTAAAATCTGTTGTAAGGAATCTTAAGACTCTTTCTATATATGTTGTTGCTACAGTCTTATACATAGGTTCAAATACTCCATCTTCATTAGTTGCTAAAGTTCTCGCCTTGTATACTGTGATATTATTTATAAGTCTTCCTCCATGCTGCACATTGTCTGAAGAAAATATAAATCCAAAATTGTTTCTGTTGATGCTGTCTTTAGTTGCAATAGTATATCCAGTTATCTCTTTTGACATACTTGTAACTATTTTAAAGCTGTTATCTTTTTCCTCTATGTTTATTCTTACTCCTGGCTCTTTTAAGTCAGTCTTTTTAAATCTCTTCCTCAAATAATCTGGACACTGCTGAGCTGCTGTTATTCCTGCTGCAACATAAGAACTTTCTATATAGACTCCTTCTATCCAGAATTTAACTAATTCATTCTTATCAAATTCCGCCAAATTAGATTCTTCTGCTTTAAGTTTATAATCAAGTATTACACTTGATTTTTCCTTTGGTATTATAGTAAAGTTAGGAACACACGCAATTAAATATTGAGAAAAATCTCTGTATTGAAGATTCTTAGTTTTTTCTACATACTTTCCTATTCCAGTAGTTGCCAGATTATTAAATGTAGTTTCATCAGTTCCTATCACGCTGAAAAAACTTGTAACCTTGTATTGAGCCAGTATAGACATAAGCACTTGAAGATTTTCATTTGTATTGACGCTCTTTTTCTGTACTTTAGTTGTTCCTTTAAATCTTTGTCTGATATTTTTGCTGTCATCAATCTCATCCAGATTTATACTTGGAATAATTGCATACCAGATAGTATTTTCAAAATCATTTTTCTGATTAACAGTATTTAAGTATAGCTCTAATGCTTGTTTATTTTCACCCTTTAAAAGCATTTCAAGTTTATTGTTTACTACTAAAAGAGTAGGTTTCATTCCATTAAGATCTTTATCATATTGTTCAAAGAATACTTTTACCCCTAATAGTTTTTCCATAAGTGGTTTTATTGTTTTTATAAAATCTTCCTGTGCTTCTTTATAGAATGTTAAATACTGATTATAATTTTTTACTTCTCTTTCTACATCTATTTCTTCTATCACTGTAGGAAGAGGAACAAAAGTTCTCACTACTAAATTTTTTACATATTCATTTGGTTCTTCATTGACTTCTTCAAAATCTTCTTCAAAATATTGAGCCAAAAGCTGGTTATGCTGATTAGATGCCACAGTTAGTGCTGTACTCTGTTTTGATTTTTCCTCAATTATTTTAAGTTCTCCATGTTCATCCATAGTAAGCATTCCTATTTTTATTTCTTCTGCTTTTCCACCATTTTCACTCTGCCCTATCAATACCCTAGTTTTAATATCTTCGATAGCTAGAGGGAGCATACCTAGAATATTGTTATAACTTTCTCCTGCCTTTGAAAATGCTATATTTAATTTATCAGCATATTCAAGTTTTGTTGGATCATCTTCCTCTAAGGATTCATACTTATCATGGAGATAAGCTATTTCTTTTCTTAATTGCTTTATATCATCCATTACTTTTTTAGGAGAAAGCATATTTAAAATCTCTTTAAAATTAAAGTCTACATTTTTACTTCCATTAACTTTTTTACTGTCCAATAATGTTATAAGCATTTTAAAAAATGTATTTTCCATGTTTATTGGTATTTCAGTAATACAATTATCCGGAATTCCATTTGGCTTTTCCAGACTATATCTTACCTTTTGGCTTGCTGCATTAAAAAAGCTATAAACTTTAGGTTCAAATTTTGTAAGAAACTCTTTAAAGTTTCTTACTAGAAGATGTTCATGAATCTCTCTGATTTTTTCATCATCTAAACTTGTTATATTATTACCACTTCCCACAAGAGTCAATAAATCCAGTTTTTCACTGTTGATCTCTTCAAACAGAATTGTTCTGTTTGTTTGTTCAAAAATACTTTTAGACATATTCCACCTCTTTTTGTTTTATTTTAAATATTTTTCATTTTTAAATTCTATTTAGTTTTAATTATATCAATAATATATCATACCAGTCAAATATTGTGTTTCATTTAATTATATAGTATTTTTTTAGTTGCAATATCTACCTTTTCTGCGTACTATTATTAAAATTGTTTGTTTAAAAAATTGTTTTTTTTGAAGAAAATCTAACTTCTCAATTTTTTTTAGAACAAGTCATTAAGTTTCTTTGTTACATTTCTTTCTTATAATTATTCTTAACCATACCAGTTATAAAAAAATTTTTATTTTTTTTTAAATAAATTATAATTTTTTTAAACTGTACTTATTAAAAATACAATAGTATTTATTTTTAAGTAATTCCAGTTAGATTATTATCACTATAGCCTAATTTTCTTTATAACAATTGTTTTAGAAATTAGGAAATAAAAAAAGGGGCTGTTACAAATTAGTGATTGATAAACTAATTTGTGCAGCCTCTCTTATTTTTCATAAAAAAATAGAAATCTATTTTATAGATTTCTGCTAATTTATATTTTTATATTTATTTTTAAGTATCAAAAAAAGAAGTAGATGATTTTTTATTTATCTAAGCTACTTTTAATGAGTGAAGTGTTGTTCCTAAGCGATTATTTATATTTCTGCTTAGATATCTGTTGAAGTTGTAAGCGATACAAAACAAACATATTTCTCTTAAAACACTTTTTTTACTTCGAACTTTTAATTTTCGCAATTTCATATCTTCTTTCAAAACTGCAAAAGCACCTTCTACTTGAATACTTCTGTTCATTCTTAATTGTTTTCCATAATTGCTTGATACATTCTCTTTTGATTTATTTGATAAAATTCTAAATCTCGCATTGTACTTAATTTTTTTGTTAGTTTCAGGATTCCAAAAATATTGAACTGTATTATTTTTGTTAGAGTATAGAAATTCTAATTCTAATCCATCTTTTCTAAATAGCTTATTTTCAGAATTATTATATATTAAATTTTCTACTCTGTTTAAATCATTTTTAAACTTTCTGATTTTAGATTTTTCAAAATATATTGGTTTTATGTATGAAGTATAGTCCATTTTTTCCAAATATTCATAATTTGAAATACTTTCATATCCTGCATCAGCTACAATATTTTTAATTTCTAAATTTTGAGATGAAATTTTCTCTAAAAATGGAATCAAAGTTTTAGAATCAGAAGGGTTAGAAAAAATTTCATATGAAGAAATATATTCACTAATCACTCCTATTTGTAGATTATATCCAGGTTTTAATTGACCATTTCTCATATGGTCATCTTTCATTCTCATAAAAGTAGCATCTATATCAGTTTTTGAATAGCTATTTCTACCATTAAGATTTTTAAAATGATTAGAATATTTTTGATACTTTTCTAAGTATTCTGCGCATAATTCTAAATACTTTTGCTCTTTAGATTTTCTCTTTCCTCTACCTTTGACTATTTGAAAATTCAAATTAGAAAGATATGAATATATTTCAAGGAAGTTGTCATATTGTAAGTTGAAATCATCATTAAAATTTGAAATTAATTCAAGAATTTTTTCATCTAATCTAGTTCTATATTTCTCAATAGATTTTTTCCAAACAAATGTATATTTATTAGCATATGCTTCAATTTTAGTGCCATCAATATATATTGTTTCAGTGGAAATATTTTCCATTTCAAAAATTTTTTCAACGAATTGTTCAAATAGATCTGGAAGAATATCTTCAGTTTTTACTAAGAATCTAGAAATAGTAGAGTGATCAGGAATTTTAGAATCTTGTAAAAGAAACCTAAATTTAATATTTTCATGGCAAGCCATTTCTATATCTCTAGTAGAAGTTAAATTGCGCGAATAGGCATAAACAATGATAGAAAACATTCTGATAGGATGTACCTTTGTTTTGTAAGAAAATACTTGCATTAAACTACTAAAATCTAATTCCTCCAATATTGAGCTAAGTTTTCTTACAGGATCATTATCAGAAATTTCATATTGTAAAAAGTTAAAAAGTTTAGGTTGATTTAATTGAAAAAAAATGTTATTATTAGTTGGTTTTTGCATAGGTATATTATATTAGAAATTTGAAAAAATTTTTAGTATTTTATACCTTTTTTTATTTTAAAAGAAAAAGCTGACAGGAAGAAAACTTCAAGTCAGCTTTTTGGATAATTGGGCTATTTTGAATTTGCAACAGCCCCTTACTATATATTTTAAATATTCATAAGCATCCCCTTGTGAAATACTCTCTGATTAGATGAACCTCTCAATTTTAATCTTAAATCTTTTTTAGCTATTTCAAATTTCCCATCTATAAGATAATCTATAAGATAAGTATCTATCCACTCCTCTACTTCTTCTTTTAAATATCCAGTCCATAGATAAACATTTTTATCTGTATTTTCTTTTATAAAGTGGATTAACTCTATGACTTCATTTCTATTTTCAGAATATAAAGGATCTCCACCTAAAAAGGTTACATTCTGCCATCTTGATTTAAAAATTATTTCCTTTATTTCTTCAAGTGTATATTCCTTACCTGCATTATAATCCCATGTATTTTTCGAAAAACATCCAAGACATTTATGCGAACAGCCAGCAAAGTATAGAGTTAGTGTATATCCAGTCATACTATTTACAGGATCATTATTTACTATTGATATTATCCTCATATTACTTCACGTGTATAGCTCTATTTTTTATTTCTTTCATTCTTCCTTCTAGAGCATGAGTTATATTATAATTTGAAATATATCCACAGCAACGTCTTTGTATCTTCATTTTCATTCCATCTTCATTTCCGCAGTGAGGACATTTATAACTTGCTGTTTTTTCATTATATGATATTTCTCCTGTATATCCACATTCATAACATACATCTGAAATAGTATTTACTGCAAAATACTCTATTCCTGCATCATGAGCATATTGAATAAGCTCTATGATGGCTTGGCTATTATATGTTTTTCCACCATTTTCAACATACATGATATTTCCGCCATTACAATATTTAATAAATGGAGCTTCTACATCTATCTTGTCAAAAGAGTCTATTGGAAGTTCTGAAGAAAAATGGAAAGAATTTGTATAATATTCTCTTTCTCTTAACCATTCAGGCATTATCTCACCATAGTTTTCTACATCTTTATTGAAAAATGTTGCTATAGAACTTTCTGCTGGAGTCCCATAAACAGATACAGGAAGTCCTGTTTCATATTTTATATCATCAGCCTGTTTTCTGATAGCTTCCATTATAGTAATACCCATTTCATGTCCTTTTTCAGTTGATATATTTTCTTTATCATCTGATAATATTCTTACAGCATCATCTAATCCTAAGAATCCATAAGATACAGATGCCCTGTCTGTTTTTAATAATTCTTCTATAGTATCATCTGGTTCCAGTCTTGCTATCCCTCCATATTGAAATAGGATAGGAGCTTTTTTAGCCTGAAGATGTCTTACATTTTCAAATCTTGTTTGAATAGCTTTTTTCATGAGTTCTTTTCTTTTTTCAAGAATATCAAGGAATCTTTCTAATCTATTCCCCTCTGCTCCTCCATAACGTTCATCTTTCAATACATCTAAAGCAATTTGAGGAACGTTTAATGTTGCCACCCCATAGTTAAATCTTCCATAATGCTGATATTTTCCATCTGCCTGATATTCGTGGTTTACTCTGCTACGACAACCCATTCTTGCATAATATTTACCTGCATCATAATCTTCTTTAGAGTAGAAAAGGATATCTGGGTAATAAGTATTTGCTATACATTTAGATACTTCCTCAGTAATATAGAAATATTTATCTCCCTTTTTAAAGTTATAACCATCTACTACCATATATGAAAGTTTAGGGAAAATAGCAGGTATATGTTTTTCTCCAAGTCCTGTCTGCCTAACTTTTAAATAAGATAATATTATATGCTCTGATTCCCATGAAGTAGGAATATTAAAAGTAATTGTACTAAATGGTGTCTGGCTTGCACTTCCTAATATACTGTTAGTCTGATATTCAAATAACTGACATGCATCATAAATATCTTTTGCTGTTCTTTCTTTAGCTATTTTAAATTCAACAGGTTTTTCAGAAGCTAATTTTTCATTTCCTGAGCTTATTTCTCCAAATTCTTTTTCTATATCTTCTTCTGTTGCTCTAGATATATTTGATTCAGTAGATAATTTATCATTGTATGCTCTCATAAAATTTTTCTTGAAATTTTTCTTTGCATATTCAGCAAATACTTCATTGAAGTTTGGTAAAGAAACCCCACCATATTGGCTGGCAGAAATACTTGCCATTATCTGCATTGCTATATTCATAGCTGTTCCTACAGAATTTGGCTGACAGACATCAGCATTAGTTATTCTAGTACCATTTCTAAGCATATCTTCTATATTAAAAAGACAGCAGTTAGTAAGTTTAGTGTCTACATCAGAATCATGCCAGTGTATAGTTTTTTTTCTATGGGCTGCCCATAACTCTTTATCTATATTTTTTTCAAGTATATATCTGAAATATTCTCCTGCTATTAAATCTCTTTGTACTGATGGCAGCATAGAATTTTTATTGCTGTTTTCTCTATCTCCTACATCTACTATATCTGTCATATGTCTAAATACACCATTAGCTTCTTTTAATCTCTGTTCAGCTCTTTGTGTTCTGTATGTTTGGAAAGCCTTGGCCTGTTCAAACAATCCATTAGTACATAAAGTATAAAATACTATATCCTGTATAGCTTCAACAGACATTCTCGTATTTCCATTAATTTTCTTTACTATGTCATCCATCATATGCCTAATGCTGACTTTATCTATAAATTTTACTTCCTTATCTATTTTTTCTAAAACTTTTTCTATTTTTTCTTTGTTAAAAGTCACAATAGAGCCATTCCTCTTAATTACTTCTATCTTATGCATTGTGTCTTTCCTCCTATATTTATAATTGTTCCTCATCTATTATACTATATCTTGTGTTATATTCAAATATTTTCCATATATATTGTTCTTTGATAATATGTATATCATTTATCCACCTTGATTTTACTTGCTTATCGGCAGGTCGAAAAAAAAGAACTTGACTTTTTATTTCAAGTTCCATTTTTATTTAATAACTTTATGGATTTTTTCATATATTCTACTTATGTATATTTTTTTATAAATAATTTAAATAAATAGTTATTCAACAGAAAAAAAGTAATAATTTTTAAGAAAATATTATTTCTTTTTCTGATATTTAAAGCCTTCTATATTTTTTATCTTTGATATTATATCTTTCTAAAGAATTCTCTATTTCTAAAATAAGTCTTTCTTTATCCTGGGGAAATGTCCCACTCAGATTCAGATAGTTAGAAGCATGATTTGCTCTAAAGATAACAGGTGCTTTTACATTTATATTTTTTATCATTTTTTCTATTTCTTTTAATATGTCAATTCCTTCAGCTTCCTGAAAATTTCCCTGAAGATATTCATTATATATTTCTGTTCCCTCCTCCAGCATAAGACTAAGAATACCTACATAATCTGGTTCTATTTCACTTATTAACTTTCCACTATTTACAGCATGATTTTCCCAGTTTCTTTTTCCTAGTATTCCAGCTATAAAAGTAACTGAAATAGAAAATCCTGCTTTTTTGACTTTTTTACATAAGATATTAAGCTCTACAGAAGTGAATCCTTTTTTTATTTTTTCTAAAACTGCATCATCTCCACTTTCTAATCCAATATACAGCAGAGAAATTCCATTTTCTCTTATTCTCTTTAGTTCCTCATCTGTTTTTAATTGTATTGACTTAGGAGTAGCATAAGAAGATATTCTTTTGCACTCTGGAAATACTTCTTTTATATATAATAATATTTCTAAAAGGTGTTCTGTAGGTATAATCATTGCATCTCCATCAGCAAGAAATATTCTTTCAGCATATTTTACTTTTTTTCTGAAATATTCTATATCCTTTTTTATCTGTTCCATTGGCTTTACAGCAAATTTTTTATCCTTATACATACTGCAGAAAGTACATTTGTTATGTGAACATCCAAGTGTTACCTGCAGAATGAGGCTGTAGGCTTCACTAGGTGGTCGATATATACTTCCAATCCACACATCTTCTGAATTTATCATCATTTCTTTATCCCCCTTATTTTACCCTTGATAAAGTTTATTATAATTCTTTAATTTTTGTAATGTTAAATAATTTTTATATGTAAAATTTTTTCCCTTAATTTTTTATATTTTTAAAATAAGATTATCCCCCTATTCCATTCCATAATTCTTTACCTATATTCAATTTTCCAATCTGACTGCAGAATAGTTTTAATATTGTTTAGTATCTCCTTTTTATATATCTTTTTCTACCTTAATATTAAGAATAATTATACCTAATTTTTCATTTTTCTAGGTATTAAAAAATATCTGTTTAGTTTTTTATTTTATTTCCCATATTAATTTCGCTTCATAAATATCTTTGCCTAGTCAAAATATCCACTATTTCTATATTTGTTTGATTTTATATCTCCAAAAAGCTATAATATATTTATTATTTATTACTATATATAAAAGAAAAGGAGGAACATTATGACTGAAGTTTATGCTTGTTTAGCTGGAAATTGGGTTAATCTTTGTGATGACCCTGAATGTGTAATGGGAGTTCGTCGCCAAACACCTTATACATGGTATGAAGAAGGTGGTGAAATATGGTCTCCTATCACAAAAGATGATAGAGATACATATTATCAACTTGATTACATTTGGATTCATTACAAAGGTAAAGACTATAGAGTCAATCCTATATTTATTCAAATTGTAGTAGAATAAAAAATGACAATATTTTAATTTATCTTTTACAGCAGCTGAATTTAAGAAAATATTCTTTTCAGCCTTCTTTACTTCAGCACTGTAAAGATGATTTATATCTAATTTTAACTTATTTCATTCTCACTTAATTTTATTATTCTATTAATTTTAAAAAAAATTGTAGCTTTAAACTACTCAACCTTTAATTGAATTTCTAATTTGCTGATTGTCAATGCAAAAGTTATAATTTCTTTTTCATCAGCAATGAACTTCCCATTCCTCCATAAGTTCCTAAATTATCTATGATTGTATAGCCCATTTTTTGATATAAAGATATTGCCTTTTTCAAACTTTCTCCAGTTTCCAAAACCATATATTTATATCCTTTATCTTTTGCTGACTTTTCTATCATTTCTATCAATTTATATGCTATTCCTTTTTTCCTATATATTTTTTTAACATAGAGCCTTTTCATTTCTGCACTCTCATCATCATACTTACGAAAACCCACGCACCCTGCCAGCAAATCATCATCATAGGAAATAATTACATCCTGAATACTATCAGTTTTTGTAAATCTTTTTTGGTCTATATCTTTTTCTTTATCACCAATTATTTGATTAAAAAAAAATATAAGTTCATCACATAATAAAAGGAAGTTTATATCATTTTCGTCAGTATGTTCATATCTCACTATTATGTTTCCTCCTTAACTAATCTCAATTTTTGTTTATCATAAAAGATATTAAAAAAAATTAATCTTTCTGATTTTTATTATACAGTTTAAAAAATTATAATGATACTAATACAAATTATTTTTCTCATTTAAGTTAATTTTAAATTACAAGTCAAAATCAACTTATCAACAAGTTAAAGATGACTTGTATTAAAGATTATATTTTTTCTTTTTCCTTGCAATCATAGTTTGGCTTGTTTTTAAAAATTCAGCTGCTTTATAGGTACTTCCACATTTTTCCAAAGCATATTGAATATATTTTTTCTCACATTCTTCCAGATATTCATTTAAGGATTGATCTTTTATTCCTGAGTTTTTATAAAAACTAACTTCACCATCAGTATCATTTAAAGTTGAAGAATGTTTCTGTTCTATAAATAAAAGAGGTGCTATATTTGAAAGTTCAATAATTTCTCCAGTAATCATAATAAAGCTTCTTTCAACAAAATTACGAAGTTCTCTGATATTTCCTGGCCAGTTATAATCTAGTATAGCTTTAAGAGTTTTTTGAGAAAATACCTTCGTCTTATTATAAATATTGCAGTAGTATTTTCTAAAATGCTCCACCAAAGGCAAAATATCCTCTTTTCTTTCATGTAAAGGAGGAAGATAAACAGGAACAATATTCAGTCTGTAATACAAATCTTCTCTGAATCTCTTCTCATGAACCATTTTCAATAAATCTTCATTAGCTGCTGTAATCAATCTAAAATTAACTTTTCTAGTAACAGTAGAACCTATTCTGCTTATTGTCTTAGTTTCTATTGCTCTTAATATTTTTCCCTGTAAGGCCAATGGCAAAGAATTGATTTCATCCAAAAAAAGTGTGCTGTCATTAGCTGCTTCAAATAACCCTTTTTTCCCCTGAGATGAAGCACCAGTAAAAGCTCCTTTTTCATAACCAAATAATTCAGATTCCAGCAGACTTTCAGGAAGAGAAGCACAGTTTATAATAATCATCTCTTTTGAAGCCCTCTGACTTTTTTCATGGATATACCTTGCCAATACTTCCTTTCCAGTTCCAGATTCTCCTAAAATGATGACAGTGGTATCAAGGGGAGCTAAAGTATCTGCTAAATTAATAATATTTTTCATAACAGAACTTACAGCAATCATATTATTTGACTCAGGAGCCTCACTTAAAGGAAGTTTTATAAAAGACCTCACCTCATTATGAATAGCTTCCTGATACAGATAATTTATATTTTCAGCAGGGATACACAGTGCAATTACACACACTACATTCCCATTCATATCTAAAATAGGACTAGAGGCTACAATTTGTTTATAATGTTCATGTCCTTTTATTTCTACATCCTGAAACATTACTATTCTTTTTTTTAATTTACAGACTTTTTCTGTAATACATATATTAATCTCCTTATTTTTCTTTAAGCTGTATACATTATATGCTAATAGCTTTTCTTTTGGTATTTTAACCATATTTACATAGACCGTATTAGCAAAAATATAGTTACCAAGGGAATCAACAATATAGATTCCATAGGGAAGATTGTCCAGAGCATTTTCTAAAAGTTCTCTTTGTATCATTGCACACCCCCTTATAAATTACTTAAAATTATAGCACAAAAAAATTAAAAACTTAATTATAATATTTGGCATAGATATTGCTTATTATTAGGGCAAGGAAGTAAATAAGGAGGTCAAGTATGAAAATAGCAATTTTGGGATGTGGAGCAATGGGAACTGTTATGGGGGCCTATATGACAAAGAATGGTTTAGATGTAGAGATGATTGACAACTACAAAGAACATGTGGATATGCTGAATAAAAATGGTGCTCATATTATTGGAAGTGTTGATATGCTGATACCTGTGAAAGCAATCACTCCAGAGGAGATGAAAGGAATATATGATATAGTCTTTCTTTTTACAAAGCAAACAGCAAATGATGTGGTTTTAAAAAATCTTCTTCCTCATTTAAATGAGAAAAGTACAGTATGTACATTACAGAATGGAGTCCCAGAACATTTTGTAGCAGGGTATGTAGGAGAAAAAAGAACAGTAGGGGGAACCGTTCTGTGGGGAGCAACTTTTGTAGAGCCAGGAGTATCAGAGCTGACACAAGATATAACAAAAAATGATCATCTTTTTGAAATAGGGGAGATAGATGGTACTATAGGAGAAAGAATAAATAAGACAGCACAGGTATTGGGATATATGGGAAAGGCAAAAATTACTGACAGCTTAATGGCATCAAGATGGGGAAAACTAATAAACAATGCTTGTATGAGTGGAATGTCTGCTGCATGCGGAGCAACATTTGGTGAGATTTTGAAAAATGAAAAATCAAGGGCCTGTCTGAGTTATCTAGCAAGAGAAGTAAAAAAATGCTGTGAAGCAGAGGGGTATGAACTTCCAATTCTTTTAAATGAACAGGAACCTTATTCATGCGACATAAAAGATCAAGAAATGTTTAATATTAATCAAAAAATGTTTTTAGAAATGTATAAGGATATGCACACAGCTAAAGCTAGTATGCTGCAGGACCTAGAAAAAGGAAAGAAAACAGAGGTTCTTATGATAAATGGGTATGTAAGTTCAACAGGAGATAAACACAATATTAATACACCATTCAATGATACTGTTGTTGAGATAGTTAGTAAAATAGAAGATAAAATTCTTCCTCTTTCAATGGATAATTTAAAATATTTTAATGATGACCTATTCAACTATGAATATTACAAAGAAGAAAAATAGAATTAAAATTAGGAGGAAAGATGGATATATTATCTGTAATAGGTTTGATATTAGCAGTTGTAGTTTTAGTCATAGGAGCTTACAAAGGACTTGGAGCTCTTCCTTTGACACTTCTTGCTTCACTGGTTGTTATATTGTCAAGTAAAATTCCTATCTGGACTGGATTTTCTCAGTACTATATGAATGGATATACAAGTGCATATTTCAGTTATTTTTTACTATTCTGTAGTTCAGCACTATATGCAAAGCTGATGGATATTTCAGGATGTGCAACTTCTATCGGATATCAATTTATCGACTGGTTTGGAAAGAAAAGAGTGCTTTTAGTTTCAACTTTGATTATAAGTGTATTGACATATGGTGGTGTAAGCCTGTTTGTTGTTGTTTATGCAGTTGCACCTATTATGTTCTTATTATTTAAAGAGGCTAATCTTCCAAGGCATTTGACAATGGCATGCCTAATAACAGGATCAGCAACTTATACAATGACTTCTCTTCCAGGAACTACAGCTTTAACAAATGTTATCCCAACTCAATATTTGGGAACAACACTGACTGCTGCTCCTGTATTTGGGATTCTTGCTACTATAGCAATGTTTACAATGGCAATACTGTATATGGGATATGCAGAAAGACTGGCTAGAAAAAGAGGAGAAGTATGGAGTTATCCTGAAAATGCCGACCCTCTGCTTTATGAAATAAAAGACAGAAGCCAGCTTCCTTCAGTAACAATATCTTTTACACCACTTGTATCTCTTGTACTTATAATTATTATAGGAAGCAGATTTGTAGCAAACTCAACTATGCTGGCAGTACTAGGAATGCTCACAGGAGCATTACTTACATATGTTCTAAATATTCAGAGATTTAAAGATAAAAATATGAAAAATATTTTTACAACAGGTCTTGAAGGTGGAATAACAAGTATAGGTGGACTGGCAGGAGTTGTGGGGTTTGGAACAGTGGTTTCTAATTCAATAGCTTTTAAACATATAGTAAGCTGGGTACTGGGGCTGCAGTTAAATCCTTATGTTCAGGCAATTGTAGCTACAATGGTAGTATGTGCAGTTACAGGTTCTTCATCTGGTGGCTTGAAAATCATGTACGATTCATTAGGAAAAACTTTCCTATCATCAACTGCAAATCTTCCAGTTCTCCATAGGCTGTCATCAATTTCAGCTTCAGCATTAGATACACTTCCTCACTCACCAGGATTGTTTCTGATGTTTGCAGTATTGGGACTGAATCATAAAACTGCCTATAAGCATGTATTCGTATGCAGTATTGTGATTCCATCTATTGTAACAATAGTTTCTACAGTGATAATAGTAATATTCTTATAAAAATTAAGGAGGAGTAATTTATGTCAGATTTAAAAAATAAAAGAGTAATAACAGCAGCAATAACAGGATCATGGCCTACAAGGGAACAGAATCCTAATCTATCTATAACACCTGAGGAAATAGCAGCAGATGTATATGAATGCTGGAAAGCTGGAGCTGCAATAGCTCATATTCATGTAAGAAATGATGACGGAACTCCATCAACTGACTTTGAAAAATATAAAGAAACAATTGAAAGAATAAGAGCCTATAAGGACTGTGATATCTGTCTTAATATAACAAGTTCAGGAAGTGTAGGGTTCGGAGATGAGGAAAGAATATATCCTCTTCAAAAATTACTTCCAGAGATGGCTTCATATGATGCTGGAACTCTTAACTGGCAGCATCGTACAATTTTTGAAAACCACCCTCGTTTTTTAGAGAAATTAGGAAATGCTCTAATAGAAAGCAATATAAAACCAGAAATAGAAATTTTTGATGCAGGTATGATATATAATACAATTTATTATATGAAAAAAGGTGTGTTAAAAGCTCCTTGTCATTTTCAAATAGTCTTAGGATGTCCTGGAGGAATGACAAGTACAGTTGAAAATCTGGTATTTCTTAAAAATCTGATTCCAGAAGGTTCTACATGGGCAGCATGTGGAATAGGATCAGGTCATATGCCTATCATGATGGCTGCAATAGCAATGGGAGCACATATCCGTGTAGGTATGGAAGACAATGTAATGTGGCAGAAAGGAGTTCCTGCTGAATCAAATGCTCAGTTTGTAAAAAGAGCAAAAGAACTGTTGGAAATAAATGGATTGGAAGCAGCTACTCCTGATGAAGCTCGTCAGATATATGGACTTACTAGAAAAGTTTTTTAAGGGGATGTTTCTATGGAATTTGAAAGTTTAAAAATTGGAATGAAGGAAAGTATCACTAAAACAATTACAGAAACAGATATCATTTTGTATTCTGGTATTAGTCTGGATTGCAACCCTGTGCATTTGAATAAAATATATGCTGAAAATTCAAGATTTAAAAAAAGAATAGCACATGGTATGCTTACAGCAGGATTGATATCTGCTGTGTTGGGAACAAAACTTCCAGGGGAGGGAACAATTTATCTGGAGCAGAATCTGAAATTTAAACAGCCAGTCTATTTAGAGGATACAATTACTGCTACTTGTGAAATTATTGATATTATAGAGGAGCAAAGAAAAATAATTCTTTCAACAACTTGTATTAATCAAGATGGAAAAATCATTTTAACAGGTGAAGCAAAAGTCATGAAATAAATCTTTATATATTTGGATGATATAAATTTTAAACAGCCAAAACTCTAAATTTAATGAGTTGAGGCTGTTTAATTTATTTTCTTATAAGAATGCTTTACTCTCTATTATATCCTTTTTTCCATATTAAAAATTCTTATTTTTCCTCTATGAAAAAATATATTTTTATTTGATTTTTTAATAAATAAAAAATAATCATTCTTTTGATTTTTTTGTTTTTTATGATACACTATAAATAGTATATTCAATATACAGTATATAAAGAATAAAATATTTTAATAAAAAGGAGGTGTATTATTATTGAATCAATATTCTTGTTTTGTTATGGATGATGGCTATTCTAGTATAAATATTAAGGGTTATACGAAAAAAGTTGGGTTGCAGGTTGAAAAAAACAATAAAAATGAATATAAAATTTTAAATGAAGAGTTATTATTCACTGTTGTTAATCCTCACCTTATTCCAGAACATAAAGTAGAAGATAAAATCTTTTTAATGTATGATGAAGAACTTTGTACTATAAAATATACAGTTACACATGATGTTTCATCAGATAAAACTACTTTAGAGTTCTTTTTATAATTTATTTATTATTAAAAACCAATAACTTTATAAGTTTTTTACTTAAAAATAATAAAAAGTAAAACTTAAAACACTGTATTTATTCAGTGCTTTTTTATTTACTTTATATTATTTAAAATTTTCAACTTATCTTAACAAAATAATAAAAGGAGAAATTCATTAACTTGAATTCTCCTTTTATTATATATAAAGATTTAAAAATAGATTTTAATCTGAAACTATGTCTTTTATTTTTCTTCCTATTTTCATTTCTTTTCTCCATTGAGGAATTTCTTCATCTTTTCCCCAATATTCATCTAGTTTTTTTATTTTTCTATTTTCAAAATTAAAAAATGAAACTGCATGAAATGAAATTTTTTCTTTTTCCAGAGATACTTTTACAACTGATACAACCAAATTATTTATTTCTTCTATTCTCTCTATTTTAATTTTCCAATTTCCTGGATAAAATTCATTTATTTTTACAAATTCATCTGGTGTAAATGATTCATTTGTATCATGCCAATTTATTACTGCTCCTTCTGAAAAATATTTAATTAGTTCATTCCAATTTTGTTTATCCATCTCATTCCAAAATTCACCAATTATATTCTTCATAAAAAACAACCTCCTGATATCATATTATCATTCAATAATCAAAATTTTATATTAAAGTAAAATTCTCTAAAAATTTATTTTTTAAATTTAATATAAATTTTTATTTATAGAAAGATTTATTAGATTTATTATATAATTCTATTTCTGCAAAAATTTAATGTCCCTTGCTTTATTATATCATAAATTTATTAATAAAAAGAATTAAAAATACTAAGAAAAATTATGAAAAATGTGATATATTATATAGACTGATACACAATCAAAGGAGTTAAATAATGAAAATTTTAATAGATGCAGATGCTTGTCCAGTAGTAGATTTAACTATAGAAACAGGTAAAAAATTTGGTGTAAAAACCATTATATTTTGTGATGAAGCTCATAAAATAGATAAGTCTGGAGCTGAAACTGTCTATGTTTCTCAAGGAAATGATTCAGTAGATTTTGTTCTTTTGAAAAATACAGAACCAAATGATGTAATTGTCACTCAGGATTTTGGGTTAGCTTCAATGGTACTAGCTAAAAAAGCTGCTGCTCTCAATCAAAATGGATTGATTTATAATCAATTTAACATTGATCAACTGCTTTTTACGAGACATATATCAAAGAAAATAAGGAACAATGGGGGAAGAACAAAAGGTCCTAAAAAAAGAGAAAAAAGTGATGATGAGAATTTTGAAAAAAGTCTTACAACTCTTTTAAAAAAATCGGAGGGGATTAGATGACACATCAGGAAAAAGAATTCAGAGATGGAAATATATTATCTCTGCTCATTCGTTTTTCTATACCTGCAACTTTTGCTATACTTATAGGAATAATATACAATGTGACAGACAGATATTATATAGGTCAAGCTGTAGGAAGAAATGGAATTTCTGCTCTTGCTGTTACTTTTCCTATATTACTCGTCCTGAGTGCCACAGGAGTTCTCTTTAGTATAGGTGGATGTGCCCTTGCTGGTATAAAAATGGGAGAAGAGAAGATTGAAGACGCAAGAAAAGTTCTTGGTACATGCTTCTTTGCATTAATTACTATTGGAGCAGTATATACTATATTTGGCATGCTTTTTCTTGAAGAAATAGTTTATTTTATGGGAGCTACAGAGAACAGTTTTACCTATGCTGTTGAATATAATAAATATTTATTTCCTGTTACAATCTTTCAGCTTATTTATATAACTTATTGTTCTTTCGTCAGACTGGAGGGAAGACCAATGGAATCTATGATTATTAATCTTGCCAGTGCCATAGTCAATATAGTTTTGGACTACATACTTATTATGAGATATGGTATGGGAATGAAAGGAGCTGCCATAGCTACTGCTATTGCCAATGTTGTTCCTGGAATTATCCTCATATATCATTTTCTGAAAAGTGACATACTTACTTTAAAGCTAAAATATATAAGATATAATCATGAACTAATGAAAAAAGTTTTTTATATAGGCAACTCTGGTTTTCTTAATCAGTTTCTTAATGGAGCTTATGTCTATGTGCTGAATATACAGCTTTCAAAATATGGTGGAGATGTAGCACTTGCTGGTATGGGTATTCTTTCATTATTAAGAACCTGTATAAATACTGGTTATATGGGATTAAATCAAGGGCGGCAGCCTCTTTTATCTTACAATTGGGGAGCTAAAAACTATGAAAGAGTAAAAAAAATATTTTATTCTTCAATAACATTAACTGCAATAATTTCACTTTTTCTTTTATTTGTAGTAATAATTAATGCAAGTACAGTTGTTAATTTCTTTGTAAAAAATGATCTTGAACTTACAGACTATACTATAAGAGGTACATATATACATCTTGGACTTATGATAAGTACTGCAATCTACCTTTCATGTACAAATTATTTTCAGGCTGTAGGAAAAGGTATGATAACTACCAGATTCATCATATTAAGGCTAGCTGTTCTGTCCATTCCACTTACTTATATTCTCCCTATTTTCTGGGGAGCAGATGGAGTATTGATGAGTTTTCCTGTTGCAGATACTATCTGCTGCATAGGTGCAGCTTATGTCATGTGGAAAGAAATAAAGCTGCTTACTAGGAGAACTGAAAAGCAAAAACGGTATAGTTAATAAAAAATATTAAAAAAGAGGCTGATCTAGAGAATAATATTTCTCATATGATTCAACCTCTTTTTATATTATTTTAATTTTGCTCTTAATCTCTTATTTGCTAATCTTTCATATTATTAACCTTCTATTATTTCCCCATTTGTAGATATTGTTATAATATTCCAAGGTATCAGTTTACCACTTTGAAGTAATGCTTTCTTCACTGCATTTACTATTCCACCACAACATGGAACCTGCATACGCACTACAGTAAGTGATTTTATATCATTATTTTCAAGAATTGCAGTTAATTTATCTGCATAATCCCCTTCATCTAATTTAGGGCATCCTATCAAAGTTATTCTATTTTTCATAAATTTATTATGAAAATCTCCATAAGAATATGCTGTACAATCTGCTGCTATCAATAAGTTGGCATTATTAAAATATGGTGCATTTACTGGAACAAGCTTTATTTGTACAGGCCATTGATTTAATTGAGAGTCTATTTCTTTGCTTTCACAACATTCTGATTTTTCAGCTTTTCTCTCAATAGTTTTAGACTGCATTCCTGGACATCCAAAATGAACGGATGTAGGTAATTTATCTTTTTTAGCTGCCATATTAGCTTTCACTGCTGCTTCATCATATTCAGCTGCTTCTCTTTCTTCAAAACTGATTGCGTTTACTGGACATCCTGGAAGGCAATCTCCCAATCCATCACAATAGTCATCTCTCATAAGTTTAGCTTTACCATTCACCATTCCGATTGCACCTTCGTGACAAGCCGAAACACATATCCCACAGCCATTACATTTTTCTTCATCAATTTTTATTATTTTTCTTATCATTATATATGTCACCTCTCCATTTATTACATCTTTCTACAAATATATTACTAGATTAGAAAAATAAATTCGGTAACATATGGTACACTTAAAATATTTTTTGAACAAGGTACATATAAAATATAGTTCCTCCTAAAATACTTATTAAACTATTTCTCCTCCAAACATGAAGAAGTACAACTACTGTTACTGCAAGTATTTCAGGAATCCCATGAGGTGATTTAAGTATACTGGTATCTTTCAGACAAAATATAATAAGTATTCCAATCACTGCTGGAGGCAGAACTTTTCCCAAATACATCATATATTTTTCTACTGCTTTATTTTTTTTATTCAATACAAGAAAAGGAAAAGCTCTTAAAAAATATGAAGTAATACCCACTGCGGCTATTATAGAAACTGAATATAAAAATCCTGCCCTCATATTATTTCACTCCTCTTTTCTTTGCTGCTTCTATTTTTTTTTCTAATCTTGATTTAAATACAATCAAAAAAATTATTATAATAGCTATAGATGGAATCAGCATATTTTTTGACCCTAAGAAAATTAAACATACAAGTCCGCTCAATACCCCTAATATACTTGGTGTTCTTGTTGGAAAAGTAAGAAATTGATCTACAAATATAACTATAAATAAAGCTGTCATTGCAAAATCTATTCCCTTACTGTTAAAATGTACAGCTGATCCAAGCACTGCTCCCAATACTCCACCTAATATCCAATAAAAATGGCTCAGTCCTGCTATTGCCAGAAAAAGCTGCTTTCTGTTTACTCCTAATGGAGTTTTGACTGAGCACATAATAGCATATACTTCATCTGTAAGTGTATGTATCATATATGGTCTTACTTTTTTCATTTTTTTAAATAAGTCAGTAAAGGATATTCCATAAAGAGCATATCTTGCATTTACTATTAAAGTGGTAATAACTGCTTCTGCTATTCCTGCTCCTCCTGTTAAAAGATTTAAAAGCACAAACTGCATAGAACCTGAATAAACTCCCATTCCTATAAATAATGCCCAGATAAAATTATATCCATTTCTTTGACACAACAATCCAAATGCCATTCCTACAAAAATGTACCCGAAAAAAACCGGCATAGTTGCTTTAAATGCCGCTTTTAATGCTTTTTTCATATTTCCCCTCACTTTTTATATTATAATTTTGTCTGCCCTTTTTTAATTTATTATAAAAAAATTTTTTTTAGATATTCAGCCACTCCATCTTCATCATTTCTGCCAATTACTTTATTCTTAGGAAGAAGTTCTTTTAATCTTGGATTACAATTTCCCATAAGAAGCCCTTCACCCACTACCTCAAGCATCTCATAATCATTTAACCCATCACCAAAGGATATTACTTCTTCAGTATTTATTCCAAATTTTGGGAGAAGTATATCTTTTATTGCACTTCCCTTAGAAACTCCCTTGTTCATTATTTCCAGACATATCGGAAGAGAAAGAGTAAGATTTATTCTATCCCCAAATTTTTCATTTATTTCATTTTCAAGTTTTCTTATAAGTTTTTCATTTTCATTGATATAAAAAAACTTTATTACTTCACTATTTTTTAATTCTGAAAATTTCTTTACATTATAAGTAAATCCTGATTCTTTATGATACTCATGAGCTTCATCTAAAGGTCTTTCAGAAAACCAAAAGTCATCCTTATAGATACTTTTATGAATATCCTCATTTATATCAAGATCAAATATTTCATTACTTAATTCCTTAGGTATATCCCCTTTGAATATAATATCATTATTTTCATTGTGTATTCTCGCTCCATTTGAACTGATAAGATAAGAATTCAATCCTAGCATTTCTTTGAATTTTAAGGCATCCATATGATGTCTTCCAGTTGCAATAAAGAACTTTACTCCAAGGCTGGTTACATCTTTTATTACATCTCTTGTGTATCTAGAGATTGTATGCTCAGAATTCAGTAATGTTCCATCTAGGTCACATACAATTGCCTTATATTTCATTCATTCCTCCTGCTATTTCCTATTTTTTTAGTATAAGCCTTACTAATTATACCATTTCCCGAAAAAAAAACAAGTAAAAATATCAAATTTTTGTTCAATTATTTTTTTAAATTTTAATAAGAATTTTATTGACATGAAGTGTATTTTGTGATATTATAATCTTTGTCAACGAAAGTCGGAATATAGCGCAGTCCGGTAGCGCATCTGCCTTGGGAGCAGAGGGCCGCAAGTTCGAATCTTGCTATTCCGACCATTAATTGGGCTGTCGCCAAGCGGTAAGGCAACGGACTTTGACTCCGTCATGCGCTGGTTCGAATCCAGCCAGCCCAGCCATTTTAATGATAATTATCTCTTAAATAATAAGTTTAAGAGATTTTTTATATTTTGAATAATTTTACAATTTAATTATAATGAAGATAAATTAAAAAGATTTTTTAGTACAAGTCAAAATTCTTTTATAACATAATAATTAATTAAAAAATAGATGAAATATTTTTATATTTTAATCGATATAAAAAATGAGCAATCCATTTTTACAAAGCAATAAAAAATATTCTAAAAAAATTGAAATAAAGAATGTATTCGAACAAAAAATTTTTTTTCATATTATCTTCATTTAAATATTTTCATTCATACAAATAATTCCTTTATAATTTTTAAACCTATATATTTTCAGTTTACTTACAGATTATTTTATGCTAATATTATTTATATGACTTATTTATTTCAAGGAGGAAAAAATAATGAAAAAATATTTTCTAATAGTGATGACTCTTATGTTATTACTTTTATCTGGGTGTAGCTCTTTAGAAACAGCCATAAAAAAAAGAAACTTAGCAACTGAAACTAAACTTTCTGAAACAATATGGTTAAACCCAGAAAATATAATGGACAAAACAGTTTTTGTACAGGTAAAAAATACTTCAACAAGCAATTTGGATATGGAAAGTGAAATAAAAAATACTTTAATAGCAAAAGGGTATAAAATAGTATCTGCTCCTAAAAATGCTAACTACTGGCTTCAAGTAAATATTTTACAATTAGGCAAAATGGACTTGAAGGAATCACAAGCAGCTTTAAGTGGGGTAGCTGGTGCTGGAATAGGTGCTGCTATTGGAGGATACAATACTGGTTCAGTTAATACAGCTATTGGATGGGGACTTGTTGGTGGAGCAATCGGAGTTCTTTCAGATGCACTTGTTGAAGATAGCTACTACACAATGATAACTGATATCTTAGTCAGTGAAAAAACTAATACTAAAGTCAGCAAGCTTTCTATAAATGCAACTACTCAAGGTACTCAGGGTAGAAATATATATGCTACTGAAGATAATGGAGATATGAATAAATATCAAACAAGAGTTGTAAGTACTGCTAATAAAATGAATCTTGAATTACCAGAAGCTGAACCTCAATTAAAAGGAGAACTTATAAAAACTATTAGTAATATATTCTAATAATTTAAGAGGATGAGAAAATATATCATCCTCTTTTTTATTTTTTATTCTAATTCATGTAATATTGTTTTATCAATAAAAAATTCTAAAATATACTTTACTCTTTTCTTATTTTCTGTATTTTTATATTTTCACTCTATTCATACAAACTTGCTTCATCAACTAAAAAACTCTAAATTTATATTTCCATTTGTCTTTTATCTTTATTTAATTTTATATTTTCATTTTTAAACATAAATTTATTTTATCAAAATATAAAAATTTATAATTTTATTTTATCATAACTTTATGATAAGATTAATTGAAAATAATGAAACTATATATGGAGGTAATGATGAAAAAAGTAATTCACAAATTTAGAGATATGCCTGTGGCTCTCACTGGACTCGCACTTGGTATATCAGGTATATCAGGAGCTCTTGGTACATTTTTAGGAGATATTCCAATTTATATAGGAGATCTTATATCATTTTTTCTGATAACAATAATTTTTATTAAAGACTGTCTTCATTTTGACCAATTGAAAAATGAATTAAAACATCCTACATTAGGAAGTTTTATTCCTACCATGGATATGACCCTAATGGCATTAGCAGGATTTATTGCAAATTATTACTTAACTCTTGGAAGAATTTTATGGTTAGCAGCAATAGGAGTTCATATTATATTCTGCTTTATCTTTTTTTACCACAGAGCAAGAAATTTTGACTTAAATCATGTTATACCCAGCTGGTTTATTCCGCCAGTTGGAATAGTAGTGGCTTGTGTATCTGGAGCCAGTATGAATTTTCCTAATCTTACTCATATTATATTTTATATAGGATTTATTTTATATCTAATTATGCTTCCTATTATGATGTACAGAATAATTTTTATTGAACCTATAGACGATGGAAGACTTCCAACTTTTGCAATAATGGCAGCTCCGCCTAGTTTATGTCTTGCTGGATATCTAACCGCATTCAGTAATCCTTCTGAAATTATAATATATATACTTCTCCCACTTGCCATATTTATGACAGTTCTTGTATATGTATCTTTTTTCAGAATATTAAGGATTACTTTCAATCCAAGTTATGCTTCATTTACATTTCCTTTAGCAATAGGAGCAACTGCTGTATTAAAATATTCAAATTATCTTTATGCTTTAAACAGTAAAAATTATACTCTGTGGTATAATATTGGATTATTTTTATCTTTAACTGCTGCTGTCATAATTACTGTTATATTTCTTAAAATGATTCACTATGTCAGAAAATTTATAATATATGCTGCATAAATTATTAACAATATAGCATCTTGGAATTAATTTTCCAAGATTTTTTATTTATATATTTTATTATTTTAAAGAGAGTCAATGTTGTATTCTTCTTGTATATATAGTATAATTTATACGAAGAATTTAAATTACTTATGAGGTGAATATCGTGGATCAAAGAATTGAAAAATTAGCTAAAAATCTTATCAGCCATTCTTGCAGAATAGAAAAGGGTGAAAAAGTTTTAATAGAATCTTTTGGAGAAGCTTCTAAAAGTTTGGTAAAAGCTTTAATAAAAGAGGCATATGCAGCTGGAGGATATCCATTTGTAACAAACAAAGATCAAACTTTATTAAGAGAATTATTAAAAGGGTGCAGTATAGAACAAATAGAAATGATGGCCAAATATGAACTTGAAAGAATGAAGGATATGGATGCCTATATCGCTATCAGAGGAACTGATAATTCTACTGAGCTGTCAGATGTAGCTGCTGATAAAATGAAAATATATTCTGAATATTTTACTAATCCTGTACATTTAAAAGAAAGAGTAAACAATACTAAATGGGTAGTTCTCAGATACCCAAATAATTCTATGGCTCAGCTTGCTGGTACATCACTTGAAGCATTTGAAGATTTTTACTTTGATGTATGCTGTCTAGATTACTCTAAAATGGAAAAAGCTATGGAATCCTTATCAGTTCTTTTAAGTAAAACTGACAAGGTAAGAATAAAAGGAAATGGTACTGACATATCTTTTTCTATCAAAAATATTCCAAATGTAAAATGTTATGGGCTTAGAAATATTCCTGATGGAGAAGTATACACTGCTCCTGTTAAAGATAGTGTCAATGGAATCATTTCTTATAACACACCATCTAACTATCAAGGGTTTACATTTGAAAATGTAACTTTTGAATTTAAAAATGGAAAAATAATAAAAGCTACAAGCAATGACAATGAAAAAATCAACCAAATTTTAGATACTGATGAAGGAGCAAGATATATAGGAGAGTTTGCTATTGGAGTAAATCCATATGTTTTAAAACCTATGAAAGATACTCTTTTTGATGAAAAAATAGCTGGAAGCATCCATTTTACCCCAGGACAAGCTTATAAAGCTGCAGATAATGGTAATAAATCAAGTATTCACTGGGATCTTGTTCTAATTCAAAGAGAAGAATGGGGTGGAGGAGAAATCTGGTTTGATGATGTCCTTATCAGAAAAGATGGAATCTTCGTTATTGATGAATTAAAAGTATTAAATCCAGAAAACTTAAAATAATTTACTAGGAGGGATAATGAATATTCTTATGGCGCTTTCTCAGCTGGAAGTAACTGGAGCAGAGGTTTATGGTGTTACTCTTAGTGATGAACTTATTAAAAGAGGGAACAATGTAATTATAGTTTCAGATACTCTTACTAAAGAGAGTAAAGCTAAATATATAAAATTAGAATTTAATAAAAGAGGACTCAGTGAACGTATAAATCAAATAAAAACTCTTTTAAAAATAATAAAAGAAAATGATATCCATGTAGTTCATGCACATTCAAGAGCTTCTTCATGGAGCTCTCAAATAGCATGTAAAATTGCTGGAATACCTCTTATTACATCTACACATGGAAGACAGCCAATACATTTAAGCAGAAAAATATTTAAAGCATTTGGAGATTTAACCATTCCTGTATGTGAAAATATTCAGACACATTTGATAAATGAGCTTGGAGTTTCTTCCAAAAATACTGTGGTATTGAGAAATCCTATCAATACTTTAGAATACCCTTTTGTGCCTCAAAAAAAAGATGGGAGCAAAAAAATTCTTTCTATAATTGGAAGACTTTCTGGGCCTAAAGGAGAAGTAGCTTATAAGTTACTGGAACTACTTGCTGATATGGAAAATCTGGAAATAAGATTGATTGGTGGAAAGGATATTCCTGAAAAATTTCAAAAATTCTTTAAAAATGAAAATATAAAATTTATGGGATATGTAAATGATGTTCCTGAAAAAATAAAAGAATCTGATATTGTTGCAGGTGCTGGAAGAGTAGCAGTTGAGGGAATCTTATCCGGAAAGCCTGTCATAGCTATTGGTGAAGCAAAATATATTGGACTTATTACAAATAATAATCTATATGAGGCTCTTGCTTCAAATTTTGGTGATATAGAATTTAAAAATTCTGAGAATTTTAACTGGAATCAGTTAAAAACTGATGTAGAATCAGCTTTCACTCTTACTGAAAAAGAATTGTTTGATTTGAGAAACAGTATAGAAAAAGAATTTGATTTGAATATAATCACAGATAAAATTGAAAAGATATATGCCAGATTATATGTTCTTAAAAAAAAATATGATATTCCTGTAATTATGTATCATAGAGTAGTTAATAATGAAAATGAAGGCGGAGTTCATGGTACATATATTACTGCAAAAAAATTTGATGAACATATGAAATATCTTAAAGAACATGACTATGAGCCTATAACATTTAAAGAACTTTTAAAGCTAAACTATAGAAATAGATTCAACAATGGAAAAAAATATATTATACTTACCTTCGATGATGGATATGAAGATAATTATAAAATTGCATTTCCTATCTTGAAAAAATATCAATTTAAGTGTATTATATATTTAGTATCGCACTTAAATTATAATAAATGGGATGTTGAAGTTCCTGAAAATCCTGAAAAAAAATTCCCACTTATGACTTGGGGTATGATAAAGGAAATGCAGGAATATGGTATAGAATTTGGTGGTCATACTATGACACATCAAAAACTTGCTCATATACCTTTTGAGCAGGCAAAAGAAGAAATAACTAAATCTACTCAATTTTTAGAAGAAAAATTAGAAGAAAAACTTGTATGTTTTGCTTATCCTTATGGAGATCTTAATGAACAGGTTAAAGAATTTGTCAGAAATTCTAGTTATTCTTTTGCTGTGGCAACTGATTCAGGAGATTTATCTTTTTCTGAAGACTTATTTCAAATCAGAAGAATAGGTATCTTTCCTACAAATAATATGTTAAGTTTCAAAAGAAAAGTACATGGAAATTACAATTTTATCAAACTTAGAAGAGAACAGAAATCCTCTAAGTCTTAATTTTACTGGGGAGGTTTTTCATGAAAAAAATATTTACTTTACTTTCTGCTTTCGTTTTATGTTCATCTCTAAGCTTGGCTCAAGGTGAAAATGAATTTCAAATTAAAGCTTTAGCAAAAAACAAAAATAAATTCCAGGTTGGTGCTGCTGTAGGTGTTACTAATCATTTCTTCAAAGGAGATTCTCTTACTTACCCAATTCCTGTATTAGATGTCAGATATGATGATTTTTATATAGCTGGAATTACTATGGGATATGATATGTATAGTGAAGATGATTTTACCCTGTCATTATTTGTTAATCCTCTTGATGGCTTTCCTATAAAAGGAAGCAAATTAGATCATGGATATAGAACTATTGATGATAGAAAACCTCAAGTATCTATTGGAGTAGCCTTATCATATGATTTAAATTTCTATGATATGACTGCTTTAGTTGCTTTCTCTGGCGGAGAAAGAGGAGTAAAAGGAAGTGCTCGTATAATCAAACCTTATAGAGTTACTGATAACTTTATATTGCTTCCATCATTTGGAGCAAGTATATATTCATCTAATTATGTTGACTACTACTTTGGAATAGACAGCAATGAACTAGGTGGAAAAATAACTGATACTTATTCACCAGATACTGCTTACTCTTTAGGCCTTAGCTTAGCTGCTGAATATTATCTGAATGATAAAATCACACTTTTAGCTTTTCTGTCTGCTGACAGGTTCTCTTCTGAAATTGGAGATTCTCCTATCATAGATAATAACAAGCTTATTATGGTTGGAGCTGGAGTAAAATATTCATTCTAATTAAAAAGTTAAAGAAGCTGAATAAAATCAGCTTCTTTTTTTATACATTTAATAACTTTTCTGCAACTTCCACTGCACTTACTGCATCTGCTGAATAAGCAACCCCCATACTTTTTGCTATTTCTTCAGTTAAAGGAGCTCCACCTACCATTATTTTTATATTCTCTGTCATTCCTTTATCTTTAAGATATTTAATAGTCATTTTCATAGATTCCAATGTAGGGGTCAACATTGCAGAAAGCATTAATATATCTGGAGAATGTTTTATAATTTCTTCCTCTATTCTTTCTGAAGTCACATCCACTCCCATATCTATCATTTCAAATCCATTGCTTTCCAACATTAATATACAAAAATTTTTTCCTATATCATGAAAGTCTCCATGCACAGTTCCTATTAATATTTTACCTTTTTTTATCATATCCCCATCTTTAAGATAAGGCTTTAATATTTTTATACTTTTTTCCATTGTCTTTGCTGCTTCCAATACGTCATACATAGTGAGAGTTTTTTCCTTAAACATTTCTCCTGCTCTAGTCATACCTTTCAATAATGAATCAGTTAATATATCTCTAGGTGTGATTCCTTTACTTAAAGCCTCTTCTGTTAATTTTTCAATTTCTTTACTTTCACCATTTATTAATTTCTCTGAAATTATTTCTAAAATATCTTTCATTTCTCTCACCTCTTAAATTATTATAAGTTTATTATATTCTATTGCAGTAAATATTGGAATATGTTATTTATTTTATTATAAAATTATTTTTTATCTTTTTAATTATCGGACTTATATTAGTAAAAAAGAAAAACAGAGATTTCTCTCTGTCCTTAAATTACTTAATTAAAATTTATACCCTACTCCAGCTCCTACTATCCATTCACCTTTTGTCTTATTCTTTCCAGATTGATTATGTGAATCTCTTTCTACTGCATAGCTTCCCTTTACATCAAACAAGATTCCATTTTCCAGTTCAAGTGTATATTTAGCATTCAATCCTAAGCTATGTTCATTCTTATGAGCTACTAAGATATCAAAGTCGCTTCCACCTTTAAATCTTCCTGTGATATATTCTTCATCTGCTCCATTAAGCAGTCTTGTATAGCTTGCCCCAACTGATAATGTACTCTTTCCTTTTTCATGTGGTATCACTTTTTTAAGGTCTAATCCCACTTTAGCTGATGTATAATCAAATGATTGTGAATCTGTTTCTATTGCTAGAGTTTTATTTCCCTCATCTGCTCCATCCTGTTTTACATATGTATATGACAGTGTTCCATAAGGTTCTAAGTATAGATTATCTCCAATATTATGTGAATATCTTCCATTTAAATAGATGTCATAAGATATATCATTATAATTATCTGAATATTTCATTACTGGTTCTGCTTTATCAGAAGCCACATTATTTATGGCTAATCTATCAGCATCATAATCTCCATACTGGAATCCTGCTCCTGCTGTTACTTTTAGATTTCCAAGATACTTCTTAGCATATCCTCCAATATACAGCGCATCTCCATCAACTTTTGAGTCATTAGACAAATCAGATTTAAGCTTGTTTCCTCCAACTACTACTCCAGCCTTAAAGTCATCAGATACTCCATACTCTCCAAGCATATATGCTCCTGTGATTTTTGTATCAGAATCTATATCAGAACTTCCTATATCATAAGTATAATATCCTTTTCCATAATATGTATCTTTAGTTCCTCCATCTATATGAGTAAGTCCACCATATATCATCCATTTTCCTGTATCAGCTTTAAACTGATTTTCTACAGCTATATCTCTGAACATTCCCATTGATTTTCTTGATAATTCAGAAGAATATGAGTATGGATTTCCTGCATAGATGTCATTTAAGTATCCCATAAATGATGAGAGTTTTTCATCAGTATCTACATTAAATTCTTTTACACCATCTACAACCCTCATACTTTGATATATTTTATTTAATTTCTCATAATTTGTATATTCAGGTGTTGTTGGTGACAGTGGAAGTGTAGATTTAGTTTCAACTGTTATTGTTGAAGAACCAGGAGTTTTTCTAATAGAATGTAAATATGAAGTTGTATCTAAAGTAAATAAATCTCTATATTCTATGTCTGGATTTTCCACTCCATATATCCCATCTCCAAGATTCATTCCCATATCTATTGTACTTCCATCAGATACTCCATTAAGCGCAAGAAGAAGTTTTCCACCATCTGAGTCTATTGTTCCACTACTATTTCCATTGGAAAGTGCATGTTTATTACTATTTGCTCCATCTATTCTTAATACAAGCTCCCCATTTTTACCAATATTAATATTTTTTGCTCCTGTAATTTCAGAAGTTTCAAATGCAGTTACTTTCTGATTTATATTTATTTCTTCCACATTTGATATTTTATGGAAAAGATTTATATTATCATTTCCCACTGCTCTAGCAATAGCTGAACCAAAATCAAGAGTATCAGTTCCTGTTCCACCATCTATATCTCCATTTATTTGAGTGGAATTTCCAATAGATAAAATATCATCTCCATCTCCTAAATCAACTTTTCCATTGATAAAAGAATTTCCAGATATATTTACTGTATTAGCTCCTGAATCTCCAGAAATAACAGGAGTAGTTCTATCTAAGCCCCCACCATTGATTGTTACATCTGTACCAGTAAATGAAGCTCCATCTTTAACTGTAACAGCAGTTTTATAGGCATTGATAATTCCATCATTAAGTGAAAAATTCTTATCTGCTTCTATTGTCACTGTTCCACTATTTACACCAGCACCATTGATAATAGAATTTGAAATATTTTCATCATTTGTATATTCATTGTATGCGTCCACTCCACTATTTTGTGAAGTTGCATTTATTATAGAATATCCTTCTGCACTTACTCCAGTTCCGTTTCCACGAGCAATAGAGGATATATTTCCACTTCCATCAAGAGTTACAGCCATTCCCTGTCCTTCTGGATTATTAATCGGTGTTCCGCTACCTTCAATTTTAACTGGTGTCTGTCCTATTACAAGTCCATGGTTATTGTAGTTAGCAATTCCTGAATTAGAGTCTCCATAAATATAAATTCCATTATTTTTTCCCATTATAACACCACTATTTACTATATATCCTATGTTACTACTTTCAGCATTGCTAGCAGAATATATTCCATTTTCTGAAACGCTGCTAATAATTCCACTATTTGTTATTGCTCCTATTGTAACTAATCCCTCAGAAAAAGAAAAAATTCCATTTCCTAAAGTACCACTAATAGTTCCATAATTTCTTATATCTCCTACTTTAGTAAAACCTATTTCAGAGTAAACCAATATTCCAATTCCTACATAACTTCTCCCATTGTTTGTTTCACTACCACTAATAGTTCCATAGTTTATTATATTTCCTGTTGTAGTACTGCTTGAAGGACCTAGAAGACAAATTCCATTTCCTGAATAATATCCATATCCTGAGATACTACCACTTATACTTCCATTATTTATTATATTTCCTATTATACTATTTGAAGTATCAGAATAAGAATAAATCCCATTTCCTGAATTATCTCCACCATTACTGCTTCCACTTATACTTCCATTATTTATTATATTTCCTACTATACTATTTGAAGTATCAGAATAAGAATAAATCCCATTTCCTGAATTATCTCCACCATTACTGCTTCCACTTATATTTCCATTATTCACTATATTTACTTTAATGCTATTTGTATTTACTGTATCATCTATTTTTACAGTTTCAGTTATATTTGTTCCTTCTGGTATTGTCCAAATAAATTCATCAGCAGAATTTTTTGTTACTGTTCCAATTTCTGTAATAGTTCCTGAATTATCTAGTATTTTAATAGTTGAATCTTCATATTTTATCGTAACATCTCCATATGAAAAACTGCTTCCTAATAAAAAAGCTACTACTACTCCCATTGTTATTCTATTCTTTCCCTTTAGATATCTTTTTAAAGCTTTCTCCATTTCTTTAATCATATTTTCCTCTCCCCCTTTGATATTTTTTACTTTAAATTCAACTTTTTTACATTTATAACAATCTCAAATTCAGCAAAATAAATAATTGTTCTCTTATATGTATAAAAGCGAACATAAAATAGTCGTAATTACTTTATTTACAGGGGGTCATTTTTTAAGGATGTTTTCTCTAAAAATATTTTTATCTTGACTTTATCAATTTTAGAGATTATAATTGATAAAGTTAAAACATGTAAAAGTTCGCCTTTATACATTAAAGAGAACTTTTATTATTTTTATAGTATTAAAGAGTATTTTCTTTAGCGAATTAATTCTTGTATTGTTTCATCAATTCTTTTTCTATTCTTGTCATTCTCTCCTCTATTCTTTTTATTCCATCAATTAGTGTTTTTATATTTTCTATTCTGAATTTCTCTGCATACAGCCTTTTTTTACAATCTCTCTCATTTAGTTTTTTATCAAACAATGAAAGTATATTTTGTGCCAGCAGAATATTGTGTTAACTGTAGTACCCATATATGAAGAAGAAATGCAATATAAACTTAAATATGAGACAGAGGGTTTGCTTGAATTGTTTGAAGAAAAAGAAATTTCTTATCCACCTGTAGTAGATAAAAAACGTAAAAATGTATGTACACAAGATTCAACATAAATTTTTTCTAAAAATTATAAATTATATTATAAAAATCTGCCTATTTAGCAGTTTTTTGATTATTTTTTTTACTTTAGATTCATATATTATTTATAAAAAAAAGGGGCTGTTGCAAATTAGTGATTGATAAACTAATTTGTGCAGCTTCTCTTATTTTTTATAAAAAAATAGAAATCTATTTTATAGATTTCTGCTAATTTATATTTTTATATTTATTTTTAAGTATCAAAAAAAGAAGTAGATGATTTTTTATTTATCTAAGCTACTTTTAATGAGTGAAGTGTTGTTCCTAAGCGATTATTTATATTTCTGCTTAGATATCTGTTGAAGTTGTAAGCGATACAAAACAAACATATTTCTCTTAAAACACTTTTTTTACTTCGAACTTTTAATTTTCGCAATTTCATATCTTCTTTCAAAACTGCAAAAGCACCTTCTACTTGAATACTTCTGTTCATTCTTAATTGTTTTCCATAATTGCTTGATACATTCTCTTTTGATTTATTTGATAAAATTCTAAATCTCGCATTGTACTTAATTTTTTTGTTAGTTTCAGGATTCCAAAAATATTGAACTGTATTATTTTTGTTAGAGTATAGAAATTCTAATTCTAATCCGTCTTTTCTAAATAGCTTATTTTCAGATTGTAAGTTGAAATCATCATTAAAATTTGAAATTAATTCAAGAATTTTTTCATCTAATCTAGTTCTATATTTCTCAATAGATTTTTTCCAAACAAATGTATATTTATTAGCATATGCTTCAATTTTAGTGCCATCAATATATATTGTTTCAGTGGAAATATTTTCCATTTCAAAAATTTTTTCAACGAATTGTTCAAATAGATCTGGAAGAATATCTTCAGTTTTTACTAAGAATCTAGAAATAGTAGAGTGATCAGGAATTTTAGAATCTTGTAAAAGAAACCTAAATTTAATATTTTCATGGCAAGCCATTTCTATATCTCTAGTAGAAGTTAAATTGCGCGAATAGGCATAAACAATGATAGAAAACATTCTGATAGGATGTACCTTTGTTTTGTAAGAAAATACTTGCATTAAACTACTAAAATCTAATCCCTCCAATATTGAGCTAAGTTTTCTTACAGGATCATTATCAGAAATTTCATATTGTAAAAAGTTAAAAAGTTTAGGTTGATTTAATTGAAAAAAAATGTTATTATTAGTTGGTTTTTGCATAGGTATATTATATTAGAAATTTGAAAAAATTTTTAGTATTTTATACCTTTTTTTATTTTAAAAGAAAAAGCTGACAGGAAGAAAACTTCAAGTCAGCTTTTTGGATAATTGGGCTGTTTTAAATTTGCAACAGCCCCTTTAAAATTATTGATTTTAATCTTTTAAATCCTGTAAATACTGTATATTTATATCAGATTTTTTTACATACTCTCTTACTACATCATTATAATCTCTATTTTTGCCTTGAGAAGCATTGATTTTATTTCTATACTTTACAAAATCTTCTTCTAATTTAGCTCTATTTTTTTCATTAATTTCATTTTCCAGCAATCTATCCAGTCTTATAGATAATTTTGTATATTCATTTGTTATATTTTTTTCTTTTCCACCACCAAAAAAATCTAAATTACTGCATCCTGTCATCATTAAAATTGTCATTATTATAAGTAATTTTTTCATTTCAGCCCCTTTGTAATTAAGCTGGCGATCCCGATGTGGTTTGAACACACAACCTATTCCTTAGGAGGGAATTGCTCTATCCAATTGAGCTACGGGATCACACAGTCAATATTATACACTAAAATTTAAATTTTGAAAAGAGTTTTTTAATATTCTACAATATGGTATTTTTAATGAGATGGAGCAGATGTTTTTGCCCTATACCACTTACACTGCCAATCTTATAAAGATAATCCATTACCTTATCACCATTCTTCTGATCCATATTGGAATATTTATAATAGGATATTGCTTCTCTGATGATATGAGCGTCACTGCCGAAAGTGGCAGTAAGCCCATATCTTTCCCGCAGTTCAGCAGCTTCCAGATTTCTAATAAGAGAAAGAGCATGGTTGTGTGTTTCCAAAGAGTCTACTAATTTTATGATATCATAAATATATGGTTTGTTGTTTATAAAATTCTTTTGAACAATTCCACATATATGTGGAATTGATTTGTGACATTCCCACTCTTGAAGCACATCCATATATTCATATATATTTCTGTGAGTTTTTGCCATTCTTTTTATATTTTTATATTGTTCTACTTCTTTTATATAAAATTCTTCTAAATCAGACATTTTTTTGAAATAAACCAAAAGCTCAAAGCCATCCTCACATCCTAATTCAATTCCCGGAACTACTCCTATTCCTTTTTCATAAAGTTCTACTGCTCCTCTTATTTCATTGTGGTCTGTAACTGACAATAGATATCTTTTATTTTTAACAAAGTTTTTTAGAAAATCTGGTTTTATAAAGCTGTCTGAAGCTGTTGTATGTATATGAAGATCGTAATAAAAATCCCCTGCAAATCTACTGTCACTATCTATAAATGGAAAAAAGAAAGGAGACAGTTTTTGAAATTCTACCATTGTTCTCACCTCTTTTTATAAAATAAAAAGAATCCATGTATTTAAAGTGCTTGGACGCTGGTTATTTAATTTTTAATAATCTGCTGACACTTAAAAATAGTATAATTATAAAATATTCAGCAATAGCTTTACTTCTGAATATCATCATTTATGCTCATGATAAATTCTTTATGATAATAATATAACACTAATCTAAAAGATTGTCAAAATGTTGTTGTTTATTAAGTTTTGCACTTCATAACTTTTTCTTTATAATTTTTGCAGGAACTCCCACAGCAACCACATTTTCTGGAATATTTTTAATTACAGTAGCTCCAGCTCCAATAATACTTCCTTTTCCAATTTTAATATTATTAATAACTGTGCTTCCTATTCCCATAAATACTCTTTCACCAACATTGACATGCCCTGCTATAGATACTTTAGGACATATATTTGTAAAGTTTTTAATAATACAGTCATGTTCAATAACTGTCTGAGTATTTATAATACACCCAATCCCTATCTCAGAATTTATATTTATTACAGCACCTGCCAGTATGGTAGTACCTTGTGATATTTTAGCTGATAAATTTATAATAGCTGTTGGATGAATAATAGTTGCCAAAGATATTCCCATTGATATCAGTTTCATTGTTTTTATTTTACGCAGCTCATTATCACCTGTTGCAACAATGACTTCATCATAAAGCTTCATAAGTTTTTCAATATCTTCCTTGTTTTCTTCATAAATTAGAAAATCAGGAATCTGACGATGCCCCTTTTCTTTAAAATCCAACATATCTATTTTACTATACTTATTCATTGCTAAAGCACAGTCCAGTGTTACAGCTCCTTGATCTCCAGCTCCCCATATCAGCAGTTTTTTCATTCCATCATCTCCATAGACATTTTCTATATTCCTATAATATTTTGATTGGAAAACACCAATAATCACAAACTTCTATTTTTTAAATAAAGGCTTGTGATTATTTTCATTTTTTTAATATTATTCAGTAATTATAATTTTTGCTGTATTCTTAATTTTTCTTTTTTATAACAGAAAATTTCATTATTTTAGTATATTAGAAAACATGCTTGAACATTATAAAATGATCTATTTCCTATTTCAATAGCATCTGCAATTATCTTTTACATTTTTCATAATCAAGTGTTTGATAAATTCAAAACTCCAAAGTTATATACTCCATTTTCTACTCTCATATTTTATAATTTATTTAGCTTTTCTCCTAACTTTTTTTAAATAACTTTATGATCAATGATTTTATGTTTTTTAAAATATTTTATCTGCTTTATAGTTTTTCTAATCAAATTTTTATGTCAATATATATTTCTATTACTCTTCTTTCTAGTAATTTTGGACTATATTATATTCCATTTTTCTATTTTAATACTTTCTCAAGCCATTCTTTTATTTCGCTTTCTGAAATACTTCCTCTTACTGCTTTTCCTTCTTTTTCTACATTTCCATCAGGTACTGCTTTTGTCAAATCTGAAATACTTCTTCCTAGTCCACTTCCTTGATGAGTTGCAAATGGAATGATCTTCTTTCCACTGAGATTATTTTCATTTAAAAAACTAAAAACTGGCATCGGCATTGTTCCCCACCAAATTGGATACCCTAAAAAGATTGTGTCATATTCATCTAAATTCTCTGCTTTACTTTTTAAAGGAGGCAGATATCCCTCTGCCAGCTCTTTTTTAGCCTGATCTGTTGTTGCCCTGTATTCTTCTGGATACAGATTTACAATTTCTATTTCAAATATATCTCCATTTATCTCTTTTTGTATCTGTTCAGCAACTTTCTTTGTAGTCCCTGTACGACTGAAATATATTACCAATATATTATTTTCAGCTCCATATGTTGAAAAAACAGATATTATTCCAAGCAAAAGCATTATCAAATATTTTCTCATGCTGTCCTCCTTTTAATTTTTTAATTACTTCAAATAAAAGACTTTTTAACTTGCTTTCTTTGTAAAGAATACCACTTAGAGTCAACTTCAAGTCAAGAAAAAATTTTATTTTTAATCAAATTTATTTCCACTAAACTTAAAGTTTAAATATTAAAAGTTTCAATGATTCTCCTATCAAGCATCATCAGTATAAAATATAGCTACTGTTTACACTTTTATATTCTTTTCTAAATATTTCTATTTTTTTATTATCTTATCAAATATTTCTCTTGCATTTTTTCCCTGCTTTTTTCCTATTTTTTTATCAAAGACATCAATTATTCCATTAATCTGCTCTTTTGTAAGTCCTGCATTCATTCCAAGATTAAAATGAGCTGCAAGCTGTGGATTTACACCTGACATATTTCCAAGAGCAGCTATTGTTACTATCTCCCTTGTCTGAAAATCCAAAATATCTCTCCCAAATAAATCTCCAAATAAATGTCCTTTCAAAAATTCATCCACTGCTGGAGCAAAATTATATATTCCTCCCTGTACTGGTGCTCCTACTAATTTTGTTTGAACTTCTGTTCCATACTCTACACTGTTTCTGTTGCTTGGAATAGGAGTAATATCTCTTCCTATTTCATCTTTTATTCCTTTTGCCTCCCTTTCAGACAGTACATTCATAAAAACCCCCATTCCATTTAAACTTCGAGGAAATCCACAATAAGCATAAGTATGAACTAATATTTCTTTTATTTCATTTACAGTAAGTCCTGCGTCTAATCCATCATTTAGTGAAATTTTCAAATCTTCTAAATCTCCACTGGCTGTAAAAGCAGATATTCTCACTATTTCCTGTTGCTTTTGATTTAATCCCTTCTCCTCTGCTCCAAGAGCAGATGTAAAACCAAATACAGATATTAAAAGCATAATAAATCTTCTTTTCATAAGATTCACCTCATTATTTATTTATTCTTTCAATTTTTACAGATATACTTTTATCAATCTCTTTCAATTCTTCAGCTCCACTTTCTATTTTTCCTAAAGGTACAAGTCCTTTTGAATGTCTGAAATCTCTATAAAAAAATGCTAAATTTCCCCATGGAGAATAATAGGTCAAATCTCCTTTATGAGGAGTACAACTGTCTGATGCCTGACTTATGTCAAGTTTTTGAGGAAGATAGGTTATTTTTTCTATATTGCTGTAATCTTCAAATTCTAATGTTAATGGTAGCTGTTCTAATAAACTTTCTGCTGCACTATTATTTTCTAAAACCACTATTATTTCTTTATTATCAAAAGAAAATTTTATTTTTTCCTCTGCACCATAAGCTATTATTGAAAGAAATATTACTGTTACTATTAATACAATTTTCAATTTCATAATTTTATCCCTTCTCTCTTATCACTCTGATAATACTTATTTTTTCTTTCTATTTTTTTATTTGACTAATATATTATTTTTTCTATTTGTTTGTTCATCTATATAATATTTTATTTTCTCTTTATAGCTTTTTACTTTTATATCATCATATTTTTTTATAATTTATTATATTCTTTATCATCAACTGGTTCACACCATTCATTTGAACAATTTTCACCTGGCACTTCAACAGCTATATGACTAAACCATGAATCTGCCTTTGCTCCATGCCAGTGCTTTACTTCAGGAGCTATAACAATTATCATTCCCGCTTTAAGGCTCACTGCCTTCTTTCCTTCTTCCTGATACCATCCTTCACCTGCTGTGCAGATTAAAATCTGTCCTCCTCCTTTATCAGCATGATGAATGTGCCAATTATTACGACATCTTGGCTCAAATGTCACATTTGCAAGAAATACGGAAGAAGCTCCCTGTTCCATAAGAAAATTTAAAAACGAATTTCCTGTGAAATATTCTGCATATGCATCATTAGGTTTTCCAATTCCAAAAATATTTATTTTTTCAAATTCCTCTTTTTTCATTGTTTTCATACTATCCTACTCTCCTTATATATATTTTAATAAGCAATTTTTTAACGTTTTTTAAAAATAATTTTTTTATATCTCCCATTTTAATTAGAATGAAAATATAATATTTTTCTAACTTTTTAATTTTTATTCAGATTATTAAAATTTATTTTTTAACTGGAGTTTAGCAATAATACAATATTGAAAATCCAATTTCATTTTAAAATCCTCCTTCAATATTATTACTATTTGCTGTCAATGTTTTTACGAATTTCATGTCTGATGTAATCTAAATTGCCCAGTTGTTTCTCACATATATGAATCTTCTCCAGTATTTGATTTCTTTTTTCATTGAGCAGTTTCATTTTTTTTATATCTCCCTTTTCATCTATTGTTTGTATTTTTATATAGTCCTCAATCTCTTTCACATCAAATCCACTGTCCTGTAACAATAAAATTAACTTTAACTTTTCTAAATCTGAATCATTACATTTATTTTCTACTTTTATTCTGCAAAATCCACAGTTTTTATATTCCTGAACAGCTTCATCAGATATATTATAATATCTTATTATTTCATCAAATATCATCTCTCTCACTTCCTGATTACCCTTTAAATAAAAAAATGCAGCTACCCTATTGGATAACTACATTTTAACTTTATTATTTTATTATGTCCAATACTTAGTTTGTATCATTAAAAATGCCTGAAATGTATTTTTTAATATATTCAATAAATGCTGATGCAACTGGAGAAAAAGCCTGATTTTTTTTCCATACCAGCACTGTTGTTGACTCTAATTTAGGGAAAAGAGGAATAAAAGAAAGTCCATCATATTGACAATCTAGTTTTGGTGTAATTACAACTCCTATTCTATTTTTTGCCATAATGGCCATATTATATAAGAGATTTCCACTGGCAACAATTTTAATTTCTTCTGAATGTATTCCAAACCAGTTTTTTAATTCTTTCTGCAAAGTTTCACGTTTAGTCATAATCAGTGGTATATTAATTAAATCTTTAGAAGTCACATTCTTTTTTTTGACTAATTCTGAATCTTTATTTATAAGTATACCCCATTCTTCTTTTACAGGAAGTCTTATAAATTCATATCTAGTAATATCAACTGGTTCAACCAGCAATCCCAAATCAAGAACTCCCCTTTCAATCTTTTCTTTAATATTATCTGAATTTCCACTGTAAATTTCATAATATATTTGTGGATGTTTTTTCTGAAATGAGGCAAGCAGCATAGATAAGAATTGTGAACTTTGTAATTCTCCGCTCCCTATTACAAGTTCTCCAACAAGATTTTCTTCTTTTTGAGAAAATTCACGCTCTGTCTTATCAGCAAGAGAAACAATTTCCTCAGCTCTACGTTTTAGTAACATTCCATCATCAGTTAAAATAATACGATGTCTGCTTCTGTGAAAAAGTTTTACTCCAAGTTCTTCCTCAAGCTGCATTAATTGTCTTGAAAGGGTAGGCTGTGTAATATGCAGAAGGGCAGCAGCTCTGGTTATATTTTCTTCTCTTGCTGTCATTAAAAAATATTTTAATACTCTTATTTCCATTTACTTTGCTCCTTTCACTTATTTTTAATTAATTATGTCAAATTATTTATTCTTTATTTATTCTTTATTAAAAATAAATCAAACTAAAAAATATTCACTGATAATTTTACTGTCATTTTTAACAATTTACTTTTACATTGTAAAAAACTCCTATTTATAAAATAGGAGCAAGTAAACGACATATTGATTCTTTAAATTTAATATAATAACCTCTGTTGCTATATTCACTTCTCAGCATCTTACTACTGACTTTCATATCCCTATAAAATATTTCTCTAAATTCCTCAGCTACATCTTTTTCATATATATTTATGTTTATTTCAAAATTCTGATAGAAACTTCTATTATCAAAATTTGCAGTTCCTATACTAACTATTTCGCTATCAGCCATAATCATTTTACTATGAAGGAATCCTTTATTGTACCTATATACCTTTACTCCTAAATCCAGAAGTTCTCCCACAAAATATTGATTTACCCAATATATAAAGAAATGATCTGGTCTGTCAGGTATCATTATTTTTATATGAACTCCTGACATAGCTGCTATCTTCAAAGCTTCTAATACTGTATCATCAGGAACAAAATATGGTGTCTGTATATAGATATAATTTTTTGCTTCCATTATTATTTTTAAAAATGTATCTCTCATAGTCCTAAATTGATAATTTGGACCACTGCTCACCACCTGAGCATATCCAGAATATTTTCCTCTGTCCTTTATTACCTCCTGTATGGCTTCTCTTTCATATTGGTATTTTTTTTCTTCATATTCTATATGTTTTTTCTTTACTATTCCCCATGAAAAAAAGAACTCTCTTTCCAGTTCAAGCGCTACTTCTCCAAAAGCTCTCACACCTGTATCTCTCCAATATCCTAATTTACCTTTGCCAAGATATTCATCTCCAATATTGAATCCCCCAATATATCCCAGTTTACTGTCAACAATACACAATTTTCTATGATCTCTATAGTTTGCTCTTAAGTTAGCTATCTTTAGAAATGGGAAATGGGATGGGAAAAATATTTCCACATCTATTTTATTTTCTCTCATTTTTCTAAGCATTCTTCGACTAGTACCACCAGCTTCATCTGCTATGATTTTGATATCTACCCCTTCTTTTGCCTTTTGAATCAAAATATCAACTATAGATTTTCCTAATTCATCATATTTGAATATATAGTATTCCATATATATAGTTTTTTCTGCCCTTTTCAAATCATTTATCATGCTATTAAAAAAATGATTTCCCTCAGTAAATATTTTCATTGAATTAAGAGTAGTTAATCTATTCTTTGAAGATATTTCAAGATAGGAAATTAACTGCTTCCATCTTACTAAATCAGCCCTTTCAGAAGATTTAATAACTTTTTTACTGTGAAGAAATTTCCATTTATAAAACTGATTTACCACTCTTTTTTTCTGAAAACTAAGTCCGAAAAATAAATAGGCTATAAAACCTAAATATGGAGCAAGTATAAGTATTGTTATCCAAAAAAGTGTATATACTGGCTTTCTTCGTTCAATCAAAATAATGATAATAAGAAATACCATATTTATGATTGCTATATAATCTTTAAAAAAAGTAATAACTAGATTCATTTAATCACCTCTATACATAAGATAATAGCATTTTTTTAAAAATTTTTCTAATTAATAATTTGAATTTTAATTTACGATTTCCTTTTTCTTATTAAATTTTTTTATAGATTTTGAATTAAGTGTTTTTTTCTTGACTTTTTGAAATTTTTTTGTTGTTAAATTAATCATTTTAAGTTATACTAATAGTGATAGAACAATTAACTAACAAGGTAGGTGATACCATGAATAACTTTTTTGATAAGTTTGAAAAAGATCAAAAATTGAATCTTTTTACTGGAGATTTTCTAAGCAAAATCACTGGTTACCCAACAAGACTTGAAATAGCCGAATCTGTTCTGTCTGATATCAAACAGTCAGCTAAAGGCTATATTAAAAATATAAATTCTTTAGCTGAAACATCTCAGACTTATCTTGATGCAGTAGTAAATTCAAAAAAAGGATTAATAAAACACATCAGAGAAATTTTTGATTTAAAACATCATAAAAATGTTGAAATATATAGTGATATCTTTAATTCTGGATATTTTGAAGCTATATTTACCATGAATTATGATGTAATAATTGAACGTTTGTTTGCTAATCTTGTTTCTGTATCTACTCCTTTAAAGCCATCAAAAACAACTGAAGGAAAAATAAGATTTTATAAAATTATGGGGACTATCTATAATTCTGAAGATCTTTTTTTGACAAGCCAAGATATCAGAAAATTAAAAGTCCTTGAATTTTATAAAGACTTTTTTAATAATTTAAGTTTAGAACTGACAAGTAGACCTACTATTTTTTTGGGAGTAGATCTTAAAGATCCAGATTTCTTAAATATGCTTGATTTTCTTTTATCAATGACAAAAAACAATGAACAGCCTGTCTATGTGGTAACATCAACTTCCATAATAGATCCTAAGGTTACTGACTTTATAAATAAATATAACATAAAACTTACAACATTAAGTGAAAAAGAGCTTCTTGCTAATCTTCATACTGTAATTGATGCTGATGGAGATGATGTTTTAAAAAAAAAGTTAGTAAGGTAATATCTCTAGGAGAACATACCACAGAGCATCTGGATATTACCAACAAAAATAGTAAAAATAATATTGATACCATTAAAATACCATTGTTTCCAGAAGATTCTTCTGAAAAATACATAATAGAAAATAATAAAACAAATAATGAAATCTCTGATAACTCTATTTCTGTAAACAAAGACACTGGTATAGTTCAGAATAACGATGAAATAATTACCTCAATGGATAATATAATTTCTGATGACTCTATTTCTGTAAATGAAGATATTAATATAGTTCAGAATAACAATGAAACAATTACCTCAACGAATAATATAATTTCTGATAATTCTGTTTTTATAAACGAAGATATTAAAAAAGTTGCAGCTGGAGAAAACACTGAACCTAGACATATAGTTATTTCAACTGATAACCCATCTTTTGAAAGTGGTCTTGAAATAAAATATACTTCTTTACAGCTTAAAAATTTTCCAATTAGGTACAAAAATTTCTCCGAAAAAATGGATTTTGATGAAATAGTAAATATTGGTACTACTTCAATAAAGATTGGAAATACTAGTATTCATAATGTTACATTAAAAATACTGGTATACAGTAAATTTAAGTTGTTAGAAATAAAAACCAGAGAATTTAAACTGGCTTTAAGTATAGAGCTTAATGATAAGCAAACACTTGTTAAAAAAGATGATTACTTTAAATATGATATCCATGATAAAGTTAAAACTTCTCGTTTAAGTGAAGTTGTGGAAATTTTCAAAAGAATATTTGCTGGTGAAAATATTACTTTTAAATATAATCAGCTTATAGGAGATATATCTTTTGAAAACAGACTTGAAGTTTATAAATTTACTATTATAACTGAAACTATTAACTCATATAAATTTATAACAAATGAACTGGAACTTTATAAAGAAAAAAATATAAATGATGTTAAAGATAGTTTTTACTCACTTTTTCTTTTAAATTCTTATTTGAAAGATGAAAACCTTTCTAACTGGGTTAATTTCAGAATAAAAAATAATTATAATATCCTTCCAGGAGATATAGTAAGTTTTGAAAAAATACATAATTTACAGCTCCATGGAATAAATTTTGATTTAAAAGAACATGTTAAACTTATAGAACCTATTTCTCCTAGAGAAATAAATGAAAAAAATGAAATATGCTGTTATAGAAAAGCAGTGGAAATAACTTTAGAAAAAATAAAAAAAATCTAATATGAAGAGGTGAAGTATGTCTGACTTATTGGATAAAGATCAGTTTTTCAAAAACTTTTGTATTGATGAAGAGTATTTTGAATCTACAGGATTGATCTGGGATGAATTAGTAAAGATATATGAAGATTATAATAAACTTGTTCCTTATCTTGAAAAAGAAGCAGAACATATAGTATCAAAACTTATAGATGTACCTAATGTACATTCAGTGAGAAGGAGAGTAAAAAAACCTGAACACCTTATAGAAAAAATAATCCGTAAAGGAAATAAATATGTGAGCAGAGGCATTTCTGTTGAAACATACAAAGACATAGTGACTGACCTCATAGGTATCAGAGTTCTCCATTTATTTAAAGATGACTGGAGAGGAATACATGATGAAATAATGAAATTATGGGAAATAAGAGAAACTCCTCAGGTAAATATAAGACGTGGAGATTACAATGTAGCTCAGCTTCAGGAAAGTATTTCTGAACTAAATTGTGAAATAGTAGTAAGAGATCATGGTTATCGTTCTGTACATTATCTTATTGGGATACCTGTAACAAGTCATGATGAAATTCTTGTAGAAATACAAGTTAGAACAGTTTTTGAAGAAGCATGGAGCGAGATTGATCATTTGATGAGATATCCATATGACATTGACAATCCTATTATTACTGAATATCTTGGTATTTTTAATAGAATTGTAGGAAGTGCTGATGAAATGGGAACTTTTATCAAAAATATGAAATCTCAATTCACTGTACATCCGGGAGAAGACACTCACTATAGAGAACTTGATAATAAATTCAAATAGTGATTAAAAATCTTCAATATTTAACATAATATTGAAGATTTTTTTATAATTTATGATAATTCTTTTATTTATATAAAATTAGGGGGAATGAAATGAAATACTTTAAAAACATCTGTCTTATTTCAGCTTTTTTTCTTTTAATCAGCTGTGATAGCCCTTATATTAAAGATAAAACTCCAAGAACTAACACAACACAAAAAAATATTCCTTCAAAAGTAGTAAAGACACCTGCAAAGGAAAAACCTATTACTAAAACTACTGACTATGCTGTTATCCATTATATCAGCAATGCTAAATATGCAAAACTAAAAAATGAACTTTTAGCTGATGAAATGGATAAAATAAATTCAAAAATTAAAAAAGATGATAAAGTCAAGGTAATCTCACTTTTATCAAATGATGATAAGTATTCTTCTCAATTTCAAAATTTTTGGAATAGAGTCCTTACATTGAATCTCAAAGGGAATCCAGAATCTCTCATCAATTCTCATGCTATAGAGTTAGCAGGAAAAATATTACTGGTAAAAGATGAAAAAATAGCTGTAATAACTTCAGAACAGGAAAATCTATATTTAACTGGTGCTCTGTTGTATATAAAAAAGACTTATCCTGATTTTAATAAACTTGACATAAACATTTATTCCATAGATTCTCCAATTAATATAGGAGAATACACAAAAGATTATAAAAATTTACATTTTAAATATTATAAAATACAAGAAGACCAGCTTATAAAAGATGATAAATTTGCTTTTTTAAGCTGAACTTCATAATCACAGGGGATGTTTTTATTGGAAATAAAAAAACAAATGACAAGATTTTTTATACTTTATTTTTGTGTCAATCTTATTAATAACCTTATTCATCCTGTTACTCCTGCATACGTTGAATCTTTGAATATGCCTGATTATGTTTTTGGATTACTCTTTGCTACAATGTCTTTTTCAAACTTTTTATTTTCTCCTTTCTGGGGAGAATTGAGTGATAGAAAAGGAAGAGTTACAGTTATCAGAATATGTATGACAGGTTACGCTGTTGGGCAGTTTGGTTTTGCTGTTTGTGATAGTTTGCCTTTTATTTTATTTTTCAGATTTTTTGCTGGTATATTTTCAGGTGGATTTTTAGTAACAGCTCTTGCATATATTTCAGATATGACTAAGGGACATGAAAGAACAAAAACTTTATCTTTTTTTGCAGCATTGGTTACAATGGCAGTATCTGTAGGATTTTTTATAGGTGGATTTTTAGGTAAACTAAATATTTATTATACTTTTATGCTCCAAATACCTCTGCTGCTTATTGAAACTTTTTTATTTAAAATTTTCCTTCCTGAAAGTTTAAGTGAAGAAAAACGAATAAAAGAAAAGATAAATTTCAAGAAAATAATAAAGATAATAGATATAGAAAAAGGAAAGGAAATTCTTACTTTTCCTATTGTAATATTTTTCATTGGAGTTATACTTACTGAATTTTCCAGAGTTGGCTTTAACAACAGCTTTAACTTTTATATAAAGTCTGCTCTTAATCTTCCTCCATCATACAATGGCGGAATAATGGGGATGATTGGTATTCTTGGACTCTTTGCCAATCTTACTATAAATATGTGGCTTGCTAATAAGTTTGATTTAAGAAAAATTTTTCCTGTAATACTTTTTTCAAACAGCATTATGGGTATATTTGTACTTATATTCAGTTCTAAAATATTTATCTTCTTTTTATTCAGTGTATTGTTCTACATATTCAATGCAATATATGTTCCTATACAACAGTCATTATTTACTAGAGGTCAAAGCAGTAATTATGGACTTTTATCAGGATATTTCAATTCAGCTAAATCTTTTGGAATGATAACTGGTTCATTATTTACTGGATTTATATATGAAATAAACAAACTTTTGCCTTTTGCAGCAGTTACAATAGTTTTGTTTATAGCTGGTACAGTATATGCCTGCAATTATTTTCAGTACAAAAAAATTGAATCATAGAATTTATATTAAGAGGGGGAAAGATTATGAATGATGAATCTAAATCATCATATTTTTCAAGAGGCACTGTTGTATTTACTCTAGCAATGATATATTGTATTCTGGGAGGAAGTGCTTTTCCCAGTATAAAACTTGGCTATACTCTTTTCAATATCAAATCTGGGGCCACTGCTGCAATCATTTTGTTTGCAGGATTACGCTTTACATTAGCAGGCATAGCTACAATAGCTGTTGGAAGTATTATACATAAATCTTTTTTATTCCCAGCTAAAGGTAATTTTTCCAAAATAGCATTTTTAGGATTTATTCGTACTACTATTTTTTATTCCTTGATGTATCTTGGACTTGCTGGTACAAGTGGAATAAAAGCATCTGTCATAAATGGGACTAATCTGGTCTTTGCTATGCTAGCTTCTTGTTTTATCTTTCATCAGGAAAAGTTTACTACAATAAAATGTATTGCAGGATTATTATGCTTTTCTGCTATTGTCCTTCTGAATTTAGATGGAGATTTTACTTTTTCCTTCACTTTCAGAGGAGAGGGATTATTGCTTCTAAGTGCAGTAGTATTCGGGCTTTCAGATTGTATAACTAAAATGTTTTCAACAAATGAAAATGCTGTTACATTAAGTGGGTGGCAATTTTTAATAGGTGGGTCTTTTCTTCTATTAATAGGAATTGGATTAGGAGGAAGACTGCATATTGAAAATATTGAAGCTTTTTTCATTCTTTTTTATCTGGTATTTGTTTCTTCCATTACATTTGTGACTTGGGGAATACTTTTAAAATACAATCCTATATCAAAAATAGTTGGTTATAAAGCTATGGAACCTATATTTGGAACTTTATTATCTGCCATAGTTCTTTCTGAATATCATAGTCTTGGACTGGAAACTATTGCTGCCCTTGCACTTGTATGTACAGGAATTACACTTTTGAATTGTTATAATAAATAATGCTTCATTGTATAAAAAAGAGGGTAGCCAATATTCAGAAGGCTACCCTCTTTTAAATTTTTATCTATATAGTACTCCAATATCTTTTCTATAACATTTATCTGTAAATTCAATCTTTTCAGCATCTGCATAAGCTTTCGCTCTTGCATCTTCCAGGTCATTTCCTACAGCCACTACATTCAATACTCTTCCGCCATTAGTCAGAAGTTTTTCATTTTCCAGCTTAGCTCCAGCTACAAAAACCATATTGTCTGCTTTTTCTATTCCAGTTATTGCATATCCTTTCTTATAAGCTTCAGGATATCCACCAGAAGCAAGAACTACACAGCAAGCTGACTTATTGCTCCATTTTACTTCAGCAGTATCTAATTTTCCTTCTAAAGCACTTTCAAGAAGTTCCACAAAATCTGATTCAAGTAAAGGTAAAACTACTTGAGTTTCAGGATCTCCCATTCTCATATTATATTCAAGAAGGTATACTCCCTTTTCATTTATCATAAGACCAAAGAAAATGACTCCTGCAAAATTCATTCCTTCAGCTTTGATACCTTCTAAAGTTGGATTCATAATTCCTGTAATAAAAGCATCATACACTTCTTTCGTTACATAAGGATTAGGAGCTATTGTCCCCATTCCTCCAGTATTTAGTCCTGTTTCCTTTTCTCCTATCTTTTTATGATCTTTAGCAGATATAAAAGGAAGTATAATTTTAGAATCTGTAACTGATAATATAGAAGCTTCTACTCCATCTAAAAATTCTTCAACAACTATTTCTTCTCCAGCACTGCTGAATACTTTATCTACCATGATTTCATCTACAGCTTTCAAAGCCTCTTCTAAATTCTGACATATAAGAACTCCTTTTCCTGCTGCAAGCCCACTGGCTTTTACAACTAACGGAAATTCACAAGTTTTTATATATTCTGTTGCTTTTTCAGGACAAGTAAATATTTCATAAGCAGCAGTTTTCACTCCATATTTTTTCATAAAATCCTTTGCATATGCTTTTGATCCTTCTAAAAGAGCAGCTTTTTTATCTGGTCCAAATATTTTCAGTCCTTTTTCTTGGAATTTATCCACTATTCCATCTACAAGAAGTTCTTCACTTCCCACAATAGTAAGATCTATATTTTCTTTTACAGCAAATGCTAAAAGTTCATCTATTCCTTTTATATTTACATTCTCTCCTTTTGGAAGTGTTGCAGTTCCTCCGTTACCAGGAGCACAGAAAACTTTTTCTACATTTTTATTCTGGCTTACTTTCCAGCAGATAGCATGTTCTCTTCCACCGCTGCCAACTACTAATATTTTCATACTTTAATATCTCCTTTGTATTAGTGTTTGAAGTGTCTCATCCCAGTGAATACCATTGAAATTCCATGCTCATTACATGCATCAATAGATTCCTGATCTCTCATAGAACCACCTGGCTGAATGATAGCTCTTATTCCAGCTTTTGCACATTCATCAACAACATCTCTGAATGGAAAGAAAGCATCAGAAGCAAGAATAGCTCCTTCTATTTTATCTCCTGCTCTTTCTATTGCCTGTCTAGTTGGCCATATTCTGTTAGTTTCACCATTTCCAATTCCTACTGCCATCATATCTTTTACTACAACAATAGCATTTGACTTTACATGTTTTACCACTTTCATTCCAAAGATAAGGTTTTCCATTTCTTCAGCAGTTGGAGCTTTCTCAGTAACTGCTTCATAATCAGTAGTAAAGCTTAAATCTTCATCTTGAATAAGAAGTCCTCCATCTACTTTTACCATATTGATTTTATCCTGTGGTGTATGTTTGCATTTTATAACTCTAAGATTTTTCTTAGTTTTAAGTACTTCTAAAGCTTCATCAGTAAATGATGGTGCTATTACAATCTCTAAGAATATTTTTATCATTTCCCTAGCTGTATCTGCATCTACTTCTTTATTTAAAGCTACTATTCCACCAAAAATAGACACAGGATCACATTCATAAGCTTTTACATAAGCTTCATGAACATCTTTGCCAATAGCTGCTCCACAAGGAGTAGAGTGTTTCAAGCCACAGCATGCAGGCTCTATAAATTCACATACAGTTCTCCAAGCTACATCCATATCTCTTAGATTGTTAAATGAAAGTTCCTTCCCATTTAACTGTTCAAAGTCTTTCATAGCTCCTGTATCAGTAGTAGATACATAATATGCAGCCTTCTGATGTGGATTTTCTCCATATCTAAGATCCATTAATTTTTCATATGAAGCATTTAGATATTTAGGTATCTCATCTCCCAATAAGAATTGAGATATAGCCGCATCATAAGCTGATGTTAGATTAAATACTTTTCCAGCCAGTCTTTTTTTAGTTTCAAATGTAACCTCTCCAGTTTCCATTTCTTTCATTACTGTTTCATAATCAGCAGTGTCACTTATAACTACTACATCTTTAAATGATTTAGCAGCAGATCTCAGCATAGTAGGCCCACCAATATCTATAAATTCTACTTTTTCTTCAAAAGTAAGGTCTTCATTTACTTTCTTAAAGAAAGGATAAAGATTTACAACCACCATATCAATAGTAGATATTCCTCTTTCTTTAATAGTCGCCATATGTTCAGCATTATCTCTTATTGCAAGTATTCCCCCATGAATAACTGGATGAAGAGTTTTCACTCTTCCATCAAGCATTTCAGGAGCTCCAGTAACTTCAGCAACCTCTATTACAGGCACTCCATTTTCTTTTAAATGTTTATATGTTCCACCTGTTGAAATTATTTCTACTCCATGTTTAACTAAAAAGTTAGCAAATTCTAATATACCATTCTTATCAAAAACTGATATTAATGCTCTTTTCATCAACTTTTTCTCCTTTTTATCTCTCTGATATTATTTTAGAAATAGATTTTGGTAAAAGTTTGTGTTCTTCTACTAATATTCTTTTTTGAAGAATTTCAGCAGTATCCCCTTGCATTACAGGAACTTTTACTTGAAAGATTATCTCTCCGCTGTCCACTCCATTATCTACATAGTGAACTGTACACCCGCTTTCTTTTTCTCCTGCTGCAAGGACTGCTTCATGTACTTTTATTCCATACATTCCAGGTCCTCCAAATTTAGGAAGAAGTGATGGATGAATATTGATTATCTTCCCTTTCCATTTTTCCACAAATTCTTCATCAATTATAGATAAAAATCCTGCAAGAACTATAAGATCTACTTCTTTTTCAGAAACGACTCTGTCTATCTCCCTGCACAATTCTTTTTTAAAAACTTTTCTGTCAAGAACACAGCTTACTATCCCTTGTTCAGCTGCTCTCTCCACTCCATAACATTCTCTGTCTCCAATGACACAGGCTATTTCACAGGCCAGCTCTCTACTCTTCGACTTCTCTATTATAGATTGAAGATTGCTTCCTCCTCCTGATACTAATACTGCTATCTTAAACATAGACCTTTCTCTCCCTTTTGAACATATCCTATCTCAAAAGCTTCCTCTCCATGTTTTGCCAATTCTTCTATTACACCATTTTTATCTTTAGAATCTACTACCAAAACAAATCCTACACCCATATTGAATGTACCATACATTTCACTTTCAGGTATTTCTCCCTCTTTTTGAATATATTTGAATATATCAAGAACTCTTAATTTATCTTTGAAAACTACTGGCTGGTGTCCTTCACTTATAGTTCTAGGAAGATTTTCAGGAAGACCTCCTCCAGTTATGTGAGCCATTCCTTTTACATTATATTTTTCTAACACAGCTAATACAGGTTTAACATATATTTTTGTAGGTGTTAAAAGAGTTTCACTGATAGGCTTTCCATTAAAATCTTTAGTATAATCAGTTATTACTTTTCTTACTAATGAGAATCCATTGCTGTGTACTCCAGAAGAAGGTATAGCTATAAGGATATCTCCCTCAGAAGTAGTACTTCCATTTATTATTTTAGACTTTTCTACTGCCCCTACACAAAAACCAGCAATATCATAATCTCCCACTTTATAAAATCCTGGCATTTCAGCAGTTTCTCCACCAATAAGTGCTGCTCCTGCCTGATAACATCCCTCTGCTACTCCTGAAACAAGTTCAGCTGCTATTTCAGCATCTAGTTTTCCACAAGCTAGATAATCCAAGAAGAATATAGGTTTTGCTCCATGACAGAGTACATCATTTACACACATAGCCACAGCATCTATTCCTACTGTATCATATTTTTTCGATGTCAATGCTACTTCAAGTTTTGTTCCTACTCCATCAGTTCCAGAAACTAATACAGGATTTTCATATTTTCCCAATTCATACATAGCTCCAAAACTTCCAAGTCCATTAAGTACACTGCTGTTTTGAGTTTTAGCTACTGCTTTTTTCATAAGTTCCACTGCCTTGTAACCTTCTTCTTTATCTACTCCAGCTTCTTTATAAGAAATTGCCATTTTTTCCTCCCAAATAATTTTTTACTCTTCTGTTGGTGTACACATAGGATATTCCCCACTGAAACATCCCACACAATAATCTTTACAATTTAATGATTTTATCATATTATCCATTGATAAGTAATCCAATGTATCTGCATTTATCTCTTTTCTTATCTCATCAACTGTCATCCTAGCAGCTATAAGTTCTTCTCTGTGTGCAGTATCTATTCCATAGAAACAAGAATATTTAACTGCTGGAGAAGCTGATCTGAAGTGAACTTCCTTAGCTCCTGCTCTTCTTATTAAGTCAATAAGTATTTTACTTGTTGTTCCTCTTACTAGAGAGTCATCAATGATTACTACTCTTTTTCCTTCAAGCTGTACTCTTAAAGGATTAAGTTTTACCATTACAGCCTGTTCTCTTAAAGCTTGAGTTGGTTTGATAAATGTTCTTCCAATATATTTATTTTTGATAAGCCCCATAGCATATGGTATTCCACTTTCTTCAGCATATCCAATAGCTGCTGGTATTCCCGAATCTGGTACTCCAATAACAATATCAGCTTCAATTTTCATCTGTTTAGCCAGAAGTCTTCCAGCTTTTACTCTTGCTTCATATACATTTATTCCATCTATAATACTATCAGGCCTTGCAAAGTAAATATGCTCAAATGAACAAGGTGCTACTTTATTATTTTCAGCATATCTGATTGATTTAACTCCTGTTTCATCTATGATTACCATTTCTCCAGCTTCTACATCTCTTATCAGATGCCCCCCTATAGAATCTATAGCACATGATTCAGAAGCAAGGAAATAATCTCCCTCATCATTCATTCCAAGACATAGAGGCCTGATTCCATATGGATCTCTTACTCCTATAAGTTTGTTGTCTGCTAATATTACCAAAGCATAAGCTCCTTTTATAGCTCCAACTGTACTTCTGATAGCTTCTTCAAACCCGTTCATAGCTTTTCTGGCTACCATTTTTATTATTACTTCTGAGTCAGTAGTAGATGTAAAAGTAGCTCCTCCATCTTCTAATAATTCTCTGATTACTTTAGTATTTGTCAAATTTCCATTATGAGCAACTGCTATTTGTCCAAGTTTAAATCTGCTTTCCAAAGGCTGTGCATTTTCTATTTTGCTTTCACCAGTAGTTGAATATCTTACATGCCCTATGGCTGCATTTCCTTTTAAATTATTTAGAGTTTCCTGTGTAAATACATCAGCTGTAAGTCCCATACCTTTATATGTTATTAATTCTCCATTATTCGAAACAGTTATTCCTGCACTTTCCTGTCCTCTGTGTTGAAGAGCATATAGGGCATAGTAAGTTAATTGTGAAACTTCTTTTTGAGTTTTGCTGTATACTCCGAAAACTCCACATTCCTCTTCCATTTTGTCCTTTGCTAACATCATTTCTGTGCAGTTCATTATTCAGCCCCCAATCTTTTTAAGACTTCTATATATGCTTCTTCTATTCCGCCTAAATCTCTTCTAAATCTGTCTTTATCTAATTTCATACCAGTTTCTTTATCCCATAATCTGCAAGTATCTGGAGTGATTTCATCTGCAAGAAGGATTTCTCCTTTATTATTTTTACCAAACTCTATTTTGAAGTCAACTAAAGTAATTCCTATTTTATCAAAAGCATTTTTCAACAGGTCATTGATTTGCCCAGTTATTCTATAGATCTCAGCTAGCTCTTCATAAGTAGCAAGTCCTAGTGCAACTGCATGGTGATCATTTATTAATGGATCTCCATAAGCATCATTTTTATAGCAAATTTCAAATATAGTATTTACAGGTTTAGTTCCCTCTTCTACCCCTACTCTTTTAGCCATTGATCCAGCTATAACATTTCTCACTATTACTTCTAAAGGAAATATTTTTACTTTTTGACAAAGTTGATCTCTATCATTAAGTACTTCTACCAAATGAGTTTTTATCCCATTTTTTTCAAGCATTTCAAACAGCATTGCAGTTATTTTATTATTCATTATCCCTTTGTTTTCTATAGTTCCCTTTTTAGCTCCATTTCCTGCTGTTGCATCATCTTTGTAATGAATAATAACTAAATTTTCATCATCAGTTGAGTATACTTGTTTAGCTTTTCCTTCATAAATAAATTCTTTTTTTTGTGCAGACATTTCTTTTTTTCCTCCTAGAAATAATTAATGTATTAAAATTAAAAAATTCTTGATTAAGTTATTTTATAGCTCTACCCCAGTTTCATTATCAGCTATAAATTTTGCTTTCATATCTTTTCTGAATTTTACAAGTTTCTCTTTTAATTCAGGACATTTTAAAGAAAACATTTGTACTGCAAGCATTCCAGCATTATATGAGTTATTAACTCCAACTGTTGCTACTGGAATAGATTTAGGCATCTGTACTATTGAAAGAAGTGCATCCATTCCATTAAAAGCTGCTTCAATAGGTACTCCTATTACAGGAAGCACAGTTTTAGATGCTATAACCCCAGGAAGATGGGCAGCCAACCCAGCTCCTGCTATTATTACTTCATATCCATCTTTTTCTAGTTTTTCCAATGTTTCTTCTAATTTTTCTGGTACTCTGTGAGCAGAAAGAACATGAGCAGAATATTCAATTCCAAACTCTTTTAAGCAGTTAGCTGCTCCCTTCATTTTATCTGTATCTGATTTACTACCAAATATTATGGCAACTTTCATTTTTTACTATCCTCCTAAGAATATCTATTATTTAAAATATTTAAATTCTATTTAAAGTATTTAACTCCATTTTCAAATATCTTTTGTTCTTTGTTTCCAGTGATATTTTTGAAAATATTTTTACCTGCTCTTTCAGAATGTCCCATTTTACCAAATACTTTACCATCTATTGAAGTGATCCCTTCAATAGCACATGTAGAGGCATTAGGATTAAATCTAAACTCATTAGTAGGAATTCCATCAAGATTTACATATTGAGTTGCTACTTGTCCATTTTCAAATAGTTTTTTGATAACTTCATCATTAGCGAAGAATCTTCCCTCTCCATGTGATACAGCTATTTCAAATTCCTCTCCAGTTTCAATTCCTGCTAGCCATGGTGAATTATTTGAAGTAACTTTTGTTTTTACCATTTGAGAAACATGTCTACCTATCTTGTTGAATGTAAGAGTTGGAGAATTTTCAGTAACTTTTCCAATTTCTCCATATGGCAGAAGTCCTGATTTTACAAGAGCTTGGAATCCGTTACAAATACCTAGTATCAATCCATCTCTTTCTAGGAATTTGGCTATTGCTTCTGCTATCTTAGGATTTGTAAGTACAGTTGCAATGAATTTTCCTGATCCATCAGGCTCATCTCCAGAACTGAATCCTCCTGGAAACATAAGTATTTGTGAATTATTTATCTCTTTTACCATTTTTTCTATTGAATCATTGATATAATCTTGAGTTATATTTCTAAATAAAAGTATGTTAGCCTCTGCTCCAGCTTTTTCAAATACTCTGGCTGAATCATATTCACAGTTAGTTCCTGGAAATGCTGGCACTAATACTCTTGGTTTGGCAATTTTATTTTTACATACTATTATTTCTTTCTTTTCATATGGTGTCCAGATGTAATTTTCTACTTTTTCTATTGTTTTGTGTGGGAATACTGGGAATAGTTTATCCAACCATACTTTTTCTCCTTCAGTCATGCAGATTTCTTTATCCCCAACTGCTATCTTGTACTCTTTTATTGTTTCTCCCAACAGCTCTACATTTTTACCTGTAAGCTCTTTAGAAGTTTCTACTACAAATGTTCCATATCCTAACTTGAACAACTCTTCTCCAAGATCAGCTATTTTAGCTCCAACTCTGTTTCCTAGAGTCATTTTACTTACAGCTTCAGCTATTCCACCTCTTTTTAAAGTCATTGCTGACAGGATAGTTCCATTTTTAATATTTTCATATACAAACTCGAAGTTTTCTTTAAGCTCCTCTATATTCGGCATATAGTTATCAAGCATATGATGTCTTACTAAGTATATTTTATTTCCAACAGCTTTAAATTCTGGTGATATAACAACACTTGCTTTTACAGGAGTTACTGCAAAAGATATAAGTGTAGGTGGTACATGAATATCATTAAATGTTCCACTCATTGAGTCTTTTCCACCAATAGCTGGAATTCCAAATCCTCTTTGTGCTTCTATAGTTCCTAACAATGCTGAGAATGGTTTTCCCCAGTTCATTGGATTTTGTCCAAGTTTTTGGAAGTATTCTTGGAATGAAAGTCTTACAGTCTTGTAGTCTGCTCCCACTGCAACTAATTTAGCAAGAGATTCAACTACTGCATAAGCTCCTCCATGGAATTGCGACCAAGATGAAAGCACTGGGTCATATCCCCAAGTAATAGCAGAAGCTGTATCAGTTTCTCCTTTTAATAGAGGTATTTTTTGTACACTTACATCAGTAGGTGTCATTTGATATTTTCCACCAAAAGGCATAAGTACTGTTGTTGCTCCTATTGTAGCATCAAATATCTCCATAAGTCCTTTTTGAGAAGCTACATTTAAAGAAGAAAGCATATTCATCCATCTGTCTTTAATATCTGCTCCTTCAAAATTAACTGCATTCAATGGAGTATTTTCTTTTATATCTTCAACTTCTACAGTAGTTTCTTGAGTAACTCCGTTAGTATCAAGGAAGTCTCTTGAAATATCTACTATTTTCTTTCCTTTAAAATTAAGAACAAGTCTATTGTCATCTGTTACCACTGCAACTTCTGTTGCTAAAAGGTTTTCTTTTCCTGCAAGTTCCATAAATTTTTCTTTGTCTTTAGCTTCGATTACTACTGCCATTCTCTCTTGTGATTCAGAGATTGCAAGTTCAGTACCACTAAGTCCAAAGTATTTAGTAGGAACTACATCAAGATTTATATCAAGCCCTGGAGCTAATTCTCCAATAGCTACTGATACTCCTCCAGCACCAAAGTCATTACATTTTTTTATAAGTCTAGTAACTTCTGGATTTCTGAATAATCTTTGTATTTTTCTCTCTTCTGGTGCATTTCCTTTTTGAACTTCTGCACCACATAATCTCAATGAATCTCCTGTATGCTCTTTAGATGAACCAGTTGCTCCTCCGCAACCATCTCTTCCAGTTTTTCCTCCTAACAGGATAACTATATCCCCTTTAGAAGCATTTTCCCTTCTCACCCAGTCAGCTGGTACAGCACCAACTACTGCTCCTACTTCCATTCTTTTTGCTTTATATCCATCATGATATATTTCAGATACATGTCCAGTTGTAAGTCCAATCTGGTTACCATAAGCTGCATATCCACTTGCTGCTCCAGTAGTTATTTTCTTTTGAGGAAGTTTTCCTTGAAGTGTATCTTCAAGTTTTTCCAATGGATTACCAGAACCAGTTACTCTTATAGCCTGATAAACATATGATCTTCCTGATAATGGATCTCTTATAGCTCCACCAAGACAAGTAGAAGCTCCTCCAAATGGTTCAATCTCTGTAGGATGGTTATGAGTTTCGTTCTTAAACATAAGAAGCCATTTCTCCATTTGTCCATCTACATCTACATCAATATATACAGAGCAGGCATTGATTTCATCAGATACTTCTAAGTCATCAAGTTTTCCGCTTTTTCTCATTTCTTTTCCACAGATAGTTGCCATATCCATAAGAGAGATATATTTCTTTTCAAGTCTCTCTCCATGTACGAACTCTCTTGCTTTTAAATATTCATCAAAAGCTTTTTGAAGTGTATCTCCAAAAGAAGTTTTTGGGAATACTATATCTTTTATTTTTGTTTCAAATGTAGTATGTCTGCAATGGTCAGACCAGTAAGTATCCAACACTTTTATTTCTGTTTCAGTAGGGTCTCTTTTTTCAGTATTTTTAAAGTACTCCTGAACAAAAGCCACATCTGCTAATGTCATTGCCAGTCCTAATTCTTCTCTAAAAGCTTTTAATTCATCTATACTGTAATTTATAAATCCATTGAAAACAGGAACATCTTGTGCCTTTTCTCCTTCTTCTATCTCTAATTTAGTGAGGTCTTTCTCTCTCATCTCAACTGGGTTGATATAATATTTTTTAACTTTCTCTATATCTGCTTCTGTTATTTCCCCTTCAAGAATAATAACCTTTCCACTGGTAACAGATACATTTTGATTTTTATCAGATATCAGATTTAAACATTGCATAGCTGAGTCAGCTCTCTGGTCAAACTGTCCTGGTAAAAATTCTACTGCAAAATATTTTGCTCCTTTAGTATCAAGAGTTTCAGTTACAGTATCAGTAACTATTTCTGAGAATATAAGCTTTTTAGCTTCTGCTAATTCAGCAGCTTCAATATTAAATACATCATAACAATTAAGAAGTCTTACTTTTGAAAGTTTTAGATCTTGAAAACTTTCTTTTAATTCATTTTCTAATCTCTTAGCCTCTAAATCAAATCCAGCTTTCTTTTCAACATAAATACGATAATTCATCGTGCCCCCTGCAATTATATTTTATTATTAATTTTTTTACTTTCAGTTAAATTAGAATAGTCCGTCAATTTTTCCATTTTCATCAATGTCTATAGATTCAGCTGCTGGTTTTTTAGGAAGTCCTGGCATATCTATTATATCTCCTGCCATAGCTACTATAAATCCTGCTCCAGCTGATATTCTCAATTCTTTTACAGATACTGTAAATCCAGTAGGTCTTCCTAGAAGTGCTGCATTATCTGATAATGATTTTTGAGTTTTTGACATACACACTGGAAGTTTTCCATATCCAAGTTCATCTATAGTTTTAAGCATTTTCTTAGCAGGACCAGTAAATTCTACTCCATCTGCTCCATATATTTCTTTTGCTATTTTCTCTATTTTTTCTTTTATACTCATATCTAAATCATATAGTGGAGTATAGTTGTCAGTTCCTTTTTCTAATTGAGCAAGAACTTCTTCAGCAAGAGCGATTCCTCCCTCTCCACCTTTAGCCCATACTTCACAAAGAGCTACTGGCACTCCAAATTCTCTACAGTGTTTATCAACAAATTCAAGTTCTTTTTCAGTGTCGCTTACAAATCTGTTAATAGCAACTACTACTGGTAAATTATATTTTTTCATATTTTCTATGTGCTTATCTAAGTTAGCTATTCCTTTTTCTAATGCTTCAAGATTCTCTTCTGAAAGTTCCTTAGCTCCACCGTGGTGTTTTAAAGCTCTTACAGTTGCTACTACAACTACACAGTTAGGAGTAAGCCCACCTTTTCTGCATTTTATATCAAGGAATTTTTCTGCTCCAAGATCAGCAGCAAATCCAGCTTCAGTTATTGCATAATCAGAAAGTTTAAGTGCAAGTTTAGTAGCTAGAATAGAGTTGCATCCATGAGCTATATTTGCAAAAGGTCCTCCATGAATAAATACTGGTGTATTTTCTAATGTCTGTACAAGGTTTGGTTTGATAGCTTCTTTAAGAAGTGCTGCAATAGCTCCTTCTATTTTAAGATCTCCTACTTTAAGAGCTTTTCCATCTCTTGCATAACCAAATACCATACTTCTTATTTTATCTTTAAGATCTGAAAGTGATGTAGCAAGACATAATGCCGCCATTATTTCAGATGCAACAGTGATTTGGAATGAACTTTCTCTAGGAATTCCATTAGCCTTTCCTCCAAGTCCTATCACTATATTTCTAAGTGCTCTGTCATTCATATCCAGAACTCTTTTCCAAGTTATTTTAGTAAGATCTATATCCAGAACATTTCCAGAATTGATATGATTATCTATACAAGCTGCTATTAAGTTGTGAGCAACTCCAATAGCATGAAGATCTCCTGTAAAATGTAAATTTATATCCTCCATAGGTATAACCTGTGAATGTCCTCCACCAGTAGCTCCACCTTTCATTCCGAATACCGGCCCCAATGACGGTTCTCTAAGAGCTGCAATAGAAGATTTTCCAAGTTTGTTAAGTGCTTGTGTAAGTCCAACTGTAACAGTTGATTTCCCTTCCCCAGCAGGAGTAGGTGTGATAGCTGTAACTAATACCAGTTTCCCATCTTTCTTGTTCTCTAGGTTTTTAAGTACTTTCAAATCTACCTTAGCTTTGTATTTACCATATTGTTCGATGCTGTCCTCATCAAGTCCTATCTTTTTTGCGATTTCCATAATGTTGACTATTTTAGCTTCCTGTGCAATTTGAATATCAGTTTTCACAAATTTCCTCCCTTGAAATTTTATATAAATAATTAAAAAGGTCCAAGTACACACTCATTCCGTTAAGTGCACACTTAGACCTTTATTTTTTCTTTAGGCTGATTTACTATATTTTTATTCTGTACTATTTTCTTTTTTATTCTTTTATGAGATAACATAGTATAATCCTCCTTTAAATTGTTTTAAGCACTTCATTTCAAAATTCTATTCAGATGAAGTAAATCTTTTTTTCAAAAAATCAAAAAACAAAGATTATATATGTATACTTCACCCATAGCAGCTATTTTAAGGTTAGCCGTAGAAACTCCTGTCCATATCACAGGTATATATGAGTTCTTTATTACCTTACTTTTAGAGTATCATATATACTGAATTTTGTCAAAACAAATGTGACAAAGAAAGAAAAGATTAATTAGTTTTACAGTTATTATATATTTTGTTTATTTGCCGAAATTTTGCTCAGATAAACGTACGATTAAACCTTCAACAGCAAGTATATATCCTTCTTTTCCAAAACCACATATCTGGCCTATACATGCAGGAGCTGTGTATGATTTATGTCTAAATTCTTCTCTCTGATGTATATTTGAAAGATGAACTTCAACAGTTGGTATATTTATACTTTTTATTGCATCATAAAGAGCTATTGAAGTATGAGTATAAGCTCCTGGATTTATAACTATTCCATCATACTTTTCCATATATGCCATTTGAAGTATATTTATCATTTCTCCTTCTATATTGCTTTGAAATATATTTATTTCAATGTCACGATTATCAAGTCTATCCATAATATGTCTGCATACATCTTGATAATTATCCTGTCCATATATATTTTTCTCCCTTATACCTAGAAAATTTAAGTTAGGTCCATTTAATATCATTATTTTCATTATATCTCTCCCTATTATCCTATAAAATTATCTGCTAAATAACTATAAAGTTCCTCTCCCAATGAATCATCAAATTTTGTTTCCTGCCATATTTCCTGTGCTTTTACTGCCTGCTCAATAAGCATATAAAGTCCATCAGCACACTGCAGCCCATTTTTTTCAGCCAATTTTAGAAATTCTGTTTTCAATGGATTATAAACTATATCTACTGCTGCTTTAAATCTTTTTATAACCTTTTCATCTACTGGAGAAACTCCAATATTTGGATGCATTCCCACAGGTGTTGTATTTATTACAATATCTCCTTCCAAAAAGTTTTCATAGATAGCTATACTAATATATGGAAATTTTTCCAAAAGATCAGTAAGTTTATTTGAAAGAGTTCTTGATACTACTTTTATACTTTTTGCTCCCAGAGCATGAAGAGCTGTTATTACAGACTTGGCTGCTCCTCCAGTTCCCAATACTACACATTCCCTATTTTTTATCACTATATCTCCTCTTTCCAACAACCTTATAAATCCATAATAGTCACTGTTATATCCATAGCTTTTTCCATCTTTTACTTTAAGAACATTTACAGCTCCTATTTTTTCTGCCTCTTCAGATAAAAAATCTATTTTTGAAAGAAGTGTTTCTTTATATGGGATAGTTATATTAACTCCTTCTATTCCCATTATCTTCATCCCTTCTATTATATTTTCAGCATTGCTTTTCTCTACCTCATAGAGAGAATAATATCCTTTTATTTCATATCTTTCAAATATATATTGATGAATGACAGGAGAAAGGGAATGTCCAAGCTTCTCTCCTATAAGTCCATAAGTTTTCATATTCTTACCCCTTTGTTTTCTATTTTAAATTCATTATAGCATAACTGTACCATAAAAAAAAGAGCAGCTAAAAGCAGAAATATAATTTTAAAACTTTTCTTACCAGAAAGATTATCTCCCACTGATTTTCAAATTTCTAAAGTTTAATCTAACTTTTTGCCACTCTATTTATCAACATTATTTTGTTGTATTTCTTAATACATCTTTATATTGCATATACTCATCTTCTATTTTTTGCAGATAAGCTTTTGCTTCTTCAGTTGTCAATACTTTTGCCTGTTGGCTGAATCCAATTTTCAATTTTTCAGCATATTCAGGTGTTCCTACCACTTTTTCTGCAATTTCACTCATTTTAGCTACTATTGCTGGATCGGTTCCTTTAGGGAAAGCTATAATATATGGGTTATTCATTTCCATATCTACTCCACTTTCTTTAGCTGTTGGTACATCTCCCAAGTAAGGGTTTCTCTCTCCATTGTATTGAGCCAGAGCTACCATATCACCATTTTGTACATAATCTTTTATACTTCCATAAGCTATGGATGCTACATCTATTCTTCCACCTAAGAGATTTGTAACTTTTTCAGATGTTGAACCTATATCAGCAAGTTTTAACTTTACTCCTGTTTTATCTTGAAGAATCAGTACTTGTAGATGTGAGAATCCTCCAAATTCTGTTCCATATATAATACTTTCAGGGTTAGCCTGACTTTTTTCTATAAGATCTTTTAATGAAGTGATTCCTGACTGTTTACTTGCTACTAATACTGATCCTCCATCTATTGCTGGAATACATGCTACATCAAATTCTTTAAAATCATAATCTGATATTCCAGATACATAATTTACCACCATTGGACCTGAGTGAGTAAACAACGCTTTGTATCCATTAGCAGGTGTTGCTTTTATACTTTCTGTAGCTGCCAATCCAGAAGCTCCAGGCATGTTAGTTACTACTAGTGGTTTTTTAGTTTCTTTTTCAAAGAACTCTCCAAATGTTCTGGCATTAAAGTCTGTATCTCCTCCAGCTGATGCATGAAGAACTACTTCTACTGGTTTATTTGGCCATACTGCTGCATCTTTTCCGCCATCTTTTTTTCCTCCACAACCAGATAATATTGCTGTAGCACATAATCCCATTAGAAATATTTTCCCAAATTTTTTCATTGATAAATCCCTCCGTTTTCATATATTTATGCTATTTTCATTACTTTGCATTTTTTACAGTATCCAAATAACATATATCCTAAATACAAAATAGTTGCTACTAAAAATACACTAGCTATTGGCTTTGAGAAAAAATCTAATATATTATTATCAGAAAGTATAAGTCCTCTTCTAAGGTTTTCCTCTGCCATTCTTCCTAAAATAAATCCTATTATAAATGGTGATTGTGGTACTTTGAATTTAACAAATATATATCCTAATATACCAAATACCAGAATAGCTATAACATCAAATGTCCTGCTAGCAAGAGCAAAAGCTCCAACTGTTGTAAATACTATAACAATAGGAAGCAGCATATATTTGGGTACTCTCAGCACCTGAGCAAATATTCTCAATCCAAAGAACTCTACTATCAACATAAGAAAAGCTCCTATAAACATGGCTGCAAATATTGCAAATACCAATGAAGCATTATTTTTAAACAGTAATGGTCCTGGAACAATACCATGTACCATGAAAGCTCCAAGAAGAACTGCAGTAGCTCCATCTCCTGGTATTCCCAAAGTAAGAAGAGGTATCATTGCTCCTCCTACAGAGGCATTATTTGAAGTTTCAGAAGCAACAACACCATCAGGTATTCCAGTTCCAAATTTTTCAGGATATTTAGATCTGCTTTTTATAACATTATACGCAATCAAATTAGAAGTAGACCCTCCAATACCTGGTATTATTCCTATAACTATTCCAATAACAGAAGCTACCAAAGCATTCCATTTTTGTGCTAAAAAATCTTTTACAGAAAATCCAAATCCTTTTACATCTTTCATATTCACTTCTATTTTTTCCTGTTTAGTAGAAAATTTAATAGTTTCAGATGTAAGAAGTATTTCTGTTATAGCAAAAAGCCCTATCAATACTGTTAAAGTATTAAATCCTCCCACTAACTGAGGACTTCCAAATGTAAATCTTTTTACGGCATCTGTTGGTGACAACCCCACTGTTGCAAATCCTATTCCCATAAATGCTGCAAAGAATGCTTTTGGTAATGAACTTCCTGCCAACGAAGTTATCAATACAATTGCAAACATAGCTATTGCAAAGTATTCATGCGGTCCAAACTGTAATGCCACTTTTGCAAGAAGTGGTGAAATAAATACAAGTGCTAAAGTACTCACTACTGTACCTATAAAACTAAATACTACTCCCATTCCAAGTGCTTCCATGACTCGTCCATTATTTTTCATTGGAAGTCCATCAAAACAGGTAGCTATTGATGATGGTGTTCCTGGGATCCCTATCAATATTGCTGAAATAAGTCCTCCTGAAGTTCCACCAATATATAGTGATATTAAAAAACAAATTCCAACTGCTGGTGACATTGCATATGTAAAGGGCAGCCCTAAAACCAGTCCCATTACTGTAGATAATCCTGGAACCGCTCCAAATACTATTCCTACAGCAGTTCCTATCAACATAAGTATAAGTGTATATGGTTGTAACGCTGTCAACAGACCTTCTCCAAATAATTCAAACATTTCTTCTCACCTCCCTTATTTTCTATAAAAATACATCTAGTAATCCACCAGGGAGGAAGATACTAAACCCAAAATAAAATAGATAATATATTCCTACTGAAAAGAGCAGGGAAATTATCAGATAAACAATCTGATTTTTCTTAACATAACTTGGCGTCAATATATTCATCTCTAGAAACAGAAATACAAATGTTGTTATAATGAATCCTATACTAGAATAAAGTAAAATGTATAGAGCTATCAAAACAAACGTACACACTACTGTTTTCATATCAAAGCCTTTCTTTTCCACTTCTTCCTTTGGAGTTTTAAGTCCTCTTCCTGTTTGCAGTACTCCAATCACTATAATCAAAATACTGATAAGAGAGGGTACAAATCTTGAATCAAATAACTGAGATCTTGTTCCAGGTATTTGAAGTACTAATATTCCATATGCTGCTCCACATAAGAGCATAATAATTCCTAATACAGTATCTTTACTTTCCCAATTTAAACTTTTGTTACTCATAAATCTCTCCTTCCTTATCTAATCATACAAGGTTTTTTAGAATCATATTTCCAGTCTTTTATTAAATACTGCATTACCAGTGCATCATCACGATCTCTGAACTTAGCTGGCATTGTTTTATATAACTCATGAGCTTTCAATAATTTTTCCATATCAATTTCTACTCCAAGTCCTGGCTTATCAGTTATTTTTATAACTCCATCCTTTATCACAGGAGATTCTTTAGTAAGCCCTTGCCCGTCCTGCCATATATAATGAGTATCTACAGGTGTAATCTTTCCTGGTGCAGCTGCTGCTACTTGAGCAAATGTTGCAAGAGTTATGTCAAAGTGATTGTTTGAGTGTGATCCCCAAGTCAATCCCCAATCTTTTAGTATATATGCCATTCTTATACTTCCGTTTAATGTCCAAAAGTGAGGGTCAGCAAGTATTATATCTACTGATTTTAAAGCAGCTGCATGATAGAATTGTCTCCAGTTAGTAGCTATCATATTTGTTGCAACTTTTAATCCAGTAGCATTTTTAAATTCTGCCATTATCTCTCTGCTTGAAAATCCAGCTTCTGGTCCACATGGATCTTCCATATATGCCACTACATTATTTTTATCCTTACATAATCTTATTGCTTCTTCTAAAGTCCATGCTCCATTGGGATCAAGATTTACTCTTGCTTTTGGAAAAGCTCTGTGAAGTGCTTCAATAGCTTTCATTTCCTCTTCTCCTTTTAATACTCCCCCTTTTAATTTAAAATCTTTAAATCCGTATCTTTCATAAAGAGCTTTTGCCTGTTCTACTACTGCTTCAGGAGTAAGAGTTTCTTTTCTTCTCACTTCCTCCCATTTATCTTTACAGTCACTCTCTATTAAATAAGGAAGATCAGTTTTCTTTGTATCAGCTATATAAAATAAATACCCTAGAAAAGGAACCTCTTCTCTTTGAATTCCTCCATCCCCTAATAAAGATGCCATAGGTTTGTTTACATATTTTCCTAATAAGTCAAGCATTGCACATTCTACAGCAGCTTCAGCCTGAACTACAAATTTCAAATTGCTTATATTCAGTTCTTGAAGTCCTTCTCCACTGTCTCCTTTTACTTTTTGTCCATTTTTTCTTATATTTGTTATTACCTGTCTATAATCTGCTATTTCTGCTCCTATTACTATTGGTTTATAACTTTCAAGCATCTCAGTGATAGCTTCTCCTCCATGTATTTCTCCTATTCCTTTGTTTCCAGTTTCATCTTCTAATATTACTATATTTCTAGTAAAATATGGTGCGTGACATCCACTAAGTGTCAAAAGCATGCTGTCATATCCTGCTACTGGATATACGTCCATTTTTACTACCTTTGGCGAACCCTTCTTTTCCATAAACTTTCCTCCATCATTATAGTTTAATAGAATAAATACTCAGTTATTAAAACATAATTATCTAATTTCGTATATCGTATCATAATAATTTTATACAGGATATATTATAAAAAACAAAAATAGCTATCAAAAATTGTCATAAGTAACATAAAAGAAATTGCACTAAGTCAAAAGTAAGCTTATTTACTATTCAATTTATAATATTCATTTTCTATTTTATTTAAGATTTAAATAAAATTTATAAGAAAATTTAAAAATTATTTTAAATATAAAAAGCTGCAGATGAATTTAATCATCCACAGCTTTTCTTAAATTTTAAACATTGTATTTCTACTTATAATTATATTATCTTTCTATCAATCATCTTTCTAACTACAACTTTAGCTAAGTTAATTCTTTCTTCAACAGTAGATATATCTAAATATTCATTTTTACTGTGAGCTTCTCCACCAACAGGACCTACAGCATCAACAACTCCTACTCCTAATACACCTAGGAAATTTCCATCAGAACATCCTCCAGCTACTTCCCAATCATATTTTATTCCCATTTCAGCTTTGCTTTCATCAAAAAGATCACGAAGTACAGCTGATTTATCATTTAATACTAATGGAGGTCTGTATCCTATTTCTTCAAGTTCTACTTTAATTCCTTTAACTAATGGATTTGCTTTTAAATCTTCCATAGTTTTTCTTATAGTTTCAAAGAATTCCACTTGATGTGATCTTCCTTCAAATTTAATACAAGCATAGTCAGGAACAATATTTACTCCACTTCCACCTTCTATAAGCCCCACATTAAGTGAGTTTTTTATATCCCAATTATGAAGTTTAGATATTTCAGTTACCCAACGAGAAGCTTCAAGAATAGCATTAATTCCCTCTTGTGGATAGTTTCCTGCATGAGAAGATTTTCCAAAGAACTCAACCTTGTATTTTACAAGTCCTTTTCTTTCTATTACAGCATTTCCATTTTTACGAGCTGGTTCAAATACCATTGCATATTTTGCATTCTTTCCTACTTCTTCTATTACAGATCTTGAATAACGAGAACTGATTTCTTCATCTGTATTCATCACAAGAGCGATTGTTATATCCTCATTTTTAAATTCTTTAGCAACTTCTATCATAGAAAGTACACCTGATTTCATATCATATACCCCTGGTCCTGTTGCTATATTTCCTTCAAGTTTATATGTCCATGCTGGTACAGTTCCTCTAGGAAATACAGTATCATTATGACCTAAGAACATAAGATCTATGTCTTCACTATCTCTATTTTTAGCTACTAATACAGGATTCTTCCCATCATTTTGAGGATATACTTTTAGTATCCATTCATTTTCAAGTTCTTTTTTGAAAAATTCTGTAACTTCCTGTACACCTTCAGGTACATTACTTCCACAATCAATATTTACTAATTTTTCTAAATCTGCTAAATATTTTTTCATATCCATTTTATGTAATCCCCCTTAATTTTTTATATTATCCAAATAAAATCATATTAGTGATAAGAACTGCTAATAGTCCTCCGATCATTGGAGCTGCTGTTCTTTTTACAACATCAAATGGAGATACTCCTGAAATTCCTGCAACTGCAACTATAACTGCAGTAATAGGAGAAATGCTTCTTGCTATTCCTGCTGCTAATTGCATTGGCATTAACATAACAATTGGATTAAGATCAACTGAAGCTGCCACTGCTGGTGCTAATGCAGCAAAAGCGAAGAATGGAGCATTCCCTGATCCCATAAGGATAGAAGAAATTGCTATTATAGCAGTCATAACCAAGATCATTGGCTGAGGTCCAAGTCCTGCTGATTTAGTAGAATCAATAAGAGCTGATATAACTCCTATTCTTGTAAGTCCAAGAGCAAAGAATTCTCCAGCTACAATCAGAGTAATAACATTAGCAAATTGACTTCCCATTGCTGTAAATACTATTTTCAATTCAGCAAGAGTACTTTTAAATGCTTTTCTTCTAATACCTTCAATAAGCATACTCAACCCAATACTCATAAACATAGCTTCTACAACATCCACTTTGATACTGCTTCCAGTTAATGGGCTGAACATAAGTATTATAATCAATGGAATAATAGGTAAAAAAGCATAGAACCCAGGAACTTTTCCTTCAGTACCCATTTCTTTTTCAAACTCAGCTTCTTCTTTTGCTTTTTCTGCTAAATCCATTTTCTTATCCATAGCTTTATTTACAAAATAATGAATAACTGTAATAACAATAACTGTAACTATTGCCACTGGAATTTGATAGTCAACAAAGTATAGAGCTGCATCCATCTCTGCTGTCTTAGAAGCTAGAACAGCATTTCCAGAAGCAGGTCCCAGGTCAAGACAAGCTGATGTTCCTATTACTGCAGTTGCTGCTAGAGGCGATACTCCAAGAGATACAACAATAGGATATACAGTTACCATTAAAAGTACTCCAAGTCCAGATGCACTTGGGATGAATACATTAAGTATTTGACCTACTACATATGATAATGCAAGTACTATATATGGAGAGTTAAGTTTTTGTAGAGGTTTAATAGCAACCTTTACAAGAGCTTTACTCGCTCCTATATGGTCCATGTATTTAGCAAATGCTGATACTATCATGATAGCTATTCCAAGACTTCCTGTAGTCTTGATAAAGTTAGCTTTCAGTTGAGCAAATACATCAAGATAAAGTGATCCTGTTCCACCTTTTGCAAGAATAGGAGTTCCGTTAAAAACCACAGCAGCTAATAAAAGTATAGCTCCCCCAAGCAGTAGAACCCCTTGTGCATAATACTTTTTAACAATAAGATATCCAACTGCCACTATAACCAAAATTGCAACGATAAAATTCATTTTGTTCCCCCTTTATATTTTAGTTTTGTTTGTCTGCACCATGTCTGTAACGAGGAAGCAGCATAGGAGATACTCTGTCAGTTTCTACTCCATTTGCTTTTAATGCTTCATGATATTCTGCTATATGATCTAGTGTAAGGTCTTTTACTTCAACCTCTTTACTCTTAGTTCCAGCATTTTTACCAGCTCTACGCCCAAATACTATTATATCCAACAATGAATTTCCCATAAGTCTGTTTCTTCCGTGGATTCCTCCAGCACATTCCCCAGCTACAAATAGGTTTTCTATTTTAGTTTCTCCTTTATCATTGATTAGAAGTCCTCCATTTTGATAATGAAGTGTTGGGTAGATAAGAATTGGTTCTTTTCTCATATCTATTCCAAATTTTTCAAACATCCTAAACATTGCAGGAAGTCTTTTTTCCAATGTTCCTTCTCCATGTATCATGTCGATTAATGGAGTGTCAAGCCATACTCCAACTTCTCCAGTTGGTGTAGGAATTCCTTTTCCTTTTACATTACATTCATTGATGATAGCAGATGCTTCAATATCTCTTGTTTCCAAGTGATATACAAACTGCTCACCATCTATGTTAAGAGGTGTTGCTCCAAGTCCTCTTACTTTTTCAGTTACTAGAGCACCAAATATTTGTGATGGGAATGCAACTCCTGTAGGGTGATATTGAATAGTATCAGCAAAAGCAAGTTCTGCTCCTACTCTGTATCCTAATACTAGTCCATCAGCTGTTGCCCCATAGTGATTAGAAGTAGGAAATCCATGATAGTGAAGTCTTCCTGCTCCTCCTGTAGCCAGTATTACAGTTTTAGCCTTTGCTACTGAGTATTCTTTAGTTTCAAGATTGTATAATACAGCTCCTGCTACTTTTCCATCTGTATCTTTTATAAGTTCTACTGCTGGTGAAAACTCTATTACTTCTACACCTTTATTTCTTACTTCATCTCTAAGTACACGCATTATTTCTGCTCCACTGTAGTCAGCAGCAGCGTGCATTCTTTTTCTTGAAGTTCCTCCACCATGCTGTGTATGCATAGTTCCATCCTCTTCCTTATCGAACATTACTCCAAGTTCATTAAGCCATTGGATAGCTCCTGGTGCATCATGTACTAATGCTTTTGCTAGTTCAGGGATGTTTGTGAAGTGTCCTCCACCTAATACATCTAGGTAGTGTCTAGCAGGTGAATCATCTGGTTTATCAGCAGCTTGGATTCCTCCCTCAGCCATCATAGTGTTAGCATCTCCAAAACGAAGTTTAGTAGCTATCATTACTTTTGCTCCAGCATTGTGTGCTTCCAGTGCAGCAGCAGCTCCTGCTCCCCCTGCTCCTATTATAAGAACATCTACATCATAGTCTATTCTATTAAGGTCTACTTTATCTAATTCTACTCTGCTTTTTGCTTCTATAAGATCAGCCAGTTCCAAAGGTACTTTATCTCCAGAATTTACTCCAAGATTAAGTGGTCTAAATCCACTTTCCACATAGTCTGGGTGATTATTTCTTAATATTTCTAATTTAGCTTCTGGAGATAATCTTGGAAAATCATGCCCCATTCTGCTTGGACGAGTTGCCTCAACTTTTTTTATTAATTCTCTCATTTCTGCCGTATACATCTATTAAAAACCTCCATTCCTACTATTTAGTGATATCTCTGTGATTGTATAGATCTTTAAGTTCATCTATACTTTTATTCATCATTTCATCTAATTCCGCATCTAATTTACCAGCGTTGATTTCTTCAACTCTTTCCATTAAATGTTTACTCTTAGGAGCTATATGTTTTCCAGTAATACGACGAGCCAGAAGTCCTACATTGTAGTGAGTTATTCCAGCAGGACATTTTGATGCACATATTCCACATCCTACACAGTCAAATGATTCATGAGCACATTTCTCAAATTCTCCTCTTTGTGCATATGCAATATACTGCATTACATTGATTCCTTGAGAACATCCTTTTGTACAAGCATTACATCCTATACATTTGTATATTTCAGGATATTTTTCTACCATAGTATCAGCAGAAGCTTCTACTTTATCCATATCATAAACTGCTTTTTTCCCTGGGAAGAAAGGAATTTGTGTAAGATACATTCCATCTTCTACCTCACTTTGACAAGCAAGAGTTACTTTAAGTTCACTTTGTCCCTGCACTCTATATACAGTAGCACAAGCTCCACAGAATCCTGATCTGCATCCGCAGCTTCTTATAAGCTGATATCCTGCATATTCCATAGAATCCATTATTGTTAGAGTTGAAGGTACAGTATATTTTTTACCTAATATATATATATCAACCATTTTCTTTTCAGCCATTTATCTCTCCTTACTATGATTTTTTCTCAATATTAATATTCATTTGGAAGTTCTAAAATTTCATCACATCTAAATACAGGACCATCCTTACACACATATTTATCCCCAATGTTGCAACGTCCGCATTTTCCTACACCACATTTCATTTTAAGTTCCAATGTAGTGAATACCTGCTCTTTTTTAAATCCTATTTCTTCCAAACCTTGAAGTACAAATTTAATCATGATTGGAGGTCCACACACAAGAGCAACTTTGTTATTATCAAGACCAAGCTCTTTTACATAGTTTGGTACAAATCCAACATGTCCATCCCATCCTTCAAATTCTCTGTCTACTGTCAGATGTACATTTGTATCTTTCTGAGCAGGCCATACTTTGAAAATATCATTTTGATGTACCAGATCATCTGGAGTACGTGACCCATAAACGATATCCACTTTTCCATAGTTTTCTCTGTTATCCATTACATAGTTAATAACTGAACGAAGGGGAGCAAGCCCTATACCTCCAGCTATGAACAGAAGGTCTTTACCTTTCAATACATCTGCTTCTTCTACAGGGAAGTTATTTCCATATGGTCCTCTTATACCAATTTCTGCTCCTTCTTCAAGCTGATGTATATAGTCAGTTACTATTCCACATTTTTTTATACTGCATTCCATGTAATCTTTTACAGTAGGAGATGAAGTTATAGAAAATATAGCTTCTCCTATTGGAGGAACTGACAGCATAGCACATTGACCTGGCATAAAGTCAAAAGGTTTTCCTCCTTCTGGGCTCTCTATTCTAAATGTAGTAACATCAGGAGTATCTCTTCTGATATTAGTTATTATTGCCACTTTAGGCATTAAAGGATCATTGTCATGATCATGACATCCGCAACCACAACTCATATTATTCCTCCCCCAATCTTTTTATTACTCTTACAATATTTAATCCCACAGGACATTTCTCAACACATCTTCCACATCCTACACAAGAGTACATTCCCTCATGATTTTTTGGATAATATACAAGTTTGTGCATAAATCTTTGTCTTACTCTCTGTAATTGATTGGTTCTTGGATTTCCATGAGCCATACGAGTAAAGTCTGATATCATACAAGAGTCCCAACATCTATATCTTTCTCCAGCATTTCCTCCATCATAATCTTTTACATCATAGCAGTGACAAGTTGGACATACAAATGTACAAGAACCACATGCAAGGCACTTTTTGCTGATATCTCCCCAGAAATCTTCCATATCAAAAAGCTCCTGCTGTTCCTTTGTTATTTTTTTTGGATCAAGTTCTCTTAAAGGAAGTGACTCCATTTTCTCTTTAATTTCTTTTTTTAGTATTTCAAGAGCACTTATATCTTCAGCTTCTTCAAGTATAGAAGATACAGAAGCTGTAAGTTTTTCTCCTTTTTCACTTTTAGTTTCCCATAAGATATAGTCTCCCATATCCCAAGTAACTATATCAGAAGCTGGTGAAGCTTCAGCCGCCTCTATTCCAAAAGCACTGCAGAAACAAGTTTCTTCTGGTGAATTACATGCCATAGTTACTATGATTCCTTTTTCTCTATGGGCTCTATAATATGTGTCTACTGGTTCTCTCAGAAATATGTTATCCATTATTTTAAAACTTGCTGCATCACAGTTTCTTACACCAAAAAGTACATAATCTCTTCCCACTACATTCACTGGTGTCAGTTCAAGTTTTTTCCTTGTATTCTTAAATTTTAAATATGTTTCAGTTTGTGGAAAAACAAATTCTTTCACAGATGAATTTGTCTTAAGTACATCTAATCTTACATTTTTATTAACTGTATAACTTCCAAAATTTACAAGAGTACCATTTTCCATTGGAAGAAATAAATCAAAATTATTATTAATAGCTTCCCATAATTCTGGCAATCTGCTTTTTAATACTTTTTTCATTATTTACCTCCTTTTTTTACTGCAAAATTATCTTTATCTTCTAGAGTATATGATACCAATGGTGCTGGAGTTTCAGAATCAAGTCCTGCTTCCCATGTTCCATAAGTTTCATTAATATCTTTTATTATTTTTCTATTTAATAAATCAAGTCTGATATGAGCAGGACATATTCTTGCACATTCTCCACAGTCCACACAGTTTCCAGCTACATGGTAAGCTCTTGTCAAGTGGAAGAATCCATTTTCAGGAGCTACATTAGCTTTTCCTAAAACATTTATCTCATCATTATCAAATACACATTTTACACAGCTGCATGCTGGACATATATTACGACAGACATTACATCTGATACATCTTGAAAATTCATTACTCCAGAATTCATATCTTTCATCAGCAGTCATATTTTCAAGTATTTTTACTTCTCTAAATCTCTCTTCAGTATCAACTTCAGAAGTTATTTCCTCCCCTAACAGTTCATCATATACTACTGGAGTAGGATGAAGACAAGTTTCACATTTTGTATATTTATTATTTTTAGAATCAACCATTCCATTACATGGAACTCCCCATATATAAACTTTTTCTCTGTCTATTCTATGGTCCTTTAATAGCTGGTTTAATCCTAATGAATCGCATCCTTTTAAAAATATTCCAATTTTTTCATATTTCTGTGTTTGTTCCATAAGGTATTTGCTTAGGTTGTTTATACAGTAAGCATCTAATACAAGTTTATCTGCCTGTTCAGCATCAGTGATGAAAACTGGTATAGATTCAAATGAGAAATCTCCTTTTTCCCAACCAATTACCATTTGGACTTTATTACTTGAAAGTGCTTCTTTAGCTATTTTTCTAATTTTTTCAGTCATTATTTCCATCTACCATCCCTCAACTTTTTATTTGGTCCAAGTCTATGAACGTTTTCCAATACTTCATTCATTACTGTAGCAAATTTATTTGCTTCTGCAGCTGATATCCAGTCTATTTTAAAACGTTCTTTTTCTATTCCCATATATTCAAGAAGATTGATGAAAACAGAGAAACGACGTCTTGTGTAATAGTTTCCTGTTGAGTAGTGGCAGTCCCCTGGATGACATCCTGCAATAACTACTCCATCTGCACCTTTTTGGAAAGCACGAATTATGAAGTTAGTATTTACTCTGCAAGAGCATGGAACACGAATTATTTTTACATTAGCAGGGTAGTTCAATCTGCTTGTCCCTGCTAGGTCTGCACCTGCATAACTACACCAGTTACAGCAGAATGCAACTATCAAAGGTTTGAATTCTTCTTTTTCTACTTTTTCTACAGACGACATATTGCATCTACCTCCGCCATAATTTGTTTATTTGAGAATCCTCTCAGGTCAATTGCTCCTGGACGGCAAGATACTGTACATCCTCCACATCCTTGACATAGTGCATCATTTACTGTTGCCACTAATCTTCTTACAACTTTTCCATGGTCTCTGATATCAGTCATTTTTAGAGAGATAGCATCGTATGGACACATTTGTGCACATTGACCACATCCACTGCAAAGATCTGTATTTACAGAAGATACACAAGGGTTATTTACAAGTTTATCCTTGCAAAGCAGAATTATTGCTTTTGCTGCTGCTGCACTGGCTTGTGCCACTGTTTCAGGAATATCTTTAGGTCCTTGACAAGCTCCTGCTAAGTATATTCCTGCTGAAGCTGTTTCTACTGGTTTTAGTTTTGGATGTGCCTCTGTAAAGAAGTTGTTTGTATCTGTACTGATGTTAAGCTTTCTTTTTAAAGCTACTGCATCATCTTTAGCTCTTGTAGCTGCTGCCAGTACTACCATATCAGCATCTATTACAACTGTCTGTCCAGTAAGTGCATCTACACCATTTACCATTAGTTTATCCCCTTCTGGGAATACTTTTCCAACCATACCTTTGATATATTGAACTCCATATTCTTCAACTGCTCTTCTCTGGAATTCATCAAAGTTTTTACCAGGTGTTCTTACATCTATATAGAATACATATGCTTCAATATCTGGGTATTTATCTCTAAGAAGCATTGCATGTTTTGCTGTATACATACAACAGATTTTTGAACAGTAAGGTTTTCCTCTGTCACTTGTATCTCTTGAACCAACACATTGTACAAAAACTACTTTCTTAGGTTTTGTATGATCTGAAGGTTTAAGGAATTTTCCGTGAGTAGGTCCCGCTGCATTTGTAAGTCTTTCAAACTCCAGCGAAGTTATTACATTAGGGTGAGAATAATTATATTCACCTAACTTCTCAAGATTGATAAGGTCATATCCAGTAGCTACTACTATAGCTCCATATCTTTCTTCTATAATTTCATCTTTTTGAGAGAAATCTATAGCTTTTGCCATACAAAGTTTTTCACAGATTCCACATTTTCCAGTTGCCATTTTTATACATTGAGTACTATCGATTACTGGTACATTAGGTACTGCCTGTGCAAATGCTTTATATATAGCTCCTCTTTTAGTTAGATTTTCTTCAAATTCATTTCCTGCTTTTCTTGAAGGACATTTTTCAACACAGATTCCACACCCTGTACATTTATCCATATCTACATAACGAGCTTTTTTCTTTATAGATACTGTAAAGTTTCCTACATAACCATTTACAGCTTCTATTTCACTGTATGTATGTAAAGTAATGTTTGGATGCATAGAAGCATCAACCATTTTAGGTGTTAAGATACAAGCTGAACAGTCAAGTGTAGGGAATGTCTTATCTAACTGAGCCATTTTTCCACCTATACTTGGTTGCTTCTCAACTATATCTACTTTGAATCCAGCATCAGCTATATCAAGGGCTGTCTGTATGCCAGCAATTCCCCCTCCAATTACCAATGCTCTTTTTTCTACTCCACTCTCTCCAGATACTAACGGAGCATTAAGAATAGCTTTTGCCACAGCAGCTTTTACAAGTGCTATTGCTTTTTCTGTTCCCTGCTCTTTATCTTTGTGTACCCATGAACAGTGTTCTCTTATATTCGCTATCTCAACAAGATATGGGTTCAATCCAGCTTTTGCAGCTGCATTACGAAATGTTGTTTCATGCATTCTAGGAGAACATGAAGCAACTACTACTCTATCTAAATTATATTCTTTTATAGCATCTTTTAATAAATTTTGCCCTATCTCAGAGCACATATATTGATAATTTGTTGAATAAACTACTCCAGGAATATCCTTTGCTACCTCAGATACTCTCTCTACATCTACAGTACCTGCTATATTATTCCCGCACCAACAAACAAAAACTCCAACTCTTTGCAATCTCTTTCCTCCTCACAAAACAGTTTATTTACTATATTTACGAAATGCACTAACAATAGCTTGCTGCGGCATTTTTTTATCTGACATTATTTCTGGTACATCTTCAGGAATTAATTTACTGCTTCCTTTTTTTCTTACAATAGTTAGACGAACTGCTTCCATCAGTTTACAAAGATCTACATTTCTAGGACAACGAGAAGCACAAGTGAAACAAGAAGCACAAGTCCATATAGTTTTACTATTTTTTATTGTTTCTACATCTCCCATTTGCAGATATCTTATTACCTGATGAGGAAGTATATCCATTCCATCTGTAGCGGGACATCCAGCAGAACATTTTCCACACTGCATACAGTTTGCTGTTTTTTCTCTACTAATTTCTTCTATTATAAGTACATCTTTTTTATCTTTATTGAAAACTACTTTATCTCTTTCCAATTTTTCCTCCCTGTCTTTAGAAATACTTTACTTAACTCCTAAAGCTTCAGCCAAAATCTCTGAAAAATAACTTACAGATGCTGTATCTTTAAGTTCCAAGTTATACTTGCACAAAGGACAAGCTGTAACAATTTCCTCTGCTCCATTATCCAAAGCTGATTTTATTATCTTACTGCTCATTTTTTCTGTAAGCTCTTTATTATTTACAGCAAGATATGCTCCACAGCATTCTGTCCTATATGGGTAAAGTACTGGAGTTCCTCCAAGTGCTTTTATGAAATTTTCTATTATTGATGGATTTTCTGGATCATCAAAATTCATTGCTTTTTTAGGTTTTAAAAGCATACATCCATAATAAGCTGCAATTTTACGATTCAAAGGTTTCACGACTTTTTCTGCTATCTTATCAAATCCTATTTCATCTCTTAACATTTCAAGATAGTGAATTACTTCACCTTCTCCTGAGTAGTTGTTTTCTAATTGCAGATAATTATTAACTTTTCTTCTCATATCTTCATTAGATTTTAATTCTTCATTTGTTCTTTTGATTACATGATGACATGCAGAACATATAGTCACAAGTTTCTCTCCCTTGGCATAAGAAGCAGCTAAACTTCTTACTGAAGAAAGTTTTGTAGCAATTTCATCTGAACCTAATGGAAATACAGCACCACAGCATTGCCAATCTTTCTGCTCTTCCAATTCTACACCTAAAGCAGCAGCTGAATCTAAGGCATATTTCTCAAGGTCTTGTGCTTTAGTTTTTAAAGTACAACCAGGATAATAGCTAAATTTCATTTCTTCTCTTCCCTCCCTATTATTAAATTAATATCTTTTAATTTCTATTTTTGTAAAAAAACTTTTATTTACTGTATCTTATAAAACCAATTTTCCATTTGTGAACTATTTTGGAAATCAAAGTTTTAATTAAGTACTAAATATATTAATATATTTATAATATATTGTACACGATATGTCAAATGTTTTTTTATAGATTTTTCCATAAAAAAGAATTTATATCCTCTTTGTTGAGATTAGATGTTTATATCCAAATCCTATATAGCTGACTTTATAGAGTTTTTTTATAAAATTGAAAGGAGAAATAATAAAGAAAAAAAACAGTTTAATAAATAAATTTAATTGTAGTTTGATAATTTTTTATTATTTTAAAAATAATTAATTACAATTATTACTTAAATAAATTTTTTTATAAAAATACATTATTCTTTAATCTATTTTATAGAGTCTAAATTAATCTTTTTCCAAATTAACAAATATTATTCTAAATAATGATAGAAAAATTAGAATATAATATATAGATTTCAATTTTTTATTTCTAAATATATTCTATATTATCAAGAAATAAAAATTACTTTATAATTTTAATGAGATTTTAATTTCTCTTTTATTATATTTTTCTCTTCTAAAAAACTATTTTCTTCATATTATTGTAGTCCAAAATTTGACTTATTTTTCTATTTTTGGTATAATCGATTATATATAGTACTATCATAGGAGGTATACTATGAAAAATCCACTGTTAATAGAAGATGTTGAATTTATTGAAAATAATATTGAGTGCTTTCAGGAACATGTTGGAAGCGGTTTCAATCATTATATGAATGAATGGCTTTCTGATAATGTAAAATTTAATTTTTGGGCATTTTTTCTGGCTCCTTTCTGGCTAGGTTATCGTGGCCTTTATGAATATGCCATTTTATATATAATTTTTATTAATATTACTTCAGACCATCTTCCTTCAGTATACTTGGCATTTATTTTTCTTTTCCCTACATATCTAGGCTTTAAAGGAAATATTTTATATTTTGAAAAAGTGAAAAATAACATAAAAAAAGGCAGAAGAGCAAGTGGCGGCGTGATAGGAATTATTATTGTGATACTTCTTCAAGTTGCTGTTTTTAATGTATTTTACAATTAAATAAAAAATGAGTGGTTAATAAATAAAATTAGATTTTTTCAGTAAAAAGATTTTCATTAATTTTATTCATAAAATATATAGAAATACAACAATTAAAATTTCATAGCTATTTAGCTACTGAAATTCACTTTAACTAATATATTCTTTTTTACATTTTATTTATTTCATTAATTATGACAAATCTTTTCAATTTTTTAAATTCTAATTCTGCTTATAAATCACTCATTTTATATTACCTATTATTTTTATAGAAATCTCTCATTTTATGTGTTGCTATATCTGCATATCTTGTTGGAAGTGGAATATGACTTTCCTTTCCTATCAACATCATTATTATTTCAATAGCTGTTTCCAGTTTTATGTGATTACCTACTGATACAAATATGGGTTTTACTCCTTTATGTGTCCTCAAAGCTGCACCATATACTTTATTTTCTATTACTATTTTAGTATAGGCTCCCTTTATATCCTCTGGCATTATAAATTCTGTCTCATCTATTTTATAATAACTTTTAGCAACTCCTATAGATGGTTTATTTAAGTAAAAAGAAGCATGAGTTGCTATTCCCATATTTCTTGGATGAAGATAGCCATTTCCATCAAAAACATATAAGTCTGCTTTAATACTTAATTTTTCAACTGTTTCTAATATCAATGAAAGTTCTCTAAACGATAAATATCCTGCTATATATGGAAACACTATATCTCCTTTAGTATTTTTTTCTTCAATAATCTCTCTTGTGTTCATATCGATAACAGTTATACAACACACAGCAGTTTCCTTTTTATTTTCCATCCAATATGCTAAATCTATCCCAGCCACATATTTGATATCTTCTATTTTAAAATCATCTTTTAATTCAACTTTATTTCTTAATTCTAACTGTATTTCTTTACATCTATCCTCTGATATAAATAAAAAATCTTTTTTATAATTCATAGTTCCTCACTTAATTATTTTATAATTTATTTTTTATAAAGTAAAAGGGGCTGTTGCAAATTAGTGATTGATAAACTAATTTGTGCAGCTTCTCTTATTTTTCATAAAAAAATAGAAATCTATTTTATAGATTTCTGCTAATTTATATTTTTATATTTATTTTTAAGTATCAAAAAAAGAAGTAGATGATTTTTTATTTATCTAAGCTACTTTTAATGAGTGAAGTGTTGTTCCTAAGCGATTATTTATATTTCTGCTTAGATATCTGTTGAAGTTGTAAGCGATACAAAACAAACATATTTCTCTTAAAACACTTTTTTTACTTCGAACTTTTAATTTTCGCAATTTCATATCTTCTTTCAAAACTGCAAAAGCACCTTCTACTTGAATACTTCTGTTCATTCTTAATTGTTTTCCATAATTGCTTGATACATTCTCTTTTGATTTATTTGATAAAATTCTAAATCTCGCATTGTACTTAATTTTTTTGTTAGTTTCAGGATTCCAAAAATATTGAACTGTATTATTTTTGTTAGAGTATAGAAATTCTAATTCTAATCCATCTTTTCTAAATAGCTTATTTTCAGAATGATTATATATTAAATTTTCTACTCTGTTTAAATCATTTTTAAACTTTCTGATTTTAGATTTTTCAAAATATATTGGTTTTATGTATGAAGTATAGTCCATTTTTTCCAAATATTCATAATTTGAAATACTTTCATATCCTGCATCAGCTACAATATTTTTAATTTCTAAATTTTGAGATGAAATTTTCTCTAAAAATGGAATCAAAGTTTTAGAATCAGAAGGGTTAGAAAAAATTTCATATGAAGAAATATATTCACTAATCACTCCTATTTGTAGATTATATCCAGGTTTTAATTGACCATTTCTCATATGGTCATCTTTCATTCTCATAAAAGTAGCATCTATATCAGTTTTTGAATAGCTATTTCTACCATTAAGATTTTTAAAATGATTAGAATATTTTTGATACTTTTCTAAGTATTCTGCGCATAATTCTAAATACTTTTGCTCTTTAGATTTTCTCTTTCCTCTACCTTTGACTATTTGAAAATTCAAATTAGAAAGATATGAATATATTTCAAGGAAGTTGTCATATTGTAAGTTGAAATCATCATTAAAATTTGAAATTAGTTCAAGAATTTTTTCATCTAATCTATCTCTGTATTTCTCAATAGATTTTTTCCAAACAAATGAATATTTATTAGCATATGCTTCAATTTTAGTGCCATCAATATATATTGTTTCAGTGGAAATATTTTCCATTTCAAAAATTTTTTCAACGAATTGTTCAAATAGATCTGGAAGAATATCTTCAGTTTTTACTAAGAATCTAGAAATAGTAGAGTGATCAGGAATTTTAGAATCTTGTAAAAGAAACCTAAATTTAATATTTTCATGGCAAGCCATTTCTATATCTCTAGTAGAAGTTAAATTGCGCGAATAGGCATAAACAATGATAGAAAACATTCTGATAGGATGTACCTTTGTTTTGTAAGAAAATACTTGCATTAAACTACTAAAATCTAATCCCTCCAATATTGAGCTAAGTTTTCTTACAGGATCATTATCAGAAATTTCATATTGTAAAAAGTTAAAAAGTTTAGGTTGATTTAATTGAAAAAAAATGTTATTATTAGTTGGTTTTTGCATAGGTATATTATATTAGAAATTTGAAAAAATTTTTAGTATTTTATACCTTTTTTTATTTAAAAAGAAAAAGCTGACAAGAAGAAAACTTCAAGTCAGCTTTTTTGATAATTGGGCTGTTTTAAATTTGCAACAGCCCCTTTCTTGTTATTTAAAATAAAATGGATATTCTTCAATGAAATATTCAAGTTTTGCTGGCAATCTTGAAAAATGCTCATTAAGCAATTCATGAACTATATCCTTTCTCTTATTTTTAATTGTATCTAATATCTTTAAATGACTTTCTTGAATAAAATTATCTTTTATCTTATTTGATGAATTCAAAACTCTAACTCTTTGGTAATCAAAAAAATTATCTGTAGTTACTTTAAATAAATCCCTATACCCTACTCCTTCAAATATCATTTGGTGAAACTCTACATCTAACTTATGAAATTCTACATAATCTCTAGTTGTATCAAGGATAAATTTTTGCTTTGCAAGATTATCTTCTAATCTTTTTAAATGCTCTTCTGAAAAATTGTCACATGCTAATTGTATCATTTTCTCTTCTACACAGATTCTTAACATTCTTCCATCTTCGAATTTTTCTTTATCTATTTTAGTAACAAAAGTTCCACTTTGAGGAAGTGTTTCTATTAATCCATCATGCTTTAAAAGAATAAGTGCCTCTCTGATAGGTGTACGGCTCATATTAAGAGAATGGAACAAATCAATTTCACGAAGCTCTTCTCCCGGCTTTAAATCAAGCCTAAGTATATTCTCTTTCAATATTTTATATGCAAAACTAGAATTTGTTTTTCCCATTATATCGTCGTATATCTTTAGCACAAAATCCCTCTTTTCTTAAAGTTAATTTATTATCTCTTATTATACTCTAATACTTAATTAACTAATTGTCAAGAGGCCTAACCTATTGAAATAATATATTAAACTTATAACAAAAAGAAAAATATGTCCTCAAAATCAAATTAAATGATAATTATTTTTTCAAAATTTTTTTATTAAGATCAATAATTTTTTTACATATATTCTCTGCCCCGACAATATCACTTACAAGACATATCCTTTGAGCTCCTCTATTTATTATTTCATTTATATTATAATCTTTTATTCCACCTATAGCTACAAAGGGCATATGAATATTTTTTACAGCAAATTCTAAATATTCCAGTCCCACTGGAGCTGTATCTTTTGTAGTAGTAGGAAATATAGGTCCTACTCCAATATAATCTACATTTTCATTATTATAAGCTGCCATTCCCTGTCCTTCTGAATGAGTAGATAAACCTATGATTTTATCTGTACCTATAAGTTTTCTTACATCATCTGGCTTCATATCATCCTGTCCTACATGTACTCCATCAGCATCTATCAACATAGCGATAGCCACATCATCATTCACTATAAAAAGTACATTATTTTTTCTGCAAAGTTCTCTTATTGCTTTTGCTTCTTCAATCTTTTCTCCAGAGCTTTTTCTTTTATCTCTATATTGAATTATTTTGATTCCACCTTTTATCATTTCCTCTACACATTGATAATTGCTTTTTCCATTGGCAAAATTATCCCCTGTTATTCCATAGAGCCCTTTTGGTATATTTATTCTATTCCTCAATATATCCACCTCTCTTTAATGCTATTTCTGCCATAAGAGCAGATATTACAGATACCTTATGAGAATATGTTTTATAATTGTAAATATCTTTTTGAAAATCTCCTACTATATATAAATTTTTTCCTGCCTCTTTAACTTGAATTTCCTTACAATCATGGCTGGCTATTCCTGAGGCAGATATTATAATTTTTCCTAGTGGATATAATTCTTCTACAAGCATGCCTTTATACTCTTTTTTATCGAAGCCTTCTATTATTATATCACAGTCTTGAAAAAATTCTTTTATATTCTCTCTTTCAAATTTAATAATTTTATATTGAAAATCCCCATTAGGATTTATCTTTTTCAGATTTTCATATAACATCTCTGCTTTATATTTTCCTATTTGTTCTTTAAAATAAAACTGTCTGTTTAGGTTAGATTCTTCAATAACATCAAAGTCACCAAATTTTAATTCTTTTACACCTGTTCTGACAAGATGTACAGCTACATTAGATCCTATTCCTCCACTTCCAGCTATTCCTATTTTCATACTAATGTCTCCCAATCTTTATACACTACTTCCAGTCCTCTTTCTCTTATAGCTTTCACTATTTCCTCTACATTTCTATTATCAGTTATATCAAATTGAGCAGTAGATTCATTTTCATGAGAATAACCTCCAACTTCTGTTTTTGAGCCAGCAGAAAATTTTGTTACTCCCAAAGCTACAATATTATCTCTCATCATAGCACTCTCTCTAGTTGAAAGAGTTATTCCGGCTTTTGGCTGAAATATTCTATTAGCAAGAAGAATCTGTACAAAAGTTAAATCATCTACAGCATAGCTGTCTTTTAGATTTCCCTCTGCTTCATTTACTCTGGGAAAAGATATGCTGAATTCACTGTTAGGATAATTTTCTATAAGATATTTTAAATGCAGCCCTGTTTTAAAGGCATCACTTCTAATTCCTCCCAATCCAAGAAGAGCACCTATTCCAATTGTTCTAATTCCTGCTTTTGCCCCTCTCTCAGGTGTATCTAAACGATATTTAAAATTTCTTTTCTCTCCAGAAAGATGTACTTGTTCATATCTTGTTTCATCATATGTTTCCTGATATACTGTAAGCCCATCTAATCCATCTTCTACTAAATATCTGTAGTCTTCTTCATCCAAAGGCATTACTTCTATTGAAACAGATGAAAAATATTTTTTTAATACATCTATTCCCCCTTTAAGATATTCTTTATCTACTAATCCTTTTGCCTCTCCTGTAAGAAGAAGTATATTTCCTATTCCTGTCTTAACTATTTCCTGTGCTTCATGTTCTATTTCTTCATATTTCATATGTCTTCTTTTTATATGATTTTTTTTTGAAAAACCACAATAAACACAATTGCTTGTACAATAATTAGAAACATATATAGGAAGATACAGCCCTATTACATTTCCAAAATGCTGTCTTGTAAGTTTTGTAGCTTTTACTGCCATTTCTTCCAGATGATTTTGTGCTTTAGGAGAAAGAAGATTCAAATAATCATAAACACTTAATTTATCTTTTTTTATACTTTCCCTTATATCATCATCTGCAACACTAGAAAAATAATTTTCAAAATCAAAATCTTTCCATTTTACAAGTTCATCATAGTAACTCACTTATTTGTCACCTCTGAAAAGAAATCCAGTCAATGGTGATGAAGCACTGGCATATTTCTTTTCCTCAGCAATTTTCGCAAGAAAAGCTTCTCTTCCAGCTTTTACAGCTAGTGAAAAAGCTCTTCCCATTTTTACTGGATCCTGAGCTGTAGCTATTGCTGTGTTTACAAGAACAGCATCACATCCCATTTCCATAGCTATTGCTGCATCAGATGGTCTTCCTATTCCCGCATCTACTATAATAGGCACTCTGTTGTTTTCCAGCATCATTTCAATAAGAGGTTTAGTAACTATTCCTCTATTTGAACCAATAGGAGAGCCTAAAGGCATAACTGCTGCTGCTCCTGCATCTTCCATTCTTTTTGCAGCTATAAGATCAGGCATCATATATGGAAGTACAATAAATCCTTCATCAGCTAATATTTTTGTAGCTTTTATAGTTTCTGAATTATCTGGCATAAGATATTGCGAATCATTAATTATTTCTATTTTAATAAAATCTCCACATCCAGCTTCTCTTGCGATTCTTGCTATTTTTACTGCTTCTTCTGCTGTTCTTGCTCCTGAAGTATTAGGTAAAAGTGTTATGTGCTTAGGTATATAATTTAAAATATTTTCTTTAGGATTTTGAAAATTTATTCTTCTCAATGCCATTGTTATTATTTGTGATCCACTGGCTTCCAGCATAGGAGCTACTAAATTTTTATCAGAAAATTTTCCTGTTCCTGTAAGAAGTCTGCTCCCAAATTCATGTCCTTTTAATATAAATTTATCCATTTTCCCTTCCTTTTCTATTCAATATATGTAAATAAAAATCAGATTAAATTTTAAAACTTCAAAAAGATTTGTATAGTTAATTAAAATAAACAAAGCATAAAATATATTTATAATATCTTTCCATAAAACAGTAATAAAATATCTCTGATTAACAGAACTACTATATTACAATCTAGCCACTGATTCTCTTATATTTTATAAGTAAAATTAAAACAAATCTTTCTATTGAAAAGTTCTTAAAATTATATTCCTGATTATAATTCACACAAATTTTTTAAAATATAAATCTCTTATTCATATTCAATATTAAAATTTTCTAAAAATATCATTGCAGCTATTTTAATAATTATCCTCCAGATACAAAAGAAAGTACTTCTATTTCAGCATTTTCAAATATCTCACTTTCTTTCCATCTATCTTTTTTCACTATTTCATCATTTACAAGAACAACTGCTCCATTGAGTTCTATTGCCCACTCTTCCTCTAATTTTTTAAGAAGTTTCTGGACTGTAAAATTTCTTTCTATTGAATAGCTCTTTCCATTTAAAATTATATCCATATTCTTCCTTTCTATTCTTAATCCAGAATCTCATTGCATCTTTTCATTGGACATAAATCTCCACACATAGTGCATACCTCTTCTTCTATTGGAGCAGAGGATGCTCTGTATGCTTCTGCTTTTTCAGGGTCTATACATTCTGTGAACATTCCTTTCCAGTTAAGTTCTCCCCTAAATTTACTCATTCTGTGATCCCATTCTATAGCACCTTTTATTCCTTTCGCTATATCAGCAGCATGTCCTGCAATTCTTGATGCCATTATTCCCTCTTTCATATCTTCAAGAGTAGGCAGTCTTAAATGTTCTGCTGGTGTTACATAGCAAAGAAAGTCTGCTCCTGAAGATGCTGCAATAGCTCCACCAATAGCGGCTGTAATATGGTCATATCCAGGAGCAATATCTGTAACTAAAGGTCCTAATACATAAAAAGGTGCATTGTGGCATAACTTTTTTTCAATCTGCATATTTGTTACTATCTCATGCATAGGTACATGCCCTGGTCCTTCTATCATTACCTGTACATCTTTTGCCCAAGCTCTTTTTGTAAGTTCCCCAAGTATAAGCAATTCTTGTATCTGAGGTGCATCTGTTGAATCATGAATACTTCCAGGTCTAAGTCCATCTCCCAGACTAAGTGTAACATCATATTTTCTACAGATATCAAGAAGTCTGTCATAATGCTCAAAGAAAGGATTTTCTCTATCATTCAGCATCATCCATTGAAAAAGTATAGAACCTCCTCTGCTTACAATTTTAGTTAATCTTTTATTATTTTTTAATCTATCTACACAAGTTCTGTTTAATCCAGCATGAATAGTAAGAAAATCTATTCCATCTTCACAATGTTCTTCTACTACTCTAAATAATTCTTCAATAGACATATCCTTTATATTTTTTCCTAATTTTGCAACTGCATCATACATTGGTACTGTTCCAAGCATAACTGATGATTTATCTACAAGTTCTCTTCTGAACTTTTTAGTATCTCCAAAAGTGCTTAAGTCCATTATTGCATCAGCACCATATTCAATAGCTTTCTGTACCTTTACCATTTCCCCGCAATAATCACAACAGTCTTCTGATACTCCAAGATTTACATTAACTTTAGTTTTTGTTCCTTCTCCCACTGCTCTTGGATAAATATTTTTATGGTTAATATTGGCTGGTATAACAACTCTTCCTTGAGCCATTTTTTCCATAAGCTCCTCTTTTGCCATATTTTCATCTCTTGCTACTATCTCCATCTCTTTTGTGAAGATACCTTTTTTAGCTGCTTCCATTTGTGTAGAATACATATTTTTCCTCCTGTTATTTTTATTCCTGAACTATAGGGCAGAAAATAAAAAATGCCCTATACCAAACGGTACAGAGCAATTGTTTTTCTTCCTGCCAGCTAAAATTCAATAAGGCTGAAAAAATAAACTCGCTTCCCTCCGCTGGTACTATCCAGATCAGGTTCCAAGGGTCAGGTTTTATCCTTCTCAGCTTTTCAGCTCCCCTAGCAGTTTAATTATTATTTTCTTTTTTACGATTATATTCCTTAAAAATAGTTTTGTCAAATCTTTTATTTTATTCTTACACACTATTGAAAATTCTTAAAGTAAAATGTCCTTTTCTATTTAAAGCTTCCTTCTTTTCTATTATATTCTTCCAGTCCTTTTTTAACTATACCGGATAATCCAATAAGTGCGATTATATTAGGCAGTACCATAAGGCCATTGAACATATCAGCAAGTTCCCATACTAGTTCCACTTTCAAAAGACAGCCTAAAAATATGAAAACTAAAACCACATATGAATATATGTTCACACTTTTCTTACTGGAAAAAAGATATCTGATATTTGCTTCACCAAAGAAATACCAGCCTATAATAGTAGAAAAAGCAAAGAAAAAGAGAGCAACAGCTACAAATATTGTTCCTAATTGTCCCATTCCTTGTTTAAATGCAAACTGTGTCAATGATATACCTGTCATTTTTCCATCTATTGGTACATTTGACAATATTATAAGAGCAGTTATAGTAAGTATTATAAATGTATCAAAAAATACTCCAAACATTGCAACTATACCTTGATCTATAGGATTCCTGACTTTGGCTATAGCATGGGCATGAGGTGTACTTCCCATTCCTGCTTCATTGGAAAACAATCCTCTTGCAACTCCATATCTCACAGCCTGCTTCACCCCCACTCCTAATAATCCACCAGTGGCAGCTTTAGGATTAAATGCTCCTACAAATATCATTTCTATACCATGGATAGTTCCACTTAGGTTAGAAAGGAGTATATATAGTCCTCCTACCATATACAATACAGCCATAAAAGGAACTATTTTTTCTGTAAAAGAAGCTATTTGTTTAACTCCACCTCTGAATATAAGTCCTGCTATAACAACTGTTACAGCTCCCATTATTACAGGACTTATTCCAAATGCTTCATTAAATGCTTCTCCAATAGAATTTGCCTGCACCATATTTCCTACAAACCCAAGAGCAATTATTATAGTTATGGAAAAGAATACTGCTAGACCTTTACATTTTAGTCCTTTGCTGATATAAAATGCTGGTCCTCCTCTCACCTCTCCATTTATATCCTCTTTATATATCTGAGCAAGAACAGCTTCAGCAAATATAGTTGCCATTCCAAAAAAAGCTGTAACCCACATCCAGAATATAGCTCCAGGTCCTCCTGCTGCTATAGCAGTAGCTGCCCCAGCCAGATTTCCAGTTCCAACCTGTGCCGCCACAGCAGTAGCCAATGATTGAAATGAATTCATTCCCTGGGAATCAGCCTGACCCTTTCTTGAGCCTCTATGAAATACCCTTCTAACACTGTCCATAAATCTAGTGACCTGAACTCCTTTCAGCATCACTGTAAACATTATTCCTGTTCCACACAGTAAAAAAATCAATAAGTAACTCCAAAGAACATTGTTTATGCTCTTCACAATCTGCAATATGCTGTCCATTTTCCCTCCTCTTTCCCTAAGAATTTCAATAGTGTTATAATAAAAGTCCTATATCAACTATAGGACTTTTAAGATTTATTTATGATACATTATTTTCATTTTAATGTCAACATGAAATTTTATTTTCTTTTATTTTAGATAAAAATAGTTCTTTTTTAGTACTATAATCCTATTTTTTTATATATCAATAAAAGTTTTTAACTTTAAATCAAGTATTTAAGAACAATGTAATAGACTCTTAACTATTTAATAAATAATCAAAGTAAATAGTTGAAAGTTATTATTTTTTTTGTTTATTATCTATTTCTTAATTACTTTTTTTACTATTCTATTTTTACTAACTCTTTGATAACATCAATACCTTAATGAGCAGCCCCAAAATTTAGGCTGCCTATAAAATATTAATTATTTATTTTTCCAAGGAAGTGTTTTTTCTTCCATTGTTAAATCATCTGCATTTTCTGTTACATAGTTGAATATCTTTTCAACTACTGTTAAATTGAAGTTAGGAGCATCAAAATAATATTTAAATTTTTCTATATCTTCCTTCCAATTTGGATAGTTTTTTTTATACTCATTCATAAATTCTTCTGTTGCTCCCAGTATTTCATAGTCTTCCATAGTTAATATTATTGCCCAATTTTTTTTTGAAGAATAAATTACGTTTTCAAGAAGTATTTCTAAGTTATTATATTCTTCATAAGAAATATTTTTATTTAAGGAGATTAAGCTATCTTCTTCAGTTAAAATAAATTCATTATTTTTATATCCTTCACTTAAATAAATATAAAAACATTTTTCTCCAAATTGTTTCATTGTTTTTATAAGAGTTTCATATTGTTTCTGTGTTATATGAAAAGAATTTTCATCTTCTTCAAATTGAGATAAAATAAGTTTTTTAGGTATTAAATCATTATTAAAATTATTTATTTCATCAAAATTTGAATTTTTTATTAAAATTTGATATTTATTTTTAGCTTCTACAATATTTATTTTTGAGTTTTCCATGTAAAGTCCTCCGTTTTTTCAATAAATTTTATTTTTTCTAATCCTTTTATTCCTTGTAAAGTTATTGTAGGAACATATTCAGAAGCTGGAGAAGAAACCGCTCTATATGAAAAAATAATTCCATCTTTATTTTTTCCTAAAATAGTTCCATTAGGAACTCTTTTTATTGTTTCTGATAGTACATGAGAATCAAAAAAATTTTTAGCATCTTTATCATTTCATTAGTTACTTTCATATTTTCTCTATTCCTTACTAAAGAATACTTTTTTATTAAGAAAAAGTCTTGATTTTTTATAATCATTTAAAATAACTATCATTATTTGAATTAATTATTTCTCCATTGTTAGCAAAGAAAAATATCTATTTAATCTTTTAATAAGTAGCCTAAAATTTTCTTAGGCTACCTATAAAACATTAAAGTTTTTTACTTTGTTTCTCTTTGTTCTAATATTAAATTTTTTATTATATTGTAATCATTTTCTGATAAATCATATCCAAAGCTATAAGTTTTATTTTCATAAGTTAACTTCATTAATCTATATTTGTTAGGATTCAAAATTGAAAATAGAAACTTTGTAGGCATTTTTAAAGTTATATACATTCTTAAGCTTGTTTCAAATAAAGTGCTATATGACACATCGAGAAAATCATCATTGACTATTTTTATCTTTTTTAATGGAATTTTAAAAAAAGAATAAGTTATCAATATTTTATTTTTTTTTATAATCATTTCTTCATCAGCAAGATATGAAAGTCTATATGGAATAATACTTAAAATATGTAATCCTACTCCAATAATAAAAAAATATATCATTATTTTATAGCTAAAAAATGGTAAACTTAGTAATGATATAAATAGAAGTATTATAAATTGTATAATCAAAGGAACTCTTAAATATTTCCCATTATATTTTTTTATAATTACTTCATTTTTTGATTTTAATATTTTCATTATTGCCTCCATTTAGCTTTTCTTTTCTAATATTCCATAATAATTTTCTTGATAAAATATCTATTTTTACTGCATTAGTAATCGCACTTTCTTTAGTAGCCGCTAAAACTTCAATTTCTTTAGCAGTTTCTATCATTTGATTATTTATTTTTATACCTTCTATATTTCTTATGATTGAGCTATCAATACTTGTATGTACTTCTATTGATGGCATTCCTTCAGGGCTTATTCCTATATTATATTTTATTCCCATAAAATTATTATTACTATCTAATAATATTTCTCCACCAAATATATTAACTGCTCCTCCTATCACCCTAGAATACCCTTCTATATCTTTACTGCTATTGGCATGTGGTAAAATTACCATACTTGTTGAAGCTCCTAGTGAAGGTGTTCCAAATCCAATTCCAATATCAAATGTATTAACTTCATTTCCTTCACCTGTTTTAGTATCAATGACATAATATTGTGTCATTCCTACATTTACTCTTCCTATAACTGGTGCCCCAGCAATATTATTTGAACTATCAGATACAGCTATTTTCTCTTTATTTTCTTCAGGAATACCATCTATTATCTTCTGAGCCTCACTTCCACTTATATCTTTTCCTGCATATTTCTTTTGGAAGTTTTCTTCATACTCTGCTGTTGGTTCTTTTTGGCTTACTGCTCCTGATACTGTATTCTCCATTCTTTTTGCTGTACTTTCTGTATTTGTGTCATAACTATTAAAATGTCCAAGTTCATGTGCTAATAAGCTTAATACTTTATCTGAATCTGCTGATGCTAGTACTTTTCTATCTATTACTATTTTATTATGATTTGGTGCTGCAAAAGCTTCCTGTCCTGGTGGAAGATCTCCTATTAGTATTTCTGGTATTTCCCCTTCGTATCCTACATTTAATGCAAAAAAATCTAACAAATCTTTTGTTCTATTTCCTTTTTCATTTAATTTATCAGCCAGTATTTCTCCATTTTCATCCAGTACTTTTTCATCAAGTTTTACTAATCCTGGATATTTCTCTGCTGTTTTTTTCAATATATTTCCATATATTTTTTCTTTAATTGTATTATTTTTTCCTCCTACTCCTGAATCTGTTATTCCTTCATATATTGCTTCCAGATAATCTCCAGCTTCTGCTATCTTATCTCTTTCTGCTTTATTCAAAAGATCAGTATGTAGGTCTACATCCAATACTCTGTCTTCATCTTTTGTTATTTCCTGCGCTTTATTTATGTCAGTATTGAATCCTAATTCCTCAGCAGTTTTACTTTGTCCTGCTATTCATAATGACTTATTGAACAGCTCAAATATATTGAGCTGTCTATAAATTATTAATTAAAAAGATTTAGTACTTTTTTTAAAAATGAAGATTTTTTTCTCATTAACCTTTTTATATTCTAAACTTTCTAATTTGTCTTCTATCTCTAAAACAAACTCTTCAAATTTTTTACTCAAATATGAATAACTTACTTCTTCTAATTCTTCAGTAAAGTCATCAATTACTACATCTTCTTTCCCTGAAAAAATTTCTTTTTTCTTTAAGTTTTCAAATCTATTTATGATGTATTCTTCAAATGTATTTTCTTCTACTAATGAATATTCAGGCTCTTTGTTTTCTTTTATATTGAGATGAATCACTCCAAAATCAACTCTTTCCATTGCATAAGAGCTATCACAATATAGATAGAATATATCATCTATCCCTTTTTTTATAGCTACATTGTATAATTCTTTGAGTAAAATTTCATTATTTCTAAAAGTATTCAAATATTGCCAACACCCTTTGGAAAGAAGTATTCCCTTAGATTCATCTATATATTCAATTCCATCATATTCTAATTCTAGCAATATTCCTATAAATTCCTCATCATCTAATAAATCATCTTTCATTAATCTATTGTCTTTTTTATAAATTATTTTCAAATATACATCCGTTATTTCTGCCATGTTCAACTCCTTTTACTATAATTTAATCCTTTGGAGAATATTTTTCAATCCATTCACTTTGAGGAGCATTATAGTCAAATTCCTTCATAAAATCATAAGGGTCTTCATATTCTTCATCTGGTAAAGGATCATATTTAATAAGTTCCTTTGGTGCAAGTTCATGATCTATCTCTAAATCATACCCATGAATAGAGGCTATTTTTCCATACACTAATACTTGAAGTTGTAAATAAAAATTAAAATTTGGCATCATATTATATACAGCTATTTTTGCTGTTTTAGGAATTAATAATTTATTTAAAGCTTCTTTCATTTTATCAATATTTTTTTCTGCTAATCCTTGAAAAAATTCATAATCTAATATTCTTTTCTTCATATCTTTTGGAACATCATTTAAAAAGATATTACTTCTTTTTTTTAAATTTTCCCAATCTCCTTTTAGGGCTAATAAAGTATCTCTATTATGAAATAACAACATAGAATTTCCTTTATGGTAATCTGTTTTTTCTTCATAGCAAATAATATCAATATTTTTTATCAAATAATTCATTAAATTTTTATTATCTGACATTAATATTGTAAAAAAATTACTTATATTATAACCTGAGTTTCCCCATCTTTTATTTCTTTTTCCAAGAATAGAAAGTTTTCCAGCAATATAACAATTTCTTTTAAAATTATTTATAGTTCTATTTTCAAAATAAGACATTGTGGCTTTTGATTCATAAAAATTTTCTAAACTCCACATACATGCAAAAGGATTTCCTTTCCTATATTTTATATATTCTAAATCTTTTAATTCATCTTCATAATTCAAATTATTCTTTATCATTTCTTTCTCTTCATTAAATTCCTTCTTACTTTTGCATAAAAAATACATAAATCCCTCCTTATATTAATCTGAAATTACCTCTACTGGTAAAAGAATTACTTTTCCATTAGTTTTATCTACCCCTATAACTCCTGTATTTATTTTATTATTTTTTAATTTTTCTAATAACAATTTCTTTGTTTCAGTATTTTTAATCTTTCGTGCCACTGCTTCTATCCATTCTGGTGAAAGTTGATTCTTTCCATCAGCTCCTTTTTTTAAAATACTAAAAGTTCCATCTTTAGACATTTGCTTACTATCTAATATGATTAATGAGCTTCCATCTTTAGAAACTAATATGTGATCTATTCCATTATTTGAACCATATTTCCCCCCCTCTATTAATGTATATTTTTTTTCTTTAGCCAATTTATTTACTAATTCTTCAGTTAATTCTCCACTATGGTCTCCTTCTTTTATAATCTTTTGAACTAACTTTTTATCTTCCAATGAATTTACTATTATTTCTTGTCCTGCATTTTTTATTTTAGTTTTATTAAATGTTCCACTAGAGTTTGGTGATACAACTTCATTTATAAATTCAAATTCTTTAGTTCCAGGTTTTAATCTTCCAATTACTTTTCCTGACTTTGAAACAATGTATTTTCCTGCTGGCGTACTTAAAACATATTTTCCTCCTATTTTAAGTAAAGCCCCTGCTGTCTCTCCTACTATAGCTCCTTCTATTTGTTCTAATATGAAATCTTTTGGAATTGGAGTAACAACCAATCTTCCATCTTTCATTTCATCTAATACTATTACTTTATTACCATTATAATAAAGTTGTCCATTTTTATTTTCTAAATTATTTACTTCAACTATATCTGGAGCTCCAGCTGTCTGTGGAGAAAATACAAAATCAATAATTGTTCCTACTAATTTTTCTTTATATTCATCAGGAATTCTATTTTCTAGCTCTTTTGATTCTTCCAGACTTGGCAGATCCTTATATTTATCTTTTATTGAAGCCAGATATTCATTATAATCTTTTTCTTCTTCTGGTTTTATATTTTCTATTTTGCTTCCTATATTTTCTGCTGTTTTTTCATCTTTATCATATTTTACTAAATGACCTAATTCATGTCCTAGTTTTTGTAATACATCTGGACTATTTAAGGAATCTTGACTTATAAAGATTATTTCTTTTCCATTTTTACTGTCTTCTGTTCTATAACCTTTACTGCTGTCTACTGCAAAGGATTTTTCTCCTATATGTATTTCTGGCATTGGTCCTGTATATTTTCTGTCCTTTAAGAATCCTTCTACTAAGTCTGTCAATGCCATTCTTTTTTCTTCTAATGATATTTTTTCATCAAGAAATAGTCCTGATACTCCTGATTTTTTTATATAGTCATTTAATAGATTCCCATATCTATTTTCTTTATATGTATTAAATATTCCACCATCATTTGAATTAATTATTGCTTCTGCCAGATCTCCTATTTTCTCTCCAGCTTGTGCTATCTTATCTCTTTCTGCTTTATTCAAAAGATCTGTATGTAGGTCTACATCCAGTACTCTGTCTTCATCTTTTGTTATTTCCTGTGCTTTATTTATATCTGTATTGAATCCTAACTCCTCAGCAGTTTTCTCTTCTCCTTTTACTACAAATTCTGTATTTACTGCTGTTGCATTTGTATCCTGTCTCTTATCTTGTCCTCCTGTTATTATTGAGACATCTGATACTCCTGCTCCTTTTATGTTGATTCCACCACCACTGACTTTATTTGTATCTTTATCTTTCAGATGTTCTACTGTTACATTGTCAGCTTTTACTATCAGCTTATTTTCTTCGCTTTCAGACCCTATCACCACTCCACTATTTGTGAAGTCTTTACTTTCTATTGTTCCCCCTTCTTTTGCTATTATACTTGTCTGATCACTTACCCAGTCCTTTTCTCCCTTTCCTTTATTGTAATTTACATTTAATTCTGAAGGTAATGGAGTAAATTTGATGCTTCCACCTTTATTTTCTGATTTTGATGTTCCTGTATCTTTAGAAGATGAGATTATTACCTCTTCTCCTTTTATCTCTACTCTGCCAGCTTCTACATTTGCTCCCTCATATTTTACTGTTTCTCCTGCTTCTGCTCTGTGAGTTCCTCCTACTTCAAATTTAGAGTTTACATTTGTTGTCCCTTCTCCCTTTCCTTTTCCTTTATTTTGAGACACAGTGACTCCACCTAAAATACCAGATGGATCTGTTGATATACTTAGATCAGCATTTATTCCACTAGATGAAGATTTACTTGAATAATTATATTTATCTTTTGAAGATTGAACAATTATATCTTTATCTGCTTTCAAGTTCAAATCTTTCTCTGTTTTGATATCAGTTCCTTCTATCAATACATTTCCTTCTGATGAAGTAATATTTATATCTCCATTAGATTCCAGTTTATTTTTTACACTGTTCTCATTAGATGAATGTGATTCTGATTTACTTTTATTTATTCCAGCAGATACACTTATGTAATCATTTACATCTTTTGATATTCCACTTATATTTTCTAATGAAGAATTTTTAGAATCAGTTTTATAGTTATCAGAAGTTACTTTTCCAATAGCATCTGCTCCATCTTTTATAGCTCCTACCAGATCAGATGCAGTATTAGCTATATCATATGAATTTCCACCAAAATCTGTAAGTTTATCTATATTCTTGACATTTTCTATTGTATTTGTGATAGAACTTTGAATTCCTACATTTACCCCTATAGATGTAGATTTATGTTTTTCATCTACAGTAGTTTTGTTTTTAGCTGTAGTTAATTCTACTCCTTTTGTTCCACTTATGTCAATTCCCTCATTTCCATAGATATCTACAGATTTAAGTTCTGCTTTCCCTCCATCAGCTTCTATTGTGACTTTACCTTGAGACACAATATTTGAAGCTATATTTTCTGTGGCAGTAGTCTTTATCTCATCTTTAGATTTTCCATAAGAGAGACTTATTCCTCCACCACCAATAGACCCTGCAAAACCTTTTTTCTTTTGCTTTATCTCTTGGAATGATTTTTCCTCTACTGGATTTATGCTGACATCTGTTCCTTTCAATGTTACATTTCCTGTAGATACTATTGTTACTCCTTCCAGCATGATTCCTTTATCTGCTACATATGTTGTTCCTCCTGTTCCAGATATAGTATTTGCTTTTATTGCATCTTCCTTATAGCTCTCACTAGATTTTGAACTTCCTGTCAGACCAAGGAATCCCTTTTTAGTAGTTTTCTTATAGCTGTAGTTAATATCTTTTACAGCTCCCTGTATAATATCTCCACCAGCATTGATTTCTGCTTTTCCTTCAGTTCCTGCCTGAATATTGCTTCCAATTATTGAAGTATTATTTCCACTTGCTATGTTGATATTTTCCCCTATTAAATTAGAACTGTTGTGAGAAGTTGTATATTTAATCTCAGTAGAAGACTTGCTTCTTCCAAAGCTTTTCTTTTTACTCTTCTGTTTCTCATAATAATCTGTATCTACTGATGCTGTTATATTTATATTTTCTCCTGCTGCTGCATTGAGATTATTTTCAGCTATAACATTTGAACCTTTGACATTTATATTTTTTTCTGCATTAAGAGTTACATTATTTCCTTCTATACTTCCACCAAAGTTTTTATTGCTCTCAGTAATAGTATAATTTTTACCTCCTCCTATTTTTTCATAATTATATATTTCTACTGTATCCAGATTTATATCTTTAGCATTGATATTTAAATTATCTTCTGCCTTTACTAATGCCCCTGTATTCTCAAAATTTTCAGCAGCGTTAATATTTATATTGCCTCCTGTCATAGAAGCTGTATTTTCCACTCTGGAAACAGTCTTCTTTCCACCAAGTACATTTTCTCTGTATATAGTCTTGTTTGCAATATTCCCCTTTAAAGATTCCAGATTCAAATCATTTTCAGCATTAATTTCAGCTCCAATATTGCTTATATCTCCTACAGACACTATGTTTATATTATTTCCTTTGATTCCTGCCTTATAGTCTCCCAATACTGATTTATTTAATAATTCATCAGTATTTATAGTAACATTTCCAGTTGATTGTATTTTACCAGTATTATTTACTGTTACAGCTGAAATATTTAGTGATTCTCCAGCATACAGACCACTTTGATTATCTCCTAATGAAGCTAAAGTTTCTTTAGATAGATATACTTTAGGCACAAGAACTTTTACTCCGTTTACTTCCTCTTCCACATACCAGATGATGTCTTCTTTCAGATTATTTATCTGCTCTGCTGTTAAAGATGTTCCTATTGATAAATTCATATCTTCCATAGCTTTAACAGAGTTATCATAAAGAATCTGCATCTGCTCTTTATCATTTGTAGCTCCATTTAAGTATCTTGCCCCTGTACTTTCTAGTATAGCTCTATTGACAAATTTTGTTTCAAAAAATTCATCTCCTAAAAGTCTTATCTCCTCTTCAGGATTAAAATTAATTTTATCAAAGAAATAGTCTGAACCTAAAAACATTCCCTTATCCACAAATTTTACATTTGTTTCTATGAAATATGAAAATCCAGGTTTGCTGTTGTTATTAACCAGATTTTTTTCAGTATTTATTTCAAACATTTCCTTTTCTGTAAATTCTTCATTAACTTTAAAAAGTCCCTTATCTCCCTTTGGAATCTTTATGTACTCTTCAGTTTCTATTGTTCCTGTCTTTTGAATATTATTTTCATTTAATGAAACTTCTCCAGCATTTACATTTTTCTTATTTGCTGTATGTTTATCATTTGCAAGGACACCATTTCCAACTTTATTAGCTCTTATATTAAGACTTCCTCCAGCTGATATTTTTGTAGCTTTATCTGAACCAACTTTCCATGTAATATCATCTTTTATTATTACATTTCCTTTATCTCTATTATGGTTATATATTTGTCCATTGTAGTAATAAGTTTTCTTTCCCAATGTATACATAGCTGCCCCATGAAGTTCATAATCTCTTCTCCATTCAGCTTTTGTTGTAATTTCCTTAAGAAAGTTTTCATTTGTTAAATTTTGAGCATCAATGTTTATATCATTTCCTGCTAAAATATTTCCTTCTCTGTTGGTAATATCATTTTTAATATTTAAAGTCAGATTTTTTCCAGCTGTCAGATAAGAAAGATTACTTGTATAGTCGCTTACAACTTTCTCTCCTCCATAAAGATATACTCCTCCGCCATCATGAAACCATGTCCATTTACCACCTTTGATGTGTTCATTATATAATCTATTCATCAATTCAACACTTTTAGCATTAAGTTTAGTTTTATTTACCATACTTGCATCTAAATTTAAATTGCCTCCTGATACATATACTATCGAATGTGACCCTATAACTTCTCCTATATTTTCCATTTGAGAAGCAGTGATTGACATATTTCCAATACTTTCTATATCTCCTATTGCATTTTTTACATTTCCTTCACTTGTAATTGTTATATTATTTCCTGAATAAATTTCTCCTTTTTCATTTAATATATCCCCAGTTGCATTGATATTCATATTATCATTGGAATATATTAAAGAATCTATATTGTTAGTTAGATTTCCACTTAAATTTATGTCTAACCCTTCTCCTGAAGCTATCTGTCCAAAGTTAGCTAAATTCTCAGAATTTAAAATCAAATTTCCTTGCGAAGTTACAAATCCTTCATTCTTTATTTCATTACCAGATACAATCTCATTCTTCCCTGATCCTAAAACTATATCTTTTAGATTATTTAATTTTCCTAAAATATTTGCAAAGAATCCTTTCACACTTCCTAATGTTCCACTATTTGTTAGATTTTCTGCTGTTATTTCAATGTTCTCTCCACTTACAAATTTCTTATTATTTACAAAATCATTTTCTAATTGAAGAATGATATTTCCATTATTTTCTATATCAGCATTTGATGTCAAAGACTTCGCATTAATATTTAATTCTTTATTTCCTATTACTGACCCAGCTAATACCAAATCATTATTAATATTTAATGCCAATTTTCCTTGTGATTGAATTTTTCCTGCATTATTTGTCAAATTAGAAGCAGTAATATTAATTTGCGATTCTTCATTAAAAACTTTTATTTCTCCAGAATCATTATTAACATCTTCGATATTTAATATATTAATATTATTTCCTTCTATTGCTCCACTATTTTCTCTTAACTCCTTTAATGAAATATCCTTGTCAGATAGCAGGTTTCCACTATTTTTTATATTTGTTCCTGTTAAATTTCCCTTTGCAGATAAAATTCCAGCATTTTCCAATGATTCTTTTACATTTATTCCATTACCAGATACTATTTTCCCAGAAATCTCATTTTTTACAGTATCTGATTCTATATTTTCTAAAGCTGTTACTGTTCCACTATTTTCTATAGTTTCAGCTTCTATATTTTTTTCTGATGACAACTTTCCAGTATTTTCTATATTTTTTAATTTTAATGTATTTCCCTGGATTATGTTATTATTAATCAGATAATTTTTTGCTTCAAATTTTCCAGCTCCTTCTGATATTACTTTTCCAGTATTTATTATATCATCAGCTTTTAATGTTATATCTCCCTTAACAAATAAATCTCCACTATTATCTATACTTTGTGAAATAATACTCATACTTCCTAAACTTTGAATAAGCTTATTATTTTTTAAATTATTTCCTACAACACCTAAAAAATTCTCTGCATAGATAGTTTCATTATTAATTATATCATCAATATTTAATTGGATATTTTTTCCTGTAATTGAATTAAAGTTATTCAGATTATTTCCAGTTAGCTCAATAATCTCAGATGAAATATTTCCAGTATTTTCAAGATTTTCACTAATTAATATCAATTTATCTCCACTGGCAAGGTTATTAGAATTGTTTATGTTTCCAGAAATATTCATATTTCTCAAAGATAAAATATTTCCAGCATTTATTATTTCTCCATTTAATTTAGAGTCCATTCCATAGATATATCCTTGATTATTTAAATTTCCAGATATTAGCAACTCTTTTTCTGATTTTATATTTTTAGTATTATTTACCTCTCCAGTAATTTCGACTTTATTTTTTCCTTTTATATTCCCGCTATTTTTGATATTTGAATTAATATCTACACTATTTTCTCCAGTTATTGTTCCAACATTATCAGTATCTATACTTTTCATACTGACAATATCTCCAAGCACTGTTCCTGAGTTCATTATTTTATCAGATTCTGTATTAAGTTTATTTCCTGCAATTATAGCTTTATTTTCTACTTTCTTACTGATTAAATTTAAGTTTTTTTCACTATAAATAGTTCCTGAATTTTCAATTACATCAACTTCTATATTTGTATTTTGAGCTGTAATGTCTTTTTTATTTTTCAGATTCTTTCCTTTTAAAACTATATCTTGATTTGCTGATAAAGTTCCCAAATTAACTATTTCTTTTCCAGTCACTTTTATATTTCTTTCAGATATAGCTTTCTCTTTAATAGATACATTTTCTGATTTTAAATTAATATCTCTCTTTGCTTGTACATCTTTTAAGATAAGATCTCCATTTACATCAATTTCTACATCTCCTGCACCAGCCAGAATAGTTGACTGACTATTTACTCCTACACCTTTTTCAGTACTGTGAATATATATTCTTCCAGCATAAAGAGATCCTAATGCTTTTCCATCTAAAGCTATCTTAGGTTTCTCTTCTCCCATTTCTTCCTTTGCTGTTGCTCTTTCTGTTACAAGGTCATACTTGTTTCTTCCAAGAACCGCATTGACTTCATCTCCACCATATATTGTTCCGTTCAATTCAGCTGTTCTTGATATGATATCAAACTTTGTAAGATTCCTTACATCTATTCCTGAACTGCCAATAACTATTGTTCCATCATCTACATCAAAACCTTTTAATTCTCCAAATTTATCCAATATTGTTTTTCCTGTTGTCAATATTGCTCTTGGGGTATTTATAAATCCAGCTCCATTTACGTATATTCCATTTGGATTAGCCAAAATAAAATTAGCCTGCTTTCCTGCAATTTCTGTAAATCCCTCTAGCCTAGACCTACTTGTTCCTGTAATTTCTGCTAAAATTGTATCAGCCGCTTTTTTATTTGTCAGATTAGGATTTCCATTGATAAATCCAGCTAATTGAGTTTTTTCTGAATTTTTATTGCTATTATTTAAAATCAAACCCTCTTTTTCTACGTTATATTCCTTAAAAAAGTTATGAGACATTCCACTTTTATTAGGTACATTTATATTAACAACTGTTTTCCCATTTGCTGCCTTATCTAAATTCAACTGTTGATTTTTATTTTTATCAACTACAATAGAAGCTGCTGTTATAGGTTGAGTAAATATACTAAAAAATATATAAGTATAAATTAAAAATTTTCTTAAAAATGTATTTTTCATAAATCATATCCCTCCCCAATTTTAAAATATACATGACAAGCTAATATATATCTCCTGTTTATTTTTATTTATATAACTTGGAGCATTAACAGGTTTAGAATATGTTACACTTGCAGTAAAATGTCGAAAGTATATTCTTATCCCTATTGCAGCCCCACTTATTTCTGAACCATATTTTTTATAGTAGTCATCTTTTGCTACATCCTTTACCCGCCCAGTATCATAAGCTATAAATGGTTCTATAAATTTATAACTATATGCAATTTCATTTCTTATATAAATTCCTTTATCCCCCATTATAGAATTTTCTTTAAATCCTCTTACAGTAGTATCATCTCCAATACTCATTTTTTCTGAAGAATAAAGAATATCGTCAGAATACTGTCCGCTGAAACTAAATTTATATGAAAAATTCTGCTCTCTTATTCTGAAAGGTTTATACCAATTTAAATCCATAGTATATTTCTGGAATTGTGCCTTAGGACTTGTTGAATCTTTATATTCCCAATCATCTCTTTCAGCTCCAAATCTTTTCAATCCTTCATGATACGCAATTTCTCCTGAAAACATTCCATTAAAGATCCTTCTTTGATGTCCTATATCAACTTTTAACACAGAAAGCTTTCTGGAACTCATGACAAGCATAGTATCATCTATATAATTTTTACTTTCTTTATTAGTCAATGTCATACCTATACTTGTTTTTCCTGTATCATTTCTTTGTAATATTCTCCTTACAGAGTAATTCATATTTTTAGAAATTCCTCTGGATTTATAATCATATCCTATAGCTTTTATAGGAGTAATATATTCTGATTGATCTTTAATAATAGAAAAATCCCAGTATTTAAATGGAACTCTATAGTAAAAAGAAAAATTTTCTGAATCTTTATACTTTCTTTTTCTTCCTAGTTTTCTTTGATAACTGCTGCTGAAAGAATCATTTATTCCTAAAAAATCTTCTATTGTTACAGCTACTTTCATTCTCTCTGTTCCAGTACTTTTTTGCCCAAGATTGTTATAATTTATTGTCCCAGATATTTTTTTACTTTTCTCATTTTTAACTTTTATTATACTTCCTCCTAAACTTTCTCCAGCTGCTATATCTAATTTGGCATTATTAGCTGATATTGAGTTCAGATTTTCTATTCCTTGATCAAGATCCTTCATATTAAGAACATCTCCTTTTTTTATAGGAAATGAAGTAAATGTTCTTATCTCATCCTTTTCTCCCTCTATTTTAATCTCCTCTATGTGTCCTTCTATTATTACACAGATGACCTTTCCCTTTTTAAAATCTGAATTTTCCATATCAATTTTAACTCTTGCTGCAATGTACCCTTTTTCTAAATAGAGATTTTCTAATTCTTTAACAAAATTTAATATATTTTTGCCGCCTTTTTTTCCAAGATATCCGTTTTTTAATTTATCTATACTTTTCTTGGCGAGGATAGTATTTCCATAAATATATATTTCTCTTATTTCACTTCCAATATCATCATCACTGCTCTCGATTATATTTTTAGGATATTTTTCATCAAAACTTCCTTCTCTTTCAAATTTCTCAATACTTTCTTCTTTTCTCCTTCTTTCCTCTCTATTTATTTCCTGATTTTTATTTATTGTTTCTCTAATCATTGCATTTTGTGCAGAAAAAACAAAGTTTCTAAAAATAAAAAATAATATTATTATTTTTTTCATCTCTTCCCACCTTTCAATAAAATTTTCTAATTTTAAAGATTCTTATTAATATAATATATATCTTCATTTTATTCACTTGTCAATATCAAAAATTATTTAAAACATACAATTTGTATACATTATTCGATATTTTTAATTTGTATATTTCTTTTTTAGTTTATATTTTATTTTTGAAAGCTTTTCATTATATACCAATAATTCAAACTAAATTCTTAGATAAATATTTAAAAATTTTTAAAGATTTACTAAAAATATAAATAAAAAAATAATTTATAATTATAAAAAAATTAAAATAATTTTTCTATACGAGCATTATTTTAACCAATTTAATATTTCATTTTATGTTTTTTTGAATACAAATAAATAATATATATTTTTTCTTGTTTTAAAGATATGTAATATTAAAAAATAATCAAATAAAAAAGTGATCCAAAAATATTCTTTGAATCACTTTTTCTTTTTTATAATATTTTAATTTTTATGCTTTAAATTAATTTTATTCTAAATAAAACTTATATCTATTTTTTCCACTTTTCTTGGCATCATACAAAGCTCTATCTGCTTTATTAAATATATCATTAAAGTTATCTGAAAATCTTATTTTATAAATACCAATACTTACAGATATACTTTTCTCTATCTTCAATTCATTTGGGAGCCTTTTTACTTTTTGAAGAACACCATTTAATTTTTGTGTTACCCATTCAGCACTTGGAACTTGTGGAAGAAATATAGCAAACTCATCTCCACCCAATCTTCCTATGATATCCACTGAACGAAATGATTCTTTAAATACATTACCAATTCTATACAGAACTATGTCACCAAATGGATGTCCATATGTATCATTAATATTTTTAAAATCATCAACATCAAATATCATAAAAATATTTATTCCTTTCATGATATCTATTTTTAAATTTAAAGTAACCAGTTCTTCCAAAGTAGCTCTATTTAAAAGTCCTGTAACAATATCATATTCAGCCTTTTTCTTCAGTTCATAGTTATATTGATTCTGCATTAATTCAAGTATTTTTTCTTTATTAATATTTTTATATGATCCAATTACCTTATACAAATGGTTATCTGAATCTAAAAGTTTATGATATTTTAAATGAAACCAATTTTTTTGTTTATTATCTACCAATAATTCTATATCTTTTTCATAATCTTTTTCTGCCATTATACATTCATATAGAGAAAGGCAATTTTGTATGGTATTTAAAGAATTTTTATCTCCTATAAGTTTACTGAACATTCTTATTTCTTTATCTGGAAATATATAAAAACTAGTATTATCAAATATCTTCAGTATATCACTTTTTACATCATACTCAAAATAACTTTCTAAAAGAAGATCAGTAAACATTGCATAACGTTTTCTCTCCATTTCAAGTTCTTGATTCATATGTACCAATGAAGAAATATTCGTAAAAATTAAATAAAATATAGGATACTTATCTTCATATAATTCATCTGTAAAAAAACCATTTACTTTTACATGAATAGAATATCCATTTTTATGAACCAGTCTATAAGTCATTTTAAAATTTTTTTTTCTTGATTCTACTACTTTTATAAATTCCATTTTTACATATTCTAAATCATCTTTATGTATATATAAACTGCTATTAAATCCAACTTCTTCAATATTTTCAGCTTTTTCATCTACAAGATCACATAATCCCTGATTAAAATATAAAATTGTCAACTCATCATTGAGGGCAAATTTCCCTATTCCATCAGCTGCCAAAGTCAAAACTTCTTCAAGTTCATTATTTTTTATCTGATGATTTGAATTAACATAGTAATAATTGTTTTTCTTTGAAAATAATGCCATACTTTTCTCCCCTCAATCAAGTTTCAGCATCAGTATTTCCCATATTGTATTTTTTAGATTATTTTAATAAACTTGAAAATAGCTATTGTTCTTTATAAAATAACAATAAATTTTAAAAGCTAATTTCAGCCTTAAAAACTTAAAAAACCCCTTAATTACAATATAACACATCACCTTGATTTAGTAAAGAAATTCTTCAATAAAATTAGATTTTTAGCATATTTCCCTCGCTTCAACATCTTCTTTATTTAATAATTCTTTTGTTTCAGGAAGATAGTATCTAATTTCCACTTTATGTCCACTTTTTTTATCCACAAGTTTTTTATAACATTTATTCAAATGTCTGCTCCCCCAGAGAATAATACTGTTAAATACATCTTCAAGATCTCTCCCTTTATCTGTTAATGTGTATTTGTATCTTGGAGGGTGTGCCTGGTATAATTCTCCTTTAATTATTCCATCTTCCTCTAAAGATTTTAGTCTGCTGGACAAAAGATTGGATGCTATTCCTGTTAATTTACTTAAAAGCTCATTATAGCTTTTATCTCCAAGCATTATTTCATGAACAATCAGAAGGGTCCATTTGTCTCCGATTATGTTCAAAGTCTGTGCTATATTACATGGTAGTTCATACTGATTTTTCATTTTATCTCCTTTTTATTTTATTTGCCCAAAAAGATCATTTAACGTTTCACTCATTGTAGGATGTGTAAAGATTCCATCTCTTAAAAAAGTATAATCTTTATCTGCCATCATTGCAAGCCTTATATTATTTATAACTTCTCCTGATTGTGCAAAAAACAATGAAGCACCTAATATTTTTCCAGTTTCTGCATCCACTACTGTCTTTAAAAGTCCATCAGTCTCACCAGATATTTTCATTCTTGGAGTTACAGCTGGCATCTTTGAAGTTTTTATTTTATATCCTTTTTGAATTGCTTCTTCCTCTGTCATTCCTACTCTAGAAAATTGTGGATCTATAAATACAGTATATGGAACTGGACCTCTTTCTTTTAAAGAATATTTTTTATCACCAAAAAGTTCACTGCGAATTATACGATAGTCATCAAGAGAGGTATATGTAAATTGCAAACCTCCATGAACATCTCCCATTGCCCATACATTACCTGCAGATGTATGAAGATTATCATCAACTAATACTGCTCCTCTATCTGTAGTCTTAATACCAGCATTTTCAAGTTTCAAACCTTTTACATTTGGTCTTCTCCCTACAGCTACAAGAATAGCATCTCCGTCCACACTCCCAATCTGACCATCTTTTTCATATTTTACTTTATTTTCTAATACTTCTGTCACTTTTGCCCCTAATATAAATTTTATTCCCTTTTTTTCCATAACCTTTTGTATTTCATCAGCTATTTCTCTATCTTCACGTGGTATAAATAATGGACTTCCTTCTAAAACTATAACCTCTGCTCCAAAATTATTATACATATCTGCATATTCCAATCCAATATACCCACCACCTATTATTACCAATTGCTTAGGAAGTTCTTTTAGCTGCATTATAGCTTCGCTGTCATAAATATATTTATTTTCTTTCAATCCTTTTATAGGGGGAATAATAGTTTCTGCTCCTGTATTTATAAATATTCTTTCTCCTTGTATTTTAAGTGTTTCATTCTCTAATTTTATTTCAATTACTTTTTCATTTACAAAAGAACCTTCCCCAGTATATATATCAATATTTTCTTTATCATTAAGATTATCATAATTTTTCTTTCTGAAAAGAGAAATCAATTCATTCTTTTTTTCTATAGTATTTTTATATACCTCAGCATATTCTTCAAAAGAACTTATATTTTTAAATTTATTTTTACCAGCTTCTATTATAAGATATTTTGTAGGAATACAACCAACATTTATACAAGTCCCACCATACATTTTATTTGACTTTTCTACAACAGCAACCTTCCATCCATGATTCGCCATTTCTCCTGCTAAAGTTTTACCACCTTTTCCAAATCCTATTACTACTGCATCATAATTCTTCATTTTAACAACCTCCCTAATCTATAGTTATCTTTATTATTATATTTTTCTTATATCATTTCTTTTCTTTATAATACTCCTTTAACTTTATTTTGTCAAGTAACTTTATTTTTTAAATTTAAAAAATAAAAAATAACCTGATGAGAATATAAAATCAAACACATTAAATACTCTATCAGGTTTTTAAAATTTATTTAATTTTTAAATATCTGTCTATCTCAGCTGCTGCTTTCTTTCCTGCTTCCATTGCAAGTATTACTGTTGCTGCTCCTGTTACTGCATCTCCTCCTGCAAATACTCCTTCTCTTGATGTTCTTCCTGTCTCTTCATCTGCTTCTATTCCCTTCCATCTGTTTATTTTTAGATTCTCTGTTGTTGAGGCTATCAGAGGATTTGGTGATGTTCCTAGGGACATTATCACTGTTTCCCCTTCTATTATGAACTCACTGTTTTCTATTGGCGAAAATTTTGCTCTTCCGCTTTCATCTGGTTCTCCCAATTCCATTCTTATACATCTTATCTCTTTTACCCAGCCTTTTTCATCTCCTATTACTTCTATTGGCGATACCAAGAAATGAAATTTAATTCCTTCTTCCTTTGCGTGCTCCACTTCTTCCCTTCTGGCTGGAAGTTCTGCCTCTCCTCTTCTGTATACAACTGTTGTATCTGCCCCAAGTCTCTTAGCAGTTCTCGCTGCATCCATAGCAACATTTCCTCCGCCTACTACTATTACTCTCTTCCCTATTTTTATAGGTGTTGCATAATCAGATTTATTGGCTCCCATAAGGTTTACTCTTGTTAAAAATTCATTTGCTGATATTACTCCATTATAGTTTTCTCCTGGTATATTCATAAATCTTGGAAGCCCTGCGCCACTTCCTATAAACACAGCAGAAAACCCTTTTCTGTCTAAAAGTTCATCTATTGTAAAAGTTCGTCCTACTATTGCATTAGTTACTACTTTTACTCCAAGTTTATATAGATTTTCTATCTCTTTATCAACTACTTTTTCTTTTGGCAGTCTAAACTCTGGTATTCCATAGCTGAGCACTCCTCCAAGTTTATGAAGTGCTTCATATATAGTTACATCATACCCCATTTTAGCTAAATCTCCAGCTGCTGTAAGCCCTGCTGGTCCTCCTCCTATAACTGCAACTTTTTTATTATTCTTTTCTTTTATCTCATATTCTATTCCATTGGCTATTACCCAGTCTCCTACAAATCTTTCTAATTTTCCAATAGATACTGGTTCTCCTTTTATTCCCAATATACATTTCCCTTCACATTGAGTTTCCTGAGGGCATACTCTTCCACATACTGCTGGAAGATTTGAATATTTTGCTATTATTTTTCCTGCTTCCTTCATGTCTCCCTCTTTTATTTTTTGAATAAAAGCTGGTATATCTATTGAAACAGGACACCCTTGTACACATAATGGATTTTTACAGTTAATGCATCTTGAAGCTTCTGCCTGAGCTTCTTCCATATTATATCCATAACATACTTCATCAAAATTTTTATTTCTTATATCAGGCTCCTGCTCTCTTACAGGTACTCTTTTCTTTTTATCTGCTATTATCTCATGATTAGGACAAGATGGATTATGATGTGTTTCTCCATCTTCTATCAAAAGTATATTTCTTCCTTCTTCTGTCTTATACATATTCTGTCTTCTCATAGCTTCATCAAAATTTACCTTATCTCCATCAAATTCTGGTCCATCTACACAGGCAAATTTTACTTTTCCATCTATCGTCACTCTGCATGCGCCACACATTCCAGTTCCATCAACCATGAGAGGATTCAGACTTACAGTATTTGAAATATTGTTTTCTCTGCATTTTTTAGAAGCAAATTTCATCATTATCATAGGACCAATTATAATCGCATGATCATAATGTCTGCCTTCTTTTAAAAGATCATCTATTACATCTGTAACCATTCCCTTTCTCCCATATGTCCCATCATCTGTACATATATAGAGATTTCCTGATACAGCTTTCATTTCATCTTCAAATATTAAAGTATCCTTACTCCTTGTACCAATTACCACATCTGTATCTATTCCATTTTCCTTCATCCACTTTACTTGTGGATATACTGGAGCTGTTCCAACCCCTCCAGCTACAAAAAGATATTTTTTCTTTTTCAATTCTTCTATATCTGTGTGAATAAGTTCACTTGGCTGTCCAAGAGGTCCTACTACATCAGCAAAATATTCTCCTTTTTCAAATTCTCCCATTTTTCTTGTACTCTCTCCCAGTACTTGAAAAACAATAGTCACAGTTCCTTTTTTTCTGTCATAATCACATATAGTTAAAGGGATACGTTCCCCTTTAGCATCTGTCTTAATGATAAGAAACTGACCTGGCAGAGCTGCTGCAGCTAAATCAGGAGCCTCTATATCCATGAAACATATTATTGGAGTAAGCCATTTCTTTTCTACTATTTTATACATTTAAATTACCATCCTTATTACATTTATCTTTTATTATTATATACCTTAGAGTATACTATAAGTCAACTTTTAATTTCTTTAAACTTAATTTCAAAAAAATACTCCCTTTTAGAGTTTTCTATAAAATTTATTTTTGTTTTTTATAGCCTAAAATTTATAAAAGAAAATTTAGATTTTTCGCATTAAAAGAAATTACTTTTTTATTTTCAAATTGTTTCTATTTCATTGTATTCTTGTATTCAAACATATTTTGTGGTACACTAACCTTGGATATATTATTTATATCCTTATTTAAAATTAAATTATTTTTTATATGTGAACAAGGAGAAAAAATGTATCTCTATGATGATATTGAATTAAAAGAACTAATTATAAAAGAATTAAAAAAAGATAATAATAGTCTTCATTCTATTTTACTTGTTATTCATATTGAAAGTTCTATTTATAAAAATAATGAAGATATGAAAAAAGATATTTTAGAATTACTAAAAAAATATCCATTATTTCAAAAAAGTGCTTTTTCATTCGTTTCTTCTGGAAAAATAGTAGTATTTTCTGACTTAGGAAAAGATGAAACAGAAAAAATAATGAAAAAATTTTTATCAGAGGCAAAAAAAGAAAATATTTATAAAAATATTTCTATTGGTGCAACAACAGTAAAAAATCATGATGGAAAACTTGAACTTCTCTATCAACAAGTTATTAGAGCTATGTTTCATGCTGAAACAGCTGGTGGATGGCAGTACTTTTTTTATTCTGAAGATAAAGAAAAGGAATTCTTAGAAACAGTAAAAAATTTTTGGGAATTTAATGAAGAATTATCAGATTCTGAATTCATTTCAAAATTAATGACAAATAATCAAATAAAAGGTTTATTTGATAGATTAGGCCACTTTGATGATGTATCAGGTCTTCCTGCTTATAATACTTTTATAAAAAAAGCTCAGAAGCATATAGAAGATAAAACTGAAAAAAGAAAATTAGCAGTACTTTATACTGACATTATTGGTTTTAAATCATTGAATAGAATATATGGCGAAAAAGAAGGAAATCGTTTCTTAAAATCTTTTGCTGCTCTCATAAAAGCTAATGAATTTTATATAACAGCCTGTAGAGTATATGCTGATAATTTTATAGAATTATTTACTATACCTGAAGGTATTACCTTAGAACAATTATCTGAAAAATTTGTAAGAGATTGTAATGGATTTTTACAAAAAGAATCCTTATTTCATCCTAAATGCAATCTTGGATTTATCTGTGGTATGTGTAGTATAGATGATAGAAATGAGAGTGTTTACTCCTATATTAGTAAAGCTGATGATGTAAGAAAGTCTTTAAAGCCATCTCTAACATCTAAAAGTGGAGTTTTTAATGAAGAAAAAAAAAGTTTATATTTAACAAAACAAGAAAGATTAAGAACTATAATGACTGCTTTGGAAAATGAAAATTTTACTTTCTATCTACAACCTAAATTTAATGTTCTTACAAATGAAATTACTGGAGCTGAAGCTCTGGTTCGTATGAAGCCTTTTGAAAATACTCTTTCTCTAATGCCGGGGGATTTTATTCCCCTGATGGAAGAAACTGGGGATATAGTAAAACTAGATTTTACTATTTATCAAAAAGTATGTGAATATATAAAAGAAAGGAAAAATAAAGGACTAGTTTTATTTCCTATATCAGTAAATGTTTCCAGGGAACATTTCAAAAACCCTTATTTTGTACAACAATTTGACCATATAATTAAAAGCAATAATATAGAGTCAAAATATATTGAAATTGAAATAACAGAAAGTATCTTCAGTCACAATTTAAAAGATATTCTTGATGCAATTTATAAATTAAAATCTTTAGGATACAGTATACAAATGGATGATTTTGGTTCTGGATATTCAAGCCTTAATTTATTAAAAGATATTCCTTTCGACTTAATTAAACTAGATAAAGAATTTCTTGGAAGAGGAAAAATATCTAAGAAAAATAAGGTACTTATAAAAGGAATTGTAGCTCTCTGCAAAGAGCTTAAAATACCATTGCTTTGTGAAGGAGTAGAAACTAAAGAACAAGTAAATTTCCTTAAGAGTGCTGGTTGTCATATTGTTCAGGGCTTCTATTTTGCTAAGCCTATGCCTGTTAATGATTTTGAAAAAATTTATGATAAATAATAAAAAAAGAGAGGTTTTTATGAATAATTTTCATTAAAATTCTCTCTTTTTTATTTTACAATTTTATTTCTTTAAGTATGTCATATGCAAGTTGAGATTTTTCCTTTTCAGGTATCTCCTTTATATCTTCAGAGCTTTTTATTATAAGTATTTCATTAGTCTTTTTCTGCATATTAGCGGCATTATTAGCTACTATCATATTCAGATTCTTTCTCTTTAGTTTACCTAGAGCATTTTCTATAATATTTTCTGTCTCAGCTGCAAATCCTATCAGAAACTGCTTTTTCTTCATTTTTCCCATTTCATAAAGAATATCAGGATTTCTATCTAAAATAATAGTCATATCTCCATCTTTTTTCTTTATTTTTTCAGTTGAATATATTTTAGGTTTGTAATCTGCAACTGCGGCACAAGCAATTGCTATATCTACTGTCTCAAATTCTTTTACAGCAGCTTCATACATTTCCTGAGCACTTCTTACTTTTATGAATTTTTTTAATCCCTCTGGAACATCAAGTTCTGTTGGCCCTGAAACCAGTATAACCTCTGCTCCCAGCTTTTGTGCAGCTATTGCCAGAGAATATCCCATCTGACCACTTGATCTATTAGAAATATACCTTACAGGATCTATTGCTTCTTCTGTTCTTCCAGCAGTAATAAGTATTTTTTTTCCAGTTAAATATCTATCTATTTCTTTTTCTTCAAAATATTTTTCTAACATACTTACTATTTCAACTTCATTTTTTAATCTTCCTTTTGCATTTACGTTACATGCCAAAAAACCTTCATCTGATTCAATAAAATTATAATTATATTTTTTCAGTTTTTCTATATTTTCTATTAAAATCGGGTTCTCATACATATTAACATTCATAGCTAAAGCGAAAAATACTGGACTTTTAGTAGCTGAAATTACTGTTGAAAGCATATCATCTGCTATTCCATTAGCTATTTTTCCTACTATATTGTATGTTGCTGGTGCTATAAGCACTACATCTGCCCATTGAGCAAGTGAAATATGTTCCACTTCAAAATGAGGAGTTCTATCCCACATACTTACATAAACTCTCTCTCTAGATAATGTTTCAAGAGTAAGAGGTGTTATTATTTCAGTTGCATTTTCAGTCATTATAACTTTTACATTATAACCTTTCTTTTTTAAAAGAGAAACTATATTTGCTGATTTATAAGCAGCTATTCCGCCAGTCACTCCCAGCAGTATATTTTTCATTATTATCCTCCAATTATTTCTCTATTCTTTTTTCAAGATAATACTCATCTCTTTTTTCTTTAAACTCTTTTATTTGTTCAGCATTAAATCCTGCATCTACTAAACTATCAAAATTATAATCTCTCATATCTTCCATAAATTCATAGCATCCTTCACTAAGTATATTAGCAAATTTTCTAGTTTTACTATAAATTTTACTGATTTTTTCCCCTTTATTTAAAAGAGTAACTATTTCCCATTCAATATTTTTATTTAGGTAATCTTGATATTTCTTCTTTCCTTCTTCTATTCCTTTCAGATCTTCTGGCATAGCATCAAGCAAATCAGAAGTTATCTCTTGAAGATACGTAATTCCTTTTTCCTTTAATGCTGTATTTAATTCTTGAAATTTACTTGAAGAGAAAAATTTTTCAATTTCTACTTTATAAGAATATCTTTCTTTAGTATTGTAAGGGATACAGTAAGAATCCAAAATATCTTTTAGTCTTTGAACTTCTTCTTTGTTCTCCTTAAGATTTTTTTCGAATACTTCTAACTGTCTTGGTGTAAACTTATTCAAAGATTCGATTTCGTTGATTAAATTAGAAATTTCGTTTTCTTTAGAAGCAAGAGTTTCTTCCAGTTTTTCGATTTTTTTCAAATATTCCTCATCATTACTTTTTTTGAATATTGATAGCAGTCCCATAAATCCCTCCCAAGTACATTGATATTAATTAGATTATAAAGCATTTTTCCAATAACTACAACCATTTTTTTCGTTTAAAGTATGCAAGCATCCCTAAAACTAAAATAAACATAACACACAAAATTACATAATATCCATCACGCCATTCTAATTCTGGCATATATTTAAAGTTCATTCCATACAAGCTGGCTAAAAAACTTAATGGCATAAATATTGTTGATATAATAGCAAGTATTTTCATAACTTCATTCATTCCATTGCTGATAGTAGAATGATAAAGCTGAACAAGTTCAGTTACTCTGCTGTTTAGTATATCCAATGTATCACATACAATTATTCCATGGTCATACAAATCTGTCAGATATATTTTTATATCATCATTAAAATATTCTGTAAGCCCTTTTGATTGTAATTTAGCTATGAGTTCTCTTATTGGTGATATTGATCTTTTTAAAGTAGTTACCTTTTGTTTCAAATTCATTATAGATTGAAGATCATCTTTATCAGAATTATCTATAACTTTAGATTCTAAACGATCTATTTCCAATTCTACTTCATCTAATATAAGAAAATAGTTATCAACTATTGTATCTATTATTGTATATGCAAGATATCCAACACTTTTCTTTCTCATTTTAGAATTATGGGACTCTATTCTAGCCCTTATAGTATCAAAAATATCCCCTGGACTTTCTTGGAATGTAAGAAGATAATCTTCTCCCAGTATAAAAGATACCTGTTCATAACCTATTTCTTTTGAAATAAGATTTAAGTTCAGCATCTTCATTACTATAAACAGATAATCCTCACGTTCCTCTACTTTTGCTCTTTGAGTACTGTTCACAAGATCTTCCAGTATCAAATTATCCAAGTCATACATTTCTCCTACTTTTTTTATCAAGGGGATATTATGAATACCATCTATATTTACCCAGGTAACTCCTCTGAAATTCTTATCAAAACCAAAGTCATCATCTTCACTATAATTTTCTTTTTTTATTATACTGTCATTATATGAAAATACTTCAATAGATATCTTATGATTAGAATCTTCACCTGTATATATTATACTCCCAGGAGGAAGCCCCACCTTTTTTTTTCTATTTGATGAATCTTTCATCTAATTCACCTCACTTCTCCTATATCATTTTTTTTCTGAAATAATCGTTTATTTCCTTTTCTATTTCTTGAGAAAAGTTTTTTATTTGTTTTTTTACTAACTCCTCTACATACATTATCTCTTTTTTATTTTCAGAATAATATACAGGTGTTTCTTTTAAAGGTGTAGAATAAAACTCAAAATTCTTTCCTTTTATCTTACCATTGTATTTAAACCATTGCAAAAAAACTTCTGAATTTATATAGCCTAATATATAAAAAAGATTTACATTATCATTTTTCTTTGTTATAAAATATATATCTGCACTGCCATAAAATTCTCCATCATTATAAGAGAATTGGTTAGTTTTACATCTTTGACGCACTAATATTTTAGGCTTAATAAATATTTCTCTTTCTCTTGCCCATTGAAGCTCCCACCAATTGATACTCCCAGTTTTCACTTCCCTTCTCTCTGAAAGCTTATTTTGATATTTTTTTAAATGTTTCATAACAGTTTCATCAGGAATAGTTTTTTCATCCAGATATAATATCCAGAAACTATTTTTCTTATTTATATATTTCCCTATATCTTTATTTTTATAAAAAGGTTTTAGATAATCTTTAAATTCATCTTTATATTCTTCAAATATATATGCTTCATCCAATCCTGAAACAATTCCTTGATTAATATTTACTAAATCTTTCATTTTATAATTAGACATTTTTAATATTTTTTTATTAAATCTCAAGGTTTCTTCATCAGCAAGAACTATTTTTCCATTATCATCATATAACAATGTATTTTTTATTTCAAATTTTTTTTCAGGAATATTTATTATTACTTTTTTATCTTTCTTTTTATCCTTTTCCCAAAGAAATATTATATTATGCTGTCCTACAGCTTTAGTAAATACAGAGTTATCATAATTTTTAATTTCCAAAAAATTACCATTTTCTCTCAATGTCTGTCTTAGCTTTTTACCACTATCAGCTCTGAGCCAGTAATTAGTTGTTATATATGCCATTATCCCTTCATCTTCTAATATTTCTATTCCTTTCTCTATAAAAAAATAAAAATAATCCATTCTGGCTTCATAATATTTTTTACCAAATTCTGTTTCTCGTATCTCTTGAAATATACTTTTATTATTTTTTTCTCCTAAATATGGAGGATTTCCTAAAAGTATATTAAATTTCATATCTTTAATTTCCAATGAATTGCAGCATAATATCCTTACCTCTCCAATAAGTCCATACTTTTTTAACAATTCTCTGCCTCTTACCATAGTAAGTTTTACCGCTTCTTCATTTATGTCAAATCCCGTTATCCATGTATTTGAAAAAAAATACTCTCCTGTTATCTCTTTAGATATCTCAAGAAGTCTTTCTAAAGCTATTAACAAAAGATTTCCATTTCCACAGGAAAGATCTCCCAATTTTACTTCTTTTAACTTTTTTAAAGTTTTATTTTCACCAAAATAGCATTTAAATGTTTGTTCAATAATCTCTTTTGCTATTTTATGAGGTGTATAAATACTATAATTATACTCTTCTTTCATAAATTAAAACACTTCCATTTTATTTTTTATAAGAGATTTTGTCCAGAATATCATATATACTGCTGAAAATACAAGTAATTTAATAACAATGTTATGTATATAATAGCTTGCACCTAAGGCAACTATTGTTGTAACTAGTACTTTTCCCAAAAATATCAATGACTTCTTCAATGGAAATGCCATATATTTTTTTCTAAACACATATACAAGAAGTAAAAAATTTACTCCTGATGCTATTGAAGTAGAAAGAGCAAGTCCTTTATATGCCATTGGTTTTATTAAAACAAAATTAAGAACTATATTTATCACAATAGAAACAATAGAAAATCTTACAGGATAAGAACTATTTTTCACACTGTAAAATGCTCTTGTCATAAGGTATATTGCTGTATAAAAATACAATCCTAATGAATAATAAAGCAAAACCTCTGATGTAACTTTTACAGCATCTTCTCCAAATTTTCCATAAGAAAGTGTTAATCTGATAACATCAGCAGAATAAAATGTCAGAACTGCCATTGAAGGTATAATTAAAAATAACAGTATATTAAGTCCTTTAACTATATTATTTTCTGCTGCTTTTAAATCATTTTTGGCTACTGCCTTTGATAAAACTGGAAATATAACTGTTGATATTGATACTCCAAATACTCCCACTGGAAGTAAATACAATCTCGTTGCATTTTCCAGAGCTGTTACTCCACCTTCCTGTAGATATGAAGCAAATACCTGATCTACTATTGTATTTACCTGTCTTGCAACTATTCCCACCAGCATAGGACACATAAGTACAAATATTTTTTTTAAATATGGATCTCTCCAATTTATTTTAAATGAATATCCTTTTACTATTTTAAAGAATGATGGCAACACAACTAAAAGTTGAAACACTCCTCCTATTACAACTCCATATGCTAAGGCTGAGATTCCAAAAGTTTTGCTGAATCCCATTGATGCCAAAATTATAGCAAGATTAAAAAATATTGAAGTTGAGGCTGGAATTGCAAACTGTTTAAAATTATTCAGCATAGCACATATCATTCCAGAAAGACTTATAAATATAAAATATACTGACATTATTTTTAAAAGTTCAGATGCCAGTATTTTAGTTTCTGTTGGAAAACCGTTTACTATAAGGTTTATTATATCCTGTGAAAATACTATCATTAATAATGTTACAACTGTACTGAAAGCAAAGATAAGATTTAATATAGAATATATAAATTCTTTCCCTTTTTCTTCTCCCTCTATTTCTATTTTTTCATTATATAAAGGGATAAATGAACTTCCCAGTGCACCTTCTCCCAGTAATTGTCTAAAAAAATTACTTATTTTAAAAGCACTAAAATACGCATCTGTTGCTGCTGAGGCACCAAAATAGTAAGCTATGATTGTAGCCCTTACCAATCCCAGAACTCTGCTTACCATTGTTATTATCATTACTAGAAGCCCGCTTCTGAACATAAAAAAACTCCTCTATTTCTATTATATATTTAATTTTTTTAATTTAATCAATGCTTATTTCTCATAACCATATCTCCATCTATGAGTATAAGTCCATCTTTATACAATTCTAATATAGCAAGAAATATATATACAAGATGCATTCTATTTTCTGCTTCCCCAAAAAGAGAATCAAAAGTTCTGTTTTGTGAAAAAGTCTTTAAATATAATTTATCCATTTCATCTTTTAAAGTATATTGCTTATCTAAGTGAAGTTCCATATATTCATCATCTTCATTTTTTTTAAGATACTTTACATATGAACTATATAAATCCCCAGCTTTTAGTTTAGAAAGATCGTATTCTTTTGCTACTTTTTTAATGATTTTTCTTCCTTCACCTCTGGAATAAGAAATATTATACTCATTTTCCATCTCAGCAACTTTTACTGCTATTTCTTTAAAAAGTTTATAATCTTCTAATCTTCTTTTTAACTCCTTCTCTTTATTTTGTTCATCATTAATAGTTAAAAGAGTTGAGGCCTTTACTTCTAAAAGTTCAGATGCAACAACAAGAAATTCCACTTTTATGTGAAAATTCTCATCCTTTGCCTGCTCCAACACAGAAAGATATTCATCTATTATTTGAGATATTTTTATTTCAGATATCTTCAATTTTTTTTTATCTATAAGATGAAGAAGAAGGTCCAAAGGCCCTTCAAAGTTATCTATCTTTAGAACTATATCCATTTTTCCTCACTTTTACAAAATTCTGCCAATTTTTTACATCATTCCCTATCACTTGTTTAAGCTCATCTACAGAGCTGAATTTTTTCTCATCCCTCATAAATTTCATTATTTCTACATATATTTTTTTTCCATATATATCTCCATCAAAATCAAGAATATGTACTTCTACGCTTCTTTCTCCTGGTTTCAGAGTAGGGTTGACTCCTATATTTACTACACCATATCTTTCTATATCTTCTCCTTCTATTTTTACCATAGCACCATATATTCCAAAAGGAGGATATAATCTGTTTGATAATTTTATATTAGCTGTAGGAAACCCCAGTTGTCTTGCAATCTTTTTACCATGTATAACTTCTCCAATTATAAGAAACTGATGTCCTAAATATTTATTTACTCTTTCAAATTCTCCACGCTGAATACTTTTTCTTATTAAGGTAGAGCTAATAATTTGGTCATCTATAGTCACAGCAGGTATCTCATTAACTTTAATACCCATACTCTTACCAATTTTTATAAGATCTTTAGTCTTTGCTTTTCCTCCTTCTCCAAAGGAAAAATTAAAACCTACAAATATTTCTTTGCTGTCTACATCTCTTTTTAGTATTTCCACAAATTCAACAGCTGTTAAATCAGCAAATTTTTTATTAAAAGGTTGGAGGATAAGATAATCTACCCCCATATTTTCTAATATATATTTTTTTTCTTCTAAAGTATTGATACATTTAGGTGTTTTTGATGCATCTATTATCTCCATCGGATGATTAGCAAAAGTAAACACAACAGATATTCCATCATTTTCTTTGGCCCTTTCCACAGCTTTTTCTATTAATTGCTGATGTCCATAATGTATTCCATCAAATGTTCCTATAGCAACATAACTATTGTGGAATTGTTCCTTTGTATCAAAAATGTCATTGATTATTTTCATATTGCTTATTCCCCTATTCTCTTTCTTCCTCTAAAAGATTGTTGTAAATTTCTTCAATTCTTCTAAATCTATTTCTTACTCCTGATTTTGATATACCAATCATTTCAGCTATTTCTTGAAGAGAACTTTCAGGATTTTGTAATCTTAAAAACGCTACTTCTTCCAACACAGGACTCAAGGTATTCAGACCAAGTATTTTTCCTATATAATTTATCATTTTTATTTGATTATTTCCAGTATTTAATGTTTTTGTTTCATTGGCAACTTCCCAGTTCATCTCTCTGATAGTTTTATTTTTTAAATCTTTTATCATAGTAGTTTCTTCATATTTGAAAAAAGCCTGTATAGTTCCAATCATTACCATTACATCCATTATATCTTCAGAATTTCTAAGATATACCAAAGGCTTATTTCTTTTTTTAGTTTTAAATACTTTTTTTCCTTTTTCCTGAAGTAATTCATAAAGTTTGTCAGCAGCCTCTTCATTATCAATAAAAAAATCCAAAGCGTACTCTTTTACTGGATCTTTAATATATCCACATGCTAAAAACATTCCTTTTATAAAGCCTTTAAGTATATCTTCACTAGCTGATATAACTCCTTGAGATATGTTTATTTTATTTATAAAATCCCTATATCCTTTTTGTTTCTGTACAGTTATGACATATACATTGTGTTCCCCAAGTCTTCGGCTTGTGAGATATTTTATTCCAATAGTAAGATCTGTTATTTCTTTAAGTATTTTATATACTCTCTTGGCTAATGGAAGATTTTCAAGTTTAAGTTCTATTTTATCTTTTCCCAGTGCATTCTTACTGAGCAGGATTGCAGATAATTCAGCTGTTTTTTCTATTTCAGTAATCATCTCATTTGCCAATATCTCCTGCTTTACTTTAAAGGTATAAGACATTTCTGCTCTCCCCCTTTGATTTTAACTATTTTGTTTCTGCCCAATTTTTACCAATATTAGTATTTATATCAAGAACTACATCATCAAACCTAACAGAATTTTTCATTATATTTTCTATTATTGTTCTGTATTCTTCTACCTTTTCCTCTTTTATTTCAAATATAAGTTCATCATGTACCTGTAATAGAAGAGATATATCTTCTTTACCTTCTATAATCTTGAATATTTCAATCATAACCTTTTTTAATATCTCTGCAGCAGTTCCTTGAATTACACTATTTACAGCCATTCTTTCAGCTTGGTTTTTTATATTTTTATTTTTAGAAATAATTCCTTCTATTATCCTTCTTCTGCCAAAATATGTTTCTGTATATCCATTTTTTTCAGCATAATCAATTATTGATTTTTCAAAATCTTTTACTTTAGGGTACTGCTCAAAATATTTACTAATGTAATCAGTAGCTTCTTTTTGAGTAATTCCTAATTCCTTTGATAGTCCAAAAGCTGTTTTTCCATATATTATACTGAAGTTTATAGTTTTGGCAATTATTCTTTGCTCACGGCTCACTTCCTGTCCATCTTCCAGTTCAAATATTTTTTTTGCAGTAACTCTATGAAGATCTTCGTTATTCTTATAGGCAGCTATAAGATTTTTATCTTTTGACAGCTCAGCCAGAACTCTAAGTTCTATTTGTGAATAATCTATTCCCATAAGAATATTTCCTTCATCTGCTATAAATCCTTGCCTTATTTTCATTCCTTCATCTGTTTTTACAGGTATATTTTGAAGATTTGGATTAGACGATGAAAGTCTTCCAGTTGTAGTTCCTATTTGGTTAAATGTAGTATGAAGTCTATCCTTACTATCTGCCAGTTTAGGCAGAGCATCTACATATGTATTTTTTAATTTTGCATATTTTCTATATTCTAATATATATATAGCTATTTCTATTCCATCATTTTTCAATTTTTCCAATACTTCCTCATCAGTAGAAAGTCCTGTTTTTGTTTTCTTTACAGGGTCTAAGTTTAATTTAAAAAATAAAACTTCTGCCAATTGCTTGGGTGAATTTAAGTTAAATTCTTCTCCTGCTATCTCAAATATTTTCTTTTGGAGGTCATTCAGCAGTACATCCAGCTCTTTTTCATATTTGGCAAAATATACAGGATCTATTTTTATTCCTCTTCTTTCCATTGCAGAAAGCACTTTTATGAGAGGCATTTCTATTTTTTTAAGTACATCAAAAAGATTCTTTCCTTTAATCTCTTCCATTGCTATACCATAAGTTTCCATTATTCCTTTGCTTCTTTCCACAAGAAATTTTCCATATTCTTCAGTAGAAAGATTACCTGGAGCCTCTTTTCCAAATTTTTCTGAATACGGAGGTATATCTATTCCAGATAATTGTTCTAAAGGAATTTCTACTCCTTCTTTAGTTTGAGAAGAAATTAAATGGTATGCTATCATCAAATCTACATCCATATTTTTTATTTCTATACCCTCATTTAATAATGGCTTAAAATTATATGTTATAAATGCAGAATCAGAATTTCTAAAAAATTCTTTTATTTTATTCAAATCAAGATTTTTATGAAATAATGGTGTATGTACTAATGGAATGTAGAAATCATCCTTTAAAGAACTTACAGCAAATCCTATTCCAGAATAAAAAAAAGCTACTCTCTTTTCTCCTGCTAATTTATCACTGAATTGTTTAAATTTTTCTTCATCATCTACTACCATAAAATTTCTATCTTTTGATACTGATCCTGCAGGCTCATTGTCTTGTACAGGAGGAGTTGTGAATAATCCCATTTGAAGATTACCAGATTCAGGTGCTTTTTCTTCAACTGGCAATGCTGCTGATTCTAACCCCATTTTTTTTACCAGTACTCTAAATTCCAGTGTTTTAAATAAATCTAAAAGTTTTTTATTATCTATAGAATATTTTAAATCATCTATTTTACAATCTAGTGGAATATCTTTCTCAATAGTAGCAAGTTTTCTGCTCATAAAAGCTATTTCCTTATCTTCTTTCATATTTGTTATAAGAGATTTCCCTATTCCTGGAATTTCAGTCAATTTGTCTATATTTTCATAAACTCCTTCTAAGTTTTCATACTTTTCAAGCATAGGAGCAGCTTTTTTAGGTCCTATTTTTCTAACTCCTGGTATTCCATCACTTGAATCTCCTATTAAACCAAAAAAATCTGGAATCATCTTAGAAGTTACTCCCAAATATTCTACAACGTCTTCATCAGTTTCCAGCATTTTAAATTTATCTCCACCTTCTCCTTTCCCAAGGAGAGCTATTTTGACATTTTTATCAAGTATTTGAGCTAAATCTTTATCTCCTGTAACTACTATTACTTCTATTCCCTCTTTTGATAATTTCTGAGAAAGTGTTCCCATTACATCATCAGCTTCATATCCATCTATTTTAAATCTATTTATATTAAAACCATCTAATAATTCTTCTATCCTTGGTATCTGCAAAAGAAGGTCTTCTGGTACTGCATCTCTCTGTGCCTTGTATTCACTATATATTTCACTTCTTTTCAGAGAAGCTCTCTTCACATCAAAAGCTGCTCCTATATAATCAGGGGAGAACTCTTTTATAATACTCAAAAGTGTATTAGTAAAGCCATATACTGCCCCTGTAGGTTCGTTTTTAGTCCTAAAATTCATATTTGCAAAATATGCTCTATACATTATTGCACTTACATCTAAAAGTACAGCTTTCTTCATTTTTTCTCCTCCATAACTCACATTATTTTCCATTTTATATTATATCATAAATCTATATAAAGTCTTCTATAAAATTTTTCTTCTTTTCACATTTTAAAAATTTTACAATAACATTTCTAAAACATATTAAGTCGAAAATAACCTATCTTCAAATTATTTTTTTTATTAAAAAACATATTTTATATAGTTGAAGTCTAAAATAATTTATAATTTTTTTATGTTTTTTATTTGTTAATCAATGCTTTTGTATTTTAAATCTATTTTTCTACAAACTTCAATATAATTTGAGTTCTTTGTTTTTTATTTTTCTCTCTCTAACTTTATTTTCTATATGTGTATATTATTATTTGGAATAAATATTAATAACAAAACTATGCTGGTGTTTGTGCATAGATAAAATCTTATAATTTTTTTATTCTGTCTCTATCATAAGAATTATTTATATTTTTTTATTAAAAGACATTTTCTAATAACTCCAAAATAATAAATAATAGTTTTCCAGCAATAATTTTTCTGCCAACAGTTGTTATTATAAAAAATGATTATAAATAATTTTAAATTAAAGTTTAAATTATGCTGCATAAAAAAATAGGGAATCTGTAATGTTCCTCTTTCTTAGTTATCTAAGAAGATTGATTCACTGCAAATTCCCTATTTTTTTTTAACTTAGTCTACTTTTTTTTCTTCATTGATCCTCAAAGAAAGATTGCTTCCTGTTCTGAACCTAACTGTTTTTCTAGGTGTTGAATATTGTATTTTCTTAGTATTTATATTCATTATTCTCCTAGCTGGAACTATTTTCTTTTCAAACACTCCCCATCCTCTGAAACTTACTGACTCGTTTTCTTCAAGTGCTTCAAACAATGTATCCCAGAACATATTTACTTTTTCTTTAGCTTCATTTAAACTTTTTAATCCTCTTTTTTTCTGATATAAACTCAAAAATTCTTTTTCTGTCATTATGCCCACTCCTTCTGTAATTAAAATTATTTAAAACAGGCTTACCTGCTTTTCGTCAAAATCTTTCTTCACGTTTCACACTTTAGGTATTCATAAAAAAAATAAATTTCCTTTTATTTTTTTATTCCAAACCTCAACAAAATGGTCATTTTATTATTTTTTATCTATAAAGCTGAAAAGCTTCAAAAGTTTTTTACAATCTTTTCCATCAAGAAAAAAAACTTATTTAAATATCAAATTGTTTTTAAAGCACTTTTCTGATATAATTATATTGTTATAGATAAAAACATTAGGAGGTTATTAAATGAACTTAGTCGTTTTAACTGGAAGATTAACTAGAGACCCTGAATTAAAATTTGGACAAAGTGGGAAAGCATATTCTAGATTTTCACTTGCAGTAGATAGACCATTCCAAAAAGGTGAAGCTGATTTTATCAATTGTGTGGCTTTTGGAAAAACTGCTGAACTTATAGGAGAATATTTAAGAAAAGGAAGAAAAGTTGGAGTTACTGGAAGACTTCAAATGAATAGATATGAAGCAAATGGAGAAAAAAGAACAAGTTATGATGTACTTGTTGAAAATATAGAATTCTTAGAAGCTAAAGGTTCTGGAGATTCTGCTGGTTATGAACCTCATGACTACACAGCTGCTGCTCCTGTATCAGCTCCTAAGGCAGCTGTAAAAGAATCTGAAGAAGTTCCATTTGACGATGATGACGAATTTCCATTCTAATTTCGTATAAAAAATATTAAAAGAGGCTGTTGCAAATTCAAAATAGCCCAATTACCCAAAAAGCTGACTTGAAGTTTTCTTCCTGTCAGCTTTTTCTTTTAAAATAAAAAAAGGTATAAAATACTAAAAATTTTTTCAAATTTCTAATATAATATACCTATGCAAAAACTAACTAATAATAACATTTTTTTTCAATTAAATCAACCCAAACTTTTTAACTTTTTACAATATGAAATTTCTGATAATGATCCTGTAAGAAAACTTAGCTCAATATTGGAGGGATTAGATTTTAGTAGTTTAATGCAAGTATTTTCTTACAAAACAAAGGTACATCCTATCAGAATGTTTTCTATCATTGTTTATGCCTATTCGCGCAATTTAACTTCTACTAGAGATATAGAAATGGCTTGCCGTGAAAATATTAAATTCAGGTTTTTTTTACAAAATTCTAAAATTCCTGTTCACTCTACTATTTCTAGATTTTTAGCAAAAACTGAAGATATTCTTCCAGATCTATTTGAACAATTCGTTGAAAAAATTCTTGAAATGGAAAATATTTCCACTGAAACAATATATATTGATGGCACTAAAATTGAAGCATATGCTAATAAATATTCATTTGTTTGGAAAAAATCTATTGAGAAATACAGAGATAGATTAGATGAAAAAATTCTTGAACTAATTTCAAATTTTAATGATGATTTCAACTTACAATATGACAACTTCCTTGAAATATATTCGTATCTTTCTAATTTGAATTTTCAAATAGTCAAAGGTAGAGGAAAGCGAAAATCTAAAGAACAAAAATATTTAGAATTATGCGCAGAATACATAGAAAAGTATCAAAAATATTCTAATCATTTTAAAAATCTTAATGGTAGAAATAGCTATTCAAAAACTGATATAGATGCTACTTTTATGAGAATGAAAGATGACCATATGAGAAATGGTCAATTAAAACCTGGATATAATCTGCAAATAGGAGTGATTAGTGAATATATTTCTTCATATGAAATTTTTTCTAACCCTTCTGATTCTAAAACTTTGATTCCATTTTTAGAGAAAATTTCATCTCAAAATTTAGAAGTTAAAAATATTGTAGCTGATGCAGGATATGAAAGTATTTTAAATTATGAATATTTGGAAAAAATGAGCTATACTTCATACATAAAACCAATATATTTTGAAAAATCTAAAATCAGAAAGTTTAAAAATGATTTAAACAGAGTAGAAAATTTAATATATAATCATTCTGAAAATAAGCTATTTAGAAAAGATGGATTAGAATTAGAATTTCTATACTCTAATAAAAATAATACAGTTCAATATTTTTGGAATCCTGAAACTAACAAAAAAATTAAGTACAATGCAAGATTTAGAATTTTATCAAATAAATCAAAAGAGAATGTATCAAGCAATTATGGAAAACAATTAAGAATGAACAGAAGTATTCAAGTAGAAGGTGCTTTTGCAGTTTTGAAAGAAGATATGAAATTGCGAAAATTAAAAGTTCGAAGTAAAAAAAGTGTTTTAAGAGAAATATGTTTGTTTTGTATTGCTTACAACTTCAACAGATATCTAAGCAGAAATATAAATAATCGCTTAGGAACAACACTTCACTCATTAAAAGTAGCTTAGATAAATAAAAAATCATCTACTTCTTTTTTTGATACTTAAAAATAAATATAAAAATATAAATTAGCAGAAATCTATAAAATAGATTTCTATTTTTTTATGAAAAATAAGAGAGGCTGCACAAATTAGTTTATCAATCACTAATTTGCAACAGCCCCTTTTTTATTTCTTAAAAATTTACTTAAAAAAATTTAGGCACCCACATTGTAGGTGCCTAAATCATAAGAGTTTGTTAATATTATGTAATTCTTATTGTAGTAAGAATTTTTGTATTTCTGCTTTTGGAAATCTAAATATTGGTTTTCCTTCAGAATGTGGTGTTAATTCATAAGTTTCAAACATGAAACATACATCATCTAATTCAAAATACATAGAAGCGCTTCTAATATCTATTTCAGGGTCATCAAAAAATATTGTAACTTTATCACCATTTGAATTCAGTATAATTTTATCACTATTTCCCTGTACAGCAGTATTTACTTGTTCATTTAAATATGCTTCTCCTTCTTTTGTAAAAATATCATCAAAAGTAACAAGTTTTCCATCTTTATTTCTTATATTGATACTTTGAGACGTCCCATATCCATTGGCATCTCCTTTAGAAATTCCATATGATCCCATTAAAATAGATGTTATTCCAAAAGAATTATCAAAAGTTTCAAATCCCTCCTCATAAAATTCAGGTATATCTTCTTCACCTTTTTCTATTGAAGCCGCAAGAGATTCTGCATCATCTGCCAATTCTTTATTTAATTCTTCTATATTCTTATTATCAGAACCTTTTATTTGAGGAACTGTAATATTATATGAGAAAGCATCACTTTTCTTTTCAAAAGAAAGTTTATCTACTGATATATCTTTAGCACCTCCACAAGCAGTAAATAATACAACCAGTATTGAAAAAAATATTTTTTTCATTTTTACCTCCTTAAATTTAGCAGTTATCTTACTTTATATATTCGATTACTGTACATAAACTCCTTTAAAAATTTAATAATTTTTTCTATAAAAAATATCTTAAATGCTGTATTTATTTAAAATATTCTCTAAAATTAAGGATTATAATTTTCTACTGAATAACCCCTATATAATAAATTTTCTTAGAATTCAAATAAAATTAAAAAAATTTTAGATTAATCTATTTTTGATAAATTCCATTTAATAAAAAAAGCTGAGTAACATTTAAAAAAAATGTTTTACTCAGCTCTCTTTTTTGTATAATATAGTTACCACCCTAATTATACAAAGGAGACATTCATGCAAATCAAACATATTATCTCTAAAATCAATATAACAAATCTTTTAGGTAAAATCAAGAAATATTTTAAAAATGAGCATTTTGAGGATGTTAAACAGACTATTCAAAAATTCTTAGCTTGTTCTATTGATAAATCTTTTCTCTCTCTTCAATGCCCTAAGTGTCATGAGGCGCATAAAATTAAAGTTACTTGTAAATCTAGATTTTGTCCTTCCTGCGGTAAACGTTATTCTGCTGTTTGAACTGAAAAAACTTCCACTTCTCTTATTGATGTTAAACATAGAAGTGTCCTTTTTACTATTCCTGAAGAACTTAGAATGTTTTTCTTCTATGATAGAGACCTTTTAACTAAGCTTGCTTATGCTGTTAATGATGTTTTTAAATATCAATTTCATAACATTAAAGCAAAAAATCAAAGAATTCATAAAATTTCAAAATATTCCTATAAATACTTTACTAACTCAGATATCATTCATTATGGATTGATTACTGTTATTCATACCTTTGGGCGCGATCTTAAATGGAACCCTCATATTCATGCTATTGTTACTTTAGGTGGATTCAATAAAAACTTCCAATTTCTTGAAAAAAAATATTTTCATGTCAATTCCATTGCTGGACAATGGAAAAAAATGGTTATTGATATTGTTAAATCTGGAAATTATGACAAGCCTGAAATTAAAGCTAAAGCTTATGCTGCTGCTAACTACCTTTATCGTAAAAATACAAGATTCTTTTTCAATGTTGCAAAAAATGATTTAAATAATAATATTTATGCAATTAAATATATTGGCAGATATCTGTCAAGAGCTCCTATCGCAGAATATAAAATTATTGATTTCTATGATAATAAGGTTACTTTCTATTATGAAAGTCTTGCTGATGATAAACAAAGAATTGAGCTTACTTTAGATGCAGAAACATTTCTTTCTAAATTAATTATTCACATTCCCCCTAAACATTTCAAAATGATTAGGCGCTTTGGAATCTATTCTAGAAATATTAAATCAGAACTTAAAAACATCATGAAATTCATGAGAAAATATGTCTCTAAATATTCCAATTCTACTTTTTATCAACTTGAAATATGGAACGCTTTTGGAGTAAATCCTTTTTATTGTTTTAAATGTAATGCCAGAATGAAAGTTAAAAAAATATCATATTTTAATATACATACAGGCTCCATTTGCTGGAAAGAATATCGCTAAACAGCTGATTAACAATCAGCTTTTTTGTGCTGTCAATTTTAATCTTATTCGATTAATATATCTAATATGAATACAAAATAATTAACATTTTTTATTTTTTTAACAAATTTATCAAATTATAATTTCCTAAGAAATAAAAAAACAGATCCATCATTGAATCTGTTTTAGAAAAATCTTAAATTGGTATTAATGTTTGCAGTTATGTTCTTCATGATGATCATGATGGTGGTGGGCACAAGCTGCTCCATCTGAAATTAGGTTTCCTTCAAGATAAACTTTCAGTATATCTTCAATTTTTCCACTTGCACCAAGTATAACTTCTATTTTATTGGCTTTCAGTATATCCATTGCTTTTTGTCCCATTCCTCCAGTAATAACAATATTTACTTTTTGTTCAGCCATAAACTTAGGAAATGCTCCATGTGTGTGCTCAGGTGCAGTTACAATTTCTTTATTTACAGATTTTCCATTTTCAATAGTATGGATAACAAATTTTTCACAATGCCCAAAATGCCCTTCTAATATTGCTCCATCATTTGTTGAAAATCCCACTCTTAAAATTTCATTACTCATTTACATCATCTCCATTTTCCATTTTTCATCTTTATAATTTGAATATGTATTTTTTAGCTTTATTGCCTTTGAATTTAAAAGACTGTCTAATATTTTTTTTCTTCCAGAACTCAGTAATCTCTGCACAGTTCCTCTTGATACATTCATTATTTCTCCAGTTTCTATCTGACTCTTGCCTTCATAGTCAGATAATCTTACTGCTTCTAACTCATCTAATTCCAATTCTAATATTTCTATTTCTGATAATGGAACTCCTGCTGGTTTAAATATAGTTTCATTCTCTAATACTCTGCAGCATCTTCTCTTCTTTCCTCTAGGCATACAACCTCCAATATGTGCATATGCACAATATAATTATAATACTTTACCTCTTATATGTCAATGGTTTTATTTTATTAAATTATACATTTATTTTTTTATTTATCATTTTTACTTTTTTAATATTAAGTTATTACTTATACTACAAAAATCATTAAGTAAAATAATTTCAATTTTTCCTAAAACTAAAAAATATAAATTTTATTTTGTTTATAAATAGTAATTATTAAACTTTTATAAAACTTTTTTATCACTTTACAAATGCATATACTAAAAAACATATTGACTTTTACTACTTTTAGTCGTATATTTGTAGTGTGAACTACAAAAATATCATTACATAAATCATATATTAAGCAAAAGGAGAGAGATTATGTCAGAAACAAATTTAAACAAAAAAGGAATTTTAGGAAGAATAGCTGTTGTTGCTAATAAACTTCCCCATCCTGTAACTATCTTTATTATTTTTTCAATTACTATTGCTATTCTATCTGTTATTCTTTCAAAAATGGGAGTATCTGTGGAAATAGAAACAATAAATCGTTCTACTAAAGCAATAGAGTTACAAAGTTTTGCTGTAAAAAATCTTCTTGATTCAGATGGAATCAGATGGATATTTGAATCAGCAGTTGAAAATTTCATTTCTTTTGAACCTTTGGGTGTAGTACTTTTCTTTTCATTATTCTTTAATTTTTTAAATGAAGTTGGTTTATTTCCTAGTTTTCTAAAAAAAGCTATGAAAAAAATAAATGGAAAATATGTTTCATTTTTTATAGCCTTTTTAGGAGTAAATTCATCATTTGCTGGTGACATAGGTTATGTTTTAGTAATACCAATAGCAGGTATTTTATATAAACAATTAAAAAGAAATCCAATAGCTGGTATACTTTTAGGTTTTAGTGCTACTTCAGCTGGATTTGCAGCTTGTCTTGTTTCAATTGATGCTCTTTTGGGTGGACTTTCTACTGCAGCTATCAGTATTGTTGATCCTACTTATATTGTTACACCCCTTGCTAACTCGATATTTATGTTTTTCTTTACATTTTTCATTACTTTCATTGTAGCATTTGTAAATGATAAATTTATTGAACCTAAATTAAATGACTTTTTACCAGAAGAAGAAGTTGAGGAAGATTTTAATACTTCCTTAAGTCCTGAAGAAGATAAAGGTCTTAAATATGCAGCTATTGGATTTATTGTTTCATTTGCAATAATTGCACTTTTATCTATTCCATCATGGGGCCCATTAAGAAATCCTAACACTGGTCTTCTCCTTCTTGGATGGAGTCCTCTTTTATCAGCAATAGTTCCTGTAATTTGTTTTATATTTTTTATTCCAGGGTTATTTTATGGAGTTGCAGCTGGTAAAATTAAAAATGACAAAGATTTAATGAATTTATTATTTAAAGCCTTAGATGGTTTTGGTGCTTTTATAGTTTTATGTTTCTTCTCATCTATATTTATTTCTTGGTTTGCTTATAGTCAATTGGGAACTATCATTGCAGCTGAAGGAGGAAAATTTCTTTCTAAAGTAGGTCTTACTGGAATTCCACTAATTATTGCGTTCATATTTTTCTGTGCTTTTGCTAATTTATTCATTGGTTCTATGACTAGTAAATATGTTCTTTTAGCTCCAATATTTTTACCAATGCTTCACAAAATGGGAATATCACCAGAACTAGCTCAACTGGCTTACAGATTGGGGGATTCATCTACAAATGTAATTTCTCCTCTAATGAGTTATTTTGCTCTTATATTAATTTATTGTAATAAATATAATAAGAAATTTGGTCTTGGTGACCTCATTACATATATGATTCCTCATGCAATAACTATTCTTATATCAAGTATTATTTTCTTTGGAATATGGATTGCCTTCAACTTACCAATAGGGTTTGGTACAACAAATTTCCTATAAAAATAATAAAGAGAGAACAGAAAATTATGTTCTCTCTTTATTTAAGTTTATTTTTTAAATAAATTTCGATTGCTGTTTATAAAATAAATTACTGAAAAAGATGCAAATATCTCTGCTATTGGAAAAGAGAGCCATACTCCTGTCATTCCAAATATATATGACAACATTAATACTGCTGGGACTATAGCTACAAATCCTCTTGTAATTGATATTATAAATCCTGTTTTAGAATGTTCCATTGAACTGAAAAATACAGATAATATTATGTTTATTCCAGCAAATAAAAAACCTGTAAAATATATGTGAAGTCCGTTTACAGCTAAAGTAAAAAGCTTTTTATTATTTTCTTTATTAAATATAGAAACCAATGTAGTATCTGAAAAAAATACAGCTGTGTAGACAGATATTGCAACAATTATAGAGAGGATTATTGAATATCTCAAAATATAATAAAGCTGCTCTTTATCTTTACTTCCATAACTTTTGCTGACCAATGGCTGTACTCCCTGAGCTATTCCTGTAAAAATGGCAATTACTACTAAAGCAAGATTAGCAACTACTCCATATGCTGCTACACCTATATTTCCTTCTAATTTCAATATTACTGCATTAAATACTATTAACACTATACCAGAGGATATTTCTGTTATAAAAGAAGAAGCACCTGTACCACATAGTTCTAATACTTTACTTATATTTAATTTTTCTTTTTTCAAATGAAATTGATTTCTTTTTTTTATTAGATAAAGCGATAAAACACACATACTGATTACAGGAGCTAGTCCTGTTGCAAAAGCTGCTCCAAACATTTCTAATTTCAAAAGGAATATAAATACATAGTCTAAAACTATATTTGAAAAACTTCCAAGAAGCATTCCTCCCATTGCAAGTTTAGGATCTCCATCATTTCTTACAAATGCTAAAAATATATTATTTAGTATAAATAGAGGAGCAAAACTCATAATCGTTTTAAGATATGTACTTGTCATTTTAAAAGTTATCTTATCAGCTCCAAGTAAATAACTTATTTTATCACCTAAAAATATTCCTATAATGAAAAAAAACAGACCAATCAATATTCCTATTTGTATTGAATAAGTAAAAATACTATCAGCTTTATCATTTTCTCTCTTAGCTCTTAATACTGCATATCTTGACCCTCCTCCTATTCCTATCATCAATCCGGTTCCATTGATAAAAGTATATAATGGAATAGCCAAATTTAGTGCTGTGAGTCCGTCTACTCCCATTCCCTTTGATATAAAATAGGTGTCTGCCAGAATATAACAAGAGAATCCTATCATTCCCATAACATTTAATGTTACATATTTTACAAAAAATTTTAGTACAATATTTTTTTCCATTTCTACCTCCAAATAAAAAAGCGCTCGATTTTTCACATCTACTAAGGCCTAAAGATGTGAAATCGAACGCCTGATTTATGCTCTACCCGGCGGCAGAGTTACAGGTTTCCACTTATTCTCCTGCCATTATATCACATAATGGATATTCTAATCAAATTTTCTATATCCTTTTCAAATAAAAAAATAGCATTTAGAATAATAAATAAGCTTAGAAAAATATTTACTTTATTTAATATATATTTTAGCATTTGTGCACTTTGATAAGATAAAATCAAAATATATATAATAGCAATAAATATAAAAATTAAAATGCTTTTATAATATTTTATTATTAATAGTAAAAGAGCTGCCAAAAAGCAGCTCTTTCATATAGGTTTTATTGTTTGCAGACAATATTTCTTGCTTTTAAATTTCTTCTCCACATCTCTTAAGAAGTCTTTCCCATTTCAAATCCACATCTTTTTGTATTCTATCTATGATATGTCTGTTTTGCGGTTTGAATAAGTGTTTAAATCTTCCTTGTTTTTTTAGGAATTCTTCTACTGGTAATTTTACTTTTGGTCTGTAGCTTAATTTCCATTCTCCATCTATTACTTCAAATAATGGCCAGTAACAAGTTTCTACTGCCAGTTTACACATTTCCATTAAATCTTCTCCCTCATATCTCCATCCTCTTGGGCATGGTGCTAATATATTAAGGAATGCTGCTCCTTCTGTGTAGATTGCTTTTTCCGCTTTCTCATGAAGGTCTTTGAAGTTTCCTATAAATGTTGTCTGTGCTACATATGCCACATTGTGAGCTGATATTACATCTGTAAGATCCTTTCTTCCCTGTGGTTTTCCTGCGCTTTCTTTTCCTATAGGTGTTGTTGTTGTATCTGCTCCTATAGGTGTTGCTGATGATCTTTGAATACCTGTATTCATATATGCTTCATTGTCATAACATACATAAACCATGTCATGTCCTCTTTCCATTGCTCCAGACAGTGACTGGAATCCTATATCATAAGTTCCTCCATCTCCTCCAAAAGCTATGAATTTATATGACTCATCTATTTTTCCTTTTTTCTTTAATACTTTATATGCAGTCTGCGCTCCGCTTATTGTTGCTGCTGCATTTTCAAATGCTGAGTGAATGAATGAATCTTTCCATGCTGTATATGGATATAGGAAAGTTGATACTTCAAGACAGCTTGTTGCACTGCATATTACAGCTTCATCTTCCTCTCTTAGTGCTCTTAATACTCCTCTTACTGCTACTGGTGCTCCACACCCTGCACACATTCTGTGTCCTCCAGTAAGTCTTTCAGGTTTTTCCATTTCTTTTTTGAAATTATATGCCATATTCCTTTCCTCCTACCCTCTTACACCAAAATGTCTATATGTGTCTTTAACTTCCTGATCTTTTTCAGCCAGTAGAGTATTAAAGATCTCTTTTATATGATTAACAGTTATATCTCTTCCTCCAAGTCCATAAACATAGTTGATCATTTTTGGTCTTGGACTGCAGTCATAAAGCGCTGATCTTACCTCTGCAAATACTGGTCCTCCAGCTGCTGAGAATCCTTCACATTTATCCATTACTGCTACCATTTTTATATTTTTAAGCGCCTGTGCTATTTCTTCCATAGGGAATGGTCTGAATACTCTGATTTTTAGAAGTCCTACTTTTTTACCTTCTTTTCTCATTTCTTCTATTGCAGCCTTAGCTGTTCCAGCAGTTGAGTTGATAACTACTATTGCAACTTCTGCATCATCCAGCTTATATTCTTCAAATAAGCCATATTTTCTTCCAGTAAGTTTTTCATATTCCGCTGCTACTTCAAGAATAACTTTTTTAGCATTCATCATAGCATGAGCCTGATTTACTTTATGCTCCATATAGTAAGAAACTATATCATATGGCCCTACTGCTGTAGGTCTTTTTGCATTTAAAAGATAATCTTCAGGTTTATATTCTCCAACAAATGCTTTAGCTTTGTCATCTTCTAATAGTTCTATATTTTCAACAGCATGGCTTGTTATAAATCCATCCTGACATACCATTACAGGAAGCTGAACATCTGGATGTTCTCCTATTCTGTTAGCCTGAAGCATATTATCATAAGCTTCCTGGTTTGTTTCACTATATAACTGAATCCATCCAGCATCTCTTGCACCCATAGAATCACTGTGATCTGCATTGATATTGATAGGTCCTGTAAGAGCTCTGTTAACACATGCTAAAGTTATAGGAAGTCTTGCAGAAGATACAACATAAAGCATTTCCCACATCAATGCAAGTCCGCATGATGAAGTAGCTGTCATAGTTCTAGCTCCTGCAGCCTGTGATCCCATTGCAGCTGACATAGCGCTGTGCTCTGATTCCACTGGAATAAATTCACTGTCTACTGAACCATCAGCAACATATTGAGAGAAATATTGTGGTATTTCTGTCGATGGAGTGATTGGAAAAGCAGGTACTACATCTGGATTTATTTGTCTCATTGCTATTGCAATAGCTTCATTTCCTGACATTCTTTCTCTTATACTCATTAATTCTACCTCCGAACTACTCTTTTATCAATTCTATTGCTTTAAATGGGCATGCTTTTACACAAATTCCACATCCTTTGCAATGATCCATATCAAACTCTAATCTTTTTCCATCTTTTACAGGTATTGCTGAATCTGGGCAGCAAGGAACACATAAAAGACAGTCAATACATTTATCTCTCAAAAGTACTGGTTTCATAGATCTCCAGTCACCAGTTCTAAAGTGCTGAGCACTTCCAGCCTCATAAACTACTCCACCAGGAGTTATATCTTTCCAGCTAATATCTTCAGTTATTGGTACACCAGCTTTATTTTTCATTATTCTTTCACCTCATTCATAGAACGTACTAATGCCGCCATATTTCCTTTTAGTACTTCTGGTTTACTTGCAAATTTATGCGCAAAAGAGTTTTCCATTGCTTCAAGGAAAGCTTTTTCTTCCATTACACCACTGACTTTTACAACTGCTCCAAGCATAGGAGTGTTAGGGAAGTTTTTACCAAGAGTTTCTTCAGAAATAGTTCTTGCATCACAAGTACAAACTCTTCCTTTATACCCTTTTAAAAGAGCTTTAAATTCAGAAGCAGGCTTAGAACTATTGATAATGATAGCTCCATCCTCTTTAAGACCTTTAGTAACATCAACACTTTCAATAAGAGTTTCATCAACAACAACAACGAAATCAGGTTCATAAATATTAGAATGAACTGTAACTCTCTCTTTAGAGATACGATTATAAGCAGTGATAGGAGCACCCATTCTTTCAGGTCCATATTCTGGGAAACCTTGAACGAACATTCCACCACTGAATGCTGCATCTGCCAAAAGTAAAGAAGCTGTTTTGGCTCCTTGACCGCCTCTTCCATGCCATCTTATTTCAAAAATTTCTTTCATAGACTACCTTCCTTTAAGTATTTTTTATAATAATTTAATTATTATGCTTCTGCTGTTTCTTTTTTAGTTCTTTTTATTAAATTAAATCCAGCAAATTTATTAACAATTATAGCAATTGCTCCATCTCCAGTAACATTGCAAGCAGTTCCAAAACTATCTTGAGTCAGGTATAAAGCTATCATTAAAGATGTAAGCTCAGGACCAAATCCCAACATACTTTCTAATAATCCCAAAGCTGCCATAACTGCTCCACCTGGCACTCCTGGTGCTGCTACCATTGTTACTCCCAGCATAAGTATGAATCCAAACATTCCTGAGAATGTGATTGGCATTCCATTCAACATCATAACTGCCATTGAGCAGCTTACAAGTGTTATTGTACTTCCTGATAGATGAATAGTTGCGCATAAAGGAATAGTAAAATCTGCAATTCCTTCATTTACTCCATTTTCTTTTGTTTGATTAAGTGTAACTGGAATAGTTGCTGCTGATGACTGTGTTCCTATTGCTGTGAAATATGCTGGAAGCATTTTTCTTATTAACAATATTGGATTAGCACCTGATAAAGTTCCTGCTATTGTATATTGAACCAATAGAATAACAAAGTGAAGAATTATAATTATTCCAAATACTTTTGCAAATACAGACATGATCTTTACTATTTCTCCAGCATAAGTCATGTTTGCAAAAATACCAGCTATATAGAAAGGTAAGAATGGAATAATAATATTTGTTATTATCTTTTCAACAATTGTCTGAACTTCATTCATAAAGTTTTTGATTGTTGTTCCTTCAACTACTGCTATTCCTATACCAAGTGTAAATGCCATTAATAATGCTGTCATAACTCCCATAATCGGAGGCATATCAACTGTCAAATATCCACTTAAAAGCCCTGCTTCTGGATGACTTCCTTCAGCTAAAGCAGCCCCAGTTGGAAGTATTTTTTTAAGTAAGATAGAATTTGTAAAATATGCTAATGATCCAGATACAATTGTCGAACCATATGCTAAAACTGTAGTAACTGCCAACAGTTTTCCAGCTTTTTTACCTAAGTCTCCAATACCTGGTGCTACGAATCCTAAAATTATTAATGGGATAACAAATTGTAAAAAGTTTCCAAATAATCCATTAAATGTAAGCATAACTCTTAATAATGGTATAAATCCAATTTTTCCAATTATGATTCCTGCTATCAAACCTATTATAAGTTTTGGTAGTAATCCTAATTTTTTCATAAATTCCACTTCCCTTTTTAGTTTTTTATATACTGATTTTTATTAACTTACTTTTTTAAATTATTAACGAATATCATAACCAGCTTCTATAATTTTAGCTTTTACAGCGTCTCTATGAGCCATATCACTGCATTCTATTACCAATGTTACTTCCTGCATTGTTATTCCTAATTCTACATTATACATACTTTGAGTTATAAATAGAATATTGGCTCTATTTTCTGTAATTAAACTTAATAATTTTTCTGTTTCTCCAAATCTGTCATGTACCTTTACTTTGAATTCATATCTTCTTCCTGCATTAATTAAAGCTCTGTTCAATACTCTTTCTATAAGATTGACATCTATGTTTCCTCCTGAAACTACTGCACATGTCTTTCTTCCCTTACAGTCAATTTTTCCTGCAAGTATTGCTGCTAAAGGTGTTGCTCCTGCTCCTTCTGCAACTACTTTACTTTTTTCCATAAGGAATAGTATTGCTGTTGCTATTTCATCCTCTGTTACTGTTACTACTTCATCTACATATTGTTTTACCAACTCAAGAGTTTTGCATCCTACTTTTTTTACTGCTATTCCATCTGCTATTGTTGGTGTTGCACATACTTCACAGCATTCTCCTTTTGCCAACGCCTCTGTCATTGATGCTGCATTTGCTGATTCCACTCCTATTATTCTTACTGAAGGATTTATTGATTTTATTGCTGTCGCTATTCCTGCAAGTATTCCCCCTCCACCTATTGGTACTAATACTGTATCTATATCAATTGCATCTTCCAATATTTCCAGTCCTATTGTTCCCTGACCTGAAATTACATAGTCATCATCAAATGGATGTAAAAATATAGCTCCTGTTTCTTTTTGAATTTCGCATGCTTTTGCAAAAGCATCATCGTATACTGTTCCACATAATACTACTTCTGCTCCATATCCTTTTGTTGCTGCTACTTTTGCTATTGGTGCAGTTTCAGGCATTACTATTGTTGATTTTATTCCTTGTGCTGTTGCTCCCAAAGCTATTCCCTGCGCATGATTTCCTGCTGATGATGCAATAACTCCTTTTTTCTTTTCCTCTTCTGTTAGATTGGCTATTCTGTTTAATGCTCCTCTTACTTTAAATGATCCTGTCTTTTGAAGATTTTCAAGCTTGAATAATACTTTACCACCAAGTTCTTTTTCTAATGTTGGACACTCTATTAAAGGTGTTCTTTTTACCGAATGTTCGATAGTTTGTTTTGCTTTTTTGATGGTTTCTAATGTTACTGCCATGACTTTCCTCCTCGGTATTAACCTGATTTAATAAATCATTCACATTTTTAATTCTTCTGATTTATATTTTAATTAAAATTAATATTTTTATAACCTATTTTTTAATTATTTCTCAACATAAAACAGTTATTTATGTTTAAATTTGATATACTAAGTCCTAAAACTCTATACCTGAACACGTTTCAAGTATAATACTCCGTTCACATTAAGTCAACCCTTTTTTATTGATAAAAGTAATATATTATATATGATTATTATATTTAATTTAAATTACAGAATGCCTAAAGTTCATTTTTTTTTACTACACTTTTTTTAAAATTATAAATAATGCTATTAAAAATATTAATAAAACCATTGATAAACATACTTTAGTAATAATTTTATATTACAAAATTTCAAAAAAGCATTTTGTTCATTTATTTACTACACAAGTAAAAATCGACCTTTTTTTGACAACAAAAAAATAGGAGAAATTCTCCTATTTCTAATAAATATTTTTTTTAAATAAATTTTATAAATATGTTTTTTATTATTTTATTCCCATCCAATTTGCTATAATCATTTTTTGTACTTCAGAAGTTCCTTCATATATTTCTGTAACTTTTGCATCTCTCATCATTCTTTCAACAGGAAATTTTTTTAAATACCCATTTCCACCTAAAAGTTGTACTGCCTTTTCTGTTGCCTTCATTGCCACTTCTGAAGCAAGAAATTTTGACATAGAAGCTACATATCCGTATTCTTCTCCTCTATCCTTCATATCAGCTGCTTTATATATCAATAATCTAGCTGCATCTATTTTTGTTTGTAAATCAGCTAATAAAAACTGTGTATTTTGAAATTGAGATACTTTTTTCCCATTTACTTCTCTTTCTTTTACATACTTTATAGCTTCATCCAATGCTCCTTGAGCCAATCCTATTGCCTGAGCTGCAACTCCTATTCTTCCACCATTTAAAGTAGCCATTGCAATTTTAAATCCTTCTCCTTCTTCTCCTAATATATTCTTTTTAGAAACAATACAGTTTTCAAAAATAAGTTCACAAGTAGATGAACCCCTTACTCCCATTTTATCTTCTGGTTCTCCTATCAAAAACCCTTTTGTTCCTTTTTCTATTATAAATGCTGATATATTATTTTCAGCTTTTTCTATATCTGTTTTAGCAAATACTACAAATATTCCAGCTTCAAGTGCATTAGTTATTAGAACTTTTTTCCCATTTATTATATAATTTTCTCCATCTAATACTGCAGTTACTCTTGTTCCTGCCTGAGCCTCTGTCCAGCCAAAAGCCCCAATTTTTTCTCCTTTTGCTAAAGGGATTAAAAAATTTTCTTTCTGTATTTCATCTCCATATTGGTATATAGGCCATGCACATAATGATGTATGAGCTGACATAATTACTCCAGTTGAAGCACATCCTTTTGAAAGCTCTTCTACAGCTGAAATATAAGTTTTTGTGTCAAATCCAGCTCCACCGTACTTTTTATCAAAAGGTATTCCCATGAATCCTTCAACACCCATTTTTTTTATATTTTCTATTGGTGCTTCTGCTTTTCTATCTACTTCTGTTGCTGCAGGTTTCACATATGTTTCTGTAAATTTTCTTACTTTTAAAATAAAATCCTCTTGTTCCTTATTAATTCTGAAATCCATATTATTCCTCCATCTATATAATTTACTTTATTATCTATTTTCAGGTTAATTTTATCACAAAACAAAAATAAAATAAAATTATATATTTTTATATTTCGATAAATTTTTTTTATATATATTTTACTTTTATTTGATTTAATCTGTAACACTATATTGGAACAGTATTTATTTTTAAACTCTTTAAAGGAAACATGAATATATTTATCTAAGAAGTTAGTCAGATTTTCATTTTAAATCTAAAGATTTGATAATCCTATTCTTTAATCTTTAATTATAAATTTCAAAAATTTGAACTTTCATTTCCAATTGACTCTCTTTTAATTTTATTCATAAATTATAATTTTTGTAAATATATTTTCAATCATTAAAAAATACCCAAAACCTTAACTAGATAAGATTTTGGGTGCAATATTTTTATTATATTTTAGAAACTCCATAAATTCATTTCAAGACGCTTTCTCATGGTAAAAGCTGTAACCATTATAAGAAGGACTCCTCCTATAAGCATTATGCCACCATATGAAAGACTTGTTAATTCCATTCCTAAACTTTTTAATAAAGGAATGGGATCCTTTTGAAAACTCATAAATAATCCATTATCTATATTTCTTGCATTACTTACAATAAATATTAAATCTCTTAAAGCTAAAAGACCTGTAATTGCTGAAAGTATTCTTACAATAATTATATACTCCTTATAAAAAAGATAGCATGTTACCACTCCTAATAAGACCAAAATTATTCCATTAAACTCTCCTGCACTCATTGAATAAAAATTTATTTTTTCTAATGATGATACTTTTACTAAAGGGCAAAATGTAGCTAATGCTATCATTCCTGCTCCTAGCATCCCTATGATTTTTCTTTCCACAAAATCACTCCCCTATTTTGTTTTTATATATACATGTATATTACCTCACATTCTAAAAAAAATCAATATTCTTCTGCAAAGAAAAACTTATTTAGAATTCATTTGTATTCTATAATCCTTTTTTTTACTTCTACTAAATTTCAAAAAAATATTATTATTTATGTCCTTTTAATATTTTTATAAAAAAAGCTGAGTAACATTTAAAAAAAATGTTTTACTCAGCTCTCTTTTTTGTATAATATAGTTACCACCCTAATTATACAAAGGAGACATTCATGCAAATCAAACATATTATCTCTAAAGTCAATATAACAAATCTTTTAGGTAAAATCAAGAAATATTTTAAAAATGAACATTTTGAGGATGTTAAACAGACTATTCAAAAATTCTTAGCTTGTTCTATTGATAAATCTTTTCTCTCTCTTCAATGCCCTAAGTGTCATGAGGCGCATAAAATTAAAGTTACTTGTAAATCTAGATTTTGTCCTTCCTGTGGTAAACGTTATTCTGCTGTTTGAACTGAAAAAACTTCCACTTCTCTTATTGATGTTAAACATAGAAGTGTCCTTTTTACTATTCCTGAAGAACTTAGAATGTTTTTCTTCTATGATAGAGACCTTTTAACTAAGCTTGCTTATGCTGTTAATGATGTTTTTAAATATCAATTTCATAACATTAAAGCAAAAAATCAAAGAATTCATAAAATTTCAAAATATTCCTCTAAATACTTTACTAACTCAGATATCATTCATTATGGATTGATTACTGTTATTCATACCTTTGGGCGCGATCTTAAATGGAACCCTCATATTCATGCTATTGTTACTTTAGGTGGATTCAATAAAAACTTCCAATTTCTTGAAAAAAAATATTTTCATGTCAATTCCATTGCTGGACAATGGAAAAAAATGGTTATTGATATTGTTAAATCTGGAAATTATGACAAGCCTGAAATTAAAGCTAAAGCTTATGCTGCTGCTAACTACCTTTATCGCAAAAATACAAGATTCTTTTTCAATGTTGCAAAAAATGATTTAAATAATAATATTTATGCAATTAAATATATTGGCAGATATCTGTCAAGAGCTCCTATCGCAGAATATAAAATTGTTGATTTCTATGATAATAAGGTTACTTTCTATTATGAAAGTCTTGCTGATGATAAACAAAGAATTGAGCTTACTTTAGATGTGGAAACATTTCTTTCCAAATTAATTATTCACATTCCCCCTAAACATTTCAAAATGATTAGGCGCTTTGGAATCTATTCTAGAAATATTAAATCAGAACTTAAAAACATCATGAAATTCATGAGAAAATATGTCTCTAAATATTCCAATTCTACTTTTTATCAACTTGAAATATGGAACGCTTTTGGAGTAAATCCTTTTTATTGTTTTAAATGTAATGCCAGAATGAAAGTTAAAAAAATATCATATTTTAATATACATACAGGCTCCATTTGCTGGAAAGAATATCGCTAAACAGCTGATTAACAATCAGCTTTTTTGTGCTGTCAATTTTAATCTTATTCGATTAATATATCTAATATGAATACAAAATAATTAACATTTTTTATTTTTTTAACAAATTTATCAAATTATAATTTCCTAAGAAATAAAAAAAAGTCCATTTTCTTTAATGGACTTTTCAATTATTTTTTAATTTTATCTTAGATTTGAAGCACTGCTTATAAATTACACAAAATTTATCTTATTCCTTTGTTTTAATCATTTCATCAGTTATTTTTATTTCGCTTTCATAAATTTTTATCATTCCTGGTTTTCCATCAGCAGGAAATCTGAAAGTACTTTTTACTGCTGCTTTTCCTGGTATATTAATATCTCCAAACGGTCCTGAAGAAAAAACTGCAAATCCATCGGTATCTAAAAGCTGCAAAGATTTCTGTTCATGAAGATTTGTTAATCTTATCATTTTATCTGTCTCATTTTTTAATCCAACTGTTACTTTATATCCTGTTTCATCCTCTGTTACTGTTAATGCTGAAGCTTTTATATACTTTTCAAAAACCTCTTTATCATAAATTATTAAAGCTTCATCTAAACTTCCACCATCTTTTCTTCCTGTATCTACACCATCTTTCACGCCTTTTAAAATATTTTTTCCAGTAGATACTGCTCCTGATACTACTGATGACACTGCTTCAGTTACAGTAGACTTTTCTTCCGAATATGATGTTATACATGTTAATAATCCTAAAACACAAATTAATTTTTTCATTTCTTCCTCCCAAAATAAACCTATTACAAATTTTTAAATGTAACTTCTTATATCACATTTATTCTTTTATTTCAATGAGTTTTATCCGTTTTATAATTAATATAGTTATTTTTATCAATTTTAAAGATTATTTATATAAAATAAAAAATGATAGAAATATCTAAAAATTTCTCTCAAAAAAATTAATTTAAATCATATTTTAAAAAATCATTTTTATCCATTGTAGTTCTTACTTTTTTAATATACTCTTCTCCTTCTTCTGAATATTTCATCAATCCATATGCTATTTCAGAAGCTGGTTTTTCATCATTTATTAATTCTCTGACTTTTTTATATGCATCGTTTCTTGAAATTGTTAATACTATATCTGCCACTGAATCCTTTATTGTATCATATTTTTTTAAATGAGGTATAAAACCATTATCCCTCGCTCCTTTTGCTGCTATTCTTGGTTCATTTGGATTAGTTGACCACATACCAAATATATTATTTCCTTCTCTAAAAAATCTTGATGTTCCCCAAGCACTTTCTAATGCACCTTGGGTTAAAATCAGAGAAGTTGGATATATTATCATTTTGGATTTCAATTCCTGCCAATTGCCATATTCTACTTTATATCTATTGAAAATATTTGCACAATATTTTTTTTCTTCTTCAGTTAACTCAGGTTTTTTTTCTAATTTCTTTATTATTTCCTTATCATTTTTTATTTCTTCATGTACAACATTTATTGCTGGAAGAAGAAGCTGCACAAAAGCATCCTTTCTTTCTTCTGATGGAATTTTCCTTAAGTCTAATTCCTCATTAGAAAATACATATAATCCTTCTTCATCTCTTTCTTCGTATAAATCAGCCACACTGTTTATTTCAATTTTTTTATATTCTACTTTTTTTAGAATATTATCATCAACTTTTTTATCACTATATTTAAACAATACAGCCATAATAAAAATCCCTAAAAGTAAATATTTTTTAATTTTCATCAACACTTCCTTTCTTAATTGTTAAATGTTATAAAAATTTATTTGGTATAGTATACTTGATTTTCTCAAAAAAGTAAATAATTATTTTTTTCCAGAACTTCTTATATAGTTCTTTTTTCCATCATATTAAAGGATATTTTCTTCTCCAGTTATTCTTGGAACTACTTTTAAATCATAAAGATAATATGTTTTAGTACTTAATTTTGAGACAATACTACCCTCATCTCCTGCAATTTCTGGAAGAAAAATCTCTTGATATTTTCCATTTATTATTACTATTCCCATAATTAATTTTTTTCTGTTTTTATTTTCTAAAATTATTAAATAATCCCTTTCTCCATCTCCATTTAGATCCGTTTTAGAGTATTCTATTTTATACTTTTCCTTTTCTGACAGCATTTCTTTTAACACAGCATAGTTTTTTTCCTAAATATTTTCCTTTACTACAAGTTTCTTTCAGCATTTTATCTGATGAAATGTCCATTTTTTCGCTAAAAAGATTATTTTCTATTTCATCGTTTATATAATCCCATCTATTTAACTTTTCATCAGATTTATTTATATATAAGTCTGTTAAATTAGAAAAAAGTTCTAAATCTTTTAAAGAAATACTATATCCAGTAACCCATATAGTCAAACTTTTTACATTATTTAAAAAATTTTTATTTATAAAAAATGAAAAATTTACTTTACAAGCTTTTTTAATATCTTTTTCAATAAACTTTATCATAATATTTCCCCCCTTTATAAAAAATTACTAGTTTCCTTATATCATATTTCATATACTTTTTCAATCAACTTTTCCTATTATTCTTCAATAATTATGAGATATTTTTAAAATTAAAAATATCTTTTATTTATAAAATAAATATTTTATTTTTCATAGAAAAAAGAAATTCTGTTAACACACAGAATAATGTAATATAAGAAAATATAGTTGAAAAAATATAATTTCATAATCAGAGTAAAAAATCACAGGAGATGATATATATGATAAGAAGATTACCAGTAGAAAAAATGGGTGAATCTAATCTGGGATGGTTGAAAAGCAAGTTTCACTTTTCTTTTGCAGAATATTTTAATGAAAATAATATAAACTTCGGAGTTTTAAGAGTAATTAATGATGATCTTATTTCAGCAAATACAGGTTTTGATACTCATCCTCACAGAGATATGGAAATAATCACTTATGTAATTCACGGATATCTTACTCATAAGGACAGTATGGGAAATGAATCTACTCTTTCAAGAGGTCAGGTACAATACATGAGTGCTGGAACTGGAGTAAAGCATTCTGAATATAATAATCATTCTGAAGAGCTTAGATTGCTTCAAATGTGGGTACTTCCTGATAAAAAAGGACATACTCCTAACTATGGAGAATATAAGTTTGATTGGAATGAAAGAAAAAATAAATTTTTGCATTTTGTTTCAAGTAAATCTGGTGATGCTCCAATAAAAATCAATCAGGATATTAATTTTTATGCCTTGGAACTTGATGATGGCAAAGAGGAAAATTTTGAAATAAAGCATGGCAGACAAGCCTATGTTGTACAAATAGAAGGTAAATCTTCTATAAATGATTTAATTCTCAATACAAAAGATGGATTGGAAACTATAGGAGAAAGTTTAAAGATAAAGGCTCTTGGAAAATGTCATATACTTATTATTGAAATGCAGGAAAGAGAAGATTTAAAATAATATTTTCCTTATTTAAAGGCAGTTGAAAGACTGCCTTTTTTAATGTATAATGATATTTAAGACTTATTGATCATCAAAATACAGTTATACACAAAGGGGGAGGATTTGATGTTTCAATTATTAAAAAAACTTTTTTGGGTGGAGTATATGCTCAATCCAGAACAAATACTTGGAGATATTCCAACTACAAAAGAAGTTTATAAGACTTCTTTTAATATTTCATGGCCATGTGCGTTGGAAACTGTTCTGGTAAGCCTTGTAGGGTCCATTGATATAATGATGGTGGGAGGACTTGGTGCACATGCTATTGCTGCTGTCGGTCTTACTAATCAGCCTAAATTTATACTGCTTGCTATGATTTTTTCATTAAATGTAGGGGTTACTGCAATTGTTGCCAGAAGAAAAGGAGAACAGGATTATTATGGTGCCAACAGTTGTCTCAGACAATCAATCATGTTGTCTTTAGGTATTTCCCTAGTAATGGCTTTTCTAGGTTATTTTTTTGCCTATGAAATATTAGAATTTGCTGGAGCTGGAGATGATGTAATTTTAGAGTCTGTAGCCTATTACAAAATTCTTATGGTCAGCATAGTCTTTACTGCTTTGAGTCTTACTATAAATGCTGCTCAGAGAGGAGTAGGAAATACAAGAATATCAATGAAAACCAATATTACTGCTAATATTTTTAACCTTATATTCAATTATCTTCTTATTAATGGAATATGGATTTTTCCTAGATTAGAAGTTAGAGGGGCTGCTATTGCGACTACCATTGGAAGTATAATTGGATGCCTCATGTCTATCTTTTCTCTTTACTATAATACTAATTTTCTTGAAATGAAAGCTAAAGTTAACTGGAAATTTGATAAAAAAACAATGAAGGCCTTTTTAAATATCAGTGGAAGCTCTGTTGTAGAACAAGTATTTATGCGTATAGGTTTTTTCTCTTTTGCTAAAATAGTTGCTGCACTTGGAACTGTGGCTTTTGCAACACATCAGATATGTATGAATATTATAAATCTTTCTTTTTGTTTTGGAGATGGATTAGGAGTTGCAGCTTCATCATTGGTAGGTCAAAATCTTGGTGCAAAAAGACCAGATAAGGCTATAATTTATGGAAAAACTGGCCAAAGAATGTCATTTATAGTATCAACAGCACTATTTCTATTTTTCTTTTTTGGAAGAAGATTCTTAATCACATTATTTAATTCAGAAGAACATATAGTTTCTCTTGGGGCTATGATTATGATAATAATTGCATTTACAACTCATGTTCAAACTTCTCAGACCGTTTATCTTGGCTGTCTTCGTGGAGCTGGAGATACAAAATTTGTTGCTCTTATATCATTTATAAGTGTAGCTGCTGTAAGACCTATTCTGGCTTGGATACTTTGCTTTCCTATGAACATGGGATTAATGGGTGCATGGGTGGCTCTCTTTGCAGACCAAACAATAAGATATTTTTTAAGTAAAATGCGTTTTAATAGTGGATATTGGACTAAAATTGAAATATAATTATAACTATTAAAACCTAATTTAATAAATATATTAAAATATCGCTCTTCTTTAAAAAGTATTTACTAATAATTTACTAAAAAAAGATGGATTTAATTAAATTTTCCATCTTTTTTATTTTCTTATATTCATATAAATTTTATTAATTCGCTTTCTAATTTTAGCAATATATTGTAATTAATCTTCTTCCAACATTTTATATTCTTTAATTAACAAACTTGACCAGTTAAATAATTCAGTTGAATAATTTAAAAATTTGCCTTCAGAAGTATTCTCTATTTTTTTTATCTCCATATATATTTTTAAGATTTTTCCATCCTGCTCTGATAATTTAGGTAATAAATCTGCTTTTTTCTTTATGTATCTTCCTGTTTCATAATAATACTTTGCCTGTAATACAAAAGAAGCTGCTTTATACAATGAGAATAACAGCTCTAAATCTTTTTCATGCAGAATATTATGTCCACACATGTGGTATAATATATTGCAGGAACCAACTAATATTGCTCTTCTTACATCGCTTTTTTTAATTGTAGGAACAAGGAAATCTATATTTCCAACTAAAGGTTCTGTGTCATAATAAAATTGAAACACATCTGCCTTCTCCCAATTGATTAATTCTTCCTTTCCCGAAATAAATCCACAAATTTTTTCTCTATCTTCCATTTTAGAAATAATTTCATCATATTTCTTCAAATCTTCTATGTCTACTTTATCTAAAATTATAACTATATCTATGTCGCTTTCTTCTGAAGCCTCTCCCCTCCCATGACTCCCCTGTAAACCTATAAATTCAATCCTGCTGCCAAAACCTTTTTTCATTTCTTTTACAAAGTTTTCCAACCACTCTTTTTTGATTAAAAATGTCATATTCCCCTTCCCCCTTTTAATTATTTTAAAATAATTTTATTCAAAGTCTATACCAGATTTCTTATATATGTTTATAAAATGCCCTAGTGGCCCTATTCCTTTTCCTATAGAAAAAGAGTTTTCAATTGCTAGAGTTATATACTCTTTTCCTAATCTTACACTTTCTTCAATAGAATTTTCTTTGGCCATAAGAGAAGCTATTGCTGATGAAAGAGTACATCCAGTTCCATGAGTATTTACTGTCTCAATTTTCTTTCCAAAAAATTTTACTATTTCGCCATTTTCTAAAAGAAGTATATCAGTACAATTATCTTTTCTATGTCCTCCTTTTATAAGAACATTTTTTACTCCAAAATTCTGTATTTTTCTAGCAGCTTTTATCATATCTTCTTCAGTTTTTATCTCCATATCAGCCAGTACTTCTGCCTCTGGTATGTTAGGAGTTACCAAAGTTCCTATCCCTATAAATCTTTTCATATCTGCTAAAGCCTCTTTTTTTAACAATTTACAATTATTTTTTGACAGCATAACAGGATCAATAACTATATTTTTTGCTTTATATTTCTCTAAAGAATTTGTAACAGTTTTTATTATTTCTGTACTCGAAAGCATTCCTATTTTTACACTATCAACTTCTATATCTTCAAATATGGCTTTCAGCTGCTCTTTTATTATATCCTCTGATAATTCCTGTACTTTAGAAACTCCCTGCGTATTTTGAGCAGTTACAGCAGTTATTACACTCATTCCATAAACTCCCATGGCACTCATGGTTTTTATATCTGCTTGTATTCCAGCTCCCCCACAACTGTCTGATCCTGCTATTGTTAATACTTTTTTCATTTTTCCCCTCCAGAAAGCAATAAAAAATGGCCAGTACTACAGAATATTTTAAAGAAATTAAAATATAATTTATCTTTAAAATAACTTTAACTGACCACCTTCTTTTATTCGCCTATTTTTATCATATAATTTCCATTATAATGGATTTCATCTACAATTATTTCTTCATGTACAGGTCTTTTTTCATCAAAACTTCCATTTCTTCTAAAGAACTCATTAATATTTTTTACATCTTCTGGTGTTAAAAAAAATATCATAACACAGTTCATTATTTCAAAAAATCTATACCTGTCTTCTGGTACAGGCTGTTCTCTATCCCATACCTCACAGAATTTTGCAAAGTTCTCTGATGCCATTTTTCCTCCTAAAACTCTTTCTTTAATTTTAAAACCACTGGACAGTGATCTGAGCCTAAAATTTCATTATGAATTTCTGCTCCTTCCATGATATCTTTTAGTCTTTCCGAAACTATGAAATAATCAATTCTCCATCCAGCATTATTTTTTCTGGCATTAAATCTATATGACCACCAAGAGTATGCTCCAGTCAGTTCAGGATAAAAATGCCTAAAGCTATCCACAAATCCACTTTCTAATAACTTAGTAAATTTTGCTCTTTCTTCATCAGAAAATCCAGCATTTTTTCTATTTGATTTTGGATTTTTTAAATCTATTTCCTTATGAGCTACATTCAAATCTCCACATATAATAACAGGTTTTAATTTATCTAATTTCATTACATAATCTTTAAATTCATCTTCCCAGTTCATCCTATAATCAAGTCTGGCTAATTCTTCTTGAGAATTAGGAGTATAAACTGTTATCATATAAAAATCTTCATATTCAAGAGTTATTACTCTTCCTTCTTTATCATGTTCTTCTATTCCCAGACCATAAGATACTTCTATTGGTTTTTTCTTTGTGAATATAGCTGTTCCTGAATAACCTTTTTTTTCAGCATAGTTCCAATATTGGTGATATCCTTCCAAGTCTAGTTCTATTTGTCCTTCTTGTAATTTTGTTTCCTGAATACAAAAAATATCTGCATTTTCATTTTTAAAATAATCTAAAAAGCCCTTTTGGACGGCAGCTCTTAAACCATTTACATTCCATGAAATTAATTTCATATTTATCTCCTTCCAAGTTTTTTACTCTATATAAATTATATCATAAACTCTGTTTATTTTTCAATTTATTAATTTAAATCATTCTGATAATCCTCTATTGACAAATGTGAAAGTATATTGTAATAAGTTATTGACTTTAATATCATATTCATGGAGGAAGTACATGACAAGTTTAAAAAATATTATTTATAATTTTAAACCAGTAGATGAAATTGATGAAGCAATTAAGGAATCTCTTCAAATCCTTTCAGATTTTTCTGATTTAAAAATAATGGCCTTAGAAAAAGAAATTGAAAAAAATTTAATTTCTGGAGTTTTTACTAATTCAAATTTCAAAGTTCCTGTTTCAAATGTTATTATAAAAAAATCTGAGCAGCTAACTAAAACATTAGAAAATGAAGATACTTTTATTGATAATATTCTTATTTCTTTAAAAGAAATATTTAAATTTAATAAAGATATGGCAGATATTTTAATCAATAAAATAACAGGTGAATTAATTCAAAATATTAAAGAAGATAATAAAGAAACTATATTTTCTTTGATTGTTCCAGAAGGATTTAATATTATTCGATATGATTTGGCATTTTATAATAAGTCTTTAAATTCTAAAAAAATAAGAGAAAAAATTCAGAATAATTTTTCCTATATCGTTGTAAAATCCCTCATTAATACAAGAAAATTAATATTTAGTGATTTTTTTTCTTTATATCTAACTCTCCTTAAAGAATATTTTGGTGAAGATAATGAAAAAATTAAAAATAACTTAGCTGAAATAAGAGATATTTATTCCATTAGTTTATCAGAATAATTTTATAGTTTTTTATTATCTCTAAAAAAAGATAACTAAATTTTACTATCTTTATGAAACATGATATAATAAAGTAAAATACACTTTTAAGAGGTTATATATGAAAAAAGATAGAACTATTCTTCATTATGATATGGACTCGTATTATGCTTCAATTGAAATAAGAGATAATCCTAAACTACTTAATAAACCTTTAGTTGTTGGAGGAAGTATAGTAACCACTGCCAGTTATGAAGCTAGAAAATTTGGCATCCATTCTGCTATGAAAGTTTCTGATGCAAAAAAACTTTGCCCTTCTCTCTTGGTAGTCCCAGTAAATAAAGAAAAATATAGTGAAATATCAAAAAAAATACAAGGACTTGTTCTTCGCCTAACTCATAAAATAGAATTTATAGCTTTAGACGAGGGATATATAGATATATCTGATATCATAAACTTATATCCATCTAAGGAATTTTTTGCAAAAAAATTTAGAGAAAGAATAAAATATCATACTGGACTTACTTGTTCTGTTGGAATAGGTTTTAATAAACTCAGTGCAAAAATGGCCAGTAATATAAATAAACCTCATGGACAATATATATTCCTTTCACCATTAGATTTTACAAAATATATTTCAGATAAAAATATTGGAATAATTCCTGGTGTTGGAAGAAAACTTTCCTCTTTATTAGCAAAAGATTCAATATTAAAAGTAAAAGATATTTATCCATATTCCTTATCTTCGCTTTGTGCTTCATATGGAAAATCTCGTGGTGAGCTTTTATATTCTTTTTCCAGAGGGATAGATTATAGAGAAGTGGAATATAAAAAACCTACTCATTCCATTGGAAATGAAAATACTTTTAAATATCCCTTAAATACTGATTTAGAAATTAAAAGAGAGTTTGATGATTTGTTTGAGCATTCATATAAACGTCTTATAAAAGATGATTTTATAAGTAAGACAATTATATTAAAAATCCGTTTTTCTTCCAATGAAACTATTACAAGATCAAAGACTCTAGAAATACCAACTGATTCATATGAAAAATTAAAAAAAGTTTCAGATGACCTTTTAGAAAATATTAATCTAACAGACAGTATCAGGCTTTTAGGAATTTCTTTTGGAAATTTAACAAAAAAATCTGTCAGACAACTAGCTTTTTTCTAAGAAAACAGGGTATAATAGAAGAGATCAATAAAATTATTACAATGGAGGTCTCATGGATATTAACTTTAAATTAGGTAGTACTACAGGAAAAGCTGGTATTTTAAGCATAGAGTGTCAAAAATTAAATATTCCTTATGTAGTTGTTGTCTTTAGAAATGTACTCAATTATCCCAATTCAGTCCAGATTTTTAAATTAAAATCTAAGCCTAAAGATGAAGCTGCTGAAATTAAAGCTGTAGAAGAAATATGTAAAGTAGCTGACAAATATGCTATAACTTTAGTTATGAAGTTAGCAGTTAGAAATAGAAAACACCTCATAGAAACTTTTTCTAAATTTGGTTTCAAAACAAAAAAATCTTGGTTGGGAAATTGTCCTGAATTAATTAGAGAACATATTCCTTCAGAGTAATTTTTGATTTTATTGATAAAAAATTTTATTTATTTTACTTTTTATTATATGCTATAATTATTTTTTGTTCAAACCATTCTATAAATCTTTTCTTAATCTACACTAAGAAATAAAAGGTTGCATTTTGGGGCAATTTTTAGTTATAATTACTTAAACTTATTTGAGGTGATTAAAAATGTTTAGAAGTCTTATAGTTTTTGCTTTGACATTTTTACTTGTTATTTTTGGTTTAGAATATATAATGCCTCCTTTTGGAATGATAATGTATCTTAACCCAATAGAAATAGTTGGATCTATTGCCTATTCTATAGCTTATGTAACAGGAATGCATGTAAAGCTCTCAATATTTTTAGCTGTAGCTTCTATCTCTATTATTCCTTTAATTATGGTAATAATAGTTAATAGAATTTTCAAAAAAAAGAAAAAAAGAAGATTTTAATTGCTTTTTCCGCCTTTCATCATTGTGAAAGGCTATTTTTTTATACAAAAAGAGCTGCTAGATTATATCTGAACAGCCCTTAAAACTTATTATAATATATGTATTGAATCAATATCTAATGAAAAATCAAGTTCAGAATCTAAAGCATAAGTTTTTTTACCTTTTGGATTACTTACTGATATTTCTATCTTTAGATCTTCAAACATTACTTCATATTCATGATAAGCTCCCATAAACATGCTTTTTGTTACTCTACCTTTAAAATCATCCTTAGATATAACAATACTTTCAGGTCTTGCTACTATTTTTATTTCATCTCCTATGCTGTGAGTCACTTTCTGTTGTACTTCATATCTGACTCCATATATATCTATTGTACATTTATTATCAGTTTTATATACCAATTTTCCTGTAAATATATTTGCCCTTCCAATAAAGTTAGCAACAAATTCATTTACAGGGTTTTGATATATTTCAATAGGTGAGCCTGCCTGCTGTATTCTTCCTTCTTTCATTATTATGACTTTATCTGCAAGTCCCATAGCTTCTGCTTGATCATGTGTTACATAAATTGAAGTTATTCCAACCTGCTGCTGAATTTTTCTAATTTCATCTCTCATATGTATTCTGAGTTTTGCATCAAGGTTAGATAAAGGTTCATCAAATAGAAGAACTCCAGGTTCCATTACTAATGCTCTGGCAAGAGAAACTCTCTGCTGCTGCCCTCCAGACATTTGTGAAGGCACTCTTTCAGCAAAATCTTCCATATTCATCATTTTTAATATTTTATGAACTCTTTCATCCACTTCAATTTTTGGTAATTTTTGAAGTTTTAATCCATATGCAATATTATCATATACATTCATATGTGGAAATAAAGCATAGTTTTGGAAAACCATTGCTGTATCTCTTTTATCTGGAGTGATTCTTTCTACATTTTCATCTCCAATATAAATATGCCCTTCAGTAGGAACTTCAAACCCTGCAAGCATTCTTAATATAGTTGTCTTTCCACATCCACTTGGACCTAAAAGACATACAAATTCTCCAGCCTTTATATCAAGATTAAGATCTGCTACTGCATGAACTTTTCTATTATCTCCTGTTAAAAATATTTTATTTATATTTTCAAACTTTACTCTTTTAGCTCCCATAACTCTCTCCTCACTATTCTGAAATACTATCTATTCCCATTTTTTTCAGTATGTATGTCATTATTCCTATTACGAAAAATACTATGATGATAAGTATAGTACAATAAGCTGAGGCTACTCCTATCTTACCAACATCTATCTGATTCATGATAGCAACTGTCAATAGATTATACTTAGCAGAAACTAAGAAGATAATCGTGCTTACTAAAGTCATACTTCTAACAAAGGCATAAACTAATCCACTGAAAAAAGCAGGTTTTATCATTGGAAGTGTTACTGAAGTAAATACCTTTTTACTATTTGCTCCTAATACAGTAGCAGCTTCTTCAATTGATGGATCTATCTGCTGAAGAGCAGCTATTCCTGATCTTATTCCTATTGGCATATTTCTCATTATAAATGCTATTATCAAAATAGTTGCTGTTCCTGTAAGAACCAGAGGTTTGGTATTATATGTTATAATATATCCTAATCCTACAATTGTTCCTGGTATAGCAATAGCCATCATAGTAATAAATTCAATAAATCCTTTTCCTAAAAATTTTCTTCTTACTATAAGAAAAGCTATTATCATGGCTAATATACCTGTAATAGGTGTAGATATTATAGATAGAAATGTTGTATCCCATATCGGTTTCATTCCTAAAGCAAATACATATTTATAATGCTCTAAGGAAAAATCATATTTTACTCCCCAGAGTTTTACAAAAGAACCTATAGGTATCATTATATACATAAGAAATACACAAAAAGTAAGAAATGCCATAATAATAAAAATTGGCATTGTTATATTTTTTTCACTGATTTTTTCTCTTTCTCTTGAAACTTTTCCTGTAACTGTAACATAAGATTTTTTACTGATATAGTATTTTTGAGTTATAAAAATAGATATAGACATAAGTATTAAAACAACTGCAAGAGCTGTTGCACTTCCCATATCATAATTCCCTATTCCCTGAAGATATATTTGAACTGCTACTGTTGTAAAATTTCCTCCAATTACCATTGGATTTCCAAAATCAGCTATTGCCTGTATAAATATTACAAGAATAGCATTTGCTAATCCTGGCACCATTAAAGGAAATGTTATAGTTCTAAAAACATCCCATCTTGAAGCCCCTAAATCTCTTGAAGCCTCTTCTACAGAAGGATCTATTTTTTGCAGTAGTCCTACTAGCATCAAATATGCAACTGGAAAAAATGTTAATACCTGTACTAAAACCAGCCCATGAAATCCATATATTTCAGCATTTCTTATTCCTAATAAATTTCTAGTAATAAAACCTCTTCTCCCTAATAAAAGTATAGCTGACAATGCTATAACAAATGGTGGAGATACTATTGGAAGTATAGCAATAGAATTAAAAAACTTTCTAAAAGGTATCTTTACATAAGTCATTCCATATGCAAAAAAGAATCCGATAGCTGTAGATATTAAAGAAGTTACTACTCCTAATTTTAAAGTATTCAATATTATAATAAAATTTTCCTGCATTGCTTTTATATTCTTATAATGAATCAATGAAAATTCACCTTTATATGTAAAACTTTCTTTCAAAATATTATACATAGGAAAAAGAATAAACATTATAAGAATAACCAGAATAAAAACTATTGTTGAAAATAATATTGGATCATTAAATACTTTCTTCATATTTTTTAATTCAGTATTAATTTTAAGCTGTAAATTCGACATATGATTCCACCTTTGTTATTTTGTAGGTGCTGTTGTTTTTGTTGCAGTACTGAATTTATCTAGTAAATCTTTTCTGTTTTTTCCAGCCCAGTCAAAATTATAATCTATTAGTTTTGTTCCAGCAATTTCTTTTACATCTTCTGGAGCATTTGCAGTTTGATTAGTCAAGAATTGGAAAGAGCCTACAGTTTGTCCTAATTCTTGTGCTTTTTTAGATAGTGCCCAATCTACAAACTTTTTAGCTGATGCTTGGTCTGGTCCATTTTTAAGAATTGCAACTCCACCTATCTCAAAACCTGTTCCTTCTTCTGGAGCAGAAATTATAATATCCTCATAACCTTCTTTTCTATATTTTATAGCATCATGAAGGAATGTAATCCCTATAGCTGTTTCTCCTAATCCTACCATTCTTCCAGGTGCAGTACCTGACTTAGTATATTGTCTTACTTGCTCATTTAATTTCTGCATATAAGCCATTCCATCTTTTTCACCTTTCAATTGAACAATAGTTGCAAGCATTGTAAAAGCAGTCCCTGATGATCCTGGATGAGCAGTAACTATTTCTCCTTTATATTCAGGCTTTAAAAGGTCAGCCCAAGATTTAGGCATTTCAGCTCCTATTTCTTCCAGTACTTCTTTATTTCCTACAAATCCAAGATATCCTACATATATTCCTGTCCAGATTCCATTTGGATCTTTAAATTTATCAGGGATATCTTTAGCTACAGGTGATATATATGGTTCAATAAGGTTTTCCTCATTAGCTGCAACAAAAGCATCTATTGGACCACCGAACCATACAGAAGCTGTCATATTATCTTTTTCAGCTCTTATTCTAGCTAGTGTTTCCCCACTACTCATTCTTACAAATTCAGTTTTAATCCCTGTTTCCTTTTCAAATTCTTTTACTGCTGCTATTGCGTGATCTTCCATTAATCCAGCATAAATAAGTAAATGTCCTGTTTCTTTTTCACCTGCTGCAAAAATCGTTGTTAAAGAGAGTAAAAAAGTAACTACTATTGCTGATAATTTTTTCATAAATTAAACCTCCTCAATGATTTTAGACTGTTTCCAGTTTATTTTTACTTAATTTTTTTCTGTTGAATAATAACAGAAACAAATTAAAATTTATTTTGAATTGATTTTTTTATATTTTCAATTTATCTAGAAGTTTTCCTTTAAAATAATTTCTTTCTATTTTTCTTTTGCTCTCTCTACTAATAATTTAAATATTCCTAAAAACTCACTATATCTATTTACAAGGTTTTCTGGATGCCATTGTATTCCCAATACAAATCTTTCATTCATATCTACAGTTTCAAATGCCTCTACAATTCCTTCACAAGAAAAAGCAGTTGCTTTCAGCCCTTTACCTAATTTTTTTACTGCTTGATGATGAAAAGAATTTACATATATTTTTTCATCTCCAAAAATATCATGAAGAATACTTTCTTTTTTTATATTTACACTATGAAACAACTCATCTCTGTTAATATTAGATGGATGATGTCCCATAGCTGATTGCACCTGAGTATCTATATCCTGATAAAGAGTTCCATCAAAAGCTACATTTATTAATTGGTGCCCTCTGCATATTCCTAATACTGGTATTTTTCTTTTAACTGCTTCTTCTAATAGTTCAAATTCCATTATGTCTCTTTTAGTATCTATTCCAGGAATTTGAAGTCCAGGGTCCTCTCCATAAAATCTAGGAGCCACATCTGCCCCACCACTAAATATTATTCCATCTAAACGATAATCTTCTAAATATTCCTTTGCTATTCCTTCAGGAACTATTGGAATAAAAATTGGAAGCCCTCCTGCTGCAAGTATTGCTTCTGCATATCCATAATTTATAGAATTATATTCCCCTTTTTCCCTCATTTCTCTAAAAGTAGTTATTCCTATTATCGGTTTCAATTAATTTTCCTCCTCAACATCTCTTTGTTCTATTACATTCTACTATATAATATACTCTCTAGCGAAAGTTTTTACAATACAGAATTATAAAATTATCTCAAAATATATTTTATACATAATTCAAGTTTAAAATATTTCATATTATTTTAATAAAAAATAAACAAATTTTCTATTTTTTTTAGAATTTCATTAGTATACTTCATTAAATATAATATAATTTTTTTTTATATAAATAATTTATAATAACTGATTATTAAAAAATAAATATAAAACATATTATTGTTTTCATTTCTTTAAATTTGATTTTCCAGAACGATAGTGATATAATTTGTATTATAAAATATTTGTGTTATTAGTTTCAACCTTTAATTATTAAAGGAGGAATGTAAAATGAAAAATATACTTTTTATTAGAGTAACTCCTAAAACTGGTTCTGTTTTAAACATTTCTCAAGGGAATCCTAAAATTGGGTTAGAAGTTATTAAAAATAATTCAAAAAATTATTTATTAAATATTGATGAACTTTTTTTTAAAATTTTAAATCCACATAATACTCCCAACAATAAACTTTCTGGAAATATTTCATTGATAAGTGGTAGCAGAATTTGTAATTTTTTTTATGAAATAACATATGAAAAACATTCTGATATTACCAGTCTAGCTTTATTTGTAGAAATATAAATCTAAAAATCTTTATAATAAAAAATATTTACTTAATAAAATTATACTATGATTTTTAAACTTCTTGTATTTAATCTTTCAAAAAGTTATAATATATTTACAGCAATATATTACCAAAGGAGGAATTATTATGACTTTATTAAAAAAATTTAAAGATAAAAAAGTTCATATAGTCTTAAATACAACTGATAAAACTAGTTTTGATGGGAAAATAATTGATGAATTTGATAATTTTATTGAAATTATTACTGATTATTCTCAATATGCTAATCACCAGCAACACATATTAAATAAAAACTTTATTCTTCAGATTTATGAATATAAAGAAGAATATTAATTTAAAGGCGAATAAATTCGCCTTTTTTATATACCAGAAAAATATATGGTTTAGTACAGCTTTTTTAATATCTTTTTATTATTAAATTAACAAAATTGTTATAATAACCTTTTATTAATATTCTTCAATTTTCAATTGCAAAAATCTTATATTAAACATATATCCCCACCTATGCCCAAATGCAAGCAAAAAAATTGTTGAAATGTTAGAGGAAGTATGATATTATTTTTATGCAGATTTTACTTAAAAACTTCATAAAATGTCATAATGAATATTTTTAAGTGCATTTCAAGTGCACCTTATGTCACGAAGCTAGTCAAATCAATTAAAAAAAATAAATTACTCATATATCCCTGTAATATGGTCAGGAGTCTCTACGGGTTGCCAGTTAACAAGCCGCTATGGGTGAATTTGATAGTCCTTTTTTTAGTATTATTATTGGATTATTTTCTTTCACATTATAGTTTTTGAGAAAGGAAATAATCTTTTTTTATTTTCCTATTTTCTTTCCTATTTTAAAGATATATGAAGTAAAATCTTGGAGGTAAATCAAAAAATGAGAAACACATCACCATATGATCTTGATGGTATCCCAGTTCTAAGGGAAGCAATTCCTCTTGGGCTTCAGCACATTCTTGCCATGTTTGTAAGTAATATCACTCCATTAATTATTGTGGCAGGAGCTATGAAGATGCCAAGTGAAACTAAAACTTTCCTTATTCAGTGTACAATGCTTGTTGCTGGAGTTAATACCTTAATTCAGGCATACCGTATTGGACCCATAGGGGCTAGACTTCCTATTGTTGTTGGTACAAGCTTTGCTTTTGTCCCTGTTGCATTGTCTATTGGAAGTAAATATGGATATGAAGGTATCCTTGGAGCTGCCCTAGTTGGAGCTATATTTGAAATATTTATTGGTGCTATTATAAAAAAAATAAGAAGATATTTTCCACCAGTAGTAACTGGAGTAATAGTTTTATCTATTGGACTTTCACTTTTACCAGTTGGAGTAAGTAATTTTGCTGGTGGAGTTGGAACACCTGATTTTGGTTCTTTCCCAAATCTTTTTATAGGTATAGTAGTTCTTATAACTGTTATATTTTTTAAACAGTTTACTAAAGGAATAACAAGTACAGGTTCTATATTTGTAGGAACAGTTGTTGGATTTATTGTTGCTTTCTTTATGGGAAAAGTTGATCTTACTCCTGTAAAAAATGCTGCTTTTATAAGTTTTCCAACACCTTTCACTTATGGAGTAACCTTTCATGCAGATGCATGTTTAGCTATGATAATGATGTTTATCGTTTCTGCTGTTGAAACTGTTGGAGACATGTCTGGAGTCACAATGGGAGGAGCTAACAGAGAAGTTACTGATAAAGAACTTTCTGGTGGTATTTTAGCTGATGGATTTGGAAGTGCTCTTGCTTCTGTATTCTCTGTTTTGCCTACTACATCTTTCAGTCAAAATACTGGTATAGTTGCAATGACTGGTATTATGAGCAGATTTGTTGTTGGTACTGGAGCAGCTTTCCTAGTTGCTGGAGCTTTTTTCCCAAAAATAGGTGCTATTCTTTCAATAGTTCCTGCTAGTGTTCTTGGTGGAAGTTTAGTAATGATTTTTGCTATGATTTCTATAAGTGGTATAAATCTTATCACTAAAGAACCTCTTGTAGGCAGAAATGCAGTTATTTTATCTGTATCTTTAGGTTTAGGTTATGGACTTGGAAGTGTTCCTGCTGCCCTTAAATATTTTCCTGAAAGTATTCAGCTTATATTTGGTGGTTCTGGAATAGTTGTTTCTGGTTCTATTGCTGTTCTTCTTAATATCATTCTGCCTTTAGATGAAAAGATTAAAAAAACATTAAAGCCTGAAAAAGTTTCTCAATAAAATTAATAAATTACCACACAGCAGAGCAGGTATATAAGCTGTCTTCTTTTGAAGATCTCTTATTAATACTCTGCTGTCTTTTCGTGGTATAATATAAATAATACAATAACACAGGAGGTAAAACTTGTTTAGTTTTTCTAAATATTTTCCTGCTCAATCTTTGCAGGAAGCCTATGACGAACTTTTAAAAAGCAAAAAAAATATTATACTTGGGGGAACTTCTTATCTTAGAATGGAAAATACTTCATATAATACTGCTATAGACCTTTCTTCTCTTTCTCTTGATTACATCAAAGAAGATGGAGAATATATTCACATTGGAGCTATGACTTCATTTAGAGAAATAGAAACTAACTCTATTATTTTAAATTTATTTAATGGAATTCTTTCAAAATCTGTAGAAAATATAATAGGAGTTCAATTCAGAAATAATGTTACTGTTGGAGCTACTGTTTTTTCTAAATATGGTTTCTCTGACTTTATCCCTGCACTTTTATCTCTTGATACTACTGTTGTTCTTTTCAATGGAGGAGCAATTTCTCTGGAAGAATATTTATCTACAGAAGGAAAGACAAGAGATATTCTTGTTGAAATAAAAATAAGAAAAGCTATTGGAAAAGGATCTTTTCAAAGTATCAGAAAAAGTAAAACTGACTATGCTATAACTAATACAGCTGTTACAAATGAAAATGGAAACTTCAGAATTGCCATTGGTGTAAGACCAGGAAAAGCTAAGCTAGCTTATAAAGCAATGGAGTTATTAAATCATTCTGACAATATCACTGATGAAGTTATTGATAGAACATGCTGCATTATAACTGAAGAAATTACTTTTGGTTCTAATATGAGAGGAAGCAGTGAATACAGAGCTGCAATATCTAAAGTTATGACTAAGAGAGCTATAAAGGAGGTACTGTAATGCTTTTGACTTTAACTGTAAATGGATTGAAAAGAGAATTATTAATATCCGAGGATGAGTACCTTCTAGATACATTAAGAAAAGCTGGATATTTAAGTGTGAAAAGAGGATGTGACACAGGCTCTTGTGGACTTTGTACTGTTCTTGTTGATGATAAGCCTGTTCTTTCATGCAGCACATTATCTGCCAGAATGGACAACAAAAAAATAACTACCATTGAAGGATGTCAGGAAGAAGCTGTAAAATTTGCTAATTTTATGGCTGATGAAGGAGCAGAACAGTGTGGTTACTGTGCCCCTGGATTTACTTTAACGGTTCTTGCTATGATGAAGGAATATAAAAATCCAACAGATGAAGAAATACTTCATTATCTAAATGGAAATCTATGCAGATGCAGTGGATATGTTTCACAGCTCAGAGCAATAAAAAACTTTATGGAGGCTGAAAAATTTAATGAAAATAGTAAATAAGTCTATAAAAAAAATAGATAGTATTGGAATAATAACAGGAAGACCTCTATATACAGATGATTTAATTATAAACAATAATTCTCTTATTGTAAAGCTTTTAAGATCACCTCATCCCTTTGCAAAAATATTAGATATAGATACAAGCATTGCCAAAAAGGTTCCTGGAGTAGAAGCTGTCTATACATATCATGATGTTCCAAAAACTATGTTTACTCTTGCTGGGCAGTCTTATCCTGAACCATCTCCATATGATAGGAAAATATTATCTGAGTATGTCAGATATGTAGGAGATCCTGTTGCGATTATTGCTGCTGTTGATGAAAAAACTGCTGAAAAAGCGATGAAACTCATAAAAGTAAAATATGAGATTCTCGAAGCTGTCATTGATTATGAAAAAGCTTTAGATTCAACTATTTTAATTCATCCTGAAGACATACATGTAAATTTTCCAATAGGATTTGACAATAAAAGAAACCTAGCTTCTTCATATCTTGAAACTAAAGGTGATGTGGATAAAGGATTTGAAGAAAGTGATATCATCATAGAAAAAACTTATTACACTCAGCCTCAAATACATGCTATGATGGAAACTTACAGAACTGCATGTTATCTTGATGCACATGGAAGATTGGTTGTAATTTCATCCACTCAAATTCCTTTTCATGTAAGAAGGCATCTAGCTAGAGCTCTTGAAATACCAAGTAGCAGAATAAGAGTCATAAAACCTAAAATAGGTGGAGGTTTTGGTGGAAAGCAAACTTCTGTTTGTGAAATATATCCAGCTTTTGTTACAATGAAAACTGGAAAACCTTCTAAAATAATTTATTCAAGAAAAGAAACACAAGCTTATTCCAATACAAGACATGCCATGAGATTAAAAGTTAAAATTGGTTCTGACAAAGAAGGAAATATAAAAGCTATTGATATAAATGTTTTATCCAATACAGGAGCCTATGGAGAACATGCTCCTACAGTTACTTCTCTTGTAGTTTATAAAACTTTCCCTTTATATGCTAAAGTTCCTATGAGATGTAAAGCTGACATAGTTTATTCTAATACTATGGTTGGAGCTGCATTCAGAGGATATGGAGCCACTCAGGGAACTTTTGCTGTAGAATCTGCTGTCAATGAACTTGCTCATGAACTTGGAATTGATCCAACAGAAATAAGAATGAAAAACCTTGTAAATCAATCTGAAAAAGTTAGTGGAGATATAAAAAAATGTATTTCTATTGGAAAAGAAGCTTTTGACTGGAAAAACAGAACTATTAAAGATATGGGAAATGGCAAAGTCAGAGCCAGTGGAATGGCTGTTACAATGCAAGGTTCTGGTATTGCTAATGTAGATACTGCTTCTGCAACCTTAAAATTACATGACAGTGGAGATTACACTCTCTATTTAGGTGTTACAGATATGGGACAGGGATGTGATACTGTTCTGGCTCAAATGGCTTCTGAAATACTTGAAGTTCCTGTAGAAAAAATTATAGTAAATACTGCTGATACCGATACTTCCCCATATGATCCAGGTGCCTATGCTTCAAGTGGTACTTATGTTACAGGAAATGCTGTAATTCTGGCTGCTGAAAAAATGAAAAAAGAAATTATTGAGGCAGCTTCTAAATTAATGAAAATTCCTGCTGAAGAATTAGAATATCTTGGAGAAGCAGTACAAGATCAAAACGGTAATAAACTTTCTTTGAGAGATATTGGTGAAAGAGCTGTATCCTTTGAAGGAAAAAATCAAATTATCACAACTGCAACTTGGGGTGGAGAAACTTCCCCACCTCCATTTATTGCCAGTTTTGCTGAAGTAGAAGTTGATACTTTTACTGGACATACTGAGGTTCTAGATTTTCTTTCTGTAGTAGACTGTGGTACTCCTATCAATCCTGCTCTAGCTCAGGTACAGGTAGAAGGAGGAATTGCTCAGGGTATTGGTCTTGCTCTTTATGAAGATATTCAGTTTGATGAAAATGGTAAAGTAAAACATGATACTCTTATGCAGTATAAAATACCTTCTAGAAAAGATTTAGGAAATATAAATGTTATATTCAGTTATTCAAACGAGCCTACTGGACCATTTGGAGCTAAATCTATTGGTGAAGTAGTTATTAATACAGCTTCTCCAGCTATTGCAGATGCTATCTATAATGCAACAAATGCTAGAGTAAGAAGTCTTCCAATTACAAGCGAAAAATTATTTTGGGCAATTCAAGCAAAATAATTAAAAATTATTTATTCTTTAAATATATTTAAATACTATGGATTGAGATTATTTTTTCTAATGTTTCTTTCATACAGATGTTTCATTTTTACATAATAACCATTTTTATAGTATAAATACAAATATAACACTTACAATTTTATTTTATAATTTTGTATAATTTTTTTGATTCTATATTGAACTATAAACCAAATGTATCAAAATAATTTTCATTTAAAAAAATAGTTTTCTAACTTTTTAAACCACTTGTCTAACAGGTGGTTTTTTATATAAAAAATATGATATCTATTCCTTAACCAAAATTTAATTTAATATTTTTACAAAAATTTTTTTAGTTTTTTTAAAATCTTCTTTGTATATTCTTTTTGATTTTTTCTTAATATAATTTTTTATTATTTTTGAGTTTTTCAATATATAAAAAATATATTCTTTATTCATATATTTTCTTCAATAATTAGAAAAAACTCTATAAATATTTTATTGCTTTTATTTTTAATTCGATTCTTAGACAGATGCTTATAATTTTTAATTAGATTATTTTGTATAAATTTTCAATTTTTTTAATAGTTTTTTCAAAATATTTTGATTCTACTATTTTTAACATTTTAAATTCTTTTTTCCTTCTTACATTAATAACCATATCATCCCCTGATATTCTTATACTCCTTCAAATTTTTAATCCCACCATAAAAATAATTCCTTGTCTATTTTTATAGATTTTTTTAAATTTTCTAAACTTCCTACTCCTTGATCTACTATATCTGGGCAAAATTCATATACTTCCTTAGAAAATTCATCTAAATTTTGAGGTAATTTATTGAGTTTTATTAATACCCAATCTCGGCTGCATCCAATTATATCTATCTCATATTTTTTATCCCATTCTGAAATTTTATCAATTATATCTTCTGTCCCTAATCCATAATTAATTCCATCTGTTCTTCTGTACTTTAAAATATCAAATTTATCTCTTCCCTTTATAATAGCAACATGCTTTTCAGGATAATTAGTCTCAAATAAAAAAACTCTATAATTATTTTTCTCTAGTTTTTCTTTTATTTTTATGTAATTATCATTATATTTTTCAAAATAAATCCCATTATAATACTTATCTTTTTTTATGTCTCCAGTTTCTTGATCAATTGCTGGCAACTGTTTAAAGTCACTTTTTATCAAAGATTTTACTTCTATTACAAGCTCCTTATCAAAACCTATTTCATTTAATATTTTTTCTTCAGAATTTGATAAATTATTCTTTTTTATACAACCACATAACAAAATTAAACATATTCCAAAAGCAACTATCTTTTTCATCTAATCCCCCTTATGTAATAAAAAATATAACAATCATAAAAATTTTTATTTATTGTTTATTTTATGAAAATTTCAAAATTACAAATTGAAAAGCTAAAATGATCTAATAAAATGCTCCTCTACAATAATCAATCATTTTTCAAAAATTCATTACTAACCCCTTCATTTACCATAATAAGTTTGTTATCTTTGATTTCATAAGTTGCTTTTTCTTCTTTTTGGTCATCAAAACTTTTTGAATAAATAATACCATTCTTAGCCCTATAAGTATTAGTTATAATATATTGCATCTCACTTTCTCCAGTAGTATAAATAATCTCACCTTCAGCTGTAAATTCAATGGTAAGCTGTTCTATTTTTTCTCTACTCATTGGATCAATCAAGTATCCACGCCATGTACCAATAAGTTTTTCATCAATAGTCTTAGAATTCCCTATACAACCAATAAATAGAATAAGTATAATAAGTAAACTTATTGACCTTAATAATCTCATTTTTTACCTCCTTTTTTAATCAATATTAATAAAATTTTTTCTCAAAATTTATCTTTTACTTCTTTCAATATTGCGATAATCTCAATCTTCTAACTTTATACATTTTATAGATATTTTATCTATTTACGATAATTTTTAAAATTTTCCTTTATTTTTAAAACAATTAAAGTCACTCTTAAAGCTATTATAGCATAATTTTCTATTAAAACAGTATTATTTATAAATAATTCCTGAAAAAGAATGAAGTAAAATAATTTTCTTTCTCTCTCTTTTTTACATTGCTTCTACATATTTATAATTTAATTTAACACAAAAAGTTTTATTTCTTTTCTTATATTTTTCTAATACTTATTCCCTCATTTATAAAACAAATGAAAATTATCACTACTTTAATACTGTATCTAGTTTTGTTGTCTTTGACTGTCTTTACTTATAAAGTCTATTTCTATTATTAGCTAAATATTTAATACCTTCATTTTTTCCTCTTATTAAAAAAAGCTGAGTAACATTTAAAAAAAATGTTTTACTCAGCTCTCTTTTTTGTATAATATAGTTACCACCCTAATTATACAAAGGAGACATTCATGCAAATCAAACATATTATCTCTAAAGTCAATATAACAAATCTTTTAGGTAAAATCAAGAAATATTTTAAAAATGAACATTTTGAGGATGTTAAACAGACTATTCAAAAATTCTTAGCTTGTTCTATTGATAAATCTTTTCTCTCTCTTCAATGCCCTAAGTGTCATGAGGCGCATAAAATTAAAGTTACTTGTAAATCTAGATTTTGTCCTTCCTGTGGTAAACGTTATTCTGCTGTTTGAACTGAAAAAACTTCCACTTCTCTTATTGATGTTAAACATAGAAGTGTCCTTTTTACTATTCCTGAAGAACTTAGAATGTTTTTCTTCTATGATAGAGACCTTTTAACTAAGCTTGCTTATGCTGTTAATGATGTTTTTAAATATCAATTTCATAACATTAAAGCAAAAAATCAAAGAATTCATAAAATTTCAAAATATTCCTCTAAATACTTTACTAACTCAGATATCATTCATTATGGATTGATTACTGTTATTCATACCTTTGGGCGCGATCTTAAATGGAACCCTCATATTCATGCTATTGTTACTTTAGGTGGATTCAATAAAAACTTCCAATTTCTTGAAAAAAAATATTTTCATGTCAATTCCATTGCTGGACAATGGAAAAAAATGGTTATTGATATTGTTAAATCTGGAAATTATGACAAGCCTGAAATTAAAGCTAAAGCTTATGCTGCTGCTAACTACCTTTATCGCAAAAATACAAGATTCTTTTTCAATGTTGCAAAAAATGATTTAAATAATAATATTTATGCAATTAAATATATTGGCAGATATCTGTCAAGAGCTCCTATCGCAGAATATAAAATTGTTGATTTCTATGATAATAAGGTTACTTTCTATTATGAAAGTCTTGCTGATGATAAACAAAGAATTGAGCTTACTTTAGATGTGGAAACATTTCTTTCCAAATTAATTATTCACATTCCCCCTAAACATTTCAAAATGATTAGGCGCTTTGGAATCTATTCTAGAAATATTAAATCAGAACTTAAAAACATCATGAAATTCATGAGAAAATATGTCTCTAAATATTCCAATTCTACTTTTTATCAACTTGAAATATGGAACGCTTTTGGAGTAAATCCTTTTTATTGTTTTAAATGTAATGCCAGAATGAAAGTTAAAAAAATATCATATTTTAATATACATACAGGCTCCATTTGCTGGAAAGAATATCGCTAAACAGCTGATTAACAATCAGCTTTTTTGTGCTGTCAATTTTAATCTTATTCAATTAATATATCTAATATGAATACAAAATAATTAACATTTTTTATTTTTTCAACAAATTTATCAAATTATAATTTCCTAAGAAATAAAAAAAGCTGAGTAACATTTAAAAAAAATGTTTTACTCAGCTCTCTTTTTTGTATAATATAGTTACCACCCTAATTATACAAAGGAGACATTCATGCAAATCAAACATATTATCTCTAAAATCAATATAACAAATCTTTTAGGTAAAATCAAGAAATATTTTAAAAATGAACATTTTGAGGATGTTAAACAGACTATTCAAAAATTCTTAGCTTGTTCTATTGATAAATCTTTTCTCTCTCTTCAATGCCCTAAGTGTCATGATGCGCATAAAATTAAAGTTACTTGTAAATCTAGATTTTGTCCTTCCTGCGGTAAACGTTATTCTGCTGTTTGAACTGAAAAAACTTCCACTTCTCTTATTGATGTTAAACATCGAAGTGTCCTTTTTACTATTCCTGAAGAACTTAGAATGTTTTTCTTCTATGATAGAGACCTTTTAACTAAGCTTGCTTATGCTGTTAATGATGTTTTTAAATATCAATTTCATAACATTAAAGCAAAAAATCAAAGAATTCATAAAATTTCAAAATATTCCTCTAAATACTTTACTAACTCAGATATCATTCATTATGGATTGATTACTGTTATTCATACCTTTGGACGCGATCTTAAATGGAACCCTCATATTCATGCTATTGTTACTTTAGGTGGATTCAATAAAAACTACCAATTTCTTGAAAAAAAATATTTTCATGTCAATTCCATTGCTGGACAATGGAAAAAAATGGTTATTGATATTGTTAAATCTGGAAATTATGACAAGCCTGAAATTAAAGCTAAAGCTTATGCTGCTGCTAACTACCTTTATCGCAAAAATACAAGATTCTTTTTCAATGTTGCAAAAAATGATTTAAATAATAATATTTATGCAATTAAATATATTGGCAGATATCTGTCAAGAGCTCCTATCGCGGAATATAAAATTATTGATTTCTATGATAATAAGGTTACTTTCTATTATGAAAGTCTTGCTGATGATAAACAAAGAATTGAGCTTACTTTAGATGCAGAAACATTTCTTTCTAAATTAATTATTCACATTCCCCCTAAACATTTCAAAATGATTAGGCGCTTTGGAATCTATTCTAGAAATATTAAATCAGAACTTAAAAATATCATGAAATTCATGAGAAAATATGTCTCTAAATATTCCAATTCTACTTTTTATCAACTTGAAATATGGAAAGCTTTTGGAGTAAATCCTTTTTATTGTTTTAAATGTAATGCCAGAATGAAAGTTAAAAAAATATCATATTTTAATATACATACAGGCTCCATTTGCTGGAAAGAATATCGCTAAACAGCTGATTAACAATCAGCTTTTTTGTGCTGTCAATTTTAATCTTATTCAATTAATATATCTAATATGAATACAAAATAATTAACATTTTTTATTTTTTCAACAAATTTATCAAATTATAATTTCCTAAGAAATAAAAAAAAACCACAGAAATTAAATCTGTGGCTTTTAAATTATCTCTTTATATCTTGTCTATTTTTCTTGTTTATAAGTACATCTACCATCAGCTTGGAACATAGGTGTCATTATAATTTCAGGAATTTGTACATTATCAGGCAGATTACAAATATACATAACAGTATCTGCTATATCATCAGGAGTAAGAGCCTCTATCCCTTTATACACTTTTTCAGCTTTATCTTTATCTCCTTTGAATCTTATTACACTAAAATTAGTTTCAACCAGTCCAGGTTTTATATTAGTTACTTTCACCTTTGTATCTACTAAATCTATTCTAAGTCCATCAGAAAGAGTTTTTACTGCTGCTTTAGAAGCACAATATACTGCTCCACCTGCATATGCAGCATCTCCTGCTACTGATCCAATATTTACTACAAGAGCTGGTTTATCTCTTTCTACCATACCAGGAACTATTTCTCTTATCATATAAAGCATACCTTTTACATTTGTATCTATAACAGCATCTATATCTTCAGCCGAATTAGAATATACTTTTTCCATTCCTAGAGCAAGCCCTGCATTATTAACAAGTATATCTATATTTTTCCATTCTCCTTCAAGAGCAGTCATTTTTTCTGCAATTTCTTCATAGTTTCTTGCATCAAGCTGTATATTCAATACCTTTACTCCATATTTTTTTTCTATTTCATTTTTTACTTCATTTAATACTTCAGTTCTTCTTCCAGTAAGAATAAGGTTAACTCCCATTCCTGCAAGTTTTTCTGCACAAGATTTCCCTATTCCACTTGTAGCTCCAGTAATCAAAGCAAGTTTCCCCTTTAAACGATTTTCATTAGTCATAAAAAATCCCTCCTTATTTTAACTGTTATAAATATAAGCTTCTTTTATTTTTTCAGCAGTATCATACATATTACTTTCTATATCTATCTTTACACTAAAATCTGCTGATATTCTATATAATACTTCTCTTTTAGAATGAAGTTCCTTTATCTTTTCAAACATATCATCTACATTAAGAAGAGGTCTTCCTTTACTATGTCGTACTCTTTCATATATACATTCAATAGTACAATCTAAATACACAATAAACGAAGTTTCCCTTAGAGTTTTTATATTTTCATTGTCTATAATAACTCCCCCACCTGTAGCAATAACTATATTATTATCTAAAGATTCTTCATAAACAATCTCTCTCTCTAATTTTCTGAAATAAGCTTCTCCCTTTTCTTCAAATATTTCAGGGATAGTTTTTTTCTCTCTTGCAGAGATCATTTTATCTATATCAATAAATTTCATATCTAAGTATTTGGCCAGAACTCTGCCTATAGTGCTTTTTCCACTTCCCATAAAACCAATTAGAGCTATATTATCCTTCATTTGTTCCTCCTTTGGTAATTATACCATTTCTTTGGTATAATTTAAAGTTTAAATCTAGAAATATTTCGGAAACTATTTATCTATTGTTTTTTTTTCGATTTGTAAGTATAATTTAGAAAATAATATCAATTTTGGAGGAAAAAATGCTAGATAAAGTTTTGATTATCAACACAGGTGGAACTATAGGAATGGTAAATAGTGAAAAAGGTGATCCTAATAGTCCACTAAGACCAGCTAATGACTGGAATGAAATTGCAAAAGAACATCCTATTCTTGAAAAGTTTTCAACAGATTACTATCAATTTTCACCATTAATTGATTCATCAGATATGTCCCCTGAAGTATGGATCAATGTAGCTGATATAATTGAAAAGAATTATGAAAATTACAGAGGATTTGTTGTACTTCATGGAACTGATACTATGGCATTTACAGCCTCAGCCCTTTCATTCATGCTTAAAAATCTTGATAAACCAGTAGTTTTAACTGGTTCACAGGTACCTTTGCAATTTCCAAGAAGTGATGCTCTTCAAAATCTTATCACAGCTATACAAATAGCAGGCAATGATTTATATGGTGTAAAACTTGTCCCTGAAGTCTGTATTTTTTTTAGAGATACCCTTATGAGAGGAAACAGATCAAGAAAAATAGATGCCACAAATTATTTTGGTTTTTCTTCTCCTAATTATCCTGCTATTGGAGAAATTGGAGGAGATATCAGAATAATAAAGGATAGAATTCTTGACAGACCTTTAAATAAAAATTTTTATGTAGATGGATATATGAATAACAAAGTTATTATTCTTGAATTATTTCCTGGTTTGAATCCTCAATATTTAAAAACTATATTTGAAAGTACAGATGAAATAAAAGGTGTTATCTTGAAGACTTTTGGAAATGGAAATGCACCTACTAATGAAGAATTTTTAGATGTACTTAAATACATTTCATCCAAAGGAATAGTAATAGTAGATATTACTCAATGTACAAAAGGTTTTGTAAAAATGGGATTATATGAGTCAAGTGCAAAACTTACAGATGCAGGAGTTATAAGTGGTGTTGATTTGACTCCAGAAGCTGCTGTCACAAAGTTAATGTATCTTATAGGAAAAGGATATGGTACAGAAGAAATAAAAAAACTTATGCAGATAGATATGTGTGGTGAACAGACTATAAGTCAATATAATTTTGTTTTTGAAAATAATTCTTCTGTACCTTCAAGTAACTTTGATCTTGAAGTAACTATTCCAAATACATTGAGAGAAGAAGATTTATTTGAGGCAGTAGTACGAATAAAAGAAATAGCAGACAGAGAATTTACTGATAAAGAATTAAATATAGCAGTTACTATTGAAGGAAAAAGCCATCATGAAAATGAAAAAGTTCTAAAAATCAATAACAAAATAAATAAAATTATAGCTGCTGATAAAAAAAGCCTTCATGCCATTTTTAATCATTCTATAAAAAGTATTATTGATGAAAATGAAATATTAAAGATAAAAATAAATAGCAATATGAAAATCAATTGGAAAAAAATTAATTTTTCTGTTTACTCTGAATGCCTAAAATGATATAATAACTTTGTGATAAGATATTTTCATAACATTTAAAAAAAATATATTTATTTTCATTTTTATTAAATAAATATATAATTATTTAATTAGTATATTTTAATTGCGAACTTCATATATTTTTTGAAGCTTTTTTTGGTACTTTCTATCTTGAAAAATATTCATTTACCCTGTATTATTATTGTGAGGATAAAAATTAGGAGGGGTAAGAATGATAAAATACAGATTAGAAAGTGATTCAATAGGAACTTTAGAAGTACCTGCAGATGCATATTATGGAGTACAATCTCTTAGAGGACAAAATAATTTTCACATTACTGGTTATAAAGTAAGTGATACTTTTATAAAAGCACTAGCATATGTAAAAAAAGCCACATCAAAAGCAAACTATGAAGCTGGAGTTATTACTCAGGAAGTAGAAGCTGCTATGATTCAAGCTGCTGATGAAATCATAAATGGAGGATTCAGAGATCAATTCATCACTGATGTTATCCAAGGTGGTGCAGGAACTTCTATGAATATGAATATGAACGAAGTTATTGCTAACAGAGCTAATGAAATATTAGGTGGAGAACTTGGAAAATATGACAGATGTCATCCTAATGACCATGTAAACTATGGACAATCAACTAATGATGTTGTGCCAACTGCTGGAAAATTAACAGTTCAATTTATGATAAAAGACTTATTAGTTTCTTTACAGGAACTTTTCGATACATTACAAGCTAAAGGAAATGAATTTGACCATGTAATTAAAATGGGAAGAACTCATCTTCAAGATGCAGTACCTATCAGATTAGGACAAGAGTTCAGAGCATTTTCTGGACCAGTAGCAAGAGATATCAAAAGAATCAAAGGAGCAGTAGAAGAGCTTACTTATGTCAATATGGGAGCTACTGCTGTTGGAACTGGTATTAATGCTGATGTTAACTATGTAGAAAACGTTGTTAGAATTCTTTCTGAAGTTTCTGGATTTGATTTCAAGCAATCTCCAGATTTAGTTGATGGAACTAGAAATCTTGACAGTTTTGTATGGTTGTCTTCTGCACTAAAAACTTGTGCTGTAAATCTTTCAAAAACTGCTAATGATTTAAGACTTATGGCTTCTGGACCAAAAGCTGGACTAGCAGAAATTTCTTTACCTCAACAACAGCCTGGTTCTTCAATCATGCCTGGTAAAGTAAATCCAGTTATTCCTGAAGTATTAAACCAAGTATGTTTCCAAATTTTTGGAAATGATATTACTATAGTTAAAGCTGCTGAAGCAGGACAATTAGAATTAAATGTATTTGAACCAGTTTTATTCTTTAACCTATTCCAATCAATAGAAATATTAAAAAATGGAATTAATACTTTTATTAATAACTGTTTGAAAGGAATTACAGCTCAAGAAGAAAATTGTAAAGCATGGGTAGATAGAAGTGTTGGTATCATTACTGCTCTTAACCCACATATTGGATATAAAAATGCAGCTGAAATAGCTAAATTATCTATAAAAACTGGAACTCCAGTTGCACAAATAGTCCTTGAAAGAGGATTATTAAGTAAGGAAGATCTGGATATCATTTTAAATCCATTTGAAATGACTAAACCTGGAATTCCTGGAAAAGAACTTTTAAATAAAAGTAAATAACAGCTCACAAACCGTCAATCATTCATAAAAAAACTCCCTGTCCATGCAGGGAGTTTTTTTATTATCTCTTTATTCTTTTCAAAATATTTTCGTAACTAGAATTAAATATTTTTTTATTATTGATTTATATTAGAACAAATAATATAAATATAAAATTATTTTATATTATTTATTGACATTATTAAATAATTATTATATTATAATCTTATAATTAATTCGTAATATAAAATAATTATTTTAAGGAGAAATTTTTATGAAAAAAAGACCTAATATTTTGTTGATAACTAGTGATCAGCAACACTTTAATACCATAGGTGCTTTTAATAAGGAAATCCTTACACCTAATCTTGATAGATTGGTTAAAGAAGGAACTACTTTTGACAGAGCTTACTGTCCAAATCCTACCTGTACGCCTACAAGAGCATCTATTATTACTGGGAAATATCCAAGCCAGCATGGAGCTTGGACTTTAGGAACTAAACTATCAGAAAATGAAAATACAATTGGAAATGTACTTAGAGAAAATGGTTATGTGAGTGCTTTAATAGGAAAAGCACATTTTCAACCATTGGCATCTACAGAAGAATTTCCATCTTTGGAAGCTTATCCTTATTTACAGAATCTTGAATTTTGGAAAAATTATAAAGATAAATTTTATGGATTTGATCATGTGGAGCTTGCTAGAAATCATACTAATGAATCCCATGTGGGACAGCATTATGCTATCTGGCTGGAAGAGAAAGGATGTAAGAACTGGAGAGATTACTATTTAAATCCTACTGGTCATATGAGTGAAGAAGAATATCCTAGATTAGAAATTTTAGTAGAAAAAGAAGGAAATATTCTTAACAGCAAAAGAAATTGGGGAAAATGGGAAATTCCTGAGGAATATCATTATAATTCTTGGATAGCTGAAAGATGTAATACTATGCTTGAGCAATACAAAAATAATAATGAAAATTTCTTTCTTTGGGCAAGTTTCTTTGATCCTCATCCAGAATATTTTGTACCTGAACCTTGGGCATCTATGTATGATCCTGAAAAACTAACTATAGATGAGGATACTTTAAATGATGATCATAAATATAATCCCCCTCATTTTAAAAAGACACAGGAAAAAAATCCTGATTTCAGTGAATATAAAGAAACTGGCTTTGGTATTCATGGAATGCATTCGCATCTTCAGAAAAAAGAAGATATTAAAAAAGACCTTGCTTTATACTATGGAATGGTATCAATGATGGATAAATACATAGGAAAAATTCTGGACAAATTAGATGAACTGGGGCTTGCTGATGATACTATAATAGTTTTTACTACTGACCATGGACATTTTATAGGACAGCATGGTCTTATTAGAAAAGGTCCTTTCCATTATGAAGACCTTATTAAGATACCTTTTATTGTAAAATATTCTGATATCGTTCCTGAAAATAAAGTTTCTCACTCTCTTCAATCATTAGTGGATCTTGCTCCTACTTTTTTGAGTATGTGTGGAATAAAAATACCTTATGATATGACTGGAATAGATCAGAGTAAGGCATGGACAAATGAAAGTATAAAACTTAGAAATCATATCATTTGTGAAAACCATCATGAACCTACTACTATACATTTAAAAACTTATGTTGATGAAAGATATAAATTAACTGTATATTATAATCATACATATGGAGAACTCTTTGATTTAAAAGAAGATCCTAAAGAATTAAATAATTTATGGGATAATATAGAATACAAAGAATTAAAAAGTGAACTACTTTTAAAATATATTTGGGCTGAGCTTGGTAAAGAACCAATGTGGATGCCAAGAGTAAAACAGGCATAATTAAAATATATTAATAATACATATTTAAAAGGGGTGAAATATGAATCTATTAGCAGTGGTTACATTTATTTTTTTTACTGCATTAGTAGCAGTAATATCTTGGTATCTTACAAAAAATGAAAACCTTGACTCTAACAGTGGATATTTTTTGGGTGGAAGAAGTTTAAGTGGTGTAGTTATAGCAGGTTCATTATTATTAACTAATCTTTCCACAGAGCAATTAGTAGGAATGAATGGAAATGCTTTTATGGGAGGCTTGTCAGTAATTGGATATGAAGTGACATCTGGTATTACTTTAATATTTATGGGATTATATTTCCTTCCAAGATATCTCACAAGTGGATTTACAACTGTTCCTCAATTTCTTGAAGAAAGATATGACAAAGGAACAAGAAATATAGTGGCAATCCTTTTTCTAATAAGTCTTGGAGTTATTTTTCTTCCTGTTGTATTATATTCTGGAGGAGTTGCCTTAAACTCTCTATTTAACATATCAGCAATGTTAGGAATATCAGAGCAGGCTGCTCTCATTCTTACTATATGGGGAATAGGTATTATTGGAGGAATATATGCTATATTTGGTGGTTTAAAAGCAGTTGCTGTTTCTGATACTATCAATGGTGTTGGGCTTATAGCAGGTGGATTGCTTATTCCCGTTCTAGGGTTAAAAACTTTAGGTGATGGAAGTTTTTCTCAAGGAATTGAAAAATTAATATTAAATCATCCTGAAAAATTAAATGCCATAGGGGATGCTGCTGCACCAGTTCCATTTTCTACTCTCTTTACAGGAATTATATTGATTAATACTTTTTACTGGTGTACAAATCAGGCAATAGTACAAAGAGCTTTTGGAGCTAAAAGTTTAGCTGAAGGACAGAAGGGAGTTATTTATGCTGGATTTTTAAAAATATTTGCACCTGTAATTCTAGCAATCCCAGGAATAATTGCTTTTCATCTATATGGAAATGATATAATTAAAGGTGATTTTGCTTATCCTATACTTGTAAATAGAGTTCTTCCTACCCCTCTAGTAGGATTCTTTGGAGCAGTGCTTTTTGGAGCTATTTTAAGTTCTTTCAACTCTGCTTTAAATTCTGCTTCTACATTATTTTGTTTAGATTTGTACAAACCTATTATTAACCCTGACATAGAAGATAAAAAGCTAGTAACAGTTGGAAAAATATTTGGAACTATTTTGGGGATTCTTGCAATTTTAGTAGCACCATATATAGTAAATGCACCAAATGGACTATTTGAATTTATGAAAAAATTTATGGGATTTTTCAATGTTCCAACTCTTGTAATAGTATTTGTTGGTTTTTTCTCAAGAAAAATACCTGCTGTTGCAGCTAAAGTTGCTATCTTTGTATTCATGTTTCTTTATGGAATGATGCAGTTTGTATATAAAGTTAATATAAGTTTTCTTCATGTATTAGGTATACTGTTTCTCCTTTGTGTAATAATTATGGTTATTATTGGATATGTAGCTCCTATGAAAACTCCATATGTGCAAAGCAGAAAAAATGAAATTTCTCTGGTACATTGGAGATATGCAAATCCTATGAGTTCTCTAATAGTAACAACAACTATATATGTCTATATACTCCTTTCTCACTATGGTTTGGTTGGTCTTAAAGAAAATATTGGAAACAGATTTATGTTAATAACAGCTGTCTATATTATTTCATCTGCTGTACTTTTCATTTTGGTAGATAAAATGGGAACAGCCAAAGTAAAAGAAACAGTAAAGCAAATAATATAATAAAATTAAAATATAAAACTCTATATTAAAAAATACAAAATCAAAAAATTAAAAAAGCAATATAACTTTAAAATAGTTTTATTACAAATAATTAAATAATACTGAGATGAAGATTTAATTCCTTTATTTCAGTATTTTTTATTTAATAGATAAAAATTATGATATGTTAGAGAAATACAGAAATATATGAAAATCAAAAATTAAAAAAACAGTATAAAATTTAATAAAAAAAGGCTGAAATAATCAGCAAATAAATCACTAATTTCTAACAGCCTATCGTTTTATTTATAACATATAAAATCTTTCTTTTAATACTGAAAATATAGGAGCACATCTTTCCTCTTTATCAGAAATACTGCTCACAGATATTATTTTTTTAAAATCAAATATCTGTTTATTATGTATATATCCAAAAAGGTAATTGGTAAATACATCATTTTTAAAAATATTACCACAAAGAACTATTTTTTTAGGATAAAATAGAGTAAACATATTTAATATAAGTACAGCTAAATAATCTGCTGCTTCTTGAAGTATTTTTAATACTGCTATCTCTCCCAATTCTCCTGCTTTAAGTATAATATCAAAAGTAAGATTTGATTTATTTCCAGAAGTCATTGAAAATATAATTGGAGTACTTTCTTTAGAGTATATCCTTTCAATTTTTTCAAGAACAGCTCTTTCAGAATAATTATTTTCAAAGCAGCCTTTTCTTTTACATATAGGACATATATTTTCATCATTATTAATTATTGAATGTCCTATCTCACCACTCAGTGAAGATTCTTTTTTAAAAAGCTCACTTTGAATAACCAAACTTCCTCCTATCCCTGTTCCATATTTCAGAAAAAAGAAATCAGAAAGCTCTTCATCTAAAAACATTTGATAAATAGCTAAATTTTTTACATTATTGTTTACATAAATTGGTATCTCTAATTTATCTTCCATTATTTTTTTTAAAGGCACAGATTCACTCCAAAATCCAATAAAATTCATAGTAGAACCAGTATTAAAATCAATTGCTCCCACTATGCTTATTCCTATTCCCAGTAAATCTTTCTTATTTAGATTATTCTCAGATATAAAATTTTTTGTCTCATTTATGAGTTCATTTAAAAAAATATATGCTTCTGAAGTATCTCTGTTAAAATATTTTTGAGCCTCTACATCTCCTTTTAAATTAGTAAGAGTAAGTGAGAAAAAATTATTTTTTATATCTATTCCTATTATTTTTTTATAATCATAATTTATAGATAAAATTACTTTTTTTCTTCCTGGCTTATCACTATTTATCTCTCCAAGTTCTTTTATCATCCCCTGCTCCAGCAAATCAGAACATATTTCTGTAAGTGTACTTGGTGAAAGATTTATAATTTCTGAAAGATCTTTTTTAGATACATTGTTATTTTTTCTTAATGCATTTAAGATTTTGGAAATATTTCTTTTCTTTATATCTTTTATTTTCATTGAAACCACCCTTTTATAATACTAATATAATTATAGCATAGAGAAAGAAAATATTGTAAAATAAAAATTAAGTTCAATTTAAAAAAGTTTCAACAATTTTATGATTTTTTTCGTCTAATATAATGTTGTAAAAAGGAATAGCTCTATAACTTATTAATATAAATAATAGAAACATTCAACAAGGAGGCATCAATGGAAAATCTAAAAGAACAAATCGAAGTTGAAAGAGAGAATATTCTTTCTTTGAAAAAGGAAATTGAAAAAAAAATAATTGGTCAAGAGGATATGGTAAGAAAAATCCTTATTGGTATTCTTACTGGTAATCACATCCTTTTAGAAGGACTTCCAGGATTGGCAAAATCTTTAACTGTAAATACTTTAGCTCAAACATTAGGTTTAAAATTCGCAAGAATACAGTTCACTCCTGACTTACTTCCCAGTGACATCATAGGTACTGAAATATACAATGAAAAAACTGGTGATTTTTATACTAAAAAAGGACCTATTTTTGCTAATATAGTACTCGCAGATGAAATCAATAGAGCTCCTGCTAAAGTACAGTCAGCATTGCTTGAAGCTATGCAGGAAAAGCAAATTACAATAGCCAGTGAAACTTTTAAACTGGACAGACCTTTTATTGTACTTGCTACACAAAACCCTATTGAACAAGATGGTACTTATCCTTTACCTGAAGCACAGCAGGATAGATTCTTAATGAAAGTAAAAATTGAATACCCTACAAAAGCAGAAGAAAAGGATATGCTTAAACTTCTTACTTCTGTAACTGATTTTGATTCTATTCAAATAAATGAAATATTAAACAAAGAAAAAATAGAAAAAATTAAACAGATTATAAGAGAAATTCATATAGATGAAAAACTCATGGACTATATCCTTGATATAGTATTTAAAACAAGAGAAACTAATAATTATATTGCCTGTGGAGCGTCACCGAGAGCCTCAATAGCACTTGTTGTATCTGCTAAAGCAAATGCTTTTCTGGAAGGAAGGGCTCATGTTATTCCTCAGGATATAAAGAGAGTTATCTTTGATGTATTACGTCACAGAATGATTCTTACATATGAGGCAGAAGCTGAAGGGAAAAAAGTAGAAGATATCATTACTGATATACTTGAAGTAGTTGAACTGCCATAGTCTGAACAGGAGGAGTTATGAACAGAGCTGAGATTCTAAAAAAAATAAAAAAGATAGAAATAGCTTCTTCCATACTTGCTGATGAATTGTTTGCAGGAAAATATCGTTCATATTTCAAGGGAAATGGAATGGAATTCTCTGATATAAGAAGATATGCTCCTGGAGACGATGTTAAGAAAATAGATTGGAAAGTAAGTGCAAGGCAAAGAAAGACTTATGTAAAGGAATTTACTGAAGAAAGAGAGCTTGCTATATTTCTTCTTATTGATATATCTAAATCAAATAGCTTTTATGCCAAAAAAGATTTATTGTGCCAATTGGTAGGAAGTCTTGCATTCAGTGCTAATAAAAATAGTGATAAAGTAGGAGCTGTTTTATTTACAAATAAAATAGAAAAGTTCATTCCACTAAAAAAAGGAAGAAATCATTCTCTTGTTATATTGGATAATTTATTAAGTTTTGAACCACAAGGTAAAAAAACAGATATATCCAAAGCGCTTGATTTTCTAAATAAAATAGCCAAAAGGAGAGCTATTGTATTTTTAATCTCTGACTTTATAGATAGTGGTTATGAAAAATCTATGGCTGTTACAGCACAAAAACATGACCTTATTCCTATCAGGATTGCAGATAGAAAATATGAAACACTTCCAAAGGGAGCTATATTTAATATGATAGATTCTGAAACAGGAGAAGAGATAGTAATAGAGAATTTTGATAAAGATATTGCACTCAATGAGAATATTCCTAAAAATATACTCAATCTTTATACTGATGAGGATTATATTGTTACTCTTTCTAATTTTTTCAAGAGAAGGAGGTCATTATGAAGAAAATATTGATTGTAATTTTCATGACATTATCTTTTATTCTTTCTGCAAAAGATATCAATGTAGGAGATACAGTTACTTTACAAATAACAGGAGTATCTAAAGAAAAAATAATGGATTCTTTTAAAAATACAGAATTCTCCATAGAAAATATAAAAGATGGAAAAGATGGTACAGTCATCCTGTCTGTAAAAGGATTTAAAACTGGTAAAAGCACAATAAATATAGGCAACAAAGAGGTAAACATAGATATAAAATCACTTTTAAATCCTGAGGACAAAGAGATATTTATTAATCTCTCTGATGAAAGCAATAAGAATTTATTTCTTCATCAATTTCCATATGTAGCTCTTATAAGTGGAGTAACAGGAGTTGGAGCTCTTATTTTTATTCTTTTAGGATTAAAAATAAAAAAGGATAAAATTATTTTTCTTACTCCAGAAGAAAAATTTGAAAATGAAATGAGTATATTATCTGATAATAAATGGTCTTATGAAATGAGTTATGCACTTAGAGAATATATAGATAAAAAATATAATTCTCACTTCATCAATGGTATTTATTCTCCAATTAAAAATCTTAATGATGAAGATATCCAATTCATTGAATGGCTGGATAATTATAAATTTTCTAAAAATAGAGAGGACTATTTTCAGCAGAGTAAAGAAAAAGCCTTTGAAATATATAGAAAAATAAAGGAGGTAAAAGAATAATGTTTAAATTTGCATCACCATACTTCCTTATTCTAGTTCCTGTTATTCTTTTTCTTTTTTTAAAAAAGAGAAAAAGTCAAGGAATTGAGGTTCCTGGAATAGAACCAATTAAAAATTTTAAATTAAAAACAAAAAAATATCTTATTGGAAAATACCTAATACTTTTTTCATTGATATTAATAACAATTGCCTTAGCTAGACCTCAGTTGTTATCAGAAAATAGAATTGTAAAAAAAGATGGTATTGATATTGCTATCTCCTTAGATCTTTCACAGTCTATGCTGCAGGAAGATTTCACTCCAAACCGTCTGGAAAAAGCTAAAGAGGTTCTTGGTGAATTTATAGATAAAAGAGGAAATGACAGATTATCTCTTATTGTATTTGGAGGAGATGCCTACACAAAAGTTCCTCTTACATTTGACCATAATGTAATAAAAGAAATGACAGGAAAACTCACTGTTGATGATATAACAAGTAATACGAGAACTGCCATTGGTATGGGAATTGGAGTTGCTTTAAATAGATTAAAAGATTCTGAAGCCAAGTCTAAAGTCATAATACTTTTAACTGATGGAGAAAATAACTCTGGAGAGATGAGTCCATCTGCTGCTGCTGATATTGCCAAAGAACTTGGTATAAAAATATATACTATTGGTATTGGAGCAAAAGAAATTAAAGTTCCTTCATTTTTTGGATATAAAACAGTTCAAAATACAGAACTTGATGAAAATATGTTAAAAAGTATTGCTGAAACTACTGGTGGAGAATACTTCAGAGCCAGTGACAGCAAAGAGTTTAAAGAAATTTTTAATAAAATAGATGCCTTAGAAAAAACAAAGATAGATGGAAGGACATTCTATGACAAACATGAACTTTTTGAAAATTTATTAAAACTTTCTTTGATACTTTTAGTTCTGGGAATATTTTTTGAATATGTTTTCTATGTCAGAATACCATAATAAGAGGTGAATAACTTGGAATTCGGAAATATAAATTATACTGTATACATAATAGTTCCTGCACTCATCCTCTTTTTCATGATAATTGGTATGAGTAAAAGAAACAGGATACTTGATATACTCAAATTAAAAAAATATAATTTTCTACAAATAATTAAAATTATATCTATAACTCTTGGTGCCATTATGATAGTTATAGCTCTATTATCTCCCCAAAAACTTCTGGATGAAGATACTGTTGAAGTTAAGGGGTTAAATATATATGCTCTTGTTGATACATCAAGATCTATGATGACTGAAGATGTCTATCCTAATAGACTGGAAGCAGCAAAAAGAACTTTAGAAAATCTTCTTCAAGGTTTAAAGGGAGACAGAATTGGATTTATTCCATTCTCTGATAGTGCCTACATTCAAATGCCTCTTACTGATGATTATTCCATTGGTAAAAATTATATTAATGCTTTGGATACTAATTTAATTTCTGGTGGTGGTACAGAACTTTATCAAGCCTTAGAACTTGCTGAAAAATCTTTCAAAGAGATTAACAGTGACAATAAAACTATAATTATTCTTTCAGATGGTGGGGATTTTGATGAAAAATCTTTAAAATTTGTAAAAGACAATAAAATGAATGTTTTTTCAATTGGTATTGGTACTGAAGAAGGAACTATAATTCCAGAATATATTAATGGCAAAAAGATTGGTTTCATAAAAGATCAAAACGGCTCTGCTGTTGTAAGTAAACTTAACTCTGACTTTTTACGGAAACTCTCTTCAGAAAGCAATGGAAAATACTATGAAGTAAATAACCTTAAAGATGATACTTCTAATTTCTTTAAAGATACTATTAATTTAGAGAGAAAAAATCAAAGGAATGAAAGTATGAAAGTATATAAAAGATATTTTCAAATACCTTTAAGTATTGGAATGCTTCTTATTCTTCTTGGTTACTTCATAAGAGGAGGAGCAAAAGATGAAAAATAAAATAATATGTCTTGCTGTTCTTGTACTTTCCCTTATAGCTTTTGCTGCTTCTTTTAATAGAACACAAGCTTATTACTACAACAATAAAGGAAACTCTTTCTTTAAAGAAATGAAATTTCAAGAAGCTCGAAATGAATATAATAAATCTTTAGAAATAAGAGAAAATAGTGAGGTTAGAAATAATATTATAAAATCTCTTTATGAAGAGAAAAAATATAAAGAAATTACTGAAACTCTCAGCACAGAGTATTTTATTAGAGGAAATTCATATGCCTTTCTTGGAGATGAAACTGCACAGCAAAATCCTGAGGAAGCTATAAAAAATTATAAAACTGCTCTTGAAGAATATAAGCTTGCTATGAAAACTTCTAATGATTTAAATATTAAAAAAAATTATGAAATAGTGTTAAAAAAGATAGAAGCCTTGAACAACAATCAAAATCAGCAAAGCCAAGATAAACAAAATGACAAGCAAGATCAGAACAACGAACAGGATAATAAGCAGAATCAGCAAAATCAAGATAAGCAAAATAATAAGCAAGACCAGAACAAAGATCAGGATAATAAACAGGATCAACAGAACAATCAAAATCAGCAGAATCAAGACAAGCAAAATGATAAGCAAGACCAGAACAAAGATCAAGATAACAAACAGGATCAGCAAAACAATCAAAATCAGCAGAATCAAGATAAGCAAAATAATAAGCAAGACCAGAACAAAGATCAGGATAATAAACAGGATCAACAGAACAATCAAAATCAACAGAACAATCAAAATCAACAGAATCAAGACAAGCAAAATGATAAGCAAGACCAGAACAAAGATCAAGATAACAAACAGGATCAGCAAAACAATCAAAATCAACAGAATCAAGATAAACAAAATGATAAGCAAGATCAAAACAAAGATCAGAATGATAAACAGAATAGTATTCCTCAAGGTGAGGTACAGCCTATAGACTCTAAAGATGAAGGAAGAGATGGAGAAGTCAGAGCTATTTTAAAAAGACTGGAAGGTAACGAAAAACAATCCTTTAAAAATAACGAAAGAGTTATAAATATAGATACTGGAAATTCTAATAATAGATGGTAGAGGTGAAAAATGAAAAAACTTTTTAATTTACTGCTTTTTTTACTTATCAGCAGTTTTACATTTTCTGAAATAATCTTGGATGTCAGTAACAATAATCCATCTATAAATGAACCTATATCTCTGCAGGTAAAATTTTTGGACAGCGACAAAAAAGATTATACAATAGATGGAATAGAAAATTTTAAAATAGCTTCTAAAGGAAGCCAATCAAGCTATTCCATAGTAAATGGTAAATCTACAAGTTCAAAATCAGATGTATACACTATAATTCCTCTTAAAGAAGGAAGTTTTAATTTAAAAGTAAATGGAAAAAATGAAGCTTCAAATTCTATAAATATAAATGTTTCAAAAGGAACAAAAGTTAATGTTGAAGGTAAAATAACTCTTCAGGATAATTTAAAAGAAAAAAATACTTTTTATTTTGGACAAAAAATACCATTTGAAGAAAAATTATTGACAACCGTTCCGTTGAGAAACCTGCAGTATATAGACAGACCAAACTTTGGAGATCTTTCTGTAAAAGATATAACTCCTGCAAACAATAGAGGTGGGTATACTGAAAAATATTTTACTGATGAAACTGGGAAAAGAGGGCTAGAAATAACTCTTTATCAAGCTCTACTGCAGGCTAATTCATCTGGAGAAAAATTTATAAAAGGTGGATATGTTGCTGTAACTGAGAGCAGTCCCAATGACAGTTTTGTATTTGGAAGTACTTCTGCACCTGTATATCTAGGTGCTAAAGAAATGAATGTCAATATTCTTTCTCTTCCAGCCGGAAAACCTGTTGGTTTTCAAGAAGTTGTTGGAGAACTAAAAGGAGATTATTCTTGGAATAATGACAGAATAAATTTTGGAGAATCTGTAGTTCTTACTTTAAAGTTATATGGAGATGTTAATCTGGATATGCTTGAAAAAATAGTTTCTAATAATTTTTCTGATTTTAATATTTTTGAAAGTTCTAAAGAAAGTGGAGAAAAAATTGTAAATGGAAAATATTATGCAGAAAAAAACTTTGAAATAGCTTTTATTCCCAAAGTAACTGGCAAAATAAATATTCCGGCTATTAAAATCCCATATTTTGATACAGCAGATAAAAAATATAAAGAATTTGAAGTACCCACAAAAGTGATAGAAGTAACAGGCTCTTCTAATGGGGCAAATATTTCAGCATCACCCAAAGTTCCACCTGTGAGTAATACTCCTGCTGTTGTATCAACTTCACCAGCAGCAATAGAAAAAATTGATATATCTTCTATCCCTGATTCACAGATAGAAAAAATTGATACATCAGACAATAAGCTTATGATTGGGGTTATAATTCTTTCATTATTGGAAGCAGGTATTATCATATTTCTAATATTAGATAGAAAAATATTAAAAAATTCATCCATTCCCAAATTAAAACAAATGAAAAAAGTAAGAGATGATAAAGAATTTTATAATCTTTATTGTGAACTTATGAAAGAAAAATTTGATTTCAGCCCAAAAGCTCACTTAGAAGATAAGCTTCTAAAAAGTGGGGCCAGTGAAAAAATAATCGAGTTGAATAGAGATATTGAAAAAAAAATCTATGCTTTTGAACCATTAGATAGAAATGAAATATTGAGAATACTTAAAAAGGAGTTAAAAGGATGAAATATAATTATCTGACAATGGATATAAATATTGCTTATAGTATGTTAAATATGAAATTAAGAGATTTTTATTCATCTATTGAAGATCTTTGTGAAGACGAAGGAGTAGATAAAGAAGCTCTTCTCTCACGTTTTAAGGATAATGGATTTATTTATAATAATTCTACAAATCAATTTACAAATATGTGAAATAAGAAATAAAAACAGATAGATTTATTTTCTTAAACATTATATAAAAAAATTGACTGATAAGGATTAATTTCTGCATAACACAGAAGTTAATCCTTTTAATTTTATCTTAATTCTCCTGTTACAATAATTTATCTGTTCCTCTATTTATGACATTCATTAATAAAATTTATAGCATTCTGTTTAAAACTTTTTATTATCTTTAATGCTTATTATTTCATTGCAAAATAAAATATCAAATTAATTTAAAAATCCAATATTATTTTAAAAATTAATATTCTCTAAATATATAATATGTAATTGAATTTTTTATATTTTTCTGATATAATCCTACATTGGAATAAAGTTTAGTATTTATATATATTTTCTTTTTTATCTCTTTTAATGTACTGACTTTTATTATGTTTTTAACAAAATAATATATATATGAGGAGCTGAAAATGAGTAACTTAAACAATCAAACGAACATTGAAAAAGATTCTGAATATTCTCTTTCTGCTGTTCCATCTTCCAAAAAAACACAGGGGTTATGGGCAGCAATGGTAGTTCTTGTAGGATTTACATTCTTTACTCCCAGTATGACTGCTGGTGGAAATCTTGGTATTGGTATGAATATGACGAATTTCTTTTCTGCTATGATTATCGGAAATGCATTTCTTGGGGTATACTGTGGAACTTTAGGCTATATTGGACAAAAAACTGGACTTACTCTTGATCTTCTTGGACATCATTCTTTTGGTACAACTGGTTCCTTTTTACCTTCTGCACTTATAAGTTTTACACAAATAGGTTGGTTTGGAGTAGGAGTTGCAATGTTTGCTATTCCTGTATCCAGCCTTACTGGAATTCCTGTATGGGTTCTAATTGTTATTACTGGTATTATAATGACTCTTACTGCATATTATGGAATAAAAGCTCTTGCTGTCTTAGGTTCTATTGCTGTTCCCTTAATTGCTGTACTTGGAGTATTTTCATTAAACTGGGGAATAACTAAAGTTGGTGGATTTATGAATATATTTTCAGAAACACCTGAAGTTCCTCTAAGTCTTGCAACTGGTATAGCTATTGTTGTTGGTTCTTTTATTTCAGGTGGAACTGCTACACCTAACTTTACACGTTTTTCTAAAACTGCAAAAATAGCTGTTATAGCTACTGTAGTTGCTTTCTTTATTGGAAACTCAATTATGATGATATTTGGAGCTGTAGGAGGAGCTGTTACTGGAGTTGCTGATATCTTTGATATACTTATTCTTCAAGGACTTGCAATCCCTGCTGTCATAACTCTGGGACTTAATATCTGGACTACTAATAATAATGCTCTGTATACTGCTGGACTTGGAGTTTCAAACATTACTAAAATACCTATGAAACCAATGGTGCTTTTAGGTGGAGTAGTAGGAACTGTTACTGCTGTATGGTTATATTATAACTTTGTTGGATTTCTTAACTTGTTAAGTGGGATGATTCCTCCAGTAGGTGCTGTTATTATTCTTCATTATTTTACTCACAAATCTGAATATGGAAATAAAAATTATAAATATAAAGATTTTAACTTTGCTGGTATTTTTGCTGTTGCAGTTGGAGCTTTAATTGGTATATTTATTCCATGGGGAATAAAACCTTTAAACTCTCTTGTCAGTGCTGGTATAATATTTATAATTCTTGACAATATACTTAATAAAAAAAAATAACGAGGAGGTAATCAATGCTTATTAAAAATATATTTATTGAAAATAGTAAAACTGCTTCTGATATTAGGGTAGAAGATGGTATATTCAAAATTATTTCTTCATCTCTTGAAGCTCTTCCAGGAGAAGAAGTCATAGATTGTACTGGTAAATCAGCTTTTCCTCCATTTATAGAAAGTCATGTACACCTTGATACATGTCTTACTGCTGGTGATCCTGTATGGAATATGTCTGGAACTCTTTTTGAAGGAATTGAGTGCTGGTCTAAAAGAAAAGAAAAACTAAATAAGGAAGATGTAAAAAATCGTGCTCGTCGTGCTATAAAAATGCAGGCTTCTAATGGGATACAGCATGTACGTACTCATGTAGATGTTACTGATTCTACACTTATTGCTATGGAAGGAATGCTGGAACTTAAAGATGAATTAAAAGATTTTGTAAATATACAAATAGTTGCATTTCCCCAAGAAGGGATATTAAGTTATCCCAATGGAAAACAGCTTTTAGAAAATGCTGTAAAAATGGGAGCTGACTGTGTAGGTGCTATTCCTCATTTTGAATTTACTCGTGAATATGCAGTAGAAAGTGTTAATTTCTGTATGGAACTTGCTGAAAAATATGGGCGTTTGGTAGATGTTCACTGTGATGAAATAGATGATGAACAATCAAAAGGACTGGAAGTATTAGCTTGCCGTGCACTTGAAAGTGGTATGAAAGATATGGTAACTGCCAGCCATACTACTGCTATGCACAGTTACAACAATGCTTACTGCAGTAAACTATTCCGTCTTTTAGGAATGTGTGATATCAATTTTGTATGTAATCCTCTTGTTAATACACATCTTCAGGGAAGATTTGATACCTATCCTAAACGTCGTGGAGTTACACGTGTGAAAGAACTTCTTGCAAATGGAAATAATGTTTCTATGGGGCATGATGATATATTTGATCCTTGGTATCCTCTTGGAGATGGAAATATGATGACTGTAGTACATATGGGACTTCATGTATGCCAAATGATGGGATATGAAGAAATACTTAACAGCTACAAACTTATTACTCATAATGCTGCCCGTACTCTTCATTTAGGTAATTCTTATGGGATAAAAGAAGGTAATCCTGCCAGCTTTATTGTATTAAATAATAATAATTTTTATAATGTATTAAACAAGCAAAGTGAAGTATTATACAGTTTTAATCGTGGAAAACTTATAGCTTCTGCTGTTCCTGTGGTAAAAAAAATACTGTTCTAATAAAAAAATGAGGATATCTTTAAATTTAAAATAAATTTTAGAAATTAAAAAAGTTTGCGTAGTTAATTATACAGGTAAAATATAAAAAATAGTAATATTCTGATTCAGTAATCCCTGTTACTCTAATTATTGAATTATTTGCTTTTCTATATTTTATAATCAAAATTACCAATAAAACTCTCTACTATAATAATTCTAAAATTTTATTTCTATTTAAGGAATGTCCTCTTTTCAATTTACTTTATAATATAAATAAATTCCTGACATGGGTAATCAAATACTGTTATGAGATTTCCTTCTGAAAAACCAGCTTTTTTATATAATTTTCTAGCATTTCCTCCCTTTTCATCTCCAGCTCTATAAGTAATTACAATCAGCTTTGTTCCTATTGGGAATAATGAGATAACTTTTTTTACAAGTTCCAGTCCTATTCCTTTATTCCTATACTCTGGATGTACTGCTAAAAAGCTTATCTCCTGTTCAATATAAGAAAAAACTAAAGCTCCCACTACTTTTTCATTTTCCTTTACCACTATTGTTTCATTTTTCTCCATTTTCTCTATCAAAATATTTTTATAACATTCTAAATCTAACCCAGGAAAATTTCCACTTACAAGCTTTACAAGTTCCACCCAAGCTTTAAAATCATTTTTTTCTCCAAATACAGCTTCCATATATTTTCTCCATCTACTTTATTAAAAAAAGAGAGAGTTAAAATCATTATTTTTTTGATTTTTCTCTCTCTTTCAATCCTTATCTCTCCAGCCAATCCCTATCTACACACATTTTCTGTAGTTCCTTAAAAAACCTTCCAGCATGAAATCCATCGCATACAGCATGATGTACTTGTATGGAAAGAGGAATTATTATTTTATCATTCTTTTTCACATATTTTCCAAAAGTAAATATAGGAAGAAGATAACTTCCATCTGAATATATATTTAGATTAAATCCAGTAAAGTTTACCCATGGTATAATTGAAATTGAAAATGTATAAGATGGTATTTCTCCTTTTGGAAACATACTTTCACTATTTTCATATAATTTTTCATCTTTTAAATAATTTTTATAAAATTTAAAAAAATCCTCATCATAGTCAGTCCATAAATTGAAAAATGTTTCTTGCTTTTTATTAAAAATGGTATAAGCAGGCATTATATTTTCCCAATATCCAAGTTTTTCATCTTTGTCCATATTCATTCTAAATTCTATATATTTATTTACAGCTTTAGATAAAAGATATATGAGTACTGGATAAAGTTTTATGTTTTTCTCTTTCAAATTTATTTTTAATTCAGTTATATCCAATTCTGCATTCATTGTAAAGGTACATTTTACATTTTTATAATAGTAATAAAAATATTCTTTTCTTTTCCAATTATCTATATCAATATACTTAAATTTCATTTTTTCCCTCCTGAATTTTTATATTTTCAAGAGGCTTATTTGCTTGTTCTTATCATTTTCTATCTCCTCTGACCAGCAGATAACAGTTTATTTTTTCATGATTTCTTCTATTTCATTATAGTATTTAGGCATTTTATCTCCCAATCTTCTGCCACCATCAGCAGTAATTACAAAATCTCCCTCATATCTCATCCCACCAAATCCAAAATATTCTTCTATTTTATCATAATTCAGATATTCCATAAATTTTCCTGCTGCTTTCCATCTTTTCACAAGTTCAGGAATAAAATATATACCTGGTTCTATAGTAAATACATACCCTTCTTTTAATACTCTTGCCAATCTTAAAGATTTTAATCCAAACTGCATATCTCTAGGAAAACTTTCATATCCTACAAGATCTTCTCCCAGATTTTCCATATCATGTACGTCTAATCCCAGCATATGTCCTAGTCCATGGGGGAAAAACACAGCATGAGCCCCAGCTTTTACTGCCTCATCTGCATTTCCCCTCATCAATCCTCTTTTTATCATACCTTCAGCTAATACTTTTGAAACAGCCAAATGCACATCTTTATAATTTATTCCAGGTCTTACCATCTCTTCTGCTTTTTCAAACATTTCTATCAATAGAGAATATATATCCTTCTGTTTATCGCTATATTTTCCACTTACAGGAAAAGCAGTTGTCATATCTCCACAATATCCTTCTCTGTTCTTTGCTCCACAGTCAAGAACAATCATATCCCCATCTTCTATGGTATTATCATATCCATGATTATGCAGAATATGTCCATTTTTAGTAAATATAGTAAAAAATGAAGTTTCTCCATAATATTTCTTTGTTACTGCTTCAATAGCTGCTACTACTTCATATTCTTTCATTCCTGCTTTTACTGTTTTCATAGCAGTAATATGCATTTCTTTTGTTATATTTACTGCTTTTTCTATCTCTTCTATTTCTGTTTGTGATTTTACATTTCTTTGTTCTATTATGGCCTTTATTAAATTTAATGATGTATGTTCATCATATTTAAATGGATCTAATTCTAAAGCTTTGCTTAACTTCATTATATTATCAGCTCTATATTGAGGTATTAAAAGAATATCTCTTTTATCTTTTTTTAACTGAGCTGCAAATTTTTCAAATTCTGACATCTCTATAAAATTTTCTATTCCTGCTTCTGCTGCATAGGCTTTAAGTAGTTTCTGTTCTCCCATCCACACTATGTCATCCAATGTAAAATCAGTTCCAAAGATATAATCTTTGTCATTATCTATATCTATTACTCCTATAAGACTTGGAATGTCTATTCCAAAATAATAGAGAAATGTTGAATCCTGATTGAAAGAATAGCAATTATCTTTATAATTTCTAGGTGATTCATTATTTCCTGGAAGAATTACAACCCCTTTTCCCAGTTTTTTTTTAAGTACTTCTCTTCTCTGAATATAAATTTCTCTTCCCAGCATTTTTCCCCCTTAATTTATTTTATTTTTAAATTAATATCTTATCTTATAATACACCATTCCAATATATTCTTTCAATAGCAATCCCAGTTTTTTAAAATTATTATATTCTGGAATATAATCAAAGAAATTTTCTGTTTGGCTTTTAGCCATAAAATCACAAGGAGCAGGATAAAATATTAATCCTTCTTCTCCTTTATCAAAAGTTTTTATACTTCGTGGCATATGAAATGCTGATGTAATAAGCACTGCTTTTTTTTCTTTTGCTTCTTCCATCATCTTTTTTACGTATATAGCATTCTCTTTTGTATTTCTACTTTTTTCCTCTATTATAATATCTTCACTTGGCACTCCCAAAGCTATTAATTCTCTTCTATATACAGAACTTTCACTTTCTTTATCCTGAAGTGGAGTTCCTCCAGATATATATACTTTTTTAGGATATTTATTATAAAACTGTGCAGTCTTCATTATTCTTGTATTAGCACCTTCTGCTGGTACATTTCCTCCAGCACTGTTTGGAATTATTCCTCCTCCTAAAAGAATATAAACATCTGCATCTTGTAGTTTTACTGTTGATACTAATGGATATTCACTTTCCAATTTAAAAAGAAATCTATCTATAAAAAAGTCACTTGTTCCTAAATAAGTTCCAATTCCAATCAAAATTAAAATAATTCCAAATTTTATCTTCCTATTAAGTATATTTTTTAATCCTATATAAATAAAAATTAAAACAAATGGTAGTGGTGATAGCAGTATTAACGAAATTATTTTTTCAAGAATAAACATACACAGCTCCTTTATATCTAAGTTCTTTCTTATATATTACTATAATTTGTTAAAAAATAAAAGGATTTTTAAAATTTTGTCTAATAACTGTAAAGTGTAGGGGAAAATCAATTAATATATACTTTACAAGGAGAGAAAAATGAAAAAATATCTATTAATTTTCATATTTCTCGGTATGTACTTAAATAGTCCTGCTGAAGAAAATGAAAGTATAACTAACTCAGAAACAATTTATAATGGCATAGTTGGAGCTGCTCACACGGATATATTAAATACTGGTATTATAAAAAATGATAGCTCTCATGGAATAACTGGTTCTTCATTCTCTTTAATACAAAATTTTGGAACAATAAAAAATAATGGTGATTATGGAATTGATGTATCTGGTGATTCAGTAATAGTTAATGGAAAGGGTGGTGAAATTTCCAATGATGGAAGTTTTGGAATAAGGCTTATTAATGGCGAAAAAGTATCTAATTTTGGAAAAATAGAAAATATAGGAGATTATGGAATTTCTGCTTATTCTACTAAAGAAGCAATAAATGAAAAAAGTGGAGTGATCTCCAATAATGGAAATACAGGTTTCTATATACATAATAGTGTCGGTACAAATGATGGAACTATTTCCAATAGTGGAAATTACGGATTCACAATTGATTCTAACAGTCAAGGAATAAATAATGGTATAATCGCCAATAAAGGAAAATTTGGAGTTTCTGTATATAACAGTATATTTATAAATTCTGCTGCTGGTGAAATAAAAAATGGCTCAAGTTATGGGCTTGCAATCCAAAATGGAGGACATGGAGAAAATTATGGTATAATTGCCAATAAGGGAAATGTTGGAGTTTCTGTTAGTAATTCCTCATCTTTTGTCAATCATGGTACAATAGAACAAGATGGAAAAATAGCGATTCTTATGGGAAATGGAAATAATACTTTGGAACTTGGTACTGCCTCTAAAATAAAAGGAATAGTTGAAGGAAATAAAGGTACTGATACTCTTATTTTATCTGAAACCCCATCAACAGGAGAATCCTTTACCAATGGTACAATTGATTTTACTATTCAAAATTTTTCAAACATAGCAGTAAAATCTGGTACTTGGAATTTAAGTAAAGATATGGTTCTTGTAGTTCCTGACAAATTTAGAGAAAATCCATCTTCTGTTTCTATACCACCTATATCTAAAGAAAAACTAGAAGGAACTTTTATTATTAACACTGATGTAAAATTAACATTAAATATACAGGTGAGTGATCTTCTTACTCCTACATTGAGTACTGGCAAACTCATTAACAATGGGATAATCAATGAAAGACCTGTTGACTCTTTGTATGTAACAAATGATACTATAATCAAAATACCTGCTGTCTACATAAAAGACAGTAATAATAGTAATATAGGGAAAATAAATGTAACCAATGTTGCTGAAGGATGGCTTGGAAATTATGAATATGATAAAGAAAATGGGATATTATATCTTGTTTTAAATAAAAAACCTGATAATCCTGCTCCTAATAATGATATAGTTGGTGGTTTTTATGACTCTGTTTATAATTATCCAAAATCTAATATTCATGAAATTAATAATATGAAAGCCAGAGATAAAAACTACTCTTTGAATAGAGAATTTAATTTAAATTCTAATTCCAATATTCAATCTGCTGAACTTGTTTCATCTTATGGTAAATATTATGGAAGTTCTTATCATCCATCTTATTCATACAGGTCATATGGTTTCAATGGACAGTCCATTTTTCCTTACAATAATTTTACATTTGGCTTAAACTATGGATATATAGGAAGTAAAGCTAATTTCAATGATAAAGGAAGCAGTACAGAAAACATTGATTCTTTTACATTGGTTGGAAGTGCTTCTTATCTTCAGGAGAACTGGCTTAATATTTTTCAGGCAGGTCTTGGATACTCACGCCATGATTTAAAAAGAAGAATACTAGATAGAGAAGATAACTATAATAAAAGAGAAATAACTGGAAAATTTGATTCATTTCTTACTTCTTTTGGATGGGAAACTGGATATATTCTATCTGGGAATAACAAGAAAAATTATGTATACCCTTATGCTGGCTTAGATTATATATGGAATAAAGATCAAGGTTACACTGAAAAACAGGATACAATTGCTGATGAAGATAATTATGCATTAAATATCAAAAAAAATACTTCTCCATCCCTCATTTCAAAAGCGGGGTTAAAATATAAATATAATATTTCTGAATCTTGGAATATTAATGGAGACTTTACATGGTATCATTCAAGTAAAAAACCTAGAAATACCCACACTGATTTTATTTTTAAACCTGATGTACATTACACAATACCTGCATTAAAAATGTCAAAAGATACAGAAATTATAAATATAAATGCTTCATATACTACTAAAACCCTTTTAGAATATAATGTAGGACTTCATGGTTTAATTAATAGGGATTATTTTGAATCTTCTGTTTCTTTAGGAATAAAATATACATTTTAATTCAAAAAAGAGAAACTCAAAGCTATGAGTTTCTCTTTTATTTTTATAAGATACATTCCATTTTTATATCAGCTTCCTCATATTTATTTTCATCACATTTTAATTCTACAAATCCATATTTTTTATATAAATGAAGAGCTGCTTTTAACTGATGATTGGAGTAAAGCAGAAGTTTTTTTGCTCCTTCTTCTCTTGCTTTTTCAAAACATTTTTCCACTAATAAACTTCCAATCCTTTTTCCATGATATTTATCTGAAACAGCAAGTTTTAGTATTTCAAAATCTCCATTTTCTATTTTTCCCAATGAAACAGTTCCTACACACTCTCCATCCATTTCAGCAATATATACAAACCCACCTTTATCAATTATTTTCTCTCTAGGATTATTCAGCATTTCTTCATCTACTGGTTCTAATAAATCATACTTTAAAAGCCATTCATATCCTAATTTTTTAAAATCTTCAAGGTATCTTTCCTCAAAATCAACTATAAATACTTCTCCCATTTATCCCCTCCTAAAATTAAAAAGGCCACTCAGCAAATTTCTTCACTGAAAATGGCCTCTGTAGTTATATATTATGCCTTTCTGCTTTCAATTATTTTTTTAGCTAATATTTCTGGTACTTCTTCATATCTTGCAAATTCAAATCTATAATGTCCTCTTCCTTGAGTCATAGCCCTAAGATCAAGAGCATATTTTAATATTTCAGCCTGAGGAACTTCTACATTCAATACTTGTTCTCCATATTGGTTAGGTTCCATCCCTAATATTCTTCCTCTACGTTTATTCATATCTCCCATTACATCTCCCATGTAATTTTCAGGAACTACAATCTCAAGTTTCATGATAGGTTCCAAAAGAACTGGTTTCGCTAATTCCATACCTTTTTTAAATGCAAGTATGGCTGCCTGTTTAAAAGATATTTCATTAGAATCTACAGGATGATATGATCCATCAAATATAGTTGCTTTGAAATTGATAACAGGATATCCTGCAAGTATTCCTTTTTCTTTTGCTTCAAGAAGTCCTTTTTCAACTGCTGGCATATATGTCTTAGGAACTACTCCTCCTTTTACTTCATCTATAAATTCAAACTCATTTTTACATGGTTCGAATTTAATATGAACATCTCCATATTGTCCTGCTCCTCCAGATTGTTTTTTATGTTTTCCCTGAACAGAAGTTATTCCTTTTATTGTTTCACGATAAGATACAACTGGATCAGTAAGTACAGCATGTACTCCAAATTTATTTTTTATTTTACAAAGAATTACATACAGATGTTTTTCTCCCTGCCCACCAATTAATAGCTGTTTAGTTTCAGCGTTTCTATACATAACAAATGTAGGATCTTCTTCCATCATTCTCTGAAGACATGTACTCAATTTTTCATCATCAGCCTTTTGAGCAGGTTCTACACTTGAATATAGACACACTTCTGGAAGTTCAATATTATCATAAACTATAGGTTTATCTTTATCACAAAGTGTATCTCCAGTTTGAGTAAACTGGAGTTTAGTTGTAGCTCCAATATCTCCTGCCACAAGTTCTTGAGCCTCTTCCTGTTTGTTTCCTCTCAAATATATAATCTGAGCTATTCTTTCTTTTTTATTTTTATTAGGATTTAATACCTCAGTATCTTTTTTCAATGTTCCTGAATTTATTTTAAATAATGATATTTTTCCGATAAATGGGTCAACTAGAGTTTTGAAAACTATTGCTGAGAAAGGCTCATCCTTAGATATCTTTCTGGCTTCTGGCTCTCCAGTAACAGGATTAGTTCCTATTCTCTCTCCATTAAACATTTCAGTTGGTGTAGGCATATAATCAGAAATCATTTTAAATAAAGTATGAACCCCTATTCCCTGTAGAGCTGACCCAACTATTACTGGAACTATATCTCCAGAAATTACCCCTTTATGTAGACCAGTTTTTATCTCTTCCAGAGTAAATTCTTCTCCATTAAAATATTTATCCATTAATGTTTCATCAGTTTCTGCCACAGCCTCAAGGAGTAAACTTCTTACTTCTGATATATCTAAATCTTCAGGTATAGGTCCATCTACACACTCTACACCATTAAATATTCTTCCTATTAATTCCACCAGATTTACAAATCCTTTAAATTCTTCTTTATCACCAATTGGTACACAGAAAGGAGCAATTTTCTTTCCAAATTTTTCTTTCATTTCACGCAGTAGTTTCTCATAATTAATATATCCTTTATCCATTTTGTTGATAAAAATAATTCTTGGAAGTTTTCTTTCTTCTAATATTCTCCATGCTTTTTCAGTTCCTACTTCTACTCCTGATGTTGCATCCATTACTATAACAGCACTTCCTGAAACTCTTACTGCTGAATATACTTCACCAGAAAAGTCAAAATAACCTGGAGTATCTAAAAAATTATACTTACAGTTACCATATTCTACAGGAACTATTGAAGTATTGATTGAAAACAGTCTACGAGTTTCTTCTTTATCAAAGTCAGATACTGTTGTTCCTTCTTCTACAGATCCCATTTTGTTTGAAAACTTAGAAATATACAGTAAAGCTTCTGTAAGAGTAGTTTTTCCACTTCCTCTATGTCCTAAAAGAGATATATTTCTTATGTTGCTTGTTTCAAAGTTTCTCATAATTATGCCCCCTTATTGTTTTGGAAAGTTCTTTCTGATATTTTGTTCCTAAATCATTGTACTATTGTATATAGCTAATAAATCACAATTAGTCAATAGGTAAATTTAAATTTATTTTAAAAAGTCTCTTTCATATATTTCAAACATTTCTGAAAATTTATATTTTTAAAGAATATGATTTGAAATTTTTCCATATATCAGGTTTATATATTTTTTCAATACTTATTGCTTAAAATTGACTTTTACTCATAAGTTCATGTATAATATAAAAAACAAGCGTTATGCTTATATATTCTTTCAGGAGGGAAAAATGGAAAAGTTTCAGACAAAATTAGATGGTTTTACTATAAGATTTGCAACTGAAGAGGAATGTCCTCTTATTCTAAAATTTATAAAAGAGCTTGCTGATTATGAAAACCTTTTAAATGAGGTAGTGGCAACTGAGGAAATATTAAAAGAATCTATATTTATAAATAAAAAAGCTCAGGTAGTTTTTGGTGAACTTAATGGAGAACCTGTAAGTTTTGCACTTTTCTTTAATAATTTTTCTACTTTCTTAGGAAGAGCAGGAGTATACCTTGAAGATCTCTATGTCAAACCTGAATACAGAAATAAAGGAATAGGAAAAATCATGCTTTCTTTTTTAGGAAAAGTAGCAAAAGATAATAACTATGGAAGAGTAGAATGGTGGTGTCTTGACTGGAATAAATCTTCTATTGAATTTTATAAAAAAATGGGAGCTATTCCTATGGATGAATGGACAGTATTCAGAGTTACAGGAGAAAATTTAGATAAATTAGCAGGAGAATTTTAATGGAAATCAAAACAGCAGAAGAATTAATGAAAGCAAGATATAATGCCTATGTTACTGGAAATATAGAATTTATCAAAAATTCTCATGATCCAGAAAGTATGAATGGCATAGACTGGGCTGAATGTGAAAAATGGTCTAAAGAATCAGAATGGCTGGGACTTGAAATTGTAAATACTAACAAAGGAACTGAAAATGATGATGATGGAATAGTTGAATTTAAAGCCACATATAAAGAAAATGGAAAAACTGTTATTCACCATGAAAAAAGTTATTTTGTAAAAAAGAATGGTAAATGGTATTACCAAAAATGGCTTCCTTTACAAGAAACTATTATAAATGAAAATAAAATAGGACGAAATGATCCATGTCCTTGTGGAAGTGGAAAAAAATATAAAAAATGCTGTGGAAAATAAAGCTATATGACAAACATCAGGGGAAGATTCGTAAAACATATAACTTTAGTAGGAGGAAAACAAAATGAAAAAAACATTATTAGGTATGTTTTGTCTTTTATCTGCAGTTGCTTTTGCTGGTGATTTTGATAGAGAAGAACATATATTAGCTGGTGAAATTTATAAAAATTTTCCTGTTCTTGAAGCTGGTAAAAGAATAATTGTAAAGGAAATTGATGTAGATATTGAAGATGACAAAGCTGTAGAAGTAGATGTTGAATTTACTGTTGGTTCAGAAGTAAATGTTGGAAATTATGATGCCTATGCGAAGAAGATAAGTGAGGAGATAAATAAAAATATCAAATCTACAATAGGAAATGACTTTAAACTTATAAAACTTGAATTAGATACTTCTGGTATCAAAAATGACAAAAAAATATACAGATACTAAATCTTTTTTTGAATTATATAATAGACAAAAGGGGTAAGATATGAAAAAAATTGTATCACTTATTTTTTTGTTCCTTTCAGCTGTGAGTTTTTCTGAAAGACTGGTAATAAACCCTAAACTCTACATAGATTCTGGAATCATTTTTATCAATGGAGAAGAAAGTGCTTATACTGGAACTCTTGTAAATAAAGATGCTGAAGGACATTTGTTGAGTTCAATAGATTATAAAAACGGCAGATTAAATGGAAAAGCTGTTTTTTATTATCCATCTGGCTGTGTAGAATACTTGGCTGAATTTGTAGATGAAAAACCTTTATCTATAACTTTATACTATACAAATGGAAATATATATCAAAAAAGATACATAGATCAAAATAATAATGAAATTTTAGAAGAATACTATCTTAATGGAGAAAAAGCTAAAGAATATACATCAAAAGATGAAGCTATACTTTGGAATAATATATATTATTCCAGTGGTAATATAAAAAAAGATGAATTTAGTGACCCAGAGTTTGAAGTATTTGAATAAAATTAAAGAAGCTGGCTTTAAATTGCCAGCTTTTTTTAATATTTATATTTTTTCCCTTGCTATCCTTGAATTTATTGCTGGTAAAATTTCACATATATGGAGTCCTGTATCTTTTCTTATTTTTGAAACATCTGGATATAATATTACATTATCTCCTTCTTTTATTAATTCATCCGCCTCTATAAATGTATTATCCATAGTTACCAGTAATATTTTATAAGGCTTTCCATTTATTAAGCAATAACTTTTTTCATTTGCTTTAAAAAAGCCTTCTCCATATCCAATTTTTATCTTTGCTGCATAAGTAAAATTTTTTTCACATAAAGTCGTTTTTAAATTATAGGCCAGATACCTTGATTTACTTACATCTCTCACTCCTGCTATTTTTCCTTCTAATCTGAATATCTGTTTTAAGCCTTCATGAAAAAAACCTTCTTCCTGCAAACCGTAAATATATATTCCAGGTCTAAGATGTGTCATTATCTCACAGTTTCCAAATAGTAATATCCCTACACTATTTTGCATATGAATCATTTGAAATCTGTCTTTACCTAAATATTTTACTATTTCTGTAAATTTTTCAATAAGTTCCACACCTTCTTCGTATTCTACAGCATAAAGATGAGAATATATACCTTTAAAAAATAATTTCTTTTCTTCTATATATTTCTTTAAATTTTCTATATCCTCTTGAACTATTCCATTTCTTCCAAAACCAAAATCTATTTTTAATTGTATATTATCTGGAGAAATTCCATTTTCTATAAGCTCTTTTAATTCTGCAAAAGTATTAGCCGATACTTCTATAGACCTATTATTTTTTATAATATCCAAAAATTCTATCCCAATACTTTCAAATACAAGTATTCTGCTTTCTGTAATTTTTTTATTTTCCAATATTTTTTCAGCTTCATTTAAACGAGCTACAGCAAATTCTCTATATCCATTATTATAAAGTATTTCTGATACCATTCCTATATCATGACCATAAGCATTAGCCTTTAATACTGGAAGTATTTTCTTTTCATATTTATTTTCTAAATGTTTTATATTATGAATGAGATTTCCTTCTGAAATCAGCATTTTTATAGAATTGGCTGCCATTTTAAATACCATGCTTTGCTTTTAGTTTGTCAATAGTTCCATCTGTCATCATCTCTTTTAATACTTTATCAAACTTATCTTTTAACTCTACATCTTCTATATTAAATGCCATAGCTTTATTTTCCCCTTCTACTGTTACTACAGTTTTTAAATCTGGATTACTTTCAAGATATTTTTTAGCTACAGTTGCATCTAACAGCATAGAATCTATTTTTCCAGCTTTTAAAGCAAACAGAGCTGCTGTATGCCCAGAAAATGGCACTATCACTGCTCCAGGAACTTTTTTTACTATATCTTCTTCTGTAGTCCCCAATTCTATACCAAATCTCTTATTTTCTAAGTCTTCCAAAGACACCATTGGACTAGTTTTCAAAGCTATATAACACATAGCTGGTGAAATATATGGAGTAGAAAAATTAATAAATTTTTTTCTTTCTTCACTGACACTCATACCTGCTATTACAATATCTACTTTTCTTGTTTGCAGTGCTGAAATCAAACCATCAAAATTCATATTCATCCATTTATATTGAAATCCCATTCTTTTAGAAAATTCCTCTATAATATCTGGATCTAAACCAACTATTTTATCATTTTCCAGATATTCAAATGGTGGGTACTCTGCATTTGTTCCAATCACATAAACTTTTCCTGTAGTTTTTGTCTCTTTTTCTTTTCCACACCCCACAAATATCATAATCATTAATACTGTTAGTAAAGCTAAAACCTTTTTCACAAATCTTCCTCCTTAATTTTTTCTATAAAAAAAACACCAGTCCAAAAAAGACTGATGTTGATTACAAATAAAGACATCTTAATCTATAAATATTTAGATACAAAATGCTAATTAATCCACAAACTTTCTTTAAGGAACATGTAATTACTATTTACTTTTAATCTGTTCCTTAATCTCCTTAGCATTTTGCCACCATCCTATAAAATAATTTTCTCAATTATATTCCTATATCCTATTAAAGTCAATAATTTTTTGAAAATTTTTTTTTGTTTTTTTATACTTTAAATGATTTTTCACTTTTTTAGATTAGAATCATTTACTCAATATTTTTATTCCTTTACTTTCCAGTTTAAATTTTGATTTTGTAGTTCAACCATTTTATAATATGCTCCTTTTTTCTTTAATAAATTTTCTGGGGAATCCTGTTCTAATATTTTTCCATCTTTTAATATTATTATCTTATCTGCTGATGCTACTGTTCTCATACGATGTGCTATAAGCAATACAGTTTTATCTTTTATTAATTTTCCTAGAGCAGACTGAATCAAAGTTTCATTTTCCACATCTAAAGAAGCTGTTGCTTCATCTAATAAAATGATAGGTGCATCTTTTAACAAAGCTCTTGCTATTGATAGTCTTTGTCTTTCTCCTCCAGAAAGTGTTGAGCCATTTTCTCCTATTACAGTATTATATCCTTGTGGAAATCTTTTTATAAATTCATCACATTGTGCTGCTTTAGCTGCATTATAAACCTCTTCATCTGTAGCACTTCTTTTCCCTATCCTTATATTCTCAAGTATAGTGCCATTAAATAGTACCACATCCTGAAAAACTATTGAGAATTTTTCAAGAAGTATTTCTGGGTCTATAGTGCTTATATCAATACCACCTAAAGTTATTTTTCCTTTTGTCACATCCCAGAATCTGGCTGCCAGTTTAACTGCAGTACTTTTTCCTCCTCCTGACTCTCCAGCTAATACAGTTATTTTTCCCTGTTCAGCTGTAAAGGAAATTCCATTTAATACTTTTTCTCCACTATTATATGCAAATTCTACTTTATCAAATACAATATCATAATTATCAATAAAGAATTCCTTCACTCCTTCCTGTATCCTCTGTCCATTCATTTCCTTCATTCTCTTTATAGTCAATAAGGAATTGAATATATCCCCAATTTGTATCAATACTACAGATAAAGGATCATATAACCTTGATGCTGCAAAAAGATACATCAAATATACTAAAAAATCTATTTCTCCTTTTAAAAATAATTTTATTCCTACAAAGGTTACTGCTGCAAAACCTAATCTTAATATTCCCTGAGCTGAAACTATCAATGTTCCAGTTGTCAGTTCAGATAACAGTGATGCTTTTATGATTTTAAAAAAACCTGCATCTAAATCCTGTAAATATTTATCTTCCATATTATATGATTTTATTTCTCTGATATTTTCAAGATATTCCTGTACTTTATCTGAAGCTGCCAGTTTAGCTTCTATTTTTTTCTGTCCCATTCTATCTTGTATAAATTTACTTCCTGTTGTTATTAATATGGCCATTGGAAAAACAAAAAGTGTACTCAAAGCCATTTTCCAATTAACAGTAAATAATCCAACTCCTATTAAAGTTATTGAAATTAAACTTCCAAAAAGTTGTGGAACAGAGTGGGAAAATGTATGTTCAAGCTCTGTACAGTCCCCCATAATTGTAATTGTCAATTCAGAAAGGTCTTTTTTTCCAAAAAATGACAGAGGAAGTTTACGAAGTTTTTCAGCTAAAGCTACCCTTCTATTAGCACTTTCTGAATATGCTGAAAAGTATGTCCTATCATATTGAATTCTATGTGTAACAAATATAATAATTAAAAATAATATTGAATACTCCATATAAACTAAAAGGTTTATTTCATAAGAATCATTTTTTTCTATATATTTCATTAAATCTTTTATTGTTAAGAGCAGTAATCCTGCTGGAAGTATCAGACTCATATTTGCTGCTGCACTGCTTAGTATCCCTTTTTTTAAGTCCTTTTCTCCCTGATCACTTAGAGCAAATATTTCTTTAAGCATTTTTTTCACTTTCCTTTCTAATATCCCATTTTACAGAAGTTTGGTAATTTTTCCACATTTCTGCATACATCCCTTTTATTTCTATAAGCGTATTATGTTTACCTTTTTCAATTACTTTTCCATCTTTTAAAACCAATATCTGATCTGCATTTTTTATTGTAGAGAGTCTGTGGGCTATCATTACTACTGTTTTATTTTTTGTGAGGAATTCTAATGCTGCCTGTATCTTATGCTCATTTTCTGGATCTGCAAAAGCTGTTGCCTCATCTAATATTATTATTGGTGAATCTTTTAATATAGCACTGGCAATAGCTATTCTCTGCATCTCTCCACCAGAAAGATATACACCTTTTGCTCCAATTATTGTTTCTATTCCATCAGGAAATTTTTTTATTATTTCTTCACACTGTGCTGCTTTTACAGCTTCCATTACTTTTTCTAAAGAAGCTTCTGGTTTTGAAATACGAATATTTTCTAAAATACTTCTTTTAAATAAATGTATATCCTGAAACACAAAAGATATCATTTTCATCAATTCTGATATCTCTATCTCTTTAATATCAATTCCCCCTATAAGAATCTTTCCATCATCTATATCCCAAAATCTTGGTATTAAAGCTGCTGCTGTTGTTTTTCCACTTCCTGATTCTCCAACTAATGCTGTTGCTGTCCCTTGTGGAATAAAAAAACTTACCTTATTTACAGCAGGTTTTTCCTTTCCTTTATATGTAAAAGATACATCACAAAATTCTATAGTATAGTTCTCTGGCAATTTTATTTTTTGGGACTTTTCTAGTTTTTTTTCTTCCAACAAAGAAACTATCCTGTTTACAGACTCATCAGCTACAGATTTTGCTTCTCCTATATACATTATTTTATTTATCATCATTGAACACAGAGGAATAAAAAGAATATAAAATATGAAATTCTGTAAAAATTTCAAAGGATCATATGAACTTTTTATTAATATTATCCCAGCTGGTATTAATAATATAAAAGTTCCATTAATCACAGTTATAAAAGAAGTCATTGGATTTTTAAATTCCTGACAGAATTTTATTACAAATTTTTTATATTCCATTATAGTATCATAAAAACTTTTAAAAGAATAAACAGTTTGTTGAAATACCTTTACTACCGGAATTCCTCTTACATATTCCACTGCTTCATTATTCATTTTTTCCAAAGAATCCTGATACTGTTTTATATATTTTACTGATTCCCCTGTTATTGATTTAAACTGTATAAAAAAACCTATTCCTAAAGGTATCAGACAGATTATTCCCAATCTCCAATCAAATATCAGTAATATTATCGGCATTGCCACAAAAGTTGTTAACGCTCCTGTTAAATCTGGAAGAAGATGTGCTATAAAACTCTCTGTCATTTTAGAATTTTCATCTATTATTTTTCTTAATTTTCCACTTGGGTTATCAATAAAATATCCTAAAGGAAGTTCAGACATATGTCTTAATGCTTTAGATTTCATATTAAACGCAGTATAGAAAGCTGCTATATGAGTGCACATAAGAGCTGCAAAATATACAGTAAATCCTCCTACTGCTGTAAGAAGTGCCCATTGTCCATACTTTATTACTTCTTCTGCATTTATTTTTGATATATCTGTAATTCCTTTCAATACTTCCTGTACAACTTTCCAAAGCAATATAAAAGGACACATCATAATTAATGCACTTATCCCTGACAATATACATCCTGTAATCAGCAAATATTTATGTTTTCCTGCAAAATATATCATCCCTATTTTTTCTTCTTTGAACATATGTATACCTCTTTCTTTTTTTGATAATTCATTGTATTTTATTTTAAAGTATCTTTCTACTCTAAAAAGTTTCATATGCTCCAAAAAGACAATTATTTTTTTACATTCCCATAGCTTCTTTCTATATTATTTCTGTAAATTGAATAATAATTCTCTAAATTTTGTAATATAAAAAATAGGTAGTTTCCTATGTTTCTACCTATTTTTTATAATTACTATTTATAATATTTTACTATCAGAAATTTTCTCTCCATATAAATAATATTGTTTTGGGATTCTCTGACTTGAAAATAAAAGTGGAGATAATGAATATGCATAACTCCCTGCATTAGTAATCTCAATGATATCTCCTATTTGAGCGTGATTTACTTCTGCATTTTCACGAATAACATCTAGTGCTGTACAAAGATTTCCAACAATATTGACCCTTTCTTTTTCAGTTGACTCATTTAATACCCGAACAGCAAATTCATCCTGACATGTATAGAGAGGTTCATAACCTATAGGAATTTCTCCAGCAATTTTATAAATTAGATTTGCTATAGAGGGTCGCATGAATCCATTCATTGCATTTTCCACAATCAAATATTTTTGACCTAAAGATTTCTTTATATCTACAATATGTGTATAATATTTTCCTGCATTACAAGTAACAAAACGTCCTGTTTCAATTAAAAGTCTTGCATTTAATACAGCATAATTTTCTTCTGCAATTTCAAAAATTATACTATTGAGTTTTTCTAAATCTACAGGTTTATCTTGTGCTTCTCTATATAAGGCTCCTATTCCACTTCCAAAATTAATAAATTCAATATTAACATTTTTTATAGAATGAATTTTTTTGGCAAGTTCAAAGCAATTCTTATAATATCTGCCCAATATTTGAAAATCTAATATTTGTGATTGAATATGGATATGAATACCAGCAACTTTAATGTTTGAATATTCTGCTAAGATATCTTCTCCCTCTAAAAGCTGTTCTATATCAATCCCAAATTTACTTGAAATTCCAAATTCATTCTGCATAGAAAAATTAGGATTCACACGAATTCCTATTTTTATAGTTTCCTTATGTCTAGCTGCTATTGCATTGATATGTTTAATCTCTGATATACTGTCAGCAATAATTGTACATTTCCCATAGCATATTTCAATGTCTTCCTTTGTTTTTCCTGGAACAGAGTAAAATATCTTCTCAGGTACTATTCCATTTTCCAGAGAAAGAAGTACTTCTCCTGCAGAAGCAGCATCTGCTCCAAACCCTTCTTTTGAAATATTTTGAACTATGGGTGAAAATGGATTAGTTTTAATAGAATATAAAAATTCAAAATTGGGAAGTTCAGTTTTTAGTTTCTGGCATTGGCTTATAATCTGCTCTCCATTATAAATGTAACATGGAACATGATCCTTTAAAAAAGTTAATAAATTCATTTCCCCTCCATATACTCATAGATAAAAGTTTTCCTTCTTCATTCAGACTGGCAAATCATTCTGCTCTAATGGATCCTTCAAATCCTGACAGCATTGGTTTCAGCATTCCTGCCAAATCCAAATATTTCTGCATACCTTCTTTAATAGATTTTATTTCAAATAAAACAATCACATCTGTTATTATTATATTCCTCTACTTTAAAATATTATACCCAAATAATATCAGCTTCTGTTTTTTGTTTAGAATATTGAAATAATCATAATTATATTATAATTTAATATCCTTGTTTATTCTGAATAATCCCATTGATATTTCTTTAAATCTACATGAGTCTTATTTTTTAAAACAATTCCTTCCTTCTGTAATAAGAAACCCTGTAAACCCCATCCAGGAACAAGCCGCCCAGCATGATTAACTACTCTGTGACAAGGATATTCTCCATAATATTCTGCCATACTGAGAACTTTCCCTACAAGTCTTGCATTTTTATCCTTACCGATTAATCTTGCTATTTGTCCATAAGTAGCAACACGACCCTCTGGAATTTCATCTACCACAGAAAGTATTTCATAAATTAAATCTTCCTGCATAATACAATTCACCCCTCTATAATATCAATACACCCTAGACTATGATTCGGAAAAAGAATCATTTACCAAACTTACCTAAAATATTATCAATTTTTTTCATAATAATTTCTTTTTTATATTATTATATCATAACCTTCATTTAAAATCTTGTCATATTCGGACATAATATTTAAGTATTCATATGCTGTCTGCATACTATAAAAAAATAATTATAAATATTTAATTATTTTTTCTATATTCAGATGGAGAACATCCAACTACTTTTTTAAATACAGATGCAAACTTACTTGGATTGTCATATCCCATTTTTCCTGATATTTCAGCTATTGTTTTATCTGTTTCCCTAAGCATAGAGGCAGCTTTATATATACGATATTCCCTTCTCCATACAGAAATAGATTTTCCATAAATACCCTTAAAACATTTTTTCAAAGTAGTTATTCCTATATCATGTTCTTGAGCCAGTTCCTGAAGTGTTATATTCTTTTCTAAATCTTCTGTTAAATGCTCCTTTATATGCTTTACTTTTTCCACTTGATTTTTAGGAAAATATGGAGATAATAAATTATTTTTTTCAATTGGAACTATAGTAAAAAAAAGTAAAAGTTCCAATACTTTTATTTTGAAATATCCCTTTTGTATTCTTTCATCTACATTATATAATTCATGAAATATATGCTCTATTTCATCTGTTGCCCTTATTATAAAATAATCTTTATCCAAAAATACTCTTTCTTTTATTTTATTTAAATCTATATTTATTCCTTCCATGATTCCTTTAAGAAATTTTTCTGCTGTTTCAATATCTATCAACACTTCTATTCCTTCATAATACCCTAAAGGAAAGCCAGAAGTTGTCCTTTGAATTTTGCAGCTGTTCACTTCCAGATCTCCTTCTCCAAGATATAAATATGAATCATTGTGTATTTTGCATTCAAATCTCCCTTTTTTGCAATGATTTATTTCAATAATATCTCTGGAAATATTTTCAGGTTCAAAACAATAAAAAGTATTAAAATTATTATATATAATATCTATTCCAGGAAACACATGATGGCATATAATTTCTCCATATCCATCTAAGCATTTTACTTTATATATAACTTTATCTTCAGTTTTTTTGATTATTTTCAAATTTTCTTTATATAAATTATTTTTTTCTATTATAGACTCCATTCTTTTCCCCTCTCTATAAATTATTGTTTTATATTTATACTTATATCATATTAATTTTGCTTTTCAAAATATTTTTGTTTTAAATTTTTTTATATTGACATAAAATTAATTTAGTATTATCATTTATATAGATATCAATAAAAGGAGTTAATTATGGTAAAAAAGAGATTATTATTTATTTCAGGATTTATTTCTCTAGCTTTAGGGATAGTAGGTATTATCCTTCCATTACTTCCTACTACTCCATTTTTATTACTCAGTGCTTACTGTTTCAGTCAATCTTCTGAAAAGTTTCACAATTATATTTTGAACAACAAAGTTTTTGGACAATATATCAGAGATTATAATGAAAAGAAGGGAATAACATTAAAAAATAAAATAACTGCTATTTCTCTTTTAATTTTAAGTATAGGATTCTCAATGTATAAACTGAATTATCTCCATATAAGAATAATGCTCGCAGTAGTATTTACAGGAGTAAGTTTTCACATTCTGAAACTTAAAACATTAAGATAAAAATGGATAACCCATTAAGCAGAAATATAGCTTCAGAACTTTTTCAGTATAAATATTTATTATTAATTTTGTTCTTAAAATTAAAAACAGTAAGCTTATTATATTTAAGCTCACTGTTTTTTTATGTTTTACTCACTTCGTTAATTATACAAATTTTCTAATTTCTAAAATTTACCTTAACTGTTGTAATCCTATTCTATTTATTTTTCTACCTTTAAAAGCTCATCATAAAATTCTAATACTAATTCAAAAATTCTTGGTGATCCTCTTAATATTTTATTAGAATCCACAATGAAAATATTATCTTTCTGTCCTGCCTTTATCTCTTTTATAGCAGGATTACTATTTTTAATATCATCAACTGATTTTATACTCATAGCACCTGCTAAAAAATCTGGATTTTCTTTTAAAAGAAATTCTTGTGATATTATTGGTCTTTCTCCAGTAAGGTTGTTAGTTATATTTTCTACTCCAAGAAGTTCAAGAACTTCTCCTGGCAAAGTTTTACCATTGAATCCCATCATTGGTGACACTGAATACAGAACAGTTCCTTTTAAACCTAAAGGCTTATTTTTTATTTTTTCTTTTAAATCATCTAATTTACTTACACTGTCATTATAGAGTTTTTTACTTTCTTCTTTTTTTCCAAGTATTTCCCCATAAGCATTTATATTATCCAATATCTCCTGTATGTTTCCAGCTTCATTTATAAGATATGGTATTTTCAAACTTTTTAAAGTTTCTCCTGTCTTAGTTGACATCCCATTCAATATTACCAAATCTGGAGTATAAGATAATATCTTTTCAAGACTTGGTTTTGATATATTTCCCACACTTTCTAAATCTTTTGTTTTTTCTTCAGGATATATTTTACTCATTGCAGTTTTTCCTATCGCAGCTATTTTCTCTTCTCCATTTAATAGATATATAGTTTCTACCACTGCTGGATCCAACACAATCAATTTATTATATTCTTTAATCTCTATACTATTTCCATAGTTGTCTTTTATGAGATTGTTTTCTATTTTCAATGCAAGCATTTCTCTGCTTGATATCAGCATTAATGCTGCTACCATTAGTTTTTTTATCATTTATTCCCTCCTTTTGATCTGGGAATTATGTAAGGAATATCATTTTCTGTATAGAAAATACTGCATTCCAATTCATATATTTCCTTTAAATTAGCAGCTGTAAATGTTTCCTTGGGGCTTCCTTTACAGTACACTTTTCCATTTTTCATCATAACTATTTCATCGCAAAACATAGCTGCAAGATTGAGATCATGCAGAACTGCAACTGCTGTTATTCCTTTTTCAGTTATTGTTTCCTTTACTTTTTCCATAAGATCTATTGCGTGATTTAAATCAAGAGCAGAAGTAGGCTCATCTAAAAGTATTATTTCTGTTTCCTGTGCCAGTGCCCTTGCCAAAAGCACTCTTTGAAATTCTCCTCCTGAAAGGGTTACTGCTTTTCTTTTTATAAAACTTTCAAGTTCCAGCTGACGTATGTATCTATATGCTGTTTCCTTATCTTTTTGAGTATATCCATCCCAGCTGTTCTGTAAATGTGGAAGTCTTCCCATCAAAACAAAATCCTCTACATCCATAGCAGACATAAGCTGTGATTTTTGCGGAACTAATGAAATACATTTTGCTTTTTCTTTTTGTGTATAATCTTTGCTGTCTTTATTTAATATTTTTATATTTCCTGAGTCATTTTTTAGGTATCCAAGAATATTTTTCAATAGTGTAGACTTTCCACAACCATTAGGTCCAAGTATTCCAGTCAGTTTTTTTGATTTAATATCTAAATCTATTTCTTTTAATATCTGCCTGCTTCCATAAGAGAAATCTAATTTTTCTACTTTTATTATATCCATTAAAAATCTCTCCTTTTATTTCTTAAAGCTAAATATAAAAAGAATGGTGCACCGAAAAATGCTGTTATTACTCCAATTGGTACTTCAACTGGTGCTAATACTATCCTTCCAAATGTATCGCATATAAGGAGAAAAAATCCTCCAGCCAATATAGTACTTGGAAGCATTTTAGTATTAGAAGGACCCACAACCATTCTTATAGTATGTGGTATTATAAGGCCTACAAATCCTATCATTCCTGAGAAAGCCACCGAAAAAGCTACTATCAGTGCAGATACTGTTAAAATCTTAATTTTCAAACGATTTACATCTACTCCTAATGAATGTGCTTCCTCATCTCCTGATAATAAAGCGTCTAATTGATTCCTTTTTGAATAAAAATAACTAACTGAAAATATCAATGGTATTAATATAAAAATAACTCTTTTCCAAGTTGCATTTCCTAAATATCCCATCATCCACATTGTTATCTTAAAAGAATCTTCTCCTATCATATACATAGCAAAAGAAGTAAAAGCTCCCAGAAATGAAGAAACTGCTATTCCTACTATAAGTAGAGTGGCTACATTTACTTTATTCCCTTTTTTAGCCATTTTAAAAATCATCAAAGTACTAAACAAACACGTAATAAAAGCAATAATTCCATACATAAAATCTGGCATGCCAAATACAAAAGCTATAACTGCTCCAAAAGTTGCACTTGCTGCTATTCCTATAATATATGGGTCTGCCAATGGATTTTGAAATACTGTCTGTACAACTGCTCCACTTGATGAAAGCATCATTCCTATAAGAACTGCCATAGCTATTCTAGGAAGTCTTAGATTAAATATTATTATTCTCATATATTCAGGAGCTTTTTCTGGATTAAATATATATTCCAGAGGAATAGGAACACTCCCTAAGGGTATAGAGAGTATTCCTACTATAAAAATTCCTATTGTTAATGCTATAGGTAAAACTTTTTCCATTTTTATTTCCTCATTTTTATTTTTTATTTTATAAACTATATCTGAATCCTACATAATAATTTCTTTCAGCTGCAGGATCATAAGTAAACACTCCTGTTGATTCTGTATAATCTACATCTTCATAATATTTTTTATCAAATACATTATTTATTCCAGCATGTAAACTTAAACCAAAATCAAAGTTATAGTTTGCTCTGATATTTGTCACTACATGAGAATTCTTTTTTCCACCTAGATTTTTATTATTTAAGTAAACATCATCTATATATACAACTTCTCCACCTACATTAAATCTATTAGTAAAAGCATAATTTGCCCCTATATTAAATTTATTTCTAGGTACATTAGCTACTCTGTTTCCAGATACATCTACACCTTTTACTTCTCCATCTTTAATTTTTGCATTAATATATGCATAAGATTGTGATAAAGTAAGTTTATCTATATATTGTTCTGCTTTAAGCTCAAATCCTACTCTCTCTGTTTTTCCTAGATTGTAGTTATCAATAGTCATACTGGCACTTCCCATTGTTCCATTAGTTTCACTTGTTATTTCATCTTTAGTGATTGTATAGAACACTGACGCATTTAAACTTGTAAATCCTATATAATCTGATACTCCAATTTCAAAGTTATCATATTTTTCTGATTTAAGATTATTCAAATAATATCCAGCTGCATTTTTATTTGTCAACAACGCTGGTGGAGGTGATGTGAATCCTCTCTCATATCTGATATATGTTTTTCCTGTATCTGAATATAGATAATTAGCTGATACCTCATATGCGAAATTATCTTCATCTGTAGTTGTATCTATTCCAGGTCCAGTTGAACTTGTTCTTTTTACTTTATAATCTGCTCTTTCATATCTCACACCTTGAGCAAACTCAAAATTTCCCCATACATAGTTATTCATTACAAATCCACTTATTGTTTCTTTATTTAAATCATTTACTGTAAGAATATTATTCATCATTGGAGGCATATTCATTAAACTTTTTCTTTTAGCGTCATTATCAATATATTCTAAACCAAAAATTACTGAACTTCCTTCTCCATAGGCATATCTTAATTTAGATTTTATACCTTTCTTTTTATCTCTGAATAAAGCATCTTGTGTCATCCAAAGTTTTATTGGTCCCATTGCCCCTTGATAACTTCTGCTGTCTATTTTCATTTCAGTTTCCTGTGAAAATAATACTAAATTTAAATCAAGGTTTTCAGTTAATTTATTATTATAAGTTAAAACATATTCATCCTTATCTGTTTTTGTTTTACTATGTTCGCCATCTACTAGTCCTGACTGTTTTCTGTCATCTTCCACCTGAGCTCTTGTAAGCATCTCTGGATATGTTTCATCTGCCTTATATTTTGAATATTTAAACCCTATATTTTGTGTATCAGATATTCTGTATCTTATATCTCCCTGAAAATAATCAGAATCTGATTTATCATAGTCTCTGTACCCTTCTCTGTCATTTTTTGTATATGTAAGATTTACATCAAAATTTCCAAAACTTTCTCCTACAGTTACATTAGTTTTATTGCTTCCATATTCCCCATGGTCAAATCCTACTGCTGCTGTTCTTCCAACTCCTCTTTTTGTGATAATATTTACAACTCCTCCAGAAGTTCCACTTCCATAAAGAACTGAACCTCCACCAGGAAGAACTTCTATCCTTTCAATATTATCTACAGCTATTGTATTAATAGGAGTGGCTGTCATTGACGTATCCAGAGAGTTCATCTGTACCCCGTCTACAAGTATCTGTACATTCTGTTTAGCCTTATCTCCTTGTCCTCTCAAGTCAATTATTGAATCTTTCCCCTGTTTTACAATATTGATGCTTGGAATATCATTCAATATCTGATCAACTGTCTGATAATTCCTCTCCTTGATTTCTTTAGATGTCACTACACTTGGATTGCTTGCTGTTTTTCTCATTTCTGTTTCAAATCCTGTTGTAGAATAAATAACACTCTTTCCTAAATCAACACTTTGTTCTCCATATGCTGTTACTGCCAATACCGCCCAAAGCAGTGCTGTTTTTTTACTCATTTTTTTATCTCCTTTCAGATGTTTTATATATTTTTAACTATTAAAAAGTTTTTCCAGAACATAAATGATTACATCACTAGAAAGATTATTTCCCCAGAATACTCCATCTGTTGTCAGAACATAACTTTCTTCATTTTCTTTTAACAAACCTTTTTCTTCATATTCTTTCATTCTTTCTCTAAAGAACTTTAATTCATCTTCTTTTAAAATATCTTTTAATGCTTCTTTTGGTATTATTGGAAACTGCATTATTCCAGATAATTTTGAAAATCTCTCATGATACTCTGTCTGCTGTGAATAAAAAGACATCTCTTTATTCATTCTGTAAACTCCAATTCCGTGAACTGATCCTCCAGCTCCCACTCCAATAGGAAAAGTATCTCCACCTGTATTTCTCACTTTAATATATTTATAATTATCTCCACCATTTCTTGCTATTTTTGTAAGTTCAAGAATGTGATATTTATCTTCTTTTAACATTTCATCTACAAAATGCTGATATAAGAAATAATCTTTTTTCATATCTTCTTCCATCTTCACTCTTTCAGCTTCTATATCCTTGGATAATTTTGAACCTTCATGTACCATGAGAGAATAGAAACTTGCACTGCTTATTTCTAATTCCTTTACTATTTTTGCATCTTCCAGTACTTCATTTATTGTCTGACCAGGAAAATTATATATAATATCTACACAAACATCTCCCTTGAAAAATCCTTTTAATTTTTTTAATTTTTCTATTGTTTCTTCTTTTCCATAAGTTCTGTTATAAAATCTTCTTCCTGTTTCAGAAAAAGTCTGTATTCCAACACTTAATCTATTTACTCCATATTTCATCATAATTTCCAATTTTTCTTCTGTCAGATTATGCAGAGTTGTTTCAAAAGTAAATTCATAATCTTTTGCTAAAACAACATTTCTCTTTATACTTTCAAGTATTACTTCAAGCTGTTGTGGTTTATAAACAGTTGGTGTCCCTCCGCCAAAAAAGATTACATCAAAAATCCCCTTTTTAAAATATTCTGTTTTTCCATATTTATCAAATTCATCAGCTAGATATTGAGCATATGAATCCAAGCTTCCATCTATTTGTTTTCTGTTAAGATTACAGAAAGAGCATATTTTATCACAGTATGGTGTATGTACATAAATTGCCTTTTTTCTTTCATCTGGAGTTTCTCTCAACATAGCTTCAAAAATTTCTTTATCTGCCTTCTTTCCAGAAATATATTTGTTAATCAAACTATTGCTATCATGATGAGATTTCAATCTTTTATCAAATAGCATTAAATTATTTGTCATTTTTTCCTCCTAAATTTCGCACTTTAAAACTACAGTTTACTATTAAAACAATACTTCATTTCAATAAAAAAACTTTTTATGCCTGAGGTTATATTAATATTTATTTTTTTTATTGTCAAGTAAAAAAATTAATTAATACAAAATTATAGTTTTTGAAATTATTTGACTTTAAAAGTATTTTTTGATATAACTTATTATAATGATAAAATTTTAGGAGGTTTCTTTAATGAAAACACTTGTTACTTATTCTACAAAAACTGGCAATACTAAAAAAGTTGCAGAATCTATTGCTAAGGCTATAAAAAATTCTGAAATAATGGATATTTCAGAGGTAAAAAATCTGGATTATGATTTAATCATTATAGGGACATGGATAGATAAAGGAACTGCAGATGCAAAAGCTTTAAACTTTATAAAAACTCTTGCAAATAAAAATACAGCATTTTTCTTTACATTAGGAGCATATCCAGATTCAAAACATGCTTTAGATTGTGTTGAAAATATAACTAAACTTTTTACTGACAATGAAAACAAAGTTCTGGGGCATTTCCTATGTCAAGGCGCTGTAGATCCTAAACTTATAGAAATGATGAAAACTAAATTAGGACCTGATCATCCTCATGGCCCTAATCCTGAAAGAATCAAGAGATGGGCAGATGCAAGCCTTCATCCTGATGAAACAGATTTGAATAATGCATATGTATATTTTAAAGAACTTGTTGAAAAACTTTAATTAAATTTTTAGGAGGAACATACTGAAATGATGTACTATTTTAAAGTAGGAGGTCCACTGATGTGGATACTTTTCATACTATCTCTTATCTCTACAACTGTTATAATTGAAAGATTATTCTTTTTCTTTAAGAAAGAAAAAACAATGAACAGAAACTTTAGAAAAGAAGTAATAATGGCCGTTTCTAATAGAGATATGTGTAGAATAATTGAAATTTGTGATAAAGAAAGAAATTCTGTTGGGTGTACAGTTAAAAAATTCCTTTGCAGATGTAATATATGTGATACTAACCTAAAAGACTTTCACCAATTTGATCAGATAATAAAAGAAATTGAGATGGATGAAATCAGTCCGCTGGAAAAAAGACTTCATATTTTAGGAATAATAGCTCATGTAGCTCCTATGCTTGGACTTTTGGGAACTGTTACTGGAATGATAGATGCTTTTAAAGATCTTTCAAAATTTGGTGCAGGAGATCCTACTATTGTAGCTGATAGTATTTCAAAAGCTTTGATAACTACAGCAGCTGGTCTTTCTATTGCTATACCTGCACTAGTGGTATATAATCTGTTAAATAAAAGAATTGAAGAAATTGAAGAGGAAATAGATAAGATAACAACTAATGTTATTAATATTGTGAGGGGATAAAAATGGCTAGATACAAGAAAAAAAGAACTCTCCTTACCCCTGATCTGACGCCGCTTATAGATGTGGTGTTTTTGCTTTTAATATTCTTCATAGTTTCTACAACATTTAACAAATATGGTAATATTGATATTGATCTTCCAACTTCTACACTGGCAAGTGAGGAAAACAATGAGAAAAATTTGGAAATCATTATTGATAAAGATAATAGGTATTTCATTACTTTTGGAGATAAAAAAAATGTAGAAGTAACTTTTGATGAGATAGACGGTTATCTCAGTGGAGCAAAAAGTGTTTCTGTTACTGGGGATAAAGATTTGAAATATCAAAATATTATTGATATCATAACTAAAGTCAAAAAACATAGCATAGAAAATTTAGGAATAAATTTTTATGAGTAAAGGATAAGAGGTTTAATATGAAGAGATACTTTATTATAGCACTTCTATTACATGGAATACTCTTTCTGCAATTGAGTCTTCCTACTGTTACAAAAGATTTAGATAACAAAGAGAATTTATTGAAGCAAAGTGTTCCAGTTACTTTTACTCAAGTGAGTAATGCTGCCCCTGTAGCTGCTGCAGCTCCTCAGCCTGTTGCAGAAACACCTAAGCCCAAAAAAATCCCTAAAAAAGAAATTCCAAAGTCTGAGGTACCTAAACCTGTTCCAAAGAAAACAATACCTAAAAAAACTGAACCTAAAAAAGAAACAACTAAAGAACCTGAAACAGAAATAAAAGAAACTCCAAAAGTTGCGGAAACTACAGCTAGTGGTAACTCTGGCCACAGTTCTAGTGGTGCTTCTATGCCTGGTATAGACAGTTTGTTTACAGCTAATGCTGATGGAACTTATAATGCAGTATCTAATCATGGGATAAAATATAAAATAGTTAAAGAAATAACTCCTGCATATCCTAAGCAAGCTGAAAATATCAGATACAGGAAAAAAGTAATGGTAAAAGCAAAATTTTTAGTAGATCAATCAGGTAATGTAAAAAATATTTCTATTATCAATTCACATAGTAAGCTAGGATTTGACCAGGCTGTGATAGACGCTCTAGGAAAATGGAAGTTTTCACCAATTGTATATAATGGAAAAGTTATAAGCGTTTATTTCCAAAAAGAATTTATTTTTGAACCAAAATCATAGAACTATGTAAAAAAATTAAGTTTTAGAATTTCAAGATTTATATTCAAGAAGTTCTAAAACTTTTTTATTTAATAGATATATCTATATCTTAATTCTAATACTTATTTTTTCTATTGATATATCTCAAATAACTATATTCTTTGAAATTACAACGCTGTATCTTTTCAAAATCTAATTATCTCTTAATATATAAAAAAAAATGGTGCAGTTCCCTACACCATTTTTTAATTTATCTTTTTAATTTTATACCAATTTCTTTAATTCTGTTGCAACGAACTCAACTTCTGGTCCAACTATTACTTGAACAGCTGTTTTACTTGGTTTCAATACACCAGGAACCAGTTTTTTAATTTCTCCTTCTTTTACTACAGAGCTATCTGCTACATCAAGTCTTAATCTAGTAGTACAGTAATCAATATTGATTATATTAGCTTTTCCACCTAAAAGTGGTAATAGTGCTGTCGCTAATTCAGTATTTGAAGTAACTTTTGATGTTGCTGTTTCTTCTGCTGTATCGTCATCTTCTCTCCCAGGAGTTTTAAGGTTGAATTTTTCAATAGCAAATTTAAATACTACATAGTAGATTACAAAGAATACAAGTCCTTGTATTATAAGCATATACCAACCTTGAGCAAGTGGATTTCTTGTTGAAAGAACCAAGTCAATAAATCCAGCTGAGAATCCAAATCCAGCCATCCAATGCATAGAAGCTGCAATGAATACTGATATTCCAGTTAATACTGCGTGAACTAAGTATAATGCAGGAGCAACGAACATGAATGCAAATTCAATTGGTTCTGTAACTCCAGTAAAGAAACTTGCAAATCCAGCAGCTAACATGATAGAAGATATTTTAGCTCTGTTTTGAGGTTTTGCAGTTCTGACAAATGCAAGACAAGCTCCCAGTAATCCAAACATCATGATTGGGAAAAATCCAGCTTGATACATTCCAGTTTTTCCTATTACAGCAGTTCCTTCAGCTATTGATTTTGCTCCACCTAAGAAGTTTGGAATATCATTTATTCCAGCAACGTCAAACCAGAATACTGAGTTTAATGCATGGTGTAATCCAACAGGTATTAATAATCTGTTGAAGAATCCATATATTCCAGCTCCAACTGGTCCTAATTTACTGATTCCTTCTCCAAATGATACAAGTCCAGAATAAACTGCTGGCCAGATATACATAAGTATGAAAGAAACAAGCATCATAACAAATGATGAAATAATTGGAACAAGTCTTTTTCCACTAAAGAAAGATAAGAATTTAGGCAGTTCTACTTCACTGAATTTATTATAAAGTGCTGAAGATATAACTCCACAAAGAATACCAGTAAATTGGTTATTTATTTTAGCAAATCCAGCAGGAACTTCATTAGCTGGAATTCCTTTAATCATTCCTACCGCACCTGGAGATAATAAAGTAGTTACAACCAAGAAAGAAACTAATCCAGCAAGAGCTGCTGATCCATTTTTATCCTTAGACATACCAAAAGCTACACCAATAGCAAACAGAATAGGCATATTATCAATTATTGCCCCTCCTGATTTAATAAAGAAAGCTGCTAGTACACTTTCTCCTCCCCATCCTACAGGGTCAATCCAATATCCTAAACCTAACAATATTGCCGCTGCAGGTAAAACAGCAACTGGCACCATAAGTGCTTTACCTATTTTTTGTAGATAACTAAACATAACTTTCCCTCCTTATAATTATTTTTTAAATTTTTTTTTAGTTCTTTTTCCTTAGTTAAGAATTTATAATTCATTTGATTTCATTATAGCATAATAAAAAAATTATTTCTACTAGATTTTAAAAAAACAAGTGTTCTTTTTCAGTGTCAATTATATTGAATAAAATACATTTAGTTTCTTATGTTTAATATCATCCTTTTATTACTCTATATTATCTATTTTATATATTGTACTGTAATTTTTTCTTTCTTCCTTTAAATAGCCATGAATTTTTTTTTCAAAATAATAAAGGAAATCGATTTTAAAGAATAATATATTATATAGAGATACTATAATTTAGAATTAATTTTAGGAGGTAACATGAAAAAAATAATAACATTAATCGGAACTATGCTTATAACTATTTCAGCTTTCTCTGCATCTGTCACAGATTTTGAAACTCAAATGAAATCTTTGGAAAAAGAATATCAGCTTCTTCTAAAAAAGGAAGATCAGAGATATGTTCAGGAAAAGCAAATAGCAGCAACAGCAGAAAGTACCCTTGCAGGACAAAAAAATCTTTATAAAAGTGTGGCTGGAAGCCTTAATGAATTGCAGCAGATGGAAAAGTATGTTTTTTATAAAGATGATTACAATCAACTTTTAAACAAATATCAAACTATATTGAAAGATTTAGAAAAATCTATGAATGATCAACAGGTTATAATAGATAATTTTAAACAAATTCAAATGGAAAAAGAAGGAAACAAATAATAAAAAAAGCTGAGTAACATTTAAAAAAAATGTTTTACTCAGCTCTCTTTTTTGTATAATATAGTTACCACCCTAATTATACAAAGGAGACATTCATGCAAATCAAACATATTATCTCTAAAATCAATATAACAAATCTTTTAGGTAAAATCAAGAAATATTTTAAAAATGAGCATTTTGAGGATGTTAAACAGACTATTCAAAAATTCTTAGCCTGTTCTATTGATAAATCTTTTCTCTCTCTTCAATGCCCTAATTGTCATGAGGCGCATAAAATTAAAGTTACTTGTAAATCTAGATTTTGTCCTTCCTGCGGTAAACGTTATTCTGCTGTTTGAACTGAAAAAACTTCCACTTCTCTTATTGATGTTAAACATAGAAGTGTCCTTTTTACTATTCCTGAAGAACTTAGAATGTTTTTCTTCTATGATAGAGACCTTTTAACTAAGCTTGCTTATGCTGTTAATGATGTTTTTAAATATCAATTTCATAACATTAAAGCAAAAAATCAAAGAATTCATAAAATTTCAAAATATTCCTCTAAATACTTTACTAACTCAGATATCATTCATTATGGATTGATTACTGTTATTCATACCTTTGGACGCGATCTTAAATGGAACCCTCATATTCATGCTATTGTTACTTTAGGTGGATTCAATAAAAACTACCAATTTCTTGAAAAAAAATATTTTCATGTCAATTCCATTGCTGGACAATGGAAAAAAATGGTTATTGATATTGTTAAATCTGGAAATTATGACAAGCCTGAAATTAAAGCTAAAGCTTATGCTGCTGCTAACTACCTTTATCGCAAAAATACAAGATTCTTTTTCAATGTTGCAAAAAATGATTTAAATAATAATATTTATGCAATTAAATATATTGGCAGATATCTGTCAAGAGCTCCTATCGCAGAATATAAAATTATTGATTTCTATGATAATAAGGTTACTTTCTATTATGAAAGTCTTGCTGATGATAAACAAAGAATTGAGCTTACTTTAGATGCGGAAACATTTCTTTCTAAATTAATTATTCACATTCCCCCTAAACATTTCAAAATGATTAGGCGCTTTGGAATCTATTCTAGAAATATTAAATCAGAACTTAAAAACATCATGAAATTCATGAGAAAATATGTCTCTAAATATTCCAATTCTACTTTTTATCAACTTGAAATATGGAAAGCTTTTGGAGTAAATCCTTTTTATTGTTTTAAATGTAATGCCAGAATGAAAGTTAAAAAAATATCATATTTTAATATACATACAGGCTCCATTTGCTGGAAAGAATATCGCTAAACAGCTGATTAACAATCAGCTTTTTTGTGCTGTCAATTTTAATCTTATTCAATTAATATATCTAATATGAATACAAAATAATTAATATTTTTTATTTTTTCAATAAATTTATCAAATTATAATTTCCTAAGAAATAAAATAAGAGATTTTCCCTACACTTAGGCAGGGAGAACCTCTTATAAAAAAATGTTTATACACACTACTGCTAAAATAATAATAACCCCTGTTACTATATAATTCTTAGCAAACTTATCTTTATGTTCCACTACTTTTGCTTCAACATTTTCTATTCTTTCTTCTTTTTTTATATTCTTATTTACTTCTTCTTCAATTTTTATTTCCTTAATAGGCTCTTCTGCAATTTCTTCCATAGGTTTTTCTTTTTTCTTTTCTCCATTTTCAGATAGTATTTCTTCTAATTCTTCAATATTATCTCTCAAGAATTTTCTTCCTAATGGAGTCAATTTATATTTGTCATTTCCAAAATATTTTTTTAATTCCTCTTCATCTATGTTGTTAATGACTCTCTGTATTAATGTTTCTTTATTTCCTGTCTGCACTAAACCAGCATTTTTCAATATCTCTTTAAGCTCTTTTACTGTTCCCTGCTGGATATCATATATTTTTATATAATCTTCCTTCAATCCTATTTTTAGATATTTTTTTTCATCAATCTCATATTTACTCAGCAATAATTTTGAAGCCTCTGTGTCATACTTCATTTCATTTATCAATTTTAATAAAAGTATTATATTAAAATTCTCCACAAAACTCCTCCTTTCATGCTTTATGAATATTCTTATCTTCTATGATATACTATTTATCCCATAAAATCAAATCATAAAATTTTTTTTAATTTTTATCAGATAAAATTATTTCTATAATTCTGCAATATGAATCTTTTATTTTTTTAAATCTCTATCTAATCTATTTTCTTATGATATAATAGAAAGAAAAACAAAGGAGATTTATTTATGAAAAAAGTTCTTATAATTTTCTCTCTTTTTATTTTAATGATCAGTTGTAATATTGGAAAAAGAGATGTTGATGTATCCAAGAAAGAAGAAAGAGATGGAATAGTCTATGTCATTAATGAGAATAAACCTTTTACTGGAAAAATTACTGCTAAATATGAAGATGGAAAAATAAAATCTGAAGAAAACTTTAAAGATGGTAAATATGAAGGTATCACTAAAGAATATTTTCCTAATGGACAGCTGGCTTTTGAAGGAACGTTTAAAGATGGCAGCTTAAATGGTGAAGTTAAGATATACTTTGAAAATGGTCAGTTGGAAAACGAATCTTCTTATATAGATAATAAAATTGAAGGTATCTGCAAAATATATTATGAAGATGGAAAATTAAAAAATATAATAAATTTTAAAGCTGATAAAAGAAATGGTCCTGTTGAATATTATTATCCTAATGGACAACTGCAATATCAGGAAAACTATGTTGATGATGTGCTGCAGGGAGAAGGAAAAGTATATTTTGAAAATGGTATTTTAAAAGAAGAAAACAATTATCTTGATGGAGAATATCATGGTCTTGTAAAAGCATACTATGAGAGTGGAAAACTGGAAAGTGAATACAATTACAAAAATGGAAAAGCTCATGGTGAATCAAAAATTTATTATGAAAACGGACAGGTAAAAAATATTGTCAATTTTATTGAAGATAAAATCAATGGAGTTTCTAAAATTTACTATGATAATGGACAGCTGGAAGGAGAATATACTTTTGTTGATAACCAATTTGATGGTTTATTCAGAAAATATTCCAGAGATGGTGAAATCACTAATGAAGCTATATTTAAAAAAGGAAAAGTAGAAAAAATTATTAAATAAACATTTAATACAAACAGTTGAATATAATAATTCAGCTGTTTTTTTTTAAACTATTTTCTATTTCTATTTTAATTATGCATTCTATATATTTTTTAAAGTTTGTATACAATATATTATTTTTCTCAATATAAATGATTTGTTTGTATATTTTTGAAAAATCATGTATTATTAAATTAATAATAGATTTTTTAGGAGGAAAGATATGGAGCATGGTTTTATAAACGTTCTGCCTGTTATACTTGCAGCAGTTCTTACAATAATTACTCGTGAAACTTTAGTTTCTCTTTTTGCAGGAATTATCTTAGGAAATATAATACTAAGCAATGGAAATATATTTGCAGCTTTTATTAAAAGTATGACTGATATAATAACACAGGTAAAAGGAAATGCTGAAGTAATTGCCTTTTCTCTCCTTGCTGGAGCTCTTGTTATACTCTTACAAGCTTCTGGAGGAGTGAATGGTGTAGTTCATTCCCTTACAGAAAAAACTTCTGTTGTAAAAAATAGAAAACATGCTCTTTTTTTATCATATATCATCGGAATAGTTTTATTCTTTGAATCTTCTATTAATATACTTGTTTCTGGAACTATTGCAAAAGCCTTTTCTGAAAAATATAAAATTTCCAGTGAGGAACTTTCTTATGAAAGTGCCTCTGTATGTACAGCAGTATGTGGAATATTTCCTTTCAATGGCTGGGGAGCTACACTTATTGGTATAATTGGAGTCCAGGTTGCTGCTGGAACTATCAGTGGAAATCCTTCTGAAATATTAATAAAAAGTATTCCTTTTAATTTTTATCCATTGGTTACTTTACTGACACTTCTTTTTTATATATTCATTGGCAAACACTGGGGTCCTATGAAGAAAGCTGCTGACAGAGCTAAAAATACAGGCAAGCTTGTAAGAGATGAGGGAACACCCCTTATTGATACCAGTGGAAGTCAAAATTTAATGAGAAAAAGTATGAAACCTGATTTTATGAATATGGCCTTACCCCTTTTAGTTATTATCTTAATGATGCCTGTTGGGCTTTTCATAACTGGAAATGGTAATATGCTTCAAGGATCAGGTTCTGTTTCAGTATATTGGGCTGTTTCAGCAGCACTTATATGCACTGCTTTTTATTACATAGTTATAAAAAAAATAATGAGTGGTAAAGAATACATGGCTTATTTTTATAAAGGAGCTGAAAATATGGTTCCTGTAATTATACTTCTTGCTATGAGCTTTACTATTGGTGAAGTAGCCTCACAGCTTAATATAGGAAAATATTTTGCTGACATTATCAATGGAAAAATTCATAAGATATTTGAACCTACTGTTATTTTTATTATTTCTGCTGTCATATCTTTTTCTACTGGAACTTCATGGGGAACTTTTGCATTGATGATGCCTGTTGGACTTCAAATGTCTTCTGTTACAGGGAGCTATATGATACTTACTGTATCTTCTGTTATTTCTGGTGCTCTTATGGGAGGAAGCTGTTCTCCTGTTTCTGATATATCTGTACTTTCTTCCATGGCTGCTGGTGCCGATCATGTAGATCATATTAAAACACAGGTTCCTTATGCCATTTTAAATGGAATAATATCTGTTATTTTCTTTATTATTTTTGGTTATATTTTTAATCATTAATGATGAAATCCTGTTTTTTAAAGAATAATATCAGAATTTTTATTTCCAGCTTATACCACAGTTTATTTTGCATTGTATACATTTAAAATTTTTATTCTTTCTGAAAATTTGCTTTTTTTAACTTTATGTAATATAATATACTAAGAGAATCCTATTTTAATATTGTTTTATTATAATAACTGGGGGAGATTTACCTTTAATTTTATGGAGGTGGTCTTTATGGTAAGTTTACATCTAATTAAAAGAGCAAAAGCAGGTAGTGAAGAAGCTATTCAAGAAATTTTTAAATCATTTCAAGGAATAATGCTTCTAAAAACTAAAAAATATTTCTTTTATGGAGGAGATAAGGATGATGTACTTCAAGAAGCTATGATAGGACTTTTAAAAGCGATAAATGGTTATGAGTTTGGCAGACAGGCTTCTTTTAAAACTTTCGCTATTTTATGTATAAAAAGACAGTTGATTACTGCAATAAAAAGCTCTAATAGTGGCAAATATAAAATTTTGAATATGGCTGTAAATAACAGTGAAGACTCTTATGAATATAATGCTGTTCCTGCATATTCTAATAAATCATTCAATTTTTACAATCCAGAGGAAATATATTTAAGCAAAGAAAAATTTAATGCTTTAAAAAAATACTTGAAAACACATTTAAGTAAAATGGAAAATGAAATTTTTGACTATATGCTTATTGAATTATCATATATAGAAATTGCTGCTAAAACAGGAAGGGATCCTAAATCAGTAGATAATGCCATTCAAAGAATAAAAAAGAAACTTAAAACTTTTACTAATGAATATGAAGCTATATAATACCCAAAACCAGGCAGAGAAATTTTTCTCCTGGTTTTTATTTTAATCTTTAAAATGAAATTATATATTATCAGTAAAACAATCCTTTTTCTAATAAATAAAGCATAAATCAAAAATATTTTATACTTTTTTGATTTATTTACAAAATCAGTGTATAATAAATAATACAGCTGAAGAATATCAAACAGGGGGAATCAATGAGCGAATCAATGAGAGAAATTTCTGGAGTAGTAAAAAAAAATGTGGATAGGAAATTTTAAATTTTTTACTGAAATAGAAAATATGTTTGGTGGATTTATTGCTTATAAACATAGTAAATGCCTAGCTACTGTTGAAAAAGCATATTTATTAACAAATGATAGAATAGTTCTGGAAGGAAGAGAAGAAGTTACTGCTAAAACACTTACCACTATGTCCTTTGAAGAAATGGAAGGATATTTAAAATCTCATGCTTCTTATATAACAAATAGTGAAATGGGTGCTTTTTACATACATACTTCTCAAAAAGAAATAGCTGATTCAGAAGAAAAAAGACTTTTAACCCTTCTGTATTCCATTAAAGATGATTTAACAAAATAAAAGGGGCTGTTGCAAATTCAAAATAGCCCAATTACCCAAAAAGCTGACTTGAAGTTTTCTTCCTGTCAGCTTTTTCTTTTAAAATAAAAAAAGGTATAAAATACTAAAAATTTTTTCAAATTTCTAATATAATATACCTATGCAAAAACCAACTAATAATAACATTTTTTTTCAATTAAATCAACCTAAACTTTTTAACTTTTTACAATATGAAATTTCTGATAATGATCCTGTAAGAAAACTTAGCTCAATATTGGAGGGATTAGATTTTAGTAGTTTAATGCAAGTATTTTCTTACAAAACAAAGGTACATCCTATCAGAATGTTTTCTATCATTGTTTATGCCTATTCGCGCAATTTAACTTCTACTAGAGATATAGAAATGGCTTGCCATGAAAATATTAAATTTAGGTTTCTTTTACAAGATTCTAAAATTCCTGATCACTCTACGATTTCTAGATTCTTAGTAAAAACTGAAGATATTCTTCCAGATCTATTTGAACAATTCGTTGAAAAAATTCTTGAAATGGAAAATATTTCCACTGAAACAATATATATTGATGGCACTAAAATTGAAGCATATGCTAATAAATATTCATTTGTTTGGAAAAAATCTATTGAGAAATATAGAACTAGATTAGATGAAAAAATTCTTGAACTAATTTCAAATTTTAATGATGATTTCAACTTACAATATGACAACTTCCTTGAAATATATTCGTATCTTTCTAATTTGAATTTTCAAATAGTCAAAGGTAGAGGAAAGCGAAAATCTAAAGAACAAAAATATTTAGAATTATGCGCAAAATACTTAGAAAAGTATCAAAAATATTCTAATCATTTTAAAAATCTTAATGGTAGAAATAGCTATTCAAAAACTGATATAGATGCTACTTTTATGAGAATGAAAGATGACCATATGAGAAATGGTCAATTAAAACCTGGATATAATCTGCAAATAGGAGTGATTAGTGAATATATTTCTTCATATGAAATTTTTTCTAACCCTTCTGATTCTAAAACTTTGATTCCATTTTTAGAGAAAATTTCATCTCAAAATTTAGAAGTTAAAAATATTGTAGCTGATGCAGGATATGAAAGTATTTTAAATTATGAATATTTGGAAAAAATGAGCTATACTTCATACATAAAACCAATATATTTTGAAAAAGCTAAAACCAGAAAGTTTAAAAATGATTTAAACAGAGTAGAAAATTTAATATATAATCATCCTGAAAATAGGCTATTTAGAAAAGACAGATTAGAATTAGAATTTCTATACTCTAATAAAAATAATACAGTTCAATATTTTTGGAATCCTGAAACTAACAAAAAAATTAAGTACAATGCAAGATTTAGAATTTTATCAAATAAATCAAAAGAGAATGTATCGAGCAATTATGGAAAACAATTAAGAATGAACAGAAGTATTCAAGTAGAAGGTGCTTTTGCAGTTTTGAAAGAAGATATGAAATTGCGAAAATTAAAAGTTCGAAGTAAAAAAAGTGTTTTAAGAGAAATATGTTTGTTTTGTATTGCTTACAACTTCAACAGATATCTAAGCAGAAATATAAATAATCGCTTAGGAACAACACTTCACTCATTAAAAGTAGCTTAGATAAATAAAAAATCATCTACTTCTTTTTTTGATACTTAAAAATAAATATAAAAATATAAATTAGCAGAAATCTATAAAATAGATTTCTATTTTTTTATGAAAAATAAGAGAGGCTGCACAAATTAGTTTATCAATCACTAATTTGCAACAGCCCCTTTATTTTTTTATATTACTTATCAAATATGGATTCTGTTCTCTCAGCCATATCAGTTCATCATCATATTTATTTTCAGCTATGATATCTTTATATTTCTCTAAAATATATATTTTATCACAATGGTCACAATAGTATGCAACTGTTTTATAAAGTTTTAATCTGCTTACACAATTATCTGCTAAGGTTCTTTTTACTGGATTTCCACATTTTTCACATTTCATAGGCTCCCTCCCAAAGATGTTTCAATAATTTAGTTATTAGTGTTTTCCATTTTGAATATAAAAGATTTATCCCTCTGTTACCTGTAAATTCTATAAATTATTGCTAGAATAATGAGAAAAAGAGAAATTAACTGTATGTGTACTTTTTTACTTTTATATCCAATATAACTGCATAATATTACTATTATACCTAAAACCAATCTTGGCATATTTTCCCTCTCCCCCTATCTTTTAATTGGAAAAAATATACTTTATTATTTTAAAGGTAATATATTTTATCGCTTTTTCTAAAAATCTTTAACAGACATTTTATTATAACATAATATTTATTGTTTTTATAAAAATTATAGAGGAAAGCTTTATTTTCTATATTATTTTAATTATTATTTTATTCTTTTCCCTTTAATTTTATATAACTGCAGATTATAAAAAAACTAGTTTATTCACTGTTAGATTTTTAATAGAACTTATAGTATAATTTTATTATTTTTTAATCTTTAAGTTTTCCATTATAAAAGGACTGACTTCTGTATATTGCAGAAATCAATCCTTTAATTTTAAGAATATATTAAGTATTTCTTGGTTTTTTATTTATCATAAATATTTTTTGATACTCTGAATTTCACTGTTTTTCTTGGATAAATCTTCATTGGCTCTTTATTCACAGGATTGGCTATTACTCTTGCTTTTCTTTCCTTCACTTCAAATATTCCTATATTTATAAATATTAATGAATGGCTTTTCTGCAAAGCCTCCTGTATTGTTTCAAGAAATGTATCTATTTCTTTCAGCGCCTTTCTTACTGATATTTTCCCTTTACTCACTTCACTGTATACTTTTGCTAATTCTCTCTTATTCATCAGTACCAGCTCCATTTACTATATCCTGCAAACCTGCTCCTGCTTTGAATTTTATCTTCTTTTTAGCTTCTGTATAACCAGATTTATTTATTTTAGTTATCATTATTTTTCTTGGTTTTACCTCTTTTTCTTCAAATGTTCCCCAATTTTTAAAAGTTACCTTTTCCCCTTTATTCAGAACTTTCAGCAGTGTATTCCAGAATAAGTCTATCTTTTCTTTTACTTCCTGCTGATTCTTTAGTCCATTTCTCTTTTTATAGAATCTTATAAATTCCCCTTCTGTCATAACTTCCCCCTGTTATTTCCATTAGAACTTATAACCCAGTCCTGTTCCTACTATCCATTCACCTTTAGTCTTATTCTTTCCAGATTGATTATGTGAATCTCTTTCTACAGAGTAAGTTCCTTTTACATCAAATAAGATTCCATTTTCCAGTTCAAGTGTATATTTAGCATTCAATCCTAAGCTATGTTCATTCTTGTGGGCAACTAATATATCAAAGTCGCTTCCACCTTTAAATCTTCCTGTGATATATTCTTCATCTGTGCCATTAAGCAGTCTTGTATAACTTGCCCCAATTGATAATGTACTCTTTCCTTTTTCATGTGGTATCACTTTTTTAAGGTCTAATCCCACTTTAGCTGATGTATAATCAAATGATTGTGAATCTGTTTCTATTGCTAAAGTTTTATTTCCCTCATCTGCTCCATCCTGTTTTACATATGTATATGACAGTGTTCCATAAGGTTCTAAGTATAGATTATCTCCAATATTATGTGAATATCTTCCATTCAGATAAATATCATAAGTCAAATCATTGTAGCTTGAAGAATAGCTTCTTGTTTCTGTAATTTCTCTTCCTGCTGCTGTTCTGTCTGCATCATAATCTCCATACTGGAATCCTGCTCCTGCTGTTACTTTTAGATTTCCAAGATACTTCTTAGCATATCCTCCAATATACAGCGCATCTCCATCAACTTTTGAGTCATTAGACAAATCAGATTTAAGCTTGTTTCCTCCAACTGCTACTCCAGCTTTAAAGTCATCAGATACTCCATACTCTCCAAGCATATATGCTCCTGTGATTTTTGTATCAGAATCTATATCAGAACTTCCTATATCATAAGTATAGTATCCTTTTCCATAATATGTATCTTTAGTTCCTCCATCTATATGAGTAAGTCCGCCATATATCATCCATTTTCCTGTATCTGCTTTAAATGAATTTTCAGTAACTATATCTCTGAACATTCCCATTGATTTTCTTGATAATTCAGAAGAATATGAGTATGGATTTCCTGCATATATATCATTTAAATATCCTATGAAAGATGAGAATTTTTCATCAGTATCTACATTAAATTCTTTTACACCATCTACAGCCCTCATACTTTGATATATTTTATTTAATCTATAATAATTTGTATATGATAATGGAAGTGTAGATTTAGTTTCAACTGTTACTTCTTTTTCACCAGTCTTACGAAGAGAGTGTAAATATGAAGTTGTTTCTAAAGTAAATAAATCTCTATATTCTATGTCTGGATTTTCCACTCCATATATTCCATCTCCAAGTTTTATTCCCATATCTATTGTACTTCCATCAGATACTCCATTAAGCGCAAGAAGAAGTTTTCCACCATCTGAATCTATTGTTCCACTACTATTATTTCCATTGGAAAGTGCATGTTTATTACTATTTGCTCCATCTATTCTTAATATAAGCTCCCCGTTTTTACCAATATTAATCTTATCTGCTCCTGTAATTTCAGAAGTTTCAAATGCAGTTACTTTCTGATTTATATTTATATTTTCCACATTTGATATTTTATGGAAAAGATTTATATTATCATTTCCCACTGTTCTAGAAACGGCTGAACCAAAATTAAGAATATCATCTCCAGTATCTAAATCTATATCTCCATTGATAAAAGAATTTCCAGATATATTTACTGTATTAGCTCCTGAATCTCCAGAAATAACAAGAGCAGTTCCATCCAAGCCACCACCATTGATTGTTACATCTGTACCAGTAAATGAAGCTCCATTTTTAACTGTAACAGCAGTTTTATAGGCATTAATAATTCCACCATTAAGTGAGAAATTCTTATCTGCTTCTATTGTCACTGTTCCACTATTTACACCAGCACCATTGATGATTTTATTATTTTGTGTTCCTTCAAAATTATCATAAGCATCTTTTCCACTATTTTTTAATTCTGTATTTATTATAGAATATATTCCTGTGCTACCTCCAGTTCCTGAGGTAATACCATTAGTTTTTATACTTCCATCACTCTCAAGAGTTATAGCCATTCCCTGTCCTGCTGGTTCACTGAAAGTATTAGTTCCTGAACCATCTTTATCAACTAAAACTGGTGTCTGTCCTATTACAAGTCCATAGTTATTGTAGACAGTAATTTTTGAATGAAGAAGATCAATTCCCCTCTGTTTTCCCATTATAACACCAGAATTTGAAATCGATTTTATCATCGTTGTTTCATTCACATTAGCAGAAGAGATTCCACTTCCATCTCCTGTTATAAGACCAGAATTTGAAATTGATTCTATTGTTGCGTTTTCCATACTATAAAAATAAATTCCATTATCACTACCACTAATAATTCCATAGTTAGTTACATTCCCTATAGCATTTGAACCTTCAGTATAAGTATAAATTCCATTACTAAAATTATTTCCACCACTAATAATACCATAGTTTTTTATATCTCCTATTTTAGTAGAATGAGTTTCAGAATAAGCATAAATTCCATTTTGGTCAGTACTACTAATAGTTCCATAATTTATTATATTTCCTATTGCACTGACTCCATCAAAAGAATAAGAATGAATTCCATTTCCTGAATAGTTTCCACTAGCTCCACTTCCACTTATGTTTCCATAGTTTACTATATTTCCTATTGTACTAACTCCATCATAAGAATAAGAATGAATTCCATTTCCTGAATTATCCCCACCATTACTGCTTCCACTTATAGTTCCATAGTTAGTTATATTCCCTATTGTACTACTTGAAGTGGCAATGGAAGAATTAAAATCAGTCTTTGAGTAGGCAAAAATTCCATTTCCTGAATAATTATCACTACCAGTAGTTGTACCATTGATATTTCCATTATTTGTTATATTTCCTATTATACTGTTTGAAGTGGCAATGGAAGTAGAAGAATCATTACTAGCATCAGCAAATGAGTAAGCATAAATTCCGTTTCCTGAATTATATCCAGCAGTACTGCTTCCACTAATTTTTCCATTGTTTATTATGTTCCCTATTGTACTGTTTGAAGTAGCAATAGAAGCAGTAAGAGCAGTAGAAATAGATGATGAATAAGAATAAATTCCATTTCCTGAATCATATCCACTAGTACTGTTTCCACTAATTTTTCCATTGTTTATTATGTTCCCTATTTTACTAATTGATATAGTCTTCCCATCAGAAACATCTAAAACAGAATCAGAGAAAAAAATAGAGCTTGAATAAGAATAAATTCCATTATTAGTACTTCCAATAATATCTCCATAATTTATTATATTTCCTATTGTACTAATTGATAAAGCTTCACCACTAAAATTTTGAGGATAGGTATAAGTATCTGAAAAAACATGAATTCCGTTTCCTGAATAAGTTCCACTAGTACTGTTTCCACTAATCTTTCCATAGTTAGTTATATTTCCTATTGCACTATTTGATGAATTATTAATATTAATAGAATCTCCTTCAGCATAAGAACTAGAATAAGCATAAATCCCATTTCCTGAATAATGCCCATTACCAGTACTTCCAGTAATATCTCCATAATTTATTATATTTCCTATTGTACTGCTTAGTGAATTGGAAATAGGTTTATCATAATATGTGTCAGAAAAGGCATAAATCCCATTTCCTGAATAATTATCACTACCAGTAGTTGTACCATTGATATTTCCATAATTTGTTATATTTCCTATTGTACTGTTTGAAGTAATAATACCAGTAGAAGAATTAATATTAGGCTTTGAGTAGGCAAAAATCCCATTCCCTGAATTCTTTCCACTACTAGAACTTCCAACTATAGTTCCATTATTTATTATATTTCCTATTAGAGAATTAAGCTCAGGTGAATCAGTGCTAATACTAGGGTCAGTAGGGATATTGGAAACAATCCCATTTCCTGTAAAGTCTGTAGTTCCAGAACTATTTGTCATATCTATATTTCCATTATTCACTATATTTACTTTAATATTATTTGCATTTACTGTATCATCTATTTTTACAGTTTCACTTATGTCTACTCCTTCTGGTAATGTCCAGGTAAATTCATTAGCAGAATTTTTTGTTACTGTTCCAATTTCTATAACATTCCCCGATTTATCTAGTATTTTAATAGTTGAGCCTTCATATTTTATTGTAACATCTCCAAATGCAAAACTGCTTCCCAGTAAAAAGGCTACTACTACTCCCATTGTTATTCTATTTTTTCCCTTGAGATATCTTTTTAAAGTTTTTTCAATCTCTTTAATCATATTTTCCTCTCCCCCTTGAATTTTATTCTATTTTAAATTAAAATTTTATTTATCTCTAATTTATTAACTCATTTAAACAATAAAATTATTAACAAATTAGGCAATAAATAACCTGTCATATTATTTCTCTTACTATAATGTCTTTTTAAAAAATTTCTTTATATATTTTTTCCCATTTTTCATGCTTATATTTATCTCAAATTCAGAAAAACAAACAAAAGTTCTCTTATATGGATAAAGGCGAACATAAAATAGTCCTAATTACTTTGTTCACAGGGGGTCATTTTTTAAGGATGTTTTCCCTAAAAATATTTTTATCTTGACTTTATCAATTTTAGAGATTATAATTGATAAAGTTAAAATGTATAAAAGTTCGCTTTTATCCATTAAAGAGAACTTTTATTATTTTTATAGTATTAAAGAGGATTTTACTTAGTGAATTAATTCTTATATTGTTTCATCAATTCTTTTTCTATTCCTGTCATTCTCTCCTCTATTCTTTTTATTCTTTCAGTCAGTGTTCTTATATTTTCTATTCTGAAATTTTTTTTAATTTATTTGATTTTCTTTTCTATCTGTACATAATACTATGTTAAATAAAGTATGAACAGTGAGGCTATGTGACTGTTTGTGTTTATATGTGAAACTTCTAGTGATTTTCTATTTATAATTTTTCTTTCCCTGTGTGTATTATTTATATCTTTTATTCTTTTATTATCTTCTTATAAAGACTATCTTCTGATGTCTACAAAAAACCGGCAACGGTTTTGCCATGAACGGTTTTACCATTAATGACTTTTATACTAATGGTTAAAAAAATATTTTAGAGAATACTTTTAATAGTATTTCATAATTATTTTTATTTTTAAAACATTTGGAAAATTTATTTTCTGCTTTAAAAGTTTTAATAAAAAAAATCCATGTATTTCAGAATTTTTATTTCTAAAATTACATGGACTTATTTTTTTCTTAATATTTATCTTTACCTTTAGTCATTTAACTTTATTATTGGAGAATTATCCCCTCCACTAACTTGTGGAAGTTTCCCATCCCATTTTTCAATAGTTAGTTTTCTTAACAGCATTGGTGATAATGATTCTGCCTCTACCTGATTAGCCTTTGCCTGAAGTTCTTTCTCCTTCAATTTATATTCAGCAAGCAATACCTGATTTTCTGCCTCTACTCTAAATTTCTCCTGCCATCTCTTTTGTTTGAACAATAGGTATTTTAAAATTTAATCCTTCTTTATCTATTCTTGTAATTTTTCCCCAACTTGAAATGATAGCTACTTCCCCAGTTTTTACTGTATAAAATGATGTAAATATAAGAAAAAATAATATTATCATTCCAAATCCAATAGTGCCAAATATAATCTGCTTTTTCATTAATCCTCTCCCCCTTTTATATATAAAATAAGTAGCTAAATCCAATATATAATTTATTATATAGTCTAGTTTTTATAGATTCTTTTTGTCATATATACTTACAAGATATTATAGCAGAAAAATAGAAAAGAATCTAAATAAATCACTTTTTTTATATAATAATATCATCCAAGATATCAATAAAAATAAATTTTTGAATAAAATAAAATATCTGTTTTACTCTAAAAAATCTCTTTCTGGAATAAAAAAACTAGTTGAATGATTTACTAGTTTTTTATTTTATATAATATATATTTATTTGTTTATTTTTCCTGATTTTTTATAAACAATTTTATTATTAATATTAATTATAAAGAGAATTTCCTATTTTGATATTGTTTTATCTGCAAAGATATTATTATATATTATTCCAGCAAAAATTGCACCAATAATAGGAGCTACCCAGAATAGCCATAATTGTGATAAAGCAGGTGTTTCTGCAAATACGGCCATTGCTGTACTTCTTGCTGGATTTACAGAAGTATTTGTTACAGGTATGCTTATCAAATGAATAAGTGTTAATCCTAATCCTATTGCTATTGGAGCGAATCCACTAGGAGCTCTTTCATCTGTAGAACCAATTATGATAAGTAAAAACATCATTGTCATTACTATTTCTGTTATTAATGCTGCAATCATTGAATAACCACCTGGTGATAATACTCCATATCCATTGCTTGCAAAACCACCTATAACAAAATCTGCTCTTCCTGTTGTTATTAAATATAGAATTCCTGCTCCTGCTATTCCACCTAAAACTTGACTAATAACATAAGGAAGTAACTCTTCTTTTTTAAAACGTCCTGCTACACATAATCCTATAGAAACTGCTGGATTTAAATGACATCCTGAAATATGCCCTATTGCATAAGCCATTGTTAATACAGTAAGTCCAAAAGCCAATGCTACCCCTGTAAATCCTATTCCTAATTCAGGAAAAGCTGCTGCTATAACTGCACTTCCACATCCTCCCAACACAAGCCAAAATGTTCCTATAAACTCTGCTGCTAACTTTTTATACATTTTTCCTCCATAAAACTTTTATATTTTTATTATGATGAAATGAACTTTGATACAAATAAATATTTTTTATTTATATTTTATAAAATAACATTTTAGTTCCTTCATCTATAACAATATATATCATATATAGTATATAAGTCAAGATAAAAAAATATATTTTTAAACGCCTAAAATAATACCTATCTTTATTTTGATATTTTTCCATATCCATATTTTTAAAGAATATTTTCTGCTTCTCAAAACAATATAATTTTTTTAATTTCTCGTAATTCAGTAAAATTTTGTTTTATATGACAAATCAAATTTTTATCTTTTTTTTAACTTAAATACTTCACATTTATATGGTATTTTAAATTTAAAGAAAGGAGAATTATGTTAAAGAAATTTAATATTTTCATATTTAGTATTGGTATATTACTTATCATTTGTGCAGTTTTTTTAGAATTATTTACAACTTTTCATCTTCCATTTATAAAAAAATATATATCTTTCATATTTTATTTTATAATCTTCATTTACTGGTTAAATGATAAAAAATTTAAATTTAAATATTTTAGTTATTATCTTGTAATTTCTATCTATATTGATTTTTTACTTGCTACTACTCTTTTTTATGTACTTTTTAATAGTCTTTTTTCTAATTGTTTTATAATCTGTGAAAAAATCTTTACTATTATAACAGTTGGCTTTGCTGCCTGTGCATTTAATTCTTTTCTTTATAATTTTTTTAGATTTAAATCATATTTTAAAAAGCGGATAGAATAAGTCTTTCTGCTTTTTAAAATTTATCTAAAATATTTTTTGCTAATACAAAAAATTATTGGATTTTAAAAAATAATTTTCTTGTAAATTGAATATCTAGCTGCTAACTTTTACATCTTATCTTCTGTATTTAAAATTTTTTATAGATTTTATTTATTTTATTTTTTTCTATTCCTAATATATTTTAATATCCTTTTATAAGTTCTGTATCTTTACATTTTTTCAATGAATATTTGGTGCTGAGATTAAAAATATTTCAAAAGTAAAAATTTTGATTTACTGGAATATAATTGAGAATCTTAATTTTAATATTTACTTTTCTTAAATATAATTTTATATCAGCAATGGTTTATTTTAAAACGAATACTTCATACATCTATCTCATGAAACTCATGAATTTTTTGCTATATTCTTGAATTAGTAGTATTTATCATAAAAATTTTGCAGCACATTCTTTTGTAAAACATTCTTTCATTGTTGACGCTTTTTATTTAAAAAGATATAATACAGTGTTATGTATATTTAAGTTTGAGAAGAAATAATGATAGTTAAAATAGGAACTATAAAATGTTTTATTTTAATTTTCTATTTATTCTAAAATTAGAATAACAGTATAATATATATTTTAGGAGGTGATGCCATGGATAAAATTAAAATTCTTAATTTGATTGATACAGGATGTGGAACTCCTGAAATTTTAAGCAAAGAATTAAATATTAAAATTTTTGAAGCTCAATGTATTTTTAATGATCTTTATAAGCAGGAGTTTATTGACAAGTATTCATTCAGTTTTCCTTTCAGAGAAATACAGGATGGAATAAAAACTATATATATTCTTACTGAAACTGGAAAAAAATTTATTACCCATAATTGAAATAATTAGTAGGGGCTGTTGCAAATTAGTGATTGATAAACTAATTTGTGCAGCCTCTCTTATTTTTCATAAAAAAATAGAAATCTATTTTATAGATTTCTGCTAATTTATATTTTTATATTTATTTTTAAGTATCAAAAAAAGAAGTAGATGATTTTTTATTTATCTAAGCTACTTTTAATGAGTGAAGTGTTGTTCCTAAGCGATTATTTATATTTCTGCTTAGATATCTGTTGAAGTTGTAAGCGATACAAAACAAACATATTTCTCTTAAAACACTTTTTTTACTTCGAACTTTTAATTTTCGCAATTTCATATCTTCTTTCAAAACTGCAAAAGCACCTTCTACTTGAATACTTCTGTTCATTCTTAATTGTTTTCCATAATTGCTTGATACATTCTCTTTTGATTTATTTGATAAAATTCTAAATCTCGCATTGTACTTAATTTTTTTGTTAGTTTCAGGATTCCAAAAATATTGAACTGTATTATTTTTGTTAGAGTATAGAAATTCTAATTCTAATCCATCTTTTCTAAATAGTTTATTTTCAGAATGATTATATATTAAATTTTCTACTCTGTTTAAATCATTTTTAAACTTTCTGATTTTAGATTTTTCAAAATATATTGGTTTTATGTATGAAGTATAGTCCATTTTTTCCAAATATTCATAATTTGAAATGCTTTCATATCCTGCATCAGCTACAATATTTTTAATTTCTAAATTTTGAGATGAAATTTTCTCTAAAAATGGAATCAAAGTTTTAGAATCAGAAGGGTTAGAAAAAATTTCATATGAAGAAATATATTCACTAATCACTCCTATTTGCAGATTATATCCAGGTTTTAATTGACCATTTCTCATATGGTCATCTTTCATTCTCATAAAAGTAGCATCTATATCAGTTTTTGAATAGCTATTTCTACCATTAAGATTTTTAAAATGATTAGAATATTTTTGATACTTTTCTAAGTATTCTGCGCATAATTCTAAATACTTTTGCTCTTTAGATTTTCTCTTTCCTCTACCTTTGACTATTTGAAAATTCAAATTAGAAAGATATGAATATATTTCAAGGAAGTTGTCATATTGTAAGTTGAAATCATCATTAAAATTTGAAATTAATTCAAGAATTTTTTCATCTAATCTAGTTCTATATTTTTCAATAGATTTTTTCCAAACAAATGTATATTTATTAGCATATGCTTCAATTTTAGTGCCATCAATATATATTGTTTCAGTGGAAATATTTTCCATTTCAAAAATTTTTTCAACGAATTGTTCAAATAGATCTGGAAGAATATCTTCAGTTTTTACTAAGAATCTAGAAATAGTAGAGTGATCAGGAATTTTAGAATCTTGTAAAAGAAACCTAAATTTAATATTTTCATGGCAAGCCATTTCTATATCTCTAGTAGAAGTTAAATTGCGCGAATAGGCATAAACAATGATAGAAAACATTCTGATAGGATGTACCTTTGTTTTGTAAGAAAATGCTTGCATTAAACTACTAAAATCTAATCCCTCCAATATTGAGCTAAGTTTTCTTACAGGATCATCATCAGAAATTTCATATTGTAAAAAGTTAAAAAGTTTGGGTTGATTTAATTGAAAAAAAATGTTATTATTAATTGGTTTTTGCATAGGTATATTATATTAGAAATTTGAAAAATTTTTTAGTATTTTATACCTTTTTTTATTTAAAAAGAAAAAGCTGACAAGAAGAAAACTTCAAGTCAGCTTTTTGGGTAATTGGGCTATTTTGAATTTGCAACAGCCTCTTTTTTATTTTTATATTAAGATATGTTGGATGCTCTTTACTATATTTTTTATTTGTATATACATATCCTCGATACTTTTCAGAAATAAAATATGCTATTTCAACTTTATTCAAATTTCTTTCAAGCCCCATTCCAACCATTCCTTTCATTTCATCAGTATCAGCAGTAATCTGTAAATATAAAGCTAATTTTTTAATAATCTCCCCAATATAACTTTTAAAATATACTTTAAAAATTTAATGATTAAAAACAATATCTTCTAATAGGTGTATTAATACTTTTAAGATTTAATATATCACTTTTATAATTCCTTTGAATTGCTTTTGAATAACTTTTCCTATATACTTATAATAGAACCTAATAAAATCTTACTGGAGGAAAGATAATGACTAAAATGGAGTTTTGGGAACTAATGGATGTGTTCAGAAACAAAAGTAATGGAGATAATGAAGTATTTCTTCAATCTGCACAAGAATATCTAAGTAATTGTAATATGGAAGAAATCTATTATTTTGGTGGATATCTTGGAGCATATATGGAGTCTGTAAATGAATGTATCTGGGTGGATATGGCCTGCAAAGTAATTAATGGTTATGTTAGTGATGATACTGGTCTATATTTTGCACTATGGCTTATATCTCAGGGAGAAAAAGTTATTCTTGAAACTCTTACTAATCCTGATTCAATAGCAAATTTACCTCATATTCCTTTTGGAAATGCTGAATTTGAAATGCTTATGGGTGTTACTTTTGAAATGATGGGTGAAGATATGGATATTGAAAAAGTTCATTCTATACAGATGAAATGTCTGGAAATAATAACTCCAGATATTCATTATAAAAATAATAATAAATATGGTAATTATGAATCTTTTGAAGATGGAATGGAAGATATTCCAAATATTATGCCTAATCTTATTAAAAGAGCTGATTCAGAAAATTTTGACTGGAAAAATCTATATGAATTTTAAATTTTTATAATTAAAAATCTGATAAATATATACATTGTAAAAAAAATAGAAAAATATATTAAAGTGAACTTTAAAAATTGGACAGTATCCAGTAAAAAAGTTCACTTTTTTATTAAATGAGGTTATGCTTTACAATTTAAAATATAAATAAAATTATTTTAAACAAAATAAAGTTCTTTAAACTATGTTTTTTTTATTGTTATAAAATTTTTATATTAAAATATCTTTCAAACATATTGACACATCTATATGTATCGATGTATAATCTTTTTATAATATATTGATAAAAATAGATTTGAGGTGAAAAATGGAAAAAAACTATGAAAATATGTCAAAAATATTCAAAGCATTAAGTGATCCCAATAGATTACTCATACTGGAAATGCTTAAATCAGGAGAAAAGTGTGCCTGTAAAATTTTAGAGGAACTCCATATTGGACAATCAACTTTATCACATCATATGAAAATCCTATATGACAGTAAAATTATTAAATACAGAAAAGATGGCAAATGGAGTTACTATTCTTTTAATGAAGAAGGATGCTGTAATTTAAAAAAAATATTAGATGAAATATTAAATTACAACCTGGTTGCTGAAATGGGAGAGGATAATTCATGTCAATAATTGTTACTGCTTGGTCTTTCTTTGAGAATCAATTTTTAAAAATGTTATGGTTAGACAACCTGATAAAAAAAGGACTCATTGCTTTAGGAATTGATGCTGACAGTAAAGTGGGGGGAAGTATTCAATTTTTCATATATGATACCATAAAAATAATTGTGCTTTTATCTATTCTTATTTTTCTTATTTCATATATTCAAAGCTTTTTCCCACCAGAAAGAACAAAAAAAATCCTTGGAAATTTCAAAGGAATAAAAGCAAATATTCTGAGTGCTTTACTTGGTACTGTAACACCTTTTTGCAGCTGTTCATCTATTCCCATATTTATAGGATTTACAAATGCTGGACTTCCTGTTGGAGTTACATTTTCTTTTTTGATATCTTCTCCATTGGTGGATTTAGGATCGTTTATTCTCTTAATCAGTGTATTCGGTTTACCAATAGCAGTAATTTATGTTATTGTTGGACTTATTCTTGCAGTAATAGGGGGAAGTATTTTAGATAAAATGGGAATGGAAAAATATGTTGTCAAATTTACAAAACCTGTTGGAAATATAGATATTGAATCACCTGAACTTACAACTAAAGAAAGATTTGAGTATGCATATGAGCAAGTAAAAGAAACTGTAAAAAAAGTTTTTTGGTATATTATTGTTGGAGTTGGAATAGGTGCTTTAATTCATAACTGGATACCTGCTGGAATTATTCAAAAGATATTAGGTACTAATAACCCATTTTCAGTATTAATAGCAACATTTGTAGGGATACCAATGTATGCTGATATATTTGGAACTATTCCTATTGCAGAAGCTCTTTTTGCAAAAGGTGTTGGAGTTGGAACTATCTTGTCTTTTATGATGGGAGTTACCGCATTAAGTTTGCCTTCCATAATAATGTTAAAAAAAGTTGTGCAAAATAAACTTCTTGTAACATTTGTAGGAATAGTTGCTACTGGAATAATAATAATTGGATACAGTTTCAATGCGTTTAGTTATCTGTTTATTTAAAAATTAAAAATATATTTTATTAAAGGAGTGAATAAATGGGAATATTCAGCAAAGTTTTTAAAAGTAAATGCAGCTGTGGCAACTGCAGTACTGAAGAAATTTCAAAAGAGAATACTCTAAAAAAAGAAACAGATTTAAATATTAAAATTTTAGGTATTGGATGTAAAAATTGTACTAATTTATCTGATAATGTAAAAGAAGCTCTTATTACTTTAAATATCGAAGCTGATATAGAAAAAATAACAAACTTGGCAGAAATTTCAAGTTATGGAATAATGTCTACTCCAGGTTTAGTTATAAATGAAAAAATAGTTTCCTATGGAAAAGTTTTAAAAACTGAAGATATAATAAAAATATTAGAAAAATATAAGGAGAATATATAAATGGCAAAGAAAAAAGTTGCTTTTATTTGCGTCCATAATTCTTGCAGAAGTCAGATAGCTGAAGCTTTTGGAAAATATTATGCTAATTATATTTTTGAAAGTTACAGTGCTGGAACTGAAGTAAAATCACAAATTAATCAAGATGCAGTGAGATTGATGAAAAAGCATTATGGAATAGATATGGAAAAAACTCAAAAGCCTAAATTATTAACTGATATACCTAAAGTTGATATTATAATAACAATGGGATGTAATGTTGATTGTCCTTTTCTTCCATGTGAATTTAGAGAAGATTGGGGATTAGATGATCCTACTGGAAAATCAGATGAGAAATTTATAGAAGTAATTGAACTCATTAAAGAAAAAGTTATAAAATTAAAAGAAAAATTATAAATCAAAGATAATATGATTAATTTCAATTGTTTTAAAAATATGAGTATTTTTTATTGAATTATTATACAATTAAGAAACTACAATAAAAGAAAACCTTTCATCTCTGAAAGGTTTTTTCAACTATAACTATATTATAAAATATCTCTAGGGAGAGATTTTTAAACATTATAAATATTTTTTATCATTCAGTTATCTTTCTTCACTTCTTTCATGGGCCATTTTATGACTCATTTCCCAACTTGTTTCTTTTGAATTACTTTTTTCATTATCTATTCTTCTTGTAAAATCATATGTTCTCTCATCATTATTTTGTTTTTGCATACTTATTTCTGTTTTTCCCATTTCTAAAGGTTTTCCATCACCTGCTTCTGCGTATATAACTCCACTTGAACAAACCATCACCATTAATGCTGATAAAATTATTGTTGTTTTTTTCATTTTATTACCTCCTCTACTACTGAACTTTATTTATATAATATAAGAATATTTCTTTATATAAATAATTATAAACGTTTAAGCAGGTTTAAGGTCAAGACTTTTTTAAATAAATTTAATAAAAAAATTATCAAATATTTTATCTATATTTGTTGTCTTTCAACATAAATATAACTTTTTATTTGATAATTTTCTTCTTTTCTTTTTATTATTTTTTTAACTTCTACAATAACATGAATTATTTCCTTCATACACATTATTCTATTTTTTACCATCCCCATTTATTCCATTCTTCATCAAAAATTTTATCTATTATTTTATATGCTGCTATACACAATATAAATACTACAACTCCTGTTATTGCTATTACCCTCATTTTTCCTCCTTAAAAATAATAAACCCAGATATATTCCTTAGCTTTTCCAAATTCTATTCTAATTAAGCTTTTCTAACTTTTTTCTACATTCCCTTTTTATTAATCTATCTTTATTTTTTTCTTTCATCTTTAATATCTTTCTTCATTTCACTTCAAGAGTTTTGCAATTATAAATAAATATTTTCATTTTTAATATCTTCATCTATCTCTAAAATAATAAAATGGAAAATAAATTATACTTTATCTTTTTGAAATTGATACCTTATAATTAGAAAAAATATAATAAAAAATAAGTTATTAAAAATAATTTAATATTAAGGAATAAAATTAAAAATACTTTAAATAGAAAAAAGTATAAAATGGAAAAGGAAGTATGTTCAGAATATATAACTCTAATATTTTTAAAACAATTATTTGTGATTTTAAAGCTGGAAAATAGAGAAGACATGAAAAAATTATTTAACCTTGTGATTTAAGAAATATTTATTTTAAATGAAGATGAGGCAAATAAATATAATAATGACATAAAATTAAAAATAATATTAAAATAAAAAAGGCTGTTAAAAAAATACAGTCTTTTACTTTATATAAATATTTCTTATTTTTTAGGTATAAGTAGGTGGTGCACAGGAAGAGACTTGAACTCTCACTGGAAAACTACCAATAAGGACCTCAACCTTACGCGTCTACCATTCCGCCACCTGTGCACACAAGGATTTTATTTTATCATAAATCTATTATTTTGTAAAGAACTTCTTAATATCTTTAATACCATAATCCTTCAGTTCTTTTCTTAATTTTCTTTTTTTTGAATATTCTATCATATTCTCTCAATAAAATGCCAAAAATAAAAAGTGGAAACAAAAATATTTTTACAGCTGTATTAATGATGAAAATATGAGATTTTTTTTCTTTTTTATTAGATTTTCTTTTCATTTTATCCCTCCATTAATCATTTCCACCAAGAAAAAATAGGGCACCTGCTGGTACCCTACAAATTTTTTCAGCAAATTTAAACTATGCTACAGTTACATTAGAAGCAACTGGACCTTTGTTTCCTTCAGTAACTTCAAAAGTTACAGCTTGTCCTTCTTCTAATGATCTAAATCCTTTTGAATTGATGTTTGAGTAGTGTACGAAATAATCGTTTCCATCCTCACCAGAAATAAATCCGAACCCTTTGTCTTTGTTAAACCATTTTACAGTTCCTTTTAGCATTTAAAGCACCTCCAAAAATTTTAAGAAAATTAAAACCATTAAGAACAAACAAACCCTAAAATTTTTGAAAAGTGTTAAAAACTTAGTGTTTAATTTATAAATTAAGGTTTTACTACGGCTCTATTTTACCACTAATTAGCATTTTATACAAGCAAATTTTTTTAAAAAAGTTGCCTCTTTATGTACTTTCATTCAATTATTAACTCACTTATTTATATTTTTTATTCAAGGCCTTCAAAATAGCAAAACTTTCTAAATCCATTTCTTCACTTAACATCTTTGGATTAAAGTGTGCTTTAAAATTATATACTACTCTTTTACTTTCCTCATCCCATTCATCAGTTGTATTAACTTTATAACCATACTTTCTGAGTTCTGCTTTTATTTCAGAGATTGGTGTAACATTAAATAAACTCTCATTCATAAAGAAAATTTTATCACTTTCATCATACCAGGCTCCTATATTATACTCTCTGTAAAGTCTTTCCCATGGAAATTTTGGACCTGGATCAATTTTTCTCAATGGCGCTACATCTGAATGTCCTACAATAAATTTTGGTTTTATCTGATATTGTTCAATAAGTGTTTTTAACAATGCTGCCACTTTTCTTATCTGTGCATCATCAAATTCTACATATTCATCATATGGTCTGAAAAATCCATCATACTTTGGAGCATCTGGAATAGCTTTTATTCCTATATTTACTATTTCTATTCCAATTGATGTATCATTGATATTGCTTCTTCCACCAAACTCACTTACTCCAGCGTGCCATGCTCTCTCTTCATGAGGAACTAAAGCATATGTTGGTTCTTCTGCTTTTGAAGTCACTAAATAATGAGAACTGACATTTGGCCCAGTCAAGGCTCTTATTCCTACCTCATCATTAGTTGCTGTATAATGTAAGACGATATATTTTATTCTATTGTCTTTCCCTTTAGCCTGATATGACTTGTCATCTATTTTGTAGTTAACATGGCTGCATGAGAAAAAAATCATTGACATTAGAAATAACACCAAACATTTTTTCTTCATCATTTTACCTCTCTTTTTTCTGTAATCTTATATTTTTGTTTATCGCTGACTATATTCTACTATGTTTTTTAAAAATATCAAAAGAAATATTTAAAAAAATTATAAAAAAAATTTGAAAATATCTGGAATATATGATATAAATTAGGAACTTGTATTTTTTTAGTTTTATTTTAGGAGGAAATTTATAATGACAAAAAAGGATTTTGCAAAAGCTTTATTTGAAAAAGGAATATTTGTTTCTAAAGCTGAATCAGAAAGAAAAGTTGACGCTATTTTAACAGAGATTGAAGAAGTACTGAAATCTGGTGAAGAATTAAATTTTATTGGATGGGGAAAATTTGAAGTAGTTCAAAAAGCTGAAAGAATGGGAAGAAACCCTAAAACTGGTGAAGAAATCAAAATAGAAGCTAAGAAGTCTGTAAAATTCAAAGCTGGAAAAACTCTAGTAGACAAAATGAATTAATCTTTATTTTTAAGAAGCTGGCTCAAAATTGAACCAGCTTCTTTTTTACCTTTTTTTTCTTTTAAAATGAAGTGAATCTCCCCATTCTCCATAAACTATCTCATCACCTATAGATTTCACTTTCATGTCCATATCGTCTCTGCATTTTTCTACACTATCTTCTATTCCTGGTTTATTATCATAAAGAAGATACTTTTTTTTATGTTCTTCTAATGTAGCAGTTGGCATAAGTATATTAGCTCCTGCTAAAAGTCCCTTTTCTCTTCCATGTGAATCTAATCCTTGAAGTGCAGTAGTAGCTGCTATATTTACATCTTTAAGAAAGATTCTTGTTAATGCTATCATTTTCAGCCCCAATTCCACTCTTTTTTCACTAGGAAGCACTGTATGCTCCCATTCCTGACCTAATGGCGTATCCTTATGAATTATATAAGGTCCCATTCCTATCATATCTATTTTCATATCTCTATAAAAAAGTATATCATCCACCAAGTCCTCTTCTGTCTGACCTGGAACTCCAATCATAACTCCAGTTCCTACCTGATATCCTATCTCTCTTAGATCTTCTAAGCACTTTTTTCTAACTTCGAAAGTATGTTTTCCATCTTGTGGATGAAGTTTTTTAAATAACTCCTCATTTGTACTTTCTATTCTCAATAGATATCTATGTGCTCCTGCATCAAACCATCTCTTATATGTTTCATAAGATTGTTCTCCTAAAGATAAAGTTATTCCTAATCTTCCACTGGAAAGTTTTTTTATCTCTTTTATTATATCTTCTATAAAATCAGTAAATTCTCTGTCTTGCCTTTCTCCAGATTGAAGAGCTAAAGATCCATAATTATTTTCATAAATCCATTTTACTCCTTTCATTATCTCATCTTTAGACATAGAAAATCTTTCAGTCTTACTGTTTCCTTTTCTTATTCCGCAATAATTACAATTTTTTATACATATATTACTTATTTCTATAAGCCCTCTGTAATATACCTTTCTCCCTACCTCTTTTGTTTTTACCTCATAAGCTTTTTTATAAAGCATATCTAATTCTTCAGCATTAGATATCTTCATAAGTGTAATAAGGTCTTCTCTTGTTAATTTTTCTTTCTCTAATATCTCTTTTATTCTCATTTTCACTCCTATTTCATCATTACTTGCTGTCTTTCTTTTTTCATATTTTTTCGAAAACCTATATGCAAATGTCCCCTTTTAGGGTAATATATTAATTGATCATAACTTAATGATGATTTCATTATTTTTTGAAACTCTTTGTAGGCTGAGCCTTTTTTTAATATTATGTCAACAGCAAGACCACTTTGATGAGCGGAACTATCAGAACCACCTACTCTCCTATTCACACGGCTGCTTCTGTACCAGCTGCTTACCTGAATTGGTCTTCCCAGCAATTTTCTGAATTTATCCAGCCTTACAGCTGTATATCTTATATTTGCTGCCTGTTGTTTTGAAGGAGTATTGTCTATCCCATATTTTTTGGCCATGGCACTATCAACTGCCTCACCCATTGTAAAATATTTAGAGATTTTTTCATCTCTCCTAATCTCTGCCCGAGAAAACATACATCCTGAAAATAATATTGTCAGTATTACAAAGAATGATAATTTTTTCAAAATCTTCCCCCTTAAAAACTTAAATTTATTTATAGAAAGGATGTTTAAACTTATGTCAAACAAAACCAAAGCCGTATTTTCTATGCTTATATCTGCTTTAGGATTTACACTTATGAGTGTCACAGTAAAATACCTAAAAGATATTCCTTTATTTGAAAAGGTACTTTTTAGAAACCTAGTAAGTCTTGTCATTGCCTTTTATCTTATCAAAAGATCCTCTTCTCCTGTCTTTGGACAGAAGAAAAATCAATTAGCCCTCCTTGCCAGAGCAGGGTTTGGACTTGCTGGTGTTATACTTAATTTCTATGCTATAAGCCACCTGACTCTTGCAGATTCTACCATGCTTGGAAAGCTGTCACCAATATTTGTCACTATTATGGCCTGCCTTTTCCTAAAAGAAAAAATAGATAAAGAGCAGATTATTGGTATATTTATTACATTTGCAGGAGCATTATTGGTTATAAAACCTCAATTCTCCTTAAGCATAATTCCGAGTATCTCTGGACTTATGTCAGCTGCTTCTGCTGGAGTTGCATATACACTTCTCAGATACCTTAAAGACAAGGAAAGTCCTGATACTATTGTATTTTATTTTTCTATTATATCTGTATTGGGAACTTTACCATTTGTTCTTGCTGATTATATAATACCTACATCTACCCAGTTTATGCTTTTATTGGCTACAGGATTGTTTGCCTCTATAGGACAATTTGGAGTAACTTATGCTTATAAATATTCAAAAGCCACTGAAGTATCCATTTACACCTATTCTGCAATAGTTTTTGGTATTATATTTGGATTTATATTCTTCCATGAAATACCAGATATGCTGAGCCTTTTAGGTGGAGCTATAATTATAGCTGTAGCCTATTATACATTTAAACATAATCAGAAAAAAAGTTAAAGTTTTCTATTGCTTATAAAACTTACTGCCAGCATAGTCTTGGCATCTGAAAGTTTTGTTATATTAATATCTTTTAAAGATATTCTTTCAACTTCTAAAAACTCATCTTCATCAAGGTGCTGATGAGTTTTTTTTAATTCTTCAGCATAATAAATATAAAATTTACCATCTGTTACCCCTGGACTATTATAAAATTCACATACTTTTTCTATCTTTCCAGCTTTATAACCTGTTTCTTCTTCTAATTCCCTTAAAGCCGCCTCTTGAGGATCTTCTCCTTCTTCCACTAACCCAGCTGGTATCTCCATTGTTACTTTCTTTACTGCTGGTCTGTATTGCTTTACCATAAGGATAGTATTATCATCAAATGAAGCTACTATTCCTACAGCTTCTCTTTTTCCAGTAAAAGTCCAATCTACGACTTTTTCATTAGGGAGCTGCAATTTTTCACTATAAACTGTTATATGATTGTTTTTAAAAACTTCTTTTCTTTCTAAATGCTTATATTTCTCTACCATTTATTCCCCCAGTATCTCCTTAGTTTTATATAAAATTATTCCGCTTGCCATAGCTACATTTAGTGATTCTGCTATTCCATAAATTGGTATAATTATTTTTTCATCACATATTTTCAGAAAATTCTGAGATACTCCGTTTCCCTCACTTCCAAAAACAATAGCATTTTTTTCTGCCAGTTTCATTTTTGTATAAGAAACTGAATCTTTGTCCAATGCTGTAACTTCTATTTTATAATTTTCTTTTTTTAAAAAAGTTATAAGTTCTGCCTCTTCCATATATATTATATTCATATTAAGGATAGAACCCATACTGCTTCTGACAACTTTTTCATTATAACAGTCTACACTCCCTTTCGTGAGAAGTATATCCTTAAATCCAGCTGCATCAGCTACTCTTATAATAGTTCCTAAATTTCCGGGATCACCTATCTTGTCAAGAACTATTATATTATTTTGTAATTTATGTATTGTTCCTTCAATATATGGATAAACAACTATTACTCCCTGTGAATTTTCCTGTGAAGTAAGTTGAGCAAATACTCTTTCAGAAACAACTATCTTTCGGCACTGAAATTTTTCAAGCTTTAATTTTATCTCTTTAGTTATATCATAATTTTCTCTGAAAACTATCATATCTGGTTCAAAAGTAAAATCAAGAAATTTTCTTCCTTCAGCTATAAAAAGCTGTTCCTCTTCTCTATATTTTTTTATCTTAAGCTTTTTTATTTTTTTTATTGTATTATTTTCCAGACTGTTAATATAGTCCACTGTTCCTCCTATAACTCTTTTGGTTATTTTTTAAATTTTCATATAGTAATTATATCATAATTTATTAAAAATTAGGACTTTAATTTATACTCCCTTTCCTCTTACATATTTACTTTAAACAAAATATGAGCTATAATTAGCTGTACAAATATTGTATTATACTAAGGAGGAAGTTAGTATGCTTTTACTAAATTTCATAAGGTTGGTTTCATCTTTCCATTCTAAAAAATTTCCCAATCCAGATATCATTACGAAACTTGGTATACTTGGTATCCGAATTGCTCAAGAATATTCTTCAAGATTTGATGTTATAGATATAGAAAAATGTATTTATCTTTCTAAATTTCAGACATCTGACACTGAAAAAGAAGACAGGCATCTTTTAACTATGCTGCCTAAAAAAAGTCCTCTATTATCACAGATGGAATATTATGATAATGATTCATATTCTTATTCAGATATAAACTATCTTTTTAAAGGGTGTCTAAAGAATGGTACTGAAATTACCATAAAAGCTGTTAATGAAAATGCTAAAAAAAGTTTTACCAAAAAAGTTAATTCTCTGGAAAAAGAATTAAAATTTTTTTCATGGTTTTATCCCAAATTTAATAAAAAATATAAAACTGTTGAAATAATAGAAAATTTAAAAAAAGTAACTGAACAAAAACTTAATTTGAACAACGAAATAAAAAGTACAGAGCTTTTGAAAGATTATCTTACTCAGTATGGTAACTATAAAGGTTTTGCAAGATTAAAGTTCCCATCTATCTATGCTTATCTTACATCAGATATCATGTTAGTAAGCAAATATACATATGGAACATATTTTTACCAAATGCTTGAAAATAGAAGACTCAGTTATAAAGATGTTCTGGAAATAATGAGAATCCAGCTTTTCTTTATTTTAAAAATAGGTACTTTTCACAATAATCTTCATTTAGGAAACATTATTCTTGGAAGTGATGGCTTTATATATTTTCAAGACTGTAATGTTCTTTCATCAGTAAGTGATGATACAAAATCAAATCTTTTTAAACTTCTTTCCAGCATTTCTAAATATGATTATTCAGAAATACCTAATATTCTAAATAATATGTCTGAAATTAAAATTGAAGCAGAAAAAATGAATTCAATATCAGTAGAAGTAAATAATATATTTAAAAATTCTAAAGGAAGTTATCTTCAAAAGGACAGTATTGCAAAAAATATAATGCGTTCTTTTAAGTCTGGAATAAATAATGGAATGATTTTCAGCAATGAAATATATCCAGTGATTAAATCTCTTATTTATTTAGAAAATATGGCACTTAAAGTTAAACCAAAAACTTATTTTGCTGAGGATATTTCAAAGATTTTAACTGAAATTTCACTTTATCAATAATATGAAATTTAATTGACTTAATCTTTATTCTATATTAAAATATTAAAAGACTATGAACTTAGGAGGATTGATAAATGAAAAAAATACTATTACTATTAACTCTGGTTTTCACTTTGATTTCTTGTGGAAAGAGCAGTAAAGATGAAAATACACTGTATCTTTATGGATGGGCTGATTATATTCCAAAAGAAACTTATCAGGCATTTGAAAAAGAAACTGGTATAAAGGTCATTGAAGACATTTATTCTTCTAATGAAGAAATGTTTACAAAATTAAAAGCAGGTGGAGCTGGATATGATATTGTACTTCCATCAGCTGACTATACTGAAATTATGATGAAAGAAAAAATGATAGACAAACTTGATAAAAGTAAATTATCTACATTCAAAAATATAGATCCTTTAGTGCTTGAAAAGCTTCAATATTTCGATAAAAATAATGACTATGCAGTCCCTTATGTTATGGGAGCCACTGTTATTGCAGTCAATACTGATTATGTTAAAGATTATCCAAGAGATTATTCTATTTACAACAGGAGTGATCTTAAGGGAAGAATGACTCTTTTAGATGATATGAGAGAAGTTATGACATCAGCTCTTGCTATGAATGGAAAAGACCAGACTACATCTAATGAAAAAGATATTGCTGATGCTGCTGAAATGGTAAAAGGATGGAAAAAAAATATAGCTAAATTTGATGCAGAATCTTTTGGTAAAGGATTTGCTAATGGTGATTTTTGGGTTGTTCAAGGGTATCCTGATAATATTTTTAGAGAACTTGATGCAAATGAAAGAAAAAAGGTTGATTTTATTATTCCTGAAAAAGGTGGAACTGCATATGTAGATTCATTTGTTATCCTTAGCAATGCTCCTCATAAAGAAAATGCTTATAAGTTTATTGAATTTATTCATAGACCTGAAATATATGCTCAGCTAGCTGATATACTGGAAACACCTTCTATTAATATTCCAGCCAGAGAATTAATGGAAGTAGAACCTTTATTCCAAATAGAAGATCTAAAAAATACTCAAGTATTGAGAGATATTCATGATACTCTTGACCTACAGAATAAATACTGGCAAGAAATACTAATTGCTAATTAACAAATATCTTTGGAGGCATAAATGAAATTTTCTATAAAAAGAGAGGAATTGATTTCAATACTTTCTGAATATACAAACGTATTAAAAGAAAACCCTATTAAACCTATTGTTTCAGGATTGCAAATAAAAGCTGAAAGTAATATCATTACTTTTGTAGGAACTAATCTTGAAGTAGACCATATCAGAAAAACTGAAGCTGAAGTGAAAGAGGAAGGAAGTGTAGTTTTAAAACCATTTCTTCTTCTTGAATATATAAAACTTTTAGATGAAGAATATATTGAATTTATTTTAAATAATGGATTTATTACAGTACATCAAGCTGAATTTTCAATACTTGGAGAGGGAACTTTTCCTATTATTACAGAAACTACACCTATAAAACTACTTTCTATAAGTGGTGGAGAATTTGTAAAACTTCTTGAAAAATCTAAATTTGCAGCATCTTTGACAAATGATAATATTCAAATAAACTGTGTAAGAGCTATCTTCAAATTAAATGAAATCAATCTTGTATCTACAGACTCTTACAGGCTTTTATATCTAAAGTCTGAAAAAAATTGCCATGTAGAAAAAGAAATTTCAGTTCCTATGGATACAATAAATATTATCTGTAAACTTTTAAAAGATTCTGAAAAAGAAGTGATGATTGGGTTTAGTGGAGAAAACATTATTCTTACTTGGGAAAATGCTTATTTTTCAAGCAAAACCATAGCATTACCTTTCCCTGACTTCAAAGGCATACTTGCTAACAGTTCTTTCAGTAAAGTTATGGAATTCAATAGAGATGAGTTAAAAAGTGCTTTAAAAAGAGTTATAACAGTAGCCAAGACAAGTATAGATGCCAAATTTGGTGCTATATTTGACTTTAAGGGAAAAATACTATTAATCAATGCCTTCTCTGGAAAAGCTAAAATTAACCAAAAAGTTAATATGATAAAAGAGGGAGAAGATTTTAAATCTTCACTAAATTGTAAATTTCTTGCTGAATATATAGATAATATTTCAGACAATCCAGTTATTAAAGGAAGCAATGCTTCTTCTATGTTTGAAATAACTGAAATTGGAAAAGAGGACTATAAATATATTTTGATGCCGCTGGCACTTAGAGATTAACTCTTTAAATAATAAAATATTCTTGTAAGTACAGCCTATTGGGCAAGTATTTAGAGATTAATAAAAAGAGAGAAGGTTAGAATTAATCTTCTCTTTTTTATTAAGCATTTTCTATAAAAAATTTTTTATTCTATTTCTTTCAATATTTCTATAATCTTTTCCCAAATACATTTTTTTCATTAAAATAAGTTAACATCAATAATTTTTTTTGTGATATAATTAACTATAAAATTTATCGAGGGGGCTTTATGAAAAAACTTATTTCAATTTTAATTGGAGCAGTATTAATTTTTACTGTTATAGGCTGTGGAAATAAAAAAGCTATGACAGTTGGAGAATTTGAAAGTAAAATGGGAAAAAATGGATATGAAGTTATAGACATTACTTCTCAGTATCCTTCTAAAGCAATTAACAATGTAATAATTGCTAGAAAAGATAACTATCAAATAGAATTTTTTGTTGTTGAAAATGTAGATGTTGCAGTTAGTTCTTACAATCTTAACAAAGAAACTTTTGAAAAATCAAAGGGAAATAAAACTGTTGAAACTAAAAAAACTATGGGAAATACTTCAAGATATACTTTAAAAGCTAATTCTAAGTATAAGGTTATTTCAAGAATAGAAAATACATTCATTTTTATTAATGCTCCTCAGGAAAAAAGCGAAGAGATTGATAAAATATTGAAAGAATTGAGTTATTAAAATTAAAAAATTGTAGAGATCAACAAATAAATTACTAATTTATATAATATTTCTGTTTTATATTTTTTATTTTAATATAAAAAGCTGACATGAAAAATTCCAAGTCAGCTTTTTTAATTATTTAATATTTTAAATTTATATTGGTCTTATTCTCTTACTTTTTAGTTTTGTACCATACAAGAGCCTTTTTTTCCAACTCTTTTACAAAGAAATCTTTTCCATCACAATAGGCTTCTATATCTTTTGAAAACTTTTGTGCCAATTCATACTTCAACTCTCCATATGCTTCTGCATCTTCTGGATGTTCTCTCAGATAATCTCTTACTGCAAGATGCCTTTCAATATTATCTCTATCAGCAATTTGAAATATGTGGATGTGATGAGTTCTTTTTTCTTTTCCTTTTTTAAAAAATCTTCTTTTTGGTATTCCAAATTCGCCCATTGGCTCATAGCCCAATTCAATAAATTCGCTATTATACTGATCTATGCTATTTATATCTTTTACCACTGGCATTATATCTATTATTGGTTTTGCTTTTAACCCTTTTACAGAAGTACTTCCTATATGATATATTTCGATAAGTTCACCTTGAAGTATTTTTCTTATTTTTTCAGCTTCCTCAAGATACAGACAAGTCCATTTAGGATTGTGCTCTTTTACTTCTACTATCATATTTACTCCTTTTATTTTCATAATTTAAATTCTATAAATTCTGTGATTATTTCAAATTTATCCAGCATTTTTCTATCTTCTAAAAGTTTTTCTATTAAATATTTATAATTCTCCATCTGATCTTCATCAGTATCTCCAGTTTTATAATCCACTATATAAATTGTCCCTTTGGAGTCATTTACTGGCATTTTTACCATTAACCTATCTATACGGTATGTTTTCTCATCTGTGAATACTTCATATTCAGGGAAAATAAAATCCCATTCATCAGAAAATATTTTTTTATTTTTATTTAGAATATATTCTATAACTTCATCTGCCAGCAGTTCTTTTATAGTTTTTTCTCCTATTACTGAAGCAAATTTTGAAAAAGTTAATTCTTTTGCTAAAGCTATTTCTTCACTGGTTCCATACATAATATTCTCCAAAAAGAAATGTACAGTTGTTCCTCTTACTCTTTTTATTTCATTTCCAAGAGCATGGGAGTAAATTTTTTCTCTTTCTTTTTCCATGCTTTCTTCTGCTTCAGGGTATTCAGCTTCTGGAGTTGATAAATCAACTGTAAATTCTCTCTTTTTTCCTTCAGCTGTTCCCTTGTCATTTTTGCTAAACACAATATCACTGTCCTGAATAGTATTTTCACTAAGAAATAAAGCTTCAGAAAAAATACTTTCTTTATCATTTTCAACTGCTATATATAAATTATTTTTAGGTCTAGTAAGAGCTACATACAGATTATTTATCTCTTCATGCTTCTCTTTGATTTCTATATCATTCAGATAATCATATTCTTTTCCTAAAGATTTTATAATTTTTTTAAACTTGTCATGAGTTATTAAAAAACTTTCAGGTTCATTGTAATCTTTATCCATCTTTAGAAAGAATCTTACATTTCCTCGTGAACTGCCTCTTGATGAAGGATTATAATAGTAAAATAAAGTATCAAACTCCAGCCCCTTCGATTTATGAATAGTCATAATATTTACACTGTTATCATCTTCTAATACCATTTTTTTAAATTTATCACTATTTTTTTTATCTTCAAACTCAACAATAAATTCCTCAAAATATTTATAATTTTTTATTATTTTATAAAAAGAATAAATATTTGAAATATCACTTTTACTATTAAATTTTCCACCTATTCCTACTTTTTTCAATATATTGTAAGTTAGAAAACTTGTTTCCCCATTATTTTCCATATATTCTTTTTTTATATCTCTCACTGTTTCCAATACTGTAAGTTCAGTTCCATTTAATGCTGTTTCTGTATCTTCCATATTAAGATATTTTTCTATATCTTTTCTATTTTTTATCATATATTTTAGAGTTTTTACCCCTATATTTATCAAATCTGATCTAAAAAAATCCAAAAGTGAGAGATAATCATCTTTTACAAGATAGTTTATCAAAGAAAAAAGTCCATTTATTCCCCTATAGTCCACTATATTAGAATTTGAATCTATGACATAAGGGATGTCTGCTTCTGATAATTTCTCAGCTATCATATCCAGTTCCTTATTAGTTCTTCCCAATATTCCTATTCCTTTATAGTTCTTGTTAAAATCCTCTTTTATCTTTTTTATTATCTGATCTATCACAGTCACTTCTTCAGATGTTTTTTTTCTCAGTATCTCTATATGCCCAGCTATATCATCTGACTTAGAGTTTACTTCATAAAAATTCCATGACTCTCCTTCAAATTCTTCATTTTCTGACATTTTAGATATATTTGAAAATATCATATTTGTAAAACTTACTATATTTTTTTCACTCCTAAAACAAGTAAAAAGTTTCTCTTCTTTCCCATCTATTATCTTTTCAAGATTTTCAAATAGCTTTTTTTCTCCCCCACGCCATCCATAAATACTTTGTTTTTCATCTCCAACACAGATTACATTATTTGTTTGATCAATTATATCTTTCAATATTTTCCATTGAAGTATACTTGTATCTTGAAATTCGTCTATAAATATAGTATCAATTTTCCCATCTAAAATCTCAAAGAATTCATCTGTTACTCCATTTTCATTTATAAAGTTCAATTCCTTATCTCTTATATATTTGAAAGTATAACTGCTGATATCTGAATGTGTAAATCTTTTTTCTTTAAATTTTATATCATCATAAACTTCATATATTCTATTTAATATGTAAAGCAGCTTTTCTTCATAGGGAATAATACTATTATTATACATAGTTTTAGCAAGGTTATCCTTCAATTCTCCATAGATATATTTCATATCCTCTAGTTCAGAATCTATATCCCCTTTTTTAGACTTTACTTTTACCCCATTCCATATTTCTTTTTCAAGAATATCTCCATTTTTTTCAAGAATAAAAGCTTCTTTTTCATTTTCATCTTTGCATAACAGATATTTTTTCAATGAAGTTTTAAATAATTCTTCTAAAGACTTATCTTTTATTTTAGATATTCTTTCCAGTATTTCTACTATTCTATCCATGTGTTTATAATTGTTGTCTGATGTCAGTGCTTCTCTTTTCTCTTTTAGTTTTTCTCCTAAGACGATAACCTTCCATCTTTCATTTAAAAGATTTTTTATAAGTGTAAGGTAATTTTCCATATCCTTCTCTGAATTATCCTCCAGAAAACCTTTAAAAGCTCTGAAATCATCTTTATTATCAAATATCTTTTGAAATGTTTTTATCAGCATCTTTCTATTTTCATCATCATCAATTATTTCATATGAATAAATTTTCAAATATGGTGCTATAGCCTTTTTAAATATTAAATTCGTAAAAGCATCAATTGTATATACTTTTAGTTTATCTCTATTTTGAATTAAATCCTGATATATAGCTGATATTTTTGGATAGTCAAATTCCATATCTGGGTATATTTTCTTTAAATTTTCTTTTATACTTTCTCCATTTTTCGCATTCTCTGCCAGTTCCTTTAGAAATTTAAGTATTCTTTCTTTTATTTCAGCTGTGGCTTTTTTAGTAAAAGTCATTACAAGTATGTCTTTAAAATCTATTCCTCTGCACAATGCCCCTACATACTCCAAAGAGAGACGATAAGTTTTTCCTGTTCCAGCACTTGCTTTTAAAACCAGTCTGTTTTTCACTATTATCTCCCCCTTCCACATATTTTTATATATTCACAGCTGCTGCATACACTATTTTTTTCAGCAAGAGAATATTCATTGCTCTTCAAAAAATCTATTATATTTTCTTTTAATTCTTCTTTTGTAAGTTTTATTTCTTCATGTACTTCTATATTTCCCTTCCATACATTAAAAATGTATTTTTGGGCCTTTTTTTCATCTTCATACAAAATGATGCTGTAGTAATCCAGCTGTTCTTTATTAGCTCCACCAGTTTTATAATCTATAATTTCATTTCCAATTTCACTTTCTATTACTAAATCAGCTACTCCTCTGAGAAATATCTGAATCTCTCCATCTATAAATGGTTTTGTTTCATATACTCCCTTTTCTCCTTGGAATCTTTTTATTTTAATATTTTGATATTTTGTTTCTATATAACTAAAAAATTTCTCTATATTAGCTGTAATTATTGGAATCATTATTTCACTGCAGTAATTATCCATATGTACTGGTATTTTAGCTCTGCTGTATGAAAAATGTTTATTCAATATTTCCTCTATATAAGTATTATCAATTTTAAAATTTCCCTTTGATATTACTTCTTTCCACATTCCTTTTACTATTTCTTCTAATACCTTATGAACAAGTATTCCAAAAAATCTGCTGCTTATATCACTTTCTTCTGGCAAACATAGATATTCCAGATTATTCATCTTTTGAAAATAGAATTTCAATCTGCATTGTTTTAAATTACTGTAATCGTATGCTCCCATACTTAATTTTCCATCTTTGAAATCTTCATTATCTTTTGGAAAACTTTCCATTTCAAATTCTGAATATCCTTTTTCCTTTTCAAATACAGCATTCTTAAGAGCATCTATACTTCCATTTAGATCAACAGGTGTCTTTTTTATTTCTAAATTATATTTTATACAAAGTTCATCTAAAAATGGAGATATATCTATTCCCTTATCTTCATTTTTTTTAGTAAAAATAACAGCATTGATGTTACTGAATACAGCTTGGAAAAATCTATATTTTTTTATTTCTCTTTTTTCCTCTCTGCTTATCATTCCCATATCTTTTCTTTGTTTTTCAGTAAATATAAGATTATCACCTATATTCCCTGGTAGAATATCCCCAGTAATATCCATAAAGAAATTAGTTTCTCCAAACATTTTTTTCTCTTTATATAATGATTGGCTTTCTCTTGCAAATCTAGCAGCTTCCATATTTTTAACAATAGCCCTTTCAGAATCTACTTTTTCATTTGAAGATATAACTATGTCTTTCATATATTGAATAACAAGCCTAAAAAGAGAACTTCCAAGATTTCCTTCAAAATATGTATTAAAACTATTATGAATACTCATATTCTCATTACTTTTCATTATTCCAAATATTTCAAAAAATTTCTCAAAAATACTCCCATATTCTTTCTCAATAAATTTTTCTAAATTTATCTGCTTTTTAAAATATTCATATATATCATCTACACCTTTTAGTTCTATTATACTATTCAGATCAAAAAATATATTTTCCATTTTATTTCTAAATTCAACATTATTTAAAAATATCCATTCAGCTTCTGATATATCCAATATTTTAGAAGAAATATATTTATAATCTTCTCTCATAAAGCTGTTAAGTGTAATTATATCTTCTGCACTCAGCGAATAGTATTCTCTAAATACTCTATCATCAAATGCTTTTTTTAAAGCTGTTATTAAATAAACTCTTCCAAGTTTTTCTTCCATATTCATAAGAATATTCAACTGTATATTTAAAAATTTATATAATTTTGTATCATTCATTGTTACTGCCTGAGATTTTCCAAAATATCTTGGGAAAATATTATGGTAGGTATTATTTTCTGGAACAGGTGAATACATATCTCCACTTTTCCCTTTTTCTTCAAATAAATAAATCAGGCTCATACTCTCTTCTAATTCATCTTTAGACTGATATACATATATTCTGCTTGGAGAAATTTCTGGTAAAGTTATTTTTTCTATTTTAAGCTTATTTTCATCAAAATCTCCATTTTCTAATTGAAGTATTATTTCTATCTCTTTTTCTTCTAATAACTTATTTATAATTTTTTTATATAACTCTGGATATTCTATTACATCTACAAAAATTATTTTTTCATATTTTTTAAGCCATTTCATTTGAAAATATCTTATATCCTCAAGCCAGTCATTTGGAATATAATTATGTTTTTGACATAAAACATCAAATGATTCTTTTATTCTTTTAAAATAATAAAAATATTTTTCCTGCCAGTTATGTATATTGTCTATCTTTTCTATATCATTTATATTCATTTCTCTGTAATATGCAAAAAAATTATTTGCAAAATCTATTATATCATAATATGACTTTATATTAAGCTCATCTTTCACATCTTGTGGTATAGACTTATAAAAGGCCAAGATTCTCTTAGCCTCTTTCAATACTATTTTATCTGAGATAAATATTCTCTCTCTAAACTCATCCATAGTCATAAACTCTGGCTGTTTTGAGAAAATATCTCTTTTCATTTTCTTAACAAATACAGATTTCATCCTGTTATCAGAAAAAAGGTACAGATTGCTCTCTACCTTGTCCTCTTTTCTCCAGTATTCATCTGCAAAACTATTCCCATATCCAATATATCTGAAATTTATTTTTTTCTCTGCCAAAACTACCTCCATTCATTAAACACTTAAATATCTCCATCTTCCTTTTTTAAATGTTCTGTAACATGCTATACTCCTGAACCCAAGATCTATTGACATTACTACCCAAGCTCCCAGTAATCCTGTTTCCAGCTTGTATAGAAATAAATATGTAAGTGGTATTCTTATTAGATACATTCCTAAACTTGTAATAAGAAGAACTGCTTTTGTATCTCCTGCTCCTCTTAAACATCCGCTCAATACCATTGATACTGCAAGAAACGGTTGACATATTGATACAAGTCTTAAAGCTCCTGTTGCCATTTCTCTAATAGCTGGCTCTTTTGTAAACATGGCTATTATTGTTCCTGGAAGTATAAAAAATGTCAATCCGAAAGCAGACATTGCACAAAGGGCCAATAAGGTCGTTGCTTTTGCATCTCTTTCAGCATTTTTAGGTGAATTTTTTCCTAGCTGCTGTCCTACCAATGCTGTTCCTGCTACTGAAAAACCAAATCCCATATTAAATGAGAATGATTCAGCTGTAAGAGCTATCTTATGTGAAGTATATGCCATAGTTCCTAAAGATATTACCATCATTTCAAACACAAGCATACCAATTCTGAATATACCCTGTTCTACTGCAGCAGGTATTCCTACTTTTAATATTCTTCTTATCATGCTTCCATCATATTTTAATGCACTAAATGGTATTGAAACCCAAAACTTATTTGTAAATAGTGTAAGCACTAAATAAATAACTGTTACTATTCCCCTTGCTATTGTAGTAGCTATTCCAGCTCCAAGTACACCCATTCCAAGTGTAAAAATAAAAATATAATTTAATATAATATTTGAAATAACACTTATAAGATTTGCTACCATCGGAATCGTAGATTTACTTGTTGATCTATAAGCTGCTGCAAATACTACATTAAAGCATAAAAATGGCAGTCCTATAATTACTGCTCTGTAATACTCTGTAGTTCTTACTAAGTCCATATCATCAGCTCTTCCTACAAGATTAAGTATATTATCTCCAAAAATCAATAGGAGGCCTGCTATAATAATAGAAAATGGTACAGATAGAATTATACTCTGTGCCATTGAATTTTTCCCCTCTTTTTTATTGTCTGATCCAAAAGCTCTGCTGACTATGGCTGTTGTTCCAATACTTATTGCAAAAAACACTGGAATAACTGCCTGCACAGGAGCATTTCCTATTCCTACTGAACTTATTGCTACTGGCCCTAATTTTCCAACCATTATCATATCAAAAAACCCTAATAATGTTTGAACAAATAAATCAGCTATTGCAGGAAGAGCTATTGCCATAATCGCTGCAAATACTTTTTTATTTCTTCTCCACTCTCTTTTTATATCCATTGCTACTCCCCCCATGTATATTCTCTACTTTAATTATAGTACATTTCCTATTTTTTTTCATCTTTTTAATTTAATTTTTTAATTTCAGGTTTTTAGAATATTTTCAATATAACTAAAATGAAATTGTATACTAAATATTTTTTATTCAAATGTTTTATATTTTTTATTTCATAAAAAAAGAGACTGCTAAAACAGTCCAAATTTTAAAATTTTTTATTACCAGAAAATTCCAATATTTTTTATTTTTAAAACAGTCTTTCTTTTTTTATAATATATCTGTTTTCTTTCTCAATACTAAAGTTGTTAAAAATGTCATCAGATCTGAAAATGGCAGAGCCAGCCATATTCCATTCTCACCTAAAAATTTAGGAAGAAGAAGAAGTCCTATCAATACAAACACTGTACTTCTCAAGACTGAAAGTATATTGGCAGCCTTTGCTTTATCCTTAGATTGAAGGAAAGATATATTTATAAAATTAGCTCCCACAAATATTATTGCACTTGCATACAATCTTAATCCATGCACAGCAGTCTTTATAAGTTCTGGATCTTCATTAAACATTCTTATAAGGCTGCTTCCAAAGAAGTTCACCCATATAAGTATGATAACTGCTATTCCAAATGATATTTTATGTCCAATTTTAAATGTGTCTTCCACTCTTTCTAATTTTTTCTCTCCATAATTATAACTTACTATTGGCTGTATTCCCTGTCCCATACCATTATACAGCATCCTAAATATATAAAACACATAACCAACTATACAGAAAGCTGATACACCCATCTCCCCACTATATTTCATAAATGAAATATTGAACAAGATTGTTATCAGTGCCACTGTAAATTCCATTATAAATGATGGAAACCCTATAGCTGCTATTTTTTTCATTATATCCATTTTTATTCTATTTTCAAATGAAAACTTAAATCTTGAACCAGGTTTCATAAAGTACCTTATAAGAAAAAGCATTGAAAATAATTGTCCTATTCCAGTAGCTGTTGCTGCCCCAAATATTCCAAACCCAAATTTCATTATAAAAAGCCAATCTAAAAATATATTGGTAACAGCTCCTATTACCATTGAAATAAAAGCATAAGCTGGTGCTTTGTCATTTCTTACCACAGCATTAAGGCTATTTGATATCATTAGAAACCCCAATGCTGCTGTACAGGGATACATATATGCCTTTACCATTGGAAGAAGATTATCGTTTGCTCCCATAAGCCTTATTATTCTTTCATTAAAAAATATAACCAAAAGAAGTATAAGCAGATATGCAGTAACATTAAGCACTATTATATATGAAAAACATCTGTTACAAAATTCTTTATCCTTTGGATTTAAAGAAATAAGGGTGGCTCCTCCTATTCCAAACATCAAACTCAAGGCAGCTCCAAAATTCACTATTGGGTAACCTAAATTTAAAGCAGCAAGCCCTTCTGCTCCTACTCCCCGACCTACAAATATTCCATCCACAATAGAATACATAGCTGTTACTATCATTCCTGTCACTGCTGGGATAGAGAAATTTAAAAATAATTTCCATACTGGATCTTTACCCAAGCTAATACTTTTAGACATTTTATTCTCCTTATAAATTTTTTACAAAAAATTCAAATCCCTCTAATTACATAGAGGGAAATTTTAGATTCAATTTAATCCAATCATGTGGCAACAAGGTTACAATTGCATTAATAATATCAAATTTATTCTGTCTAAATAATTTTTAGCTTATTTCATATAAAACATTAAACTATTTTACAGTTTCCTATATACTTTAACTAAATTATCTGACTATTTTTTTTCAAATATTAATTTTTCATTATCTTTAGTAAGTAATATGATACTATCATTTTTAACTTCTATTTTATCTGCTTCATTTAAGAGTTTTATATATCCGCTTTCAGCCTGCATTCTATTTTCTGGCCCAGCCATCATAGTAGAAGCAACATTAAGTACTTCTATATTATCTCCTTCTATTTTAGCTCCTCCAAAATATCTATTTACACCAGAAAATCCATATACTCTATCTCCTTCAAATGCAATAGTTATATTTGCATCTTTGTACATATTAGTTAATAGAAATTCTTGTTTTTCTATACTTTTTATATCATTTTTTCCAGCCCCTATACTAGAACACCCAACTAAAAGAGCTCCTGCTGCTAAAAAAGTTATTATTTTTTTATACATTATTTCTACCTCCATTAAAGACTTTTAATACACTCTATCATTTTTTATATATTAAATCAAACAGTTTTTAAAACAAGCTGAAAATACAATTTTACCATTTCAAATTTCTTCATTATGTAAGTTTTGTTAACATATTTTTAGTCATTAATTTCTAATAAATACTAAAAATATATTATTTTTTTCTATCAAGAACTTTATCTCTTACTTCTTGATCATCTTTTCCATTTCCAAGTCTAAATTCTTCAAACAACTCGTCATCATCATCTACATAAACAGTAGCTTCAACCATGTCACCATTTTTTATTTTTAATTTTTCAAAATCCTTAATATCTCTTATGACATACTCATCTTCCAATCTTGATGTAAATATTACAAGATCTCCCTTTAATTTTTTTGCTGTTTTGGCAAATTCTTTTATTACTTCATTCATTACTTCTCTGCTTACTTCATAAGTCATTTTTTTACCTCTTTTTTATCTTTATTATTTTATTTTCTTAAAAACTGGCTGCATTCCTTCAAAAGAAGTAATATATTTTTTACCTATACTTTCTAAAAAGTCATATGCTCTTTTGAAATCCATAGTTAAATACTCTTTTACATGAGCATCTGACCCTATTGTCAAGATTTCTCCACCAAGTTCATAATATCTTTTTATGATATCAGTACATGGATAAAATCTATCTTCCTTATATCTATATCCAGAAGTATTAATCTCTATACCTTTTCCTTTTTCTATTAACTTTTTTAATACAGCATCAATTCTATCAAAATTTTCTTTATAGTTTAACCCTCTATATTTAGGTCCACCATATCTTGTAACAAAATCAAGATGCCCATAAACATTAAATTTATTATATAACTCAACATTTTTTAATACATTATCAAAATAAAGTGCCTGTACCTCTTCTTTGGTTTTTCCTTCCTGTATTTCTCCAAAAGCAAGATCTATTCTATTGATAGCATGACTGGAATTTATTACAAAATCAAAAGGATAGCTGCTTACAATCCCTTCCAGATATTCTCTTGTGTGAGTTTGGACTCCCACTTCTACTCCAAGTTTTACATCTATATCTTTTCTGTATTTTTCTTTTAATTCCAACACTCTCTTTACATATTTATCCACTTTTAAAACCCATCTATCTGTCATTCCTTCTATATCATATTCCAGATGGTCAGTAATGGCTATTTCCTGCAAACCTAAAGAAATAGCTTTTTGTATAATCTCTTCCATATCTTGAGTTGAATCCCCTGAAAATTCACTATGTATATGGTAGTCACTTATAATATGCTTCAAAATAAACCTCCCTATAAAAGAGATAAATTATCCCTCATTTTCTATACTTTAAATATTCATAAATTTATATAACTTAGAATCACTAAATACATAACTAAGGGTATCATAATATATTCAAATTTTCAAGTATAGATAGAAAAAACACTTGCTTATTTTAAAAATAAAAAAGAGAACCATTTCAACTGATTCTCTTCATTATTTTTTCTAAAGCTGTTAGGATTCAATTACAGAATCCCTTCTATACTTTTAATTTGAAATTCTCCCTTTATATTTTCATATAATATTACTTTTACAAGATGTTCTACTGGAGGATTTGTCATTGCTTTTTGTTTGCAGATGATGACATGGTTTTTTCCTGCTACAATTTGCGAACCGCAATATAATACAGGAACATATTCAGCACCTAAGATATTTTTAAAAGCTTCTAGAAAACCTGTTGCTACTTTTTCAGGTAAAGATACAGGTTCCATTTCTGCAATTTGCCAACCACCTAACATTATTTCTCTATTTTTTTCAATGTTATTTTCAGCATTTGCCATAACTAAACTACCTAGAGCAAGAAATAATAGTATAATTTTTTTCATTTTCATATCCTCCTTTTACAAGTTTATAATACATATATACTCTATAAAGTTAAAAAAGTCAATTTATTTAATACTGATAATTTTTTGAAATAATATCTAAATTATATAAAAATATACAAAAAAAAATTTGAGTATCAAAAATTATTTTATGATCAAAATTAAAATAACATTTTTTTATAAAAATTATGAATTTTTATTTCAAAGTGTATGCTACTGTGTTTTTTAAACATTCATTATTGACAAAGTACAAAGTGTAGGGTAATATTTTATTGTAAACGGTTACATAAATAAAAAACAAGTGGTGATAATATGAATATGAAAGACATTGCAGCTCATCTTGGGATTTCAGTAGCCACTGTTTCCAGAACTATTAATGGAAGTGAAAATATCAATTCTGAAACTAAAAAAAGAATTTTAGCATTTGTAGAGAAAAAAGGTTATACTCCGAATGTTATTGCACGAAACCTCTCTAAAATGGAAAATAATACCATTGCTCTTTTAGTTCCTAATATCAGCAATCCATTTTTTGCCTCACTTATCAATAACATATGTGCAAATTTTGCTAAAAGTGATTACCAAATAGCTCTTTACAATACATCTGAAGATATTGAATTAGAAAAAAAAGCCATAAAAAATATAATTGGACAAAGAATAGCTGGTGTTATTGCTATTCTTATCAATGGAAAATATGAAGAAAATCCCCTTCTCCCACTTATTAATTATAATATTCCCGTTTTTCTTTTAGACAGAGATATTAAAGATTATACTCTTCCTGGAATATTTCTTGATAATTACATAGGTGCCTATAAAGTAGTTACAGAATTATTGAATAGGGGACATAGAGATATAGCTATTATTACTGGAGATCTTTCCTCTCTCAATGCAGAAGAAAGATTAAAAGGATATATAAATGCCCACCTTGATATGAATATTCCATATTCAAAAACTAATATTCATGAAGGAGATTTTTTATTTGAAAGTGGATATAAAGCTGGAAAAAAAATTTTGAATACTTCAGCTACAGCTGTATTTGCTTCTAATAACCTTATGCTTTTAGGATTTTTGAAAGCTATGAAAGCTGTTGATAAAGAAATGGAATTATCATGTTTTGAGGAAATTGAATATCTAGAGGTACTTGGAATAAACATTATCTCTTGTAAAATACCACTTGATATAATAGGAGAAAAAACATACTCTCTTTTTTTTACAGATAAAAATAAAAGAAAAAAAACATATATAGAACCTATTTTGATAAAAAATAGAAAGGAGTTTTAATGAAAAAAGTTGTAGTTGCAGGAAGTATAAATATGGACTTGGTAACAGTTTGTGAAAGAGCTCCAAAGGGAGGAGAAACTCTTTTTGGAAAAGAATTTTTTCAAGTACCAGGTGGAAAAGGAGCTAATCAGGCTGTTGCTATTGGAAAATTAGGAACTCAAGTTACAATGCTTGGCAAAATAGGAAATGATTCATTTGGTAAAGATCTTATATCATCTATGAATGACAGTGGGGTCAATACTGAATATATAGAAAATTCTGCCTTGTCTACTGGAATAGCTAAAATAATAGTTGAAGAGAATGGTCAAAATAGAATACTTGTTGTATCTGGTGCAAATATGGATGTAGACAGAGCATATATAGACAGACATATAGAAGTTATAAATAATGCAGATATTCTTGTTACACAACTTGAAATACCTATGGATACAGTGGAATATGTATTAAAAAAGGCTAAGGAAGCTGGAAAAACGACTATATTAAACCCTGCTCCTGCTACTCTGCTGAATGATGAAATCATAAAAAATAGTGATATAATTATTCCTAATGAAAGTGAACTTGGTATTATGACTGGTATGTCTACAAACACTTTAGAAGAAATAGAAGCTGCTGCTCAAAAACTTTTAAATATGGGAGTAAAAGAACTTATTGTTACTCTTGGAAGTCAAGGTTCTCTTCATTTAAATAAAAAAGGTTCTATACTTCATACTGCTTATAAAGTAAAAGCTGTGGATACTACTGCTGCTGGTGATAGTTTTATTGGTGGTCTTGTAAAAAATATTCAAGGTGATAATTTAGATAAAGCTATTGAATTTGCTACAAAAGTTTCTGCCATAACTGTAACAAGAAAAGGAGCTCAAATATCAATACCAACTATTAAAGAAGTTGAAAATTTCAAAGGAGAAAAGAATGAAAAAAAGTAGATTACTAAATAGTGAATTATCTTATGAAATTGCAAAAATTGGACATACAGCTCATATTACTCTTTGTGATGCTGGTCTTCCTATCCCACAAAATGTCAAAAGAATAGATTTAGCTGTAGAAGCTGGTCTTCCAGGATTTATTAAAGTATTAAACCCTGTACTTAGCGAAATGCAGGTAGAAGAAATCATTCTTGCTGAAGAAATAAAAGAAAAAAATATGTTTATGTATGAATCAATCATGAAATCATTTAAAGAAGCAGGTATGAATCCTAAAGTTGTTTTTGTTCCTCATGAAGAGTTTAAAAAAATTACTCATAATAGTGAGGTTATTGTAAGAACTGGAGAATGTTCTCCATATGCAAATATAATACTAAAATCAGGAGTAGTATTTTAGGGAGAGAATATGGAAAAAGAAATAGTTTTAAAAATGACTGAAATTATCAAAACTTTCCCTGGTGTAAAGGCCCTCAATGGTGCCCATTTAAATATATATCGTGGAAGAGTAATGGCTCTTTTAGGAGAAAATGGAGCTGGGAAGTCTACCCTTATCAAAATTATGACTGGTATATATCAAATGGACAGTGGGAATATCTATCTGGGAAATGAAAAAGTAAATTTTAAAAATGTAACAGATTCGCAGGAAAGAGGAATTGCTGTTATTCATCAGGAATTAAACCTGATTCCAGAGCTAAGTATAACAGAAAATATCTTTTTAGGAAGAGAACTTACAAACAACTTTGGAAAAATAGATGCTAAACTTATGGATAAAGAAGCAAGATTTTTACTTGATAAATTAAATGTCACTGAAAGCGAAAAAACATTAATTAAAAATCTTACTATTGGAAAAATGCAAATGGTCGAAATAGCTAAAGCCTTATCTCAAAATGCTAAAATAATAGTAATGGATGAGCCTACTGATGCTCTTACTGACAGTGAAACTGAAAGTCTTTTTGAAGTAATCAGAGAACTTACAAAAGAAAAGAAAAGTATTGTATATATCTCTCACAGATTAAAAGAAATTCCAGAAATATGTGATGATATTACAATAATGAGAGATGGAAAATTTATATGTGAAAAAGAAGTAAAAGATATTGATGAAGAATTTATTATTAGAAATATGGTAGGAAGATCTCTTGATGAACAATTTCCCAGAGTAAATGTAAAAAAGGGAAAAGAAGTTCTAAAAGTAAAAAATCTTAAAAATGACTTTATAGATGATATCTCATTTACGCTTCATGAAAGTGAAATACTAGGAATATCTGGTCTTATGGGAGCTGGAAGAAGTGAACTTGTAAAAACTATCTATGGTCATTTAAAAAAGCATTCAGGGCAGGTATTGCTCAATGGTTCTGAAAAAAATATAAAGTCAGCTCAAGAAGGTATTTCTAATGGAATTGCCTATGTATCTGAAGACAGAAAAGGTGATGGTCTTGTTCTTGGGTTAAGTGTTAAAGAAAATATGACTATATCTTCTTTAAAATTCTTTTCAACTTTCTTTAAAATTAATAAAAAAAGTGAAAAAAACAGTGTAGAAGATTATGTAGAGAAATTTAGTATTAAAACTCCAACTATTGATCAGAAAATTAAAAATCTGAGTGGAGGAAATCAACAGAAAGTAGCTATTGCTAAAGCTTTACTAACTAATCCTAAGATACTTATATTAGATGAACCTACAAGAGGAGTAGATGTGGGAGCTAAAAAAGAGATATATGACTTCATTAATGAATTAAAGAAAAAAGGATTAAGCATCATCATTGTTTCCTCTGAAATGCCTGAAATTCTTGGACTTAGTGATAGAATATTAGTTATTCATAATCATAAAATAACTGGTGAATTCACAGGTAAAGAGGCAACACAGGAAAAAATAATGAGATGTGCAGTAGGAGGAAATAATGTTTAAAAAACTTTGGAGCAACAAACCTTTGATTGGTCTTGTTATATTTTCTATAATAGTGGCTATTCTAAATCCCAGATTCTTGTCTATGGCAAATATTCTGAATGTATTAAGACAGACTTCTATAAATTCAATAATTGCAATAGGAATGACTTTTGTTATTCTTACTGGTGGAATTGATCTTTCAGTAGGTTCAATTCTTGCTTTTTGCGGTGCAGTTATGGCTTACCTTTTAAATATTGGATTAAATCCCTTAATTGCTCTTATAATAACTCTCGCTTTAGGAATGATTTTTGGATTTTTCAATGGATTTTTAGTTTCAGTAATGAAATTACAGGCTTTCATTGTTACATTGGTGACAATGACTTTCCTAAGAGGTGCTACTCTGGTATTTACTAATGGAAAGCCTATTACTGTTCGTGATGGAGGTATGCTTTTTGAAAATATTGGTGATGGATATATTTTCAACATTCCAGTTCCTATATACTTAATGATTCTTTTATTTATTGGAGGTCATTATATCCTATCTCATACAAAATTTGGTAGATATACATATGCAATAGGCGGAAATGAAGAAGCTACCAAACTTTCTGGTATAAATGTAGATAAAATAAAAATATGGGTATATGGTACTTGTGGAGTTCTTGCTGCTCTCGCAGGAGTAATAACTACTTCCAGACTTTTCTCTGCTCAGCCTACAGCAGGTACAGGATATGAACTTGATGCAATAGCAGCTGTTGTTTTAGGAGGAACATCTCTTTCTGGAGGAGTTGGAAAAGTTACTGGAACAGCTCTTGGAGCCATTATCATTGGTGTTTTAGGAAATGCTTTAAACCTACTTGATGTTTCTTCTTATTATCAAATGATGATTAAAGCTCTAGTTATCTTAATCGCAGTATTAATAGACAAAAAGTCTAACAAATAAATAAGGAGTGGTGTAAATGAAAAAATTTCTAAAAGTTTTTGGAGTGGCAGCTCTGCTTGTTGCTGTTTCATCAGCAGCTTCTGCAGCTGGAGAAAAAATAGGTCTTGTTGTTTCTACACAAAACAATCCTTTCTTTGTAACATTAAAAGAAGGAGCTGTACAAAAAGCTAATGAATTGGGATATGAACTTATAGTTCTTGACTCTCAAAACGACCCTTCTAAAGAATTAGGAAATGTAGAAGATCTTCTGGTAAAAGGTGTAGATGTTCTTCTTATCAATCCTACTGATTCTGATGCTGTTGTAAGTTCTGTAAGAGCAGCCAACAGAAGTAAAATACCAGTTGTAACTCTTGACAGAGCTGCTAATGGTGGAAAAGTAGTTTCTCATGTTGCTTCTGACAATGTTTTAGGTGGAGAAGTTGCTGGTAACTATATTGTTGAAAAATTAGGTGGAAAAGGTAAAGTAGTTGAATTAGAAGGTATTCCTGGAACTACAGCTGCCAGAGATAGAGGAGAAGGATTTAACAAAGCTATTGCTGGTAAACTTGATGTTGTAGCTAAACAAGCTGCTGACTTTGACAGAACTAAAGGTCTTACAGTTATGGAAAATATTCTTCAGGCTCAACCTGAAATCAATGCCGTATTTGCTCACAATGATGAAATGGCATTAGGAGCTTTAAAAGCTATTGAATCTTCTGGAAGAAAAAATATAATAGTTGTTGGATTTGATGCTACAGATGATGCTGTTGCTGCTGTAAAAGATGGAAAATTATCTGCTACTGTTGCTCAAAAACCTGCTGAAATAGGTGCTATTGGAGTAGAAGTTGCTGGTAAAATAATCAAAAAAGAAACTGTTCAGGAAAATGTTCCTGTTGCTTTAGAATTAATAAAATAAATGATAGACTAATATTTTAATCAATACTTAACAAAATTTAAAAACCTCTTAACATTCTGATTATTTCGGAATAATAAGAGGTTTTTTTATAAAAATTTCCTTGTTTTTTTTCTTAAAAGTTATATAATTATATATATGGTTTTTTGAGAGGATCATATAAAAAATATATAGCAATCATTTAATTCTTATTTTAAAAAATCTTATTGATTATTCTTCTTCTTTGGTATAAAATCATTGTGTTAAAATTATAATTTCCAAAGGAGAAAGATATTTATGAAAATTTTACCAATCTGTCTATTGTTTGTTTCTAACATATTTATGTCATTTGCATGGTATGGGCATTTGAAAAATACCAAGAGTGCTTTGATGTTTGCAATAGCTTCAAGCTGGGGAATAGCATTTTTTGAATACTGCTTTTCTATTCCTGCTAACAGAATAGGGGCTCAATACTTCACTGTAGCTCAATTAAAAATCATACAGGAAGTGGTTACTCTTATAGTATTTTCAGGATTTTCAATATTATATTTAAAACAAGAATTTAAATTAAATTATATCTATGCATTTTTCTGCATGATAGGGGCTGTATATTTTATGTTCAAGAAATAAAATGTAACATAAGGGGTGGCTTCAATGAAAACTATTTTCGATAAAACTAATCTTGCAAATCTCAAGTTAAAAAATAGACTTTTTAGAAGTGCTGTTTGGGAAAATCTTGCAGATAATGGTCACATGACAAAAGAGCTTTTTGATATTTATGAAAATCTTGCTAAAGGGGGAGTAGGCAATATAATTACCAGTTTTTCATCAGTATTAAAAGATGATCTTCCTGCATCTAATATGCTTTGTATCTATGATGATTCTTTTATAGATGACTATACTCTGCTTACTGAAAAAGTACATTCATATGGAGCAAATATTTTCCTTCAAATCGTTGCTGGTGGTTCACAGGGAAGAAATAATATAAACTCTGGCAAAACTATTTATGGTCCCAGTGCCCATAAAAATCCTATCACTGGCATAGAAGCTGTGGAAATGACACAGGAAGATATATGTAATTTAGTAGAAAAATTTAAAGAGGCAGCTGTGAGAGCAAAAAATAGTGGATTTGATGGCATACAGATACATGCTGCTCATGGATATCTTTTAAGCCAATTCTTAAATCCTTTCTTTAATAAAAGAGAAGATGAATATGGTGGAGATGTAGATGGACGAGCAAGAATACTGATTGATGTATATCTTTCTATAAGAGAAGCTGTTGGAGATGACTTCATTGTTGGTATGAAAATAAATTGTGATGATTTTGAAGATGAAGGTCTTAACTTTGGTGAAAGTTCTTGGGTGTGTGAAAGACTTGCTATGATGGGACTTGATTTTATTGAAGTGAGTGGAGCTAATCCTTCAAGAACTATTTCTTCTCCTTCTGAAGAAAGTTATTTCAAAGTATTTGCCAATACTATAGCTCAAAATACTCAAATACCTACTTTATTGGTAGGAGGAAACAGAAGTATAGAAGGAATGGAGGAAATACTCAATAATTCTTCAATAGAATATTTTTCATTAGCCAGACCTTTTATTGCTGAACCTGATTTAGTGAAAAGGTGGGAAGAGGGGGATATTAGAAGATCAAAGTGTATCTCTTGCAACAAATGCCGTGTTCCTGATAAAAAAATAGAGTGTATTTTTAACAGATAAATATTAGAATGCATAATGCAAAGTGCTTTCTACTACTAAAAAATAAAAAATTATACTAAACTTATTAAAGTTTTTGAACTATGCTGCTTTAAAAATAATAATGAAGCTTATAAAAATATATGCTATTGGGCTGTCAAATGAGTTTTTTAGATAAGCTGAAAAATTTAAGTTTTCATTGACAGTAGTGAAGTAGAACTATAATAAATATACTCAAATAATTTACCAATATATAGAAAAAGGGGCTGTTGCAAATTAGTGATTGATAAACTAATTTGTGCAGCTTCTCTTATTTTTTATAAAAAAATAGAAATCTATTTTATAGATTTCTGCTAATTTATATTTTTATATTTATTTTTAAGTATCAAAAAAAGAAGTAGATGATTTTTTATTTATCTAAGCTACTTTTAATGAGTGAAGTGTTGTTCCTAAGCGATTATTTATATTTCTGCTTAGATATCTGTTGAAGTTGTAAGCGATACAAAACAAACATATTTCTCTTAAAACACTTTTTTTACTTCGAACTTTTAATTTTCGCAATTTCATATCTTCTTTCAAAACTGCAAAAGCACCTTCTACTTGAATACTTCTGTTCATTCTTAATTGTTTTCCATAATTGCTTGATACATTCTCTTTTGATTTATTTGATAAAATTCTAAATCTCGCATTGTACTTAATTTTTTTGTTAGTTTCAGGATTCCAAAAATATTGAACTGTATTATTTTTGTTAGAGTATAGAAATTCTAATTCTAATCCATCTTTTCTAAATAGCTTATTTTCAGAATGATTATATATTAAATTTTCTACTCTGTTTAAATCATTTTTAAACTTTCTGATTTTAGATTTTTCAAAATATATTGGTTTTATGTATGAAGTATAGTCCATTTTTTCCAAATATTCATAATTTGAAATACTTTCATATCCTGCATCAGCTACAATATTTTTAATTTCTAAATTTTGAGATGAAATTTTCTCTAAAAATGGAATCAAAGTTTTAGAATCAGAAGGGTTAGAAAAAATTTCATATGAAGAAATATATTCACTAATCACTCCTATTTGTAGATTATATCCAGGTTTTAATTGACCATTTCTCATATGGTCATCTTTCATTCTCATAAAAGTAGCATCTATATCAGTTTTTGAATAGCTATTTCTACCATTAAGATTTTTAAAATGATTAGAATATTTTTGATACTTTTCTAAGTATTCTGCGCATAATTCTAAATACTTTTGCTCTTTAGATTTTCTCTTTCCTCTACCTTTGACTATTTGAAAATTCAAATTAGAAAGATATGAATATATTTCAAGGAAGTTGTCATATTGTAAGTTGAAATCATCATTAAAATTTGAAATTAATTCAAGAATTTTTTCATCTAATCTAGTTCTATATTTCTCAATAGATTTTTTCCAAACAAATGTATATTTATTAGCATATGCTTCAATTTTAGTGCCATCAATATATATTGTTTCAGTGGAAATATTTTCCATTTCAAAAATTTTTTCAACGAATTGTTCAAATAGATCTGGAAGAATATCTTCAGTTTTTACTAAGAATCTAGAAATAGTAGAGTGATCAGGAATTTTAGAATCTTGTAAAAGAAACCTAAATTTAATATTTTCATGGCAAGCCATTTCTATATCTCTAGTAGAAGTTAAATTGCGCGAATAGGCATAAACAATGATAGAAAACATTCTGATAGGATGTACCTTTGTTTTGTAAGAAAATACTTGCATTAAACTACTAAAATCTAATCCCTCCAATATTGAGCTAAGTTTTCTTACAGGATCATTATCAGAAATTTCATATTGTAAAAAGTTAAAAAGTTTAGGTTGATTTAATTGAAAAAAAATGTTATTATTAGTTGGTTTTTGCATAGGTATATTATATTAGAAATTTGAAAAAATTTTTAGTATTTTATACCTTTTTTTATTTAAAAAGAAAAAGCTGACAAGAAGAAAACTTCAAGTCAGCTTTTTTGATAATTGGGCTGTTTTAAATTTGCAACAGCCCCTTTTTTATACTTTAAAATAAATCTTAGGAAGCTAATCTTTTATAAGATCAAATAATTTTTGTGCAGCTCTTTTAGGACCATCTTTTTCATTTCCTTTTATTCCTAATTGAGTTCTAATCTGACCTACCTTTACACCCTTGTTAAACATATCTTCAAAAAACTTTTCTATAAGTATATCTGTTTTTGCTATGTTTTGTACAGGCCCAAATGGGTTGGCAAAATATGAATCTACTAAACCTTTTTCACTTGTAGTTCCCTTAGCCATTCTTTTTCCAGCTTTAAATACAGGTATAGCCTCTTCTGCTGAATTAAAAAATTCTATTTCCTCTCCCTCTTCGTAGTTATTTGCATAGAGAAACATGTCTATAGGATAGCCTTTCATAATATCATTGTATGAAGCTATTGGTATAATTATTCTTGAATTTATCTTATCTGGATTCATAAAAATACTTCTATCTATCTCTTTATAAGCATATCCAGTATCCAGATCATCTAATCTTACAAAAGCTCCTATCTCTGTTCCATATGCTTTAGGACTGGTAATTTCATTTAATACAAATGTTCCCATATCATCAAAGATAACTTTCATATCTTTTACATATTTTTCACTGAGGGTTCTAAATGCTTCCAGACTTTCTGATTTTCCAGCTCCACTATCTCCCATAATGGCAATATTAAATGTCTTTCCATTTTTCATAACAATATTTACCATAGCACCATGTATTGGAAGTTTTCCCTTTTCTATCATTCTTATATTGTGAAGTGTTAATATCATTTTTTTCATGTATCCAAAATAATCTATATCTTCATTATAGTTTGCATATCCTATTATCATATTATTTTCTCTATCATTATAAAATACAGTTTTCATTTCATTTTCAAAATCTTTTACACCATAGATATATAATATATCTGGTCTTCTGTTCATGTATTCTTCTTCTCTAGCTAATTCAAAAAGATTACACAATGCTATTCCCTGTGACATAAAATATCTGTTGAAGTATATAAAAGCCAGTGAATCTCCTACTTTAGCTGGATAGCAAAACCAGTTTTCAGTATTTATACAGATATCCTTAAAAGGATTTTCCTTTACTTCCTGAAATATTCCTGTTCTTGTATTTCTCTTAGGGTATGTTATAAATGGAGGCTGCAATATAATAGTTTCTATAAAAGGTATCTTCTCTAAAAATGAATATTCAGATGGACAGCTTCTTTTAGTATCATTTAATATTATTCCTGCATTTATTCCTGCACTCAATTGTCTGTAGACTCTGTGTTTATATCCCATTACAGCTTCTTCTATCTGTCTGTATGTGCTCAGTATCAAATTTTTAAAGTTGTTTATAGCTTCAATAAAATTAACATTCTGCAGTCCTTCTCCTCTTTTAGTATTTCTTACTACTGCATATCTTTCAAATTTTCTCCAGAAAGTATAAAGTCTTTCTATAAATTCTACCAATACATCTCTATTTTCTAAAAGTTTAGCATATTTCTCATCTAATGTAGCTATTTCTTCTGCTTCTAAAACTATGAGAAGTTTAAAGAATTTTGTTATTACTTCTGAGAGATTATCATCTATATTGCATCTTTCTTTTATATATATATAAACTGGAACTTCTTTTCTTTCCAATTTTTCTAAAAATGCTGTCATAATTCTTTTAAATCCATCACTATCCAACAGAGATTCCGCATTATTACAATATTTTATTGTAAAGTTTACAGTTATACTGTTTCTGTTGATAGTCGCTTCTTGTCTCATTTTTTCCTCCTAAAATGTCTTCTTTTAATTTATTCATAGGTATAAATTATCATCTTTTTCAAAATATGTCAATATATTTTTGCAAAATATTTTTTATTTTTATTAAAAATGATAATTTATTTTTATATTTGAAAAATAAAAGGAATTTAACTTTATTTATAGTAACATATGATATATAATATTTTTATAATTATTAAAATGGAGGTTTTTTTTTATGGGATTTTTTAAAGAATTTAAAGAGTTTGCAGTACGTGGAAATGTGCTGGATATGGCAGTTGGAGTAATCATAGGTGGAGCTTTTGGGAAAATAGTTTCAAGCATGGTTAATGATATCATTATGCCTTTAATAGGTATAATAACTGGTAGGATAGATATTTCATCTCTTGCTTTGACAATTCCTTCTCCTGTTAATGATGCAGAACCTATTATGCTTAAATATGGAATGTTTTTACAAAATACTCTTGATTTTATAATAATTGTTTTCTGTATATTTATTTTTATTAAATTTATAAACAACTTTAAAAAGAAAAAAGAAGAAGCTCCAGCAACACCCCCTGCTCCTTCTGCAGAAGAAGTTTTACTTACTGAAATCAGAGATTTACTAAAAAATAAATAATATTACAGATAGAATTTTACTGTGATATCAATATGAACACTTCTAGGGGGCGATTATGAAAAAAGTAAAAATCACTGTTTTAAAAACTACACTTGATAAAGACCTTGCTTCAGAATATGGAGCAGAAGGCTTAACAGCTTGTCCAATGTTAGAAGCTGGTCAGATTTTTTATGCTGATTATGCAAAGCCTGATAAATTTTGTGATGAAGCATGGAAAGCTATTTATCAATATGCTTTTGCATTAGCTCATGGTACTGGAGATAATGTTTTCTATTATGGAGACTGGATAAAAAAACCAGGAGTTGCTATATGCAGTTGTAATGATGGTTTACGTCCTGTCATTTTCAAATTGGAAGCAACTAACGAAGAATCACAGATAGATTATGAACCAGTTAGATAAAATCAAAAAATAAAATAGGGTGGCTTATAAAAATAAATGTTCTCAGAAATTTATCAATTTGATTGTTAAAAATATTTAATTGCTGTGAGCTTATTAAAAAATATTGCATCTATTATATTTTATATACTTTATTAATTATTAAATTTAACCATCCTTATTTTTACTCTAAATTTATAAAATAAAAATAGCTGTATCTAAATATCTTTTTTTCTTAATATTTAAGATACAGCTAAAATATTTATTGCTTTATTCCATTGCTATTTTTTTAGACATTTTAAATTTTAATCTTTAAAGGATATGTCTTCATAAGTTCTTTTGTCACTGGATTTGATACTGTTCTTGGTTTTCTTTCTACTATTTCAAATATACCCTTTCCTGCAAATTTCACTTTTTTATCTTTAAGTAATGCTTCTTCCAATACTATTAAAAAAAGTTCTATATCTTTTTCTGCTTTGCTTAAAGTAATAGTTTTTCTGCTTATTTCTGATATATTCTGCTCAATCTCTTTTTATTCACATTTTTCACCACTTTCATTTATCAATCTTTATCCAATTTTAAAACTTATTATTCTTTCAGATTGAGTGTAACTTGATTCTGCCTGTTTTGGTACTATTACTTTTCTTAATTTTACATTCTTTTTTTAAAGTTCTCCAATTTTTTAAGGAAAAGATTACAAAACAAATCTATTTTCTCATTTATTTTTTTATAATTTTTAACTCTTATTTTCTTTTTATAAAATTTAATAAAAATCAATTCTCTCATATCTAAATCTTTGTTCTAAAACTTAATAAAACAATTAAAACTTATAACCCAGTCCTGTTCCTACTATCCATTCACCTTTAGTCTTATTCTTTCCAGATTGATTATGTGAATCTCTTTCTATTGCATAACTTCCTTTTACATCAAACAAGATTCCATTTTCCAGTTCAAGTGTATATTTAGCATTTAATCCTAAGCTGTGTTCATTCTTATGAGCTACTAAGATATCGAAGTCGCTTCCACCTTTAAATCTTCCTGTGATATATTCTTCATCTGCGCCATTAAGCAGTCTTGTATAGCTTGCCCCAACTGATAATGTACTCTTTCCTTTTTCATGTGGTATCACTTTTTTAAGATCTAATCCCACTTTGGCTGATGTATAATCAAATGATTTTGAATCTGTTTCTATTGCTAGAGTTTTATTTTCCTCATCTGCTCCATCCTGTTTTACATATGTATATGATAGAGTTGCATAAGGCTCTAAGTATAGATTATCTTCAATACTATAAAAGTATCTTCCATTTAAGTAGATGTCATAAGATATATCATTGTAATTATCTGAATATTTCATTACTGGCTCTGCGATATCAGAAGCCACATTATTTATGGCTAATCTATCGACATCATAATTTCCATATTGAAATCCCATTCCTGCTGTTACTTTTAGATTTCCAATATGCTTTTTAGTATATCCTCCAATATACATTGCATTTCCCTCTGCTTTTGAACCATTAGACAAGTCAGATTTAAGTTTATTCCCTCCAACTGCCACTCCAGCTTTAAAATCATCAGATACTCCATATTCTCCAAGCATATATGTTCCTGTGATTTTTGTATCTGCGTCTATATCAGAACTTCCTATATCATAAGTATAATATCCTTTTCCATAGTATGTATTTTTAGTTCCTCCATCTATATGAGTAAATCCGCCATATATCATCCATTTTCCTGTATCTGCTTTAAACAAATTTTCAGTAATTATATCTCTGAATATTCCCATTGATTTTCTTGATAATTCAGAACTGTAAGAATATGGATTTCCTGTATAGATATCATTAAGATATCCTAAGAGAGCTGAAAGATTCTCCTGACTCACAACATTAAAATATTTTATTTGATCTGTTGAAAGTATTCCTTTATATACCTTATTAAGCTGATAATAATTTATGTCATCTGGATAGGGCATTGTTGGCAGTTCTTTCTTTGCTTTTATTAGAACATCTTCTGAGGAAAGCTTCTCAATATCATGAAGAAGGGATAAACTGTCTAATGTTATATCTGAAGAATAATTTATTTCATTTCCTTTTATTGAATCTGTTAATTCTGTTTTACCAAAATTCACTATACTTCCATCAGATAATTTTCCTACATCTAAAAGCAGTTTTCCTCCGTTTGAAGCTATACTTCCAGTATTGTCATACAATGCATGTCCAATAATTTTATTGTTATTTTTTTCTGTACCATCTATTTTAAGTACAAGAACACTTCCATTTTCTAAAGTTATGTTTCCTAATTCTGCTGTCAGTTTTTCCTCAACAACACTTAAATCATTTTTAACTACATGTGTTTTATCAGATATTGTTACATTTCCATGTATTGATGTTTCATCAAATCCTTTTATATTATTAGAAATATTTATTTCAGCTTTTACTGTTTCTTTTGTTATATTTTGTTTCCCCAAAACAAGAGAAGAAGTGCCTGTTCCTGACAAAATTTCCCCATTTATTATTGTCCCATCAGATATTGCAAGCTTGTTATCTCCATCTCCTAAATCAATATCTCCATTTATTACTGTATTTATTTTTTCAATGCTTCCATCTTTAAACTTTATTTCCCCAGATTCCAAAATCAGCTCATCATTTTGAGAATCTCCCTTAATAGCTATTCCACTATTATCTAATCCCCCATTGATAACACTTCCAGAAATAGTCAAGGAATTCTCTCCACTATCATCAAATTTTATTGCTGATGTATAAGCATTTACTACAGAACCTTCTATTGCCTTTCCTGTTCCTGATATTAAGATTGTATCTGTTATTCCATTTACTATAGAATTCTCATAACTATTTTCTGAAAAACTATTACTGCTATCTGCTGATGTAACAGCATTCTTGACCTTCATTTCTCTTTCCTTAGAAAACATCTTTACATCTATATCTTCACTTCCAATATATCTATATGAAACATCGTATTTCCCATCAGATTTAACTTTAAACACAATACCATAATTCTTAATTTCAGGATCTCCTGTTCCAGCATTATTTATCGTTACCCTGTCAACTGGAGAAGTTGCATCATTTTGATTTAATAACAAGCCATAATTATTTCCTTCTACCTTTACACTGGCACTAAAACTTTTATAAACAGCACTAGTAGTTCCATACACTATTCCAATATTGTTTATAATATTCTTAGTATTTGACTCAAAATATAGTCCTCTTCCTTGAGTTGCTCCTATCCCTTGTGGTTTTGTTATTCCTGATATCATTCCTAAATTATCTATTGCAATCTCAGAAACTGAACCACTACTTGTTATTCCATATGAAAATGCTTCTGAAGATATTCCAGTAATTTCTCCCATATTTTCCAATTTATTCAGCTTACCCTGATAATTATCTATTCCTGCTCCCTGATCTTTTCCACCTTGCCCTATTATAATTCCTTTATTTTTTATTTCTTCAATATTTGCTGTAGATCTAAAATTCATAATTCCAGTTCCTGTTTCTCCATTTCCTAATATTAATCCTGTATTATTTATCTCATCAATATTGCCAAAATTTCTAATTCCTGATGAAGTAAAATCACTTCTTATACTTTGGTTTAAAATCACTCCCAATATTTTCCCAGAATTATTTACCTCCCCTATATTTTCATTATTTTCTATTCCCACACCTCCTTTTTTTCCTGTTCCCAGCACTATTCCATTATTTTCTATTTTTTCTACTCCTAATTTTGCATTGTAAATCCCATATCCAAATCCGTCAATATTTACTCCTGATATTGAGCCATTATTATATATTCCAAGCTTTAAATCTTCTTCTAATTCTATTGCCAATCCTAGCTGTCCATTCATTTCTATTTTTGTATTATTAGTATAGACATTATTCTTAAAAATATTCTCTTTAAATGGATGTGTTGCTTTATCATATGTTTCACCATTAAATAATATTTCTTTTCCTGTTTCTTGAGTTATTTCTAAACCTTCTCCCATTACTGGTAAACAAGACAATAAAAAACCTATTGCAGTTGCTATTGTTACATTCAAACTTTTTTTCTTACTTCCTCTCTTAACTGCTTTCATTAGTTGTTCAATCATATTATTTTTCCTCCCCAAGAATATTTTAAAAATGCTTTCTTTATATGATTTTATTTTTATAGTTTTTTATAGTTATACATATCTCAAATCCCAAGCAATTAAAAAAAGTTCTCTTATATGTATCAAGGCGCCCACTTTTTAAAATATAAGTTTTAAAGAATATTTTAATTAAAAAATATTTTTATATATTAAATTTATTCAATATTTTTACTATAATTAAGATTTGCCCTTATTTTTAATTCTTTATTATTTTTTTGCTAGTTTTGCTATTAATAAAAATACACTATCTAAAAATCTTTAAACTATATCACTTTATATTAATATTTTCTATTATATTTCTCATCAACTTCATTACTGCTATAAGTAAAATCTATCAAAAACTTATACATTTTCTTTAATTTTATTTTTATCTTAATTGAAATTTCTCATTTATAATTTAAGTTTAATTTATTTCAATAACTTCTTTACTAATGTTTTTAATAGCAGTTTTTTATATAAGATTATCCTTCATATTCTATAGAAATTAAAAAAAAGCGGATTATGCCATTAATCCGCTAACCCACTTTTTTCTTTTTCAAAATTTCTTCTTTATATTTATTTTTTCTCCTCTATTAATTCAAAGATTACTCCTTCTTTAATAGCAAAAGCTATATTTATATCTCCAGCATCAAAAGTATCAAAAATTACTCTGTCCATTTTTTTCTTTTCTTCTTCAATAGATGCTACTTTTATAGCTACATGAGGCTGATGCTGCATTTCTATAGGAAGTGGAGTTCCACTTTCATATCTTAAATATTCAAATTTATATTCATGATTATCAGCAACTGTTACAAATACTTTTAAAGGTGCTAAGTATATTTCATTCTCTTTTATCTCTGTAGTAGGAACTCCTATATGTACAAATTCCATATTTTTCCTCCTCAAAATTTTTTATTTTTTAATACTTAAATAATAATCATATGCTGCTTTACCAGTATAATTTTCATGAACTACTTTTGCTACCGCTTTAGCCATAGCTTTGGGATCTTCAGCTTGAAATATATTTCTTCCCATATCTACTCCTGCTGCTCCTTGTCTGATTGCATTATATGTCATTTCCAATGCTTCGTCTTCAGGAAGTTTTTTTCCTCCAGCTACTACAATAGGTACTGGACAGGCTGCTACTACTTTATCAAAATCTTCACAATAATATGTTTTGATTATATGAGCTCCCAATTCTGCAAGAATTCTTGTTGCAAGAAGAAAATATTTAGTTGTTCTTTCCATTTGTTTTCCAACTGCAACTACCCCCATTACTGGTATACCATATTTATTTCCCATATCTATAGTCTTTGTAAGATTAGCTATTGATTCCTTTTGTCCTGGTGCTCCTATAAATGTTTGTACAGCCATACATGTTGCATTCATACGGATAGCATCTTCTATATCTACCCCTATTACTTCATGGCTCATGTCATCATCAAGTACAGAACCTCCTGCTGTTACTCTAAGTGCTAAGCCTTTATCAAAATATGGAGGTATACAAGTTCTCATAGCTCCTCTTGTTGCCATAAAAACATCCACATCTTCTGCTAAAGGGGGAATAGCTAAATCTAATCTCTCTAATCCAGCAGTTGACCCCATTATATATCCATGATCAAAAGCCAGCATAACTGTTCTTCCACTTTTAGGATTGAATATTTTAGCTAGACGAGATTTCATTCCCCAGTCCATATTCTCCATTCCTTTTACATAAAATGATTTATTATTTTCAAAAGGGACATCTGTCATATAGTCCTTTGCTAATTTATTTCCAAATTGATCTGCCATCTATTTTACCTCTCTTACTTTTTAAAATATGGTGTATTACATGGTTGATTCCAGTAATGAACAAGTTCGTCATCCATTCTTGCTATCATCATTTGGAATCCTGCCTGCTCCTGAACTGTCAATAATTCTCCAACTGCATTAGCCACATCTTCTATTCCTTTTTCTTTTAGGTAATTATAGCATTTTCTAAATACTATTAATTGCTCCATAAGAGTAGTTGCCCCAGTTCCATTAATAACTACTAATAACTTTTCTCCTGTTTTGACATCTAAATCTTTCAACAAAGCATCAAGCATAATTTGAGCTGTTTCATCAGCAGTTTTAAGAGGCATTCTTCCTCCGCCACCTTCTCCATGCTGACCCATTCCAATTTCCATATCATCTTCATCAAGTTCTGCTATAACTCCACCTGTGCTTGGATGAGTAGCTCCTTTTGCTGCTACTGCTATAGTTGCCATATTATCAGCAAATTTTTGAGCTATTGCTGCCACTTCCTCTAAAGATTTTCCCTCTGCTGCTGCAGCTCCTGCAATTTTATATAAAGGTACACATCCAACAAGTCCTCTTCTGTCATCAGCATTTTCTCTAGGTGCATTAGCCACATCATCTTGAGTAACTACTTTTATTACATTTAATCCAGCTTTTTTTACCATTTTCATAGTGAGGTTAGCAGTCAGCATATCTCCAGCATGATTTAATACTACAAAAAGTACTCCTTTTCCTTTATCAGCCATTTTGATAGCTTCAAAACATGGCTGAGGCCCAGGTGCTGCAAAAATATCTCCTGGTACAGAAATATCTACCATTCCTTCTCCTACAAATCCACTGATAGCAGGTTCATGTCCTGTTCCACCAAGAGTTACAATAGTTACTCTATCTGCATCTTTTAATTTTTTATTTACTACCAATCTTGTTCCTTCTGTCAACTCAATAATATCCTGATTAGAAAGTGCCAATCCCTCCAAAAGTTCCTGTGTTAAATTACTTGGATCATTGATGAATTTTTTCATTTTCATAATAAAAACCCTCCTGTTAATTTATTTTATTCAAAACTTTTTGCAAATCCCTGAAATAAAAGATTCATTGAAACTGCTCCCGCATCTTTAAATCCTAAAGTTTTTTCTTTATAGCTTTTTGCCCTTCCATATTTTGAAATATAATTTTTAGTATCTTCACATCCCTTTTCTGCTGCTACTGCTGCTTCAGCAAACATTCCTCTTATATCTGATTCAGAAACTGCAATAGCTGCTGCTGCTGGTATAAAAGTATCCATCATAGTTTTATCTCCAACTTTTGCCCCAGATACATCATTCATTTCTTCTAGTGAAGCTGCAAACATATCTTTTATAATCTGCTCATCTAATTCCTCTGCACCTTCTGGGATTCCAACAGCTAAACCAGATATTAAGCTTCCCCAAAGAGGTCCTGCTGATCCGCCATTTACTCCCATAACACTCATTCCTAAATTATCTATAAAGTCTTTTATACTAGTTTCTGCATTCCAGTTTTCTATATCTTTTTCTATTGCATTTGCTATTTTTACAATAGTTATACCATGATCACCATCACCAAATTTTGAATCTATCTCAGAAAGCTCATCAGCATCAGCCTTTAAAAGATCACATGATGTCAGAAACATTTTTTTAATATCTTCTTTATTAATTTTCAATTTTGGCACCTCCATACTTCTTTAATTCAATATTATCATATGTAATTACAAATGTCAACGGATATAAAATAAATATTGTGATATTTTTATGTACGATATTATTTGTTTTAAAACAATATTTTTATTTTTTATAAAAAAATCTTAATATATATTCTCTATATAAAATATAATGTATAAAGAATAATTTCTAATATTTTATTTATTTTTATATTAAAACTGTATTTTCTAATTGACTAATGCTTTTTAACTTTTAATACAAACTTTTATATCCTGTAAAAATATTTATATAAATAAAAATTTAAAATTTACTTTTTTCATTTTATAGATTATAATACTTTAGTATGTCACAATACTTAAGACAATTAATTGTTGATATACTATAAATCTTTAAAAGGAGAGATAAACAAATGAAAAAATTATTTACAACTGTATTATTTTTATTTATCAGTGCTTTTATCTTTGCATCTGGTACAGTAACTACATCTGGAACTGGAGATGGATTTTCTGGAAAAATTAAAGTTGATGTTCTAACAAATGGGGAAAAGATAGAAGATATCAAACTTGTTTCAGATTCTGAAACTTCTCACATAATCTCAAGAGCCTTTCCTGTATTAAAAGAAAGAATTTTAAAAACTCAATCACCTATTGTTGATAGCGTATCTGGTGCTTCTTATACTTCTTTCGGAATAAAAAAAGCTGTTGCTGACGCTCTTAAATCTAATGGAAAAGATTTTGGAAGAATTAGATTTAATACTAAAGCTCCTGAACAGCCTATTGTTAATTTAAAAGCTGTAAATACTGATCTTGTAATTATTGGTGGAGGCCCTGCTGGATTAGCTGCAGCTATATCCGCTAAAGAGGCTGGACTAAAAAATATAATTCTTATTGAAAAATTAGATATTCTTAGTGGTAATGGAAAATATGATATGAATTTTTATGATCTTATTAATTCAGAAGCTCAAAAAGCTAATGGAATAAATGATACTGTTGAAGCCCTTATAGCTGATAATACTAATCCTTTGGATACTCCTGAAAGAATAAAAGCACAAGCTGAGGGTGCATTCGTCTTAGATAAATGGTTAAGAAGTTTTGGTGTAAAATTAAACTATAACTATGGAAAAAGAGGGCATATGGCAGAATCTAATGCCTATGCTGGAGCTCATGTTCAAGATGGTATGGAAAAGAAAGTTAAGGAATTAGATATTGATGTTCGTACAGGTACAAAGGGACTTGACCTCATTATGAAAGATGGTAAAGCAGTTGGTGTAAAAGTACAAAATGGAAATAATTTTTATGATATCAATGCTAAGGCTGTTATTCTTGCTACTGGAGGATTCTCTGCTAATAAAGAATTACTTAAGAAGTATGTCCCAGGATCTGAAATTTTCCAAACTTCAAATCAAATAGGAGCTACTGGAGATTTTATTCCTGTATTTGAAAAAAATAATATAAAAACTGCTAATCTTGAAGTATTAAATATATTTCCTTTCATTATCAGACAAACAAGAGATTTAACTGGTGGAGGAGATGGATTTATTCTTGTAAATAAAGATGGAAAAAGATTCACAAGTGAAAACATTACTTATGCTACTAGATTTTCTACTGCACAGAAAATACTTGATCAACCTGATTCTGCTGTTTTCTATATTTATGACCAAAAATTATATGATGCAAGTTTCCGTCTGCAAAAGCATACAGCCCAAGGACTTCATATAAAAGCTGCTACTCTTGATGAATTAGCAGATAAATTAGGAATAGATAAAAATAATTTAAAAACAACAGTAAAAGAATTTAATAAAGCTGTTCGTGGAGAAATTAAAGATCCATTCAGAGAAAACCCTACTAAAAAAGAATTTATGAGTGAAGGTCCTTATTATGGTGTACAGGTAGAATCTGCTATACATATGACTAGAGGTGGAGTTGTTGCTGATGAAAAAACTCAGGTTCTTTATGAAAATGGCAATATAGTAAATGGACTGTATGCAGCTGGAGAAGTTGCCAACAGTAATTCAGGTGCCTATAGTGCTGCTGTTATCTTTGGTAGAATAGCAGGAAAAGAAGCTGCTGAATATATAAATAAAAGGTAAAATTAATTTTTTATAGAAACTGAATCATTCTCCTATTAAAGAGTGATTCAGTTTTTTTATTTTTGATATTATTTTCAGATTTGATATATAACATATACTTAAATCATTTTAATTTAAATTTACTTTTAATATTTTTTAAGTTATAATATAAATATATAGTGTATTTAATATCATAAATTAGTTTTGATATTGACTTTACAAACTAAAACAATACAATATTTGAAGGAGGATTTAAAATGAAAAAATTAACTTCATTAGTTACTTCTGTTGTTCTTGGAGTATTCCTTGCAGCTTTCAGCTGTTTTGCAGCTGATAAGATTACTACAGAAGCTGTTGCATCTGGATTTGGAGGAGATATCAAAATTGAAGTTGTAACTGAAGGAAAAAAGATTGAAGATATTAAGCTTATTTCACACAAGGAAACTTCTCATTTAATGGATAGGGCCTTTCCTGTTATTAAAGAAAGAATTCTTGAAGCCCAGTCACCTATTGTTGACAGTGTATCTGGTGCATCTTATACATCCTTTGCAGTAAAAAGAGCTGTTGCTGATGCAATGAAAAAAAATGGTGTAGATTTTGGAAGAATTACTTTTAAAACTCAAGCACCTGAACAGCCTGCTGCTGTATTAAAAGATGTAAATACGGATCTTGTAATTATTGGTGGAGGCCCTGCTGGATTGGCTGCAGCTATCTCTGCCAAAGAATCTGGTGTAAAAAATGTAATTGTCATTGAAAAAATGGATATACTTAGTGGTAATGGAAAATTTGATATGAATTTCTTTGATATGATTAATTCTCAAGCTCAAAAAGCTAATGGAATAAATGATACTGTTGAAGCTTTTATAAAAGATAAAGCTAATCCAAGAGATACTATCGAACGTACAAAAGCACAAGCTGAAGGTGCATTTGTTCTTGATGAATGGTTAAGAAGTTTTGGTGTAAATCTTAATTACAATTATGGATTAAGAAATCATATGGCAGAAGCTGATGCCTATGCTGGTGCTCATATTCAGGATGGTATGGAAAAGAAAGTAAAGGAATTAGCTGTAGATGTTCGCACTGGTACAAAAGGGCTTGATCTCATTATGAAAAGCGGTAATGCTGTTGGAGTAAAAGTTCAGCAAAAAAATAATACTTACAACATCAATGCAAAAGCTGTCATCATCGCTACTGGAGGATTCTCCGCGAATAAAGAATATCTTGCCAGATTTGCTCCTGGTTCTGAAAGAGTTCAGACTTCAAATCAAATAGGAGCTACTGGAGATTTTATTCCTGTATTTGAAAAAAATAATTTAAAAATGGAAAATATGGAAGTTTTAAGCGTATTTAAAACTATAATATACCCTACTAGAGATCTTACTGGTGCTGGAGATGGCTTCATATTTGTAAATAAAAATGGGGAGAGATTTGTTGACGAAAGTCAATCTGGGCTTCCTACTGCTTATACAATTCTTGATCAGCCTGAAAGTAAAGTTTATTATATTTATGATCAAGACCTTTATGATTCTAGCTATCGTTTACAAAAACACACAGCTCAAGGACTTCACACAAAAGCTTCTACTCTTGATGAATTAGCTGAAAAATTAAATATCCCAGCTGAAAATCTTAAAAAAACTATAGCTGATTTTAATAAAGCTGTTCGTGGAGAAATTAAAGATGCTTTTAGAGAAAAACCTGTTAAAAAAGAATTTAAAACTGAAGGTCCTTACTATGGTGTACAAGTTGAATCTGCTATACATATGACAAAAGGCGGAGTTGCTGCCAATGAAAAAGCTGAAGTACTTCACAAAGATGGACACATAGTGAAAGGACTTTATGCTGCTGGAGAAGTTACTAACACAACTGGAGCTTACAGTGCTGCTGTTGTATTTGGACGTATTGCAGGTCAAAATGCTGCTGATTTTATAAAAAATTCTAAATAACATATAAATTAAAGAGGCTGTCTAAAGAAAAACAGCCTCTTTTTATTATCTTATATAATCTTTATTTGAAAATACTCCTGACATTATTATGAACTTTCTGATAAAAGAATTATACATCAGTTTTCCTTTTAAAACTTTTAAATTTAATTTCATTCTCATACTGCCAGTTCTTTTTTGATAATCTATAATTCCATTTTTTATACCTTTTTTATTTATAGAATCTGCCAGATAATATCCACTGATAAGAGCATAACTTATTCCTTCTGATGAACTGGCACTTATAAGTCCAGCTGCCTCTCCTATGAGTGCTATTCTATCTTTTCCCATAAAATATTCATTCCACTTAGGAACCTTTATAAAAGTTCCTTCATCTCGGATTACATCATTCAGATCTATCCCTTCCGATTTAACTCTCTGCTCTAATTTATAAAATTTATCCCAGCTATTTTTGCCTTTTTTCAAAATAGTTCCCAAAATAAGTTCATCTCCTTTGGGTACCATCCATGAATAGTAATCATTAATATCTTTATCAAATATAGCCATATGGTATGAGAAATCTTTTTTCATTTTATAAACTCTTTGAATAGCTATATAATCATTTTCAGACTCTTTATCTAAATTTTTCCTGATAAGTGAATTTGCTCCCTCAGCACTTACTAACATTTTTGTTTTTACTTTTTTAATTTCCATACCTATTCTATATACTACTGTGTAAATACCATTTTCATCTTCTGAATAATCTATAAATAAAGCTCCTTTAACTAATTCTACATGAGATGCCCTTTGCGATAAAAGATAGTTATCAAACTTCTCTCTATCAAAATTCAAATAATTTTTATAATATTTTTTTTTAAGATTATTATCATAATCTATTACTTGTACATTAAATACTTGAGGTGAAACCAATACATCCTTTGACAAAGAATATCCCAATCCTGATAAAGCAGCTTGAGCTTCATGTGCCAAAAGTCCCCCACAACATTTTATAACTTTATTATTTTCATTCTCATAATCTCTTCTATCTAAAAGAAGAATTTTGTATTTACTATCAATAAATCTTGAAAAAACACTTCCAGCTGGGCCTCCCCCAATCACTACTATATCATATATCATCTATCTTTTCTCCTATTATTATTATATTTTATAATACCACAATAGTTTATATTATTCTAGCAAATCCTATACTTTTAAATTTTATATTTTTTCACTGCTCTCTTTCTTTCGATATTTTTGTATTAATATTTTTTCATTTTACTTTTACAATTTATTTTTATAAAAAAATTTTTTGCTTATTATTTCTTATATTAATTCTTTAAAGCCTTGAATTATCATTATATATTATGTTATAATTTCGACATTGTAAGAATATTTTTATTAATCTTTTTTATCATTTGCAAAAAGGAGTTGATATTTTGGATCTTGTTCTAAAGAAGAAAATCAAAAAAATAGTGGATGAAAGAAGCCTGTATAGAGTAATGAGCAATTCAAAATGGTGTGATCTCCTATTAGCTATGGAAACTGAAATGCCTTTTGAACCACCTTTTATACTAAAACGCCTTGATGAAGATATCCCTCCAGAAGAAAATATAGTTGAAGACCAATTATCATATTTAGGTGACTGGTCATTTGAAAATATTTGTAATGGAAATTTTTTTGTTATTGACTGGCTGAAAATATATCCTTTTTATTATATACATCAAAATCATTTAGATAATCCTAAAAAAATAGATGCAGCAGAAGAACTAAAAAAAATATTAAATACCCATGATATTCCTTATACTATAAAAAATGAAATATTTATAATCCATGGATATAATAAATAAAATTTATAAAAAACCTCTGTTTTTCACTGCAGAGGTCCTCTTTATATTTTTACTTAAAGTTTTATCTCTCTTAATTTATAAAAAATATTTCCTATTCTATTTTAAAATTCTTACTTTGTATACTTAAGAATTTTTATTAGACTATCACTAACTACTACATAAGTTGAACCATTTTTTTACAATACTGTCTTTTCTTGCAATAGCACTTTCTCTAAATACCTTTTTAAATTGTAATTTATTATGTTGCTTTTCTATTACAGCATAATTATAAAAGTTCTGTTCTATTGTATAATGCTTTAATATATTTTTCATTTTTAATCAGTTTATAAAAAATATCGGCATTTTTCAATATAATTCTTTATTTTCTATTATTTTCATGACAATTTTTTAAAATTCTATTATATTTAATTACTCTTGTAATAAAAAAATATTCTATTAATAAAGCTCCACAAATTAAAATTAATACACCTGGAACAAAAATTTTAACTCCTTCAGATAAATCTTTGACTAAAAGTTGGATAAATTTTCCTAATGCTACTACTCCTAATAAAGTCAAAATAATCCAAACAATAAAATTATAAATAATAATCAATTTTTTCATAATTCTTCTCTCCCATCAACATTTTTATATCAAAATCATGAAATCATTTTAGCATAATTTCAACTTTACATGCAATCAAACAAATTTTGCATTGTGGCAACTTCTCATTGCTTTTACATCTAATACTTATATAGAATATATGTTATTTTCCACATATCTTATTAAACAAGTATTTCTTGTATCATAATTAAAATTGCTTTATCAGTTAATGTATTGTATCTAAAATTATTTGTTCTCTCTTAATTTTCATTGATATCGCTATTCTAAGGGGTAGTGAATATTTCTATTATTTTATAACTGCCTGTTGCAATAAAAATGTTTAACTTCAAAACAATGAAGAGATACAGGACAAAATTTACATTTTTATGCTATAATATAATTAATAAATACAGATTTTGTTATTGCAAAAGAAGGGGGAATTTTTATGAAAATTTTAAAAGTATTAATTATTCTGTTTATAATAATTTTTTTAATTGCTGTTGCTTTTTCTATTTATGATCCTGATTGTTTTCATGATATTGCTAAAGCTATACGTTTAAAAATTCTTCCATCAAATATTTTTAATAATAATTCAGCTCTTTAAATTTTAAATGACCTTGCCCCTTTCTTTAGGGGCTTTTTTTATTAGAAGCACTTTTTTTCATATAAAAACAATACTTATCTTAAATTAAAAAATATTTTTATAATTTATATATTTATTTTTAATAAATAATTATATCGTTATCTTTAATCAGTCTTTTTATATAAAAACAGGTTTTGAGAATATTATTTGACATTTTTTATATATTTTGTTAAAATAAAATATGAACTTCGTTCCCTCGAATGTTCTATAATTTATTAATCTTTTTCAGAGTTAGACATTTCTGAAGAGAACCTAAGTCAAAGCCCTTATGGGCTTTTTTGATTATCTTTTTAAAATATTTAAAAAATTTTATACAAATAAAATTAAAATAAGGAATATAGTAAAATTTTATAATTTTTTTGTTATTTTCTTATTAGTACCCGTTTTTATTATGTTATAATAACAAAATAAAAAAACTGTAATTATTTATTTGATGAAAGGAAATATAGTATGAAAATATTAATAATAATTTTTTATTTATCTTTAATAACTAAAACTTTTTCTCATCCTCATATATTTTTTGATACATCTTTTTCAATAAATATTAATCAAGACATGATTCAAAATATATCTCTTGATTTATCACTTGATGAAATGAATACTTTATTATATCAAGAAGAATTATCTCCAGAAAAAGATGGTAATGTAAAAAAAGAGAATATTTATTTTCTTAAAGATATAATTAATCATTTCCATTTATCTTATAATAATGCTCAAATCCTTAAAAATAATTTTATGTTTGAAAGTGCTTTTCTCATTGATAATAGACTTAATATCCATATCACTTTCCCTTTAAATAAAAAAATAAATCAATATGATAAAATAATTTTTTCAATGTATGATAAAGAATATTATTACACCTATGATTATAATGAATATTCATTAGAGGATAATATTACAGAGAGTTCTTTTAAAATAAATTCAATATTTAAAGAAAATAAAAATAAAGCTTTCTATTTTGGAATGATTTCCCCTTTAGAATTTGAGGTGGTTTTCAATTGAAAAAGAAAATGATCCTAATTTTAATCTTCTCTATTATAATTTTATATATTTTAACTAATAATGGTAATATTTATCTTATAAAGTTTCAAAAGATACAATTAAAATTGACTCAAGATTTCATTACTAATATAAGAAAAATGAATAATTATTATTGGTTCGTTATTATTTTTTTGTATGGTATTGTTCATTCCTTAGGACCTGGACATGGAAAAACTATTTTAGCTGCTAATTGCTTAAATTATAAAAAAAGCAATATTTTTTTACTGGCAGCATTTATTTCTTATACCCAAGGAATCATAAGTTATTTATTTATGAATTTTTTACTTTGGTGTAATAAAACTATTTTATCTTTACAAATAAAAAATATAGATAAAACAGCTATGAAAAGTTATTTTATTTTATTGATTTTAATAGGAATATATGGTTTAGCTCACGAAAGTTTTGAAAAAATAAAAAAAATCAATTTTATAATTATTAGTGGTTTTATTCCTTGTTCTGGAATAATTAATCTTTTATTAGCAGCAAATTTATTAGGTTATCAGCGATATTTTTTAACAATAACTCTTATTATGTCTACTGGTGTATTTTGTACTTTAACATTATTTTTAATAATTTTTAATAAAGTTGATTCTTTTTTTCTTGAATCAAATAATAAAAAAATTTTTTCTTTTATTGTTCCTATTTTTTTAATTATATTAGGAATATATGGTTCATTTAATATTTAAAAATAACTATTAAGTTGATTTAATTTTTTCTTTCCAGCAATATCCACTTTATTTAAAATGATTTGAAAGCCATATATAGAGTAGATATATAAATCTATGAATAAAAATAAATCATTATAATTTATTATCTACTAATATATAAAATTTATTTATCAATTGTGAGTAACAACATTTTCAAGATAAATACATAAATGAATAATATTAGTTCTATCTCCTATAAAATCTTGATATCTTATTTATATATATTTATCTAAAAAGCTATTTGTGTATTATATCATTTTTTTATTTCTTATCTTCACTTTTAATATATTAAATTTTTTATATCTTTTTTTCTTACACTTTTTTCAATAAAAAAAGACCAATAAGTTATAAGCTCACTGGTCTTTTCTTCTATAATAAATTAAATTTCATTTACTGGTTTTTTCCAAGTTCCTAATATAAAGGCTGTTACTAATGAACCAACAACTATCGATACAAGATACATCACTGGATTTGTAACTACTGGGAAAACAAATATTCCACCATGTGGAGCTGGTAATAATACTCCAAACATCATAGAAAGTCCTCCAGCAATTGCTGCTCCAATTATTGAAGCTGGAATTACTTTTACAGGATCTGATGCTGCAAATGGAATTGCACCTTCTGTAATAAATGACAGCCCCATTATATAGCAAGTTTTTCCTGCATCTCTCTCATCTTTTGTAAATTTATTTTTAAATATAGTAGTTGCTATAGCTATTCCTAAAGGTGGTACCATCCCTCCTGCCATTACAGCAGCATGTGGTGCATAATTTCCAGCAGCTATAGTTGCTATCCCAAATGTAAATGCAGCTTTGTTTACCGGACCTCCCATAAATAATTAGAGCAAACATTTATATATTCTTTAAAACTAACCTCTTTGTAATGTACAGGTTCCTTTGTTATTAAAATTTTACTTTTTTTATTTTCCATAGATTTAAATTATCTTAATATTTTATTAAAAACTTCAAATTCTTTTCCATAAATCTTTATGATACTTGGTTCTCCATCAGTTAAAAATATAAAGCTATGTTTTATGGCTACATCTTTTGGAATTGTTACATCTTCAAAGGGACCAGAAGAAAAAACTGCAAATCCATTTTTATCTAAAAGTTGCAATGAATCTCTTTCTTGAAGATTTGTCATTCGTACTGGTTTATCAGTATTATTTTTTAGTCCAAGTGTTATTTTATATTCAATTTTATTTTCTGAATCCTCAATGTTTTTATCTGGTAAATTCTCTACCGAAATTATAGAAACCTTTATATATTTTTCTAAGGATTCTTTATCAAATATGATCATTGCTCCATCAATACTTGTTCCTTCTTTTCTTCCAGTATCTATCCCTTCTTTTACCCCTTTCAGTATATTTTTTCCAGTTGATACCGCACCAGATACAACTGAAGACACTTTTTTAGTAATTTCTGCTTTTTCCTCTCCATAGACAAAACTAGAAATAAGAACACTTAAAACAAATATTATTTTTTTCATATTATCCCCCTTTTAAAGAAATTTTTATTGTTATTTTATCATGATTTTAATTTACATTCAACCACTGATAATTGACTTTATAGTAACTGGTAGTTGCTATTTGTAACTTTTAAATTCATGTTTAAAATATTGTTTTTTAAATTATTCTTGTAGCTTTATATATTGCTACTATTATAAACATAATCCATCCACTCCATAATTCTTCCATTAGATTTTCAGTTACCTTTTGAACAAGTACCAAAAAGCTTTGCAAACTTCAGCAAAGGAATAGTAAAAATTTCTCAAAAAGATTTTCTTATTTTTTAAATATGACAAAATTGAAAACTGCTAAATATGGATAAAAAAATGATATAACTTTGAAAAAATGAAATATTTTATAAGAAGATGATAAACAGGATATTATTAAAATCAAAAATATATAGAAAAAAAGGAGAATAACGTGTTAAAATAAGAATATAAACTAAAATTATAAATCAAAATTAACTAAATAGAGATAAAAATACTTTCTGAATAATAGTTCAAGAAGATAATATTTGAAAAAATTTAAAAATTGGAAGGTGGAAGAATTATGACTGAAAGAGAAAAAATGCTAGCAGGACAACTTTATGACTGTGGAGATGCTGAGTTATTATCTCAATGGCATAAGGCAAAAAATTTGGTAAGGAGTTATAATAACATTAATTCTGAAAATACTGAAGAAAAAGAAAAGATTTTAAATGAATTACTTGGAGGAATGGGTAAAAATCTTTGGATAACAGCACCATTTTTTGTTGATTATGGAAATAATATTTATTTTGGAAATAATTGTGAGGTAAATATGAACTGTACATTTTTAGATGACAATGTCATTTGCATTGGAGATAATGCTCTAATTGCTCCAAATGTACAGATATACACAGCTTTTCATCCAACAAATGCAATAGAGCGATTTGGAGAACCCAAAGAAGATAATTCATTTGAATTTTGTAAAACTCTAACAGCTCCAGTTACAATAGGAAATAATGTATGGATTGGTGGTGGTGCTATTATTATGCCAGGTGTTACAATAGGAAATAATGTTGTAATTGGAGCAGGAAGCATTGTTACAAAAGATATTCCAGACAATAATATAGCATATGGCAATCCTTGTCAAGTAATGAGAGAAAACAAATAAATTTTCATCTATCAAAAATAGTATTTAATGGAACAACAAAACAAAAAATGGTGTGTATTTTTCTCATGCAGTACAAATTGTTTTCATTGTTACTCTATCTATTAATTATTGATTTGATTATTTATAAAGATATTTATATTTATTTTTCTTATATTAGAGATATAGGTTAAGAATAAAATTGTTTCATTTTTTATGATAAGCTTTCATTTTAAAAAATATAGATTTTTTAAAATGAAAAATTAGGAAAAAGATGGACAAAGCTAATAAAATAATGATATAATTTATTAATTCCTGTATAAGTCATAATTTTAGTAAGCGAAAGAGGCTCTCTTTGAGGGCTTCTTTATTTTTATTGACATTTTGATATTTTATAAGATATAATTTAAACACCCAATATTGTTTTATAATTTTGTATCTAAATAAGAAACTCCTTGTTCTTGCAAGGAGTTTCTTTATTGTTGAATAAAAGATATAGTAATTTTTAGATTTTACCTTTAAAACTATAAAAAAATTAATAAAAAATGAAGTAGAAAATTCTACTCCATCTATCATTTATATATTGCTTTAAAATCAATTTTACAAGGTCTTTTTTTATATATTTTCCCACTATTTTTCCTACTAAAAAATAACTTCTCTTTCTAAAAGTTCTTTTTCATCTTTTTAAATTCTTCCTGTAGATTTATATAAATATATCATGACTATTACTACTATTATGAAAGCTATTTTTTCTATCCACGAACCTTCCATTACTCCGCCAATTACATTTTGAGCATATTGTAATATGCTTAAAACAAGTGTTACAATGAATAAAAATATAAAGAATGTCACTATATATGTTGTTATCTCAGTAACTATTTTTCCTGTTCTGTAATAGCTTCTTAGAATAAATGCAATATATAATATTATTGTTGGAACTATGTATCTTTTAAAAAATATTTTCATTTTTATTTCCTCTTTTCTGTTTCAGCTTTAAAAGCTTCTTTAGTTGAATATGCACTAGGTAACAGTTCATTTAAATCTCCTAATAATGCTTTCAATGTTATCCCACCATATGCTCTATACGAAACTGTTTTTCGCCCCCAAGGACTTACTGCTATATTTTTATATTTTACTTTATAATATATCTCTGCGCCTTTATGTCCTCTTAACATTGTAATTCCTTCTCTGATTTTATCTCCTATTGCTAGTATGGAAAATGCTAAATTAGCTTGATTATACATATCAATTCCTATATTTTTATCTATTTCTATTGTGGAATCATAAGATTCTATATTATCTTTTATTATTTCACCTAAAGGCTGATAAAACCAATCTCTAGTCATATTAAAACTTCCAATTTTACCAGGGTCTCCCTTTATGACAAATGTAACATCTGCTATAAACTCTGTAATCATTCCAGTTCCATGTGCAATAAAGAAAAATATTAAGACCCCTGTTGCTGTTGTATATTCTCCACCAGCAATAGCTAATTTGAGTCCAGCCTCTTTTAAGAAAGAAATTCCTGTTGCTCCATTCAATCCACTTAACAAACTTTGATTAAAATTAAAATCTTGTGGCATAATTATCATGTCACCTTTTACACCTTTGAGAGTAACTGTTCTTACATATGCCCCATCTCTATTTATTTTCTTGTGTTCTCTTAGAATAAAGTGGAATTTGTATCCTTTAGCATTATCATATGTTTCATGATAAGCAGATAAATATCCCTCAAACATCAAGTGCCTAAGAACATAACCATTTCTTGATATCTTAATTTCAATATCTCTCAAAGATTCTTTAGATGTTCCTGCAATCATGCTCCATTTATTTAACTTCATTATTTCAGTTAAATTCTTTTCATCTTCTCCCCTCAAATAACCTGTTATAATAAATATTCCTTTTTTGAGAAACATTTTTATATTTGAGAAATCTATCTGTTTCAGTTTTATTTCTTCATCAGTAACCTTAGATTTTATAAGTATTTCTGTTTTTATTTCTTCATCTTCATAATGATATAACTCCATAAATCAATCCCCTTTTATTAAAATAATTTTAATATATAAAATATTATACCATATAAATTTACATTTTAGTTTTTGATGAAATTATAGAGGCACAATTTAATTCTTTGTTACGTTTTTATTTTATATAAATAATATAAATAAAAAAAAATACTTGTAATTTATTTGATTTTTTATCTACATAACTTTTCCCATTTTTATTAAAACTGGAAAAATATCTTTTAATGTATATTATGTAACATTTTAAAGGAAATAAAATTTATACCAGTATAATTATAATGAAATATTTTTTCTTCTAAAAAGATTAAAAATAAAAATTTTTTTTATTTGTTTTTCATTTTTATAAAAAATAGTTATCAAGGAGGAGTTATGTTAAGTATTCAAACTATTCGTGCTGCTCAAAATGGAGATGAAGATGCTATACAATTAATATTCCAAACTCTTAGGCAGCTCATTCTTTACAAAACTAAAAACTATTTTTTTCAAGATGGGGATCGAGAAGATGTAATCCAAGAAGCAAGGATAGGTCTTTTAAAAGCTATCAAAGCTTATGATGAAAGCAAAAAAACTTCTTTTTCCAATTTTGCTTTATTGTGTATTAAACGTCATTTAATAACCATTTTAAAAACTTCAAGTTCTGGAAAAAATCGAATTTTGAATATGGCTATCTTAAATTCTTCTGAAATTGAAGATGATTCAAAAATAACATATGAAAATAGATCATTTAATTTCTATAACCCTGAAGAGATTTATTTGAGTAAAGAAAAAATTAAACTTTTAAATAAGTATTTAAAATCTCATTTAAGTCCAATGGAAAAACAAATATTTGAATATATGATATTAGGGTTAACATATATAGAAATTTCAAAAAAAACTAAAAGAGATTTGAAATCTGTAGATAATAGTATGCACAGAATAAAAACAAAAATAAAAAAATTTATCTTGGAATATGAACAAATCTAATACTAAAAAAGATTTTATTTAATAAAGTCTTTTTTTAGTAAATTAAATTATTTACTTTTTATCATATAATAATTCTTATTAAAAAATTTTTATTTTTAAATATATAATATTAACAAAAAACCTCTCAAAAGAGAGGTTTTTTGTATATAAGACATCTTTTAGGAAAGAGTATATAATTTTATTTTCAGGAAGAAAAAATTATTGTTATTGATCACTTATACTCTTGTTACCTCTATTTTGATCGTTTTTTATATATTTTACTTTAAAGAAAGTTTTATGTAAAACTAAAATCTATTTTATGCATTTCTTTTCTAATTCTTCATAGCTTCCGCCATCTTTTGATATGTAGCATGCTTCATTTTCAAGAAGTTCTTTATCATATTTTATTTGCTTTTCTAATACTTCAATATAACTCTTTAATAATTCAAATTTTTTGATTATTAATTCTTTTTGTGTTTCATCAGTTTTTAATTTAAATTCCTCACTGTGAATAAAATTATTTAATCTTTCCAATTTTGCTTTTTCTACTTCATGCTCTTCCAAAATGTACTTAAGATTTTTTTCAATGCTCATAACTTTCCTCCTATTTTATTTGTTGCTTTGCAATATATTATTCGTAAATTTTATTATTTTTCCTCTTTTTAATTTATATAATTCAAATTAAATTAAAACAATAAACCTAAAAGCATTAAAAACTAATACTAAAAAATTTATTTTTAAACAAGTTTTTTATCTTTATTTAATCTTAATTCCTTCACTTTAATATGATTTAATAAATAAAAAGGAGTATTACTATGAAAAAATTTAATATTTTTATTTTTAATATTGGAATTTTATTAGTTATTTTTACTATTTTAATTGATTTATTTACAAGTTTCTACTTACCTTTTATAAGAAATTACATATCTTTCATATTCTATTTATCAGTTTTTATTTATTGGTTAAATGATAAAGAATTTAATTTAAAGTATTTTTCTTGCTATTTTATAATTTCCATTTATATTAATTTTTTACTCACTACAACTCTTTTTTATGTACTTTTTAATGAACTTTTTTCTATTTTTTTTATAATTTATGGAAAATTTTTTAATATTACACTTATTGGCATTAGCACTAGTTTATTAAATTCTTTTCTATATAATCGCTTTAAATTCAAATCATATTCTCAATATAAATCCTTACTTTAATTTTATAATCATTTTAAAACATATCAACTTTTTATTACTACTAAATTTATTAAATTTTAAATTTTTCATAAATTTTATTTATTTTCTCTTCTTTTATTTTTATTATAAAATGAAATTTAAAATGATAAAATGCTTTACTATATCTTTTATTTAACAATAAAAAAACTCCCTACAAAAATAAGGAGTTTTTTTGAAAAAAATTGTAAAACGAAAATTAGGTATTTAAATTATATCCTATGAAATATCAAAATGTCAACAAAAATAAAGAAGCCCCTTTGAAAGAGCTTCCATTAGATACTTAAATTGTTGTATACATATTACAGGGAATTTGCAATATAGTTTATATTAACATAAATAAAATAAAAATTCAATATATTTATTAATAAATAAAAAAGCCCTCACATGAGAGCCTCTTTTTGTTTACTATATCTATTGTCTTATGTCGGATTAATTAAAGTATACCATTATTTTATAAGTTTTGTCTACATTTTTTATTCTTTTCATTTTCTGTTCTTTACACTGTTCCAACGCCATCCTTAATCTTGGCAAAATCTAAAATGATAAAAATATATTACTATATTTTTTATTCAAAAAAACTCCCTGTAAGAACAAGGAGTTTCTTTTGAAAAAAGTTATTAAACAAATAAGAAGATTAGGTATTCAAATTATATCTTATAAAATACCAAAATGTCAACAAAAATAAAGAAGCCCTCGTGGGAGAGCTCCTTTTGTCATACTACATTTATAAACTATATCTTATATAGGATTGAATAAAGTATACCATTATTTTATTAATTTTGTCCATCTTTTTTTATATCTTGTTTATCCCTATATTGTTCTAATGCTACTTTTAATTTTTCTGGTATAGGTATCCCTAATATTGCTGCATTTTCTAATATAGATAAAAATTCAGTTGCAACATAAAACATTAATACAAGAGTTCTTATTCCTATCCCCTGTAGAATTATATCCATTTGAGTAGCTGCAACTATTATTATAAGTATAATTAATTTCTTTCTTAATCCTTTGTAGGCCCTATTAGAATTGGCATTTTTATTTTTAAAGCCTTTTGCAACCCCTGTTATATAATCTAATGCCATCATTATTAGCAATGCTCTAAATAAGTTGTCAAAGCCCCCTATTAAAAAAATAGTTATACTTAACCAGCTTGTCCATATCATAGCAAGTCCTATTTTTGCTAAATCTATATATTCTTTTAGTAGTCCATCCATTGTTTCTCCTATTTGTTGCTAAATTTTTCTATAGTTTTCTTTCCAAATAATGCTACCATAAACCATTTAATCAATTCAAAATGCAAATTATCAATTATATAAATTGGAGTTTCACACTTGAATATTAAACTCATCCATGGAGCTAATACATTAAATAACAATCCCATGGACATTATCCAAACAAGGAGTGGAAATGTTACTGGTATTATCTTATCTATAAGGCTTTTTTTAGCTTCATATTCTTTTATATCAAGCTCTCTTAACTCTTTTTCAATTTGTTGCTGATTTGTTTTATCTGGTATAAATTTATTTATAAGCTTTATAGCTTCATCTATTAAGATCATCATTCCTCCTATTTCCAGTTATTTTCTATATTGTTATATCTTCTTTTAACATCTCTAGGTTGCTCTCTTCCCCATTTTGTTTCTTTTAATTTAAAATTTAAAATATCTTGAGAAGTAAGAAATTTCTTACTTTTTATAAATCTGTGCATAAGTCCATTTTTACTAAGGTTATATTGATTATGATAATCTACCAAATGTACAAAAGTCTTTTCATTTTCAAATTCTGGTAATCTATCAAGTGAAGCTACATAATTTACCATTTGATTTATATGTTCTTTGTCAAGTTCATCTATGGCATTTCTAAAAAGTTTCAATCTTTCATTCAGATATCCTATATCTTTATCAAGATTTAGTAATTTTCCGATATCCTGTCCTGTAAATCCACAGATATTCTTTAAGAAATTTCTAGCCTTAATATTGTGAGTTACATCAAACTGACTTCTACCAAAGCTATACCCTGATTTTCCACCTGCATAACTGAATTTACATATAACATTTTCATTTCCTGATATTTCATTTAAGGCTATTACCCTCATTATTTTTTCTAAATTTATATTTTCCATTATTTGTTTTATATTCATTTTCTCCCTCCTTATTATTATTCTTTATTTCCTATATACATAATATATTTTAAATTTTTACTTTGAACTACAGTCCCCATATTGTTTGTTATATCCCAATCAAATGGAATGTCTATGTATAATTCATCTGATATTACTGGAAGTTCCATCTTTACTTCTTTAATTTCTAATAATTTTGCATTCGAAGCATATCCTCTCACTTCAATATATTTTTCTTCCTCTGGTAAATTAAAATCAAAATTAGTTAAAAACATATTAAATGTAAATTCACCATTATATTCTTCTTTTGGTTGCAATTGGTATTGTGGATTAGTATATGTTCCTCCAGCCCCTTTTAGAAAAAAAGTCATCCAAAATGAACCCGCTGTAAATTCTGAAACATTGTTTTGTCGCCATTTATATTTAGTTCTTATTGCATTTAATTTATCTCCAATTATATATAAATCAGAAACTATTTTTCCTTTCAATTTAAAAACAGGTCTTCTTCCATATTGATTTTCTTCATATGTAGTACTAACTCCATCTCCTGCATAATATCCAGTATTCTCATTTCCATCAAACATTTTATATAAATTATCAAACGTTTCATCACAACCAGCCCCTGCATCCTCTCTATTAATATCTATATATAAATTTGAACTACTTGTATTACTAGACATAGCTACATCTATTTCTTTTATAATTATATTAGTAGTTCCAAAGATATCTATTAAATATGGATAATCTTCTGCTTTCAAAGCTGTTCCCCATTCTATAAAACCTTGTGGAGTAGGTATCTGCTTTGGGATAGTTAAAATTGTGCCATATGGAATTTCAAATATCTCTTTCTTTCTCGGAACATCTTTTTCATTTACAACATTTCCTAAATTTTTCATAGTTGGTCTCCTTATCCTGCTATTACAATTTTTATAGAATCTTGCTCTGGTGGTTGACTAAATGTAATTTTAATACTATTTGGAGAAGTTATTGCTATATCTGCTATAACAAGTTCATCTCCTTCATAAAGATTTATAAGAATATCTTTTGTGTTCAGAGGATGATCTATTACAAATTCAGTTCTTTGTCCATCTCCTATTGTTGCAGTAAATTTTTTAGTAGTGTTACTTAGAATTGCCTCTTTTACCCTTAAAGGTGTCATAACTTTAGTATTATCTTTTCCTATCTCTGCTTCTGCTTGTGTTGCATAATCAAGTGGGTTACTTATTCCTATATAAGCTTGTCCACTCCATCTGTATATAGTGCTTGTATCTATAGCTACATAAATTTTTCCTTGTTCTCCTGCAGCTGGAAAACTATTTCTACTATCAAATTCTAATACATCATCCACATAACTTGGCAAATACTCTGAATTTATTATATTTGCTTGGTTTAAAATAGCAAGGTCCAGTATTCCACTATCATTTATCTTTAATCCGTTTCCTACTATAACAGTTCCTGGAGTAGAAGTTGTAGCAATTTTTGGTTCTCCTACTTCCACAAAAGCAGTCCCATTATGTATGTTTATTTTTTTGGTTTCTGTATTGTAAAAAATTTGTCCTTCTATTCCTCTACTAGGAATACTTAGCAATTTCTCCAATACTGCATTCTTTAATTCATTTAGTGTAAAATCAAAACCATTTAATACTTTCATTTTTTCCTCCTTTTATGCTTCTAAATAAGTTATTGTTGCATTTGTTGCTCCCCATGGAGCCCCTGCAAGTGCCTGTCCACCTGTTGTATATATTGTTAAGTTTGTTAAATTTTCACAATTTCCAAACGCTATTTCGTGAATAAAAGTAACGGGATATCCTTTATCTCCAAGACTTAAATTCGTTAATGATAAACACCCATAAAAACAAGAACTAGGGATTGTAGTTATTTTTTTAGGTAATTTAGTTATTGCTATCTTAGTAATTGCAAAGGAAGCAATCCCTATTTTTTCAAGTGTTTGAGGCAAAGATGTTATAGTAAGATTTTCACAATACTGAAAGGCAAAATCTTCTATTTCTCGTACCTTTGGCATAAATATACTTGTTAATTTTTTACAAAATTCAAATCCCATTCTTTCTATTTTATCTACAGATTCAAATTCAGCTGCTATTATAGAAGAACGCGCAAACATTCCTTTTTGTATTGTAGTTATTTTTTTTATTACAACTTTTTTAAAATAACATCCCCAAAACGCATCTGTTCCTATCTCTACTTCTTCTGTAAGAATTATTTCTCCTGCTCCTGAGAGATAGAAAGCGTAACTTTCTATTACTCTTATTGTTGTTGGAATTTGCATTTTTTCTATCTTTGTGCATCTATAAAATGCCCTATATCTAACAGCTTCTAAATTAGATGGCAATTTAATAGTTTTTAATGTTTCACATTCACAAAATGCCTCCATTGGTATTTCTGTTATTTCATCATTTAAACTTATAGTTTCAATTTCACATCCCCGAAAACATCCTTCTCCAATAGACACTACATTTGAAATATCTATAGTTTTAAAACCACACCCTGAAAATGCGTTTTCTCCTATAACTCGTAATCTTTTAAAAATTGCTGTATGTAAATTGCTACACCTCCTAAATGCTTGATAATTTATTACAGTTATCATATCCATTTCAACATATGTAAGTAATTTATTTTCATAAAACATATCAGATTCTATTTCATCAGTTTCTACCCCATTTTTATAAATATTATTAAATTTAAATTCTATTCCGTCTATAATTAACTTTCCCATCAATCCACCTCTGAATCTTTAAAATTAATCTGAACTTTTGAAGTTGCACTTTCTGGAATAATCTCTATTTCAAATGGAATTGCTCCCTCTGTAAATATTGTTAAATTTAAAGAACCTATATATTGATATACTTTTAATTTTGGATTTATCCATACTACAGGATTATTTAAAGTTCCTAACTGTAAGTATTTTATCCACTTTTCATTTTCTATATTGATTTCTCCATCTATATTCACTACATGAGGAAATGAAAGATATGTTGTTTTTGCTTCATTGTAATTGAATTCTGATATAGAAGTTATATTTTCTTGTGTCCCTTCTTTCTTCATAGAATAAAAATCTATAAATGATTTTCCAAACCCTAAAAGTCCTATTGGATTTTCTGGTTCTGGCTCTGGATTTTCTCCTGGAGTTGCTGGGAATGTTATCCCTTTATCAAGATCAAAGTTCCCATATACTGATTCTGTAACTACAACTGTATTTTTTACACTCTTTGTTTTCTTTGTAAAATAATAGCAAGATGACATATAAGCCCATGATATATTCACCCCTGATACTCTTACATTTACAGTTTCAGCTTTTTGCTTGTAGCATATTCTATATACTTTAGCTGGTGTCATGGTTTCATTATCTGCCATTTGAAATGTAACTGGTTCCTCATTTTCATATACTGTAAATGTTCCTTTCCCTGCTACTTCTATTGTATAAAGACTATATCCACTTGGAATAGTTATTGTAGTGAACTTCCCATCTGCATACAATGGATGTTCTCTTTTGTTTTCTATATCTGCAAAAAAGAGAGTAGGTGTTGTATTCCAAGTTTTAGCTATACTGTCTATTGTTACAGTCTTTTCTCCATAGCTCCATGATGTAGAATAGTCACAAGCTGTACTCCCAAGAATTATCCCATCATTTAGAGTGAATACCTGTGCTTTTTCAACTCCTGCTCCTTCAAAAAGATTTTGAACATTAACCGTTTGACTTCCCCTAGCCGTTGTCATTTGAGTTTTCTTTATTTTATTTTTAGTTTTCCAATCAGCCACTATATGTCACCTCTTTTTCCCCTTTTTCTAGGACAAGAATTGTCAATTCTGCATCATCTACAAGAGCTTTATTATATCCATCAGAAATAATTCCACCTGATCCGTTATCTTTCCAGAATAAGTCATTTTCTATAGACATCATAAAGCTATCTATACATGATGTTCCCCTTGTATGAGTTAATGTATACCTTATGGCAACACCATTACTATAATATTGCTGTGGTACTGCATAAAACCACCAGTAGCTACCCATATATGAATCCCCCACCATATTTACTCTTGAAAATTTTTGAATTACAGACATATCTTGTGGATTTATTACCTCTATGTCTACAACTCCATTCATTGCTCCTACAACTCCTGTAGGATATAAATATCCTGCAAAGCTTATTCTCCTAGTTGCTGGAACATTTCCAATAGTATATTGAGTTGAGCCACTTACAGTCATTGTCCTTTTTAATTCTGATGGAGTTCTTACATAGGGAGCTACTTTATACCTATTTCCTGATACTTTAGAAACAACAGGAGAAAGTCCTGTAATAGTGCCATTGTATTTGATACTATTCCAGAAAACCATAAATACTGGATTTTTAAAACTATCTGATATTATAAATTCAAAATTTTCACTTGCTCTAGTTTTATATAGAGCTTGATTGTAATTTGTAATAGTAGTCCAATCAGTAAATGCCATTTTCTCTCTCCTTTTAAATTTTCCCACTTTTAATAAATTTGGGAAAAATTTTATCTTTCTTTTAAATCTGCTTCATATAGCATAATACTTATAATGCTATATGGATTTAAAGTTGTATTGGTTGTAGAAATTTCTACATACCCATTTTGTCTTAACTTAGTTTTTATTGGTATCTCTACCTGTGTTTCTGTCAAATTAGAATCCAAACACCAGCCATCAACGATACTTACTAAAGCTTCTATTTTCATCCCTTTCCATCTTATACTGTTGCTTGGAAAAGGACTTGTAAATCTTACTGCTTTAACTTGGTTTTGGATATAACCTATATTCACTTTTTCTATAAAAACATATTTCTTTAGTACACTTACTGTATACCAGAGATTACTTCAACCCTTTTCCTGAAACAGTATCTCCCCACCTTTTATAACAATTCTTTTTGTACTGTTAGCTTGTGTGGTCCCATCATATGAAATTATTCCCTTATCATTGCTGAAAACTTCCAATACTCCATTTACTTGGGTATTTGCATTTATTTCAAATTTTCCCTTTCCTATATCTGTTACAAATGTTTCAATGTCTGTTCCTGCTACCTCTTGTTTTAATTTTCCATTTGTAAATTTTATAAAAGTTCCTGTATTTTCTTCTCCTACTTGGAAAAGAGTTGATTTATGCTTTGTATCTTCTGGATTAGTTACTCCCATCAAGAACTGACTTGTAATTTCTGCTGGCTTCAATGGATTCTTAACATTAAATGCAAGCTTGTTATTTGCATTTTGTATTATTACCCCTGCGTCTTTATTTATAACTATTCTTGCAATATTTGTTGGATCAGTTCTCCCAAATACTGGATTACTTGTATCTTCATCATATTGAAAGAAGATCCCTACTTCTGCGGCATTATTTCCTATTCTAAATATCCCAGATTCTGCCATTATTGCAGATTTTAAAGCTGGCATGATATCATCTTCCATAGCAGCTTGCCATTTTCCATTTTTCCATACTTTATAGATTTTAGTACTTGGCTGATACCAAACATCCCCCTCCGCTGTTGCTGTTGGCTCTGTTTCCTGAATAAATCCTTTTGCATTTATTTTATTTAATAGGTCCTCATCTATTGGAGGAACTTCTATATTTTCTATCTGGTCTTTCAATTCATTAATATTTTCTAAATATTCTGCGTTTGTTTTCAAACTTTCTACAGTATTATATTTGAATGTTTGAACAGAAGTATCAATTTTAACCGCTGTAATTTCACTGCTAAACCCTTTTATTTTAGAAAGGGTATGACTTATGTTTGTTACTCTTGCAGGAGTGCTTATATTGTCAATTACAATTTCAACGAGGTCTCCTATCATCACAAAAGGGCAAAATAAGCTTTTAAAAGATAATTCTACTCCATCAAGACATTGTTCCTTATATTCATACTCTGCAATTTCTGTAGCAAACTGCATTTCTTGTATATATTTATTTTTATTTGATGTTGGAAAATTCTCTTGTTCCTCTGTTTCAACATCTGTATTCTTGACAATACTCTCATTATCTTCATACTTTACAACTGGTACTCCTTTTATCTCAAAGTTTTCTATATATAGTTTAGAGGCATATGGATTATAAAACTTGACCTGTGCTCCACTATTTATAAAAGATACAAAATCATAGTGAGTACCCTCCATCAGATTAACTTCTACTTTTTCAGATAATTCATTGAAATAGTAGCCTGTAGCCTTTGTAAGATTATATTGAGTAATGACATCTGTTATATACTTAATAGACATTATCTTTTTTTGATTTTCTGGAGTTGTTCCTGGATCTACAGTTATTTTTTGTTTTAAATTAAAGCAAACTTGATTTTCTAAATAGCTGTAATTATCAAAGGTTTTTCTTATTCCATTGTATTTAGCATAGGAATACTTTTGAGTTATACTATTTAAAATATTAGTTTTATTAAAATGACATATTACATTTTCTAGGGGATTATATAATCCCCCTTTAATTACTATTTTGCTATTATTATCTATATACATTCTGCCTTTTATACAGTCTATAATTGTTTCTAGTTCATCAATCCATCTATTCCCTTTAGTAAATACCATAAAAGGTATCTTTATAAGTCTTGTCTGGCTGTCTCTCACATCTTCAAAAAGAACATTTTCTGGATTTATTCCTAGTTGTTTTATGATATTAAATAATAAAGAATTGTTCTCATTATTTTGATAGTATACCCAGTTATCAAAAGCGAAAGTATCTTTTGGTACTGTCTTTGTAAATAAATCTTTTATCTCATCATAAATAATTATCTGTAAACTATAAACTAACCCACTACTTAGTTTTCTTTCTTGTAATTCAGCTTTTCCTCTAAGTAATATTATTTCTTCTAGTTCATGCACTGCTTTTATTTCAATAATGTCTCCCTTACTTATAAGGGAAACATCATCTAAAGAAAAGGAGGCTATCATTGATTTTATAGTTTTGCTTTCACTCGAATAAGATATTGAAATATTTTCTATAACATTGGTTAAAATTATTCCTTTTGTTATATTTGTCACAACTCCATTAAATTTAAACATATCAGCTTCTGCTAATGTTTTAAAATATGTCTCTGTCATGATGGTATCACCTTTCCTTGTTTGTTTGCTTCTTCTATAGCTTCTTTTGCTCCTTTTTTTGCTAGTTCATACATAGTATCTTCCCCATATACTCCTGTAAAATGTTGTTCAATAGTTATATTGTATTCAATACCACTATCTTGATAATATGAGTTCCCAAGTGTATTATCTTCTGTTGAATTTCCACTTACTGTATTCCCTCTATTTAAGCCTATTTTTTCAAGTTCATATTCTAAATCCTTTAAATAGTCCTGCATTAAGTCAAATCCTTGCTGTGCACTTGTTGCCTGTGATAGTTTTTCTTTTATATCATCCATGTTATAAAACTGATTCATGTATGTTTTATATACTTCACTATCGACAAAAGCTTGAATTAAGCTGTCTTTTACACTTTCATAAATAGAATTCCCCAGACTTTCTTCAAAGGAAGCAAAGGAATTATTATCTAAAGCCTCTGACATGGCACTTGACAACATATTTTTCATATTGCTTATTCTTTCTGAAAGTTCTGTAGCTGGTAACATACTATCTATAAGAGAAGTTGAAAGGCCTCTACTTTCTAATTGTGTTCTTAAATCATTTATCACTTTTTCATAGTCTGTAGTTATTCTATCTGCTTCCAGTATCTTATTGAAATTAAAATCATCCCAAAATCCTGTAAAATCAAGAACACCAGTTTTTTTCATTTCAACAAGTTTTTCTGAGATTTTTTCAAATTCTTTAGTCATATACTCATCAATAGAGCTATAAGCCACATCATATGTTACTTGTGCAGCATTATTAAGAATTTTCTTAAAATATGAACTCATTGAAGAACTAAAGTCGCTCGCCTCTCCTGATGATAAAGCCTCCACAAAAGAACTCCTTGCATCTTGCATAGCGGTTACCAGAACTTGTGCATTTTTTGCCATTTCTTCAATAGTGTCTTTGTATGCTTCCGCATTCAATCCCATATCCTCAAACATTTGAGTATATTCCTGGATAAGAGATTTATAACTTGATACATCTATTCCCTCAAAGGCATTAAGAGTTGAATTTCTGAATAATTGCTCTTGTTCTTCTCTTAGCTTGTCTATTTGAGCTACATATTCATATACTCCCTCTTTCCATTCTTCAAAGTTACTATCTACGAAATTTGTTCCTAGAGCTTCTTTTAAATCTCCTATTCCTGTTGTTTTCAGTTTTTCTGCAAAATCTCTTAATTGATTTTCATCCATATTAGCTATATTGGTATTAGTTATCCCCATAGCTCTTAAAATATCTGCTTCATCTATATTTTGTGCCTCATATTTATCTGTAGATTTTGACTTAAAATATGATTTATATTTTGCTTTACTTTTTACAAGTCCTGTTACAGTTCCAAAGTCTTTTGTACTTGCTACCATAGCTTTAATATAGTAATCAAAATTCTTTTCTACCTTTTTTATTCCCGCTAAAGTAGTATTATTAGTAGCATACCCAAGCATACTATTGCTATAACTATTTATAGCCGTTATATTTGATTTTATAACTTCTGTGAAAGTCAAAAGAACTTTGGTTGATTCTTCAAAAGCTTTCTTATTTTCTTCATTGGCTGCTTCTATCTTTTTCTTTTTATCTTTTCCACTAAGAGAAGAAAGAGCACTACTTGCAAGGCTTCCTATTCCTGCTATTCCACTTACTGCGGTCATTATTCCAGTTAAGGAACTAAATCCATTTACCAGTCCAAGCATACTACTGCCTTTACTAAACATACCTGTAATAGCTCCAAGTCCTCCGCTAGTTTGATATTGATTCATTCCATTAGCTATAATTGAAACAGAATTTGTAATATTTCCAATTGCTTCTATGAATGAACTATTTAACTGTTGCCCTAACTTTATCATGTCATTTCCAAATGTTCCCATGATATTTATCAAGTCTTTTACTGCTGTTTTCTCTTTTTCTTTAAGTTTGTTATTTTCTTCAATAATTTTAAGCTGCTTTTTTTCTTCTTCTAGTTGTGTTTCATATTTTTTAAAATTTTCTGTATCTATAATTTTCCCATTTGTATCATATAAGCTTTTTAACAAATTTTGTAAATTTGTTATTTTCTGCTTTATCTGTGCTTCTTCATCCAGCCCCATTATTTCTGCTAGTTTTGGAAATTTCTCCAAATCTTCTCTATAATCTTTAAACAGATTTCTGATTTTATCTTCCTTGTTCAGTTCCTCTGCTTCTTTTCTTAATTTTTGCATTTCTGGAATCAATTTATTTGCCAGTCCATCTGCTCCCTTACCAATTAAATCTTTATAAGCCTTTTCTACATCACTAAGTTTACTCTTTATTTGGTCAAGTTCAGAAAGTCCAAGCCCTTCTGCTAATTTTGGAGCATTTGCCATGGCTTTTTTATATTCATCCATGATTTTTGTTATTTCTTCTGAAGTATTATTTGGTTTAACCTTTGGCCCTGTCTTTGTTGTTCCAAAATCCTGAATATATGCAATTGCATTTTGAATAGTCCTATCTGCTTCTTCACTATTTAAACCTCTTAATTTTAAATCTTTTATATCTTTAAAAAGATTATTTTGCATTTCTAGTTTAACTTCAATTGATAATCCATCTTTAAATTCTTCATCAAATTTTCTTTTTATTTCAGCATATTCGGCCTGTAAAGATTTTTGAGTTTCCTCATCTGTCATAATAGGATTATTTTTAAGTGTTTCCAGTTTTTTTAGTTCTTCCTGATCTATTTGGAAAGATATTTTGAGCAATAATTCTTTATCTTCTTTTAATTGTTCTTGTATTCTTTTAAAAATTTTTAACTTTTCATTCGCTGACCCTGCATTTTTTTCAAGTTCTTTGTATTGATTTATCAAATCTGTATACTTGATATTCTTTCCTAATTCTTGTAATTCTTTCCAATCAACACCATTAGCAAAAGTATCTATATAACCTTGAATTTCATTCATTTCTTTTTCTAATGATTCTTTTTTTATAGCAAATTCTAATTTGATTTTTTTAACATCATTTTCCTTTTCAATAGTAGATATAAAATCATGATATTTTTTTTCTAATTCTTCTAAGTTCTTCTTGTCTTGACTTATATCTATTATGCTAAATCTAGTACCCCATTTTTCTTGATTTTGTATTTTTGATTCTAGTTGTGTCATTTGATATCTAAGTCCTGCTAATTCAGGATATTGATCTTCTAAAGCTTTTATATCTGCTCTATTATCTTTATTCATTTTTCCAGTTTTTTGATATTCTCTAAGTTTTTTCAAAGCTTCTGCTTGTCTTTCTATTGCCTGTGTTTGTTCTTCCCAAGTCCCTTTTGAATCATCCATAGCCTTTTTGACTGCTTCTACTTCGTTTTTGAAAGATATATATTTTGTTACTAAATAACCTATTCCTGCTACAACTCCCCCTACTGCAAGCCCTGTCAATGCTGTTCCTAGTGCTGTTATAGCTATTTTACTTGCCATTGCTGCACTTGTTACACTACTGAAAGATTTTACTATTGGTACACCAATTCCATGTCCTATACTTAAAGCTTTCATAGCCACATATACCCCTACAATAGCTTTTCCAGTAGAAATTATAGATTCTATATTTTCTTTACTGAATGTCTTTTTAAAGTCAATCTTTTTTAATTCTTCTGTTATCTCTCTTATAGTTGGAGCTATGGAATCACCAAATCTTATCCCTATTTCTTTTAAATTAGCAGTTATTATTTTTATTTGCTGGGATAAAGATTCCTGCATTTTTTCAAATGCTTTGTCTGTACTTCCCAATGATTCTTGCATAGCCTCTTTAAATACTCCATATCGGTTAATCGAATCTACAATAGATTGAGCCCCTTTAAAAGACCTAATATTAAATAGGTCTAGCAAAGAGTTTCCTGTTTTATCAGCTTGTTCTTTTAGGAGCATTAATGCCTCTCCTAAATCTCCCCCTGCTTTCATATACTCCATGAATCCCATACCTGCCGCTTTTTTAAAAGCCTTGCTTGCTTCTGTGGATCCTTTAGAAAGTTCCGTAAACATAGCATTTAAAGCGGTTGCACTCTCAGCAGTTCCTATACCATTGCTTGTTAAAAGTGCCATTGCTGTGGAAAGAGCTTCAAAAGATACCCCTACACTTGAAGCTGTTGGTATTACATTTCCCAGTGAGGTAGCCAGTAAATCTACAGTAGTTTTTCCTTTGTTTTGAGTTTGTATAAGTAAATCTGATATTTTGATTGCATCTTCCGCTTTCATTTTATAAGCATTTATAACAGTAGTTAGGACATCAACCGCATTTGTAGTAGTTGTGAATCCTCCAATTGCTAGTTTATTGGCAGTTGTTAATACTTCATATTTCCCTGCTACATCTCCTATGGCAGATACTGTTTGATATAAAGCTTCTGCTAAATCATTCACAGATGTTCCTGTTTCTGTTGCAAGATTTCTGACATTATTTGAAATAGTTCCAAAACTATCATTACTGATTGTTTGGACTTTCTTTATTTGTCTTTCAAGATCTATAAAACTTTTTGTAGATACTACCCCTAAACTTACTATTACCGCACTTGCATTTCTCAAAGTTTTTGTTATATCCCCATAAGCTGTACTCATTTTATTTTTTAATTCTTCTATCTTTGCTTTTTGTTTATCTATGCTTTCTACTACTGCCTTTTCTGCTTCTTTAACAGACATTCCAAGCTTGCTATAATCAACATCCTTTAATGCCTCTTTTACTCTTTTAGATTCTTTCAATGCTGTTTCAGCCATTTTTTGAAGTTCTTTAGTACTTAATCCAGTTGCTTTTGATAACTGTTCAAAATATTTACTGGCATTATCTTGGATAGATACTTTCATCAATAATTCATTTGTTGCCATTTCTCACCTCACTTCTTCCCTTTACCTTTATTCTTTTTCTCTCTTTTATTTTTCTCACTAATAGCCTCATTAAAACAATCTCTAATTAGTTCTAACATTTCTATCATATAGGCCGGGTGATTATCATACCCCAAACTTTCCCCCAATGGTAAAAATGCTATTTCTAAATAGCTTGACATTGGAGGATATTTTAAATATCTTCTATATCTTTTTATTTCTTCAAAAGCTTCATTCATTTTTTTAAAATGAGGGTCAATTTTACTGACCCTCCAATCATTTATCAAAAACTCACAAGCCTTGAAGATTATTGCTTTTTTTCTTCCTTTTCCTCTTCTTTTTCCTTTAATCCATTATTAGTGTTCAATTCTTCTAATACTCCATAAAGATTTTCTGTATTGTCCACTACACTTTCCAATATTTCTGGTTTAAGTTTTTCTTTTCCAGAATATATTTCTATTCCATTTTCGACTATTTTTTTAACCTGCTTACAAAGCAAGAAACATTCTGCTGTATTTTCAAACGGGATGTCTTTTGTAGTCATTACCATTCCACCCTTTTCATTCAATTGTATATCAAGAATTCCTGATATTTTTTTATGTCTTAACTTAGTTCCGAAATTCATTATTGGATTAAACTCCACATATGTTTTATCATTTCCTATTTTTTTTATATTCATTATTAATTCCTCCATTTTATTAATTAATCTAAAGTTCCAAAAAGATATGACATAGGTGTTCCCGCTGTGATATCATAAGCAATATCCATTTCCTGTGTCATTCCTCCACCTGCATTTTTATCAGTCATTTCTACATTAGTTACATTCATATTAGGTATCTTGATATAAACAATATTAGCCCCTGAATTATAGCTTTCTGCCATTTTTACCAATAGAGAGACTTTGTCATTATCCATAAGAGCTTCTATTCCTTCTTTGAATTTTGCCTTATTATAAGCATTTAAAGTTATTGTTGCTGTGGATTCTATAAATCCATTTCTTGTGATTTTTGTAGCGTCTCTGCTCCCTAAACCATATTTTTGTTCAAGATTGTTATTTATAGATATTGAAACACTTTGAGTTTCTGCTGAAACATCTGTAGTTCCCATTATTAAATTAGATGTAACACAAGTTAGTAAATTCTCTATATCAGAAATGGCAGTTCCTGAATGAGTTATAGTATCTTTATATTCAAAAGCATATCCAACCACATCCGCTGTAAGCTTGCAATATGCCCCTTGAGCAGTTTCAAGAGTCACATTATTAAGTTGGCACCCTGTCATTATTCTTTCTTCATTATCCTCTAAGTTCTGTTCTATCAAAGTATAAAATTTTTCAATTTTTCCACTTGTATTAGCTTTGGCTATATCTGTTATGGTTACCCCTGTTACTGTATCAGTATCGGTTTTCACTGTATATCCAAAGGCTGGTAGTAAATTTTTTAATGTTTCTATTGTTAATTCAAAAGCTATGTTTCCTGTTGCTCCTGCTGTTGATACAAAAGATTTTCCTTTGTAAGCTGATCCTGTAAATGCTTCTGAATCTGTTTTTCCAAAGTTGGGAGTTAAATTTATTTCAGTTGCATTCTGATAGGCTACAAAAGATGTTGCCATTGTTTTTTCATCTGTTTGTTCTCCAATCAAAAGTTTTATATTCAATTTTTTTCCTCCTTTATTTCCTTATTTTTGCTGTTACTTCAAAGGTAGCTATCCAAACATCATATGTGATATTCTCTGCTATTTCATTATTGATTGTTGTTCTTACATTTTGTGATAATATTTGTGTATCAAGGCTTATTAATTCTTGACTAAAAATTGTTTCTATAATTTGCTGTCTTTCTTCAAAAAATTTCTTTAATGGTTCTTCTCCTGCTTTAGACTTCATTAGAAAATGCACATTGTAAGAAAATTCTGGATTATCTACTCGAGAAGCAGGGGCTAACCCCTGACTTTCCAAGTAATCTCCCATAGGAGAAATGACAATTTGATTTACAAATGCTTTTTCCAGTAAATTTCTTTCTACAAACCCTACTGTAACTTTATATTTGAAGTTATTTTCTAATAATTCTTTTATTTTATACAGTACCTCATAAGGATTTGGAATTTTCTTTTTATCCATTAAATATCATCATCCCTTTCGAGCTTTTCTCTTCTGTTTTATTATCTTTTTTTCTTTCTTGTAGTCCTGTAATAGCTTTGTAAAAGTCTTTTTGCTTGGCCTGAGCTATTATTTCATTCCCTGCACAAGCATAGATTTTATATTCTGCATAAAGTTCTTTTAATACATTTATTTCTTTTTCTGTAAGATCATCAGGATATTTCAAACCACTCATAGTGATGAGTGATTCTCCCTCATTCTCATAGGAATGTAAATTATTCTCTGCTATTTCCCTTGTTCCAAACTCTTCTATGAAGTATTGTTGAACTCTTTCACTTAACTCCTCAAAAGTCATAATTGCTCCTTATAGCCCAGTCACTTTATAATTCTTTATATATCCTGGATTTACTATGATAGGACAATAAGCTGATTCTATTAAAGTTTTTGCCTCTCCTGTTTCTGGATCTGCTGGTGTTTCTCTTAATAGTTCTGTTACTGCTTCCATCACTGCTGTACTATTTAATACATTTACAACTCCTGCATAAGCTGGTAAAAAAGCATTTGTATGATAAAAAGTCATTCTATCATCTGTATTTATTTCATTTCCTTCTGTATCATAAGCAGGTCCAAACATTGTAAAAGTTTTTCCCATTATTTTAATACTTAGTTCTTCTTGTCCATCTTCTGCTTTAGTTGTAGTTATTTGTGCCTTCCCCATAATCTCATTTGAAGATGGATTGTATAATTCTTTAAGAAATTTTAAAATTTTTGAACCTATGAGAATTTCTGATACTGATACATTGTTTTTCTTTACAAATTCATTCATTTCATCTATAAGCCACTTTTCAAAATCTTCTATAGTTGTTTTTGCTACTGATGTAGCTGTTGGATAAGTGTATGTTATTGTATTTTTTGTTTGCTTTGATTTATATTTTCCTGTAAGAAACACTGAAGCTGATATTGCCTCTTTTGTAGTAAGAGTTGATACCTTTAATTTTTCAACTCTTCTATCTTGCTCATATTGTCTGTTATCAACTTTTGTTCCATTAATATATACGTACTGTCCTGCTTGTCTATTTACCATATCTAATGGGAAAAATGGAATACTATCCTTTATTACTTCTGGTGTAACAGCTTGTAATATACTTCCATTAAGTGTTGCTACTGGGAATTTATCCCCTCTTCTTAAAATATGTGCCTGTCTTACATATTTTTCTATTTCTTCATATGCTATTGTTGGCATATTTGTTATATAAGGCATTTTATTTGCTAAAATTCTTCTCAAATAAAAAGTTGTTACATTTGGTTTAGCTGCCCCATATATTCCTAATAATGATACTTGTTGTGCATTTAGCATTATTCATCAACTCCTCTTAATATAATTCCCATTTTCATTAACTCTAATATCTGTAGATAGTCAGTGGCTGTGATTCCATTTACTTTTCCTATATTTATTTCAGTTACTGGCATTGCAACAGTTACACTTCCTTCTTCTGTTGTTGCATCACATTCAGAAAGAGCTATTGAAAATGCTTCATCCCCTGACACATATTTTTTCACTGTTCCAGTTGTTGTATCATATGTCAGAACATCTCCTTCATTGATTTTTCCAACTCCTGAAGCTACTGGTATATTTAATCCTAGTGGTCCTGATATTTTCAAAATATCTCTTTCAAATCTTACAATTTCTTTTGTTAATTCCATTTTTTATACCCCCTTACTGTATGCAGCGAATCTTTTTTCTGGTGTTGTTTCTTTACTTTCTTCATCTTCTTTTCCAAATTCCATTTCTTCTACTTCACTTTTAAAGTTTGCAGCATCTTTCATTTTTTCAAATTCAGCTTCAAATTTTTCAAATTGTGATATTTTTTCTGTTTCTGAAAATTCAATAATTGTTGTTCTTTCTTCTCCTGCCTTTTTAATAGCAAATTCAACTACTGGTTGGAGAACTGGAATTACTTTCTTTTTAGAAAGCTCTATTAAGGCTTTTTTCTTAGCTTCAAATTCCATTTCCTCTTTGATCTGCTTTCTTATTTCTTCTGCTGTTAATTCTTTTTCAGGAGTGCTTTGAATAACTTCAATTTTTTCCCACTCCATTAATTTTCTCATGCCTTTTCTTTCTTCATCAGAAACAGTTGCTACAAGAGCATTTATAATTTCTGCTCTATCTCCTAGAGAGAACTCAGTTAATGCTTTTTTAATTTCTTCTTTTGTTACTTTCATTTTTTTTCCTCCTTCTTCAAATTCTTGATATTTACCTGTATAAACTACTTTCTTTTCTTCTACTTGGAATTCTGCTGTTGCAACTGCTGGCTCTACTCCTAAAGGGAGCAAAGCTATTTTTGATAAAGAATCATTTGTTTGATCTATCTCTACAGATATTCCATTAAAAATTCCATCTGCATGATAAATCTCTCCTTTTTCATTCAATTCTATATCAGCAAAAACTGACAATTGTTCCCCCTCTTTTTGAAAAGAAAAATTATCAAATTTTCCTAGTTCTACAGGATTTTTACCTTTATCTTGCCACTTAGAGCTATGTATATATATTGCTGGAATTTCTCCTGCTGATTCAAATGCTTTTTTTGTTCTTTCTTCCGAAAATTCCCCTTGTGGATAGTTTCCACTTTCAAAAACCTTTACTCTTTTCTTGGCCATTAGTTCACCTCCATTATTTTTTTATATATAGCTCTCTTATCCAGCCATTGTATCTATCAATCATTCTCTGATTTAATCCCATAAAACGCCTTGCGGGAATTGTAATCTGTTTCTTTAAAAGAAATAGAGTTCTTAAATTTACACCATTCTTTTGAGCTATAAATAAATTTCCTGTTCTTTTACTCTTAAAAATAAAAGTATCTTGAAAACTTCTAGCACTTTTTCCTTTAGCTTCTTTTGCTATTGGAATTGTTAAATATTTCTTTTTTGCTCTTATGATTCCACCATAATTGTGTATTCTGGCATATCTAATATTTGTTCCGACTTGTGCCACTTTATTATCATATTTAATAGCAAAGCTTTGCCTTAGCAAGCCCGTATCTACAAGAGTTTTCCCACCTCTAAGGCTTGGCTTCCATTTGATTCCTTCTGGTGTTTCTCCATTCCTGAATCTTAATTCAATCTCGCTTCTCATATCTCTTGCTATTCTATTTGTTATCTGTGATGGCTTCCCTACAAGCTTTTTAAGCATTGGGGTAAGTCCATCTTTTATTTTATAGCTTCCCATAAGCTTTACCCTATTATTACAGCTTTAACCGCATTTGTGGTTGGAGCTTTTGAAAAGCTTACTTTTAAAGAGTTTTCATCTAGTATTTCTACCTCTGCAAATACTGTCTTTTTTTCTTCAAATAAAGATACTGTTACATCCTCTGTATTTAAATTATGTGATATTGTATATCCTGTTGCGGAGCCATCTCCAACATTCTGGATATACTTTTGTATTCCTGATACTCCACCAGTTCCTAATGGTAGCCATGTTGAGCCATTAGAAATTTTTAATGTTTTTGAAGTAGTATTATATATAATTTTTCCTTCTGGTTTCTCTACAGGATCAGTTGCTACATTTTCTATTCTTACATTTTTCAGCTCATTTCCATCTAAATTGATATCTACTCCATATTTTAATTCTGGCATTTATAACACCTCCCATTAATTTAATATTGCTTTGCCTGTATGTTCTTTATTAAATCTTATTATTACTTGGCTTTTGTTCATGTATTCTATTTCTCCAATTATTGCAATGTTGTTACCATCTACAATAATTACAGATGGATATTTATCCAAATCATGATTTATTACCCATACATCTTTTGCCTCTGTCTGTTCATAAATATAATTTTTGTCACTCCCCCCACCGCTCCCCTCTCCTTTATAAACAACTCCAAATTTTACATCAAATTTCATCATTCCTCCTGCAATATGGCATTAATTGTACTCTTTAAAATTTTACTAGCACAAACAGTTCCATTAATTAAAGTAGGCCTTATCTGGATAAATACAGGTTCTGGTTTAGGTACTCTTACAATTCCTTCTCCGTTCTGCTTAAACGTTTCCGTTTCTGTAACAGAAAGAGTACACATAATAAGATTGTCTTTAAATTCCATATCAGACTTATTTTTGATGATAGTCACTTCTTCACTTTTTATGATTAGCTGACATTCTTTTATTTCACTTGCTGTATCTCTTATATCTGTTTCAAATACCAGTGTAGGTGTAGTTCCTCTAATAATCATTTTTTACCCTCCATAAGTTCAGCTATTTCAAGTTTTAATTGTACAAGTTTCTTTTCTTTAGCTTTTATATCCTTTTCTCTTTCTTTTATATCTATAGGTGGTCTTGCAAAGTCTCCTATTTCTTTTTCTATCTCTTCAAGCTCTTTTTTCTTAGACTTTAATATTTCCAGTCCTAATTCTTTTATTTTGTCTGCTCCTAGCTCTATAACACTACTACGGCAATTAAAATGGTTAGGAGGATAGATTAAAGCCCAAATAGGATCAGTTTTTTTATAAACTTTCCCTGAATATGTCCTACAGAAGTCTGTTTGTCTGTCGTCCTCTACTCCATCAAATAGGAGATAAGAAAAATACTCGTCACTATCTTCCATTTGCTGTTCATATCTTCCAGATTGATAAGCATTTACCATATTTTGTCTATAGACTAGATTAGAATACCAGCCATCTTCTCCAAGTCCTGCTTTATCTGCTATATCAGCAATATCATTTTTCCATTCCTGATATGTGCCTCCATTTTTAAGAGTTTTTTTCAAACTTTCTAAAACTCTTTTAGTGGCTTCTAGCTCTGTACTTCTTCTAATATAAAAAAATGTATCTTTTGCTGATAAAGTAATATCATCTAATTTCTCATAAAGAATGGGAGCTTTTTTCACAAAATAATTGATAGCCTCATTAAATTTCATATTAAATGGATCAAATTCCTCTTGGAACTCTTTATTGCCTCTTTGATTTAAACTGTCTGTATAACCAAATAAGAAAGTTTTAATATATATTTCTTCGAGGATATCTATGTTAAGATTCAAATTTTCATTTAAAATATCACTTTCCAGCCATTTTTTTACACTTTTTTGAATATTTTTTACGAATTCTTGTAATTTTATCTCACTATCTGCCATTCTCTTATCAAAAATGTTTTTTACATTATCAATCAGAATTTTTTTTTTATCTTTTGAGAACTCTACTACTTCTTTTTCTTTTATTGTTAAATACTTTTTATCTATCCCAAGAGAAGAAGTTATATATTCATCAGAAATTCCTGCTATTTGACTTAATTTAATTAAATTATCTATTTTTAACCCCATATTTTTTGCTTCTTTTTCTTCAAGTTCTATTTCTTTATCTCTATCTTTCTTAGTTTCCAATTTAAAATAAAACTCTTTAGAATCATATCCAAAATATCGTCCATCAAATTCAAGTAATTGCTGCATACTATCACTGATAAAAGAACAACATTCTTCTACTACCTCATCAAAGCTCTCTTGATGTATCTGTCCTAGAGAATAGCTTCCAGTGGCATTTCCTGATTCCATAGTAAGAGTTCCACCAAGTATATTTTGTATTAATCTTTCTTTTTCTCTATCTTCTAGCTTTGTATAAACTTCTGTATTCAAGTCAGATAGAGTCATAACATAAAGATTTTCTTTTAAGTCTCTTGCCCCAGTCATTGGGACAGCTATTTTAGATTTTCCACCCTGAATTTTACTTAATTGTTCTCCCTTTTTCTTTATTTCTTCTACATCTTCATTAGGGTCAAATCCATAAATGATAATTGTATCTCCATATTTTTTAGCAAGTCCTCGCAACTGTGCTCTAAACATCTCTTTATCTAAAAAGCAAGTTCTTATTCCAGTGAATATTGATTTACCTGTTTTTTCTGCTACATTCCATTCATGTATGGATAAAAGAAATTTTTTATAATCTATTTCTTTTTCTTCTGTTCCTGCTCTGATTACCCATTTCTTATTTAAAGTATCATAAAGAACATATTTTTCTGGTACGAATACTAGTGTCTTTAATGAATAATCTGGATTGTATACTTTTTCAAAACAGGAATAGCCATAATATCTGGCTCTTAAAAAATATTTAAAAATCCTATTAAATTTAACATCATTAAATCTATCTTGTATTTCATCAACTATTTTTCTATTTTTTTCATTATCGCTCCATACAATAAGTTCTTTGCCTGCTACTGCTCTTTCTATCTTTTTAATTGCTGTGTCTACATCTGTATCTTTTAAGATTTTATCTATGTCAGAAAAAGTCAAATCTTTTTCATCAAGATATACTTCTGAAAATAACTTTATTGCTACTTCCTGCATAAGTTCAGGACTAGCCTTTTGAATAATTGGTGTTTGCTTTCTTTTTAAAAACTCAAGCAATTCTTTTCACCCCCTATTAATCATAATCTATAACCTCATATTCATTGTTCTTCGGACTTACTTTGTACATCTGGTAAGCAATAGCAAGGGATATTACCCTGTCTTTACCATTTGTATTTACTTTTCCATCTTCTTTTTGAATTTCTCTCATTTGCTTCAAGGTTTTAACTGATTTTACTTTTATTTCTCCATTTCTTAAGGCTGTGTCTAAATCATCAAGCATTATATATTTTGAATTTGTATTGGTACTCCACCCTAATTTATCAGTTCTTTTTTTTCTTATTTTGTCTAAAGTTCTCTCAATATATAGATTGGTATATTTGCAAGTATTTTTTAAAGTATTTAAAGTAGAGTGTCCATGATTATTTCTCTCTACTCCTATTAATGCTTTGTTATACTTTCTACCCCATTCATTTAATATTGCCCCATGTTCATCTGGAGATACTTTATATTCTCCATTTGCCACCTCTTCCAATGTGTCTACTCTTAATATAGTGAATGTAGAACTATCTCCAAGTTCTAATCCTTCGGCTACATCGGAACCAATAACATATTTAACTCCTGGTTGTGGATCTTCATATACTTCTATTTCTCCATTGTGTAATGAGGTAAAATCTATATTCTTATTTTGATTAATTAAGATATCCAGTAATTCAATATCAAAATATGGTCTTCCTGAATGTAGAAATGCTTGTTCATCTGTGCAAGGGTATTCTTGATATACATCTTCTTTTAATTCAAGTCTTTTATCAAAATACCAGTGTACTTGCTCTATATCAAGGTTAGTATCATGTATGAGAGATTTCAAAAGCTTTATGAATTTAGTATCTACTCCCTTAAATCTTTCTCCTTTTTCTATTGCTGTTCTGAACTCTTCCTCTGTATAGTCAACTCCTTTAAAAGATTTTCTATATTCAGATGTTCTATACCATTCATAGAAAACTCCTATCCATTTACTTTTCCCCTCTTTGATAGAATCCCAATCATCTTTGAATTCATTGTAGCCATTGGCTGTGGTCTCATCAATTTCAATAGAGTATTTAGTCAATGCTTGGGATATTGCAGCAGCATTTTTTCTCATATCTTTCCAAAAAGCTTTCTCTGAATTATGGAGCATTTTTAATTTCTTCCCCCTCCCTGCTCCTTTACTTCCTGCTGTTGCCACCCTCCATGCACTATTACTACCAGCAAATACAAGTTCTCTAGCATTTGAATATTTAGGTGTTTCTTTCATTTCATTTATGATACTTTCATAAAATCCCTTTGCTATATCTGAAAAGATAGAATTTGTAGCATCATTGTCGTGTGCCATAGTAAAGCCCCTGAATCCTTCTTGTGTTAACATTAAGCACTCTTGAAAGGCAGTTATTAAAGTAGTGAAGCCCTGCTGTCTCCCTTTTAGAATCTTAATTTTAATTTGTTCTATCTCTTTTTTATTTTGCTTCTTTACTAGAGGTAATAGAACATTATTTAAAAAGTCGCTTTGTACTTCATTGAGAAAAAAAGGAACTTCGTTAAACTCTTTGTCAATCACGCAAAAGTGCATTTCCATTAAATGCCAAGGATTTTCTATCAATTCTTTGAAAGTTTCTCTATTATCTATGAGTTCATACCAACTTGCTCTTCTCCATAGATGATCTTCTTCCATGTTCTTTGTTTTATTCCATAACTTTTTCCTTTCTGCTATGTATTCTTTACAGGTCATTCTTTTTTCTCACCTCTACTATAGAACTTACTTTTTCATTATCTTTATTTTCAATTTTTAATCCTGAATGAGTTGTAAGAAAATCTAAAGATTTACATTTTTCTATAAGTTCTATCTCCACAGTTCTACCCTTGTCATTCTCTGTTATCTTCATTTTTTTAATTAAAGTTCCATCTGTATGAGTTATAGGCTTAGGACTTCCATCTTCATTGAAATACTCATTTATATCACTCCAAGCCACTTGAACATGCCTGTTCAATATTCTTTCTTGAGAAATTAAAAATTTTTGTCTTTGCTGCTTTTTTAATTTTTTTAAAAAGTTTTTTATACTAACATTTTCTAACATTTCATATATTCTAGTTCTTGAATAATTAGGACTATATCCTGCTTTTATTCCTGCTTGAAAAGCGTTCAAACTTTCCATGTAATAATAGCAGAAAAGCCTCTGTTTATCTGACAATCCATCTATTTCATCTATCCAGTCATAATCTTTATTTTCATCTGGAATTAACTCTTTTTTTTCTTCTATTTTTTCATTGGAACGTTCCATATTTTTATCGGAACGCTCCATTACTTTTTTTTTCGGAATGCTCCATTTATCTTTAGCTTTCCAACCTCTCACTGTTCCTTCTGAAAGTGCCAATTTATCAGCTATCTCTTTCAAAATTCCTTTAGGTGCTTTGTCGCCTCCTGCTTCTTTCCATAATTTTTTTGCCTTGTCTCTTACTGGGTCTCTATTTCTTGCCAAACATCACCACCTCTTTATTAGATTTCTCTATATTTTTTTACTTGTTTATGTTATAATTAATCACATCTTTCCCTAAGATGACTTTTTCTTAATATGGAGCCTACACAGGCTCTTTTTATTTTTATAAGATTTTTATAGTTTCTATTTTTATATCTTTTTATTTTTTATAGATTTTAAAGATTTTTATTAACATAAAATTTTCCAAAAAATAAAGGAGCCAAGATTTTGATTACTCAAAACCCTGACTCCGTAAGTCCTGTCATATTATTTTTTATTTATTTTATCTTTATTGTGGTTATCTCTTCACATTTACATCTTATCATAAATTCTTTGCCATTACTAGATATTGACTTTGAATTTTTTATTTCTATGTATCCATCTTGTTTTAATTCAGCTAAAAACCTTTTGCACTTATTACATACATATGTTTTGCTTTTCACTTGTCCACCTCTATTTTAGCTATTTTAAATCCAATATTTTTCTAACTTCTTCAACGGACCTAACTATATGATATTCAGCCCCATTTCTTTTAAATCTTTCCTCAATATCCTTTTGTTCCTTTCTTTGTGTTCCCTTAGGTGCTTTTACTTCTAGTCCTATTGTTTTACCATCTTTTATTACCCATATATCAGGAATTCCTTTTTTTGCTCCTGTAGATAACTTTCTATACCCAACTGTTTTTCCTGTCACTCTATCTTTTATTGGAGTAGGTATATTATTCATTCTATTAAAAAATAATTTCCCTTGATTTTCATAAAATGACAACAAATATATAATTGCTGTCTGAATTTGTGTTTCTAATCCCATTTAATCACTTCCTTTTTTATAAGTTTTATAAGACACTCATTAAAAAAATGAATGTCCTAAAAATCTATAATTTAAAAAGATTAAGAAAAGAGTCATACCATTTTCTATTTTTTAGTTCTTTTATTACTGCAAGTGAAATATCAATTTTTTCTACTAATTTTATATTTCTATTTTTATATTCCTCAATCTCTTTTTCTCTTTTTCCCAGCGTTAATTGAGAAGCTCTTATTTCTGTGTTTTTCTCTTTTATCTCTTTTTCAAGTTCTGATATTTTTTCTATATTAGCAGCTATTGTCTTAGCTTTATCTAAATTACTTTCCTGTGTGAACCTATTCTTTTTTTCTAATTCTTTTATTTCTATTTTTAGTTCTTCTATTTTTTCATCTTTTTCAAGTATTATATCTATGCAATTTTTCTTTTCATTTTCAATAATTACTTTTTTCTTTTCTAAAGTAGTGATCTGATTATTTCTATCAGCTAATTCTCTTTTAAGATTTTCAATATTTGCTCTTGTTTCTGCCTCTACTTCTTTTCTATATTTTACTCTGTTTAGTGCTTCTATTTCCTCCTTGCATTCTTCTTTTTTCATAAAATTTGTATCTTTTATAACTGTTCCTACTTCTTCTGCTAATTTTCTTAACTGATGCCTTAAAAAATCTGCCTCTCCATGAAAATTTCTTTCTTTTTTTGCCATTTTGTTTCCTCCTCTTATTTTGGTTTTATTTGAACCTAAAGTTTTTTTCTTATGATAATTTTTTATATTTTTCTTTCATTTCTTCTAGGAGTTTTATTATAGTTTCTCTTGATTTCTGATATTCATCTTCTTTTTCTTTTAAGTGACAAGCCTTTGAAAACAAAATCTTTCCTTCTATCTCTTGGATTACTCCTTCAAATTCTTTTATTTTATGCCTTAACTGTACTCTCTCATCATCAGAAAAAAATATATCTTCCAGTTCTTCAACAACTTTTTTTGATATCTCTTTTAAGTCTACATAAACAATTCCAAGTTTTTTATTCTGCTCTCCTGCATATCTCTTAAAGGTTTCTTTTTCAAGGTTATTTAATTCATAATTTTCAAATAAAGCATTTAAAAATTCTTTCTTTACAGGTTCTTTTCTATTTTCAATAGCGGATAAATAATATAGTTTTATTCCTAATTTCTTTGCCATTCCAATAGAATTTTCATTTTCTCTTGCTCTTAAAAGCCTTAATTCCCTTGTAAAACTCAATCAAATCACCTCTTTTATCTTTTTATTTCTAAGATATTCCTTTAAAACATCAAAGAAAGCCTCTGTCCTAGCCATTACATGTGCAATATTTTTATTATATTTTTCTAAAGCTAATTTTAAAGATTCTTGTTCTATGGAATTTTTTTCATAATCTGAAAGAGTTTCAAAAATTTTTCTTAATTTCTCCTTTTCTTCAATAGTTTTATCTCTTTGCTCTTTATGTTCAAGATTCTTTTCAATCACTTTTTTTGCCTTTTTTTCTAAAATAGTATTTGTTTTTACAGGAAGAACATCACATTTTTTATTTTCTATAATCCAATTTTCTTTTAAGGCTTTGTATATAGCTCCATCTTCCCATCTTTTAATTACAGCTACTGTTAATACTGCTTTTATTCTTTCTAAATCTATATGTTTAGAATAGACAAGGTCCATTATATTTTTACATGTAGATACACTTATCCCATGCATTTGTAGGACAGATTTTATTTGTTTTATTTTATCTTTTTCTAAAATTTCTGAAGAACTACTACTAGGGTCTATCTTATTTATATTATCTAACTTAGTAGTAGTTTCTTTGTTAGTATTCTTAATATTAGTTTTCTTCGGGGTACATCCCATGTAGGTACTACTAGGTACATCTGATGTAGGTGGTGTAAATACATCTGGTGTAGTAGGTACATCAAATGTAGGTACTTCTAATGTATCTACTTCTTTATTACTAGGTACATCTAGTGTAGGTACTTTTTCTACATTTTTTAAATAATATCTATTAGATTTACCTTTTAATTTTTCTATTACAACTAAACCTTTATCTGCTAAACTTTTTGTATATTTTACTATTGTTCTAGTATCCTTTATCCCTAGTTCTCTGGCTAAAGTTTCTAATGCTGGATAAGCATATTCTTTTTTTCCTGTATGTCTTGCTAAACAGGCATACAGCATTTTTTCATACAAGTTTAAATCAGTTCTATCTATTAATGCATTATCTAACCAAAACCAATCCTTTTCTCTTAAATCTCTCATTATTCCTCCTTTCAGGAGAGGACCACTGCCAATAGACCCTCTCTATTTTTACTTTGTATCTGCCCACCATAACTAAGGTCTATCGGCTTTGTCATGATGAACAGATATAAAATAAAAATCATTTTTTTATGTTATAATATTATTAATAATTACAAATTTTGTTATTTAATCATAAAATTTATTTATACTAAGGAGTATTTTATGAAAAAAACTTTTGAAAAAAAATTAAAAGATGGTTTTAACATTGAAGTTAGCTGCAATTTCTTCTTAAAAAATTCTCATGAACCTTACTGTAATATCAATTTAATACTAAAGCCTAATGAAAAATATTTTACATTAGTAGATAAAGGAATATTTTTTGATTTACCTAAAAGTCAAATGTTTATTTCATATAAAAAAATTATTTGTTTTAGATATGAAAAAATAATTATATAATTGCCTATATTCAGTAATTTTCAAATAAAAAATATGTTTCAAGTATATTGTTGACATATTTTGTATATTTTGATAAAATAAGATTGAACTTCGTTCCCTCGATGTTCATTAGTTTTTACTCATTTTTCAGAGACGGACATTTCTGAAAATCACTTAGTTAAGCCCACACGGGCTTTTTTGTTTTTCCCTCATGCGAGGGCTCAGGAAAGATTTTTATGAAAAAAAGATGCAAATGGGAATGATTGGATTTGAACCAATACTAAAGGGTTCCTTATAAGCTCCCTATGCCTTACCTCTTGGCTACATTCCCATACTTAGACAGGATATTCCTGTCTATATTAACCCCGTGTTATAAATGTCTTTATTTAGTTAAAATATTCACTATTTCTATACTTTGTTTGATTTTATCCCTCCAAAAAGTTATAATATATTCACCACAAACAATTTTTATTTAAGGAGGAACATTTATGAGATTAAACCCTGACTGCATTAGAGACATTCTTTTAACTGTAGAAGAAAAAACAGCTTATATGAAAAGGTGGACTATTCTATCAGATGCTTCAACTACTATCCCTAGATTACAAGAATATAGTCAAGATGAATTAAACTATCATATTCGACAATGTTTAAATTTTAATTATATAATGGGAACTGAAGGACTTGGAGGAGCATTTAAAATTGATGATTTAACCTTTAGTGGACATAATTTTTTAGCCGACATTAGAAAAGATACAAATTGGAACAAAACAAAAGAAATCGCTGGTAATGTTGGTTCTTATTCTTTGGATATTTTATCTAATATTGCAAAAAACGTTGTCACTGCCTTAGTCCTCGACAAGTTCAAGTGATTCTAAATCACTAAATTTTATTATTACTTCTTCTTTTTCTTTTGTTGGAATATAGGAGTTATTTATTATAATTTCTGATACACCTTTTAACTCCTTTCCATCAAAAAAAACTTGTTTCACCTTTCCACATTGTTTTACTATCTTTAAATTATGATATTTTATTTCTGGCTCGCCTTTCATTTTCCACTCTCTCACCTCCCTTTCTATATAAGATTGATTTTTCATCTCCAAAAAGTTAAAATATTAATGGTTAGGCACTTTAGGAGGCAGAATGACATTACAAGAAAAATTTAATCAAGCTAGACAAAATATGCAACATCACTTTAAATCAGCCTTAGGATTTAGAACATCCTTTGCTAATTCTACTACAATTAAAACAGAAATATATATAAATGATACTATTATAGCTGTTGGATTTGCTGGTGGCTCAGATTATCCATTGAATGAGAGATGCTTACTCTCTATGCTAAATGCTATAGCTAACTATGATTTGAATTTAATACCAAAAGAATAAAATAAATTTCTAGTGCCTAGCCTATCAATTAATTAATCTTTAAATTTTTAACTATTTCTGTAATCACTTGAACTCTTTGTTCTTCCATATATCCCAATTCTGTCAATTTTTTATCAATCTTCTCTATAATTTCTAAATATTTATCTATTGGCATTCATCCCACCTCCCTTCTCCCTTTTTGTATACGATTCTAACCATTTTCAATTCTTTATTTAATTTCTGAACTCTAATTTTTTATCGATTATTATACATAAAGTATAAGTTTTAATTAAAAAAAATATCTTCTCTGTCGGAAATAAAAAGTGAAATTTGTTGTATTGTTTCCATTTTAAAAGTAAGTTTCCCTTTTTTTAAATTATTATAATGATAGTATAAATTACCTCTAGTCATTTCCAAATAGGAAGCCAGTTCACTAAAACTAGTTCTACTTAATTTTTCTTCTAATCTTTTTTTATTTACCATAGATAACCTCCTATTTCAATTATACATAAAGTATAAAAATAAGTCAACAAAAAAATCACACCTGTTAAAGTGTGATGGGTTTGTAATGGTTATTTGTATAATTCAAATAATTTTTCCATTCTTTCTTTTAAATTTCTTGGTAATTTTGTAACTTCTAAATAATCACTTGCTACTTCCTCAAAATTTTCTACTAAAGCTATTAGTTCTAACAACATATTTTTAATAAAGAAATTCTCTTTTAGTAATATTATCAATGATATTATCATTGCAAAAAGATCATTTCTTCCTCTTTTTTTATTCTTATCATTCTTAGTCACAAAAAATGAAGGAAATATTTTTAAAATTGTGTCTTGATGAAGTTCTGCATTTTTCTCACTTCTGTAAGTTATAACTTTTGAATTATGAGCTATTTTGTTTCTAAATTTTCTTACAATTGTCAAAGAGGCTCTCATCAATTCTATCTTATCCTTATTTGAAATGACACGTTCTTTTATGTATTCATCAGTAATTTCTATTTTTTCACCATACTGCAAATAAATAAACAAATCAATAACATCAGTAAATCTCACATTTTTAAAAAGAATCCATGCAGGTATATGGTTATGGTTGTCATTGTAATGTTTTGTTGGTTGATCGTTTGTTGAAATAGAATTTTTTATATTCGAAAGCACTTCGTTCAATTTCCATTCATTCAAACTATTATAGTTAAAGTTACTTTTTTTTAAATATTTATCTTGATGTACCCCATAATTTTTAGAAATTAAATATGAAATATTAGTCTTGTATATATTTTCTACATAAACACTATATTTAAAAAGTATATTTTGAAAGTTTTTATCAAAAAAATTGAAATCTATTATTTTTTCTAAGGTAACATTTTTCTTGTATTTATCCCCATTCCTAAAACACTCTTTTGTCCCTGTGATTAAATCGTAATAAGAAAAAGCTTTTAGCCATTGAATCGCTTGCTCTTTATTCAAAATTTCTAATTCACGCTTTTCTATTAATTGTTTTATTAACTCATCATAAGTCATAAAAGGTTTATCATATATTATGCACATCATTACTCCTAAAAACAAAACTCACTACAAAATTATTGTAGTGAGTTTTTGACCTATCAACTCAACTTAAATCGCGAATTTAAGTTTAAACGTTAACAAGGTAGTTATCTAATATAATACTACCACAAATAATCAAAAAATACAAGTTTATTCTTTTATTTTCTTTGCTAAATCTCCTTTTTTTATAGGTTCATCTGTACTATAAGCTAAACTTTCTATATCTTTATCAAGGACTTCAATTTTTATCTTTTCCTTTTTAGTAGATAGGTAACTATTTAAACTCATAATAGGTCCTGATTGCCTAGTCTGAATCTTTTGACACAAAGAAAACTTGTCATAAACTATTTCTACTTGAAGTTCATCTTTCAATATTTCTATTTTTCCTAAACTTTTTCCATCCAAATCAAAGATTTCATCTCCTTCGTTAAAAATTCTGATTTTGTCTTCTTTTTTGATTCCATCCATTTTCCCAGCATCTATCAATACACTGTATTGATCTACTATTTTTATAACTCTCATATTTCCTCCTTGATTCTATTTAATTTATTTTATTCCCCCTCATCTCAGGGCTATTTTAGTTACTTAAATATTTCAATCAATAACTCATTTTTTATATATTTTAATTCTTCTTCATCTTGAAATTCTGCGTTTTCAAGCATTAAGAATTTTGTAAATTCATGTGCTTCCATTTCTAAAATATTTCTTTTGCAAATAATGTCATTATCCAACATAAACTTTATATCGTTTGAACTGTGTAGAACTGAGTGCCCTAGTTCGTGAGCACATACTATTTTTCTTTCAAGCTCAGATAATTCGCTATTAATTATTATAAATTTCTTTCCAAGCATTTTCTTAAAATACCCTTTAGTTTTTCCGAGATCTAAAAAAAGCACAGTTATTTTTAAATATTTACACAATAAAAATGGATTACTTGTTCCATATTTCTTTATCAAATTATCCACTTTCTTTTTTATATCCATAAAATCTCCCAAGCTACTTTTTTCTTTTATTCAATTCTTTAGCTTTAAAAAATACTTCTTTTAAAGATTCAACAAGTTTTTCTTTGTCATCATCATCTATTTTTTCATCATTAAACATTAAAATAGCTTCTTCTAAAAATTCGTCAAACTGTCTTCTAGTTTTGGAATTTAAATTTTGTATCCTAATATCATCAGAAAAATTATCAATTTTCTTTTCTAGCTCATTTATTTCCTCAGGCAATTTATCTTGTTTCAATATTTCCAATATTTTTATTTTTTCTTTCTCTGATAATCTAAACTTCTTAAAAAAAGTATTGATAAATTTATAAGAAGGGCTTCTTCTCCCATTTATGTAATGGCTTATAAGACCGAAAGAATATCCAACTTCTGCTGCAAATGCTTCAAGTTTATATCCATGATTATCCATATATTCTTTAAGAAATTTTCCAAATTCGTTTTTTTCCATTGGCACAACTTAACCTCCTGCTATGATTTAGCTTTCTATTTCTAATATTATAATATTTATTATACAGTTTGTAAAAAAGTATTTGACTTTTCTTTATACTTTTTGTATAATAGTCATATAAAGAAATTTATTTTTTTTAAAATGTTTTTATACTTTTTGTATAAAGACACAAAAAAAAGGAAGAACTATGGAAGATAAAAACAAAAAGACTCGTAAAGAGCCTAGAAAGAGAAAAAATGTAATCGGAATTGAAATATTAGGACCACTCGCTTTTATCATTGCACTTATTTCATTAGCGATAGCAGTATTAAATCTTTTAATAAAATAACTAAAGAGATTAAAATAAAGGAGGAAAGATGAAAGTTAAAGAATTGATAGAGGAATTACAAAAATACAATCCAGAATTAGAAGTGATATTCAATAGCTGTATAAAAGATACCAAAAAGTTTGCAGAATTTACTCCGGTTCCATTTGTACGTATGCATGATGTTTGGGATCAAGTAAGTATTTATTTAGGAAAGCCAAAAAAGGAGGAAAAAAAGAAAATAAACATTTAATTTTTTATAGGTCTCTTAGTAGCCTAAGGGACTTATTAAGAAATTAAAACAAGGGAGGTAAAAATGAATAAAAACAAAAAGGCTCCTAAAGAGCCGTTCTTTACTACAAAAAAAATTATAGTTCTAACTATTATCATTCAAATAATTACTCTTATTGGACTTATTTTGAGAGATTTTGAAGTTTTCTAATAAGCTTCTCTATCACTGGGAAAAAAGTGTAAAAAGCTACAATGATTGAAACTACTAAGCTGACTTTGGAAATCTTACTTGATGAAACAGAAGATTCCTTATTTTCTTTAGTTTGAGTTTGAAGTTCTGTAAGCTGTTGTTGGTTATTTTCTGTAAGCTTCTCAATGACTGATAAAATATTCTCTGAAAACTCATCAAAAGTTGTTCCTTTGAAAAAGTATGAAGAATCAAGTGGTTCTGCTTCTTGCTCCTCTTTGTATCTTTCTAAAGCTTCACGAGCTTCTTCTAGGTATTCAGCATTTTTATTAGCCCAATTGTAAGCTTCGTTATTTTTATCAAAGTTTTCTCTAGCTTCTGTTGCTTTTTGGAAAGCTTCTTTTATAACTTTTTTATCAAGATCATCTATATTCACAAGTTCCTCCTAAAAGTTAGTTTTCAAATATTATAACTTTTTGGAGAAAATAAAACAAACATTTAATTTTTTATAGGGTTCTTAATAAAGAGTTAAGAGCCTTGTTAAAAAATTAAAAGGAGGAAAGAATTATGTATATAACATCTAGGCATTGGTTTAAGTATGGAAGAGAAACAGACGAAATGGAATGTACTACACTGTATCACGAAACATTAGACAAGGCTATTAACTATGCTCATAGATATGCTAAAGGGGTAAGATTTGCAAGTGTGACAGTTGAAGATGAAGAAGGAAATATTTTATATGAAATCTGCAACTGTGGGGCTGAAGTATTTGATTATAGAGAAGAAGTGAAAGAAAAGGAAGAAAAAAAGATCCATGAAAAAGTAGAAATAGAAACTACTGAAATTGATGGTTATAAATATTGCTTAATTGTAAGCCAATATCATCATGACCATATTCAATTTTTAGTGGGATTAGATGAAAAGTTCCACGATAAAGTAAGAAACTTAATAATAGAACTCGGCTCTTATAAAGCTAGTAAAGAATATAAAGAACTAGGAGATTTTAAAAATAAAGATGATACAAAAATACTTCCTAAATACTCCTACTCAGGAGCAGGAAAAATTTTATTTCTAAATTGTAAAACTGTAGTCTTCTACTCACGAGAAAAGCGACTAACTCCTGAGTATGAAATAAGCCCCCATTACTGAGAGCTTGTATCATCGCTTTTCTACATATCACAAGTGCCCCTAAGGGACTTTCAAATATATTATACCATAATTTATCAAAAAGTCAAAAAAAGCAAAAGCTCTCTTTCGAGAGCCAATGCCTGAAAATGTAATTTAGTTATTAACAGTATGGAAAGTACTGTAACGAAAAAATTATAGCATGAAAATTTAAAAAAATATAGGGGGAATATATGAAATATTTATACACTTTAATAATAAGCCAATACCATTATTCATACCATCAAATAGTAATAAGAAATTTATCAGAAACTCCAGAATCATTTTTAGATAAAGCTAGATTAATGGTAGTGGAGATAGGAAGTTATAAAGCTGGCAAAGAATACACAGATTATCTTGGAGACTTAGATCCTGAATATGCTAACAGTAAAGAAATTAAGCAACAGTATAACTACAATGGATATGGAGATATCTATATAATAAACTGTGAAAATTTAGTAGTTCTCCTTAAATACTGGGATGAATACAGAGAAAAAGCCAGAAAAGCTTCTACTGGTTATAAAAGAAAAGGATATGTACAAGCAATTGAAGAAAGGCACGATTTTCAAAAGATTAGAGAAATAATCAATAAATATTTTAAAGTGATTTAAGGAGGGAATATGAACATTTCTAAAATTGCATGGTATTTATGTTTAATTCCTCTTGCAATCCAAGTTATCTTGTATCTTACAGAAGTTTAAATAGGAGGTTTTATGAAAACAGACAATAATTTATATAAAACATTTTTAGAACTGCTAAATATTGAAAACTGCAAAGGCAGAAAGGGGGAATTATTATATTAATAAACTTTTTAACAGTAATAATAGGAATTGATTTATTAGTTGCTTATGCAGCTATAAAAATAATGGGAAAGAGGTAAATATGAAAATATCTGATTATATAGTTTTATTCCAAAGAACACTAAAAGAATATGGAGATATTGAAGTGGATAACCTCTATATCTCTAAAGATGGAAAAACTAAACTACATGACAATATAACAGGAGTAGAGTATATTCCGCAAAAAAATAAATTAAGCTTTGTTGTAGATAAAACTCCAAAGAAAAGAAAACTTAAAAAAGTAGATATAAAAACTATTTTTAAAAGCACTCCTGAATTAATAAAAAGAGAAAATTATATTCCTAAAAAAGATTCAGGACAACAATTAAATTTTTAAAGGGAGGATTAGATGGAAATAAGAATTGGAAGCTACTATGACCCTAAAGAAAATGAAGAAATAGAAAATATAGAAGATATGAAAGAATATGAAGTTTTTGAATGTGGTGATTTTATAAGAGAAATTGAAAAAAGAATGAAGATGATGTGATCTTATGGAAATTCTTGATATATCAGCAGCTAATTTTACAACAAATTTAATTTCTATTCTTATTAAATATAAATCTGGAAAGACTGGAAGTATTAATATAAGAGATGGGGAAATTATGAATAATGTATTTAACGAAGGTGTTAAAAATAAAATAATTTCTTTAATTGCTAAAGATAGTTATAAATGGTTAAAAGCTAAATATAGACAAATAGCAGAAGAAGAAAAACAAGAAGATGGCATTGAATATTGCCTTAGAGATTATGAAGAAGAAAAAAAACTTCTAAAAAGAATACATCAGGAATTAAAAAAATTATATATAAATGTAGCTTAAAAGGGAGGAATAAAATGTGTAAATTAACAGATACATTCGATATTAAAGATATATCTTGGAAAGTAGTAACTTGTAAATGGAATAATGGCAAACCTTGGGCTATGATAACACCTTATTTAAATGCTTCTGCTATCCAGCAAAGGCTTGATGATGTCTTTGGTTGGGATAACTGGAAAACTGAATATAAAGTTCAAGATACCTATGCTATTTGCTACCTTTCTGTTTATTCTACTGATAGAAAAGAATGGATAAAAAAAGAAAATGTATGTGAAATAGATAGTGAACAGAATAATCCTATTAAAGCAGCATATTCAGGAGCTTTTAAAAGAGTAGCTCTTGAATTTGGAATAGGAAGGTATTTAAAAGGTATTGTTCAATTTGCAAAAAGTTGTTGTGAAACTCCTGATTCAAACGAAAGAGATAATTATATTTTATGCACAGAAAACAATAAACAAACTAAGGAGAAAAAGTTTTTCTATGCTTTATTACCTACACAAGATGAATTTAAAAAAATAGTAGAAAACATGAATACACCTGTTGAAAATCATCCTAAGATTGAAAAAGAGATAACTGAAACAAGAAAGGATAATAGTCCTAACCTTTCAGCAGAATCTTTTAAAACTGTTTCTGAGTGGATAAATCAAAAATGTAAAACTCCTGATGTCCTTATTGCAGATATAAAAAAATGTTTTGGAATACCAGGACTTAGTGATCTTACAGAAAATCAATTACAACTTTTAAAAGACCATACTTTTAAAATGAAAGAGGTTGAAAAGGCATATAAAGCAGGTGGTAAATAATGACTTATTCCATATTAAACAAGGGTAAAAAAATAATTACATCAAAAAATAAAGAGGTGATCTCAAAAATTTTAAATGGAATTGAAAAGTATTATAAACCAGAAAAGAAAAAAAATTTGAACTTACAGGAGAGTAATCATGACATTTAAACTTAAAATAAAAAGATTTGTAAATGAAGAAGTGATTGGAACCGTAAAAAATATAGAAGAAGCCAGAGAAATTCTTGATGGCTTAAATGGAAATGGGAAAAACAGATATTATGGACTTTTCAGAGAGGTTATGAATGAGAGAAAGAAAAACAGGAATACTCTATAAAAAATCTATAAGAAAGAGAAAAAAGAAGATGGCTGAACTAGAAAAACTATGTAGAATTAACTATAAAATTGAAAATAAGATACTTATAGAAAAGCTTGGAATATCTAAAACTGAATTTTATAGAAACTATAAAAAAAGAGCTGACGAGCTTCGAGAGATAAATTCTCAAGAAGCTCTATTCTAAAAAATAATTTTCCCAATTTTAATAAAAATGGGAAAAATAAGAATGACACAGAAAAGGAGGATATAATAAATGCCTATTTTAAGATTAAGTAATAAAGAATACAATGTAACTCTTTTAGATAAAAAAAATAATCCTTTTTTCCTAACTAAAGAAAAAGAAAAAACAACATTAGATAATATTTTAAGCAACATTTCTAAAACTATTGACAATAAAACTGATATAGAAATTATAAGAGCTATTCTTTATAAACACTTAAAGAATACTAAAATAAAATTTAATAATATCAAGTTAAGAGAAATTTAAGGGGGAGGATATGAAAATAAAAAAATATGGAAATATATACCATTCATATGCAGGAGTTCGCTTGAACTTCTGGGAGTGGTTAAAAAGGAGACTTAGATGAAAAGAATTTTAATAGCAAGTAATGGAGAAAAAGTATTTATGATAGAAAAAGAAAATCAAACACTAATAAATATAGGAAAAACAATTAATAGATTACCCTTTAACATAGAGCAAACAATAAATTACTTAAGAATAATTGGAATAATAAAATAAATTAAAAAAATGAACATTGGCAAGTGAATAATACTGAGGATTTCCTAAACTTTATTTGGGAGTTGGTAGAGTATAATAAAAAAACCTTGACAATTACGTGACTAATATATATAATTAAGTTAGTCTCGTAAGAAGGAGAAACAATATGGAAAAAAGAGATTTGAATATTTCTTTTTACAAAGCTGGTAATGGTGGAATTTCTACAAGAATTAATCTTCCTAAAAAATGGGTTGAAAAGATAGGAGTTTCTAATGAAGAAAGAGGAATAGAATTAATTCTTGATGAAGAAAAACAAACTATTACTATAATGAAAAAGAAATAAAAAAATCTCCTGTTAGTTCCCTTACGAGTTCCAACAGGAGTAGCTATGTAGTACATAACCGTGACAAGTATATTGTACTACACTAACTCCAAAAATACAAGGTTTAGGAGGAAAAAATATGATAGAAGAAGACAAAGAGCTTATTATGACATTCTTAGAGAATTGTTACTCGAGCAAAATAATCAATGACCAATTATCTATGCAAGAGGAAAGAATGTATAGTGTATTTTGGAAGTTAGAAGAAACTTTGACTGAATCTCAAAGAGAACTATACTTAGAATTGGATTCTTTATTGAGTGAAGTATTAAGCTTAACTAAATGGAAGTATTTTGAGTATGGAGAAAATGCAGGAGAAATACATGAAGGAGCTTTTGTATGGAAAAATCCTTTTAAAAAAGAAACTGCATAGTGTAGGAGGTATCACAGTATGAACGAACTAATAAAAATTGAAGAAAGAAATGGAGAACAGTTAGTAAGTGCAAGAGAATTACATAAATTTTTAGAAGTAAAAACAGAATTTAAAATATGGATTGCTAGAATAATAGAAAAATATAATTTTATTGAAAATAAAGATTTTGTAAGGGTATATCAAAAATGTAATACCCTTGGAGGAGAACAAGAAAAAGTTGATTATTTATTAAAAATTTCAACAGCAAAAGAAGTTGCGATGGTATCAAATACCCCTAAAGGGAAAGAAGCAAGGGAGTATTTTATAAAATGTGAAGAGGCTTGGAATAGCCCAGATATGATTTTAGCAAGAGCTAATCAAATACAATCAAAAATGCTTGAAAGTTATAAGGATAAAGTCATTATCTTAGAAGAGAAAATTGAACAAGATAAACCAAAAGTTATTTTTGCAGAGGCAGTAGAAGCTTCTAAAACTTCTATTTTGATTGGAGAATTAGCTAAACTATTAAAACAAAATGGTCATAATATAGGACAAAAAAGATTATTCTCTTGGTTAAGAGAACAAGGATTTTTAATTAAAAGGGAAGGATCAGAATATAATATGCCTACTCAAAAATCAATGGATTTAGGACTATTTGAAATTAAAGAGACTGCTATAACTCATTCAGATGGACATATAACAGTAAATAAAACACCCAAAGTAACTGGAAAAGGACAAATATACTTTATGAACAAGTTTAAAACAGCAGCATAATAAATCAATCCTCAGTATTAATTTACTGGGGATTTTTTAATAGGAGGAAAATTTATGATTATAAGAGATAAAAAACCTTTAACAGAAAAAGAATTGCTGGAATTACAAAATAGTATAAAAAAACTATATGATATGCAAGAAGGGAAATAATGAAGGAAACAAAAAAAGCAATAGCTTATTTTAGAGTAAGTACAGATATGCAAAGAGATGACCTCTCCCTTGAAACACAGGAAAAGGGAGGGGAAATCTTTGCAAAGGATAATGATATTGAAGTAATAAAAAAATTTACTGACGTAATGTCTGGAGGAAACAGAAATAGAAAGGGATTTCTTGAAGCTCAAAAATATTTAGAAGATCATAAAAATGAAATAGATTATTTTATTGCCTATGATGTGTCAAGAATAGCAAGGGACGCATTCGCGTTCCTTTCATTATTCAATAAATTAAATCTTTTAGGAGTAAAGTTAAAGCTAATAAATAACCCTACATTAGATAGTGATAGCCCTATGGGAAAGTTGATTTTAACTATATTAGCTGCTATCTTTGAGTTTTTCCGATTTGATAATGCAGATAGAGTAAGAGATAATATGATTATAAGAGTTAAAGAAGGAAAGAGAATGAACAATGCACCCTTTGCTTATAGAATGATAAATAAAAAAATGGTAGTAGTTCCTGAAGAGGCAGAGTTAATAAAATTTATCTATAATGAATATTTAAAAGGACATGGAATAGTAGCTCTTGAAAAAATGACTGGTAAAGATAGGAGTAGTATAAAACAATGGCTAAATAATAAAGTTTATGCTGGCTATAATGTCTTTGGTGCTAGAAAAATGAATAAAACTACTTTTAAACCTATGAAAAACCCAGACGCAAACAAAATTGTAGAAGCGAAAGGAGACTGGGAAGCCATAATTGATATAGAAACTTGGGAAAAGGTAGCGGCTAGAATGAATAATAATAGAGAATTTAGAATAAGGAATGTTGAAAAAACCTCTTATTTGTTATCTGGACTTTTATTCCATACTTGTGGTTCTAAATTTAGAGGAAATGCAGGAAGAAAAGGTACTAATTATTATAGATGTATTGGCTGCAACAAAAGTATAAAAACAGATACTATAGATGAAAAAGTTCTTAATGAGCTGTTTAATAATGAGTTCTTAAAAGAATTGAATAAAAGTACAGGAAAAGTGGAAAATAAGAAAGAAAAAGCCCTTATTAAATTAAGAAATTACAAAGCTTCTTTAAAAAATAAAGAAAAGAAATTGATAGATTTATATACAGAAGATTTAATCTCCAAAGATGAATATATAAACAGAAAAAATGAAATTAAAAATTCTATAATAAATACAGAGGCAGAATTAATCCTATTAGAAAATGAAAAGGAAGAAAAGAAACAAAATATTGACTTTGCTAAAATGTTTGTTATGGCACTTAGTAATTTAAAAAATGCAGAGAGTAAGCAGGAAGCTAACAAAATTCTAAAAATGATAATAAAAAAGATAGAAATAGATGATAATAAAGAAGTTTTTATTCATCTTAATTTTTAAAAAGACCAATAAGTTATAAACTCATTGGTCTTTTTTATTAAATAAAATTAGATTTATGCCTTATAATAGGCTAATAATAATTTTATAAATTATTATAAGAAATTAAAAACTTCAATATATTTTATATCTACACCTCTAATTTTAAAAAGTTTTTTTAAAAGAAAAATTGAAGTTTTTCTATCTATTGGATATCCTACTTCTTCAAATATTTGAAATCCATATAATGCTTTTTCAAGCGTATTTTTTAAATAATTATTAATATTTTCTTTAGTTTCTCCATATTTATATAAAAAGGCTGTAGCTAGATTTACTTTCCCATTTTTCTTATCTTCTCCCATATCTGTTAAGTCATCTAAAGCTTGTAAAGCCATTCCTATATGAAATAAACCTTCATTATAATCTTTTAATAAATTATTATCTTCTAATAATAAAGGAACTACCAAAGAAAGTTGTAATAACTCTCCCCCAATTCCTTCATGAATATCTTTTTCAATAATATTAACAGATGGATATTTGTTATATAAAGATACATCTCTTAAACTTTCACTTTTGGCAATAAAAAAAAGTTTTTCTAAAAGACGTTTAAATACTATAGAAGAACTATCTTTATTTTTTATTTCATTATTTATAATATTTTGATGCAGCATTAAATTAAAAATATTATTAGAAACAATTTCTACAATACCATTTATTTTAGTAATACTTTTATTTTCATTATCTATTATATTATCAGTAGATGTTACTATTGAACGTAAACAAAAGATAATTTTTCCATATGATATAATTTGTTTTTCATTAAGTTTACTTTTTATTAAAATTGATACCATAAGTAATGTAAAAAAATTTTTTTTAAAATTAATGAGAAACAATCCTGAATAAGAGAAATCAATATTATCTTTAAAATTAAAAGATTTATAATCATTTTCTAATTCTTGAAGAATTTTTAAATATAAATTATTTGATTTTTTAAAAAGATTTATCAATTCTAAGTTTTTCATAATTATTTATCCAGTGATTCAGAGGATATTACATTATTGGTTTTTGTTGCTCCGCTTGTACCATCAATGCTACTACAACCTAAAATAAACATAAAAGCAAATGCAAAAAATATTTTTATCATATTTTTAAACCTCCCAAAATCATTTTAACTTATTTTACCATAAATAATATTAAAAGAATAATAATATTTATTTTAAAAATTTTTAATACAAGCTTAATGGAGCTTACTTATTATATAATCTATATGAATAGTTATATCTGAAAGATTTTCAAAGTTTTTTAATAATTTTTTAACTAAAATATCAGATATTTTATGTGCTTCATACAACGTCATAGTTCCAGGAAGCCTCACATGCATTGATAAAAAAATATTTGATCCAGATTTCTTCATAATTATATCATGTACATTAGTTATTTCTGTATTTTTATAAATATATTCTTCTATCTTTTTTATAAAATCGCTATCTTGAGTTTCTAATATAATATTAGCTGTAGCTAAAATAGAAGCAATTCCTTCTTTAAAAATAAGAATAGAAACTACAAAACTTAATATTACATCAAATATGGGATTTATGTATACTGAAAATAAAATACCAAATATAACTCCTACAGAGGAATATACATCACTTTTACTGTCCTTTGCATCTGAAATTAATGCAATATTATCATTTTTAATTCCTATTTTTAATTTATTTTTATACATATAATATTTTATTACCATAGAAATGAAAGCTATAATAATTAATTTAATATCTGGTACTATGCTTAAATATTCCCTTTTTAAAAATTTAGAAATTGATAATCGCCCTAATTCAAAGCCTGTTATAACAATAATAATTCCTAGAATTATACTAATAATAGATTCTATTTTTTCATGTCCATAAGGATGTTCAGCATCAGCAGGCTTTCCACTAAAATACATACTCATCAAAATTCCAAAAGATGTAATAACATCTGAAAGAGAATTAATCCCATCACTTAATAAACCTTGAGAATTTCCAAATTTTCCACCTAAAATCTTTATGGTAGCTAAAAACATATTTTGAAAGATAGAATAAGTTACTATTCTTTTATTTGTTTTTTCTCTAATTAATTTTTTTTGTAAATTTTCTAAAAACATCCTTTTATTAGAGCTATCATAAGAAAAATCAATTTTTTTTAAAAAAGTAAAATTTATTTTTTCATAAGAAAAAATTTCTTCTATACCATTACTTATTGCAACATTAATTAAAAATTTTATTAAATTTTTTCCTTGTGATTTATATCTATGGCTTTCAATTACATAAATGTCATAAATTATATATTTTTTTTCTTGTACCAGAAATTCAACATAGCCAATTACTTCGTTCCCATCAATAGAACAAAAATATTTAAATCCTTCCGATATTCTTAAATTTCCCCTAATTTTTTCCAGCATAGGCAAATATTTAACATTATTTTTTTCATCACAAATTTTATATTCCATAAAATACTCCATTTAATAAATTTTTTAATTATTAAAATCTTATCATATTTTTTATAATTATTACTGAATTATATGATTAAAAATATAAAAAAGTCAAATAAAATATATCAAAATTTACTTTTAGATAATTTAAAAAATCTTAAAATTTTTAAGTTTATACTTTTTATTTATCTAATTATAATTTTAAAAATAAAAATTTTTATGATTATAAAAAAATCTCTGTTGCTAACAGAGATTTTTTCATCTAAATCTGATTTACTGGTTTTTTCCAAGTTCCTAATATAAAAGCTGTAACCAATGACCCTATAACTACTGATATAAGATACATTACTGGGTTAGTAACTACTGGGAAAACAAATATTCCACCATGTGGTGCTGGTAATAATACTCCAAAGAACATTGATAGTCCTCCAGCGATTGCTGCTCCTATTACACTTGCAGGGATAACTCTTATTGGGTCAGATGCTGCAAATGGAATAGCTCCCTCAGTTATGAATGATAGTCCCATAATGTAACAAACTTTTCCTGCTTCTCTTTCATCTTTAGTAAATTTGTTTCTAAAGAATGTAGTTGCCAAAGCTATTCCTAAAGGCGGTACCATTCCTCCTGCCATTACAGCAGCATGAGGTGCATAATTTCCAGCCGCTATCATAGCGATTCCAAAAGTGAAGCTCGATTTGTTTACTGGACCTCCCATGTCTACTGCCATCATTCCTGCCAATACAGCTCCAAGAAGAATAAGGTTTCCTGTTCCTAAAGTCTCAAGAAAATTAGTAACTCCTGAATTCAATGCTGCAATTGGGTCTATAATCACTCCATACATTAAGGCACCTGTAATAAATATCCCAAACAGTGGATATAATAGAACTGGTTTTATTCCTTCAAGACTGTTAGGAAGTTTACTAAATATTTTCTTCAGTAATACAACACTATAACCACCTAAAAATCCTCCTATAAGTCCTCCTAAGAATCCACCACCATTATTCAGAGAAATAAGTCCTCCTACCATTGCTGGAGCAAATCCTGGTCTATCAGCTATACTCATTCCAATAAACCCAGCCATTACTGGAACCATAAGGAAAAATGCATTTCCTCCTCCAATATCATTTAATAATTTCGCTAAAGGATTAAATGATGGATCACTTGGATTACTTGCATGTATACCAAACATAAATGAAAGTGCTATTAATATTCCTCCACCTACAACAAATGGAAGCATATTTGAAACTCCTGACATTATATGTTTATAAAATCCAGTTCTTTCTTTTTTAGAAGAAGATGCCTTTTCTCCTGATACTGAATATATTGGTGCTGTTTGAGCTACAGCATTTTTTATAAGTTTTTCAGGATTTTTTATTCCTTCTTTTACAGGAACAATCTCAACATGCTTTCCTGCAAATCTATCCATTTCAACATTTTTATCTGCTGCTACAATTATTCCCTTTGCATTTTTTATTTCTTCATCTGTCAGTTCATTTTTTACACCAGTTGAACCATTTGTTTCAACTTTTATATTAATTCCCATAGCAAGAGCTTTTTTGATAAGAGCATCTGCTGCCATATAAGTATGAGCTATTCCTGTAGGACAAGCTGTTACTGCTAATACATCAGGCATTCCTGTATCTCTTTTGTCAGTTTCTTCTTCTTTTTCCATATCTGTTGATAATATTTCTATGACTTCTTTTGGTGAAGCAGCATTTAAAAGCCTTTCTCTCACACCATCATCTAATAATGTTGTTGTAAGTTTTGAAAGAACTTCTATATGTGTATCAGAAGCATTTGCTGGAGCTGCAATCATAAAAAATAATTTTGAAGGTTCCCCATCTAACGAATCATAATCTACACCTGCTTTAGATAATCCAAAAGCAATACTTGGAACTTTTACTGCACTTGTTTTAGCATGAGGAATAGCTATTCCTTCTTCTAATCCAGTTGAACTTTGTGATTCTCTTTTCAGTATTTCTTTTTTGTATTCATCTTTATCATTAAGTTTTCCTGCTGCACTTAGTATTTCTACCAGTTCATCAATAATTTGGCTCTTATTAGTTCCTTTTAAATCAAGGTTGATACAATTTTCAGAAAGCATATTGTTTATCATAATTTGTCCCCCTTATTTAATTTTTTTTATTTTAATATTCTTTAATAAATTCTCCATAGTTTCCAGTGTTGTCAATCCTTCAGAAAATGCAGTAGCACTTCCTGATGCAATGCCATATTTATATGAATCTTCTATTGAGTTTCCACCTGTTATTCCATATATAATTCCTGCTACCATTGAGTCCCCTGCTCCTACTGAGCTTACAAGCTTTCCTGCAGGTGCATTTCCAAGATATACTCCATTTTCAGTTATCATTATAGAACCATCTTTACCCATAGATACTATGACATTTTCACTTCCCATATCTCTTAACTTTTCTCCAGCTTCTATAATTTCTTCAATTGTTTTAAGCTCTTTTTCAAAGAATTCCGAAAGTTCATTTTTATTTGGTTTAGTTAAATATACTCCTGCTTCAAGAGAATATTTAAATGGTTCATCCCTAGTATCAAGTATAACTTTTACTCCTTTTGGAATTTTTCTTATAATATCTTTATATATTTCATTTCCCATAGTTTTAGGAACACTTCCTGATAATACTAATACATCTCCATCTTTTATTTCTTTCATACTATCTAAAAGTTCTTTTTTATTTTCTTCAGTAATTACTGGTGATTTACCTGATATCTCGCTTTCTTTTTCCTCTGTTTTCATTTTTATATTTATTCTTGTATTTTCTGCAAGCTCTACAAAGTTTCCTTCAACTCCATAAGTTTTTAGGCTGTTTTTTATATAATCCCCTGTAAATCCACCTACAAAACCAAGTGCAGTATTTTCTCTTCCAAAATTTTTTAAAACTTTAGATACATTTATACCTTTTCCCCCAGCTAAAGTATACCCATCTTTAAGTGAATTTAATTCTCCTTCTACAAATTTATCCATCACAATATAGTAATCTATAGCAGGATTTAAAGTTACAGTGTAAATCATTTTAATCCTCCTTTTTTCTTATATTTTTTTCAAGTTCCATTGGTATTTTTCCATTTGTTATTAACGTTCCTTCATCTAAAGAAGCAAAATTTATAAAACTGTTTGCTTTAAATTTTGATTCATCGCAAAGAAAATATACTTCTTTACCTCTTTTTATAGCTTCACTTTTTACAATTACTTCTTCAGGATCAGGTGTGGAATATCCATCAAGTGTAATTCCATTAGCACCTATAAAAGAAATATCAAAATTATAATTTTTTAATGCAAGAGCTGCTGTTGCCCCTACTGTTGCTCCTGTCTTTATCTTAACTTTTCCACCTATAAGGTAAGTTTCTATTCCAAGTTTTGTAAGTTCTTCCATGTGAGTAAATCCGTTAGTGACTACTTTTATATCTGTTTTATCTTCCAAATATTTAATCATACATTCTGTTGTACTTCCTGCATCTAAAAAAATAATATCTCCATTTTTTACAAGAGCTGCTGCTGCTTTACCTATTTTATTTTTTTCTTCTGAAAATACCATTTTTTTATAAATGATATCTTCTTCTTTATTTTCTATCAAAACTGCTCCACCATGAACTCTTCTGATTTTTCCTTTTTCCTCAAGAAAATTAAGGTCTCTTCGAACTGTTGCTTCTGATACATCCATTTCTTCTACCAATTCATTCAATTTTATATTCTTTTTATTTTTAATCAGTTCCAAAATCAAATTATATCTTTCAATATTAAGCATTTTATTCCCCCTTTCTCTTCTTAATTTTATAATATCACTCTTTTTATTAAAAATCAATCATTTTCTTTCAAAACATTTCAAAATTTTTCACAAAATATATCATTTTCCTTTCAAACTCTATCAAAGATATAATTTACGTTTTTTTATAATATAAAAAAATCATAAAGTTTTATTTTAAAACAATTTTTTTCTTGATTTTTCTTTCTCTATTTAAGATTATTCTAATTTTCCATTCATTTTCCTTCACTTTTTTATTTTTCTTTCAAATTCAATCACTAATATAGAAAATAATCCTCTTCTTTAATCAAAACTATTTTTTGATCTATAATCCATTAAAAAAGCAAAGAAAATTTTTCATATAATTTAAAATAAAATATGATAGAACATTGACGAAAATAAAATTATAAATATAAAAAAAGCTGACATATTAATTCAGAAATACAATTTTAGAATTATTCAGTAAAAATTTACTTTTTAATTTCTAAAATTTATTCTAACTTTTAAGTCAGCTTCTTATATTATAATTCGTTATATTTTTTTGAACATCCCCTAGCTTTTTCCACTGGATATTTCTTTTCATTGAGTTTCATTTTTTCTTCAACAGCATCTAATAAATTTATTCCCATCTTATCACATATTAACAATAGATAAACTGCTACATCTGCTATTTCATATTTTATATCCTGATAATTATTTTTTTCTGCCTCAGCACTGCTTTTCCATTGAAAGCACTCCAACAGTTCAGCTGCCTCTAATGAAAGGGATATAGCCAAATCTTTAGGATTGTGAAACTGGCTCCACTCTCTGTCATCTCGAAATTTTTTTATAATTTCATTTATTTTATCAAATTTTTCCATCATATATGCACCTCTTAAATATAAAAATTTTATCAAAAAGAATTAATTTTTTAAAATTATTTTATACTGCTCTGCAAAATTTAAAAGAACTTCTCTACTATTATTAGCAGGATCTTCCAATACTTTGCCTAAAAGATACTTTAATGTTTCTCCTATATCTTTTCCTTTAGTAATTCCTAAATCTATCATATCATTTCCATTTACCATAAGATCTTTTATAGATACAGGTTCATTATTATTACATATCTCATAATATGCTATTTTTAATTTATCCAAAGCAGTAAAATCAAATGGAGGTTTATGAGCTATTCTGTCTGCTTCCATTAATTTAAAAAGTTTTGGCATATTTTCATAACCTATTTTATCAATTAATTTTTTACAGTATTTTTTATTGCTATTTTTTGAATTATTCAAATGATTAGCAATTAATAAGGTAACATTTTTTACAATCTTATTTGTATATTTCATTCTTAAAAGCATTTTCTCAGCTAAAACAGCACTTTCCTGTTCATGTCCATAAAAATGTCCTATTCCATTTTTTAAAATATAAGTTTGAGGTTTTCCTATATCATGAAGCAATGCTGCAAGTCTAAGTTCTATATCACCTTCAATAGAGGCTACCACTTTTTTTATATGTTCATCCAATGTAAGATTATGATGAGAGTTCCTTTGATTAAATTTTTTTGTTTTTGTCCATTCGGGAATAAGATACTCAAGTATTCCTGTTTTTTCGAGAAGTTCTATTGCTGAACCAGCTTCATCAGCTGTTATTATTTTACTAAATTCATCCCTCATTCTTTCCATAGATAATTTTTTTACAAGAGGTATATATGGAAGAATCTGTTCTATATCGTTTTTATTATTTAAATTTTTTGTTACAAGAAATCTTATAAATCTCATAACTCTCAAAGGGTCTTCTTTTATACGTTCTGAAGCCTCTCCTACAAAGCGAAGATTTTTATTTAATATGTCTTCTACAGCATTATCTGCATATTTATAATTTTCTCCATCAAATGCTATAGCATTAATAGTAAAATCTCTTCTTTTTAAATCCTCTATTATATTATCTGTAAATTCTACTTCCTGTTCTCTTCTATCTTCTGGTACACCAATATCTTTTCTATATTTAGCTATCTCATAATGTGTTCCTTTATATTTTATCTGAATTATTCCAAAAGACTTCCCAATCTCCTTAGGATGAAATTCCTTAAATATTTCCAATAATTTTTCATATGAAAGATTTGTTACAAAATCACAATCTTTTGGTCTTAAATCCAGAAGAGAATCTCTCACATATCCCCCTACTATATATCCTTCCCCATATTTCTGAATAAGCTCAAGAATGTACTTTTCATTTTCTCCAAGTTCTATTTTTTTTAATTTTTCCATATTTTATTCTCCTTTGAGCAGAAAATCTTTATATATTTCTATTACAAGTTTTTCTATTGATTCTATATCTACATTTTTAGGTATCATTATCAGTTCAGGGGTATCTTCAAATTTTTTAAGTTTTATTTCCAATTCCTCCACCAATTCAATTACTTTTTCAAATTTTATTTCTCCCATTTTTATTTTCATTATAAGTTCTCTTTCCTGCAAAGGATACACCAGATTTCCAGTAGTTAATATTTCTATTGCCTCCAGTAGAAGTCTTACAAGGTGTGAAGCATATTTAGTATCATATCCTGATTGTTTTATAAGTTCCTGTCTGTTGCTGCTCTCTTTTATTATTTTTTCTATTAATTCACAAGCATTTTTGAGAGTAAGATTAGAATTTATATTATATTCTCCTATTCTATAAACATCTCCTTTTATATCTCTCTGAATAAAATTTTTTCCAAAATTTTCCTCTTTTTTCATCTCAGGAAGAAGAATTTTATCAGATTTATATTTCTCAATCATTTCTTTTATAAAATCTCTAGCTGAATAAAGTTTTTCAAGATTTTCTTTTTTTACATAAAGCTTATGTTTTTGTGAATTAGCAAATCCTGAAAATTTCTCGATAAGTTTTTGTGAAAGAAATAAGTGTCTGTTATCTAGCAATTTTCTTCCATATTCATTTATATATATAATATTATCTTCATCTACAAAGAGAAGTTCCATTATATTTGGATTATTTCCTGCTGCCAAAGCAACAAATCTTTTCAATTCGTAAAAAGTTCTGTCAACTGCTTTAAAACTGTTCTTTCCATTTTCAAGTTTAGATTCTATTCCTAAATCTACCTGTTCCAGTTTATGAAGCCCAATATGATATTTCCATGGGGCAAGAAATACCCCTGTATAATCTTTATCTGAAGAAGGTGTAGACAAACCATAGAGGTGACTTCCTGTTCTTATTTCTAATATTTTTCCATTATTTACTAGTTTTTCCATTTTCTCACCTCTTTTTTGATTTCTATAATTATATACTGCTTTTCATCTTTTTTCAAATAGAAAAAGGTTAGAAACCAGTTTAGCCATCTCTAACCTTAATATAAATTATTATTTTATTCTATAGTTACTTTCACAGAATTATTCATAGCACTTTCAGATAATTCATTTCCCAGTCCTGGAAGTTCAGGAACTTTATATTTACCATTTACTGGCTGATAATCATAAATACAATAAGATTTATTATATGGAGTCAGATTTACAGCATGATGTTCATGTATTACAAAGTTTGGTATAACACATTCTAAATGAAGTGCCACAACATTTGATAGAGGACTTCCACAGGCATGTCCCTGTACTCCTACATCATAAGCATATGCCATATCACATATTTTTTTCCCCTCAGTAATTCCACCACAATTTCCAAAATCTGGCTGTATCATCTGTACTGAACAATTTTCAAAATATTGAGCATACTGCCATCTTGAATAAATACGCTCTCCTGTTGCAATTGGTATATTAAGTTTATCAGACATATATTTTGTAATTTTAGGGTAAGGTGTAGTTGGTTCTTCAAAACAGAAGATATCATATTTCTCTGCCATTTTTCCTAATTGTAAAGCTGATTGTGCATCTGTATAGGAATGATTTTCTATTATGATATCAACATCTGGTCCAATGGCTTCTCTTACAGCAGCTATTCTTTTTTCTACAATATTCAGATATTTTTTACTTAAAAGTCCAAGCCTGTCATTGTCATTAAAGAAACCATCTTCTTCATCATATAAAAAGAAATCAAATTTTACAGCATCATAACCTTCTGCAACAGCTTTTTTAGCATTTTTTGCATAATCTTCAGGAGTTCTGGCAGGTATTCTTACTTCTCCCCAGCCAAACTGAAGCTGACTGGCATAACATCTTAAATTATCCCTCTTTTTTCCACCTAAAAGCTTATACACTGGAACTTTAAAATATTTTCCTTTTATGTCCCAAAGGGCTATATCTATAGCTGATATTGCTGAAAATGTTACTGGACCTCCATTTTGCCCCCAGAAAGTTGAACGATATAATTTATCCCATATAACTTCATTATCCAGAGGATCCATTCCTATTACCATTTTTGCCAGTTCCTGAAGCATTCCAAAAGCTCCTAATGCTCCCACATCATAAGCCATTGCAGCTTCCCCATCTCCATATATTCCCTCATCAGTATAAATACGGCAGACTATTGGACGCCAGTCTGGTCTTACATCTGTTCCTAACTGCATAACATCAACTTTTACTATTTTCATATTACTCCTCCTTATGTGGAAATAATTCCTATTTTATACTTCCATTTTATATTTATGCTTCTGTCTCAGCTTCCTGATATAATTCAATCCCCATTTTTTCCTCTTTTGTTCTTAAAAGTCCAAACTGAATAGTAATTATTGCTGCTATTGCCAGTAAAAATGGATAATAGGAAACTCCTGCTATTGCAAACGGTGAAAGACCTGTCATTGTACTTGCAAGAAGCATCTGTCCACCATGTGGTATTATTCCCTGCACTGCACAGCTGAAAATATCAAGAAGACTTGCTAAACGTTTTGGTGCTATATTATAAATTTTAGCAAATGTTTTAGCTAAAGGTGCACTTACAAGTATTGCCACTGTATTATTTGCCATTGAACAGTCAACAAGAGATACTAATGCAGATATTCCATATTCTGCCCCTCTTCTAGAATGGATTCTCTTCTCCAATGAATTTACGAGCCAATCAATACCTCCATATTCTTTAGCTATTCCTGTGAGTCCACGAAGTACTATTGCAATTATAATAAGTCCTGACATACCATTAATTCCTTTAGCTATAGCTTGAGCATATGTGGAAAAAGTAAGACTTCCTGTTATAAATCCTATTACTCCACACATTCCTGTTCCAAGAAGCAAGACAACTATAACATTCATTCCAAGTAAGGCTGTTATTAAAACTATAATATAAGGAACTATTCTAATAATATTATAAGTATATTCTCCTGTTAATTCCTCTCCTGTTCCAACAAAACTATAACATATTATTGCTACAACAGCTGCTGGCAATGCAATTAAAAGATTCATTTTAAATTTTTCATTCATTTTGCATCCAGCTCCACGAGTTGCTGCAATTGTGGTATCTGATATTATTGAAAGATTGTCCCCGAACATAGCTCCCCCTAAAACTGCTGCTATAGCTATTGAAGGAGAAATATTAGCTTTTTCAGCAAGTCCTATTGCAATAGGTCCAATTGCTGATATTGTCCCCATAGAAGTTCCCATAGCAGTGGCAATAAGTGCTGCTATAATAAATATTCCTGAAAATATGAACTTTCTTGGTATTATTGAAAGTCCCAGATTAACTGTGGCATCAACTCCCCCCATCCCTCTGGCTGCACCTGCAAATGCTCCTGCCAGAAGAAATATTATACACATAAGAATAACACCTGAATCTCCACCATGTTTAGAAATAATATCAATTTTAAAATCTACTTTATCTTTTCCCATAATAATAGCTGCAACTAATCCTCCCAAGAGTGCTGCTTCTCTAGGTACCTGATTAAATGGTTTCTCTATACCTATCAAAGTAAAAAATATTCCTGATCCCAGATAAATAATTAAAAAAACTATCAGTGGAAAAAATGCTTTTACTCCATAATCTTTTTTTGCCTGTAAATTTTCCATACCTTCCTCCCTTTTATCAGTATAATCAATTTTATCTTGGACAGCGCAATCCATGTTCTAAATTTGTTCTGTATATTTATAAATTCATCATTTAACATGTTTTTATAACGCAAGTATAGCACGACAATTTTATAACTGTAAAATACCTAAAAAATATCTCTAGTTATAACCAATAGTTATACCCTGTCTAACCTTCTTCTTATCTGCACAATACTCTTAAGTAGAATTTAAATATGGACTTTCTCCTGATTTTAAGTATAATTATATTAAGGATTTCTAAATAAAGGAGTGGTATAGATGACTTTTCAACAGATTCAATATATAATAGAAATTTCAAGATGTGGTTCAATCAGCAAAGCTTCTAAAAATCTGTATGTCGCCCAGCCTTATTTAAGCAAACTCCTAAAGGAGTTAGAAGAAGAAATTGGAATAACTATTTTTAATAGAAATATAAAGGGAGTTGAACTCACTGATGAAGGAAAAGAATTTATAAACCATGTAAGACCACTTTTAGAGCAAAAGAAAAAAATTATAGAAATGTATTCCCATCATAAAGCAGATCCTGCTATGTATATAGCTATTTCCACACAAAGATATCCTTTTGTTATAAAAGCTTTTATAGAATTTTTCAAGAAAAAAATTATAAATAAATTTGAAATTCATATAAGAGAAGTTGGAATGTATAAAGTTATAAATGATGTCTATGAAAAGAGAAGCGCTTTAGGAATAATATTCATTTCTGAATTAACTGAAAAATTTTTAAAAAAAGTGTTAGCTTCTAAAGATATTGAATTTTATGAAATTGTAAAATTAACTCCCTGTGTATTTTTTCATAAAAACCATCCTCTAGCTCAAAATAATGAAATAAATTTAAATGAACTTTATAATTTTCCTTTTGCTTCCTTTGAAGAAGAAGCTTCTGCATCTATGGACTTTGCAGAAGAATTTTTGTTTTATGATTTTAATCTTATAGAAAAAAAGATATTTGTTGAAGATAGAGGTACTATGATAAATATACTCACTAATACAAATGCTTTTTCTATTGGAACAGGAATACTGCCATTTGGATATGCTGGTCCTGAAATAATAAGCAAACCTATTATTCAGTATAAAGATGAAATAAGATTGGGGTGGATAAAACTTTCCAATACAAAATTAGATGATGATATGGAATTATTTATAGAAAATATAAAAAATATTGTTTCTGAAAGTATTCAAAAATTAAATTAACATAAAATTATTTTTATATTAAATTCCAAAAATTAAATTATACTGCTTGAGATATTATCTAATACATTATTATTTTAGATTTTACTCAAGTTTTTTTATTTTTATAAATTTAAAAAATAAAGTAACTTGACTTAATAAAGTTAATGTGATAATATAGAAAAAAGGGTATAAAGAAAACTCCAAACTTAAAGGAGGAGATTAAAATGAAATCAATAAATTAATCTGTATATTTGAGATATAAAAATACTTAAATTTATTATTTTAGTTATATAAATATCAGGAGGAACTCTATGAAATTAATTCTGCTTTTACTCTTAATCAATTCATCTTTTTTATTTGCAGCTAATCTAAATTCTAAAAAAAATAAAACTCAAAATGAAAGTATTATTATTGAGGAACCTTTTATTAATTATACCAGTTCTTATGACTTTGAAAATACAATAATTACAATTGAAACAGAGTTGGAAAAATTAAATATTCCAATTTTCGCTAAATTTGATCATTACCAAAATGCAAAGGATGTAAATCTAGATTTAAGAAAAACAACAGTAATTGTATTTGGTGCTCCAAAAATAGGTACACTTTTAATGCAGGCTAATCAAAATATAGCTTTAGAACTTCCATTAAAATTATTGATATTGGAAAATAATTCTGGAAAAACTATAGTAAGATTTAAAAAAATGGAATCTATAGCTAAAGAATACAATTTAGAAAATAATGATATTATCAAAAAAATGGATCAACTATTAGAAAATTTATCTCAAAAATTAATAAAATAAAAATAAAAAAGAGGTTGATTAAAAAGTTAGTTTTTATTTCTAACTAAATGAATCAGCCTCATCTTTTTTAATTTTATAGTATTTATTTCAACTTAGATTTCTCATAATTATAGGGAATACTTGTTCCTGTAAGGACATCTTCTATCTTTTCTATAATAAGCCAGTCATCCATATTTCCCTGTCTATCAAATTCTAATGGTTCAATAGTTTCTAATTTTTCAAATTCAACCAAGCAAAGACATCTTTTATGCCAACGCTCTTTCTGTCTGTCATTTAAATTTAAATTTTTTTGATTTTCTTCAAGTATTTTTCTAATTTCATCATCAGATAATTTCATATAATTCTGAACACTTTTCACTACTGCTTTTTCAGTTATTTTAGCTGTTCCTTTTTTCATAAAATATAATACTTCCCCTTGGAAAACCCTGCTGTGAGGTATTTTTCTTCCAGCTGCACCACGAACTATCATCGTTTTTGTTCCATCTTTGATTTTATCCAACACTTTTTCTTTATCATTGCAATAAACTAAATGAACCATATCTCCCCCTCAATGTTTCAAAATAATTTAATTAATAATCAGGCTGCTCCACTAGAACAGCCTGATGTTATATTAGAACTTATAATTAAATCTTACTCCATATTTAACTGATGAATCTTTTCTGTGACCTTCATCTGCAGCTTCCACTTCAAATGTCACTCCCATATGGTTTGCTTTCTCTATTGTCAAACCTACTTTTCCTATGATTTTTCCTTCCTGTTTCTCTGGAGTAATCAGGCTGTAGTATCCTTCCCCTCCATTTTTAAGTCTGGCTTTATTTCCATCATAGTTTTCACCAAGTTCATACGCATATTTTACATCTCCAGTCAATTTTACTGAAATATCATTTCCAGCATATATTTTTTGATGCGCTTTTATTCCAGCTCCTAATTGTGCACTGAAATAATCATTATCTTTGATTTGAACTTCCAAACCTCCATTACTTCCAGCCCTTTCTTTAAACTTTCCTATTTTTCCATATTCAAGATCTAAATCAGTATATATATCAAGCTGGCTTGAAAGATCTGTATATATTGTTTTACTAAGTTTATTGTCAAAACTTACTGAATAAGTGTTATAGTCAGCTTTATTCTCATAAGTTTTGTTAAGTTCAATTTTTCTTTTAGCTATATGTCTATTATATCCTAATTCTACCCTAGATAACAATGAAATTTTATACTCATCACTAAAGTTTTTAACATTATGTATCCCTGCTCTCAATGAATATACATCTTCTTTTGAACCGCCATCATCAAATTTAAATTTAGATCCTGCAAATCCTAATGTATAACCATATTTGCTTCCATATTCAGCACCTTCTTTCTCTTTCATATAAAGAACTCCCATTACTTTATAATCATAATCATCTATTCCAAGTGTTGAATCTTTATAGTTTCCATCAGTATAAATAATACTATATTTGCTGCTGTCTTTTGTTAAATTGTATGAAGATTCCAATTCATAAAATGAATTATCAAAAGCTCTATTGATATCCTGCATTCTTCCCTGGATAGTTGCATAAATATCTCCTCTCAGCTCTGCAAGAGTTCTAGTGGCTTCTTTCTCGAAACTTCCTGTATCCAAACCATCCAGATATTCATTTAAGCCTTTCAATATATCTGCATCTCTGCCCATTCCATTGCTATTTTCCAATATATTATCCAATCCTTTATCAAGAGCATCAAACTGTTCTCCTATAGTAAGGTCAGCATATGGTCTTTTTACAATAACTAAATGCCCATCACTTGTGACTTTAGCTATAAATAGAGGAGAAGTGACAGGAGTAAGTTTATTTCCTGTTATAGTTCCTGCTGCTGTATTGACAAAATCTTCTATTAAATAAGTTCTACCATTTCCTGTTGAAGCAAAATTTGAAAGAAGTTTTACTTCTCCGCTTACACTATGTGCATTGAACAGTGGAGTTCCAGTTGTTACATCTACATATGCCCCATTAACTATTATAGAACCTGCTGTTGAAAGTGTTCCTCCAATAGCCACATATTTATCATTTATTGTGATATTTCCTTTTGAATCTACAACAACACTTCCTATATTGGCAGTAGAAGATGTTCCTGAAGTATCTTCAGCTTTTCCTGTTCCAGTAACATATATGTTTCCTCTGTTTACTACTTTTCCACTGCCTTCTATTCCTGTTCCATTAACTACATTGATAGTTCCATCATTTACAAGTTCAGACCCTACACTTAAAAGCATTCCAACACCTTCAGTTACATTTATAACAGCATTATTGATTATTGTTCCGCCAGCATATGCTGCCATACCTACAGTAGAAGCTCCACAAGCAGCTAATGTTCCTCCTAAATTAATAGTTCCATTATTTACAGCAATTGCTCCATCTCTTACCAGAACACCAATTCCTCCATTATCTATATTCATAATTCCATTATTTGTAAATTTAGTTCCTGCTCCTGTTCCAAATACTCCTAATGAATGATCATGATTTACAGTTATTGCAGTTCCTGCTGTATTTACAGCTTTACTTCCAGAAGACAGATAGATTCCAACTGAATTTTTGTGTTCTGCTACATTTGCATGGTTTCCTCCTGGTACAGTTGTAGCTCCCACTGTTATATTTCCAGTATTTGTTATGTCATTATTCCCAGAGGCATAAATTCCAACAGCGGCTTCTCCAAGTACCATATCTGCATCATTATTTATAGTTGCAGTATTTGAAGTAATGATGTCTGCTTTTCCTTCTTCCTTTATTACCTGTTGAACATAGATTCCATAACCTCCATCTCCTACATTCCAGTTTCCAGCTGAAGCAGTTATAACTCCTGTTCCCAGAGCTTTATATATTCCAATAGATGCTTCTGATGTTCCTTTATTATCTACTGTTATATCTCCAGTATATGAAATATTTCCATTTCCAGAACTTACTATTCCAACACTTTTTCCAGCTCCTACAGACATATTTCCTGATACCAGCATATTTATATCTTTTCCATAAACACCTACAGCTTTATCAGTTCCAACTGTAATATTTGGGGCTGTTACAGTCATAGTTTCTGTACCAGTTCCTGCTCCATAGATACCTACGGCTCCTGCTCCAACTGAAATAGGTGCTCCTGTCTGTGAAATATTTCCTACATTCACTCCATAGATACCAATGCTGTTGGCTCCTACTGATACAGTTCCTGTTCCTGTATATGTTCCTCCATCAAGATATACTCCTATTGAAGACTGTACTCCTGATGAAGAAGTTCCAACAAGTACAGTTCCTCCTATATTTAATGCTCCCCCTTCATTATACAATCCGATATTTTTATCTCCTGATACATCAATATTTCCAGTTACTGCTACATTATTGGAAACAGTTCCTTTTACCATTATTCCTACCTGATTCCTTCCTGTTGCTCCAATGGTAGTTCCTGCCAATGTTCCAGAAGATTTATTTAATATCAATCCAATAGTATTATTTCCAGTTTGATTTATTGTTGGAATAGTTCCAACTGAAGTAACACTGTCATAATAAATTCCTATTGAATGTTTCTCTGATGTTCCAGCTTGTACAGTTATAGCAGTAGTTCCAAATGATGGAGCTGAACTTTTTACATAAGCACCTATTCCTCCATTTTTTGCTGTAATAGAAGAACCTAAAGTATTTACACTTCCTCCTTCTGCTACTATTCCAATTTTATTGTCAGCTACAAGATTTCCAGAGAATGTGAGATTTCCTCCATTTGAATATACAAATACTCCATCTGTTCCTACACTGATTTTTGAAATATCGTTTATTATAACAGAAGAAGAAGCTCCATTTACATATACTCCTATTCCCTTATCTCCTGCTGAAATATTTGCAGAAGTTCCAATTGTTATATTTGAGCCGCTGTCAGCTACAAGTCCTATTGATGTTTCTCCATTTCCAACTCCAATAGTTCCATTAACTGTTCCAGTTGTTCCTTTAGCCAATACTCCTATACTGTCTGCTCCCAAAGAAATTGTTCCTATATTTAAAGGTACTCCAGTGACATTTTCCAATACAACTCCTGTATTATTAGATGATCCAGCAACTGAAGTGATATTATTTGATATTATTCCAGTTACTGTCCCTTTAATATATACACCTATTCCATCTGTTCCTGTCATAATCATATTATCATTCTGTATTGATAGAGCTGTTCCGTTATTAGAAGAATAGATACCAATTCCATCTGTTCCTACATTGATTTGCCCTGTATTTGCTACATCAGCAATATCTGTATATATTCCAATAGAGGCATTACTTGATGATTTTCCTGAGGCAGTTATTATACCACTATTAGCTATTGTTATTCCTGCTCCTGGAAGTGAACTTCCTTTCATAGCTGCAAGCCCTATTCCACCTGATGATGCTGTTATATTTCCAGAATTTGATATACTTTGCGGTGTAGTTGTTCCACTGTTATATTCTCCTAAAAGTCCTACTGCTCCATCTCCTACATTAAGATTTCCTGTTGATGACAGACTTCCATTAGATGTTGATGCAAGTGAACCTGATCCTGTGACATTTATATTATTTCCAAGAGTAAGATTTCCTCCATTATTAAATATTCCTATTCCTCCACCTGACAGGAAATTAAATGTCAGGTTTCCTGTTATTCCAAGATTTGCAGTTCCTTTATCTACATAGATACCTGCTCCTCCATCAATATTCAAAGTTGCATTTCCTGTTGTCAAAGTAGAATACTCAGTTACATATACTCCTACTCCTCCTTCAGTTTTTACAGTTCCATTAAGAACTAAATCCACCCCTGTAAAAGTTCCAGTATCATTTCCTAAATAGATTCCTACTCCATTTCTGGCATTTACACTTACATTGTTTATAGTATAAGTTGATGTTATTCCTTTATCTAAAAGTATCCCTACAGATGTGTCTAATGTATTCACTCCAGTAGTTATCACTGCTCCATTTAATGAAACTGTACCATCTAAGATATACGTTCCTACTGATCCTGTTCCTGTTGTAATATTTCCTGATATTACTGAATTATTCTTAGCTGTAACTCCTATTGCTCCTGTAGACGCTGAAGAATTTACTGTAAAATCAATCTTAGCATTATCACCGTAAACTCCCACAGCTCCTGAAGCTATATCCAGAATTCCAGATTTTATTTTATTAGAACCTGTATTTTCCAAATAAATACCTATTCCGCTTGTCACTACTTCTATTTTTCCTGCTGACCCATCAAAGCTATTTCCTGCCCCCTCTACATATACTCCTGTTCCTTTATCTGTAGTTATAGTTCCGCTGTTTTTCCCTAAACTTGAAGCAGTCCCTGAAATATACATTCCAAGATTTTGTCCAGCATCTGTTATTGTTCCTAGATTTTCTACAGAAGCAGTATTTTCTGCTGCCATTCCCACTGAAGTAGTTCCTAAATCATTAAGAAATATTTTTCCTGCAGCTGAATTTATTCCCTGACCATTTTCAGAATAGACTCCTATTCCTCCCGCTCCATTTAAAGTAATATCAGCATTTGAAGTATATCTAGAATTTCCTCCAACAAAAGCTCCTATATTTCCAGCCTTTCCTGCAAGAGTAGTAATATCTGAATTATTTGAAAGATTTATTCCATCTGCTGCATATATTCCTATTGTATTTCCATCTTTTAGATTTATTTTAGAACTGTTAGTTACAGGAGAACTTCCTGTTCCTTTGCTGTAATACACACCAATATTTTTATTTGAAGTGGTATTTTCGACATTGATGTCTCCTCCAACAGCATATGCCCCACTTGTAAGATACATTCCTGTTCCTATTCCTGCAGTTGTTTTTAAAGTTAAGTCTGTTGCTGCTCCTACTCCTATATTTAATTTTCCACCATCACCATACACACCAATAGCGTCATTTTCAGCAGTTACAGTTCCTCCTATATTTGAAGCTCTATCTACAAATATTCCAGTTGTTTTTGCTCCTGTTGCCTCAACATTTACAATAAGGTCATTCTCTCCTTTTGAATAAAGTCCAATAGCCTGATTGCTTACCTGTATTTTCCCATTTCCTATGTATGAACTTTTGCCTGATGAGTTTTCAAGATATATTCCAACTGTTTTATGTCCTGTAGTCACTGGTGTTCCAACTCCATTTACATTCAAAGTTTTTCCAGCATCTAAAGTTACCTTAGCTCCATTTTTTCCATAAGCAAAGATATTTTTATTTTCATTAGACTGAGAAAAAAGAATATTGTCTTTTATTTCAACTTCTGCATTCTCTGCAAATACTCCTACACTTTCTTTTCCAGTAAAAATAATACTTCCTAAAGCATTTAATTCTGCCTTAGCCCCATCTTTTACATATATTCCAGTAGAACTATCTGCTCCTAAATTTATTGTTCCTCCATTTGAAACTGTATTTCCTGTTCCTGAAGCAAACATTCCAATGTGTGTAGAATCATTTATATTTATAGTATTACTGTTAATAATTTTTCCTGCTGAAGTATACATTCCTATTGCTCCTGTTTTTCCAGATAATAGATTTATTATTCCAGCATTAGTAGCAGTATTATTTAGACTTCCTTTTTTCAGATATATTCCTACTCCATCTTTTCCTATATCCAATTGGGCATTTGAAACAAAATTAAGATTTTCTGCATAAACAGCTGTTGCTTTTTCAAGATTCTGAGTATTTATCCCAAAATTTAAAGTTTGTGTTTCTGCTCCAGTTCCTTCACCTTTGTAGAATATAGCTGTTTGTCCTGTTGTTCCGCTTCCATTTTGATTTAAAGTTAAAGTTGTTGTATTAAGCACTGTCTTTTCATTAGCTAATACTCCTATTGCATTTGTACCTAATTTAAGTGCTCCCACATTTGTCACTTCTGAATCAAAAGCAGCATAAATACCTATAGCTCCTGTACCAACTGAGATATTTCCAGTATTTTCTAAAGTTGCATTACTTCCATATATACCCACTGCCATTTCTGAGCTTGTAGAATTTCCTATATTTATATTTCCACTATTTTTAGCTGTTGCATCAGTTTTTGTCCCAGATGGTTTATTATTGAAAGCATATATCCCTATATTCCCTTCTCCTGCCAGTTCTATATTTCCGCTGTTTTCGATAGATATAGTATTTTCTCCTGCTTTCCCTCCAAATTCATCTATTATTGGTGTTCCCAATGGCTGTTGCTCTCTATTAGTCATTCCCAATATACCAATAGCTTTATTTCCAGCTACTTTTATATCCCCTTGAGCTTTTACTTTACTTCCATTTACAGCATATATTCCTACACCTTTATCATTTACAGGTCCACTTCCAGTTTCTACTTCTATAGTTGTTCCAGCCTCTGCATTTATTTCACCATAATTTATGTATAATCCAATAGCTCCTGAACCTCCAGAATCAGTTCTATTTGCAGATATTTTAGCTCCGCCATCAAGAGAGTTGTATTTTAAATTAATTTGAGTGTCAGCTACAGAAACTGCTGCTTTACTTGAACTCATTTCGAGTCCAACAACCTGCCCTTTAAAATAGTCATTGGCATATGTACTGTCTGTTGAAGCATTTACTTTTACTCCAGCTGCTACATCCAATTTCAATCTTTGAGCCAAAAATCTTCTTGAATAAAAATATCCATCTGAAGTATTCACAGTAGAAAATTTATCCATATCATTATCAATAGTAAGATCTCCTCCATCTACTGCTGCTACTTTATATTTGTCATATGTTCCATACATATCAGTTCCTGGGTTAATATTTATATTTCCACCTAAAGCAGTTATTATAGTTCCCTGAAGATTTGAGCTCTGCAGTCCTGCTGCATTTTTCAAATTAGCAACTATAGCATCATTTGACATCATAGTTATAGTTGTATTACTCAATTTTATAGGTCTAGATGCTTCTGGAATATTCAAATCCATTTCAATTCCTGTGGCATTTCCACCAAGTATTATTTCAGCACCTGTCAAATCAATTTTTCCAACACCATCAGAATATGCTGCATAACCGTCACCACGATATTCTAATTTTGCATTATTTAAATTGATGCTGCTTCCTGCACCAAAAGAAGCAACTCCTGCTGATCCATTTTTTACATTTATGTCTGCTCCCTGTATATTTATAATAGAACCATTTCCAGCATAAACTGCCAATCCTTTTGTTACAGGGTTAGAAGAATCATCAACTGTTATTTTCAAACTTTTTCCAGAAGTAAGTGCTATTGTTCCACCATTTCCATAAATACCTGTTGCACCATTTTCAGCTTTGATGACAGTATTATTATTTATTGTAGTTGCTCCAGTTCCTGTATTATACAGTCCTGATGATTTTTCTCCATTTACTTCTAAAGTTCCTGAAAGATTAAATTTTCCTTCATTAGAAATAGCAGCATTTTTTTCAGACCCTGTCATTTTAATTGTTCCTGTATTTTCTCCCTGAGTCCACTTATCTACATACATTCCTGTACTTTCTTTGCCACCTAGAATAATAGTTCCAGTATTTCTAATATTTATTTTAGACGATAATGCTGTCCCAGTAGCAGATAATCCTGTAGTCTGTATAAGACCACTCCCAACAGTTATATTTCCGCTGTTGTATATATGCTGTGTCTGTCCATTAGAATGAGCAACTGTATTTCCACTGCCACTGGTACCAGTAGTTGTGATATCAGCCTGTATCTGAATTCCATATTTATCAGTTCTTATAAGAGTGCTGTTAGTCGCCCCAGTTCCTATATTAAAGTTTCCCATTACCTGATTATTAAATATAAAATCATTAGTATTATTAGCAGAATAATCAAGCAGTCTTAAAAATCCTATTACTTCATTTCCTACTATCTCTACATTAATTCCAAAAAAGTTAGATATTGGATTTGCTCCACTTAACACACCATGATTCAAATTTCCAGCTTCTGTATAAGGGCTTGGAGCTGAAGAAAGAGATTTTCCTATAGCAAGTCCTACATTCTTCTGTCCACCAACAGTTATTTTTCCTGCTCCTCCTGATACAGTTACATCATCATAATATACATTATTGGAAGTAAATATATTCTTCATTCTATAACCATAGTTATTTTTACCATTTACCTCAATATTTCCAATTTCAACATCAACTGGAATATAAGTTTGAGCTGTATAAGCACCAAAATCTATCCCTATACTATTTTCATTATTTATTATAATAACCCCTGTATTTTTAGTCTGGTTATTATTATACTTAGTTCTTCCTGTTTCATTAAGAGCTTCTGTATCTATCATTATTCCAATAACATTATAACCAGAATTCAATGTTATTTTTCCTTTATTATTAAATATTGAATAACCAACTCTATTATCCTGACTATCCCATAATTGATGCTCTACTCCTACAAGTATTTCATATGTTGTTCCTGATACTGGATTTATTTTAGATGAACCATTCAATACTAGTGTTCCAGTGAATTCTGCTGTCTTTGCTCCTCCACTTTGTCCCAGCCATCCTGATGACAATCCTCCACCCATAGATGGGAATCCATCAGATGTGTGTCGTCCAGCTGGATTATGACTTAGAAACATCTTTGTATATACACTATCTGAAGTTCCATAATTCATCTGATAATTTCCACCAATAATAGCATTATGATCTCTTAGTTCATTTATAAAAGCATTTGTTTTTCCTGTACTTCCTGGAGCCAATATCTCACTAAAGGAATACTCTACTGTAGTTGAAGCATGTATATTTCCGTTGCTCCATGTAGTGACATTACCTCCAGCTGTGATTTTTATTGGATTGGCTTCTGTATTTCCTGGAGTTGAATAATTTTCATAGTTTTCTATTACTATGTTGGCATCTATACTTCCTCTCTTAGCCCCATTTTGCACTGACCCTATTCCATATGACTGCCCAAATCCCGTTCCTACAAAGTTTAAAGCTGGTGGAGTAAATTCCACTGGTGCTACTATTGTTGGTGTAGATGGTGCTGCTGGTGGAATTATCATAGTTGGTTCATATCCCTCAGGTGCTGCTGGGAGATTTACAACTATATTTTTTTCTGCTGGTTCAGTTGGAGTTGGAATAACTGGTGCAGTTATTTCTATTTTATCCACTGCTGATGGTGTTACTACAGTTACCGTCACTCCACTTGGTGCTGATGGCGTTCCTGGTTGAGTTATAGATATACTTGGTATTGTTATTGCAACTGGATTCACAGCTCCTGGCAGAGCTCCTAATACAACATTTGGTGTAGTTACATTCACAGATACACTTGGATTAATTTCAGGCATTTCAGGTTCTAAAAGCTGAATATTGGCTCCTAAATCTATTTCTTCTCTAAATACTGAGGTATCTACAGCTACCCCATTCCCTGACATTATTTTGTCTTTTCCAATATTCCCAGAAGATTTCAGCATAGATTTTCCAGCTCTTGTTCCATAATATTCATTTACTGCATCTATTGTTTCTTTAAATTCTTTTTCTGTTCTGTCTTTTGTTTTTCCATTATCCAGATACTGATAAGTAAAAAATACCTGTGTACTTGATATTAGAGGTTTAGAATAAAAATCTCCCTTTCTTACAAGCTCTACAAAATCTGAATTATATTCTTTTATCAATTTTTCATTTTCAGCTATTTTCCTTTTTATTTCTTCTCTTTCTAATTCAATTCTAGTTAAAATATCTCCTTTTGTTTCCTGTATTTCCTCTGCTGTTATCCCTGCTCCTAATGATATTCCTCCTGTTATCAGAAAAGCTATCAAAATTGAAAAAGAGAAACTGACTTTTCTCTTTAAAAATCTTTTTAGAGATTTTTCTATCTCATTTTTTCTCATAAATCTTCCCCCTTAGTTTCTCCCTGTTTTCACTTTTTGTTCCATTGTATCTAATTTACTCAAGTATTCATTAAGCCTTTTATTTTCAGATGATAAAATCTGTATTTCATCGTTTTTTAAAATAAATTCTTCATGTACTTCATCAAATTTTTGACTTAAAAACACTCTATTTTCTTCTGCTTCTGCTCCTAAAACTTTTTTAAGCTCTTTTATTTCCTCTTCCTCTATTTTCAAAAATGACATTCTTTCTTTTCCTGCTTGAAATGCTGTAGCTGCTGCTGTTGTTCTCTCTATTGAATTATTTTTACTTCTGAATACTTTTTCTTCAAGAGATTCACTCATGTCTTTTCTAATATCTTCAAGAACTTTCTTCCCCTTTTTTTCCTTTTCTTTTTCTTCAGCTATTCTAGCTTTTTCAGCATCATCTGCTGCTTTTTGTTTTAATTTTTCTTCAAGTTGTATCTCTTTTCTTATTTGTTCAAGAACTTTTTTTCCTTCTTTTTCATTTATTTCTTGTGAATAAATCATTGTTATACAAGATAAAAAAAGGAATACTGCTGCCATTTTTTTCATAATCTTTCTCCCTTTTAATGTATTTTATTATTAAGAATAGTTTTTTATATTTTGATCCCTCCTTTATTTTTGACGCACAAATATTCTAAATATAAGAATTCAAGAATATGTTTTTTATGTTTTTCAGCTAAAAATATAATTTTGTAAACAAAATTCATTTATAGAATTATAACATATATTTTTTACGCACACAAATAAAATAATAATAGCTTTTTCATTCATATGTTCATATCTAGCTTCTTTAATTGCAGATATATAATGTTTTTTCTATACTTCAATATATGAAAAAAAGACTGCACAAACAGTCTTTCTTTTCGTATTAATATCTCATTTTTATTTTTTTGTTCTCTATTAACACAACTCTCATTTTCCTATTATTTTATCTTTTCTATTATAATTTCTTATTCTGCTGTATCAATTATAATTTTTTCTCAGGTTAAAATTATGCACATATTCCAAACCAAAATAAATATATATTCTCTATTTAATATACAAATATTGTAAAAAACAAATAAAAAAAGGAGCTATTTCAGCTCCAGTTTTCTCTAACTATAATATTTAACATTTTTAATCTTCTTCATAGAATAATTTTATTTTATCTTCAGGTTTAACTTCCTCTTTCAAAATATATTTAGTTTTATAATCTTTAAATAATTTAAAGAAAGTTCCACTTAATGAAAGCATAACAGCTATATTAATAAATGTTGGCACTGCTGTTGTAAAGTCAGCAAACAACCATACAGTTGATCCTGGCATTCCAATAGTAGTCGCCATAACCACCATTACAAATCCTGGTACTGGATAGAATATTTTATAGAACTTTAATATTCCATCTTTTAACTTAGGAGATGATTTCATAAGGTGTCTTAAAATAATTTCATAGTAAGCATACCATCCAGATGAAGTAGTTACTCCAAACAGGAATATTCCAGTTGCTATGAATATTTTACTTGCTGATCCCATCCCAGTTGCAAAAGCATTTAGAGTAAGAGTAGCTCCAGTTGCTCCACTGCTCCATACACCTGTGATAATTATAACAAGACAAGTTAAAGTACAAACTACAATTGTATCAATAAATACTTCAAATGCTCCCCATAGTCCTTGCTTGATAGGATGATCAGTCTGTGCAGAAGCATGGATCATTGGAGAACTACCCCATCCTGCTTCATTACTGAATACTGATCTTGCCATACCAATTCTCATTACCTGACTGAAAGCTGCTCCAGCAAATCCTCCAGCTGCTGCTGTTCCAGTAAAAGCTCCTTTAAATACAAGTCCTAGTGTTGCAGGAAGATTTCCAATATTTATAGCAACTATATAAAGTGCTGCTCCAACATAGAATATACACATAAAAGGAACTATTTTTCCAGCTAGTTTTCCTAGAGATTTTATTCCTCCAATAATAAGAATATAGTTACATACAATATATATGATACTTGCATAAATTATTTTAATACCAAATGCTGCACTTACAGCTTCTGATACTGTATAGTTTTGTACTGTTATGAAGAATGTAGAGAATATTCCACCACCAAATATAGCAGCAGGTATAAGCCACCATTTATGACCTTTTTCTTCTCCAAGACCTTTTTCCATATAATATGTAGGTCCTCCATATGGATCTCCTTTTTCATCTTTTTCTCTATAGTAAACTCCTAGAGATACTTCTGCCATTTTTAATATCATTCCTACAAAAGCTGCTATCCAAAGCCAGAAAAGTGATCCCGGTCCTCCTACTGCCATAGCTGTAGCAACTCCACCTATATTTCCTACACCTACAGAACCTCCAATTGCTGTTGCAACTGCTTCAAAAGGAGTTATAAGCCCTTTTCCCTCTCCCTCAGCCTTATTTCCTTTTTTAATTATCTTACATATAGTTTCTGAGAAAATATGTTTAAGATGAAATACTTGGAAAAATCCAGTTTTAAAAGTAAAATAAAATCCAGTTCCTAAGATGATTACTATTATAGGTAATCCCCATAAGAAATTAACCAAAGCTTCAAAATACGCCAACATTTTTTATACCCCCTTAAATATTTATATATAGAATCTCTCCACCAATGACTGTTGAATCAATTTTAGTAGAAAGTATCTCACTTTTATCAATAGTAAATATATCTCTATCCAATACAACAAAATCTGCCAATTTACCTATTTCTAAACTTCCTTTCTTATTTTCCTCAAAAGATGCATAAGCACTATTTAATGTATAACATCTCACTGCCTCTTCTACAGATATTCTTTCATTTGGAAGCCAGCCATCCTTTGGATAAAAATTCATATCCTGTCTGTTCACAGCACAATGTATTGCTTTTATTACATCTGCACTATCTACTGGAGCATCTGAACCAAAGCAGAGTTTTATTCCTTTATTCAGCATAGTTTTCCAGATATATGATTCCAAGCTTCTTTTATATCCAACTCTGTCTTCCACTATATGTAAATCATAATCCAGAAATATTGGCTGAATATATACTATAATATCTAATTCTTTTATTCTGTCTATAAGTTCCATTGTTGTTATTTGACAATGTACTATTCCATGCCTTTTTCTATTGAGAGCAGGAAGTTTCTCAAAGCTGTCTAATGCCATTTTTACAGCTCCATCTCCTATAGCATGCACTGCTATCTGATACTCCAATGAATCTGCATATTTCACTATTTCATCAAATTCTTCCTGTGTATATGTTACTACTCCCCTGTTGTTATCTTCCCCTTCATAAGGCAGCTGCAGTAAAGCTGTTTTTCCTCCCAGTGATCCATCCAGTAAAAGTTTTATCGGTCCCATTTTAAATCTTTCATCACCAGTTCCAGTAAAGTATTTATGCCCAGCAAGTTCTTTTATTCTGCCTTTTGTAGGCATAAGCCCCTGTTCATAAACTCTTATTTTAAGTTTTTTCTCTCTCTCTAATTCTTCATATGCTTGTATCACTTTTTTAAAGTCTTTATCTGGAAATGATTCAAAATCATCTGTCTGTACTGATGTTATCCCCATTGCTAAAAATTTTTCCTGAGTTTCCAATATTATATTTTTCATTTCCTCAAGTGAAAGTTTAGAAATATGTGAATAAACAAGATACAATGCATTTTCTGTAAATACACCCTTGTCATAATCTATATCTCCACCAAAACATTCTGTTTCAGGTGTTATACCACATAATTCCATAGCTTTGCTGTTAATTACTGCCACATGGCCACAAGCTCTTGTATAACACACTGGTACATCTTTGGATATTTTATCTAAATCTCTTTTTTCAGGTATTCTCTTCTCCCCCAAGAAAAGATCCTGATTCCATCCTCTTCCTAATATCCAACCCCCATAAGGTAAAGTTTTTTTCCCAAGTACAATAAGTTCTTCTATACTTTTACATTCATTTAATCTTATCTTTTTTCCTGTATATCCATAATTCATGAAATGTACATGACTATCATTAAATCCTGGTATTACAGTTTTTCCTTTTAAATCAATGATTTCTTTGTCTTCTCTTTCTTTAAATCTCTCCAATACATCTTCTGTATTCCCTATAGACACTATTTTTCCGTTTTCTATAGCCATTGTTTCGTATATAGTATTTTCAGAATTAAAAGAATGTATTCTTGCATTCTTAAATATCTGCATTTATTCTACCTCACAACTTGCCACAAATTTTTCAAATATTTTTTTCATTTCTGTATTTCCCCTAGCAGTCATCATTTCAGGATGCCATTGAATTCCATAAAGGAATTTATGAGCTTTCATTTGAAATGCTTCTATTATTCCATCATTAGTTACAGCTATTGTAGTCAGTCCTTCTCCTATTTTGTCTATAATCTGATGATGGAATGAGTTAGTAGCTATCTCTTTACCATACAGCTCAAAAAGTATGTTGTCCTCTTCAATAATATTTACTCTATGAGTAGCCAGTTCAGGATAAAGATCCTGTCTATGTTTTTGAGCTTCCTTTCCATAATATCTTAAGTCTTGAAATAATGTTCCATTGAAGTAGATATTTAAAATTTGGTGTCCTCTGCATATTCCTAATATTGGTTTTTTAGTTTTCAAAAATTCTTCAACTATAATCATTTCACATTTATCTCTTTCAGGCGAAATTACATTTATTCCCTCTTTAAAATCCTGTCCATAGAGAAATGGATTCAAATCTGCTCCCCCTGATAAAAGTAATCCATCTAAAAGTTCAAGTTGTGCCTTTATTACTTCTATGTCATCAGTAACAGGAATAACTACTGGTATTCCTCCCCCTGCTACTACCGCTTTAGTATAATCTATACTTACTGTAGTTCTATGATAGTTTCTTAACCCTTCTTCCTTCTCATGAGCTGAAGTTATCCCAATTATAGGCTTTTTCATATTATACCCTCCCTATTTGTTTGTAGTTCATACTACAAGATACAACATTTTTGTAGTTAAGTCAACAATAATTTTCAATTTTTTTATCATTTGATTTAAAAATAATATTAAAAGTATATATATAGTACACTTCTCAACATTTATTTTTCTTAAAAAATTTTTATTATAAAAGGACTGACTTCTGTATATTGCAGAAATCAATCCTTTAATTTTAAAAATATATTAAGCATTTCTTGGTTTTTTATTTATCATAAATATCTTTTGATACTCTGAATTTCACTGTTTTTCTTGGATGAATCTTCATAGATTCTTTAGTTACTGGATTGGCTATTATTCTTGCTTTTCTTTACTTCAAATATTCCTATATTTATAAATATTAATGAATGACTTTTCTGCAAAGCCTCCTGTATTGTTTCAAGAAATATTTCTATTTCTTTCAGCGCCTTTCTTGCTGATATTTCCATTAGAACTTATAACCCAATCCTGTTCCTACTATCCATTCACCTTTTGTCTTATTCTTTCCAGATTGGTTATGTGAATCTCTTTCTACTGCATAGCTTCCCTTTACATCAAACAAGATTCCATTTTCCAGTTCAAGTGTATATTTAGCATTCAATCCTAAGCTATGTTCATTCTTATGAGCTACTAAGATATCAAAGCCGCTTCCACCTTTAAATCTTCCTGTGATATATTCTTCATCTGCGCCATTAAGCAGTCTTGTATAGCTTACTCCAACTGATAATGTACTCTTTCCTTTTTCATGTGGTATCACTTTTTTAAGGTCTAATCCCACTTTAGCTGATGTATAATCAAATGATTGTGAATCTGTTTCTATTGCTAAAGTTTTATTTCCCTCATCTGCTCCATCCTGTTTTACATATGTATATGACAGTGTTCCATAAGGTTCTAAGTATAGATTATCTCCAATATTATGTGAATATCTTCCATTTAGATAAATATCATAAGTCAAATCATTGTAACTGTCAGAATATTTCATCACTGGTTCTGCTTTAGCAGAAGCCACATTATTTATTGCCATTCTATCAGCATCATAATCTCCATACTGGAATCCTGCTCCTGCTGTTACTTTTAGATTTCCAAGATACTTCTTAGCATATCCTCCAATATACAGCGCATCTCCATCAACTTTTGAGTCATTAGACAAATCAGATTTAAGCTTGTTTCCTCCAACTACTACTCCAGCTTTAAAGCCATCAGATACTCCATACTCTCCAAGCATATATGCTCCTGTGATTTTTGTATCTGCATCTATATCAGAACTTCCTATATCATAAGTATAGTATCCTTTTCCATAATATGTATCTTTAGTTCCTCCATCTATATGAGTAAGTCCGCCATATATCATCCATTTTCCTGTATCTGCTTTAAATGAATTTTCAGTAACTATATCTCTGAACATTCCCATTGATTTTCTTGATAATTCAGAAGAATATGAGTATGGATTTCCTGCATAGATGTCATTTAAATATCCCATAAAAGATGAGAATTTTTCATTAGTATCTGCATTAAATTCTTTTATACCATCTACAGCCCTCATACTTTGATATATTTTATTTAATTTCTCATAATTTGTATATTCAGGCATTGATAGTGGAAGTGTAGATTTAGTTTCAACTTTTATTTCTGTATCACTAGTTTTGCTAATGGAGTGTAAATATGAAGTTGTTTCTAAAGTAAATAAATCTCTATATTTAATATCTGGATTTTCCACTCCATATATTCCATCTCCAAGTTTTATTCCCATATCTATTGTACTTCCATCAGATACTCCATTAAGCACAAGAAGAAGTTTTCCACCATCTGAATCTATTGTTCCACTACTATTTCCATTCGAAAGTGCATGTTTATTACTATTTGTTCCATCTATTCTTAATACAAGCTCACCGTTTTTACCAATATTAATATCTTTTGCTCCTGTAATTTCAGAAGTTTCAAATACAGTTACTTTCTGGTTTATATTTATGTTTTCCATATTTGATATTTTATGGAAAAGATTTATATTATCATTTCCCACTGCTCTGGAAACGGCTGAACCAAAATTAAGAATATCTCCATTACCTGTTCCACCATCTATATCTCCATTTATTTGAGTGGAATTTCCAATAGATAAAATATCATCTCCATCTCCTAAATCAATTTTTCCATTGATAAAAGAATTTCCAGATATATTTACTGTATTAGCTCCTGAATCTCCAGAAATAACAGGAGTAGTTCTATCTAAGCCACCACCATTGATTGTTACATCTGTACCAGTAAATGAAGCTCCATCTTTAACTGTAACAGCAGTTTTATAGGCATTAATAATTCCACCATTAAGAGTGAAATTACCTGCTTTTACTGTTACTGTTCCATTATCTTTATCATATCCAGCTCCATTGATAATAGAATTTGAAATATTTTCATTATTTTCATATTCATTGTATGCGTCCACTCCACCATTTGGAACTATATTTCCTGAACTATCTCTTAAGACTGTATTTATTATAGTATATCCTTCTGTATTTTCTCCAGTTCCGTTTCCACAAGCAATAGATTTGATAGAAGTAATATTTCCATATACATCTGCGTCAAGAGTTATAGCCATTCCCTGTCCTTCAGGATTAGTGAAAGTATTAGTTCCTGAACCATCCTTATCAACTAAAACTGGCATCTGTCCTATTACAAGTCCATAGTTATTGTAGTTAGCAATTCCTGAATTAGAGTCTCCACTAATATATATTCCATTTGCACTTCCCATTATAACCCCAGAATTTGAAATTGATTCTATTGTTGATGAGCCAGAATTAGAATAAGAAGAAATTCCATTTTCTGAATGCTCTCCACCATCACTATTTCCACTAATAATTCCATAGTTTTTTATATCCCCTATTGCACTAGCTCCCTTCGTAGAATAAGAAAATATCCCATTTCCTGAATTATCCCCACCATTACTGCTTCCACTTATGCTTCCATAATTTGTTATATCTCCTATTGCACTAGCCTCCTTAGAAGAATAAGAAGAAATTCCACATCCTGTATATTCTTCACTACCACTACCACTGTTTCCGCTAATAATTCCATAATTTGTTGTATTTCCTATTATACTGTTTGAAGAAGCAAAAGAGAAGATTGCATTTCCTGCGAAATAATCACTACGATTATTTGCAATAATAATTCCGTTATTTGTTATATTCCCTATAGTAGAACTAGAAGAATTAGAACTAGAAAAAATTCCATTTCCTAAAGTATAACCATTTACACTAATAACTCCGTAGTTTTTTATATCTCTTATTGTACTGTTTGAAGTTTCAGAAAAAGAATGAATTCCATGCCCTACATTACCAGTATTTATTCTAATACTTCCATAATTTATTATATTTTCTATTATACTTGAAAGATTAGAATAAGAATGAATTCCATTTCCTGCATAATCTCCAGTATTAGCACTTCCACTAATAATTCCATAATTTTCTATTTTTCTTATTCTACTACTTGAAGTTTCAGAATAGCAAAAAATTCCATTTCCTGTATAACCTCCGCCTCCTGGATCACTACCAATAATGCTACCATAATTTATTATATTTCCTATTATACTGCTTGAGGTTTCAGAGAAACAAAAAACTCCATTTCCTCCATATTCTGCATTTTTAATACTACCACTAATGGTTCCATTATTTGTTATATTTCCTATTGTACTAGTTCCACTATCAGAATGAGAAAGAATCCCATTTCCTGTATAATCTTGATTTCCAGAACTCTCTATATTTTCATTATTCACTATATTTACTTTAATATTATTTGCATTTACTGTATTATCTATTTTTACAGTTTCACTTATATCTACTCCTTCAGGTAATGTCCAGGTAAATTCATTAGCAGAATTTTTTGTTACTGTTCCAATTTCTGTAACATTCCCCGATTTATCTAGTATTTTAATAGTTGAGCCTTCATATTTTACTGTAACATCTCCAAATGCAAAACTGCTTCCCAATAAAAAAGCTACTACCACTCCCATTGTTATTCTATTCTTTCCCTTTAGATATCTTTTTAAAGCTTTCTCCATTTCTTTAATCATATTTTCCTCTCCCCTTGAATTTTATTCTATTTTAAATTAAAATTTTATTTATACTTAATTTATTAACTCATTTAAACAATAAAATTATTAATAAATTAGGTAATAAATAACCTGTCATATTATTTCTCTTACTATAATGTCTTTTTAAAAAATTTCTTTATATGGTTTTTTCCATTTTTCATGCTTATATTTATCTCAAATTCAGCAAAACAAACAAAAGTTCTCTTATATGGATAAAAGCGAACATAAAATAGTCATAATTACTTTGTTCACAGGGGGTCATTTTTTTAAAGGTGTTTTCCCTAAAAATATTTTTATCTTGACTTTATCAATTTTAGAGATTATAATTGATAAAGTTAAAATGTATAAAAGTTCGCTTTTATCCATTAAAGAGAACTTTTATTATTTTTATAGTATTAAAGAGGATTTTACTTAGTGAATTAATTCTTATATTGTTTCATCAATTCTTTTTCTATTCCTGTCATTCTCTCCTCTATTCTTTTTATTCTTTCAGTCAGTGTTCTTATATTTTCTATTCTGAAATTTTTTTTAATTTATTTGATTTTCTTTTCTATCTGTACATAATACTATGTTAAATAAAGTATGAACAGTGAGGCTATGTGACTGTTTGTGTTTATATGTGAAACTTCTAGTGATTTTCTATTTATAATTTTTCTTTCCCTGTGTGTATTATTTATATCTTTTATTCTTTTATTATCTTCTTATAAAGACTATCTTCTGATGTCTACAAAAAACCAGCAACGGTTTTGCCATGAACCGTTTTACCATTAATGGTTTTTATACTAATGGTTAAAAAAATATTTTAGAGAATACTTTTAATAGTATTTTATAATTATTTTTATTTTTAAAGCAGTTGGAAAATTTATTTTCTGCTTTAAAAGTTTTAATAAAAAAAATCCATGTATTTCAGAATTTTTATTTCTAAAATTACATGGATTTAAAAATTTTTTTTAATATTACTTTCTTTATTATATAAACTTTCTATATTTTTCCCCAAAAAATGAATAAAAAATTAATTTTAAATTTTTTATAAACAAGTTAATTAAAAATATATACATTATTTATTATCTCTTTAAAGATTTTTCTCATCATATATCAATACTAATTCTCTGATGTGAATAAAAAGTCTTTTACAAGGCTGTTCTCTTTTAGCTCTGCATAAATACTAGTTTTATTTTTTTCAAAAAGTGCTGTTAAAATTATATTACAAAGTTCCATAGGAACTATATAAGAATTAAAAAAACCATTATTTTCAACAGATATTTTAAAAACAATATCACTCAAAAAACTTATTTCAGAAAATACATTACTTGTAACAGTTATTATTTTTGCTTTCTTTTCTTTTGCCAGCTTTACAGCTTTTATCTCATCATTTAAAAATCTGGGAAAAGCAAATATTATAACAACATCTCCTTTTTTTATATGAGAAAAAGCTTCATATAGTCCAAGTCCGCCTTCATTTACACATTCTGCATTAAATCCAAGTCTTTTTATATGCCAAAACATAAACTGTGATATAGCTCGACTTGAACCTATTCCTAAAAAATATATTTTCTTAGCCTCATCTATCATTTCTACAGCTTCATTTACTTGATCAAAATCTACATTTAATAAAAATTCTTTTATATTTTCAAGATCAGCATTAACTATTTTATTTGCTATATCATTTTTAGAATTAAAATTATCCCAATTTTTTACTATTCTATCATCTGGACTTGTTTCACTAAGTTCTAAAGCTATATAATTTTTAAAATCATTAAATTTATTAAACCCCATAATTTTGGAAAATCTTAAAACAGAAGCATCACTTACTCCTATTTCTTTTCCCAAATCTAATGCTGATAGAAGCATTACTTTTTTAGGATTTTTTACAAAAAATTCAGCAATTTTCTTTTCTACTTTAGTAAGCGTTTTATAATTTTCCTTATAGAATTTATGTATTTTATCCATATTTATTCAACCATTCCTTTTCAAAAATAAGTTTCTTATTTAATTATAACATAATTTAACTTTTTCTTGAAATTTTCCTTTTAAATATTTTGGGGTGTATTTTTTCCAATTTATGGTGTAGAATGTAAATAACAAAAAAATCAGGAGGAGTGTATGGTTATCAATTCAATTAAAATGGTTATCAATCAAAAAAATCTATTACATAACATAGATTACTTAAAAAAATTAAGAGGAAAAAATATCCTTCCTGTTGTTAAAGCCAACGCTTATGGACACGGGGTAGAGTTGATAGTAAAGGCTCTTTATACTGGTGGACAGAAAGAAGTTGCCGTAGCACGTTATGTTGAAGCAGAAAACATCTTGAAAATGAACTTAGGAAATGATTTTAGAGTTCTCGTCTTTGAAAGTATTGGAGATATTGAATTGATAAAAAATAATCCTAATCTGGACATAGCTGTCAATGATCTTAATGAACTAAAAGATTTTGTAAAAGCTGGAGTCTCATCTGACAGAATGCAGCTTAAAATAGATCTTGGGTTTGGAAGAAATGGTATATCTCTTTCTGAAATATCTGAATTAGAAAAATTCACTGATGAAAATAATTTAAAATTTAAAGGAATATTTTCACATCTTTTTGCTGTAAATTACGAAGATGGACTAGAATTAATAAACTTATTCACAGATGTAGTAAATTCTATAGGAAAAGACAAATTTGAAATGATACATCTGCAAAATAGTGCTGCTATAATGAATTACAATTGTGAAATAGCTACTCATATGAGAGTAGGAATGCTTACATATGGGTTGCAGGAAGTTGGTTATTTTGATCCAAATTTAAAACAAGTCTTTTCTTTAGAAGGACAGATAGCTGGTGTAAGAGATATTGAAGATCATAAATATGTTGCATATGAATTAAAAGATGATTTAGATATTGAAGGATGTAAATATTTGGCAAAAATAAAAATAGGATATGGTGACGGTTTTCTTAAAAGAAATGAAAAAAGTAAATGTATTATTAATAACAAAGAATTTAAAATAGTTCAGGTAACTATGGATAATACTTTTATAGAAGTTGATGGAAGTGTAAAAGAGGGAGATAAAGTTCTTTTATACAATGATATTACTAAAGCTGTTAATTTCACTGGCATGAATATATATGAACTTTTAACAATATTGAGTCCCAGAATTCCTAGGGTATATAAATATTAATTAAAATTTCTTAAATAAAAAATAATTTTATCTTAAAATAAAAAACTGAGAAGTCTTATTATTGACCTCTCAGTTTTTCTTTACATCAGCATAGCTGCTATTGGATAACCAATAATTACAGTTATTATAATAGATAATGTCATAAAAATTAGTCCATACTTCATCACACTGCTGGTATCAGACCAGCCAGATCCGATAGCCATGGCAACATGAGGCATAGCTGGCGGAGTAGCAAAAGCGTAAGCAGACATCATTCCTATAATCGCTACTACTGCTGGGCATGATATAGCTCCATTTGTAGCTTGCACCAATGGTATAGCCACTGTTGTCACAACTGTTACAGTTACCATATTTGAAGAAAAATTAGTTTGTATACATGCCCATGCTGTAAATGCTATAACAAGAAGCATTGGATTTATTCCTTTAAGAAGAGGGCTTAAAATAGTTATTAAATAATCAGCCAAACCTACATTGGAATTTGTCATAGCACTGCCAATAGCAAGAGTTCCTGCTGCCATTATTATACTTGACCACTGTACACCTTTTTTCATTCCTTCAGCAAAATTCAATAAAGGTTTTCCATTAAAAGAAATAATTGAATAAAGAATTATTCCAAGTATAGGAGGCATAGCAGTTCCCATACGACTTATTTTTGTAACTGCTGGAAAAATATCTTTCAGCAGACTAGGCAATACCCACAATGCCACTACTAAACAGAATACAGCAAGAATAGTTTTTTCTTTTTTCTCCATAGGCTTTAATTCATTTCTTAAAAAAGATACATCTATGTTTTTTATCTGTGACATATCTGGATTCATAATAAATCTAAACATCAGTAAAAGAAGAACAGTGCATATAATTCCAACTGGTATAGCAAAAGCCATATATTGAGCATATCCAATAGTTAATCCAGTAGCTGTAGTATAAAATCCCATAGCCATAATACTGAATACATGAGCTATTGGAGTCATTCCAGCTGATACAGATACTGCAAATGTCAATCCAATCATCAGCATATTTCCTATTTTATCACCTTTTTTCAACCCCAATATTTCATTTATTTTTTCCAGTATAGGAAGAAAAACTACAAAAAGCACTGTTGGAGAAACAAAACATCCTATACATATAATAGCTGCCAGAAAAGAAATTGTAAACATCCATGGTCCTTTTTTAGCTATTGGACTTGTAATAAAATAGAGAGCACACCTTTTTAAAAATGGAGTTTCAGATAATACATAGGTACACATAAAAGTACACATCAGAAAAGCAAAAGTTTCATTTCCAAAGGAACTAAGAAATACACCTTTAAAACCAATTTCAGGTATCATTCCTATAGCAGCTATACAAAGCAGACTCGGCCAGTCAATAGCTACTGTCAGCCATAAAAGCAAGCTTCCAGCAAATATCCCTGTTATTGTCATTCCAGCTGGTTTCATTCCTTCAGGAAGCGGCATAAATCTTCCAAAGATAATCAAGGCAAATGATACTATTATATAAAAATTTCTTTTAGAATTTTGATTCATATTTCCTCCTTAGAGTATAGCCCCTTGTTTTTTCAATTCTATTCTTATAGAATCAACATCTATATCTTCATATTCAGCCATATATGCTGCTCCTACTCCTGCAGCATGCCCAGTTCCAAAACTTATTCCCATCACACGTACAGAAGCAAATGCCATAGAATCAGCACTCACAGTCCTTCCTGCACTCCATAGATTTTTTATATTCTTAGATAATAATATATCTATTGGAATTTCATAGTAATCATTATCTTTTACCCATAAATATTCAGCCATTTTATCCAATTTTTGATGATTTTCACAAGGCCAGGCTCCTCTGGCTATTCCTCTTTTATTTTTAACTGCATTCAAAACTTCATCTAAAGAAAGTGTATACTTCCCTACAATATGCCTGCTCTCTCTTATCCCTAATTTCGGCCCAGTTGATATTAAAGTACAGTTTTCCATCCCAGGTATATATTTACGAAATGCTTCTATATACTCTTGTGCCTGTCTTCTTGTATTCATTTCACAGGCTGTTAATGTGGAACAATCTAATGATTCCACTTGAACACTTGGCAAAATAGCATATCCATACTGTTCTGCTTTAAAAATTATTCCTGAATCTTTACTGAGATTTTTAAATCCATCTTTTTTAGCTGCCTGTATTGCTTTTTCTATGACCTCTGGAGAAAGTTTTATATTTATGTCAAAATTTCCTATTCTCATAATATTTGTAGACATCTGAGTAATTCCTTCTGGATTGCCAAATATGATTTCAGCACCAGCTAAATATGCTAGGTTCCCATCTCCACTGGCATCTACAAAAGTTTTTCCCTCAATAAAAATACTCCCTATATCATCTACACATTCAATCATTGTTATTTTTGAATTTTCTGTTTTAGTTTTTATCAGAGTACAATATAGCAAAGTTGGAATCTCATTTTCCAATACTAATTCATCCAGTACAAACTTTAATGCTTCTGAATCTAAAGGAATAATGGCATTCCCAACTGTAGAAAGACGATATCCATCATATTTGCCTATAGCAGATAATTTATCCAATACCATCTGTCCTACTCCTCCTATTATCTGTTTTGGCTCATCTCCATGAGTAAAAAAACCACAATAGGAAGCTACATTTGCATTAGTTGCCTGCCCTCCTAAGCAACTGTTTCTCTCTATCAAGATAACTGATTTCCCACTTTTTTTAGCTCCTATAGCTGCTGATATCCCTGCTGCTCCTCCCCCCACAACTACAACATCATATTTTAAATTTCTTTCCATGTCACACCCCTTTTTATATGTATTTTATATTTGAATTATAACAACAGAATTATTATTTGTAAAAATCAAAAAAACTATAAAGTTAATAGTTAAAAACTATATCTAAATTGACAATAAAGTGATAAAAATGTAATAATAATTTATATAATATTCATTTTACGAAAGGAGATTTTCTTATGGACAGGACGCAATTGATGTATGTAACAGCTACAGCAAAACATGGAAATATAACTAAAGCAGCTGAAGAATTATGTATATCTCAGCCATCTCTTTCTAATCAAATTATAAAATTAGAGAATGAGCTAAATATAAAACTTTTTGAAAGAAAAAGACATAGAGTAGAGTTAACAGAAGCTGGAAGGGCTTTTGTTGAATCATCACTTCCTATACTCAATAGTTTTGGAAAATTAGAACAGCTTATGGGAGAATATGCTTCTATGAATAAGGGAAGTATCAATATTGGAATTTTACCCATTTTTTCTGCATTACAACTCCCTGATTATCTTTATGAATTTAAAGAAAAATTCCCCAAAATTGATATGATAATAAAAGAAAGTGGAAGCTCTTCACTAGTTAATTCTATTTTAAAAAAAGAGCTAGATGTGGCATTTACAATACTTACAGATGTATCTTTAGAAAAATTAAAAACAGAATTGAATATAATAAAATTACAAAAAGATAGAATTGTAGTAGTAGTTGAAGAAAATCACAGACTTGCTGGGAATAAAAGTATTGAATTGAAAGACCTTGCCAATGAAAAATTAATTTTTTCTAATGATAATTTTCAATTTCCAAATATAATATTAGATTATCTTAAACTGCACCAAATTCCTCATCAGGTTTCATGCAGCTGCACACAAATGGAAACTATATTTACTCTGGTATCAAGAGATTTTGGTATAACATTCTGCAGTGAGGTAACAGCTCAAAAAGAACTTAAAGAAAAAGAAAACAGTAAACTAAAATTAAAAAGTATTCCTCTTCTCCCTCTTTCTGAGCGTATTATTTATCTTATATCAGGAAAAAATCCGGGTTACCACCCTACAATTGATAATTTTACAAGATTTATAAGAGAAAAATACAATATAAAAACTCTCAGATAAATAAACTTATCTGTTATAGAAGAAATTTTTATGACTGTTTTTTCTGTTACTCAACTTTTTGTTTATTTATTGGAAATATATTTTTCTTTATTTTTTCTTTGATAATTATTTTTTATCTAACTTAAATATAGATTTTTTCTCATTTTTTCATAATTATATAGTCCTTTTTATTGATATTTTCTATATAAACAGATTGACTTAGTCTTCCATGAGGAGTAAAATATTCTTTAAATAAAAATATATTTCAAATTTAGTTTTATAAAACTATATAGAGGAATGGTGTCATGGAAAATAAAAATAATTTAGAAAAAATATTAATATTTAACAAAGAGTTTGTTGAAGCAAAAGAATATGAAAAGTATCAAACTACTAAGTATCCTGAAAAAAAAATAGCAATAGTATCTTGTATGGACACAAGATTAACAGAACTTCTGCCTAAAGCTATGAATCTTAAAAATGGTGATGCAAAAATCATTAAAAATGCTGGCGGACTTGTTATACATCCTTTTGGAAGTGCTATGAGAAGTATCCTTATCTGTATATATGAATTCAATATCAAAGAAGTTTTTATAGTTGGACATTATGACTGTGGGGTCAGCAATTTAAATGCTGACAAAATAGTTGAAAAAATGGAATCAAAAGGTATTGATATGAATACCCTGAATACACTTTTTTATTCTGGTATAAATGTAAAGGAATGGATGCATGGATTTGACTGTGTAGAAGAATCTGTTGAAAAAAGTGTGTCTGTAGTCAGAAATCACCCTCTTGTTCCAAAAGATGTAGCTGTTCATGGACTTATCATGGATCCTTTGACTGGTGAAATCAATCTTGTTATAAATGGATTTGATTCAATAAAGAAATAAATACTTTTATAAAAACTTTTACTAAAATTTAATTTTTTTATTGTACTATGATATAATAATATATCATTCACATCAGGAGGATTCAAAATATGTTTAAACTTTTTTTTAAAGGAATAATAATTGGTGTGGCAAATATCATGCCCGGAGTTTCTGGCGGTACTCTTGCCGTTATTTTAGGAGTTTATGATAAACTGACAGAGGCTATTGGAAATTTTCTTACTGTTCCTTTTAAAAAGAAGATAGAGTATGGAAAATTTTTACTTCAGATTTGTTCTGGAATGCTTATAGGAATAATCCTCTTCGCTAAAATAATAGAATTTTGCTTTACTAATTATCCTAGAAGTACTGCAGCCTTTTTCAGTCTTCTTATTCTTCCTTCCATACCTTTTATTATAAAGGGAGAAGACAAAAAAAATAAAGAAAATATAACTTCATTTATCATTGGAGCAGCTATTACATTAATATTTGTATTTTTAGACTATCGTTTCGGAAGCGAAACTGATGCTAAAACACTTGTACAGGTTATAACTTTTTCTTACTGCATAAAGCTTTTCTTTTGTGGTGCATTGGCTGCTGGAGCTATGATAATACCTGGAATATCTGGTTCTCTCCTTCTGCTGATGCTTGGAGAATACTATAATATACTTGGATTTATCAGTAAGTTTTTTGATGGAGCAGTACACATTGCTAGTTACACTTCTTTAAGTGAAATCATACATAATCTTTATATAATTCCTCTGACAGTTTTTTCTGTAGGTATACTAATAGGGTTGGTACTGATAGCAAAACTAATTAATATGCTTCTTTCATCAAAACATAGAAGTGCTACTCTTTTCTTTATAGCAGGAATTATTGTTGTTTCTGTACTTCAAATATGGATAAATCTATATAAATAATTACAAAGAAAAAAGGGGCTGTTGTAAATTGGTAAATTAATTTACTAATTTCTCAGCCCTTTTTATTTTTAAGCATTAAAAAATGCTGATAGAAGAAAACTAAATTCTTTTATCAACATTTTCATATTTGAACTATTTTAAATTTGCAGCAGCTCCTTTTTAAATTCTTAACTAAATTTGAGAAAAAGAAAGCATTATATTTTTTCCTAATCCAGCTACATCTATATTAAATATAGATTCTGCAACCATTTTAGATAAAACTATACTGGTAACCATTAAAAATATTGGTTTTATAAATTCGCTTCCTTTTGTCACTGCCATTTTGGCACCTAATGTAGCTCCTATTATCATGATACCTGCCATTATAAAAGAATATAAAAAGTTTACTTTTCCCATAGCAACAAACATCATTACACTTGCCATATTACTGGCTAAATTCAGTATTTTAGCATTTCCACTGGCATTAGTAAAGTCCATTTTAAATATTCTAATTATAGCAAAAATTAAAAATGACCCCGCTCCCGGCCCAAAAAAACCATCATAAAATCCTAAAGAAAATGCCATAATGATTCCCCACTTTATATTTTCTCTATTTAATCCATTAAATCTATTTTTCTCTCCCAAATTTTTATTATAAAGAGAATATAATAAAACTATTATTAATAAAATTATAGCTACTGGATAGAGATATTTAGAATCTATCATAACTACTGTCTTTACTCCTAATACTGCTCCTATGAAAGAAAACCCTGCCAGTTTTCTCACTAAAATCCAGTTAACTTTTCCTGATTGAGCAAATTTAGCACTGCTTGCAATTGTAGAACAGCATGCTGCAAACTTATTACTTCCAAGTGCTATATGAGCTGGAAGTCCAGAAGCTAAAAAAGCTGGTAAACTTATAAGTCCTCCTCCTCCAGCAACAGCATCAATAAATGCTGCTGAAAAACAAGCTACTCCCAAAAAGAAAACTGATAAAATATTAGCTCCTTCCACTAATTCAAACATATTCTCCCCCTATAAAATAATTTTATATTTATATATTTCAGATTATATGTTTTAAATTAATGAAAGTAAAACAGTATATTAGTTAACACTTTACAAGTAAAAACTTGTGAAGCTTAAATAATAATATTTATTTTTCCAGATCTTTTTCTATAATCATAAGTCCATGTTCATATCTATCTATTTTATTATTTAAAATACGCAATGATTCCTTAATATCTTCCATTTTATCAATAAGCTGATTTCTTTGTTCTATAAGAAGCCTCTTTCTCGCCTCTACTGTTTCATTTCCTTTTTGAAATAATGCTGCATATTCAATCAATGCTTCTATCTGGACTCCTGCCTTCCTCATACATTTCATCAACTGTATCCAACGACATGAATTTTCATCATAATCTCTTATTCCGCTTTTATTTCTTGGTACTGGTGGTACCAATCCAATTCTTTCATAATATCTGAGGGTATCAGCAGTCAAATCAAATTGTTTACTAACCTCTGTAATGGTCATATAACTACCTCCTTTATTCAAATTTCAATTATTATTTCAAAGAACCTAATTTATGAAGCCATTTTTCTAAATCCTTATCTGCTTCATTTACACTAGAGCCATAAATAGCTAAACCATCTAAAATTTTAGAATCTGAACAAAGATTTTTTAAATCTTTTATGCTGTTTCCTAGATGACTTCCTTCATGAGTACAAAATGGAATTATTTTTTTGCCTGAAAGATTATACATATCAAGAAATGTAAAGACTGCCATAGGCATAGTTCCCCACCAATTTGGATATCCTAAAAAAATAGTATCATAAGAATCTATATTTTCAATTCCCCCTATTATTTCAGGTCTGGCATTTATATTTAATTCTTTTTTAGCCTCTTCTGTAGTTTTATTATAATCTAAAGAGTATGATTTTACAGTTTCTATTTTAAATATATCACATTTCAGGAGATTTTGAATCTTTTTTGCTATTACTTCTGTATTTCCAACTGAAAGATTTACAATTTTACCTCCAACATAGTTGTTTCCCTTGTGAGAAAAGTATACTATAAGTTCTTTTGAAATTTTCATATTTTTCACTCCCTTTAAAAAAATTATTAAATTAAGATACATAAAAAAATATTGCAATGTATTTCTATATTAATTTATGTTTATCTTTCTTTAAGTAAATCATATGGAGTTCACTCTAAGTCAAGAATATTTTTATAACTTTTATCAAAAATAAAAAAGTTTCAGAACCTTCTATTTCAAAGATTCTAAAACTTAGTTTAATTTTTAATTTATTTATTTTCTAAATGAAAATCACTTTTCCCACCAGTTTTGCTTATAAGTTTTATCTCTCCTATAATCATATGTTTATCTATGGCCTTACACATATCATATATAGTCAAAGCTGCTACAGTTACAGCAGTAAGAGCTTCCATTTCTACTCCCGTTTTGCCAGTAGTTTTTACTGATGCCTCTATCCATATTCTGTCTTCTGCTATTTCAAAATCTATATCTGCTCCAGTTAGAAGTATATTATGACACATAGGTATCAAATCCCATGTTTTTTTAGCTCCACATATTCCCCCTACCTGTGCTACTGAAAGAACATCTCCTTTTTTTATTTTTCCATCAGTTACAGCTTTAATGGTATCAGCTGCCATCTGAATATATCCTCTGGCTATCGCTTTTCTTTTAGTCTCATCTTTCTCACTGACATCAACCATTCTTGCTCTGCCATTTTCATTGAAATGTGTAAAATCCATTTTTCCTACCTCTTACTTTCCAAACGTACAATTAGGATAATGGCATATTTCACAGCTTTGACAAAGCCCTCCATTCCCATACATCATAATATCCCTAGTTGTAAGTTTTTCTCCACTTAATACTCTAGGAAGAACTAAATCAAATATAGTTCTCTTTGCAAACATAACACATCCAGGAAGCCCCATTACAGGCACATTTCCAAGATATGACAACAAAAACATAGAACCTGGAAGAACAGGTGAACCATAACTTACAAGTTCTCCTCCCATTTCTATTATAGCTGAAGGTGTTACATCATCAGGATCTACAGACATTCCACCTGTAAATATAAGCATTTCTGCTCCCATATCCAAAAGTTCCTGTGCCTTTGCTTTTATCATTTCTTTATTGTCCTGTGAAAGAAATTGAGCAATTACTTCACAATCAAATTTTTTAAGTTTATCTGTAACTATTTTTCCAAATTTATCCTCTATTCTCCCAAAAAAAACTTCGTTTCCAGTAGTTATCATTCCTACTTTATACTTTCTGTAACTATTGACATTTAATATAGGACTTAAAATAATATTTTGCGCCTTTTCCATTTTTTCTTTATCTACAACTAAAGGAATTACTCTGGCCCCTGCTATAAGTTCTCCTTTTCTTACTGGAATATTATCTGGAAGTGTTGCGAAAGAAATTTCTCCCAGCATATTAAGATCAAGAAGTTTTTCTGTATCTACTTTAAGTACACCATCTTCTTCAGCATAAAAATTTATTTTTCCCTCTTTTATCTCATCAGCCAACCTTATATTTTTTCCTTTTCCTAGCTTTCCAAGAATAAGAGCTGCATCATTTTCATGTATTCCTTTATCTCCTAATTCAAAAACATAAATGTGATCTTTTCCTAATTTCAGTAATTTTTCTACATCTTCTTCCTTTATTATATGTCCTTTTTTGAAGGCTCTTCCCTTTACTTCACCAGGGATTATCTCTGTAATATCATGCTGTAATACATATCCTACTGCATTTACAGTTTCAATTTTTTTCATTACTTTTCTGCTCCTTTAAAAAAATAGTTATATAGACACATTATACAAAAACTTATTATAAGTACTATCACCAACAGAAGATTAGCTGTTTCATTATCTCCACGTTCAACTGCTGAATATATGGCAATAGACATAGTCTGTGTCTTTCCTGGTATGTTTCCTGCCAGCATAAGAGTGGCACCAAATTCTCCCAGAGCTCTTCCAAAAGATAATACTATACCTGCAAGTATATTTCTCCTTATCAATGGAAGTATTATTAATCGAAGTATCTGAAAATCAGAAGCTCCCATTTCTTTTCCAGCTTCTCTGTATGTATAGTCCAATGATGAAAATCCTGCTTTTATACAATTGTACATAAGAGGCAGAGATACTACAAATGCAGTGATTATTCCTGCCCACCATGAAAATATTACCTGAATATTAAAAAACTTATACAGATATGAACCTATTATACCCCTTTTTCCAAGGAATATAATGAGAATATACCCAAGAACTGTAGGAGATATAAAAAGAGAAAGATTTATAAGCATTTCAATTATACTTCTAAGTTTTTTACTCCTGTTTTCCATACCCCATACTAAGAATACTGCTGCTATCAATGTTAAAACAGTGGATATAGAAGCTATTTTCAAGGTTAAAAATACAGCATTTATATCAAATCTATTCATTTATTACTTTAAACCCAAATTTATCAAAAATGTCTATCGATTCCTTTGTTGTAAGGAATTTATAAAAATCTTTTACTTCATCTCTCTCTTTATCTTTTAATATACCACAACTATATATAATAGGTGTGTGAAGTGTATTCGGTACTTCATAAACTATTTCAGCATTTTTCATAACCTTGCTGTCTGTTTTATAAATCATAGCATAATCAACTTCATATAAATCCACATACTGCATAGCACTTCTGACATCTTTAGAAAGTACAAAGTTTTCCTGCATTCTATCCCATAATCCTTCATTTTCCAATACCTGTTTTGCATATCTTCCAGCAGGTACTACATCGGGATCTCCTATTGCTACTTTATGATCCAGCATTTCAGATAAACTGTCTATTTTTTTTCTTCCTGCTACTACCATTGTGTTTTCAAGAATATCTTTAGAAAATTTTTCAGATACTAAATCTTGCTTTTTTAAATCTTCCAAGTCTTTTTTAGATGCAAAAAATACAAAATCTACAGGAGCTCCCCCTTCTATTTGCTTTTTCAAAGCTCCAGAGGCCCCAAAATTTACATTTATTACTACATTTTTATTTTCTTTTTGATAATTTTCCACTATTTGAGATAATACCTCATTCAAACTTGCTGCCGCACTTATAGTTATCTCCTTTTTTTCTGTTTTCCCACATGCTGCTAATAAAAAAATCGATACTGCTGCTATCAACGTTGTAAAAACTTTTTTCATCTAATCACCTCATTATTTTATCTTAGACCATTTTATCAGATTTAACATTTTATATCAAGAGTTCTAAACTTTATTTTCTACTTTTCTAAATTTTTCAAATACTTTTCCATTCTTTTCTCCAGAAATATATGATATAATAAAAAAAATCATTATGGAGGCACTAATCTATGTTTAGAACAGCTATAGTTTGTATGAGTGACAAGGGAGCTAAAGGAGAGAGAGAAGACCTTTCAACTAAAGTAATAGAAAAAATAATTATTGAAAATGGATACAAAGTGACAAAAAAAATATTAATACCTGATGAATTTGAGCTTATAAAAGAAACATTAAAAAATATATGTGATAATGATGAAGCTGATTTAATTCTTACTACTGGTGGAACGGGATTTTCAAAAAGAGATGTAACTCCAGAAGCAACATTAGAAATAATAGATAAAGCTGCTCCAGGAATTCCAGAAGCCATAAGAGCTTATTCCATGACTATAACTAAAAGAGCTATGCTTTCCAGAGCTGCTGCTGGAATAAGAAAAAATACTCTTATTATAAACATGCCTGGAAGTCCAAAAGCTGTAGAAGAATCTTTATCTTTTATTATAGATTCTCTTACTCATGGCTTAGAAATATTGGTGGGAAGTTCATCTGAATGTGCAAGAAGATAATACATTAAAAAAACAGTCATTAAAATTAATGACTGTTTCTCTTTTATACAATTTAGTTTTAGTATTAATAAAAATTTGTTATCAAAAAAAGTTGTTTTATCTTTCTATATTTCTTTCTTGTGCGTGAATATGAGCTGTTATTTGTTTATTTTCTGTTTTTTCCTGTGCTTTTACTTCAATTTTGCTCATTTCCAATGGTTTTCCATCACCTGCTTCTGCATATATAACTCCATTTGAACAAATCATCATTGTTAATGCTGATAAAATTATTGCTGTCTTCTTCATCTTGCTGCCTCCTCTATTATAGAATTTTATTTGCATCATATAAGAATATTTCTTTATATAAATAATTATAAACGTTCAACTAGGTTTAAGGTCAAGATTTTTTTAAATAAATTCAATAAAAATTTTGTAGTAAAATTTATCTTTATTTGTTATCATTATATATAAATATAATAAGTTTTAATTTTTAATTTCGCAATAAGTTTTCTGCTTAAAATTATTCAAGGAGGAGATATGCAAAAGTATTTTTTAATTGGAGAAATTTCTGAACTTCTTAAAATTCCACGTTCGACATTAAGATACTACGATAGAGAGGGCATAATTTCACCTAAATTTAGAAAAGAAAATAATTACAGGTACTATACAAGAGCTCAAATAATAACAATAAAAAAAATAACTACAATGAGAAAACTGGGTCTGACTTTAGATGAAATTAAAATCTTTTTTAATGAAAAAACAGATGAAAGAGAAAAAGAAAAAAAGATGAAATATTAATAGAAAAGGTTTTAGAAAGAATTAATGAAGATATAGAAAAATTAAAAATGGTGAAAAAAGATTTGGAAATTCATCTTGAAAGGATGAAAAAAAGTTCAAAAATACCTATTAGAATTCCTTTTATAGAGGAGATAAAAAATATCAAGGGGTTAAAAGTATATGAAAAAGAAAATCGTAAAACACTTGCTTTTCCTAATAAAAAAATTCTGGAATTAATTAATGAATACGATGGAAAAATATTATTTTATATAACTAAAAAAGATCTAAGTGAAATGGACGATGTGAATGTTCTAGGATCAGGATATATTGTTGTAAAAGGTGATAAAAAAGTTGAAGAAGTTATTTTAAAAAAAGGCAGGTATGCCTGCATGTTTTTGAAAGGAAACCATTTTGAAAATAAAATTTCAATAAAAAAATTAATTGAATGGATAGAGGAAAATAATTTTAAAAGAGCAAATGATGAAGTTAATATCATAATTGAGCCAGGAAATTTAAGTATAAAAAAAAGAGAAGATATTTTCTATAAAGTAAGCATATTGATTGAAAACTCCAATATAAAAATGAGGAGGACTTAAAGTCTTCCTCATTTATTTTAATTAAAAAATTCCAGCATTGGATTTGCATATAAAAGTATAAGTGCCACTACAAGTGCAAATATCCCTGTTGATTCAGCAACTGCCTGTCCTAATATCATTGTGGTTATGATATTGCCCTTTTGTTCAGGAATTTTCACAACTGCTTCTACTGCCTTCCCTGCTGCATATCCTTCTCCTATTCCTGCCCCTAACCCAGCTATCATAGCACAGCCAGCTCCTATAGCTGATGCTCCCAATACTATTGCTTTCATAGTAGAAACATCTAAATTAAGCAAAAAATTCATAATCTTACTCATCATCAGAGCTAAATCCATCTCACCCTCCTCAATTAATTAATCATAATTAAATAATAGGTAGAAGTCAATGAATCTTCTTTGTAAGTATTCCTTTTTCTTTTAGAATAATATTTTATAAATCATTTTAAAGAATTAAAATGTAAAAGTTTGGAGGAATTCTTGGCTTTATCTATATTTTTTATTCATTATAAATTCACTAAAAATATATCTTGTTAATTTAAATTATACTCTTTAAAATTGAAAAATCAACCTCTATTTTCAAAAATATATTTTTTTTATATTTAGAAGTCTTAATAAAGATATTTTAGAAATTTAATTTTTTACCATTTGACTTTATTTCATCTCTATATAAGTAAAAAAAGCTGAGTAACATTTAAAAAAAATGTTTTACTCAGCTCTCTTTTTTGTATAATATAGTTACCACCCTAATTATACAAAGGAGACATTCATGCAAATCAAACATATTATCTCTAAAGTCAATATAACAAATCTTTTAGGTAAAATCAAGAAATATTTTAAAAATGAACATTTTGAGGATGTTAAACAGACTATTCAAAAATTCTTAGCTTGTTCTATTGATAAATCTTTTCTCTCTCTTCAATGCCCTAAGTGTCATGAGGCGCATAAAATTAAAGTTACTTGTAAATCTAGATTTTGTCCTTCCTGTGGTAAACGTTATTCTGCTGTTTGAACTGAAAAAACTTCCACTTCTCTTATTGATGTTAAACATAGAAGTGTCCTTTTTACTATTCCTGAAGAACTTAGAATGTTTTTCTTCTATGATAGAGACCTTTTAACTAAGCTTGCTTATGCTGTTAATGATGTTTTTAAATATCAATTTCATAACATTAAAGCAAAAAATCAAAGAATTCATAAAATTTCAAAATATTCCTCTAAATACTTTACTAACTCAGATATCATTCATTATGGATTGATTACTGTTATTCATACCTTTGGGCGCGATCTTAAATGGAACCCTCATATTCATGCTATTGTTACTTTAGGTGGATTCAATAAAAACTTCCAATTTCTTGAAAAAAAATATTTTCATGTCAATTCCATTGCTGGACAATGGAAAAAAATGGTTATTGATATTGTTAAATCTGGAAATTATGACAAGCCTGAAATTAAAGCTAAAGCTTATGCTGCTGCTAACTACCTTTATCGCAAAAATACAAGATTCTTTTTCAATGTTGCAAAAAATGATTTAAATAATAATATTTATGCAATTAAATATATTGGCAGATATCTGTCAAGAGCTCCTATCGCAGAATATAAAATTGTTGATTTCTATGATAATAAGGTTACTTTCTATTATGAAAGTCTTGCTGATGATAAACAAAGAATTGAGCTTACTTTAGATGTGGAAACATTTCTTTCCAAATTAATTATTCACATTCCCCCTAAACATTTCAAAATGATTAGGCGCTTTGGAATCTATTCTAGAAATATTAAATCAGAACTTAAAAACATCATGAAATTCATGAGAAAATATGTCTCTAAATATTCCAATTCTACTTTTTATCAACTTGAAATATGGAACGCTTTTGGAGTAAATCCTTTTTATTGTTTTAAATGTAATGCCAGAATGAAAGTTAAAAAAATATCATATTTTAATATACATACAGGCTCCATTTGCTGGAAAGAATATCGCTAAACAGCTGATTAACAATCAGCTTTTTTGTGCTGTCAATTTTAATCTTATTCAATTAATATATCTAATATGAATACAAAATAATTAACATTTTTTATTTTTTCAACAAATTTATCAAATTATAATTTCCTAAGAAATAAAAAAAGCTGAGTAACATTTAAAAAAAATGTTTTACTCAGCTCTCTTTTTTGTATAATATAGTTACCACCCTAATTATACAAAGGAGACATTCATGCAAATCAAACATATTATCTCTAAAATCAATATAACAAATCTTTTAGGTAAAATCAAGAAATATTTTAAAAATGAACATTTTGAGGATGTTAAACAGACTATTCAAAAATTCTTAGCTTGTTCTATTGATAAATCTTTTCTCTCTCTTCAATGCCCTAATTGTCATGAGGCGCATAAAATTAAAGTTACTTGTAAATCTAGATTTTGTCCTTCCTGCGGTAAACGTTATTCTGCTGTTTGAACTGAAAAAACTTCCACTTCTCTTATTGATGTTAAACATAGAAGTGTCCTTTTTACTATTCCTGAAGAACTTAGAATGTTTTTCTTCTATGATAGAGACCTTTTAACTAAGCTTGCTTATGCTGTTAATGATGTTTTTAAATATCAATTTCATAACATTAAAGCAAAAAATCAAAGAATTCATAAAATTTCAAAATATTCCTCTAAATACTTTACTAACTCAGATATCATTCATTATGGATTGATTACTGTTATTCATACCTTTGGACGCGATCTTAAATGGAATCCTCATATTCATGCTATTGTTACTTTAGGTGGATTCAATAAAAACTACCAATTTCTTGAAAAAAAATATTTTCATGTCAATTCCATTGCTGGACAATGGAAAAAAATGGTTATTGATATTGTTAAATCTGGAAATTATGACAAGCCTGAAATTAAAGCTAAAGCTTATGCTGCTGCTAACTACCTTTATCGCAAAAATACAAGATTCTTTTTCAATGTTGCAAAAAATGATTTAAATAATAATATTTATGCAATTAAATATATTGGCAGATATCTGTCAAGAGCTCCTATCGCAGAATATAAAATTATTGATTTCTATGATAATAAGGTTACTTTCTATTATGAAAGTCTTGCTGATGATAAACAAAGAATTGAGCTTACTTTAGATGCAGAAACATTTCTTTCTAAATTAATTATTCACATTCCCCCTAAACATTTCAAAATGATTAGGCGCTTTGGAATCTATTCTAGAAATATTAAATCAGAACTTAAAAATATCATGAAATTCATGAGAAAATATGTCTCTAAATATTCCAATTCTACTTTTTATCAACTTGAAATATGGAAAGCTTTTGGAGTAAATCCTTTTTATTGTTTTAAATGTAATGCCAGAATGAAAGTTAAAAAAATATCATATTTTAATATACATACAGGCTCCATTTGCTGGAAAGAATATCGCTAAATGGGGCTGTTGCAAATTAGTGATTGATAAACTAATTTGTGCAGCCTCTCTTATTTTACATAAAAAAAGCTGAGTAACATTTAAAAAAAATGTTTTACTCAGCTCTCTTTTTTGTATACTATAGTTACCACCCTAATTATGCAAAGGAGACATTCATGCAAATCAAACATATTATCTCTAAAATCAATATAACAAATCTTTTAGGTAAAATCAAAAAATATTTTAAAAATGAGCATTTTGAGGATGTTAAACAGACTATTCAAAAATTCTTAGCCTGTTCTATTGATAAATCTTTTCTCTCTCTTCAATGCCCTAATTGTCATGAGGCGCATAAAATTAAAGTTACTTGTAAATCTAGATTTTGTCCTTCCTGCGGTAAACGTTATTCTGCTGTTTGAACTGAAAAAACTTCCACTTCTCTTATTGATGTTAAACATAGAAGTGTCCTTTTTACTATTCCTGAAGAACTTAGAATGTTTTTCTTCTATGATAGAGACCTTTTAACTAAGCTTGCTTATGCTGTTAATGATGTTTTTAAATATCAATTTCATAACATTAAAGCAAAAAATCAAAGAATTCATAAAATTTCAAAATATTCCTCTAAATACTTTACTAACTCAGATATCATTCATTATGGATTGATTACTGTTATTCATACCTTTGGACGCGATCTTAAATGGAATCCTCATATTCATGCTATTGTTACTTTAGGTGGATTCAATAAAAACTACCAATTTCTTGAAAAAAAATATTTTCATGTCAATTCCATTGCTGGACAATGGAAAAAAATGGTTATTGATATTGTTAAATCTGGAAATTATGACAAGCCTGAAATTAAAGCTAAAGCTTATGCTGCTGCTAACTACCTTTATCGCAAAAATACAAGATTCTTTTTCAATGTTGCAAAAAATGATTTAAATAATAATATTTATGCAATTAAATATATTGGCAGATACCTGTCAAGAGCTCCTATCGCAGAATATAAAATTATTGATTTCTATGATAATAAGGTTACTTTCTATTATGAAAGTCTTGCTGATGATAAACAAAGAATTGAGCTTACTTTAGATGCAGAAACATTTCTTTCTAAATTAATTATTCACATTCCCCCTAAACATTTCAAAATGATTAGGCGCTTTGGAATCTATTCTAGAAATATTAAATCAGAACTTAAAAATATTATGAAATTCATGAGAAAATATGTCTCTAAATATTCCAATTCTACTTTTTATCAACTTGAAATATGGAAAGCTTTTGGAGTAAATCCTTTTTATTGTTTTAAATGTAATGCCAGAATGAAAGTTAAAAAAATATCATATTTTAATATACATACAGGCTCCATTTGCTGGAAAGAATATCGCTAAACAGCTGATTAACAATCAGCTTTTTTGTGCTGTCAATTTTAATCTTATTCAATTAATATATCTAATATAAATACAAAATAATTAATATTTTTTATTTTTTCAACAAATTTATCAAATTATAATTTCCTAAGAAATAAAAAAATAGAAATCTATTTTATAGATTTCTGCTAATTTATATTTTTATATTTATTTTTAAGTATCAAAAAAAGAAGTAGATGATTTTTTATTTATCTAAGCTACTTTTAATGAGTGAAGTGTTGTTCCTAAGCGATTATTTATATTTCTGCTTAGATATCTGTTGAAGTTGTAAGCGATACAAAACAAACATATTTCTCTTAAAACACTTTTTTTACTTCGAACTTTTAATTTTCGCAATTTCATATCTTCTTTCAAAACTGCAAAAGCACCTTCTACTTGAATACTTCTGTTCATTCTTAATTGTTTTCCATAATTGCTTGATACATTCTCTTTTGATTTATTTGATAAAATTCTAAATCTCGCATTGTACTTAATTTTTTTGTTAGTTTCAGGATTCCAAAAATATTGAACTGTATTATTTTTGTTAGAGTATAGAAATTCTAATTCTAATCCATCTTTTCTAAATAGTTTATTTTCAGAATGATTATATATTAAATTTTCTACTCTGTTTAAATCATTTTTAAACTTTCTGATTTTAGATTTTTCAAAATATATTGGTTTTATATATGAAGTATAGTCCATTTTTTCCAAGTATTCATAATTTGAAATGCTTTCATATCCTGCATCAGCTACAATATTTTTAATTTCTAAATTTTGAGATGAAATTTTCTCTAAAAATGGAATCAAAGTTTTAGAATCAGAAGGGTTAGAAAAAATTTCATATGAAGAAATATATTCACTAATCACTCCTATTTGTAGATTATATCCAGGTTTTAATTGACCATTTCTCATATGGTCATCTTTCATTCTCATAAAAGTAGCATCTATATCAGTTTTTGAATAGCTATTTCTACCATTAAGATTTTTAAAATGATTAGAATATTTTTGATACTTTTCTAAGTATTCTTCGCATAATTCTAAATATTTTTGTTCTTTAGATTTTCGCTTTCCTCTACCTTTGACTATTTGAAAATTCAAATTAGAAAGATATGAATATATTTCAAGGAAGTTGTCATATTGTAAGTTGAAATCATCATTAAAATTTGAAATTAATTCAAGAATTTTTTCATCTAATCTAGTTCTATATTTCTCAATAGATTTTTTCCAAACAAATGTATATTTATTAGCATATGCTTCAATTTTAGTGCCATCAATATATATTGTTTCAGTGGAAATATTTTCCATTTCAAAAATTTTTTCAACGAATTGTTCAAATAGATCTGGAAGAATATCTTCAGTTTTTACTAAGAATCTAGAAATAGTAGAGTGATCAGGAATTTTAGAATCTTGTAAAAGAAACCTAAATTTAATATTTTCATGGCAAGCCATTTCTATATCTCTAGTAGAAGTTAAATTGCGCGAATAGGCATAAACAATGATAGAAAACATTCTGATAGGATGTACCTTTGTTTTGTAAGAAAATGCTTGCATTAAACTACTAAAATCTAATCCCTCCAATATTGAGCTAAGTTTTCTTACAGGATCATTATCAGAAATTTCATATTGTAAAAAGTTAAAAAGTTTAGGTTGATTTAATTGAAAAAAAATGTTATTATTAGTTGGTTTTTGCATAGGTATATTATATTAGAAATTTGAAAAAATTTTTAGTATTTTATACCTTTTTTTATTTTAAAAGAAAAAGCTGACAGGAAGAAAACTTCAAGTCAGCTTTTTGGGTAATTGGGCTATTTTGAATTTGCAACAGCCTCTTTTTGTGCTGTCAATTTTAATCTTATTCAATTAATATATCTAATATGAATACAAAATAATTAACATTTTTTATTTTTTCAACAAATTTATCAAATTATAATTTCCTAAGAAATAAAAAAACTGGATAAAATTTATATCTTTATCCAGTCTTCTATGCTTCTCTTTTAATATATTAAATTAATCAATCAACTTTAAAAATTTTGATTCATATTCAGCTATTGGTATTGGTTTACTTATAAGATATCCTTGTATTCCATCACAGTTCAGTTGATTAAGCAGTTCAAACTGTTCTTCTGTTTCAACTCCTTCTACAATTAATTGAATATTAAGATTATTGCATATCTGCACAAAAGATGAAATAAGCAGCTGTGCTCTTTTATTAGCTACAATATTTTTCATAAGACTTCTGTCAATCTTCAATGTATCTAAATCATTATCAATAAATAGAGCTATATTGGAATAACGAGCTCCAAAATCATCAATAGACAAAGAATATCCTTCTGATTTTATTCTTTGCAATACCTGATGAAGTATATCACTGCTCATCTCTTCATCATTTTCTATTATCTCTATTTCTAAAAGATACTTTGGAATTCTGTATCTGTTCCATATTTCATTTAATTTATCAACAAAATCAATATTTCTTAATGTGTAACGTGAAAAATTAACACTTATCGGCTTTATATCATATCCTTTTTTTATCCAATATCTTATAATTTTACATACTTTTTCAAAGACATAATAATCCAATATACTTATAACTCTTGAATTTTCAAATAAAGTTATAAAATTATCCGGCATTATTAAATTACCATCATTTTCTCTATAACGTATTAATGCCTCTGCACCAATTATCAAACGATCAAAATCTACTTTAGGCTGCAAAAAAACTTCAAAATGTTCATTTGAAATTTCTTCTTTCAAAGTTTTTATATTACAAAGGGCAAGCATACTATCATTTTCATGTCTATATCTATATACATTTGGATTATGTCTATAATATTCTTTTTTATCATCATACATATTTTTATCTGCAATTAAGATTTCTTTTTCAATATTTTTGCAAGTAGCAAGCCATTTATAACCAACAGCTCCTTTACATTCCTTGCTTAAAAATAATCTCTGTTTTATTTCTTTAGCCTTTTCACTGAATGTATCTTCTTTCATATTGAGTGCTAAAACAACATATTCATCCCCACCAATTCTATATATATTTGATTGACAGAATGTAGCCCGCAATATATCAGCTGCTTCTTTAAGAATATCATCCCCATGCAGATGTCCATATAAATCATTTATATTTTTTAAACCATTTATATCCATGAAAAGTATTCCTATTTCTTCATCTTTATAAGAAAATTTTTCAATATCATCTAAGTATTTATTTCTATTAAATAATCCTGTAAGATTATCATAATAGCTATTATAAATTAAAATATTATTAAGCTTTTCATTTTCTAAAGCAATACTGATAAAATAGCTTATAGTTTCTACAATAGAAAATCTATTAGAATACATTTCTGATGGATTATCAACAACAATATAACTATGTATCTTATTATTTAAAATAATAGGAGATATAATCATACTTGTAATTTTAAAATCTATCAACAATTTTGATAATGCTGGAGATATATATTCAATTTCCTTTGAATTATCTATAACTATACTATTTCCCTTAGAAAATTCCTCCCTCCATTTGGATGAAGGATTTAACTGAAGATATGTTCCACTTTTTATACACTCTATCTCTTCTGACCTGCTGCTTGCATATGTAACTAAAAATATATCCTGCTCATTTTTAACTATATAAGCTCTATCTGCATCCATAGCTTTAATAAGTTTTTCTAAAATTTCAGGAAGTTTTTGATCTAAATTTTGAAATTTATATAACTCTTTAATACATTCAATCGTTATTTCTTCTAATAACAAGGTTTTATTGAGTTTTTCATGTTCTTTTTTTAGTTTATCTTGAATCTCTATTAATTTATTTATATCATAATAAACTACATAAATAACTGATATTCCATCAATAATTTCATCAGTAAAAGTACCTACAAAACGTATCCATGTATATTTTCCATTTTTACGAGGCATTCTGCATATTTCATCATATTTTTTTTCTCCATTATTTTTAGCTTTTGCTATAGCTGTTCTTATTTTTTCAAATTCTTCTAAATCATTTTTAAAATATTCTTTGCAATTATTATTAAATATTCTTTTATATTCCTCTTTTGTATATCCTGTTAATTCATAATAGTAATCATTTGCCCAAACTAAAGTAAATTCATCATTCAGCAAATGTTTACTGACACTTACTTCCAATGAACTTGTAAGCATATTATATTCTTCATTTAGACTCTTTAGTTCTTTAGTGATTTTACTAATCATACACAGTCTCCTTTTATTTCAGCTTAGCGGTTGGAAGAAAAATTTCTTTATAAATAACTATTATTTTATTTCTAAAAAAATTACATTTTACAATATTTTTTATCAGAAACAAATTATTTTTCAGAATTATAGTTATCTAATGAATGATAACTCTTTTTTATCGAAAAGTCAAGTTATTAACAGTTAATATAGTACTTAAATTCTAATTTATTAAACAAATTTTTCTAAAAAACAATAATTGAATTTAATAAAAAAACTGACTTATAAACAGTTAAAAATTTTCTAAATCTTCTCTGTTTTTAAGTCAGTTCTATATTTATTTTTTACTTAGATATAAGACCTTTAACCCCACCTGATATTAATAATGTTACATCTTTTAGTACTTTTGGAAGTGAAAAAACTCCTGAATAAGCTATATATCGGGGTTCCCATTGAGGATAAAATTTACTTTTAAATAATTTGAGTCCCTGAAAATTATAAAAACTCTCACCATTTTTAAATATAAATAATCCTATCTTATTCCATGCAGGAGCAATATCTCTGTTTTCCATTCCAGAAAGAGGTACCATTCCAAGACTGAATCTCTCATATCCCTCATCTTTTGCCCAAAGTATTATATAAATAAAAAGATATTCCATTGTTCCACTGATACATGATTTTAAATATCTCATAAGATCAACAGCTGCTTCTTTTTTAGATTCGGTTATCATTATATTTGCAAAAGCTATAATCTCATCATCTTTTTTAAGTACAGCTATTGGAAAATTATTCAAATATTCCTCATCAAAATATCCCAGAGAAAACCCTTTTTCTTTAGCTTTTTTACTTTCCAGCCATTCATCAGATATTTCTCTCAATCTTTTCATATATTTTATCCCTTCTCCTTTTGGAATAACTTCAAATGTCATATTTTCTTTATTAAGTTTGTTATATGTATATCTTATATTTTTTCTTTGAGGAATATTGAGAGTAAATTCCTTAAGATCAATTATTCCTTCCTCTCCTATTTTCAAAAAGTTTAATCCAACATCAAGGTAATAATCTAAATAGTCTTTAGAAACTTCATAAAAAACAGGCTGTTTATTATTTTTTCTGCATAATTCATAAAATTTCCAAATAGAATCTCCTGCTTTTTCTGTTTTTCCAACAGGATCTCCCATAGCTATATAACTTTTTCCACTTTTACCATACATTACAAAACTTTCTTCTTCATCTTCAAATATAACTTTTTTATCATTTAAAAGTACCAGATTTCCTTCTGGATTATCTGAAAAACAAAGACATTTTTTTACTTTTTCACTTACATCTTTACTTCCTGTCTCAACTATTTCATTTACAGGAGCAAAAAGTTTCCATATACCAAATACAATGAGAGTAGCTGATATTCCGATAGTAGTTCTTAAAAATCCCGGAAACTCTTTATTAAAAGCTACTTTCCACCATATTTCATTCATATAATCTGACTTGCTGTATGCAAAGAAACCTATATACAGACTTGAAATAGCAACTAGAAATATCATCACCATCCAATTGAGTGTAAATTTTTCATTTATAATTGATGTTTTTCTATAAAAATATTTTTTCAGTGGAATGATTATAGCCAATATTATTACCAAGAAAAAAGCTTCCTCATAATCCAAACCTTTCAATAACGAAAGAATTATTCCTGCTCCAAGGAAAATTATTGTTGTATAATATGCTCCATTAAGCCTCTTTTTTATTCCATAAGCAAGTATAAGAAGCACAGCTCCAGTTATACTTCCCAGAAAATGTGATATTTTGATAGTAAACACTGGAAGTATATCCTTTAATATCTTTATTCTGTAAATAAGCGGAGGCATACTTCCTGATATTATGAGCACTATTCCTGCTGCAAATATCAGTATAGATATAAGGAGAGGAATGAGAGAAATTATAAATTTTCCAAGAATCAGTGATATATTTTTAAGCTCACCTTTTTTTAATAATATTCTATAAATACAATAAGACACAAGTGCTATTCCAAATGGAGCTATATAATACAAAAGTCTGAATATTATCAAAGCTGCTACTATTACTGAGGGAGGGTAATATTTTCCCATTAAAGTAAGAAATACATAATCAAAAGCTCCTATTCCTCCAGGCAGATTACTTAATACACCTATAATCTGTGCACTAAGAAATATTGGAAAAAATTTGATAAATGTAAGAGAATCACTATGAGGAAGAAATATATATATTAATCCTGATACAAGTACCCAATCTATAAGTGATATCAATATTTGAAATACAGATATTTCAAGACTTTTCTTTTTTGAAAATACTTTATGAGATGAATATGATATTGCTATTATTAAAAGAATAATTCCCACTTCTCTAGTCGTATTAAAATAAAAATTGAATCTTGTTAAATCTACTGGTTCAAATGTGAGAAATAAACCTCCTACCCATAAAAGTCCTACCCAAAAACTTATATAGCAAAATTTTATTACTTTTATTATACTTTTATAAGGAACATTCCACAAAGAATATAAATTAATTCTCAATCCTGATCCTGTAAGCCCTGAAAGACCTATAGAATTAGCAAATGCATAACTTATAAAAGAAGTAAAAATTATTTTTAAATTAGACAACTGTAATTTTTCATTTTTAAATGCCAGCACATCATACATAGTCAGCAAAAAATAATCAATTATCACTATACCTATTCCAAGTATTACATATCCACTATTTATAGCTTTTAATGACTCTTTTATATCTTTTATACTGTATATCTTCATCTCTTTATGGATAAAATATATCACTACACAGAATATTCCTATTTCAAGTAAGTATTTAAGTTTATCGTATCTGCCTTTATTATACATATTTTTTCCTCCTAGTTTTTATACCTATTATAGGTATTAGAAAAAAATCATATTATCCTTTTTAAAGGGAAAAGTGTTATGGGTGAGATATGCTTTTTCTAATATTTAAAAAAGAGGTTTATTCTTGAATAAAAATAAAATTTTAGAGTTTTAGCTGATAAACTCTTAAAACTTAAAGTATTTTCAAGGATCCCCCTCTTTTATTTTCATTTTTTTTAATTTTAAATTTTTATCTTTATATATTTTTTTATATCTTTTTTATCAAATTTAAATATAGGCATTCCACTTGAATATGGTGCTATTTCGTAGTGAGGATAAAGAAATACTACATTATCCCCTTCAAAATACATAACTGTATTCTTTACATTTGCTTCAGCATTTTCAAAGAATAATACCTCTTTTCCCTCAGTATTCAAAGCATATCTGCTTCCATTATTTTCTTTGCTTTTAGCTATTATATCATTCATTTTCATATTAAAATATTCTTCTGCATTCTCATCAAATATGACATCATAATTAAGCAGAGAATAATCTTTTTTATTTATATTATATGTTTCAGTAGTAGTAATTCCATGAGCTCCTCCTTGATAAACATATGTAGTTATAACAAGAGAAAGAATATTGAAATCATTTTCTTTTATTTCATAAGCCATCTTGGCTTCTATTGGAGTTTCTTTTGTTCCGATATCTGATGAACCTACTAAATTTTCTATTATTATTCTTGCACTTTCCTGAAGAGAGAGGTTCAAATAGGAAATATCTTCATTTTCTACTCCCTTTATCTGTGGAATAACAATATCATAATTATATTTTTCCTTATTTTCTTTATACTCAAGTTTTTCTACATTAGAATTATCTTTAACTGCAGTTTTTCCATTTTCACATGATACAAAAAGGAAAACAAGCAGCAGCAATCCTAGAAAACTTTTCATTTTTTTCATAAATTTACACTCCTATATTCTTCAAAATAATAACATAATACATTTTATCATATGCTCAACTTTATGTAAACACAAAGTAACAATCTCTATTCTGCCCTTTGAAATAAAATAATACTATTTTTACCTAAATTACTCATAAATCTATAAAATTTTTTTAGATTTTTTATTTATAAAAATGCAATAGTCCTTAGCTTAAAAATAGAACTTAAAAGTTTTTTATTAAAATAATTTATTCTTAATTCCTATATTTTCAAACTATCTTTAATCTTTTAATTATTTTTATTTATTAAAATCTATATCCTGCTCCAAAACTTGTTCTGATATCTTTGGTATTATCTGATATTCTTCCTTCCATTTCTCCATAAATACTTACTCCATTTCTAAAAAGTTTTTCTCCTTTTACTTTCATTACAAGATAATCTCTGTCTTCCTCATGTCCCTTTATTTTAAATTTATTATTTTTATTTCCTGCAAATAACACTCTCATATCTGCATCATTTCCTGTAAGTACCCTTTCATATCCCAAAGCTATTATTCCTCTTCCTGATTTGAAATTCTTTATTCCTTCTATTCCTAATCCTGCTGTTGTATAAATATTTTTAGATTTTTCAAATCTTTGAGAATATATTCCTGCTCCCTTTTCTTTAAAGTCTTCATTTTCATATCTGATAATATTTACCTCTCCATGTGGATAAATAGATTTTGTCATCTCATAATTTACTTTTGCCCCTGCTTCCAATGTCCAGCTGTCATATTTCCCTTTTGCTTTCCTATCTAATACAGTTAAATTTCTCTCACTTTCATTTCTTTGTAATCCTATCCCTAGATAACTATTTATACTTACTTTATTCTTTTCATAATTTCCATATAGCCCTGTTCTAAAGTCCTTTATCTCACCTTTATCATTTCCTGATTTTATGTCATTCTCTCCATAAGCTAGATAATATCCACCTTTATAATTACTGTTAAGTTGAAAATCATTCCCTAATATGAAACCTTTCATATCTATATCAATAGCACTCATTCCCCTATTGCCATCAATGTCTTTCCATCCATTCAATACCTTTACCCACATATTTTTATCCAGTGATATTACTGAATTTTCTGCTTTATCAAGTACCATATCGCTGTCAGATAATCTTGAATATATTGAACTGTTTATCCTTGTATTCAAAGGGAGATTATGTATCATATCTGATTGCAGTCCCCCATATATTTCCTGAAAAGCTTTTAAAGCTGATCTTTTATCTCTTATATTATATAGAACATCAAGTTCTCTCTGCTCATTTTTTCCAGAAAGCGCTATATACATAGCTTCCAAAGCTTCTGATGAAGTTTTTTCACTACTGTTCATTTCAGATAATGAATTTAAACCAGCTGTTTTATTTACTGCTAAATTATAGCTTGCAGCTACAGCTCTAATCAGAGATTTTTCTACATCATACCCTAAGAAGAGGGATAATTTTCCTGTAAGATTTTCTACATCTGCATTATCCTTTTCAGACACTAGAAACCCACTATACACATATTCTGGTATAGCTGCTCCATTTATTTCTATTATTGTTCCTGCTATATTTTCTATACTTCCTACTGAAAGAGTACTATTTTTTGTTCCATCTATATTTACTACTATACTTCCTGTTGAGTTAAATTTTCCTTCTACTGTAAGAATATCTGTACTTCCCCAGCTTCCAGCCTGTACTTTTCCATAATTATATAAATCTCCATTAATAGTTCCTTTACCTGCAATAATTCCAGTTCCCATTTCATCATTAAGACTGTAAGCATTACCAGCTACTGAACCGTCTATCTGCAGAGTTCCTCCTCCTGCTATACTTGCTCCTTTATAAGTATTATTCCCTGCAAGAGAAAGTGTTCCTGCTCCCTCTTTCAGCAATCCAACTGAAAGTCCTACCAGCCCATTTTCTTCTGCTCTTTTATTGTATTCATCTATATATTTTTTTCCATTCGACAAAAGAATATCATTATCAGTAGATGTTACTATTTTTCCATTCTCACTGTTATATCTATATTCATTAGAAAGATAAAACTTAAACATTTTATCAAAGTATTCTTTTTCTTCATCTGTTAAACTTGTATTTTTAGTTATATATTCACTCAACTTTCCTTTTTCTTCAGCAGAAAATTTATTTATATTTACTATTTTATCTAGTTTTTCTTTTGCTGTCATATAACCAGCTTTTGTTTCAGATATATCATTACTCCATGTTGAATCAAAACCCATTGTATTTATTGTGTAGAGTGCCTGTGTTTTACTTAAATATTTATTCACTCTATTATTTGATGAGCTTATATCTTCTTTTCCCAATCTTCTGGCATTGAGAGTTCCTAATCCCTTTACTGCATTTCCTGCGTTCACTATCCCCTGTCCATAAACTATTTCATATGGTACATTTTCATAGACAGTAATTAAATTTCCTTCCATATAAATTTTTATAAAATTTTCTTTATTTATATTTTCTCCCCATCCCAAATAAAACATTCGCAGCATTTCTTCATTCGCCTCATAATATTTCTCTATATCCTTTTTTAATTTAGCTTTAGAATCTGGTTTCTCAGTAAAATATATCATATTTAAAACAGGGGGGTTATTTTCATCTTCCTGCATTGTTACTGCAAATTCTTGAGATTTATCAATGATTTTACTTGTTGTAGACAGTAATACATCTCCTATCTGCTTTCCTGACATATATGGAAAAGCTTCCTGTACTAATCCTCCTGTCCCTGTTACAATTGGAGCTGCTTGAGAAGTCCCAGCCATAGGAATATATTTTTGAAAATCAGCAGCATCTGCCGAATTTAACATTACTCCTGGTGCAGATATACTGTTTTCTTCATTATATTTATTTAAATCTGAAAATACTGCTAGAAATCCTGGTTTATCTTTTTCTGAATATGTATCTAATGCTGTTACTCCTATTATATTATTTTTTACTTCCTTATCTAGATATGACAATAAAGGAATTAATGAAGGGGTTATATGCCCAGAGTTTCCATTAGCAAAAATCAATAATTTATTGTATGATTTCATACTTTCTTTTAAAATATTAGTTCTATCTGAATACTCCTCATCTATATATTTTAAAAGTCCTTCTCTACCTCGATATTCCTCATTAATATTATGAAGTTCATCAATATATACTATTCTATTCCCCCAACTATTATTAATTATTTTTATATCTTCTCTTGTATTAATATAATTATATGCCTCTTTTAATCCCTTAACAGTCAAAAAAATACCTGATGCAAAATTACTGTTAAATGCTGCTCCATGCATTCCTTTTCCATCCTTTGAAGCTGACATTATTCCTGCCACATGAGTTCCATGATCATTCTTTACCCAATCTATTCCTTCTGGTATTTCTCCTATTATATATGATTTATCTTTATTTAAAAATTCACTATGTGACAAATTTACATACCTATCTACTATTCCTAATGTCACTCCTTTTCCTGTATATCCCTGTGCATAAGCCTCTGCTGCATTTATTGCATCTAATGGATTATTTCCTTCTCCATTACCCATATAGTAATATTCTTCTGTTCTATATTTCTCTGCTTTCTTTTTTATCTCTTCTTCTGTCATTGACATAGACAATGTTCCAACTATTAGAAATATCCCCATTGTTCTCAATGTCATTTTTATTTTTCTTTTGAACATTCTCTTCATATATTTAAAATCTTTCTCAAACATATTAATTCCCCCAGATTATTTTATTCCATATTCCTTGATTTTTTTATAAATATAGTATAGTATATTATTCTCTAAAAGAAAAGATTTTTACTTAAATAATATTTTGAAATTTACTGTTACAAAATTTTCTAATACCATTAGAATTAATTTTTCATATAGATAATATTTCAGATCAAATAAATATTTTTTTAATTAGCCATACTAAAATTTTATTCTCTATTCAAAAGAATATTTTACCCATATTTTCTTTTCTAGTATTTAAAAACCTTCTCTTTTTATTCATACTTTAACATAATTTTTTTCTATATATTTTCATTCCCCAAAAATGAATTTTATCTTTTCTGCAGTATATAATTATACACACATCACAACTTCTTTTTTATGGAGGTAGATAGAATTGCTCTATTGTATTTAACAGTTGTTTTTTTTTGTGATTGCCTTTATAATATAATAATGAAAATGAAAAAGGAGAGATTTATTTATGTTAAAAAAATTATTTATGATTTTATTAAGCTGTACAATACTTTTTTCTGCATGTTCAGATGATAAAGCAGAAACTTCAGCAAAAACTATGAAAGAAAAACTTATAGTAGCCCAGGATGGAGAACCTAAATCATTAGATGTTCATCAGGGAAATGATGGTTTTTCATTAAGAGCCAACAAACTTATTTATTCAAGACTGGTGGAATCAGATGGTGATATGAATATTCTGCCTGGATTAGCAGAATCTTGGAAACAAATAGATGACAAAACTATGCAGTTCAAATTAAGAAAAGGAGTAAAATTCCATAATGGATATGATTTTACTGCTGAAGATGTTAAGTTTTCATTTGATAGAATGGCTAATTCACCTAGAATAGCTTTTGTTCTTCCTCCTATTGAAAAAGTAGAAGTTGTTGATGATTATACTGTAAATATTGTTACTAAGACACCATTTGGTCCATTACTTGCACATCTTTCTCATCCTGCGTTAGGAATTGTAAGTAAAAAACTTATTATTGAAGATGAGCAAAGTTTTAAAGATCATCCTGTTGGTACTGGAAGTTATAAATTTAAAGAGTGGATACCTGGTGATAGTTTGACTCTTGAAAAAAATGAAGATTATTTTGATAAAAAAAATGGACTTAAATATATAGTATTTAAAAATATTGTAGAAGCTTCTAACAGAACTATTGGATTAGAAACTGGAGAAATAGACATCTCAATAGCTGTAAGTTCTGTAGATGAGAATACTATAAAAAATAACCCTAAACTTCAGCTAATTACAAAACCTTCTATTTCTTATTCTTATGTTGGAATGAATACACAAAAAACTCCATTAAACGATGTAAGAGTCAGAAAAGCTATAAACTATGCTGTAGATAAACAAGCTATTGTTGATGTAATTCTTAATGGAAGTGGTAAAATAGCTACTTCTCCTATAGCTCCAGGAGTTTTTGGGTTTACTGATAAAACTAAAAACTATGAATACAATGTGGAAAAAGCTCGTGAATTGATGAAAGAAGCTGGATATGAAAATGGATTTAAAACAAGTATTTTAGTGTTTGGAGGAGAAGCTAATACTCAAACTGCTGAAATACTTCAAGCCTATTTAAAAGAAATTGGTATTGATTTGAGAATAGATGTAGTAGAAGTCAGTGCTTACTGGGATGCTACAGAAAAAGGAAGACATAACCTTTTCTTAGGTTCATGGGGAGTAGTAACTGGAGATGCTGACTATGGACTTTATGCAATGTATCATTCATCTGCAAAAGGTGGAGCTGGTAACAGAGATTTCTATGAAAATCCAAAAGTTGATGAACTTTTAGATAAAGCTAAAATGACTACTGATCCCGAAGAAAGAAAGAAGCTTTATGAAGAAATTCAATTATTAATAGTGGATGATGCACCTGATATCATGCTTTACAACAGAATATTAGCTGTTGGTGCTCAAAAAAATGTGAAAGGATTAAATATCCATCCAGTTACTCTTCATGACTTCAGCACTGTTTATATTGAAGATTAATCTGTAAATTGGAGGAAACAGATGTTAGATGATAACGTTAAAACTCAAAAAATGGTAGAAATAGCCAAGATGTATTATGAAGAAGATCTTACCCAAAATGATATAGCAAAACGATTAGGGGTATCTCGTCCTCTTGTGAGCAAATTACTTGCTGACGCAAAAACGGCTGGTATAGTTACTATTCAAATAAACTCTCCATTTGTGAGTAATGAATTTCTTATGGAAGAGATCAAAAAGAAATATGATATTGATGGAGGGATGGTTATTCCTCAAGCTGACACAGACTATCTTACTGATCAGGTAATATTAAACAATATAATATCATATATGAACAATGATCTGAAAAAATATAGAAAATTTGGACTTGGATGGGGAAAAAATATCGGTGACCTTGTTCAAAAACTTGAAATTTCAGAGAAAAGAATCGAACTTGAAGGTTATGTATGTCCTTTAGTGGGGAACATTTCTATGCCTACTAAAGATTTTCATTCAAATGAATTGATAAGAATATTTTCTCAAATGACTTTTCTCAAGCCATATTATCTCTTTGCTCCTGCATTTTTAGCTACTGAACAGGAGAAAAATCTGTTTATGAATATTGAAAATTATAAAGATATAAAAAGATTATGGGAAAAACTTGATGTAGCTATTTTGGGCATTGGAAATCATCCATCTGTTCCTGACCTTGCTACAGCTTCAAGATTTGGAAATAATCTCCAGAAAGAAAAAGCTATTGGTAATATTCTTTCATATTATTATGATATAAATGGCAACTTTATAACTGGTGATGATGATTTTTCGATTGAAATTCCTTTAGAAGATTTAAGAAAAATTGAACATGTGATAGGTATTTGTTCTTCAAAAACAAGTAAGGATGCTGTTATTGGAGCTTTAAAAACAGGTATTATAACGCATCTGGTAATAGATGAAAGCACAGCTAAGGAGATAATATAATAGAAATACTTATCCTAAAAATTACTTTTATTATATCAGTATATTTATTTATTAAAGGAATCTATTATTTTATCATATAAATTAAAATAGTTTTTTCATCACAAATAAATATATAAAATTGCTTATCTCATAGCTTGTTAAAATCAAAGTATTTATTTCATAAAAAAACTTTAAAAAACTTTAAAAATATTATTGACAGAAAAAATAAAATATGATATAAAATTAACAGAATATCGCCTGCCTAGTGTGCGATCAAGAAATGACTAGGCTTTTTTATTTTTTGGAACTATAATTTTATTCTAAATATTTTTTAAGTATATACCTACTAATTTATAATTAATTTTTCTTCAATCCCTTTCCCTTCTATCGCAATTTAAATAAAATTCCTATATACCTTTACTATATATTCTTATTATTCTCTAGTACATTTAATAAAAAATATTAATTTTATTTTAAATTTTGTTATAGATTTTTTTAATTCTTTAAATCTATTTTATTTTTTCTAATTTTAAAAATATATTTCAAATCTGCCAATATCTATCCAGTTATGATGTAAAGACTTTCTTTATAAACAAATCTCTATTTTTATAAAATTCTTATTTATTTATAATAATAATATTAATTTTTAGAATTATTACAATTATTTAACAAAAAGAAAATTTATTTAATAAAAAATAAAGGGTTTTTCATCTTATTTTTAGAATAACCTTATTAAAATATCAATTAAAACAGGGGAGTTTTTTTTATGAAAGTTCTTTTATTCTTTTTAATCTGCCTTTTCGGACTATCATTATTTTTTGTTGGAATATGTATCTATTGCTTTGAATTCTTAATACTTTTTTAGTACTTTAAATTTAAAATTTATTACCTCTGCCTTGAATGGTTTTTCATATTATTGTTCAATTATTTTTGTAGTTCATATCAATTTTCTTATATTTATTCAAAATAATTATAAAGGAAGAAACTAAAATCACTGTATAGCCAAACATATACTAATTAAGTTTTAGTATATGTTTTTTTATATACAATGATACTCATGTTTTAAAAATCTTTTTATTATCATTACATAAACTTAGAACACAGGAGGAAAAGAACATGGACAACAAAAAAATTAAAGATGCTAAAAATGGTGATGACAAAGCTTTTATTGAAATTTTTCAAAGTTTAAAAAGAATTATTCTTTATAGAACTAAAAAATACTTCTTTTATGGCGGAGATAAAGATGATGTAATGCAGGAAGCCATGATTGGACTTTTTAAGGCTATTAATGCCTATGATGAAAATAAAACTGCTTCCTTTAAAACTTTTGCATTGTTATGTATAAAACGTCATCTGATAACCACTTTAAAAAATTCCAATTCCAGAAAAAATAAAATACTTAATATGGCTGTTTCTCTGCAAGCAGAAGGTGAAGGTGAACCTAATATAACATATACTCATCAATCTTTTATATTTCACTCCCCAGAAGAATTATGTCTTGGAAAAGAAAAAATGGAATATGTTAATAAATATTTAAAAATCCATTTAAGCCCAATGGAAAATGAAATTTTTGAATATCTCATTGCTGAAATGACATACATTGAAATAGCAGAAATCACTGGGAGAGACGTTAAATCAATAGATAATTGTATCCAAAGAATAAAGAAAAAATTAAAAAATTTCATGCTTGACTATTAAAAGTAAAAATAATAAAGGGGCTGTTGCAAATTAGTGATTGATAAACTAATTTGTGCAGCCTCTCTTATTTTTCATAAAAAAAGCTGAGTAACATTTAAAAAAAATGTTTTACTCAGCTCTCTTTTTTGTATAATATAGTTACCACCCTAATTATACAAAGGAGACATTCATGCAAATCAAACATATTATCTCTAAAATCAATATAACAAATCTTTTAGGTAAAATCAAGAAATATTTTAAAAATGAGCATTTTGAGGATGTTAAACAGACTATTCAAAAATTCTTAGCTTGTTCTATTGATAAATCTTTTCTCTCTCTTCAATGCCCTAATTGTCATGAGGCGCATAAAATTAAAGTTACTTGTAAATCTAGATTTTGTCCTTCCTGCGGTAAACGTTATTCTGCTGTTTGAACTGAAAAAACTTCCACTTCTCTTATTGATGTTAAACATAGAAGTGTCCTTTTTACTATTCCTGAAGAACTTAGAATGTTTTTCTTCTATGATAGAGACCTTTTAACTAAGCTTGCTTATGCTGTTAATGATGTTTTTAAATATCAATTTCATAACATTAAAGCAAAAAATCAAAGAATTCATAAAATTTCAAAATATTCCTCTAAATACTTTACTAACTCAGATATCATTCATTATGGATTGATTACTGTTATTCATACCTTTGGGCGCGATCTTAAATGGAACCCTCATATTCATGCTATTGTTACTTTAGGTGGATTCAATAAAAACTTCCAATTTCTTGAAAAAAAATATTTTCATGTCAATTCCATTGCTGGACAATGGAAAAAAATGGTTATTGATATTGTTAAATCTGGAAATTATCACAAGCCTGAAATTAAAGCTAAAGCTTATGCTGCTGCTAACTACCTTTATCGCAAAAATACAAGATTCTTTTTCAATGTTGCAAAAAATGATTTAAATAATAATATTTATGCAATTAAATATATTGGCAGATATCTGTCAAGAGCTCCTATCGCAGAATATAAAATTATTGATTTCTATGATAATAAGGTTACTTTCTATTATGAAAGTCTTGCTGATGATAAACAAAGAATTGAGCTTACTTTAGATGTGGAAACATTTCTTTCTAAATTAATTATTCACATTCCCCCTAAACATTTCAAAATGATTAGGCGCTTTGGAATCTATTCTAGAAATATTAAATCAGAACTTAAAAACATCATGAAATTCATGAGAAAATATGTCTCTAAATATTCCAATTTTACTTTTTATCAACTTGAAATATGGAAAGCTTTTGGAGTAAATCCTTTTTATTGTTTTAAATGTAATGCCAGAATGAAAGTTAAAAAAATATCATATTTTAATATACATACAGGCTCCATTTGCTGGAAAGAATATCGCTAAACAGCTGATTAACAATCAGCTTTTTTGTGCTGTCAATTTTAATCTTATTCAATTAATATATCTAATATGAATACAAAATAATTAATATTTTTTATTTTTTCAACAAATTTATCAAATTATAATTTCCTAAGAAATAAAAAAATAGAAATCTATTTTATAGATTTCTGCTAATTTATATTTTTATATTTATTTTTAAGTATCAAAAAAAGAAGTAGATGATTTTTTATTTATCTAAGCTACTTTTAATGAGTGAAGTGTTGTTCCTAAGCGATTATTTATATTTCTGCTTAGATATCTGTTGAAGTTGTAAGCGATACAAAACAAACATATTTCTCTTAAAACACTTTTTTTACTTCGAACTTTTAATTTTCGCAATTTCATATCTTCTTTCAAAACTGCAAAAGCACCTTCTACTTGAATACTTCTGTTCATTCTTAATTGTTTTCCATAATTGCTTGATACATTCTCTTTTGATTTATTTGATAAAATTCTAAATCTCGCATTGTACTTAATTTTTTTGTTAGTTTCAGGATTCCAAAAATATTGAACTGTATTATTTTTGTTAGAGTATAGAAATTCTAATTCTAATCCATCTTTTCTAAATAGTTTATTTTCAGAATGATTATATATTAAATTTTCTACTCTGTTTAAATCATTTTTAAACTTTCTGATTTTAGATTTTTCAAAATATATTGGTTTTATGTATGAAGTATAGTCCATTTTTTCCAAATATTCATAATTTGAAATGCTTTCATATCCTGCATCAGCTACAATATTTTTAATTTCTAAATTTTGAGATGAAATTTTCTCTAAAAATGGAATCAAAGTTTTAGAATCAGAAGGGTTAGAAAAAATTTCATATGAAGAAATATATTCACTAATCACTCCTATTTGTAGATTATATCCAGGTTTTAATTGACCATTTCTCATATGGTCATCTTTCATTCTCATAAAAGTAGCATCTATATCAGTTTTTGAATAGCTATTTCTACCATTAAGATTTTTAAAATGATTAGAATATTTTTGATACTTTTCTAAGTATTCTGCGCATAATTCTAAATATTTTTGTTCTTTAGATTTTCGCTTTCCTCTACCTTTGACTATTTGAAAATTCAAATTAGAAAGATATGAATATATTTCAAGGAAGTTGTCATATTGTAAGTTGAAATCATCATTAAAATTTGAAATTAGTTCAAGAATTTTTTCATCTAATCTATCTCTGTATTTCTCAATAGATTTTTTCCAAACAAATGAATATTTATTAGCATATGCTTCAATTTTAGTACCATCAATATATATTGTTTCAGTAGAAATATCTTCCATTTCAAAAATTTTTTCAATGAATTGTTCAAATAGATCTGGAAGAATATCTTCAGTTTTTGCTAAAAATCTAGAAATAGTAGAGTGAACAGGAATTTTAGAATTTTGTAAAAGAAACCTAAATTTAATATTTTCATGGCAAGCCATTTCTATATCTCTAGTAGAAGTTAAATTGCGCGAATAGGCATAAACAATGATAGAAAACATTCTGATAGGATGTACCTTTGTTTTGTAAGAAAATACTTGCATTAAACTACTAAAATCTAATCCCTCCAATATTGAGCTAAGTTTTCTTACAGGATCATTATCAGAAATTTCATATTGTAAAAAGTTAAAAAGTTTAGGTTGATTTAATTGAAAAAAAATGTTATTATTAGTTGGTTTTTGCATAGGTATATTATATTAGAAATTTGAAAAAATTTTTAGTATTTTATACCTTTTTTTATTTTAAAAGAAAAAGCTAACAAGAAGAAAACTTCAAGTCAGCTTTTTGGGTAATTGGGCCATTTTGAATTTGCAACAGCCTCTTTTAAAATATACTCTTTAAAATATTCATTTTAGATTTTATTAAATTTTATAATTTTCTTACATCTTAATATAATTTTTACCTATAATTACATTTATTTTTCTGATCTTTATTCCAGTATAAATAAAAAATACCTCAAATACTACTTTCAGTATTCAAGGTATTTTATTCCTTTTATTCTTTTATAATTCCTTTATCAATATATTTTTGCACTTCCGGCATTACAAATTCATGGAAAAGTTGTGGTGTATACTCTATTATTGGCGACATTCTTCTCAGTACCATTTCTTTTGTAGCAGCATATTTTTTCCAAGTGTGTCCATCTGAAGTAAGGTTCTGTATAAATCCCTGAAATCTATCAAAAGTATTAGCAAACTTTGCTTCTTTTGTTTCCATATTCTCAAATTCAAGCCATAGCTTCATGAACTCTTTTTCCTGCTCTTCTGGAAGCATTCCATATATCTTCTTTGCACTTTCTAATTCTGCACGCCATTTAGTCTGTTTGTTGTAATCTGAAAACGCAGGTGTATCTCCTGCATATATCTCAACAATATCATGTATAAGTATCATTTTAAGAACTTTTTCCATATCTATTTCACCCAGATTAGAATATTCTTTCAATGTCATTGCACATAAAGCCATATGCCAGCTATGTTCAGCATCATTTTCTCTCCTATTTAAATCTCCTAGTACAATAGACTGTCTTAAAATACTTTTTACTTTATCTATTTCTATTAAAAATTGAACTTGATCTGCTAATTTTCCCATCTTTTCCCTCATTTTCCTAAAATACTATTTTTTTATAAAAATCATTTCTTCTTCTTTGGCATTAGTAAGTATTAATTTATATCCATCTTTTTTTATTGTTTTTGCATTTTTCAAAAGAGTAAGATACTGATCTTCAACTATCATTTTATCTCTAGGTCCAGCCATTCTAGTTGTAGCTAAAGCTCCTATATTTATAGTTCCATTATCTATATCTGCTTTTCCAAAAAATCTATTTATTCCAGCAAATCCAAATATTCTTCCCTCTTTATCAAATCCAATAGTCAGATTATTTTCTACAAAAAGATTAGTAAGCACATACTCATTGCCAGCTACATTTTCAAGTGATACTTCTACAGGAACTTCCACTTTAACTGGTGCAGAGCTACATCCAACCAATAGTATCAAAGTTGCTAAAAAGATAAATATTTTTTTCATTATTAAACCACCTCGTATAATTTTTTGTATCTTCTATAAAATTATACAACAAATATGTGCTTCTGTACAGATTAACAAAATATATTTTATTTTATATTTTGCTTATTTAATATATTTCAAATTTAACTTTATTATTAAATACCTCCAAAGAAAAGTAAATTTATAAAAGAAATTCTATAAAATATATGTTGGAAATACTTGAGCAATAAATTTTTAAAATATTAAAATTGCAATAGTTGGATCAGAATACATATATTAACTTATAATTAGAGAAAGTACATTTCATTTATATAATTTTCCTCATAGTGATATTGAACATTATTAATAATTACAAAATAAACTATTTTTTTTAATATAAAAAAACAGGATTTTATTCCTGTTTCTTTATATTAAACATAATATTTTAGAGATAATATTATAAGTTAGGGCTTACTTTGCAGAATGTTATCAGTATAACATCCTGCTTTAAAATTTGTAATTTGTGCTGCATAAAAATTTCGTTTTTCTTATATACAATTATATATCATAAATAAAATAAATTCAATAATATATCTCATTTATTTTTATACAAATTTTATAGAAACAGTATTCTTTTTTTTAATTTATTCTTCTATTTTTCACTTCACTTTGTTCACTTTGATAAATATAAATAATTTATTTTTTTTATTAAAATATCTTTTTTCTTATCTATTTTTCTTAAATTAGATTTAAAGAATTAATTTTTATATTCTAAAACTTATATAATTATTTACAACATATATTATTGCATAAATATAATTTATATTATATAATTATATCAAGAAGAAATTCTTGGATGCATTGCCCCCCGGTAATGTATACGTCAACTAATTTTCCTTCCAATAATTTTTTTATTTGACCAGATGAAAAATATATTGGAAGGAACTCCAAATTAAACAAAGGAGTCCTAATGGAAAAAATATTATTATGTATTATTAGTATCTTAATAGTTTTTGTTATTAAATGTTGGGTTTACCCTGCTTTTATTCCATTTCTTTTTCTCATATTACTATTAATATTAATTCCAAGTTTAATAATAAAAAAATAAACTTATTCTATATTAATTTTATTCAAATTGCCAATTTAGAATAAAATTAAAAATTGAATTATAAAACTATTTATAATAAAAATAAAGAGGCTGTTGCAAATTCAAAATAGCCCAATTACCCAAAAAGCTGACTTGAAGTTTTCTTCTTGTCAGCTTTTTCTTTTAAAATAAAAAAAGCTGAGTAACATTTAAAAAAAATGTTTTACTCAGCTCTCTTTTTTGTATAATATAGTTACCACCCTAATTATACAAAGGAGACATTCATGCAAATCAAACATATTATCTCTAAAATCAATATAACAAATCTTTTAGATAAAATCAAGAAATATTTTAAAAATGAGCATTTTGAGGATGTTAAACAGACTATTCAAAAATTCTTAGCTTGTTCTATTGATAAATCTTTTCTCTCTCTTCAATGCCCTAAGTGTCATGAGGCGCATAAAATTAAAGTTACTTGTAAATCTAGATTTTGTCCTTCCTGCGGTAAACGTTATTCTGCTGTTTGAACTGAAAAAACTTCCACTTCTCTTATTGATGTTAAACATAGAAGTGTCCTTTTTACTATTCCTGAAGAACTTAGAATGTTTTTCTTCTATGATAGAGACCTTTTAACTAAGCTTGCTTATGCTGTTAATGATGTTTTTAAATATCAATTTCATAACATTAAAGCAAAAAATCAAAGAATTCATAAAATTTCAAAATATTCCTCTAAATACTTTACTAACTCAGATATCATTCATTATGGATTGATTACTGTTATTCATACCTTTGGGCGCGATCTTAAATGGAACCCTCATATTCATGCTATTGTTACTTTAGGTGGATTCAATAAAAACTACCAATTTCTTGAAAAAAAATATTTTCATGTCAATTCCATTGCTGGACAATGGAAAAAAATGGTTATTGATATTGTTAAATCTGGAAATTATGACAAGCCTGAAATTAAAGCTAAAGCTTATGCTGCTGCTAACTACCTTTATCGCAAAAATACAAGATTCTTTTTCAATGTTGCAAAAAATGATTTAAATAATAATATTTATGCAATTAAATATATTGGCAGATATCTGTCAAGAGCTCCCATCGCAGAATATAAAATTATTGATTTCTATGATAATAAGGTTACTTTCTATTATGAAAGTCTTGCTGATGATAAACAAAGAATTGAGCTTACTTTAGATGCGGAAACATTTCTTTCCAAATTAATTATTCACATTCCCCCTAAACATTTCAAAATGATTAGGCGCTTTGGAATCTATTCTAGAAATATTAAATCAGAACTTAAAAATATCATGAAATTCATGAGAAAATATGTCTCTAAATATTCCAATTCTACTTTTTATCAACTTGAAATATGGAACGCTTTTGGAGTAAATCCTTTTTATTGTTTTAAATGTAATGCCAGAATGAAAATTAAAAAAATATCATATTTTAATATACATACAGGCTCCATTTGCTGGAAAGAATATCGCTAAACAGCTGATTAACAATCAGCTTTTTTGTGCTGTCAATTTTAATCTTATTCGATTAATATATCTAATATGAATACAAAATAATTAACATTTTTTATTTTTTTAACAAATTTATCAAATTATAATTTCCTAAGAAATAAAAAAAGCTGAGTAACATTTAAAAAAAATGTTTTACTCAGCTCTCTTTTTTGTATAATATAGTTACCACCCTAATTATACAAAGGAGACATTCATGCAAATCAAACATATTATCTCTAAAGTCAATATAACAAATCTTTTAGGTAAAATCAAGAAATATTTTAAAAATGAACATTTTGAGGATGTTAAACAGACTATTCAAAAATTCTTAGCTTGTTCTATTGATAAATCTTTTCTCTCTCTTCAATGCCCTAAGTGTCATGAGGCGCATAAAATTAAAGTTACTTGTAAATCTAGATTTTGTCCTTCCTGTGGTAAACGTTATTCTGCTGTTTGAACTGAAAAAACTTCCACTTCTCTTATTGATGTTAAACATAGAAGTGTCCTTTTTACTATTCCTGAAGAACTTAGAATGTTTTTCTTCTATGATAGAGACCTTTTAACTAAGCTTGCTTATGCTGTTAATGATGTTTTTAAATATCAATTTCATAACATTAAAGCAAAAAATCAAAGAATTCATAAAATTTCAAAATATTCCTCTAAATACTTTACTAACTCAGATATCATTCATTATGGATTGATTACTGTTATTCATACCTTTGGGCGCGATCTTAAATGGAACCCTCATATTCATGCTATTGTTACTTTAGGTGGATTCAATAAAAACTTCCAATTTCTTGAAAAAAAATATTTTCATGTCAATTCCATTGCTGGACAATGGAAAAAAATGGTTATTGATATTGTTAAATCTGGAAATTATGACAAGCCTGAAATTAAAGCTAAAGCTTATGCTGCTGCTAACTACCTTTATCGCAAAAATACAAGATTCTTTTTCAATGTTGCAAAAAATGATTTAAATAATAATATTTATGCAATTAAATATATTGGCAGATATCTGTCAAGAGCTCCTATCGCAGAATATAAAATTGTTGATTTCTATGATAATAAGGTTACTTTCTATTATGAAAGTCTTGCTGATGATAAACAAAGAATTGAGCTTACTTTAGATGTGGAAACATTTCTTTCCAAATTAATTATTCACATTCCCCCTAAACATTTCAAAATGATTAGGCGCTTTGGAATCTATTCTAGAAATATTAAATCAGAACTTAAAAACATCATGAAATTCATGAGAAAATATGTCTCTAAATATTCCAATTCTACTTTTTATCAACTTGAAATATGGAACGCTTTTGGAGTAAATCCTTTTTATTGTTTTAAATGTAATGCCAGAATGAAAGTTAAAAAAATATCATATTTTAATATACATACAGGCTCCATTTGCTGGAAAGAATATCGCTAAACAGCTGATTAACAATCAGCTTTTTTGTGCTGTCAATTTTAATCTTATTCAATTAATATATCTAATATGAATACAAAATAATTAACATTTTTTATTTTTTCAACAAATTTATCAAATTATAATTTCCTAAGAAATAAAAAAAGGTATAAAATACTAAAAATTTTTTCAAATTTCTAATATAATATACCTATGCAAAAACCAACTAATAATAACATTTTTTTTTCAATTAAATCAACCTAAACTTTTTAACTTTTTACAATATGAAATTTCTGATAATGATCCTGTAAGAAAACTTAGCTCAATATTGGAGGGATTAGATTTTAGTAGTTTAATGCAAGTATTTTCTTACAAAACAAAGGTACATCCTATCAGAATGTTTTCTATCATTGTTTATGCCTATTCGCGCAATTTAACTTCTACTAGAGATATAGAAATGGCTTGCCGTGAAAATATTAAATTCAGGTTTCTTTTACAAAATTCTAAAATTCCTGTTCATTCTACTATTTCTAGATTTTTAGCAAAAACTGAAGATATTCTTCCAGATCTATTTGAACAATTCATTGAAAAAATTTTTGAAATGGAAGATATTTCTACTGAAACAATATATATTGATGGTACTAAAATTGAAGCATATGCTAATAAATATTCATTTGTTTGGAAAAAATCTATTGAGAAATACAGAGATAGATTAGATGAAAAAATTCTTGAACTAATTTCAAATTTTAATGATGATTTCAACTTACAATATGACAACTTCCTTGAAATATATTCGTATCTTTCTAATTTGAATTTTCAAATAGTCAAAGGCAGAGGAAAGCGAAAATCTAAAGAACAAAAATATTTAGAATTATGCGCAGAATACTTAGAAAAGTATCAAAAATATTCTAATCATTTTAAAAATCTTAATGGTAGAAATAGCTATTCAAAAACTGATATAGATGCTACTTTTATGAGAATGAAAGATGACCATATGAGAAATGGTCAATTAAAACCTGGATATAATCTACAAATAGGAGTGATTAGTGAATATATTTCTTCATATGAAATTTTTTCTAACCCTTCTGATTCTAAAACTTTGATTCCATTTTTAGAGAAAATTTCATCTCAAAATTTAGAAATTAAAAATATTGTAGCTGATGCAGGATATGAAAGCATTTCAAATTATGAATATTTGGAAAAAATGGACTATACTTCATATATAAAACCAATATATTTTGAAAAATCTAAAATCAGAAAGTTTAAAAATGATTTAAACAGAGTAGAAAATTTAATATATAATCATTCTGAAAATAAACTATTTAGAAAAGATGGATTAGAATTAGAATTTCTATACTCTAACAAAAATAATACAGTTCAATATTTTTGGAATCCTGAAACTAACAAAAAAATTAAGTACAATGCGAGATTTAGAATTTTATCAAATAAATCAAAAGAGAATGTATCAAGCAATTATGGAAAACAATTAAGAATGAACAGAAGTATTCAAGTAGAAGGTGCTTTTGCAGTTTTGAAAGAAGATATGAAATTGCGAAAATTAAAAGTTCGAAGTAAAAAAAGTGTTTTAAGAGAAATATGTTTGTTTTGTATCGCTTACAACTTCAACAGATATCTAAGCAGAAATATAAATAATCGCTTAGGAACAACACTTCACTCATTAAAAGTAGCTTAGATAAATAAAAAATCATCTACTTCTTTTTTTGATACTTAAAAATAAATATAAAAATATAAATTAGCAGAAATCTATAAAATAGATTTCTATTTTTTTATGAAAAATAAGAGAGGCTGCACAAATTAGTTTATCAATCACTAATTTGCAACAGCCCCTTCTTATATAATAATTTAAATCATAACTAAATAATTTTTTTAAATAGTTTATCATTTTACATAATATTTTTTAATTTAAAATAAAAAACAATACTATAAAAAATCTTTTATTAAAATAATAAAAAAAATAAATTTATTTGAACTTTATTCTTTATAAGTCTAATTTTTGAAAAATACTCACTAAAAAATTATTTTAATAAATTCATAGTTTCAATCATGACTTTAGAAAAATTATCTCTTATTACAAGTTGTGCTTTCCCATCTTGTGAAGTAGGAGTTTCATTTAAAATAACCAGATTCTTTCCAGAAAAATAATTCAGATAATATGCTGCAGGGTAAACTGTTAAACTTGTTCCAACAATTATTAATGTATCTGCTTTCTCTATTTCACTTATAGCTTTAGATGTAACCTCCTCATCAAGCATTTCTCCATAAAGAGTTACCTGCGGTCTTACTATTCCACCACATTCACAGTTAAACGATCTGTTGTCAGAGTATCCACATGACAAACAATACCATTTTTTTAATGTTCCATGAAGTTCCAAAACATTTTTACTTCCTGCTGCTTGGTGAAGATCATCTATATTCTGTGTGATAACAGCTTTAACTTTTCCCATCTTTTCTAATTCAGCTACTGCTTTATGTCCAGCATTAGGCTTTATATCATTTATTGATAATTTTTCTATAAGATATCTGTCAAAAATATCCCTGTGTGAAAAAAAGAAATCATGGCTCAGTATCTCTTCAGGTTCATACCCCATGTAGCTTCTGTCATTATAAAGTCCATTTTTACCACGAAAATCACGCAGACCAGAATCAGTTGAAGCTCCAGCTCCACTAAATACTACTACATATTTACTACTTTTTATTATTTCAGCTAATTCTTTTATTTTGTCCATAGGTTCCTCCTATTTCTTTTTCAATCTATCTTTTTATAATATTATACTATATTTTTCAATTTAAATTGAATATATTTTTCAACTTTTTAAGTAATCTTTAATTTCAGTAACCCTATAATATAAAAAATTATTATCTTAATATTTAGTCCTAAAAAATATTTACCTATAAAATAAAATTATTTTCTTTTAATTTCTCTCTAATTTTACAATTAAACCTTATTTATTTATTTTATAAAATATTTGTTATCACAAAAAAAATGAGTTATAATTATGATAGAACTATTAATTTAATACAAGGGGGAATATATGTACAAATTAAGAAACGGTGTAGAAATACCAGAGATAGCTTTTGGAACTTGGAAAATAACTGATCCAGAAGTATGTAGAAAAAGTGTAAAATTTGCTTTGGAAACTGGGTACAGACATATAGACACTGCAATGATATATAAAAATGAAGAATTTGTTGGAGAGGGAATCAGAGAATCTTTAGATGAAAATAAAAACATAAAAAGAGAAGATCTTTTTATTACTACAAAAGTATGGAATTCAGATCAAGGATATGATTCTACCTTAGCTGCTTTTGAACTTTCTTTAAAAAAATTATCTCTTGATTATGTGGACCTTTATCTTGTTCACTGGCCTAACACACCCAATATGAAAACTACTATTGATACTTGGAAAGCTCTTGAAAAACTTTATAAAGAGAAAAAAGTAAGGGCTATTGGAGTATGTAATTTTGAAATTCACCACTTTGAAGAGCTGCTTCCAGAGGCAGAAATTATACCTATGATAGATCAGATAGAACTTCATCCATTAAATCAACAGTTAAAATCAAGAGCTTACTGTAAAGATAAAGGTATCATAGTTGAATCTTGGAGCCCATTAATGCAGGGAAATCTTGAAAATGATGTTATAGAAAAAATTGGAAAGGCACATGGAAAAACTATTGCCCAAGTTATTCTTAAATGGCATCTTCAATCTGGACTTCTTCCATTACCAAAATCTGTAACTCCATCTAGAATAAAAGAAAATAAAGATCTTGATTTTATTCTTTCGGCTGAAGAAATGAATACTATCAATGCTTTAAATAAAGATGAAAGATTTGCAACTCATCCAGACAATATGAGCTCTGGTTTTGAAAAATTAAGATAATCTACCAAATATCTATGGAGGAAATATTATATGAAGTATAATTTTGATGAAATAATTGATAGAAGTAAAACAAATTCCAGAAAATGGAATCCTGAAATATATAAAAATACTTATAATGGAAAAACTGATCTGCTTCCTTTATGGGTAGCAGATATGGATTTTAGAGTTGCTCCAGCTATACTTAACAGCCTGCAGAATGTACTTACTCATGGTGTACTTGGATATACTGCAGCTGATAATGAGTACTTTCAAGCTATTATTGATTGGAATAAAAATAGAAAAAATGTAGATTTAAAAAAAGAATGGATAATATTTACTAATGGAGTAGTTCCAGCTCTCAATTATATGATACAGACATTTACTAAAGAAGGAGATTCCATTCTTATTCAAACTCCAGTATACCATCCATTCAGAATATCTACTGAAAATAACAATAGAAAAATAGTTACTAATTCTTTAATAGATACTAATGGATACTACACTGTAGATTTTAATGACTTTGAAAAGAAAATAATTGATAATGATGTCAAAATGTTTATTCTTTGTAACCCTCACAACCCTGTGGGAAGAGTATGGACAAAAGAAGAACTTGAGAAAATGGGAGAAATCTGTTTAAAACATAATGTACTTGTGATATCTGATGAGATTCACTCTGACCTTATTTTCAAAGACAGTAAATTTACTTCATTCCTTACTTTGAAAGATGAACTTAAAAATAATTGTATAGTATGCACAGCTCCAAGTAAAACATTTAATCTTGCTGGACTTCAAACTTCTCTTATTTTTATAGCTGATGATGAAATAAGAAAGAAATATAAAAGTACCCTTATGAAAATAAGACTTGAAACTCCAAGCACTTTTGGTATAGAAGCTATCAAAGCTGGGTATATGCATTCTGCTGAATGGCTTGATGAATTAATTGATTATCTTGATGGAAACAGAAAATTCATTGAAGAGTATATCAAAGAAAATATGCCTGGTGTGAAATATTTAAAACCTGAAGGAACTTACCTTGCATGGATAGATTTTAGAAATGTATTAAAAGATGGAGAAACTTTAGAAGAAATATTTGAGGATAAAGCTAAAGTAGCTATTGATTATGGAAATTGGTTTGGAGAAGAGGGAACAGGATATATAAGACTTAATTTTGCCTGCCCTAAATCAATAGTTAAAGAAGCTCTTGACAGAGTTAAAAATGTAATATTCAAATAAAAAATACTAAAATTTTAAATAATTATAATAAATCCAGGAGGACTTATGGATATAGAATTAATGCTGGCTGAACTTAAAGATAAAGATACTTCTAAAGCATTTAAAAATTTACAGAAACTGGAATTACTTTCAGATTCTTCTGATATACTTTATCCATATATTTCTGTATTTATAGAGATGACAGCCAGTGAAAAATATGTTATTAGGGTGAGAGGTTTCAGATTACTCTGTAAACAGGCAAAATGGGACAGTAAAAATATCATTAACAAAAATTTAAAAGAAATTCTGAGTATCTTAGAAGATGAAAAGCCTACAGCAGTACGCCAAGCCCTTAATGCTCTAAAAGATATAGTTATTCATAAAAAAGAGTTACATTCTGTCATCAAAAAAAGAGTGTTATCTATTAATTATTTAAAATATAAAGATACTATGCATGGTTTAATTTGTAAAGATATACAAAATTTATTGCAATTCACAGATTAAAAATTAATATTATTATATCTTGAAAGAGGCTATTGTAAATCAGTAAATTATTTTATTGATTTCTACGGCCTCTTTTATTTTTTAAAATTTTTCCTATGGATTCATATGGATATATTATTATAAAAACTTCCTTCCTTTATTCAGAAATTTTTTATATTTATATTAAAACTAGATTAGTTTAAAACTTTATTTAATATTTTATAAAATTAGTTATATAGCGTATTAAACTATTTGCTTTATAAATTTTCTTCTTAAAGAATCAGTTATTAGAAAAATTTCTTTTTTAAAAAATAGTTTCATATTATTAATTTTATTTCATAAAAAAATAACCTTAATATCCAGAAATGAATATCAAGGTTATCAGAAAATTGTCTACTTTTTAGCCCTGCAATTTTATAATTAAAGTTTAGCTAAAGCTTGTTCAAAATCTTTTAAAATATCTTCTATTTCTTCCAAACCAACTGAAATTCTTATTTGTCCCATTGTTATACCAATAGCAGTAAGTTCTTCTTTATTAAGATCACGATGAGAAGCTCTAGGTGGATATGTTAATGTTGTTCCCACTCCAGCTAATGTAGGAACAAAACGAACAATTTTTAAATCTTTAATTAATTTATTTATTTCAGCCATTCCTCCATTAAAGTTCACACTAAGCATTCCTCCATAACCATTCCCTTCAAATTGATTATCTGCAAGTATTTTATTTGGAGATGACTCAAGCCCTGGATAATATACTTTTTCAACTTTCGGGTGACCTTCAAAAAATTTAGCAAGTACAAGAGCATTCTCAGACATTTTTTTAACTCTTAAAGGAAGAGTACGAAGACTACGTGCCAAAAGCCATGATTCTGTAGCTCCCAAATTTGATCCATATAGTCCAAGATAATAGTTAATTTTCTTTATAAGTTCTTTTGAACCAAGAATAGCTCCGCCAATAAGGTCATCATGTCCTCCAAGATATTTTGTTGCACTATAAAGAACTAAATCAGCTCCATATTTTATAGGTTTTGCAACAATTGATGTAGCAAAAGTATTATCTATAAAAAGTAAAGCATTATTAGCATGAGCAACCTCTGCAAGATGCCCTATATTTGGAACAGACATCATCGGGTTGGCTATTGTTTCTCCATAAATCAATGTTGTATTTGGACGGATATAATCTGCAACATCATGAGTACTAAAATCTACAAATGTTGTTTCAACTCCCCAACGTATTAATTCATGCTTAAAGAAAGCATATGTTTCACCATATATTACAGGAGAAGCTATAATGTGATCTCCAGGTTTTACTACAGCCAAAATAGAAGTAGTAATTGCAGCCATTCCAGATGCAAATACAAGCCCTTTTTCAGCTCCTTCTCCAGCAGCTAAAATTTCTGAAACTGCATCAGCATTTGGGTTTCCTAACCTGAAATATCCATAAGTAGGGATACCATCTTCAGAAACATCTTCACAAATTTTATCTATTGGTTCAATTGCATCAAAAATATAAGCAGATGACAGATAAATAGGAAATGTTTCAGGTACTGTTAGACTTTTATTCATTTTATAACAAAATTCACCATTACCAGTATGAATATATTTTGTTGCATCACTTTTTTGAATAGACATATTAAATCCTCCTTATATAAAAATAATACAAAACAAATTTATATTTTAAAATTACTTTTTCTTATTATAAACAATAATACCAATTATTGCTCCAGTTAATGCAGGTATTAGCCAACCAAAACCACTACTTTGTAAAGGAATACTTTTAATTATATTTTCAATTAAACTAATATGTACACCATATTGTGATGGAAAATCTAAAAATACATAAATAATTGTAAAATATATTCCTCCTTTATATCCCCCATCATTTGGAATAAATTTAGAAAAAATACCTAGCAGCATCAACACAAGAGCTATTGGATATATCAATGAAAATAAAGGTGTTGTAATTAATACAATAGTATCAAGACCAAAGCTTGCTACAAATGCTACAAAAATACAAATTACAGGAACAAGTATTTTATATGAAATTTTTCCATGAGTTTCTGTTTCAAAAAAATTAGCAACAGCAGTTATTTGTCCAATTGCTGTAGTAAGACAAGCAAGAATGACAGAAACACACAAACCGTAAATTGCAATTTGTCCTCCACTAGATCTAATAATAGTTAAAAGAAGATCTGCATTACTTATTTCACTTGGAAGATATTGACTGCTTACACAAGACCCCATATAAAAGAGCCCACCATAAACAATTCCGAGAAGAATAGCTGCAATAATACCTGCTGACAGAGTTATTTTTTTCACTTGGCTTCCTACATACCCTTTATTAATAATTGTACTCAAAAATGTATTTGCCATAAGAAATGAAACAAGCACATCACCTGTTCCATATGCACCAATAAAACTATGTAAAAAAGGATTACTGATAGATTGTTCAGCAGGAGTTCCTAAAGGAGCTATCAAGCCTTTAATAGTAAGAATAATCAAAATAACAGTCATTACAGGAGTTAAAATTTTTCCTATTTTATCAATTACAGAACCTTCATCTTTAGAAAAAAAGTAAGCAATTGCAAAATAAGTAATTACCATCAAAATATATGGTGCTCCACTCCATATTCCCTGAAGTCCCATCTCAATACCAACTGCTGCTGTTCTGGGTATTGAAACGCAGCAGCAAAACAACATTATTATACCTACATATATAGTATAGAATTTTTTATTAACATGATCAGTAATTTTTTGTACAGAACCTTTAATCCCTATAAGAACAATTGCAAGAACAGGTAAAAATACACCAGATAAAATCATTGCAATTACACCTGTACTCCATTGATTTCCACTTTCTAGTCCAAGCATTGATGGAAATATTAAATTTCCTGCCCCAAAATATGTAGCAAAAAGTGCAAGTCCAATAATAAGAACTTCTAGCTTATTAATCTTTTTCTTTTCCATAATTATTGTTCCCCTCCATTTAAATAAATAGTTTTATTTAAAAGCTTTTACTATATTTAAATCCATATTTTTGTTTTATAATTCACTATTTTTTCTCATTTGTTCAATAGTTGTTTCTAAAAGTTCTATATATTCTTTCCCAAAAGGGCTAAGTTTTTTTCCTTCTTTTATCAGATATCCAATCTGAATATCTGGCCCATCTTCTAGTACAACACTATTAACAACCCCCAGCATATTATCTGTTAATAGTCCTGTCCCTATATCATAAGCCAGAGAATTTGAAATTAATTCAAAACTTACATTAAGATCATTAATAAACAAAACCTTTGAAGGAAATTTTTTAAAATACATAACTTCTTCCATCATAGAATTCGGAGTTTCTTCATCTTGAGCATAGACAATACATGGATATGGTTCTAAATCTTTAACCATTAATGTTTTTTTCTCTGCTAATGGATGTTTAGATGATAAAAAAACATGTACTTTTTTTTGAAATAATGAATAAAATTTTAATCCATAGCTTTTAAAAAGTCGTTCAAAATTATGTATTTTTTCACAATTTACTATAATTACACCTAGCTCACTTCTATTGCTTTGTACCGATCTCAAAATATCTATTGTTTGTTCATAATAAAGGCTGAAATGATACTTATCTTTTGTAAATTTATTTACTAATTTACTAAATGCTATTGCCACAAATGTATAATGCTGAGAACTCAGTGAAAATTTTAAATCAACTTTATATTTAGAAGAAAAATTTTCTTCTATAAACGCTGCATTTGCAAGCAATTCATTGAAATAAGGAATAATTTTCTGTCCACCTCCTGTAAGTATAGAACAATTGCTTTGTCTGGTAAAAATACAAATACCCAGTTCATTTTCCAATGCTTTTATTTGCTTGCTGATATTAGCTTCAGTCACAAAAAGTGAACTGGCAGCATTTCTAAATGACCCAGTTTTAGCAACTGCTAACACATAACGCATTTGTGACAAAGTCATCTATTCGCCTCCTTTATTTAGATTTTTATTTTTTTATTTATAATAATATTATTATCTGACACTATCATAACAAATTACCATAACAATGTAAAACGATTTATTTTTATCACTTTTGATAACTTTTAGTACAAAATTTACATTTATCAATTTTATTAATCATACTTTTAAAATAATTTAAATACTGCTATGAAATATTATTAATGAACTTTTTTTATTCAAATATTTTATAAAAATTAATATATTTATTTTTAAAATTTTACTTGCCAGTACATGTATAAAGGGCTTCCATTATTTCTCTTTCTTTAAATTTCCATAATTTTCTGAATATCTGTCTTATATCCCTTTTTCTCTCCTATATCTTTTGGTTAAAATATAATCTTTACAATTCTATATTGCATATGATAGACTACTATTGTCATATATTTTATGATCTCCTTTGATTGGTTGATTGGTTGGCAAACCTAATTAATTATATCAAAGGAGCTTTTTTAAAATATATTCTTCCTCTCTTTTGTTTTACTACCCCCTTAGCAAATAGTTTTTTTATATAATAAAAAAACTGACAAAAAAAAATTTCGAGTCAGCTTTTTTAGTAATTTATTTATTTTAAATTTGCAGAGGTTTATTTTTATCTTCCTGTCAATTGCATAAGAATTTTACATAATTCCCTCATACATGAAGTTCCTCTTTCTCTACATTCTATATGATATAAATCATTTATTATTTTATCTATCTTCATATCTTTCAATAGTATTTCAAAAGCTTTTGAATCTCCATCACAACATCCAAAAAATTTTACTTTTCTTAATATTCCATTTTCAATTTCTACACCAATCTCTTTTGCACATACATCATTAGTTTTATATATTTCCATACTGTACCTCCTAGAATATTATAAGCGGTCTGTTAGTTTTTGGATGCTTTGCTACTTCACACTCTACATCAAAAACTTTTTTTATATTTTCTTTAGTAAATACATTTTCTGGTTTTCCTTCAATTTCAATTTTTCCTTTTTTCATTCCATATATATAATCACAATATGAACTGGCAATATTCATATCATGTATAACTGCCAAAATAGTTTTTTTAGTCTTTTTTACTAATTGCATCACTTGTATTTGATATTTTATATCTAAATGATTAGTAGGCTCATCTAATATCAGTATATCACTATTCTGAGCTAATGCCCTTGCTATTAACACTCTCTGCATCTCTCCACCTGAAAGAGTGAGAAAGCTTCTATCTTTCATTTGTTCTAACCCCACTGACTGTAAAGCTTCTTTTATTATTTCTTTTTTCTCAGAAGTAAATAATGAATCATGGTGGGCATATCTTCCCATTTCTATTATTTCCTCTACTGTAAAATCAAAATTCATATTCTGTTTTTGAGCTAGCACAGCCATTTTTTTTGCAAGAGCTTTAGATTTATAATCACTTAATTCAATACTGTCAATTATTATTTCCCCATTTTTATATTTTAAAAATCTATATATATTTTTTAAAAGCGTACTTTTCCCACAGCCATTAGCACCTATTATTCCTACAAATTTCTTTTCCTTGACTGTAACAGATATATTTTCAAGTATTTTTTCATTATCTATAGAATATTCAAGTTTTTTTACTTTTATCATATTTATTCTCCTCCAAATCTATATGCTTTTTTTCTCAGCATATTTAGAAAAAAAGGAGCTCCAAACATAGAGGTTATAACTCCTATTGGTATTTCTTGTGAAACAAAAAGAGTTCTTGTAACTGCATCTGTTAAAATTAAAAATACTCCTCCCATAAGAATAGCACATGGTATAACTCTCTTATGATTTCCTCCTACTAATCCTCTTGTAATATGAGGTATTACTAATCCTACAAATCCTATTATTCCTGTATTTGCTACTATAACTCCAGTCAAAAATGTTGATACTAATACTATTAATATTCTGATTTTCTTTACATCTACTCCCAGAGCAACAGCATTCTCATCTCCTGTCACAAGTATATTAAGCTCTCTGTATTTAGGATATATTAACAAAAAAGATATTCCCAAACTTATCACTGCAAAAGGTATATATTTCCAGTTAGAACCTCCAAGACTTCCTGACATCCAAAATATAGCTCCTTGCAGTTCTCTTTCATTAGGTGCCATCATGATCATGAGTGTTGTTATTCCAGAAAAAAGAGAAGATACTGCAACTCCTATCAGCACTAATCTTGTACTAGAAAATCCACCTGCTCCTGCAAAATAAAATACTATAAAAGCTGTTAAAGTTCCAAATACAAAAGCTCCAATAGGTACAGAAAAAAATGTTCCTCCCAAAAATAAAATAGCCATTACTGCCCCTGTACTAGCTCCAGCTGATATCCCTAATATGTATGGACTTGCCAGAGGATTTTTAGTAAGACACTGCATAAGTATTCCAACTAATGCCAAAGCTCCACCTGCTGTCATTCCCATTATTATTCGGGGTACTCTGAGATTCCATACGATTATTTCAATACTGGTCTTCCATTCTTGTATAAAAATTTCTTTCCCTAAACTTTTATTAATTATTATTTTCCATACATCAGTTCCTTTAAGAGATACAGACCCTATTGTTACTACTAAAGTTGAACATCCCAGCAGTAATGTAAATAATATCAGGCATAATATTTTGTAATTCTTAAATAGTTTTTTCATTTTTTCTCCATCTTAAAATATTTGTATTTATTCTATCTCTATATTATGAAATATTTTTGCCAGTTTTTTGACTGCATCTACATTTCTTATTCCAGCTGATATATCTACTAAATCTATCACTGCAAATTTCTCATTTTTGACTGCATCCAATTCTTTTATAGGTGATTTTTCCTTCAAATATTCTATTTTTTTATCAACAGTATTATTTCCATAATCTATAATTAATATCATATCAGGATCTTCTATTAATACTTTTTCCCAAGTTCCATTTCCAAAACTTGCTCTAATATCCTTAAATATATTTTCTCCTCCAGCCAATTCTATAATAGTATTTCCTATTCCATTTCCTCCAACAACAAAAGGAGCTGTTTCTCCTCCATCATATGGAAATATTCTTATTTTCTCCTTTGGAAGTTTTTCTTTTATTTTTTCAAGATTTTCTTTCATATTAAAAACAATGTTTTCAGCATTTTTCTCTTTGCCAAATATCTTTCCCAATTCCATAATATCAGAAAATACATCATTTATATCCCTGCTTTCTAAAGACTTCATAAAAAATACTTCTACTCCATTGCTATTTAATTCTTCTACTGTTCCTAAATTAGCTGGTGCACTTAGTGACCTCCAACCTGTAACAAAATCTGGGTTCACAGAATAAAATATTTCTTTACTTGGATATCTATTTGATAATATGGGAATCTTTTTATACTTTTCTTCCAATTCTGGAAGTATGGCATTATCAAGGAAGGCTGTTCCTGCCATCTGGTTCTCTGCTCCTATGGAAAGAAGAATTTCAGTAGTAAATTGTGATGCTGATACTGCTCTTTGTGGAATTTTTCCAAAGACAACAACATTTATTACAAACATCAATAAAAATAATTTTTTTAACATATCTTCCTCCAAAAAATAAAAAAACCGTTCTTAAAATAAAAAGACGGTATAAAAATACCTTATCCGTCCTCGCAGATATAGAATAAACAATCTTTGGCAGGTCTCCTGACTCGATTTCGTCTTACTTGCATCCTTCCCAGCATAGCCAGTGGAATCTGCTTTCATCCATCTCACAGTGGCGGGACCGTGCAGGACTTCAACCTGCTTCCCTTTTAATCAACTAAATGAACCATAGATTCTATTATATTTTTACATTTGGCTTAATTATACAATACTTCGTTTTTTTAGTCAAATAAATAGTAAAAAATTTCTATTATCTGTATTTTAAACTTTATTAAGTTTATTGCTATAAAATGTTTGAATTAATAAAATTATATTATAAAAATTTGAATTTAAACTATCTTTATCTTTATTTCACATTTTATATTATGTAAAATATTTTTTATTTATTTAAGTTGACATATTAAAAAAAATCTAGTACAATCAGTGCTGTATTAAAATATATTTAGGTGCTTTTTATAAAGCTTAATAGAGGAAGCTGGGTGAAAATCCCACACAGCGAAAGCTGCTGTATGGTGGACGAAATCACATTATGTCACTGGAAAACTGGGAAGACGTGAAAGTAGGATGAAACTAAGTCAGAAGACTTACCAAATAGTCAAAATTATCAATGTTTTTATAAGTACTTTTTTACTTTTTAAACATATTTTTAAATTGACTCTCTAGTAAGGTAGATACTCTATTTTATTAGAGTTTTTTTATTTCTAATAAATAGTGACATTTCTGCCAAAGTACCTAAGTTTTTTATAATTAAATATTAAAAATATGGAGGAAAGAAATGTACAAAAAAATTGGAATTTTAGCTTTGATTCTAAGCTCAGCTATATATGCTGAAGAAATACAAAGCACAAAACTTAATGAAAGTGTTATTTCTACTGAAAACTTTGAAACTACAGTAAGAAATACTGCTGCTAACATTACAATAGTTACAGCACAAGAAATTGAGGAAAAAGGGGCACAAGATTTAGCAGATGCTCTTAGAATGGTTCCAGGAATTATTGCCAAAAATTATTATGGAAACATTGCTTTTGATATTGGTGGATATAGTTCTGTTCATGCTGAAAGAAATACTATCATTACTTATGATGGAGTAAGAATAACTAGCTCACAAGCAAGTAATATTCCTATAAGTTCTATTGAAAGAATAGAGGTTATTCCAAATGGTGGTGGAATTTTATATGGTGATGGAGCTATGGGAGGAGTCATCAATATACTTTCTAAAAATATCTTTACAAAAGAAAATAATAAAAATTATTATGGAAATTTAAGACTAGAATATGGTAGCGAAGATTCCTATAAATATGGAGTAGATTATAGTGTAAAAGCTTCTGAAAAGTTAACTCTTGGTGTAAGTTATTCTAAAATATTAAAAAATGATTGGAGAGATGATGATGCTAAAGGAAAACTCTTTAATAGAACTGAAGAAATTTCTATAAATGCAAAATATAAATTAGAAAATGGAGATTTGAACTTAAAATATACAAGAAATGAAAAACTTTTAACTGGAACTTCTGATTTACCTGAAGATAAATATGAAGAAGATAGAAATCAAACTATTGGAACAGTTGGCAGAACTCTTAATACCTCTGATGACTGGTATATCAAATACAGACAAGAAATTGGTAAAAATACTGAATTTCTTACCTATGCTAATCTATATGAAAGAAAAGCCAGAAATAAAAATACTGGAGCAAGAAAAGACGATTATCAAAAAAAATATTTTAAAGCACAAATAAAACATACTTATCTAGATAATCATTATTTTATAACAGGTGTAGATTATATGCAGGAAGCAACAAAACCAGTTACTTCTACTAAAGATTCCATTAAAGATGATTATGGTATGTTTATTTTAAATGAAATGAAATTTGGAAAATTTACTTTTGGTCAAGGTCTAAGATATAACATTGCTAAATTTGATTTTTATTGGGATAAAAGAGATCCTATTCCTGCTGATAAAAAAGAAAAGCATGATAATAAAGAATTCAAAGATTTTGCTGGAAGTTTAGATTTAAAATATGAATATTCTGATACTGGAATGGTATATGGAAAGTTATCCAGAGATTTTAGAACTCCACTAATACGAGAAATGAATTATACTCAAAATGGAGATGATCTAGACCCCCAAGTTCAAACAACTTTAGAAATAGGAGTTAAGGATTTCATAGGAGATACTTACTTTAGTTTTTCTACTTTTTATAAAGTTACTGATGGGGAGATTTACTATCAGGGATATCCTGACTTAGGAGGGACTACAAGATTCCCTTATTTTAATATGGGAGATACTAAAAGAATTGGTGTAGAACTTCTATCTGAACAGTATCTTGGTAAATTTACTTTTACAGAATCAATAACTTATTTACATCATGAAATATATAAATCTGATTTTGAAGAAAGAAAAGGAAAAGAAATACCATTTGTTCCTAATTGGAAATTAGGATTTGGAATAAATTATAAATATAATGATAATCTTAATCTTAATGCTGATATAGTTTATATTGGAAAATACCATGATTCTGATGATCCGGAAAATATTAGACCAAAAGATTGTGGTAATTATTCAACAGTTGATATAGCCGCTAACTATAAATTTGATAATGGTATTTCTCTTGTGGCAAGAATAAATAATTTATTCGATGAAAAATATGAAGATTATGTTGGATATTGGAGTAATACTCGTCAATATAATCCTGCTGCAGGTAGAAATTATTCAGTTGGAATAAATTATACTTTTTAATTTTTTATTTTCATAACTTTATTTTATCATTTTTCAATTAAACTCTTCTATAAAAATTTAAAGAATGGTCTATTAAAGAGGAAAATTCCTATTTTTTAAACCATTCTTTATTGTTTATATCAGAACCATTTATTTCTTAAAGTTCTTAGTTGATATAATCTCTCCATCTTTGTATTCTCTTTCTAAAATTACCTTTCCATCTTCGTATAATTTTTCTGTACCATGAAGTACATACTCTTTATAATTTTGCTCATGCTCTAAGTTGCCATTTTTATCATAAAATTTTGCTATTCCATGTAAAGTGTCATTTTTATAATTCAGTTCTCCTACTATTTTTCCATTTTCATGATATCCTTTTTCTATACCATCTTTTTGTCCATTTTTGTAATTAGATTCCATTTTAAGCTGTCCACTTTCATAAAAAATTCTGCTCAACCCATTTAATTTTCCATCTTTATAACCAGTAGATTCCCATTTTATATTTCCATTTTCATAATATCCTTTTTCTGAATTAAGTTTTCCTTTTTCATAGATTTGCTTTTTAATTATTTTTCCTCCATCTTTTATAATCACTGTTCCAGAATAAGGCTCACTCTCTTCCTTTTTATATAAAAGATTATTCTCTTTTATTTCAACATTAAAATATTCCTCACTTCTGTCACTGCTAAAAGCAATGGTAAAAATTGCAATTGATAATAATAGCAATTCTAAAACTTTTTTCATAAATTCATTCCCCCAATATATTCTAATTTTATGTAATATTTTTAAATCTACCAAATGTATTTTTCTTTCTTATAATGATATATAAAAGAAATATTCTTGTCAATAAATTATTTATCTTGTTTTAAATTTTTTCTTTGTAAATATTTTTTTTAAAATAAAATATAAAAATTCTAATTTTTTTAAATAAATATTATTAATAGTTTTATTTAAAAATTATTTTATAAAAAATATATATGAAATTAATATTGACATTTCACAACAAATAAAGTACAATTAGTTCTGTAATCAAAAATATATTTAGGTGCTTTTTGTAAAGCTTAATAGAGGAAGCTGGGTGAAAATCCCACACAGCGAAAGCTGCTGTATAGTGGACGAAATCACATTATGTCACTGGGTAACTGGGAAGGCGTGAGAGTAGGATGAAACTAAGTCAGAAGACTTACCAAATAGTCATACATTTATCAATGAACTAAAATCATTGTATGTTTTTAATTTGACTCTCTAGTAGGTAGAACTCTCTATTTATTAGAGTTTTTTTATTTATAAGACCTTGTATATTTTTTGAAAAATTAATATTTTGAGGGGGAAAAATGTATAAAAAAATTGGAATTTTAGCATTAATTTTAAGCTCATCTCTGTATGCAGAAGAATCAATAAAAAAGGAAGAATTTGCTGTGAAACTTAATGAATCAACTATTACATCAGAAAGATATAATGAGACTCCTGTTATTGAAACAGCTAAAAATGTTACTGTTATTACAAATGAGGAGATTGAGAAAAGAGGATATAAAAGTGTGGATGAGGCTCTTGTAAATGTTCCTGGTCTTTCTTTTGCAGGTGGATATTTATCAATGAGAGGACAAGTTCCAAGTATGGGAAACAAACATCTGGTTGTACTGGTTGATGGAATTCCTCAAAATGGTATGGATAATAGGTCATTCGATTTAGATTTTATTCCTATAGAACAAATAGAAAAGATAGAAGTAGTTCCTGCTGGCGGAGCTATTATGTATGGAGGAAATGCTACATCTGGAGTTATCAATATCATTACTAAAGAAAATGAAAATAAAAAATATTGGGGAAATGCTGGACTTCAAATAGGTTCATTCAATGAAAGAAAGTATAAATTAAACTATGGAACTAATCTAACAGAAAATTTATCAATAGATGCCAGATATATTAATACAGATAAAGATGGATATAGAGATTATACTAAAAAAGAAACAGAATTTGGAGAAATAGGAGCTAAATACAAATTAAAAGATGGAAATATAGGTTTTAAATATATTCGTAATGAAAGAAAATCAACAGGTTCTGGATATCTTACTAAAGCTCAATATGATGATGATAGAAGACAAAATGATTCAAGTTACAAAGAAAAAATAGCTCATGATACACAAGATAAATATATTCTTGAATTTAACAAAAAATTGTCTGACAACTTATCTCTTTCAGCAGTAACTGAATACAGAGAAAGAGAATATACTTATTCTCAGCCTAAAACAGCCGCATATTCATCATATCATAGCAGAGTAAAAAATACTGATTCTCTATATACAAATGCACAATTAAAATATAATTATGAAGAAAAAAGCAATATAATATTTGGAGGAGACTATTCTAAAGCTAAAGTTAAAGAAGATGGATATAGTGTTTCTAAAAATAAAATCTATCAAAAATCATATACAAAAACTGACTATGAAGCTATTGGTGGTTATTTTCTTAATAAATATAGTTATAATAATTTTATCTTTACTCAGGGAATTAGAGTGGAAAGAAATAAATTTGATGAAGATGAAACATCTTTTAATACTAATGGAACTTTTAAAAACAAAAAAAATATTAATGATTCCAATACAAATACAAACTATGAATTAGCAGTAAACTATATGTTTTCTGAAGATACTTCAGGATATGTCAGCTGGAATAGAGTGTATAGATCTCCTAATCTGACTGAATATACTAGTTGGAAAACAAATAAAAATACAAATGAAACTGCTTCAAGAGATTCTCAAGAAGTTGATACTTTTGAAATTGGAGTTAAATCTCTTATAAATAATATTTATTTGTCTGGAGCTGTATTCTATATTAAAGGAAATAAAGAGATAATGTACGATTATTATAGAGATGAAATAGCAATAGATAAATCTGAAAGTGGAAGCTACTACAATCTTGATGGAAAAACTGAAAGAATAGGACTTGAGCTTGCCAGTGAACAATATTTTGATAAATTAACATTAAGAGAAAATTTTACATATATGCATAATGAAATTGTAGATGGTCCATATAAAGGAAATGATATTCCTGGTGTAAGCAATGTAATATTCGGATTAGGGGCTACCTATGAAATAACTTCTCAATTTACTTTTAACATTGAATCAAATTACCATGGAAAAGCTTATTTAATTAACGATTATTATAATAAGGTTTCCAAAACAAACAGCTATATGGTTACAAACATTTCTACTAAATATAATTTTGAAAATGGTGTATCCCTTACTGCTGGAATAGATAATGTCTTCAATGAAATTTATTGTGACTATATTACTTATGCAGGTACAAAAATCAATTATTCTCCATCACCAGAAAGAACATACTATGTAAGTGCAGAATATAAATTTTAAAAACCTTAGGGAGGAAGTAATGAAAAATTTCAGCAAACTCTTTTTATTATTTATATTATTCTTTTCATTCACATTAAATACATATAGTTACAGAGTAAAAGAAAGTCCTACTGACAGATTTAAAATTGAAAACTTTAAAGAAGATATTAAAAAAACAAATTTTAAATTTGAAGAATTTGGAAAAGTTAAAGATTATGGTATTCTTGGATATTATAATTTTATTCCATTAAAAACTAATAATAAAATCTCTGCGTATGCTTGTTTAACTCATTTAAAAGTTTATGACAGACATGAACCTTTCATTGTTATAATTTCTTTAGATGGAAAAATAATAGATTATTCCATTCCTGAAGTAAAGAAAAAACACATTTCTCTTAATTCAGAGTCTGTAAAAAAAATGGTAATTGGGCAAGATAAAAATAATGTAAAAATGGATGCTGTAGCTGGTTCTACTTATCATGTACCAGCTATTAATGCTGAATTAAAAAATATATTGAATATTTTTGATTACAGAAGAGAAATTATCAGAAAAGATGAAGCAAATCAATAATTAAAAATAATTTTTATATAAAATGAGATGAACTTAAATAGATTTCAAGTTCATCTCATTTTTAATCACATCCCATGTTTTATTTCCAGCATTTTGAAAAAACCATCAAAGAATATTCTAAATCCTATAGACATAATAAAAATCTGCATCACTTTAGAAAGTATATATAATACCAATTTTCCAAGAATTTTTTCTAAATAATTTCCAATTATAAATATCATAAAAATAAGTATGAAAGCTATTAATATAGATAGGCTGTTATATACAATTCCATATTCAGAACGTCCTATTAATGCCGTAGTAAGGCTTCCAGGACCTACCATCATAGGAAATGCCATCGGAATAACAGCTTGTTTTATTTGTTCTTCTGGAGATGTATGACTTTCCTGCCTGCCCCTTCTAACTGAAGGGAAAATCAAATTTTTAACTGCCATCAAAACAAGTATCAAACCACCTGCCATTCTTAATTCATTCATATCAATTTTATAAAAATTTATCATTAAGAATTCTCCAACCAAGCTGAATAATAATGTTATAAAAAATCCTGTTAAAGCTATTACTTTAAATAATTTTTTTCTTATATCTTTTTCCATCCCTTCTGTCATTCCAATAAATAAAGGAACATTTCCAAAAGGATTTAAAACAGCAATAAGCATTAATGCATTTATAAAAATTGTATTTATCTCCATTTTTCTCCTGTTTTATAATTATTTTTTCTTTTCTTTTTCAATTTCAATATTTCTATTTAATTTTTCTAAAATATCCAAATTAGTAATTTCATGGAATTCCCCTTTTTCATCATTTTTTTTAATTTGAACTTTTCTATTCAGTTCTTCCAAGATGTTTAAATTAGTTAAATCCTCTTTTCTACTTTTCATTTTTCTCTCCTTTTATAATATTAAGTTTTAATAATTTTTCTAAATTTTTTTCAATAAATTCATCAGTAACAGCATATGATACTACTTTCTGAACCACAGGAAGCTCTTTTCCAGAATAGATAAATTCAACTTTTCGCTCTATCTCTTTGAAATGCTCTCCATTTTCAACTGCTTTTGCTAATTCTCCAATATCAAAACCTTTTTTAAAATTTTTTTTCATTCCTCTTCTCCTTTTTAATATTTGCAACAAATATAAAAATTATTACAAATAAGTTAAAATTTATTTTATAATTTAATTTTATGAAGCTTCATCTATAATTTTCCCCTTCATAAATGACGCAGTTCCCAAAAGTTTTCCATTTTCATAGAACATACTCCAATCTCCATCCAGCATGTCATCCTTAAAATGACCTATTGCATTGATCACTCCATTTTCATAATATCTTATATATCTTCCATTTTTATTATGTTTTCTGTATTCTTCTTTTATTTCTATATCTCCATTTTCAAAATAATATGTAACTGCTCCTTCTAATTGAGCATTTACAAAATTTCTTACTACCTGCATTTTTCCATTCTGGTAATATAATATATTTCTTCCATGAAGTACATTTTTTCTGAACATACTGCTTTCTTGAATCTCTCCATTGGGGTAGTAAACAAGCTTCTGTCCATTAAGTTTTCCTTTTTTAAAAAATGCTCTCATTTTAATATTCCCATTCTCAAAATATTTTACCCATTCACCATCCATCTGATCATCTTTAAAAAAAATATATTCTTCAATATTTCCATTTGGATAAAACTGTGAAAAATCTCCATTTAATTTTCCTTCCTTGTATTCAGCCATCTCTTTCAAAAGTCCATTTGGATAGAATTTTTTACTTATTCCATCTTTTATTCCCTCTCTATATGTTTCTTCTTCTTTCAAAATATCTGTAGGATATTTACATATTAATTTCCCTGTAAAAGGGTCATTCTCTCCAACTATATATACTATTCCATTAACTAAAACTTTATTAAAAAAAGGTACTTCTCTTATATCCATTTTTAACCCTCCATTTCATAACATAAATAAAAAAATCCCAAAACTTACAACTATGTAAATTTTGGGATTGAATATTTTGTATCAAAAAATAATAAATAACAAAATATAATCTCTAAATTCACACTCGTCCTCGCAAGCTGATATTTTTTATCAAAGGCAGGTCTCCTGACTTAGAATCATTTTACTCACATACCTTCCCAAGATTTATCTACATCTCAGTGGCAATCTGCTTTCATCCTCATTACAGTGGCGGGACCGTTTGAGCTTTTCACTCAATTCCCTTTTAATCTAGCAATAACTAGAACCATTTGATATTTTTATTTTATTGTATGTACTATATTAATTTTTATATTAAAATAATAATTTTAAACCATTTAACTTCATTCAATAAAAAAATTATTCAATTTAAGAATTTGCTCCTCTTACTATTTCTACTTTAGATATATTTCCAAAATCATTTAAAGCCTTGGTGAAAGAACTTTTGATAAGTTCCATATATTTTTTCACATATTCCTCTCCACTATTAATACAATCTACTGTCATTTTATATACAGCATTCTCATCCTTAAAAAAATAAAGATTAACAGTATCCATCACTGTAAATATTTCCATTTCTGCTATGTTACAAGGTATGTCATGATTTTTCGCTTCTTCTACAGCTTTGTTTATAAGTAATGCTGGTATTATAGAATTTGTACTCTCTGAATTGATTCTCATAATTATCATCTCCCTATCAAATTTATGTAACATTTATTAAAAAAAATTTAATTTATAGTTTATTTTCTTATTTTTATCTTTTAAACTATTATTTCTACAGTGAAAAATCTATTTTACATTGAATCTAAAATCCTTATAAAAATAAAGTTTTATTTTTTCACCATGATAAATTATTGGGTCAAATTCCCATTTTTTAAGAGCTTTCTCTACTTCTTTTCTAAAACCATAAGAGGTAAAATTATCAAGAAAAATTATCTCTTCTACTTTTCCATTTAATCCTATAAGAAATTTTGTTTTTATAACTACTTCATTTCGATAATTAGCTCTTTTAGCAAGAATAGGATATTCTGGTTCAACCTCCCTTTTTATTCTATATCTGATACCTCCACCACTCTTCTGATCTCCAATATATGTTCCAGTTCCGTCTTTTACCAATCCTGCTAATGGATTATATGGTACTGAATTGTCAGTTACTGTTTCTTTATTGGTTTCTTCTCCAGTTTTCTCTTTTACTGTTTCTTCTTTCTTTTTAACTTCCTTCTTAACTATTTTCTTAACAACTTTCTTCTCTATCTTTTTCTCAATTTTCTTTTCTTCCTTTGGTTTTTCCTCTTTTTTAGGTTCTGATTGTATAAGTGACTGCAGAGGTGCTGGAGCAGGAGTATTATTTTCTGTCTTCAGTTCACTAAGATATACAAGAACATTTTTACTATCTAATTTTACATCTTTTACAGGTTTAGTATATATAGTAAAAAGCAGCAGCAGATGACATAAAAAAGAGAATATATAAAATTTCAACTTTACCACCTACTTTATACTATTTATCTCTAATTTTTCCAAACCGATATTTTTTAATCTTCCCATAGTTTCTATTACAGTTTCATACCTTAAATCTTTATCAGCACTTACAATTAGAGTCTGTTCTTTTCTTCCTTTCATCAGTTCTCTTACTGTTTCTTCCAGCTTTTCATTTTCTATCTCTACAGAATCTTCTCCATTTTTAAAAAAATACTTTCCATCTTTATCTATTATCAATTCAGCCCCTTCTTCTGTTATATTTATTTCTTCTACAGAAGATTTAGGAAGATTCATATCAAATTTATTATACTGGCTGAATGTAGTTACCAGCATAAAAAATATTAACAGCTGAAAAACCACATCTATCAATGGTGTTAAATCTGGATTGATTATCCCCTTCTTTCCTCTTAATTTTCTCATATCTCTTCCTTCTTTCCGGCCTTTTTTATATTGATAAGTGCAGTAGAAGTTTTCTCTATTTCAAGCATTATTTTATCAGCTTTTCTATTGAATGTCTGATATGCTATTATTGCTGGTATTGCTATAAGAAGTCCTGCTGCTGTTGTCAATAGTGCTTCTGATATTCCATTGGCTACTACATTAGGATCTCCAGCTCCCTGTAATGCTATAGCTTTAAATGATTTTATCATTCCAAGTACTGTTCCAAGTAGACCAGCCATTGGAGAAATATATGCAACTATTCCTAATATAGACAATCTTCTTTCTAAATTTTCTATTTGTTCTAAGGCTTTTTCTTTCATAAGTTTCTCTTTACTTTCGTAAAGATCATCTTCATTTCTATATGCCATAAGTATACTTTTTACTGTTCTTGATACTGAATTATTTGTTTTATCACATAGCTCTACAGCTTCATCTTCTTTCCCTGCCCTCACTAAAGTTACTATTTCTTCTTTAAATTCTTTTGTTATTCCCTGCTCATTTTTTATGAAATAAGCAGTTCTTTCTAGTATTGTTCCCAATCCCATTATAGATAATGCAGCTAAAAGCCACATCATTGTTCCACCTTCTATGAAGTAAGTATACATTTTGCCTCCTGATCTATTTTTTAATTAATTATTTGTAATAAAAAAATCTCTGATAAAAAAATAAGTGCCTGTAAGCCCCCATTTTGTTTTTATCAGAGAATCTTAAATATCTATTGATATTTGATTGATGCTCTCTCTTTTTCCCACCGAAAAAGTAAAAAAACTAGTTTTTAGGTAAGTCTCCTGACTCAGTTTCATTTTACTCCCTACCTTCCCAGATTAAATAATCCAGTGGTAATAGGTTTCATCCACCTTACAGTAGCGGGGGCTGTGTGGGATTTTCACCCATCTTCCTCTTTTAAGCCTTAGCGGCACCTAACACTATATTTATATGATATGATTTATCTCATCCTTTGTCAATCATTTTCACAAAAATTTAATGTATAAATTATAAAATAATTATATTTCTTTATTTTTTATTTAACTATCCCTTTCAGCCTGAAATATGGAATTCCTTCTTCCATTTCTACTGATGATTCTACTCTGTACACTTCTCTTATGAGTTGTGGTGTAAGAACTTCCAATGATTTACCTTCTTTATATTTCTTACCATCTTTAAGTACAATTATTCTGTTGCTGTATTGGACTGCCTGATTTAAGTCGTGAAGCACCATTATTATAGTTATATTAAGATTTTGATTTAGTTCTCTTACAAGTTCCATTATTTCAAATTGATGGCATATATCCAGATATGTAGTAGGTTCATCCAGCAAAAGTATTCCTGTTTTTTGAGCAAGTACCATTGCTATCCATACTTTCTGCCTCTCTCCACCTGACAAACTCATTACTTTCCTTTCTTTGAAATTGTCCAATTTACACATTGCAACAGCCCAATCTACAATATCTCTGTCTTCCTGATTATATACTTCATACCACTTTTTATGCGGAACTCTCCCATACATAATAAAATCATAAACAGTTATATCATCTGGAATTTCATTATTCTGTGAAACAAATGCAAGTTTTTTAGCAAATTCTTTATTTTTTATATGGCTTATCTCTTCTCCATCTAAATATATACTTCCATTTTTACATGGAAGCACTCTTGATACAGCTTTCAAAAGAGTAGATTTTCCACATCCATTAGTTCCTATTATGGAAACTACTTCCCCTTTATTTATTTCTATATTCAGATCATGTATAATAACTTTTTCTCCATAGGCCAGTTCTATATTATGTCCCTTTATAGTTTCCATTCTAGTCACCTACCTTTCTCAGCAAGTAAAGAAAGAATGGCACACCAATTACAGCCATTACTATACCAGCAGGGATTTCAATAGGTGAAAACATAGTTCTTGATATTGTGTCAGCCACTACCAATACTACAGCACCTAGCAATCCAGCAAATGGTATCAAAAATGTATGATCTGAACCTATTATCAATCTTGCTATATGAGGAACTATTAACCCTACAAATCCTATCAATCCTACATTAGCAACAGATATTCCTGTTAAAAAACAGGCAAGAGCACATAATTTTAATCTTTTTCTAGGAATATCCACTCCTAAATTTACAGCAAAATTATCTCCAAGCTGAAGTATATTAGCATCTCTTATCATTGTAAAACACGCCAGAATACCAATCATTGTATATGGCAAGAGACCTGTTACATGCCTCCAGTTTTTTCCATTCAAACTTCCATTGAGCCAAGATAATACTCCCTGAATCTCATCACTGAATAATATAAACATTAATCCTGTAATACTTCCTAATATAGCATTTATAGCTACTCCTGACAATATTACTCTTATTGGTTTCAATCCTTTTTTCCAGGCCAGCATAAATACAACTGCACAAGCTATTGAACCTCCTACAAATGCAGAAAAATTCATAAAAAATATAGCCTTTGGATACAATATCATAATAATTAAAGCAGTGACACTTGCTCCTGATGATACTCCTGTTAATCCAGGATCTGCCAGTGGATTTTTCATTACAGCCTGAAGCAATACTCCTGCCAGAGACAAATTGCAGCCTACCATTACAGCAATTAATATGCGTGGTATTCTTATATCCCATAAAATGGCTTTCAATATCTCATCATCATAACTTTTTATGAAAAGAGATTTCAATATTTCTCCAGAAGTATAGTTTACACTTCCAAATCTTACTGAAAATATTATTGAAAAACTTAAAATAATCAGAGCACTAAAGATAAGAATTATCTTCTTTCCTCTCTTATCTTTATTCATAAACATATCTGTATAACTCCTCCAATGCGTCTATCGAGTTTACCCCAGCACTCATTCTGAACAATGTAGGGTCGATATCCAGTATTTTATTATTTTTATATGCTTTTGTAAGTTTCCACACAGGATTGCTTGAAAATATTTCTTCAAATCCCTCTCCATTTTTAGTCTGGCTTGTAGGAAGTCTTAATATAACATCTGGATTAGCTTTAATTAACTGCTCCATACTAAATGGCACTGATCTTTTTAATAGTGCACTGTTATCAATAGAAGTTACTATATTTTCACAACCTATTTTATCCATAAGTCCCTGCAGAAAATGGTTTTTTCCAGTCATAAAAAAACTTTCCCCATTCCCATAAAGTATAGCTATCCTTTTCTTCTCTTTTCCCTTTAATTTTTCAGTAAGTATTTCTTCTCTTCTTTTTACATCATCAAGTATAATTTTTGCTTCTTTGTCTTTATGAAAAGCTTTTCCTAATATTTCTATAGCTTTCATAGATTCATCATATGTATCTACTTTCATATAAAAACTTGGTATATTAAGATTATCATACTTAGGTTTTAATGCCGGTTTAGAATAAATTGTTGATATTACCAAATCAGTTTTTAAAGCTTTCACCCGTTCTAAATCTGGTATTCCAGATCTTCCTATTCTGGGAACATCATTATATTTTTCAGGTATCTTTGTTGTAGAGCTTGCCACTCCTACTAAATCAATATCCAATGCTGCTAAAAATCTTGATATTATAGCTGAGTCAGTAACAACAGCTTTTGGAAAATAACTCAGCTGTAAATCTTCTTCTCCTTGATGTATAGAAAATTTTTCTTTTCCAAACGATATATTCCCTATTATAAACAAGAATACAATTATTAAAATAGTATATCCTTTTTTCATTTTTTCTCCTAAAATTATCTAAATTTTATGTAATAAAAAAACCCAGCAAAAAGAAATACCAGGCTACAGCAAAAGCTCTTCAAAATTCTATGTAGCATAACTTTCCTCGGAAGCTTGTACAATAATCTTTCTAAGCAGGTCTTCTGACTTATAGCTCAATCACAGCTTTCCCCTTCTCAGATATCAAATCCAATGGCATTTAAAAGCTATTTGCTAATTTACAGCGGCCGGACCGTTTGAGATTTTCACTCAATTCCCTTTTAATCAATAAAACTTAGAATAAACATCATATAGCAATATATTTTAATACTTTAATTTTATTACTTAACTGCTTCTTTGTCAATGAAGAATTATATAAATATCCTTTCTATCCCAAATTTAAAATCGAATTTTTATTTTAAGTATTGACATTTGAAAGAAAACATAGTATATTCATACTGAACAGAATAATTGAATTTGAGGTTCTATATTTAGAATAATTGGGAAGTGAGGTCTAATTCCTCCGCGGTCCCGCCACTGTGATGCTGACGAAAGATATAACCACTGGATTATTTAATCTGGGAAGGGTATCTTGTAGGTTGAAGCTAAGCCAGGAGACCTGCCTCAAATATATTGCTGTATAAATATCATTGCGTGGACGAGAGATATTGACCTTTATTATTTTTATTTAATTAAGGCATGTATCTCCTATCACAGGAGATTTTTTTATTTAAAAAAATCCCTGCAAATTTATTAGGAGGAAGATCATGGGAAAAATGAGAAATTTATTGGCAGGAGCTTTGCTTCTTGCAGCAGGAACTGCAGCATTGGCAAATTCAGAAGGAGGATATGTGGAGAATGATTTTTTCAAAGGAATGAAAAAAGGAGATAAGGCAGCTGTACTTATGGTTCACTTTGGAACTACTTATGACGATACTAGAGCTTTAACTATTGATTCTATTAACCAGAAAGCTAAAAATGAATTTAAAAATGCTGATGTAAAAGAAGCATTTACTTCAAGAATAGTTATGAGAAGATTAAAAGCAAAAGGAATAGAAAAACAAAATCCTTCAGAAGTTATTAAGGACTTAAAAGCAAAGGGATATACTCATTTATTAGTACAAGGTACTCATATTATGAATGGAGTTGAATCTAACAATCTTGCTGAAGAATTAAAAGGATATGAAAAAGACTTTAAAGATATAAGAATAGGGACTCCACTATTAACTACTCATGAAGACTATGAAGCTGTTGCTAAAGCTATAGCTAAAAAAGTAGGTCCTTTAAAAGCTAACCAAGGTGTAGTTTTAGTAGGGCATGGAACTCATCATTTTGGTGGTTCTGCTTATGCTATGATGGATTATGTATTTACTGCTGAAGGAATGGATACTTATGCAGTTGGTACAGTAGAAGGATATCCTGCATTTGATAATGTAGTTGCTAAATTAAAATCTAAAGATGTTAATGATGTTATCTTAATGCCATTTATGTTTGTTGCTGGAGATCATGCTAACAATGATATAGCTGAAGATTGGAATAACGATCTTAAAGGAGCTGGATTCACAGTTTCTAAAATTATATTAGAAGGTTTGGGACAAAATCCAGATATTCAAAATATCTATATAGATCATGCTAAATTTGCTGCTCAACATAAACCTGAAGATATGCAGGCTAAAAAAGTTCAATATGCAAATGAAAAAGATTAGTTATTAATAACTTTTCAAATAAATATTTAAACTTTAATTACAATTTAAACTTTCTGTGTATTAACAATAGAAAAGAGATATTTGGCTTAGACTCCTGAATATCTCTTTTTAATTTTTAAATAAAAAAACTGACCTTATAGATCTGATCAGTTTTTATATATACTAATATGTTATTTTTAGGGATTTTCCATTTACAAATATACCAGAAGATATTTTAAAAGAAAGTTCTTTTTTTCCTATTCTGAAAAAGCTTCCTTTTTCTACATTAATATCATTTTTTATTATTTCATTAACTATTCTCAGTATAAATTCAAATACTTCCTCACAATCTCTGAATGAATTCAATATCTCCACTTCTTTCTTCTTAAAATGATTGAGTCCTAAAGTATACACTGATATACCATTTTGACTATTAGTTATACCTATATATATCCATAAAAGTATAGGTAATTTTCCAATTTTCAATTCCTTAGCTAAGCATCTATAAGTTTCTTTTTCAATAATCATTGGGCTCATATATACAGCAATAGCCTCTTCTTCTGCTAATATACTGCTTGCTATTTTTGTAAATATTTTATATCTTTCTATATTATTAGTTCCATTAAGTATAGAAATTATAACATGTGATTTATGTTTCGATACTTTTTTCTCTGCATCCTGCCACATCCAATTATCCTTATAGTGACTTTCTATTTCATGATTTGGAATTGGTTCTGGTACAAAACTGCATGCTATAAGCATATTTTCCACATTAAAAGCTATTGTATCCTCTTCTGCTGTATCTTTTATTTCTATTTTCCATTCTTTTTTTAAATTAATTTTTAATTTATTGAAATCATAACTCAAACTCTCTAAAAGAACAAATCCTACAATTATATCAGGAAGTCTTTTTTTCTTTTTTCCCCAAAACAACATTCTAGCTCCTCCGATTATTTCTTTATAGCAAATGTACTTTTAATCATGACATCTGTTATATAGTATACATCAGATTATATTCCAATCTTTTCTTAAAAGCAAATAAAATGTTAAGATTTTTCAATGAATATAGATTCATTTCATCTACTATTTCTAACTTTTAATATTAATTTTTTATTAAATTATTTTTTAAATATATTTCTACAAAAAATAAAAACCCTCAATATTTAGAGGGTTCTTTCTATTGAAATTTATTATTCAAAATTGATATTTTCAAACTCTTCTTCTTCCTGTCCTTCTTTTCTTGTCACTAATAATTGATCAACCTTAAAATTATCTACATCTACAACTTCAAAAGTATAATTTTCAAATTCTACCATAGCAGCCTTCTTAGGAATACTTTTCAGCATATACATCATAAATCCAGCTATTGTTTCATATGTATCTTCTTCTGGAAATTTTTCAATATCCAATACTTTTTTTACATCTTCAATAGGTGTTACTCCATCCATAAGCCAAGAGCCTTCACCTCTTGATATTATCTGCTGTTCATCCTGATCTTGATAAACTATATCACCCATCAAAGTATTTACTACATCATTTAATGTTACAAGTCCTACTACATGTCCATACTCATTTAATATTATAGCAAAATCATCTCTTGCTTCATTAAATCTATCCAAAGCTTCTGATAATGTCAAGGTATTTGGAATTATTAGAAGGTTTGGATTACATATTTCCTGTATATCATGAAGTCCACTCATTTCACCTTTTAATATTCTAGGAAGAATATCTTTAGAATCAACATATCCCAGTACTGTATCTATCTCATTTTGACATACTAAAAATTTAGAATGAGGATAATTAGCTATCTTTTCTTTTATGCTCTCTTCTCCCTCTTCTAAAGTCAAATATACTATTTCATCTCGAGTAGTCATTATTGAAGAAACCCATCTTGTATCCAATTCAAATATATTCTCTATCAAATGATGCTCTTTTCTTTGAACTACTCCAGCCTCTGCTCCTGCATCAACTACTGCAAATATATCATCATATGTTATGATATCATTTCTTGTCAAAGGTATTTTAAATAATTTAAAAATAAAAGTAGCTGTTCCATTGAATATAAATATCAAAGGTCTTAATATACATATCAAAATCAACATGGGATTGATTATATGCACTGCTATCGTTTCTGGTGCCACCATTGCCAGCCTTTTGGGTATCAAATCTGCAAACTCAATAAACATCCCTGTTATTATAAGGAATGATATTATACTTCCTATCATAGATGCATTTCCTGCAAGTCCTGGTATCCATTTTTCTATAAAAAGTATTACCCATGGTCCTGCTATATTATCTCCAATTATACCACCCAATATTGCAATAGCATTTATACCTATCTGAATAGCTGTAAAAAAATTCCCTGAAGTTTCCTGCACCTTCAATACTTTTTCAGCATTTTCATCTCCCTCTTCTATCATTATCTGAAGTTTCATCTTTCTTGCGGAGGCAAGGGATATTTCACTCATAGATAAGAAAATACTCATTAATATTAAAATAATGAGTAAAATGAATTTTAAAAAAACGCTCATAATATCTCTCCTAATTTTATTATTTAAATAACATTGTTCTCATAATACTTAATCTTCTTTATATCTTTTTAATTTTTTTTGTGCTAAAATAACTATAAAGCATGTATAATTTCATTATTTATCTAATTAAAATTATACCATATTTTTATTAATATTGCATATTGAAATATTTGGAGGCCTTCTAATGACACCTATTGAGATTTTTGGAATGATTATTCTTGGACTTGGAGCTGGGTTCAGTAAACTTGGCATTCCCACTGCTTTAGTCTTTTCTCCTCTTCTTGCTTCGTTATATGGAGGGAAAACCTCTGCTGGTATTATAATTATACCTGTAGTTATTTCTGATTTGACTATGCTTTACTTATATGGAAAAGAACTTGATTTAAAAATACTGAAAAAAATACTTCCTATGACAATACTTGGAATAATAGTTGCTGTGGTCTTTGGTAACAGTATTTCTGATGAATTTTTCAAAAAAAGCATGGGAGTAATTATATTAACAATAGGTATTCTCACTCTTTTAAAAAGTCTCAATGTGAATTTTTCAAAATTAAGTTATATATTTGGTTTTCTTGGAGGATTTTCTTCTTTTATAGGAAATGTTTCTGGGCCTCTTATGAGTATATATCTTTTAAATATCAACTTAGACAAAGAAAAATTTTATGGCACTAGAACTTGGTTTTACTTCATAGTTAATTTTTCGAAACTTATACTCTATTTCTTTTTCTTAAAAAATGTTAATTTATTTACTCTCTCAAGAGGGGCATGTGCCATTCCCACTGTTTTTATTGGTATACTTGCAGGAAGATTTATAGTTGGAAAAATGAATCAGAATGTTTTTGAAAAATTTATTGTTATTGTAAGTATAATCAGTGGTTTAAATCTTCTTCTTCGTTAAATATATTGGAGTGAATTATCACTCCTTTTTTATTTTACAAAAAACAGGTGATAGAGATATCACCTGTCAATGTTTAATTATTCATCTACCTCTTTGTCATCATATGAATTTACTTTTTCTTCTTCATCTTCTTTCATACTCAGATACTCATTAGATTTTTTTTTCTTACTGTATCCCTCGAAGTTTCCTCCATCTTCTATTACAAGCTTGTCACTGATAATATCTCCAATCACATTACTTGTTGCTGAAAGTTCAACAGTATCCCCTTCCAGTTCTCCTTTGAAAAAACCGCTTATAACAATTTTTGAAGCTGCTATTTTACCTTCTACTTTACCTTTAGGTCCAATGGTAACTGATGCTCTCGAAAGTATATTTCCATTGATTTCTCCATCAATAAGCAGATTACATTCACTTACTACATCCCCTGTAAATGAAGTTCCCTGAGATACCTTAGTTAATTCTTTTGTTGAATAATCTGTGTCTGCAACTTTGTCATTTCTAGTAAAGATTGCCATTTTACCCCCTTTTCGTTTTTAAATATATAGTCATAATTCTCTAGACTCCATTTTGCAAAATTCTTTGGATCCATTCTCTTACCAAGATAGTGTATTTCATAATGAAGATGAGGACCACTTGATCGCCCTGTATTTCCTGATTTTCCAATTACGGTTCCTTTAGTTATAAAATCTCCTACTTTTACATCTATCTCATTCAAATGAGCAAAATATGTCTTAAATCCAAAGTTATGTGATAATATAATAAGATTTCCAAACCCACCTGAATTAAATCCAGCATATTCTACTATTCCATCTCCAGGTGCCAATATGTCTGTTCCTACTTTAGCTACAAAATCCAATCCATAATGAAACTTTCTTTGCTCCAGTACAGGATGAAATCTTCCGCCAAATCCACTTGAATATCCTTTAAATGGTGATATAGGATTCCCATTAGGAATCATTTGAAGAAGATATTTTTTATCTATTATATTTAATTTAGTCAAATCTAATCTTTCAATTTCATTAAGATTTACTGAATTAGCAATATTATCCTCTCCCATAAGTCTTTCAATCTCTGTTATTTTTTCACTTATATTTTCAAGTTCCAGATTCTTTTCTTCCAGATTTCTTCTATTTTCTTCTATTTGAGTATAAAGCTTTTCATTTTCGAGTTTGAAATAGCTGTATTCATCTACTTTGTCTTTCAAGACGAAGATCATTATTATCAGCAAAACAAGTCCTGTAAAGAAAAGGCTTCCAACTACAAAAAGATATTTTTTTATTATTTTATCAAAAGAATAGCATTTTACTCCTCTGAAATCAGTTATAGTTATATAAAATCTATTTTTCAAATGTCTTTCTTCCCCTTTTCATACTGATTTGTTATTTCGACATACACTAATGATTTTATAATTTTTAACAGTATCTGTCAATCGTTTTCGCTTTTAAACTTTACTTATTTACTCCATAATAACACAAAAAAAAAGGGTTTCAACTCATGAAACGCCTTTCATATAATTTTTATTTTTTTTATAATGTTTCCCTTAGTCTATCGATTGCCTCCAGTTGTATCTGTCTTATTCTCTCCTTAGTAAGATTCATCCGCTCTCCTATTTCACCCAGAGTAAGTACTTTTTCATCCAGCAATCCATATCTATATATTAAGACTTCTCTTTCTTTTGGTGGAAGTTTATTTACTTTCTTCATTAAATCAACTGTTGAATCCTTAGCAATAACTTTGTCTTCAAAAGTATCATCATAAATTATACTGCTGCAATATTCTGCTATTTCTCCATATACTTCATTTCCTGTACCATTTCCTTTTTCCAGTACTTCAATATATCTTTCAACCTCTTTTTTTTTCATATCCAGACTGCTGCATATCTCATCAATAGATGGAAAATGTGAATTTTTATTTTTATAATCCTGTACATATTTTTTCATTCTTGATATACCATCATATACATATGAAGGAAACCTAATAAGTCCCCTGCTTGATGTTATATATCTGAGAATACTTTGCTTTATCCAAAATGTAGAATAGGTAGAAAATCTTATATTTTTATCAGGTTCATATTTTTCAACTGCTCTTATCAATCCCATATTTCCTTCCTGTATTAAGTCAAGTATAGGTATCCCCATATTTGTATATTTTCTAGCGATACTGATAACCAGTCTAAGATTGGATGTCACTAATTTTTCCTTTGAGTCTTTATCTCCAGCTCTTGCTTTTATTGAAATATCCCTTTCCTCTTCAGGTGTCAAAAGAGGATATAAACTTATGTCTTTTATGTATTCTGAAATATCCAACATTTTTTCTCACCCTTTCTTAAGTTATACTTTACATAAATTCTATACTATATAATTGAAGAAATTCCTTTATTTTTTTTATATTATTTTATTTAATAGAAAAATAGAATCAAATATGTTACACTTTAATTAGAGAGGTGATTTTTAATGAGAGTACTGGGAATTGATCCAGGAACGGCAATAGTAGGATTTGGTGTAATTGATTACGAAGAAAGTAAATTTAAAATAATAGATTATGGATGTTTTTATACTGATAAAGATACTCCTATGGAAGAAAGACTTTGTCAAATTTATGAAAAACTTAGTGACCTCATAAAAAAATATAGCCCAGAACATATGGCAATAGAAGAACTTTTCTTCTTTAAAAATAATAAAACTGTAATTTCCGTTGGACAGGCTAGAGGTGTTCTTCTTTTATGTGGAAAACAGAATGGTCTAAAAATACATGGATATACTCCTTTGCAGGTTAAAACAGGGATAACAGGATATGGAAAAGCTGAAAAAAAGCAGGTACAGCTTATGGTTCAAAAGTTTTTGGGAATGAAAGAAATTCCTAAACCAGATGATGCTGCAGATGCATTAGCTATAGCTATTACTCATATAAATTCATTGAACAGTGGTTATTTTGGACAGGTTTTGGCTTCTACTATCAGTGCAAAAGCTTTGCCAAAAGAAAAACTTACTTCTAAAGAGTACAGAGAACTTATTTTAAACAGATAAAATAAATAAACTTAGGAGGATGCTATGATTTTAAAGACTTTAGAAAACGTACGTTCACACAGAAGTTTTACTGACAAACCATTAACAAAAACTGAATTATCTAAAATAGTTGAAGGGGCAAGACTTGGCGCTTCGGCTAAAAACTCACAATCTATCAGATTTTTTTGTGTTAGTGACAAAAAATTATGTGATGAGATATTTGAACAAATTAAATGGGCTGCTGCTGTCAGCTGGAATCCTGTAATTGAAGAATCTCCAAGAGCCTATGTTATTCTCTGTGCCTGCGATCCTCTTACTCAGACTTCTGAACCTCTATTGCACTTTGATATGGGAATAGCTTCACAAAACATGCTACTGTGTGCTTCTGAAATGGGATTTGGAGGCTGTATAGTTGGAGCTTACAATAAAAAAGAAGTAGATAAAATAATTGCCCTTCCAGAAAAATATAAATCATATTTCATCCTTGCTTTAGGAGAACCAAAGGATAAAGTCAAAATAGTTGCAGCAGAAAATAAAGATACAAAATATTATAGGGATACCCTTAATAATCACTTTGTTCCTAAGTTATCTCTTAATGAAATTATAATAGGAAATAAATAAAAAATATTTAAAAATAATTGTTGACTTTTTTAATAAGTTATTATACAATTAATATACAAATCCTTTCTTTTTAAAAGTATTTTAATTTTTACTTGTTAACAAAAAAGCTGACAGTCACATGAAACCTGCCAGCTTTTTTGTTTTACTGATATTCTTGAATATAAACTTTCTTTTTAAGAAATACTTTTTTTATTTTTTCTATTTTCTCAGCATTATTTATTTTTATCCTTTCCAGTTCAAGCATTTCTTCTAAAGAAAAATACCCAAATATCAATTGATTCAAATCTGATATATCTATTTCCATATCATTTTCTATTGCTATTTTCTTAGTAATACTGCCGTCTACAGCAATTTCATATATTCCATTATTTTCTTCTATTATTTTATCAACAACAGATATTTTCAGATTAATGTCTTTTATATGAAGTCTTTTCAGCATATTTTCTGCATTGACTATTCTTCCCATCATAAATGGAAATTCATTTTTTTTCATGGATATCTGATTATAAATATAAAAATTCATATTGCTATGAATAGGAGCTTTTATTGTTAATTCTGGATAATACTCTTTATAAGTTTTTATAAAAGCATACATTGATTCAATTACTTTTTTATCTAATCCAAAAACTTCTCTTATTTCAATATTTTCATCCCTTTTATAAAATGAAATATATCCAGCTGGTTCAGTTCCATTATAAAATATATAAACCTCTCCATTTTCATTTTTCATCTCTTTTACAAATCTTTTGTAATAACTTTCATCCCTTTTTACATATGCAAAGTTATCTTTCATTTTTTTATCATAAATTTTCAATAAATTTTTATCTATATTTTTTTCATCAAATACTTTTTTTATTTCATATATTTTATCTATTCTTTCAAAAGGAATATCTTTCATTGCTATATTATATTTTTCAAGACTGCTCATATATCCAAAACCATATTTTTTATATATTTCAGTATTTATTGGACTAAGAAAAATAAAATCCAGCCCTTTTCTTTTTGCATTTCTTAAGCTGTATCTTATAAGCTCCCCCATATATCCTCTTCCTCTGTATTGAGGTGAAACAGCTACTGCCACTATATAAAAAGAAGAAACCTTTTCACCATTTATTACCATCTCATATGGATTCTCATAAAGTGAAGCTCTTATATTTTTTTCATCATCTTCTAATAATAAAAAATTTTCCTTCTTATATAATTCATTAAAATAAAAATCAACTTCGTTTTCACTGTCTGTAAAACACTCTTTCCATATATATTCAGCTTTTATTTTATCAGTATCATTTCCATATCTTATTTCCATATTATACTCCTTATGCTGCATGCTTTTACTTCTTATATTATAAATAATATACAGAAAAAAATCTATATAATATATTTTTAAAGATTGGAGAAATAATATTTTCTTTTCATAAAAGAGTATTACAATAAAATAACTAATTAAAATAGAGAGTGATATTTCCAAATCTTGCTGGGATTTTCTTCTGGAAATATCTCTCTCTTATTATTTTACTTTCCCCATTATCCATTTTAATATTTCATCTTCATCAAATTTACCTATATGTATCAGATACTCCTGAACATTTATTGTACTTTTATTTTCTAAAATTTTTATACACCCTCTTTGACAACCATTCAGTATTATTATTACTTCTTTATCTAAATCTAATGTTAAAAATTTTAGTTTTTCATATAATTTTTCTCTATGATATAATGGATTACATCCTCCGCAAAATCTAATTTCCATGTTTAGATTCCTTATTCTTGTACTTCTGCTGCTTTGGCCTGTTTATTTTTTACATTTGCAAGAAGCAGATGAAGAATAATACCTATTCCCATTCCCCATGCTGCACCTTTTGTTGCAAGTACTGCTGCCATTACTCCAGCTATTCCCATATCTAGTTCAGATTCACACATAGACATTGCAAGTCTTGTACAAATATATCCCTGTACCAGCATAGTAAGTGATAAAGCTACTGGAAGTATAGGCTGTACTAATGAAACCACAGGTATTAACGCAACTGATACACAAGTCATTATTCTAAATGTTCCCACTCCGCTGTATATAGAATCCATTGCATCTCTTCCCTCTTTGTATCTTTGAGAAACAGAAGCTGTAACTGCTGCCCATAATGGTCCACACATAGGTACATATGGAATCAATACTGCCTGAATTATATTTCTAAATCCGCTTATTAGATTAGAACGATTAGAATTAAAATCTATTTTTTCATCTTTTCTCACTTCATCTGCTTCATTTATTAAAGCACTGCTTGTAACAAAATCTCCAAATGCAATTATATACACCATTACTGCCATAGGTACAGCACTTATAAAAAATGCTGCATTTGGTATTCCAACTCCAAATATACTCACTTCTTTCAATATATTTCCAATTTCAGGTATTTTTATAACAGATCCTATCTCCAGTTTTGGAAATGGAAGTTCTTTTACCAATGGACTTATTATTATACTTAAAAAAATTGCTGGAAGCATTCCATATTTTCCAAAAACATCTGCTATTTTATTTCTTTTTCTCAGTTCTCTAAATTTTACTGAAAATAAAAGATAAAAAGAAAATAATCCTCCAAAAGCTATTGATATAGGATAAAGATTAAATCTTCCTTTTGTGCTGAATTCTCCAACTACTGCTGCAAATCCTGCTCCTAATAATATTCCAGATTTGATGGATACTGGTATTATTCCCATAAGTTTTCCAGCCAGTCCTGTTATACCCATTATTATAAATATACATGCAACTAATATTTGTAAAGCAATGAGTGCATGTATTCTATCTACACCTATAGTAAATCTTGATAGATAAACTATTGTCAAGGGAATAGAAGGAGTTATCCAGCCAGGTACTACTGGATCTCCTAGTAAAGCATGAAGATTATATAATATTCCATTGATTATTACCATAGACCATGCCAGTTCAAATGAAATTCCTAGATTTTCAGTTAATATAGGAATAGCTCCCAGACATGTTGCACACATAAGTATTGCTTGCATTGCTTCTGACCATTCCCATTTATAATGTACGAAAGGCAGTCTTACCTTAAATATCCCCAATGGAATATATGGTTGTTCATGTCCATATTCTCTTTTGATTGCCATACTTTTCCCTCCTAAAGTGTCTTATATTTTTCTAATGCTTTCTGAGTCAATTCGTCTCTAAAATCAGGATGAGCTATTTTTATAAGTTCCCTTGCTCTTTCTTTTAAAGTTTTTCCTTTCAAATCGGCAATTCCATATTCTGTAATTATATATTGTACATCATTCCTTGAAGTTGTCACCACAGCTCCCTCATCTAAATAAGCTACTATTCTTGAAACTTTTCCTTTAGAAGCAGTTGAAGGCACTGCTATTATTGATTTTCCATTTAAAGCAAAAGCTGTCCCTCTTACAAAATCAACCTGTCCGCCAGTCCCGCTGAATTGTTTTGTTCCAATAGTTTCGGCGTTTACTTGTCCCATTAAATCTACCTGTATAGCTGAATTAATAGAAACTATATTTTCATTTTTTGATATAACTCTTGGATCATTTACATAATCTACTGGATATATTTCTACACTTGGATTATCATTTACATAGTCATATAACTTTCTAGTTCCCATAAGAAAACTTACTATTGATTTACCTTTATGAAGAGTCTTTTTACTATTATTGATAACTCCTGCCTCTACTAGTTCTACTACTCCATCAGATATCATTTCTGAATGTATACCTAAATCTTTTTTATTTTTCAAAAATGTAAGTACTGCATCAGGTATAGCTCCTATCCCTAATTGTAAAGTATCTCCATCATTTATCAGACTCGCACAGTACTCTCCTATTTTTCTTTCAACATTTCCTATTTTAGGTGGATTTAAAATAATTATAGGTTCATCTTTCTCTACTATTACATCTATTTCTGATATATGTATAAAATTATCTCCTAATACTCTTGGCATAAATTTATTTACCTGAGCTATTACACACTTTGCATTTTCAGCAGCTGCTTTTGTATAGTCACAAGTTATTCCTATGCTGCAATATCCATGTTCATCAGGTGGTGATACCTGTATTAAAGCTGTATCTACTGGAAGTGTTCCTCCTTTTTTAAATAATTTAGGTATTTCAAAAAAGAATGATGTTGTATAATCCCCATTTCCTGCATTTACAACATCTCTAGTTCCTCCCCCTAAAAAAAGTCCATTGTGCCAGAAATGTCCTGCCATTTCCGGCTTCATATAATCACATTTCCCAAGAGCTACCATATGAACTATTTCAACATTTTTATATTCCTTATAATTATGCACCATTGCATCCACTAAAGTTTGCGGTTCTCCTGCTGCATGACATATAACTACACGGCTGTCTGATTTTATTTTTTTTACAGCTTCTTCTGGAAAACACATTTTCTTTCTATATTCTTCTCTCCAATCCATAAATCTATTTCCCCCTTAAATATGCCTTAACTATCTCTATGAATTCTTTTGAAGCTCCAGCATTTACATGTAATATTTCTATTTCTGGAAACTTTTCTCTTACACTGATTTTTATAAAATTTTCACTGGTATCAATTGAATGAGGGCAGGTACAGCACTGCCCCATCAATCTTAAAACTAGTTTTTTATTTTTTCTATCATATTCTTCAATTGATATATCTCCATTATGTTTATACAGTTCTGGTCTTATCTCTTCATCTAAAAATTTTTCTATTTTATCCATAAATTAATCCTTAATGTCTAAAATATCTTTTACAAGCTGTTTTTTAACTTCAAGGTTAGACTGTCTGCTTATCATAATTCTTTGTGCCTGAGGTGACCCAGCTCCATGCATAGATTCTGTTCTATATCCTACTGCTGCTGTTCCAAGTGTAAGATTTTCTATGAGTCTAAGCACTTTCATTCTATCTATTGTAGGTACAGTTGCTACTCCTTTTAGATATTTGTCTATATATCCTCCTAATACAGGATCTCTGTAGTCTTTTTCAGAAGGCATAGTTACAAACAATCCTCCAGCAATGTCCTCTGCCAGTCTAGCTATTTCATATGGGAATCTAGTTACATTCTGCTTACAGATATTAGCAAGAAGCATATCTATCTCATATGATCCTGCCACTGTTGGATGTCCTTCACTAGAACATGCAATTCCAGCACAATATAAAGTTTCATTTAAATGTATCATCTCAATTATTTTGTCTTTTACATGAGAAGCTTTTTTTGTTCCATTATAATCTGAAATAAGAGCTGCTGCTCCAATAAGTACATCTCCTACTCCTACTTTACATCCTCCATAACTTTGTCTGTGGAATCCTGCAAATCTTTCTACTAACATTCCAGAAAAATCATATTCTTCACACATAAATATACGTTCAGTTGGTACAAATACATCATCAAATATAACTAAAGCTTCATGTCCTCCAAATTTAGGATTTCCTCTGTCTAAAGTCCCTTCTTCAAGTTTTCTTGTATCACATGACTGTCTTCCATAGATAATTTTTACTCCTTCTGTATCAGTAGGTACAGAGAAAGCTACTGCATATTCTTTATCCTCTTCTGTCATAGATATAGTCGGCATTACAAGCACTTCATGAGAATTTACTATTCCTGTCTGATGTACCTTTGCTCCTTTTACTACTATTCCATCTTCCCTTTTTTCAACTATATGAAGAAATAAATCAGGATCTTCCTGTTTTGATGGTGAAAGTCCTCTATCACCTTTAGGATCAGTCATAGCTCCATCTACTGTCAAATCTTCCCTTTGTACATACTCAAGAAATTTTTTAAATCTTGCATGATACTCAGTTCCATATTTTTGATCTGTTTCATAAGTAGTACTGTACACAGCATTAAAAGCGTCCATCCCTACACAACGCTGAAAACAGGCAGCGGTTTTCTGTCCTAATAATCTTTGCATTTTTACTTTTTTTACAAGGTCGCTGGTACTTTGATGAATATGAGTAAATCTATTGATTTTTTCTCCTGTCATATGAGAATCAACTACCATGAGATCAGTATATTTAGGGTCTTGTGCAAGTTCATAAGTCATTATTACTGAATTTAAAGATGGTCTGATAATAGGATTATCAACAGGATTTTTCACTCTTTCTCCAAAAAGATAAACTTCTAAATTTAATTTTCTTAAACTTTCTAAATATTCCTGTGGTGTTTTTAAAGCCATACAAATCACTTCCCTTTAAATTTATTTTAATTCCTTGATATATGTAATAAAGCAATTTATCTGCCAATAAAATATGTTCTTCTTTATTTTTATAAACACTTTTCAAATCAGTACTTCAGATTTTTACATAAAGAATCAAAAAAAACTGTATTGCATTTTTTCAATACAGTTTTTATAAAATTTTGCATTTTTGCAACTAATTGCATTTTTGCAATATAGATGTGCTTTGATAATTTTTAATTATTCCAAACCTGTAAGTTTTCTTGTAATTGTTGCTGGATCTACTTGTAATGCTTTTGCAACCTGTCTTTGAGAACCTTTTTCTTTAAGTATATTTCTGATTAGATTTTGTTGAAATTTAAGAGTAGCCTCTTTTAAACTCATTTTATGATACTGATAAAGTTCATCAGTCTTTTCAATTTTTTCATCTAAAATATCTAAAGTAGCTTTTTGAAAAATATATTTTGGAAGATAATCTGTAGTTATTTCATTTCCTTGAGATATAATTACCAATTGTTCAACAAGGTTTTTCATTTCCCTTATATTCCCAGGCCAATGATACCTATAAAAAACTTCCACTATTTCCTGGCTGAAAAATTTCTCAACACTGTATTTTTTATTAAATTCCTGTAGAAATCTTAGACATAATGGAATTATGTCATCTTTTCTTTCTTTCAAAGATGGTATATTTATGGATATTACATTCAATCTATAATATAAATCTTCTCTAAATTTACCTTCTTTTACCAGCTCCCTCAAATCCCTGTTTGTGGCAGCTATTATTCTTGCATTTGTCTGGATAACTCTTTCACCACCAATACGTCTCACTTCAAGACTTTCCAGTACTTTCAGCAGTTTTACCTGCAAATCTATATTCAATTCTGATATTTCATCTAAAAATAAAGTTGAATTATTTGCAAGCTCAAAAACTCCCATTTTTCCTTTTTTAGATGCTCCAGTAAAAGCCCCTGCCTCATATCCGAAAAATTCTGATTCAATAAGACTTTCTGGTATAGCTCCACAGTTTATCTCAATGAATGTCTGTTCATTTCTATTGCTGTACTTATGTATTAACTTAGCTATATGAGTTTTTCCAGTTCCTGTTTCACCTGTGAGAAGTACAGAAGTATCCATCTTAGATATTTTTAATATCATTTTTAATGTATTGAACATAGATTTATCCCTAAATGTTATATCATCTATATCCACAAGTTGTTCTTTCATATTTTCCAGTTCATCTTTATACTTTTGAGTCAAATTTTGATTTAAAAAAAGTTCTCTTCTCAATCTTTCTATATCTGATAAATCTCTCACATTAGTTACTATATATTTTCGTGTTCCATCTTCATCTAAAACTGGCACACTAGTAACCAATACTTCTTTACCAGATGATAATTTTTGATTGACAGTGGCTTCTTTTCCTGTTTCTATCACTACAAGGGAGCCTGAATTGTCATATACACCTGCAGCTACCAGATCTTTCATATTTTTTCCAATCAACTCTTCTATGTTCAGACCTGTTATTCTTCCATAAGATTTATTTACTAAAAGAGTATTTGCTTCTCCATCAGTTACATAAATTCCATCATAAGATGAATCAATTATAGATTTCATCATTTTATTGATATATCTATTTTCTATTATTTCATCTTTTAAAGATTTTGTTTCTTTTTTTTCTTTGAATAAAAATCCATACCCTTTTTTCCCCATTCCTTTCTCCTTAGTATATATGTATTTTCGTTCCAACTCAATTTTATACTCTAATTTCTTTTATTGTCAATATTTTTAATTTATCTTCTCTGCCATGAAATTTTATATATTGCTTAAAATTTGATTTTACACTAATTTATTATTCCTATATTTATTTTATTCTCTTTAATGTCTTTCTTTATTATAGTTTTTATAATATAATTGTTGTATTGATATTCAATTTAACAAGATTTTTTAGGGAGGTAAAATGTTTTCATACAAATATAAAATAGTACAGGAAGATATAAACTATGGAGGTCATGTTGGAAATGAAAGAGCTCTTCTTTTTTTTCAATTTTCAAGAATGGCATTTTTTGAATCTCTTGGATTTACAGAATTAGATTTAGGTGATGGAATTGGTGTTATTCAAAAAAATGGATATGTTGAATATAATAAGGAACTATTTTTAAATGATGAAATAGAAATAAGAATAACTAAAATAGAAATAGAAAAAATTAATTTCACTTGCCATTATGAAATATTTAATAATGCTGGTGAAAAAGTTATCAATGGATACACTATGCTTGTATGTTATGATTATACAGCTAAAAAAATAAAAAGAGTTCCTCAAGGTTTCAAAGATAAAGTTGAAGCTCTGGTTTAGTGATTTAGGAGGATTATATTATGAAGATACTTGTCAGTGCCTGTCTGTTAGGTGTAGAATGCCGTTATAATGGTAAAGGGGAGCTGAAAAAAGATATAGAAATGCTGTTAAAGGAGCATGAACTTATACCAGTATGCCCAGAACAGCTTGGAGGCTTGGCTACTCCACGTGACCCTGCTGAGATACAAGATAATAAAATTATCACAAAAACTGGAGTGGATGTCACAAAAGAGTATTTAAAAGGAGCTGAGGAAGTTCTTAAGTTAGCTAAACTATATAACTGCAGCACTGCCATTTTAAAAGAAAGAAGCCCTTCATGTGGCTATGGAAAAATTTATGATGGTACTTTTTCAAAGATACTCATAGATGGAAATGGAGCTGCTGCTGATTTGCTTATAAAAAATGGAATAAAAGTAACTGGTGAATCTGAAGTGAATAAAATATTTTTATAATTAAAAAGCTGCTTAAAAATAGATTAAATTTCTACTTATGGCAGCTTTTTTATTTATGAAATATTATTTAATTTTTTAAAAATTTTTAATAAAAATCTATATTAAAACTTCTGTATCTTCCAATATTAACTTTAGTCTTTCAATAACTTCTTCTAACCACAGTTCATTTGATTCAAATATTTCTATTTTTTCCATTATATTATCATGGTACTGTATTATTTCATTTTTTATCTGACTTACTTCTTTTTTCTCTTTTTGTACTTTAGCTTGTGCTATTTTTTCAACATTATCTTTAACTAACTTCAATAATCTTTTTGTTTCTGATATTTTATCCATATCTATCCTCCAAAGCTTTTATTTTCATTTATATTTCAAAGATTCAATTGATTATCCTTTAATTTTTTTCTTTTTCTCTCTAAATATAAAAGAAGTCAATATTAAAGAAATAAGAAAAGCTGTAATAAAATTCACTATTACATGCCATAAAGAATAATAAGGAATTCTCTTTGAAAGCCCGTAAAACATTATTATTGGTGTTGAAACAATCAAAAAAACCCAATATTTATACTTTCCCTTTTGAAATATACAATTTGGATCTGGAGGAAGATTAATAACAACTTTAATAACCACTATTCCTCCTATAAGAGTACTTATATGCTGCAGTCCCCTATATATAGGTATTTTTGTTCCAAATAGTTTTACAGAAGATTCCAATACTGGAAACATTTTTACAAAATGTCCTGTTCTATGAGTAAACCCATCCCATAGTATATGAGAACATATTCCAATTATGATTGAAATTATAACAATATACCAATTCTTTTTAAAATAACTATTCCAATTAAAATTTCTAAGATCTATAAAACGTGCTTCAAAAAAAAGAGGCATATTATTAATTAATGCTTCTTTGATTAAATTATGAAAAAGAAAAGCCAGAAAAATACCCATGGGTAAATCATACCATAAAATTCCACTCATAGTATGGCTGTATTTGCTTTTCATTCTCAAAAAATATTCAAAATCAGGAGCTATACTTCCTACAATAAGCCCTGTCATTGATATATATTTTTTAGGTAATTTTTTCAATGGTAATATAATTGCAGGATGTGAAAATGTAAATGGCATTAATTTCTCCTTTATATGTTCAAGTTTATGTTTAAAATAATGTCTATGTCACCTAAGCAGTGTGCTTACATATCAAAAAATTTCATCTCTTTTACTATACCAAATTTATCATTATTTTTAAAATTTTATTTTCAATAAAAAATGAGAAAGTTCTTAAAACTCTAATTTTTCCTAAATAATTTTCATTAAACTTTCTCATTGATTATTTTATTTTAAAATAGAATCATATGAATAATAAACACATTTTGCATTCTCATATCCATGTCTTAATATCAAATTATAATCTGTTTCAGTAGGTTTATTCAAAGTAGTTTTGTAAGTTTTTACTTTAACACAATCCTCTTCTTTTAAACATTCTTTTAATAATTCTTCTTTTATTTTTTCATCAAGTTTCCCACTAGAAGTTATTTTTTCAGCAGAGTTTCCTATCTGCACATACATACCTGCTTTTTTTTCAGTTATGAAAGCCATATATTCTCTGCTTCTCAAAGCTCCAATTTGATCCATAGCTATATCTAATAATCGTTTTGTATCTCCTAATTTTTCAAGAATACTCCTTCCGCTTTCAGTAAATTCTGCACTTCCAGCTGAAGCATTACTCACTATACAAAAATCTACACCTTTTCTGCATGCTCCACCATTTCCCATTTTATAAATAGCTTCCAATCCAAGATTATCGTAGACTCCTCCATCCCATAAATGTATGTGATCATGTTTCAAGATTTTTTTATCTTCACTTCCATAATCATACCAATTGTATTTTCTTGTATCTAATTTGTACATTCCTACTAAGAAAGGAAATCCTGCAGATGAAGCAATTGCATTTACCAATGGAAAATCTTTAGAATCAAAATATCCTATTTTATAATCTCCACTGAATTTTTGTGAAAAACGAAAATTTTTTCCTGTTTCAAAAGTAGTGCAGTTAACTGACCATGCTGGATAAGCAGGAAGCTCTCCAAAAGTTCCTTTTATTTTCCAGCATTTTTCCATTGCTTCTGCCAATATATTTGATTTACTTCCAAATAGTTTCCAAGGTTTTTTTAAACTTGTTATCAAAGTTTTATTTTGGACATCTTCTTTTAATATTGCAGTTTTCAGATTTGGAAGAACTTCCTCAAGATATTCTCTGTTTGTAGGCCATTTCATATTATTGTATGTATATATCAATCCAACAGCTATACTGGCTCCAGATACTGAAGAAATATGTTTTATATTTTCCATAAGTTCATTTTCTGCCAGCCATTTAAAAAGTCCTAAATGGAATATAGTTGCTCTTATTCCACCCCCTGATAAAGCAACTCCAATTTTTACATCTTTCTTTCCCATATAAATCTCTCCTTATATAAATCTGACATTTTATTCTTCAATATCAATTCCTACTATTCTTCCATTTCTGTAAATTCCATTCATTAAAATATTTCCCTCTCTGTCAAATGCATGCCATTCACCATTTCTTATTCCTCTTTCATAATTTACAATATAAGCTATATTTCCCTCTTCATCAAAATATTTCCATTCTCCTTGTCTTAACTGATTCACAACATTCCCATTACATAGAAGTTTTCCATTTTTTTGATATATTGCTATGCTTATAATATTTTCCCCATCAATAAATATATTTTGCACTTCGAGCTGTCCTTCTTCATCAAACATTTCCCAGAAGCCGCTTCTTTTTCCATTTGTATAGTTACCTTTTACTTTTATTTTTCCATTATCATGATAATATACCTGTTCTCCATTAAGCTGTCCATTTACATACTTTTCAACACTAGATATTTTTCCATTTTTTTCATTATAGAATGTCCATTTTTTATCTCTTTTATCGTCTTTAAAAAATCCTTTTACAGCAATTTTTCCATTTTCATAATAACTTGTCATTTTTCCATTTTTCTTATTATTAATATATATTATTTTAGATTCCATAGTTCCGTTTTCATAATAAGTTTTTATAGTTTCTTTAGAAGAAGAGGGAATATTGTTTCTTATATTTGTACATCCTATCATCAAGAAACTGATGATCAGAATAATATATTTCATAGTTGAACCTCCAGTTGTTCCATTCTTTACTTTTTATTTTACAACAATTATAGTCACTATTCAACAAATATATTCCTTATTCCAGAAATAAATTTATTGTAATTTAAAAAAATATGATATCAGTATTGTTCTGAAACTAATTATCCTAATAAGCAACCTCTAGTGTATTCTCAATAATGTTCTTATTGACTTTTAGTGAAAAAAAAATTATACTTATCATAAGTGTTTAAAATAAAATATTATTTAGCTCAAATTTATGCTGAAAGTTTAAGGAGGAAAATAATGGATAGATTAAAAGGTAAAATTGCTTTAGTTACTGGAAGTGCTAGGGGAATAGGTAGAGCTGTTGTTGAAAAATTTGCTGCTGAAGGTGCAGAAATGGTTATATCTTGTGATATGGGAGAAGCTGTATATGAACAGCCAAATGTAAGACATGAAATATTGAATGTTACTGACAGAGCTGCTATAAAGGAATTTGTTGCAAAGATTGCTGCTGAATATGGAAGAATAGATATATTAATAAATAATGCTGGTATCACTAAAGATGCCCTTTTACAAAGAATGACTGAAGAACAATGGGATGCAGTTATCAATGTTAACTTAAAAGGAGTATTTAACATGACTCAAGCTGTTGCTCCTATTATGTCAAAAAATAAATCAGGATCAATAGTTACACTTTCATCTGTAGTTGGACTATATGGTAACTTAGCTCAAACTAACTACTCAGCTACAAAAGGTGGAGTTATTGCTATGACTAAAACTTGGGCAAAAGAATTAGCAAGAAGAGGAGCTATCAGAGCAAACTGTGTAGCACCTGGATTCATTGAAAGCCCAATGACTGATGTATTATCAGAAAAAGTAGTTGCCGGAATGATGGAAAGAACTCCATTAGCAAGATTTGGAACTGCTGAAGATGTAGCTAATGCTATCTTATTCTTAGCAAGTGATGAAGCTTCATATATCACAGGACAAGTTTTACCAGTAACTGGAGGACTAGTTATTTAATTTTCACAATTAAAATAAAATTTAGGTATAGGAGGATTTAATGAGTAAAGTATACATTGTAGCAGCAAAAAGATCTGCTATAGGAAGTTTTTTAGGAAGTTTAGCCCCTTTATCATCTAGCGACCTTGGAGCCGCAGTTGCAAAACAAGTTATTGAAGATGCAAAAATTGATCCAGCAAATCTGGATGAAGTAGTTATCGGAAATGTATTACAAGCAGGTCAGGCACAAGGTGTAGGAAGACAGGTAGCCATAAAAGCTGGTGTACCTCAAGAAGTTCCTGGTTATACACTGAATATTATATGTGGAAGTGGAATGAAAACTATCATTTCTTCTTATGCTAACATTAAAGCAGGAGAAGCAAATCTTATCCTTGCTGGAGGAACTGAATCAATGTCTAATGCTGGATTCATCCTTCCAGGAAAAGTAAGAGGCGGACATAAAATGGCTGACCTTACTATGAAGGATCATATGGTATTTGATGCTCTTACAGATGCATTTACAAATGTACATATGGGAATCACTGCTGAAAATATAGCTGCTAAATATGGAATCACAAGAGAAGAGCAAGATGCATTTTCATTTGGTTCTCAACAAAAAGCAATAGCTGCTGTTGATTCTGGAAGATTTAAAGATGAAATAGTTCCTGTTACTATAAGCACTAAAAAAGGAGATATCATTGTTGATACAGATGAGTATCCAAACAGAAAAACTGACCTTGAAAAATTGGCTAAGTTAAAACCTTCTTTCAAAAAAGATGGAACTGTTACAGCTGGAAACGCTTCTGGATTAAATGATGGTGCTTCTATGATGGTTCTTGCTTCTGAAGAAGCAGTTGCTAAATATAATCTAAAACCTTTAGTTGAAATAGTTGCTACTGGTATAGGTGGAGTAGATCCTCAAATAATGGGAATGGGGCCTGTTCCTGCCATTGGAAATGCTCTTAAAAAAGCTGGAATGAAACTTCAGGATATGGAGCTTATTGAATTAAATGAAGCATTTGCTTCTCAGTCTTTAGGAGTTATGAAAGAGTTATGTACACAACATGGTGTAGAAAGAGAATGGTTCAATGATAAAACTAACGTTAATGGCGGAGCCATTGCTTTAGGACATCCGGTTGGAGCATCTGGTAACAGAATTATGGTCACTTTAATATATGAAATGAAGAAAAGAGGATTAACTTATGGACTTGCTTCTCTATGTATTGGTGGAGGAATGGGAACTGCTGTAATTCTTAAAAATATTGATTAATAAAACTTATTGATTAAGAAGCTGGTAAAAAACCAGCTTCTTTTTTTGTTTAATTATGGTATAATTATTATAAGAGAGGTGATGATAATGTTCAAGAAAGTGTTATTTTTATGTGTCATTATGAGCAGTATTGCTTTTGCAGCATCTGTACCTAAAGATAGTGTTGAAATGAGAATAAAACAATTTAACGAATATAAGCAGTTAGTTGATTCAAATCGTGAAAAAGAGATAGCAAGAAATACCCCTAGTAAAGAAGAAATAGAAATACAGCTTATGAAAGAAAAGCAGGAGTTTGAAAAACAAATAGCTATTGAAAGAGAAAAAAGAGAGCAAAGACGGGATAATCTAGTTAATACTGTTCTTATTGGTGGAATAGGTTATGGTGGATATAGAATAGGAAGACATCACAGATGGTGGTAAAATTTAAAAGAGGATGGCTGGAGAGAAATATAATTTCTCTCATGAACTATCCTCTTTTATTTATTATAATTTTATTAAAAAGTATGGTGAAAGAAGACTATCTAAAAGTGGTTCAATTCCTAAAAACTTTTTAAATTTTCCATATTCTTCAAATTTTTTCTTTAAAAATTCTGTAGTTGTTTTTTCCTTTATTCCTTTGATAAGAGTGTTTTTAGGAGTATGTTCCATGTCTATGAATTCCATCACTTGAGTTCTGTATCCACATAATTCCAGAGCTTGTGCTCTAAAAGCATCTGTAGCAATAGTTGCATATTTTTCTAAAAGTATTCCATGTTTTCCAACAGGAAGCTGGAATGTAAAAAAATCACTTTTTTTATTAGCACTTATCTTGTCATTAAATTCATGCTGACAGCATGGAACTGCAAGAATAGCCTTTGCATTTAATTCCAGTCCTTTCAGCAGTGCATAGTCTGTAGCATTATTGCAGGCATGAAGCGAAAATATTATATCCACATTTTGAAGTTTGTCAAAATCTTTAATATCTCCTGTTAAAAACTCCAAATTTTCACATTTTAATTCTGCAGCTATATCATTACATTTCTTTATTACATCTTTTTTTAAATCCAGTCCTATTATTTCAAAAGTAAAGTTTTTTATATTTTTTAAATAATGATGAAGTGCAAAAGTAAGATATGATTTTCCACATCCAAAATCTACAAATTTAACATGCGAACTAATAAGTTTTTTATATTGAAGTTCTTTTATTGTATCATCTATAAATTCAAGATATTTATTTATCTGTCTGAACTTATCATAACTTTGCTTAAAAACTTCCCCTTTTTCTCCCATTACTCCTAGTTTTGTAAGAAAAGGTACTGGAGTTCCCTCTTCCAATATATAATTTTTCTTTTTATTATGCTCTAAAGTTTTCAATGTTTTTGTATTTTCAGTTTTTTTGAGATTAAAAGCATTTTTTCCTTTCAATATCTGATAATCACTTCCATTTACAGATATCAATATCTGTTTAAAATTATCTAATATTTCAGAAAATTTTATTTTTGAAGAATCAGCACATATATTTTCATGAAAAGCTTTATTATCTTTAAACTGTTCAAATTGTATAAATATTTCATCTTTTATCCTCAATGGTTTTATATTTATCTTTGAATATGGATATCCTTTATCTAAAGGATTTGAAATAGTACCAATATTCTTATCTATAATGTCAGCGAACAATTTCTCTATATATTCCTTATTTACTTTCATTTCTACCACTCCTTTACCTTGATATTAAGCCTCAAAGGATCTCTATTAATCTTATCATATGATAGAAATAATGTCCACTTCTTTAAAATTACAGACTCAGTATTGTTCAAAGTATGTACACTATTTTGTTTATTTGCAGATTTTAAAAAAGTAAAAAGATATAGAAATTAAATTTGTATATCTTAAAGGGACAGAAAATAAAAATATCTTTTATTATCTGATTGACAAAGAAAAATAAATATGATATTTTATATATAGGGTATGGGGGTATATACTATATCATTTGCAGATTAATTAAATAATTAATATTATTATGGAGGATACATATGAAAATAAGAGAATATGCAGTAGATAACCTTGGCTGTGCTGGGTGTGCTGCTAAAATACAACATGAAGGTTCCAAAATGACTGGTATATTAAACAGCAATCTTGATCTTTATAAGAAAAAAATGATAGTTGAAACTGATGATAGTTTTGATGAAAATCAATTTTTATCAGCTATCAATAAAATTGCAGATAAACTTGAACCTGGAACTAAAATATATAAAAAAGAAAATGAAGAAATCAAAACAAGAGAATATGTTGTAGAAAATTTAGGCTGTGCAGGATGTGCCGCTAAAATACAACATGAAAGTTCTAAATTAAAAGGAGTTATTAACAGTAATCTTGATCTTTACAAGAAAAATATAACTGTTGAAACTGATTCATCTTTTGATGAAGAAAGTTTCTTGGAACAGGTAAATACAATAGCTGATAAATTAGAACCTGGAACTCTGATATACAAAGCTGAAACTGAAGATGATAATGATGAATCCAAAGCTAAGAGAGAAAGAGAATTGGTATTAGAAAAAGCTGAAGAAAAAAGAGAAAAGCTGCTTCTGATTACTGGAGCTGTTTTATTTATTATTTCTGTTTTTCTTAAATCTTTTCCTATGATAAAGTTAGCTGTATCAATAGCAGCATATATTATCCTAGGTGGTGATGTAGTTCTCAAATCATTTAAAAATATTGCAAAGGGAAACTTTCTTGATGAAAATTTCTTGATGACTATTGCTACATTCGGTGCCTTTTATCTTGGAGAAACAACTGAAGCTGTTGGAGTGATGCTTTTCTATAAAGTAGGAGAATATTTCCAAGAATCAGCTGTAAGAAACTCAAGAAAATCTATTGAAAAGCTTTTAGATATCAGACCTGATTATGCAAATATAAGAGATAAAAATGGTGAAGTAGTAAAGATTTCTCCAAAAAAATTAAAAGTTGGAGATATCATAATTATAAAATCTGGAGAAAAAGTTCCAGTAGATGGAATTGTTGTAAAGGGTGAAAGTGATTTAAATACTGCTGCTCTTACTGGAGAATCTGTTCCTGCAGATGTTGCTGTAAATAGTGAGGTTTTAAGTGGAAGTTTAAATGGTGCTGGAGTTCTTGAAGTAAAAGTCACAAAACTTTTCAGTGATTCTACTATCAATAAAATAATAGAAATGGTAGAAAATGCAAGCAACAAAAAAGCTGAATCAGAAAAATTCATTACAAAATTTGCTAGATATTATACACCTATAGTTGTAGTGATAGCTTTAATAGTTGGACTTGGGTTCCCTGCACTATTTGGTAATTTCAATATGTGGTTTGGAAGAGCATTAATATTCCTTGTTATATCTTGTCCATGTGCTTTGGTATTATCCGTACCTCTTACTTTTTTCAGCAGTATAGGGAAAGCATCAAAAAGCGGTATTCTTATCAAAGGGGGAAACTATCTTGAAGCTCTTACTACCATAGGTGCTGTTGTTTTTGACAAGACTGGTACTCTTACTAAAGGAAAATTTAAAATAGACAAACTTGAAGCTGTAAATGAAAGTGAAGATAATCTTTTAAAAACAGCTAAAATAGGTGAATTTTACTCAAATCACCCAATAGGAAAAGCTATTCTAAGTTATGGAAGTATAGAAGTAAATGAAGAATATATAGAAGGGTACAAAGAACTTTCTGGATTTGGAGTGCTTTCTTATTATGAAGGCAAAATGATACTTATAGGAAATTATAAACTTATGAAAGAATATAAGATAAAGGCAGAAGAAAAACATTATGCTGGTACTGTTCTTTATGTAGCAGAAGATAATGTATTCCTAGGATATGTATATATTTCTGATGAAATAAAAGAAGACTCGCCACTAACTATAGAAGGATTAAAGAAATCTGGTATCCAAAGTTATATGCTTACTGGAGATAACAATAAAATAGGGGCTGTTGTTGGAGAAAAGCTTGGATTAAATCCTGAAAATGTATATTCTCAATTATTGCCACAGGATAAAGTAAGTAAACTTGAAGAAATCAAATCTAAAAACAATAAAGGTGTTGTTTTTGTGGGAGATGGTGTCAATGATGCTCCTGTATTATCTTTAGCTGATGTAGGAATAGCTATGGGTGGAGTTGGTAGTGATATTGCTATTGAAGCTGCTGATGTTGTTATAATGAAAGATGAACCTTCTAAAATACTGGAATTATTAAAAATAGCAAAACAAAATAAAAAAGTTGTTATGCAGAATATAATTATGGCTCTTGGAATAAAAGTTATAGTTATGATACTTGGAGTATTTGGTATAGCAAATATGTGGATGGCAATATTTTCAGATGTTGGAGTATCTTTATTAGCTGTTCTTAATGCTTCACAAGGAATAAAGAGAAATTAAATTTAAAGAATAAAAAAGATCAGTCTACCTGATCTTTTTTCATTTACAATACTAAAAATGATTTATTTAAAAAAATAAAATGGTATAATTTAAAATAAAAGATTACTTGGAGGAAAGATAAATGATAAAAAGAAATATAAAAGAATACTATGAAAGAGAAAAAGAAAAATATTTTGATTATTTTATTCTTGGAATATCAGGGATTTACTTATTTATTACAGCAGGGGCTTTCTGGCTCAGTTTTCTGCTTTATCACAATACAAATATTGTTGGTATCATTCTTGGATTTTTCTTTTTAGCTGCATATATTGTATATTTTAAAATGGACAAGTATTACAAATTTACATATTTTTTAGTTTTTCTTGTTTCAACTTGGGTAGCTTCTGCTGTATTATCAACTATTATCTCTCTTATTTTAATTTTACCAGCACAATACCTGAAATACTATCAGAATTTTAATTTTAAATTGGAGCATATGCTTATGCTTATTCTTGTCATTAGAGGAATTATTGGAATGTTTATAAATTCATTTTTATACCAGCTTTTCAAAAAACTTTCATATAAACATGTCTATTTAAATCCTGAAAAGTATGGAGGAGAAGACACTGAGGAAAAAGAAAAGGAAGATGATGAAGAATATAGTGAGCATTTATAAAATAATAAATACTTAAAATTCATATATATAAAAAAAGCTGAGTAACATTTAAAAAAAATGTTTTACTCAGCTCTCTTTTTTGTATAATATAGTTACCACCCTAATTATACAAAGGAGACATTCATGCAAATCAAACATATTATCTCTAAAATCAATATAACAAATCTTTTAGGTAAAATCAAGAAATATTTTAAAAATGAACATTTTGAGGATGTTAAACAGACTATTCAAAAATTCTTAGCTTGTTCTATTGATAAATCTTTTCTCTCTCTTCAATGCCCTAATTGTCATGAGGCGCATAAAATTAAAGTTACTTGTAAATCTAGATTTTGTCCTTCCTGCGGTAAACGTTATTCTGCTGTTTGAACTGAAAAAACTTCCACTTCTCTTATTGATGTTAAACATAGAAGTGTCCTTTTTACTATTCCTGAAGAACTTAGAATGTTTTTCTTCTATGATAGAGACCTTTTAACTAAGCTTGCTTATGCTGTTAATGATGTTTTTAAATATCAATTTCATAACATTAAAGCAAAAAATCAAAGAATTCATAAAATTTCAAAATATTCCTCTAAATACTTTACTAACTCAGATATCATTCATTATGGATTGATTACTGTTATTCATACCTTTGGGCGCGATCTTAAATGGAACCCTCATATTCATGCTATTGTTACTTTAGGTGGATTCAATAAAAACTTCCAATTTCTTGAAAAAAAATATTTTCATGTCAATTCCATTGCTGGACAATGGAAAAAAATGGTTATTGATATTGTTAAATCTGGAAATTATGACAAGCCTGAAATTAAAGCTAAAGCTTATGCTGCTGCTAACTACCTTTATCGCAAAAATACAAGATTCTTTTTCAATGTTGCAAAAAATGATTTAAATAATAATATTTATGCAATTAAATATATTGGCAGATATCTGTCAAGAGCTCCTATCGCAGAATATAAAATTGTTGATTTCTATGATAATAAGGTTACTTTCTATTATGAAAGTCTTGCTGATGATAAACAAAGAATTGAGCTTACTTTAGATGTGGAAACATTTCTTTCCAAATTAATTATTCACATTCCCCCTAAACATTTCAAAATGATTAGGCGCTTTGGAATCTATTCTAGAAATATTAAATCAGAACTTAAAAACATCATGAAATTCATGAGAAAATATGTCTCTAAATATTCCAATTCTACTTTTTATCAACTTGAAATATGGAACGCTTTTGGAGTAAATCCTTTTTATTGTTTTAAATGTAATGCCAGAATGAAAATTAAAAAAATATCATATTTTAATATACATACAGGCTCCATTTGCTGGAAAGAATATCGCTAAACAGCTGATTAACAATCAGCTTTTTTGTGCTGTCAATTTTAATCTTATTCAATTAATATATCTAATATGAATACAAAATAATTAACATTTTTTATTTTTTCAATAAATTTATCAAATTATAATTTCCTAAGAAATCAAAAAAGGATGACTTTTCAATCATCCTTTTTATTATTTATTTTTATAAAAACTTATATCTGCCAAAGGAAGCTCAGATAAAGCTTCCTGTAAATTAAGAGCAAGTGGCTTCATTGTAATGTAAGTAACTATCCCTGATATTATTCCTCCTATATAAGGAATAACTTTACTTACCCCTACAGAAAAGCTCTGCTGGCTGACTCTTATTCCCAATATAGATGCTGCTTTTTTGATTATTGGATATACAGCACTTCTTGTCAATGCTTTCTGCAATATTTTCTTCTCAATATTTAAAGCAGCACTTTGAGCTAACTTAACCACAGCATTATCTGCTAAATCTACTCCAAACATCACACCCATAAGCAAAGTCATCCGCTCAATAGTATCCTTACTCAAGTCCTCACCATCAAACATATCTTTCCATCCATAGAGATAGGCTAATTTTTGAGTTATTCTGATTATATGTCCAAAATATTGAGTAATATCAATAGCAATAGTTCCTGCAATAGCTATTCCTCCCGGAATACCTATAATTGTTGAGATAAAAGTAGACTGTCTTATTTCATGTGCAATCACTTTATCTGCTATTTTATTTATTTCAGAAACTTCTATTCCTGCAATAGCTGGATTGTCTTGAACAGCTTTTTTTACTATATCTTCAGAAAAATATTTAGATAATTCTTTATTTAAGAAGTTTTCTCTGTTTATTTTCACTCCATGAACTTTCATTATTTTTTCTAAAATAGCATCAAATTTATTCCTACCCATACTAACCCCACTTAATTAATATAATTAAAAAGCTGACCTAAATCATTCGATCAGCTTTTATTTAAAAAATTATTTTTTGATTCTTTCTACATATTCATTTGTTCTAGTATCTATTTTAATCCATTCACCTTGTTCAACAAATAGAGGAACTTGAACTTCAAATCCAGTATTAATTCTAGCTGCTTTCATTACTTTTCCAGTAGTATCTCCTCTTAGTCCTGGTTCAGTATATTCAATTTGTCTTTCAAGGAAAGTAGGTAATTCTACAGCAACTGGAGTAGATTCATAGTATATTACATCTAATTCCATTCCTTCTTCTAGATAGTTGATAGCATCTCCTAGATCTTCTTCTTTAAGTTCTACTTGATCCCAAGTTTCTGGGTTTGAAAATACATAGAAACTTCCATCATTATAAGAATAAACTGTTTTAACTTTATCAAGTCTGATATCATCCATTTTTTCATCTGCTTTATAAACAGCATCTGAAATATTTCCATTTAATAGATTTTTCATTTTAAATTTTACCACTGCAGCGTTTCTTCCTGATTTGTTGTACTCTGATTTTAGAACTACAAATGGATCGTTTCCGATTTTAATTGTACTTCCTGCTCTTAATTCTTGAGCTATTTTCATTTTTGACCTCCTAAAATTTCTCTATAAAATCTTTTACTTTATTTATAAGATTACAGTTTGAGATAAGAAAATCTCTAAATAGAGAATTGCATCTTTCTATCTCCTTCAGATTGTTGAAGAAAAATAAATATTCCTCTTTTCCTTCTTCTAAAGAATTTTCTCTTCTAAAATTGTAATCTTTAAAAAGCTTTTTATATTCAGATAAATATCTTTCTGAAGTTTTTTCTTTCAGCTGTCTTTCATATTTATCTAAGAATCCTTCTATTTTATCCATATGAGCATAATCTTCCTGACAGTAAATATGCCATAGATAAGGCTTTCCTGTAAGCACTGCCCTTATAAAAGAATCCTCTCCCCTTACAAAATTAAAGTCTGTCAGATTTATTAATTCTTCATAATCTTCCTGACTTAAAAATTTGTAGAACTGTACTTCTATTTTACCATATTTATAAATATTTCCAAGCTTTTCTATAAAATTTTTCTCAAAAAAGTTTTGGAATCCTTTTTGTGTCTTTTCTCCCATAGCTAAAATTACTATTTCTTTATCTAAAGACTTTAGATCCCTAAGTAATGGAGTAAAGTTTTTTTCATATGAAAATACTGTCCCTATGATTTTATTATCTATATTTTGTATTTCTGAGAAAAATTTTTTTTGGTAATATTCTTTATTTTCAATTATTTTTTTTATTCTTTCAAGATAAAGTGAATCAGCTATAATCCCTCCACTTTTTTCAGTAAATCCAGGCATAAAAAATACCTTTTTTAATTTACCTTTTCCAGTTGGTGATTCCCGCAGATGACAGCTTTCTATCCAGTCTTCTGCTGAAAGATATTCCAGATTTATAAGCAGTTCTGAGTGTTCATAAGCCTCATTCATATACTCCTCAGGTATTGTACACCCAAAGGCTTCTATTATAACATTTGCAGTAGAAAAAGTACACATATTTTTCTTAACATACTCATATGTAACATATTGAATTCCGTCTATTTCTTGTTTTGGAATATTTTTTACATTTGAATTTATATTAATAAATTCATCAAGTCTATTAAGCACTACTCTTATTTGTAAATCTTCTCCAAATACCTTTCTGAATTCCTTTCCTAACCTATAAACTACTCCAATATCACCAAAATTATCTATTATCTCACAAAATATATCAAGACTCCTTAATTTCATTTCTTTTTTCGTACTCCTTTTTTGCTGCTTCTGCCCAATTAGGTTTTGCTATTATAGCTCTCCCTACTGCTACAAAATCTAAAAGTTCATTTTCTATAAGCCAACTTGCTTCTGTTTCTTTTTTTATTTTCCTTACTCCAATCACTGGTATGTTCACATGTTTTTTAATCTCTGTTCCCATATAGATTACCCAATCCAGAGGAAATTCTGTCGGCATTTCTATTTTTCTTTCCTGTTTGAATGCAGGATCTGGAACTCCACTTGATACATGAAGTATATCTACTCCAAGTTTTTCCAAATATTTTGCTATCTCTATTCCATCTTTTAGTTCAGGCTCATTTCCTCCCATTCTATAGCCTAAAATAAAATCATCATTAAAAATATCTCTTGTTTCTTCTATAAGTTTTTTTGAAAAATACATTCTCTTTTCAAAAGTTCCTCCATATTTATCTTCTCTCAAATTCCATAATCTGGAATTTAATTGTGATATAAGATAAGTATGAGCTCCATGAATTTCTATTCCATCAAAGCCTGCCTCTCTCGCTCTCTTAAAAGCCATTTTAAAGCTTTCCAGTATCTCATCCAGAAGATGCTCAGGCACATCTTTGATTTTCTCTTTAAAGCCTGCATGATGAAGTTGTATAAGGACAGGAACATCATATTCATGACAAGTATCAGCTATTCTTTTAAGTCCAGCTATAAATTTATCATCCCATATACCCAGCTGATTATCTCTCAGCTTTCCATCTTCTGCTACAGCAGAAGCTTCTACTATTACCAGTCCGATTCCTCCAGCACAGACATCTTTGTACCATTCTATTACTTTGTCTGTAACAAAACCATCTTTTCCTACCATTGAAAATCTTACCAGTGGCGGAAGAACTATTCTATTCTTTATTTTTATATTTTTTATATTTATACAATCAAATAATTTTGGCATTTTTCCCTCTCTGATATTTTGCTTTGATGTAATATTATATCATATTTTTGATAACTTCATTCAAATTTTTTTGTTTTTTAAAGATAAAGTTTTAAAAAAATAAATAAGTAAATATTTAAATATAACCTAAACTTCTATTGCTAAATTGTCAATAACTATGGTATAATATAATGATTTTTTGAATACGTATAAAAGTAAAATTTATAGGAGGATATATATTAAATGATAGCAACTAGTAATCTTGGAATGAGATTTTCTGGAAGAAAACTATTTGAAGATGTCAATCTTAAATTTACTCCTGGAAACTGTTATGGTCTTATAGGAGCAAATGGTGCTGGAAAATCTACATTTGTTAAAATACTTTCTGGAGATCTTGATCCTACAGAAGGGGAAATAATTTTTGATAAAAAAAATAAAAGAATGGCAGTATTAAAGCAGGATCACTTTGCCCATGAAGAAGATGAAGTTCTTAATGTAGTTCTTATGGGACACAAAAAACTTTGGGATATCATTGTAGAAAAAAATGCTATATATGCAAAAAGCGAATTTACTGATGAAGATGGTTTGAGAGCTGCTGAATTAGAAGGAGAATTTGCTGAATTAAATGGTTGGGAAGCTGAAACAGAAGCTGAAACTCTTTTAATGGGATTAGGAATAGGAATTGAAGCTCATCATAAACTTATGAAAGAGCTTACTGAACCTGAAAAAGTTAAAATTCTTTTAGCACAGGCTTTATTTGGACAGCCAGATGTACTTCTTTTAGACGAACCTACCAATGGACTTGATATAAAAGCTATATCTTGGCTTGAAAACTTTCTTATGGATTTAGATAATACTACTGTTATAGTTGTATCACATGACAGGCACTTTTTAAATAAGGTGTGCACTCACATTACAGATATAGACTATGGAAAAGTTAAAATGTACGTAGGAAACTATGATTTCTGGTATGAATCAAATGAGCTTATGGTAAAACTTCTTTCTTCTAAAAATAAAAAAATTGAACAAAAAAGACAAGAACTGCAGGAATTTATTGCCAGATTTAGTGCTAATGCCTCTAAATCTAGACAAGCTACTTCAAGAAAGAAACTTCTTGATAAACTTCAATTAGAAGATATGCAGGTATCAAATAGAAAATATCCATTTATTGAGTTCAAGCAGGAAAGAGAAGCTGGAAACAACCTTCTTAAAGTTGAAAACCTTACTAAAACTATTGATGGAGTTAAAATACTTGACAATCTTACATTCACTATCAATACAGGAGATAAAGTTGTTTTCCTTGCTAAAAATGATATTGTTAAAACAACACTTTTATCTATACTTGCAGGAGAGATGGAGGCTGATTCTGGTTCATATACTTGGGGGGTAACTACAACTCAAGCTTATATGCCTAAAGATAATACTAAATTTTTTGAAAACAAAAATCTTAATCTTATAGACTGGTTAAGACCATATTCACCTGACCAGCATGATGTTTTTGTAAGAGGATTCTTAGGAAGAATGCTTTTCACTGGTGAAGATGCAATGAAAAGTTGTACAGTTCTCTCAGGAGGAGAAAAAGTAAGATGTATGCTTTCTAGAATGATGCTTACAAATGCTAATGTTCTTATGTTTGATAACCCTAATGACCACTTGGACCTAGAATCTATCACATCATTGAACAAAGCTCTTATCAATTTTAAAGGAACTATCCTATTTGGAGCTCATGACCATGAATTTATTCAAACAGTAGCTAATAGAATTATTGAGATAACTCCTAATGGAATCCTTGATAAAATGATGAGTTATGATGAATATCTTGAAGATGAAAATGTACAGCAAAGATTAGAAGAATTATACGCTGAATAAATTAATAACTATCCTGCTTTTATAAAAATATTAGCAGGATTTTTTATTTGTTATAAAAGTAAAAAAGATGATTTTAAAAGAGACCATTGCAAATCAGTAATTTATTTTACTGATTTTGTAACCTTTTTTCTTTTGCTATAAAAAATAGAAACCATTTTATAAATTTCTTTTAATTTTTATTTTAAAAGAAAAAGCTGACTTGAATTTTTTCATGTCAGCTTTTTTAGTAATAGTAATTGAACTATTCTAACCCTTTTGATTAATACTTATAAAAAATACTGTCTCCAATAAATTCTTTAAGTATTGAATCATCAGGAATATATTTTGAATCTATATCAACAAAACAATACAAGAATTTCATAAGTCTTTTTGCTTCTTCATAATATGGACTGTCTATTTTTACTTTTATTAATTCCCTTATAGCATATCTTTTTAACACTCCTAATTCATATACTAAATTAGAATTAAACATCACATCTGCATCTTCCTGAAATGGAAAAATATATTTTTCTTCTCCTTTTCTTACAGAATTCCACATAGCAATAGTTTCTTCTACAAACGTATCTCTAGCCATACTATCTCTTACAAGACGTCTTATTTTTCTTACATCACTTGTTGCTATTCTGTTATGTCTGTCTATATTCAGCTGCGTTAAACAGCTTACATATATTTTAAATTTATTTTTCTTAGGTATAGATGCAGTTAATTTCTCATTAAGCCCATGTATTCCCTCTATGATTATAAGTCCGTGTTCTGGAACTTTCATCATTTTCCCTTTTTTCTCTCTCTCTCCACTTACAAAGTTATACTCTGGTATCTCCACTTCTTTCCCAGCTACAAGTTCTTTTAAGTTTTCATTCAATAATTTCAAATCAAGAGCATCAATAGTTTCATAATCCTTGTTTCCATCTTCATCAAGAGGAACATTTTTTCTTCCAATATAATAGTCGTCTAAAGATATTACTATTGGATTTATTTCATTAGCCCTTAAATGAAGGTATAATCTCTTACTGAATGTTGTTTTTCCAGAAGATGAAGGTCCTGCAATAGTTACTAATTTTATATCTTTATTTTCTGTTATTTGATCTGCTATTTTACTAATATTCTTATGATGAAGAGCCTCATTTATTCTTATTAACTCTGGAATTTTCCCTTTTAATATTTTTTCATTTAATGTTCCAATAGTAGATACATCTAAGATACAATTCCATTGCCCTGTTTCCTGAAATACTTTTGCCATTTTAGGATTATCTATATATGGAGGAAGTTCATCAGGAGTTTTTGTTGGATATTTTATTAAAAAACCACCATTATATAAAGAAATTTCATATAATTTTACATTTCCAGTTGAAGGATATGGTTCCTCATAAATGAAATCAAAATATCCATCTATTTCATATTCCATCATTCCCGTCCATCCAGAATTTTCAAGTAATGTTCTTATGTCTTTTCTTAATATGCTTTTACTTTTACTTTTTAGAGTATCATTATCTTGACATATCAGTACTATTGGGTAATCGTTTTCTATAATTTCCTTCATTTTTTTATCTATTTTTTTAATACCTTCTTCAGTTATTTTTTCTCCCTTAGTTACAGTTCCATATGTTCCATTATTTAAAGAATGCTCTATTTCTACTTCAATATCTGGAAAAATTTCATAGACTGCTTTTAGAAAAACAAGTTTTAAAGTTACTGCATACTTTCTTGGATCAAACGCTATCATAAAACACCTCATTTTTTTATATTTTAGTTTTTTAACAATTTTTCAAGAATATTATTAAATACTTGTTTATATTATAGCAGATATTTTTAAAATTTTTCTATTTTTTAGATAAAAAAGAGAATGATTTATATAGAAATATAATTTTAGAACTTCTTAAATACAAATATTTACTATTTATTTTCAAGTTACTAAAATTTAATTCACTATTTAGTCATTCTCAATTACTTTTTATTTTATCTAAACATTAAATTACATATCCATACTGATGTCAGTAGTCCAGCCACATCTGCTAAAAGTCCTGCTGCTACTGCATGTCTTGTCTTTCTTATACTTACTGCTCCAAAATACACTGCCAGTACATAGAATGTTGTTTCTGTTGATCCCATCATTGTTGAAGCTATTCTTCCTATTAATGAATCTGGTCCGTATGTCAGCATAAGGTCATTCATTATTCCTGTTGCTCCTCCTCCTGACAATGGTCTCATTATTGCCATTGGCAATACTTCTCCCGGCATTCCTATCATTGAAAATATTGGATCCAATACTTTCATCATTATATCTATACATCCTGAGCTTCTGAATATTCCTATTGCTACCAGCATTGCCACTAGAAATGGTATTATTCTTATTGCTGTTGTAAATCCTTCCTTTGCTCCCTCACAAAATACTTCATATACTCTTACCTTCTTTACAAAGAACGCATATCCTACTATTATAAATATTATCATTGGTATTGCATAAAGCGATATTTGATTCATTATCATTACAAACATTTTCTATTCCTCCCTCATCTGTTTTATTTCTTAAATTTCTTCTCTTTTAAATGATGGTAACTTTTGCAGAATTTTACAAGCTATTATTCCAACAGTTGTCGAAACTATTGTCGCAACTATTGTTGGAGCTATAACCTCTGCTGCATTTGCTGAACCTGCTGCTGTTCTGTATGCTATTACACTTGAAGATATAAGAGTTACAGATGAAGTATTTATTGCTAAAAACATTACCATTGCATTTGATGCCTCATCCTTATTTGTATTCAGTTCCTGTAATTCCTGCATGGCTTTTATTCCAAGAGGTGTCGCTGCATTTCCAAGTCCAAAAAAGTTTGCTGCCATATTGGCAACCATACTTCCCATTGCTGGATGATCTGCTGGTACTTCTGGAAATAATCTTATCATAAGAGGCTTCATTGCTTTTCCCATAGCCTTTACCAATCCTGCCTCTTCAGCTATCTTCATAAGTCCAAGCCACAATGCCATTACCCCTACCAGTCCTATTGATATCTCCACTGCCGTTCCTGCTGAAGATATTGCTGAGTCTGTCACTGCCTGAATCTTTCCAGTAAATATAGATACTACCACTCCAATAATTATCATTCCACACCAAATTGCATTAATCATAATCTTTCCTCCTGAATGTTTTGGTTCATATTATTTGTTCTACATTATATTTTATCAAATTTTTTAGAATTTTCTATCAAACAAAATAAATATTTATTTGTTCATATTTTTATTAAAAATACTATGAAATTAAATAATTTTCTTAAAAATATAATTCATATTTTATGTATAAAAAATAATCTGCTGTATAAAAAAAGCTGAGTAACATTTAAAAAAAATGTTTTACTCAGCTCTCTTTTTTGTATAATATAGTTACCACCCTAATTATACAAAGGAGACATTCATGCAAATCAAACATATTATCTCTAAAGTCAATATAACAAATCTTTTAGGTAAAATCAAGAAATATTTTAAAAATGAACATTTTGAGGATGTTAAACAGACTATTCAAAAATTCTTAGCTTGTTCTATTGATAAATCTTTTCTCTCTCTTCAATGCCCTAAGTGTCATGATGCGCATAAAATTAAAGTTACTTGTAAATCTAGATTTTGTCCTTCCTGCGGTAAACGTTATTCTGCTGTTTGAACTGAAAAAACTTCCACTTCTCTTATTGATGTTAAACATAGAAGTGTCCTTTTTACTATTCCTGAAGAACTTAGAATGTTTTTCTTCTATGATAGAGACCTTTTAACTAAGCTTGCTTATGCTGTTAATGATATTTTTAAATATCAATTTCATAACATTAAAGCAAAAAATCAAAGAATTCATAAAATTTCAAAATATTCCTCTAAATACTTTACTAACTCAGATATCATTCATTATGGATTGATTACTGTTATTCATACCTTTGGGCGCGATCTTAAATGGAACCCTCATATTCATGCTATTGTTACTTTAGCTGGATTCAATAAAAACTTCCAATTTCTTGAAAAAAAATATTTTCATGTCAATTCCATTGCTGGACAATGGAAAAAAATGGTTATTGATATTGTTAAATCTGGAAATTATGACAAGCCTGAAATTAAAGCTAAAGCTTATGCTGCTACTAACTACCTTTATCGCAAAAATACAAGATTCTTTTTCAATGTTGCAAAAAATGATTTAAATAATAATATTTATGCAATTAAATATATTGGCAGATATCTGTCAAGAGCTCCTATCGCAGAATATAAAATTATTGATTTCTATGATAATAAGGTTACTTTCTATTATGAAAGTCTTGCTGATGATAAACAAAGAATTGAGCTTACTTTAGATGCAGAAACATTTCTTTCTAAATTAATTATTCACATTCCCCCTAAACATTTCAAAATGATTAGGTGCTTTGGAATCTATTCTAGAAATATTAAATCAGAACTTAAAAATATCATGAAATTCATGAGAAAATATGTCTCTAAATATTCCAATTCTACTTTTTATCAACTTGAAATATGGAAAGCTTTTGGAGTAAATCCTTTTTATTGTTTTAAATGTAATGCCAGAATGAAAGTTAAAAAAATATCATATTTTAATATACATACAGGCTCCATTTGCTGGAAAGAATATCGCTAAACAGCTGATTAACAATCAGCTGTTTTGTGCTGTCAATTTTAATCTTATTCAATTAATATATCTAATATGAATACAAAATAATTAACATTTTTTATTTTTTCAACAAATTTATCAAATTATAATTTCCTAAGAAATAAAAAAACCAGCTGATTTTTTATCAACTGGTTTCTTAACTTTAATTTTTTTCTAATAATACTACTTTTTTATCTATAAATCCAAGTTCCTCTGCTAAGTGGCAAGCGAAGAAATGTCCTTCTCCAACTTCTTGAAGTTTTGGATCTTCTTGTCTGCATATATCTTTTGCATAGACACATCTTTTAGCAAATCTACATCCTTTAGCAGGATTAATAGGAGAAGTAATTTCTCCCTGCAATCTTATTCTTTCCATTTTTTTAGTTACACTAGCTACTGGTATAGCAGATAATAATGCTTTTGTATATGGATGGATAGGATTTTTAAATAAATCTTTAGAAGGAGCTTTTTCAACTAATTGTCCCAAATACATAACTGCAATATCATCAGAGAAATGTTTTACTACTGATAAGTCATGTGTTATAAACATATATGTTAGTCCAAATTCCTCTTGAAGATCCTGCATTAAGTTTAATACCTGAGCTTGAATAGAAACATCAAGAGCAGATACTGGTTCATCACAAACTATAAATTTAGGATTTAATGCAAGTGCTCTGGCAATACCTATTCTTTGTCTTCTTCCTCCATCAAGTTCATGAGGATAAGTATTTATAAGTCTTTCACTCAACCCAACTGTTTCCATAAGCTCCATTACTTTTTTATCACGTTCTTCTCTATTCTTATAAATTCCATGGATTATAAGAGGTTCTGCAATGATTTCACTTACAGTCATTCTTGGATTTAGAGAAGCAAAAGGATCTTGGAAAATGATCTGCATTTTCTGTCTGATTTCTATCATTTGCTCTTTAGTATAATTTCTAATATTCTTTCCTTCAAATAAAATTTCTCCATCAGTAGCTTCTAAAAGTCTTAAAATAACTCTTCCAGTAGTTGATTTTCCACATCCAGATTCTCCAACCACTCCCAGTGTTTTTCCTTCACGAATTGAAAAATTTACATCATCCACTGCATGAAGCAATCCTTTTGGAGTATTAAAATATTTCTTTAGATTTTTTACTTCAAGTAAAACTTTGCTATCTTCCATTATTTTTTATCCTCCTGTTCCTCTTTAAATTCTACCAACCCTTCACAAATAAGACATCTTACTTTATGTCCTTCACTTACCTCTACAACATTTGGTTCTTTTTTAGAGCAAAGTTCTGTTGCATGAGGACATCTAGGATGGAATTTACATCCTTTTGGTAGATCAGTAGGGTCAGGCATTAACCCTTGAATAGGTTTTAATCTAGTAGCTTCTTCATCTAAACTAGGTATAGATCCAAAAAGTCCATGTGTATAAGGATGTTTTGGATTTTCAAAAACATCCAGTAATGTTCCTGATTCTATTATTTCACCAGCATACATTATTGCTACTTTATCACATACTTGAGCAACCACTCCAAGATCATGTGTAATAAGAATCATTGCAGTTTTAAATTTTTCTTTAAGGTCATTCATCAAGTCAAGTACTTGTGCTTGAATAGTAACATCCAACGCAGTTGTAGGCTCATCTGCTATCAGAAGCTTTGGATTACATGCAAGAGCAATGGCAATAACAACCCTTTGTTTCATTCCTCCAGAGAATTGATGTGGATAATCATTTACTCTGGCACCTGGAATTCCAACAAGTTCAAGCATATCCTTTGCTTTTTCCAAAGCTGCTGTTGGTCCTATTTGTTCATGGATATCTATAACCTCAGCTATCTGTTCTCCAACAGTCATAACTGGATTAAGAGAAGTCATAGGATCTTGGAATATCATAGATATCTGGCTTCCTCTGATTTTTCTCATTCCTTCTTCAGTTTCTTTTAAAAGATCTTTTCCAAAGAACTTGATAGATCCTCTTATCACTTTACCAGGAGGATTTGGAACCAATCCCATAATACCTAGAGCAGAAGTTGTTTTCCCAGCTCCAGTTTCTCCAACAAGACCTATAGTCTCTCCTTCATTAAGTTCTATATCAAGTCCATTAACAGCAGATACTGTTTCGCTTTCTGTAACATATTGAATAGTTAAATCTTTTATGTCCAATAATTTTTCGCTCATTTTATAATTCCCCCTAACTCTATTATTGTTTTAATCTTGGATCTAGTGCATCTCTAAGTCCATCTCCTAAAAGGTTTAATGATAAAATAGTTATCATTATAGCCACTCCTGGGAATGTAGTTACCCACCATGCATATCTAAGGTATTGTCTACCTCCAGACAGCATAGATCCCCATTCTGGAGCAGGAGGTTGTATTCCTAGTCCAATAAAACTCAATCCTGCTGTTGATAAGATTGCACTTGCAACTCCTAGAGTCCCTTGTACAATTACAGGAGCTAACGAGTTAGGAATTATATGTCTAAATATTATTCTTGCATTGCTTGCACCTATAGCTTTTGCTGCTTCAACAAACTCCTGATCTCTTATTGAAAGAACTGATGCCCTAACTATTCTTGCATATCTTGGTATGTTAGAAACACTGATAGCAACCATCAAGTTAACTATACTTGGTCCTAATGCAGAAACAATAGCTATAGCCAGAAGAATACTTGGTACTGCTAGAAATATATCCATTATTCTCATAATTATATTATCCAGTTTTCCACCATAATATCCTGCCAGAGCTCCCAAAGTTCCTCCACATACAATTGAAATTCCAACTGCTACAATTCCAACTTTTAAAGATACTCTTGCACCATGAATAAGTCTTGCAAATATATCTCTACCAAATTCATCTGTTCCAAGCCAGTGAGCTGCACTTGGTCCCTGTAATCTGCTTCCTAAGTTCTGTTTGATTACTACTGTATCATAATTTGCTATAACATCAGCAAATAATGCTAATAAAACTAATATACATAAAATAACAAGTCCTAAAAGAGCCATTTTATTTTTTTTCAGCATTCTCCATACTTCTCTCCATTGGCTTCTTTTCTTATTAACTTGTTTTGCATTTTCTTTAGATGACATCTTAATCCCCCTTACTACTTATATTGTGATTTGATTCTAGGATCAACATAAGCATACAATATATCTACCAATAGATTTACAACACTGAATGTTGCAGCTAGAAATATAACTGCTGCTAGAACTGTAGGAGTATCCTTTTGTCTTATAGCATCAACCATAAGTCTTCCTACACCAGGCCAAGAATAAACTGATTCTGTAAGAACAGCTCCTCCTAAAAGACCACCAAATTGTAATCCAACTACTGTGATTATTGGGATTAGCGCATTTTTAAGAGCATGTTTATTGATTACAACTTTTTCTGCAACCCCTTTAGCTCTCGCAGTTCTGATATAATCCTGTCTTATAACTTCCAACATTGAAGAACGTGTCATTCTTGTTATGATAGCAGCGGATCCTACCCCTAAAGTAACTGATGGCAGTATCAAACTCTTGAGTCCATCAAATCCTCCAGAAGGTAATAAACCTAATTTAACAGAGAAAGTAAGTATAAGCATAAGTCCTAACCAGAATACTGGCATAGAAACTCCTAGTAATGCTAATATCATACTGAAACTGTCTAAGAATGAATATTGTCTTGTAGCTGAAATAATACCAACTGGTATACCTATACAAACCGAAATTATTATTCCAATAACAGCTAGTATAAGTGTATTTGGGAATCTAGAAAATATTTCTCCAAAAACCTCTCTTCCAGTAGTATAAGATCTTCCAAAGTCACCAACAACAGCTTTTCCCACATATCTAAAATATTGAACTAAGAATGGATCATTAAGTCCCATTTCTTCTCTCAATTTCAAGATTGCCTCTTTAGGTGCATTTTCACCCAAAATTAACTGTGCTGGATCCCCAGGAGTTAATGACATGATAGTAAAAACTAAAAGCGATACTCCTAATAATACAGGAATAAGTAATAAAAGTCTTCTTAATACGTATTTGTGCATCTTTTAGTACGACACTCTAACTTTTTAAAGTGCTCTCTCCTTTCCTTTAAATTTTAATATATATTTTAATTTTTGTTACAAACCCTTTTATTTTAAAGGGCTGAATCTAAAAAGTATAAATTTTAGATGCAGCCCTTCTCTAAATATTTATTTTTTAAGTTAATTTCTTTTAAAATTAATTTTGTTTAAATTTTGTACCATATAATCTATGGTGTCCTGCTGCTTTTAATTTAAAGTTATCTACATATTTTTGTAATCCAGCATTTTGAGCCTTATATGCTGTAATATATAAAGGAACCTCTTCTTGTACTATAATTTGTACTTCATTATATAATGCTTTTCTTTCATCTTGATCATTTGAGTTTCTTGCTTTTGTTAACAATTCATCAACTTTAGGATTATCATAAAAAGCTCTGTTTCCAGCTCCACCGAAACAAGATGTATGAAGTAATGGATATAATCCATAGTCAGCATCTCCAGTTACACTTACCCATCCTAATATGAACATCTCATGGTCTCCTCTAGAAGTACCATCTAAAAATGCTCCCCATTCAAGAGTTTCAACAGCAATATCTACTCCAATAGCTCTTAATTGATCTTGAACTATTATAGCTATATCTCTTCTGTCTGGATTTTCATTAATCCATATTTTTGATTTAAATCCATTTGGATATCCAGCTTCAGCTAATAGAGCTTTAGCTTTATCTATATCAACAGACCAAGTTTTTGCCTCATCACTATGCCCAAATACTTTTGGTCCAATAAGTGAATTAGCTTTTGTAGCTGATCCTTTATATACTGTAGAGATAATATCATCTACATTAATTGCTGATGCAATAGCCTGTCTTACTCTAACATCATTAAAAGGTGCTTTTTTTGTATTGAATCCAATGTAATCAATAGATAGAGATGGCTCTTCTAAGAATACTAGGTTTTTATCTTCTCTTATTCTTTCTTTATCCATTCCTTCAATATCATAAGCTATATCAATTTCCCCTGTTTCTAATCCTATTGTTCTATTAGTAGCTTCTGGTATTGCTCTGAATATAACATTTTTTATAGGAGTTTCTCCTAAGAAATAATCTGGATTAGCTTCAAGAATTATTCTATCTCCAGATGCCCATGATACAAATTTATATGGTCCTGTTCCTACTGGATTCTGTCCATAAGAATCTCCTGCAGCTTTAACAGCTTTTTCATTAAGTATTGCTGCTGTAGGATGGCATAAATGGCTTAATAAAGCTCCAAAAGGTTGTTTTGTTATTACTTTAATTGTGTTTTCATCTACTACTTCCACTTTATCCACAGTTCCTATAATGTGAGATACTTGTGGAGAACTCTTCATTCTGTCTAAAGAAAATTTAACATCTGCTGCTGTCAAAGGTTCACCATTGTGAAATTTTACTCCTTTTCTCAAATGGAATACAGTTGTTACATCATCTGGTTGTTCCCAAGATTCAGCAAGACTTGGTATAATATTCATATTTTCATCTTGTTCAACTAATCTATCATATATTTGAACTGTTACTTTTGATGACGGTGCATCATTTGTTGCATGTGGATCCAAAGATTTTGCATCTGCTCCATTAGCTACTACCAAAGTATCTTTTGTTGTTGTTTTTGCTCCTGCTGTTTCTTTACTTCCACCACAAGAGATAAATAAGAATATTGATAGAAGTGCTAAGACCAATAGATGTAATTTCTTTTTCATAAATAACATTCCTCCCTAAAACTATTTTTTTATTTCGCTTCATTTTTGAAAATTTTTTATTATTTTCTCTAAAATGAAAACTTTTTTTGAGTGTACATAATTGAAATAATTGTTTTTGTTATAACACTCTTTCTATAATAAGGATACAACATTTTTAAAATAAGTAAAGAAATATTTTTTTCTATCACTCTTAAACATTATCTTTTTCAAATATAATTATAGAAAGAATGTACTATTTATTGGGCTTTAAGTCAAATTTATAAAATTTATATAGCAAATATAAATTTTATATATGATAAAATATTGTATTATTATTTGAACATAATTCCTATTTATTCAGTATTAAAATTAATTTTTTTTAATAATTCATAAAATTGAGTCTATTTTTTTGAGTAAATTTTTGAAGCCACATAGGCTGTTATTGGTACTGCAACCAAAATCCCTATACTTCCACAAAAGGCTCTTAATATTTCTACAACTATTGATTCAAAATTCAATATTCTTATAAGAGGATATTGGCTTTTTTGTAAATATATAAAAATAGTAGTCATTAAGCTGCTTCCTATATAGGCAAGAATAAGTGTGTTAATCATTGTTCCTATTATGTCACTTCCTATTCTCATTCCTGATAAGAAAAGCTCTTTTCTATGTATATCCTGATTTTTTTCTTTTATTTCATTTAATGCTGAAGATATGGACATGGCTACATCCATTACTGCTCCCATACTTCCCAAAATAACACCTGCAGATATTACCTCTTTTATTTTTATGTTCTGCAACATTGAAGCATAATTTAAAGCTTCAGTTGTAACATATCCAGTCAGTCTCATTGAATTCACAAATATAAAAGACAATACTCCAGCTACCAAAACTCCACCTATTGCTCCTAATATAGCTATTATTCCTTTACTATTAAATCCTGTCATAAGATATATAGTTACAGTGGAAGCAAAAAGTGCTGTTATGACTGATAATAATATAGGCGAATACCCAACTATGATTCCTGGAATAAAAACTTTATATATAAATATTACTACAAGCAAAAGAGCTATCATAGCTTTAAAGCCTTTAAATTTAGAAAATGCCAGTGTTGTAATTATAAAAAGTGCTCCTAAATAAAGAATATCATTTCTTTTATCTTTATCAGCTACATAATATTTTTCATTTCCTTCTTCATCAATGTCATGATAAAGAACTACATTATCCCCTTCTTTTACATTTATATTAAAAGCTTCTTCTCTATAAATAGGAAATTCTACAAGTATCTTATCCCCTTTTCTATCTCCTTCCATTATCTTCACATCATAAAGAAGTATTTCTTTCAATTCTTCAATCTCTTCCTCTGGTGAAAGACAATCTTCCAGTTTTAGTATTTTACCTTTTATGTATTCTTCTTGAGAATATATTGTTATAGAAAATAATGAATATATCATCAATGTCAGCAATAAAAATTTTTTCATAATCCTCTCCTGTTATTGTTTATCCCCACACTTAGTAGAATACTTTAATTTCACACAAAATTCAACTTTTATTTTATAAAAGTTATAAAAAAAACGAGGAAATATCCTCGTCCTTTATTTGATTATTTTCTGATTCCTAATCTAGCGATTAAGTTTCTGTATCCTTCAAGATCTTTCTTAGTTAGGTAAGCTAGTAATCTCTTTCTTTGTCCTACCATTTTTAATAATCCTAATCTTGAATGGAAATCTTTTTTGTGAACTCTTAAGTGATCTGTTAGGTGATTGATCTTTTCAGTAAGAAGTGCAATTTGTACTTCAGTTGATCCTGTATCTCCTTCAAATTTTCCAAACTCTTTAACTATTTCTGCTTTACTTCTCATAGCCATTTTATGTTTCCTCCTAAATTATATATTATTTGAGCCAAGTAATACGGGGCTAATCGTAAAACTGAGCACAAATTTACTAAATAATCATATCATATTATCTATAAATTGTAAATATTTTTATTAATCTTTGTTAAATTTTTCTTCTTCTGTTTCTTCTAATTTATCCAAAACTCTCACAGCATCATCTTCTTTAATTTTTTCAGCTATATCTTCTTTCTCTTTTTCCTCTACAACCTCATCAGCTTTTATTTCTTCAGCCTCTTTTTTAGTTGCAGCTAACTCAGCAAGAGTTTTTCCTTTCATAATAGCTTCAAATTCCTCTCTTACTAAAGTTTCTTTTTCAAGAAGCGCTTTAGCTACATTATCTAAATGCTGATAATTTTGCTTAATCATATCTAAAGTTTCAGCATAAGCTGTGCTGATTATTCCTCTTATCTCATCATCGACTTCTTTTCCAGTAGTATCACTATAATATTTTTGCTGGAATAAATCTCCTTCTTTTGTATTATCAAGGAGCATTGGTCCAAATTTACTTGTCATACCAAATCTTGTAACTATTGCATGAGCTATTGCTGTAGCTCTTTCTATATCATTACTAGCTCCAGTAGTTATATCATTAAATACTATTTGTTCGGCTGCTCTTCCTCCAAATAAAACTCTTATATCATCAAAAAATTCACTTTTGAATTTATAGCTTCTCTCTTCCTCTGGTAAAGCCATTGTAAATCCTCCGGCCATTCCTCTAGGTACAATTGTAATCTTATGCACTGGATCTGTATTAGGCAGAAGATAATGCATTAAAGCATGTCCAGCTTCATGATAAGCTGTTATTAATCTTTCTTTTTCTATCACAACTTTAGATTTTCTTTCTGGTCCTATACTTACTTTTTCAGAAGCTTCTTCAAGATCATCCATAGTTATTTCTTCTCTTCCTTCTCTTGCTGCAAGAATTGCAGCTTCATTTAACAAATTAGCTAAATCTGCTCCTACAAACCCTGGTGTTTTCTTAGCTATTATAGACAAATCCACATCTTTAGCAATTTTTTTACCTCTAATATGAACTTTTAATATCTCTTCTCTTCCTTTGATATCAGGATTATCAACTATTACCTGCCTGTCAAATCTTCCTGGTCTCATTAATGCTTTATCCAAAATTTCTGGTCTATTAGTTGCAGCAAGGACTATGATAGTTTCGTCTGTTCCAAACCCATCCATTTCTACTAGAAGCTGGTTAAGAGTTTGTTCTCTTTCATCATTTCCTCCACCTTGTCCAGAACCTCTTTTTCTACCTACAGCGTCTATTTCATCTATAAATATTATGCATGGAGCACTTTTTCTAGCTTTATTAAATAAATCCCTTACTCTTGAAGCTCCTACCCCTACAAACATTTCTACAAATTCTGATCCAGACATACTGAAAAAAGGTACCTTAGCTTCTCCAGCTACTGCTTTAGCAAGAAGTGTCTTACCAGTTCCTGGCCCTCCTAATAACAATACTCCTTTAGGAATTCTTGCTCCTATTTTTTTAAATGTTTCTGGTTCTTTAAGAAATTTTACAACTTCTTCAAGTTCTACTTTTGCTTCTGCTATACCTGCAACATCATCAAATGTTACTTTAGATATTTCTTCACCATTATCTTTAGCTTTAGATTTTCCCATATTAAAGATTTGTGGTCCTCCACCGCTTCCTTTATTCATTCTGTTAAGCATGAATATCCATACTCCAATTAATAGAAGCATTGGGAACCAAGAAGCAAGCATATTTAATAAGAATGGTAATTCTTGAGGCGGAAGTGATTTTATAGAAGCATTATTTTCTTCTATTGTTTTAACTAAAACAGGATCATCTCCTAATCTGTCAGTTATCATTCTTGCTTTATATGATTTTACTTCTTTCTTTTCATCTTCTGGTGAATATCCATATACATATCCTTCTTTTTCATTGACTTTAACTATTTCTTTATTTCTTACATGACTTATAAATTCACTATATCCAATTTCATTGCTTGGAGTTTTAGCATTAGTCGATAATAAAGCTGGAGCAGAAGCTATTAATGTCACTATGAAAAGCAACATTACAAAACCTTTAAAATTGAATTTTCCTCCAAGACTTTTTAGTTTATTGTTACGTTCTTCCTCTTTATTATTGTTTTGATTTAGTCCATCTCTTAATTTTGACTTTAGTTCTTCTTTTCTTTCTTTTATCTCATCATGTATTTTTTCTTTTTCTTCATTTTTCTTTTCTTCATCTTCTTGAGGTTTTTTATTATCAGGCTCTTGAAAAGTTTTCTTTTCATTTTCTTGAGGTTTTTCTTTCTTTTCAGAATCTTTTACCTCTTCTTCCTCTATATAAAACACTTTTTCTTCTATAAAATCTTCTCTGTTCAACTACTGATCCTCCTTATATTCAATTTTACACAGCTTTCATAATCAGAATTTTTATATTTTTCATTTCCTTTTATTCCTGCAATCCATACTATTTCCCCATTATATACTACTAAAGGAATAGTATCTCTTTTTTCTTTTGGAATTTTTTCATTTATAAGGATATCTTTTACTTTTTTTTCTGATATCATTCCTATCGGAATCATCCTGTCTCCATCTTGCCTACTTCTAATTTTAAGTTTATCTCCTGTTTTTAAGTTAGTATAAAAGTTCTGACTATCATATAATATTTTATCAGTAATAGATGCCTCTATTACATATTCTCCAAATATTACATATCCTGGCACTTCTAATTCAATCTCTTTTATACATTGATTTTCTCTTTTAGTGTTCTCTTCTATTGTAAGGAAATCATAATCTTTTTTTAGAATAAATTCCCCATTTAAAGAAATATCTTTACTACCTCCTTTATATAAAATATCCTCTATCAGTTGGATTTTATTTCGCGATACTTCTATTCCATAGCTGTACAGATATTGTATCAATACCTTACTGAGAAGATATTTATCTAACTGTTTTAATTTTTCTATACTTAATTTATTATTAAACATATATTCTTCAAATTTTACTTCTAAGACTTTATTTACTTCTCTTATTTCCTCAATCAAAGAATAAAGCTTATCTTTAAATTTAGGATTATATCTCTTTTCTATAAATGGAATAAGATCCAGCCTTATACTATTTCTAGTAAATTCATTTTCAAAATTTGTTTCATCTATTCTATAAGAAATATTGTTATCACTCAAATATTTAATAATATCACTTTTGTAAATTTCAGATATTGGTCTTATATACATATCTCTTTTAGCAACGATTCCTTCAAGACCTTCAAGACCTGTTCCTCTTGTTAATCTGAACATAAATGTTTCCAATTGGTCATCTTTGTTATGAGCTAAAGCAATCTTAGTTGCTTCTGTTTTTCTTGATACTTCTTTAAATAAGTCATATCTTGCTTTTCTTCCAGCTTCTTCTAAGGTAAGTCCCAACTCTTTTCCTAATACTGTTATATTTATTTTTCTGCTAAAAACTTGTAATCCTTTTTTCTTTCCATATTCTATTGAAAATTTCTCATCACCATCAGAGTTTTCTCCCCTTAATAAATGATTAATATGTACAAGCACTATATCAAAATTTATGCTTTCTTTAAGTTTCAGCAGCATTTCAACTAAAAAAACTGAATCAGGGCCTCCTGAAAAACCAACTACTACTTTATCATTTTTTTCTATTAGATTATCTTTCCTATTTTTTTCTAGGATTTCCCTGTATAAATTCATAAATTCTCCATTTCATTTTCATAAAATTATAACATATCTTACTATTTTTTTGCAAAACTATTTAACTATATTTTATTATTTTTTATTATTTCATACTCTTTTGTTTTATAATTGAAGAATATGTTTATTTCTTCTTTATTTCCAGAAAATATATCAAATCTAAAAAATTCAAGTTCACTATTTTTATGCCCTTCCCTTACACTTTTAAAACCTTTCTCTTTTATTATACTGTTGTGAAGCTCTGAATCCTTTCTGCTAATTAACCATTCTGGATAAAATCCTGGTTTTCCTAACATTATAAAATCAAACTTTAAATATTCTTCAAACATTTCAACATCTTCAAATTGTTTTTCTCGATAGAAATCATGCAATATATTAAAAAGAGCTGTTTCTTTATGACTTATTTTCAAATATCCTTTCTTATCATAATATTCTGCTATTTCCTCATAAAAACCAAAAGAATTCTCATAATGATTTTTTATTATATAATCTGTACTCATAGAAAATTTTTCTGAATTATAATAATAATCCAGAATTTTTTCAAGATTTTTGAGCTTTATTATTTCTGTAAAAGATAGAAATTTATTTGAGAAAATTTCATATGGCGGTTTAGAAAAATATTTATATTCATATTTTTCAATTTCATTGTACATTTGAGTTCCCTTTAATAGTTTTAAAAACCCAAGCTGTATCATCTCAGGTTTTAAATCATGAACATATTCAAAAGATTTTTTAAATATTTCATATGTTTCATAGGGCAGTCCTGCAATAAGGTCAAGATGAAGATGAATATTTTTATTTATTCTTCTTACATTGTGAGCCAGTTTATTCAATACATTATTCCTGTTTATACTTTTCATAGTATCTGGATTTACAGTCTGTACTCCTATTTCAAACTGAAAATATCCACTGGGTACTATTTCAAGAAAATCTAATGTTTCATCGTCAAAAATATTTGCATTTATTTCAAAATGAAATGTTATTCCTTCTCTATAATTTTCTAAAAGAAATCCCCATATCTCCATATATCTTTCTTTCTTTAAATTAAATGTTCTGTCTACAAATTTTAAGAGTCTTATTGGAGAATCTAAAAATATTTTTAAATCCTCTTTTACTCTACCTAATGAATAGTATCTCACAGTTTTATCAATTGATGACATACAATATGAACAATTAAAAGGGCATCCTCTTGAACTTTCATAATAAAATATTTTAGTTTTTTCCTGTAATTCCTCTCTTTCATATGGAAATGGAATTACATCTAAGTCTTCTATTATTTTTTCTGAGCCATTAAAATATACCTCTCCATCTTTTCTATAAACAAGTCCCATTACTTTGTCGTTCTCATTGGCTAAAAAGTTTAAAAAAACTTTTTCCCCTTCTCCAACAAGTATATTGTCTATCTCTGGATTTTCTTCCATTACCTTCTCCCAGCCAAAAGACACCTCAGGACCTCCAAGTATAATTTTTACAGCAGGAAGCACTTTTTTTATTTCCTTTACTATTTCAAATACATATTCTTTATTCCAGATATATGTTGAAAATATTATTTTATCTGGGTTTAATTCAAATATATCCTTTATTATATTTAAAAGCTGATTGTTGATATTTGTTTCATAAATATCTACCTTTACATCACTGTTTGTTTCTGCATATTTTTTAAGATATCTTACTGCCAGATTCAAATGTACATATTGACTATTTATGGCAGCTAAAACTATTTTACTCACTATTTATTCTCCTTATTTTTTCTTTGAAATTCCAGATGTTCTTTATATGTTTTGCTAAAGAAATGTCCCCCATCTCCTGTGGCAACAAAAAATAGATAATCAGTATCAGCTGGATTATATGCTGCTTCTACTGATACTACACTTGGATTAGATATTGGCCCTGGTGGAAGTCCTTTATATTTATAAGTATTATATGGAGAATCTATTTCCAAATCTTTATAATACATTCTTCTCTTTTTATAATCATATAAAAAGTTAACTGTTGCATCTGAAGAAAGAGTCATTTTCTTTTTTATTCTATTATAAAACACAGAAGCCATAAGAGGCTTTTCATCATCAAGTTTTGCTTCTCTCTCTAAAATAGATGCCATTATAAGTTTTTGATAGAATTCATCTTTATCTTTATAATTTTCTGGTGGAAACTTTTTTAAAAATTCCCTCAATAAAGTCCTTATAATAAGTCTTTCATTATAATTTTCTGGTATATAATAAGTTTCAGGATATAAATATCCTTCAAAATTCCCTTCTGGTGTAGGATATGGAAACTCAATTCCATTAAATTCTTTATAAAATTTATCTTTATCTATCCTTCCGCTTTTTTCTAAAAGTTCTGCTATCTCTGCTATACTATATCCTTCTGGGATAGTAAGTTTAAATACTTTATCTTTTCCTGCTTCAAGAACATCAATAAGTTCTTTCATTGACATTTCTCCCTTCAGCTCATAATAACCTGCTTTTATTCCTTTCCCTTCATTTCTGTATTTCAAGTAAACTTTGAAAGCAAGATTATCTGAAATAGGAAGACTTGACAACGAAGCTTTTAGAGGAACTCCTCTCTTTATCTCAATTATTTTACGATAACTTACTTTTTTATTTATTTCAAAGTAGAAGAAAACTACTGCTATTGTTGCAATTAAAACAAATATTCCTGCAATAGTATAGATCCATTTTTTCATTTCAGACTCCTTATATTGTATTTTCTTATATTATAACATAATCTTTCCTACTATCAAGAATTTGTTGCTTTCTTTTCCAAAAAATGAAAACGACTCAAAAGAAATCTAAATGAACCTTTGAGCCGTCTTATATATTTATTATTGTTTCTTTTCTTTAGCTTTTTCTATTAAAGGTTTTCTTCCTTTTTTATCTTGTTTGAATACTTCAATAATTTCTTCTGCTTCTTGGAAAGGAACAGAAAGGAATGAGAAATTTTCATATACTTCAACATTTTTTAATTTTCTCTCATCAACTTTAGTTTTGCTAGTTACCATCTCAACTAATTTCTTAGGAGTCATCTCATTTTTTCTTCCTAAAGCAACAAATAATCTTACTTTTCCAGTTTTTTCCAATGGAGCACTGTTATTTATTTCATTGTAATTACTTTCATCAAGTACATCTTCATATGAATGTTTAATTAGTGCTGCAACTATATCTACTGCATCTTCACCATTTAAAAGTTCTCTTGAAAGATCTTTGAAATTATCAAAATTATTTTCAGCTAATATATGATTTAATTCTTCTATTAGCCTGAATTTTTTAGCTTGAATTACATCTTTTACACCTGGAACTCTTTCTTTTCTAATTTCAGTTTTTACAATCTTTTGTATTTGAAGAAGTCTTCTATACTCTTGTGGAGTAATAAATGTTATAGCAGTTCCTTCTTTTCCAGCTCTTCCAGTTCTTCCTATTCTATGGACATAACTCTCAGCTTCTTGTGGGATAGAATAATTGATTACATGTGAAAGGTCATTTACATCTATTCCTCTTGCAGCAACGTCTGTTGCTACCAATACATTTATTTTTTTAGCTTTAAATCTCTTTAAAGTTACTTCTCTATAATTTTGGCTGATATCTCCATGAAGCCCTTCAGCATCATATCCTCTATCGTTTAACTTTCCAACCACATCATTTACATCATTTTTAGTTCTGCAGAAAACTATTCCATAAAAATCTTTAGTTAAATCAATTATTCTGCACAAAGCTTCAAACTTATCTCTTTCATGTACTTCAAAATAAATTTGATCAGTTAAATCAGTTGTAAGCTCTCTAGTTTTTACAGCTAAAACTTCATAATCTCTCATATGTTTTTTAGCAACTTTCAATATTTCATTTGGCATTGTAGCAGAGAAGAAAAGCATTCTTTTATCATCATTTGTAGATTCAAGAATTTTTTCTACATCTTCTAAAAATCCCATATTGAGCATTTCATCAGCCTCATCTAATATGAAATATTTAAGGTTATCTAATTTTATAAGTTTTCTATCCATCAAATCCATTACTCTTCCAGGAGTTCCAACAATTATATCAGTTCCCTTTTTTAATTGTCTGATTTGAAATTCTATTGACTGACCTCCATATACAGGAGTTATTCTTATTTTTTTACCATTTGCAAGACTGTTCATTTCTTCAGCAACTTGGATAGCAAGCTCTCTAGTAGGAGCTAAAACAATAGCTTGTACTACTTTTCCAGGTTCAAATCTTTCTAATATTGGCAATGAAAAGGCTGCTGTTTTTCCAGTTCCTGTTTGTGCCTGCCCTATTATATCCTTTTCTCCATCTAATAATGCTGGTATAGTTAAAGCTTGTATAGGTGTTGGTTTTTCATATCCCTTTTTTGAAAGAGCCTTTATTGTTTTCTCTCCCAATCCTAATTTTTTGAATTCTTCTAATTTTTCCATTCTTCACATCCTCATTTAAATTATTTTATTTCATCATACCACACTAAAAAATCTCATATGCATTTAAAAACAATCAGAGTTTCTTTCCCTTGTGTTCTACAACAAAAAATGTTTTGTAGCATTATAGGAATCCTCTTGTTCTTTTTAAAGATATTTTTAACGGTGTGTTATAAAACAAAATACATTTAAATAAATATCTATCTTATTAAAGAATCCTATGTTTACTACTCAAGAATATATTATACTACACTTTTTAAGAAATTGTAAGTCTTATTTTTGTTCTAAAAATGAAACATGCTTTTTTCTCAATAAAAACAGCATGTTTCAAATATAAATTATTTTTTTCTACTTATTTTTTTTATCATAAAGCTGCTTAATAGAAGCACAACCAAACCAATAAATATATTATAATATATGCTCATATCTTTTGGCTCTTGAATCGGTTCTTTTTCTAATATATTCATTTTACTTACTGTAACCAAGTCCCTCTCCTCTATCATACTACTGAATTCTTCCAAATCATATTTTGGCTTATATAAATTTTCATCTCCAAAAGTTATTTTATATTTACCATTTTTTTCTGCTTTAAACATTAGCTTCGCTGGTATGTATTCACCTTGTATTTCATTTATTAGAAGAGATTTGCTGTCTCCATTTTTTATCTCCAGTACCATTTGTTTAGATCTTGATATTTTTCTAAGATCTATCTCCATATTTTCTTTACTTCCTACTTTAAAAATAGTCCCAGTTCTATGATAGTAACTATTTCCAATTGAATAATTTCTTTTAAATTCCCCATTGGCTTTTAAATATACTTTTGATATTGGAAGGTTATTCGTTTTAATAGTTATTATGCTGACTTTATCTTTTTCTTCTGATTGATATTGTAATTTTACTAAAATAGTTTCAGTTTCCTTTTTTTCACTTCCATAAAGTTTTAAAACTGCACCTTTAAAATTACTTTCTTTGCTTAAATCAGTTATAAGTTTATAGTATGTATATTTTTCTGCTGGAAAATCTATCAGTAAATTCTCTCTATCTGGAGTTTTATAAATTTCTCCATAAGTTATGTACTCCCAGTTTTTTCCATTACTGCTTCCTAATAATTCATATTCAAAATAAAAATTTCTTTTGGGTTTTATTTCTATTCTATTTCCAAATACATCATCCAGCTCACTTTGAGGTAAAAACTTAAAAACTGTTTCCATCTTTTCTTCTTTAGTTGTTTCAGATATTATATTTCCTACTGAAACTGTTTTTTCGATGTTATTGTATCCTATATCTTTTTTTTCAATTACATAAGGTATTTCCTCTCCTGTATTATCCAGTATTCTTATATCACCTAAATCATTTTTGCTCTTAAAATAAATATCCTCAGTTATATAAAACTCTTTATACTTACTGTTGCCGTCTACTTCTATCTCTTTAAAATAGTCATAAGAAAAAGATTGCAGGGATATTGTAAACAATAATCCTATTATTATTTTATTCACCTTTTTCCTCCTTTTCTAATTTCTTTAAAGCTGTCTGATAAATATATGAAGTTCCTATCAAGATTACTCCCATACTAAAATATGCAAGAAGTTTATATGTACTGCTGAAAGATATAAAATCTATAAAGAAACTTTTTAAAACAAAAAATATTCCTATTCCAAGTCCTACCCTTCTTATATTTCTGTTAGGTGTTTTAAATCCTTTCCAAACCAAATACCCACACATAAGAAGTCCAATAATATTTATTACCAAATTTGCTCCATCTATATAAAGCACATTGTTCATCACTATATAAGAAACTATAATTATATATATTGATTCTCCTATTATCCATGGAACTTTCTTTTCACTTGTCTTAAACATAGTAAAGTGTATATCTTTTCTTCCAAAGAAAAATAAATATATATTTGCTGCTAAGATTAACCCTATTAATATTACTCTTTCTTTTCCATTCTCATATCTGACATAGCCAAATACATTTACCATATTTATTATTAATATTGAAAAAATTTCTATAATTGTTAAGAATACTAGACTAAATCTATCCTGAAGTTCTTTAACCTTATAAGTTACAGTTCTCAGTAAAATATTTACAGCTAAAACAGCTATTAATACTCCAAACATTTCTTTTGTATAATATCTCCCTGGCAGTTTTTTAATATTAAGAAAAATTACATTATTAATAAAGAATATTGAATATAGGAATATAAGGTACTTAAATGGAGCCATTAGACTTTTAATAGTTTTGTTATAGCTTTTTTCCTTCACAATAAAATAAACTACAAAAGAAAGTGAAATTATCAGAATATCCTGTATATACACAAGATAATATTTTTCCTCCCTTATGAAAAAGTTTGTTAAAAGAGTTATTAAATATATAAAAACTGCTCCATACTCTATTTCTTTATTTTTATATTTCGAAGCCATAAAATATAAAAATACAGCCTCCATTCCCCATGCTACTACTATATATTCTTTAGAAAGTATTACAGGAATTATTACTATGAAACACCCCAATGCTATTACATAGAAAATTTTTGATACTCTATTTTCTTTAAGTTTATCTCCAAAAAATCCATATATAATACCTACCCCTGCTACTAATACTGCTTTTATCCAGTTTGGGGTTGTCCCATCTGATAAACTGTATATCAAAGAAAATTTTACAATGAGATTAAGGCTAAGAAGTATATAATCTATAATATTGCTATCTCTATTTTCTTTTCTATGCGAATTAAGAAAAATAAAACTGTATGCAGTAGTAAATATTACAATATAGAAAAATGCAGTAAGTTTATTATCCATATATTTTGACAGGTAAAATACTATTCCTGCCATATTGGCTGAACCTATTACGAATCCAATTATTTTACTGTATAACCAGTCTTTTTTCCAAGCTATTCCTAAAACTATACCTTGAAGTATCAATGAATATGCTATTAAATAATATATTTTGGTTATTCCGCCTTCATAATAAATATAAGCTCCATATGGAAGATACCCACCTATAAGAGCTAATACTCCTATGATTTGTGAACTATATCTCAATGCTAATATAACTACTAATCCTGTTAAAATAACTGAAATAAAAAGTCCAAGTATCATAGAAAATAATCCTAAATACATTGTTGACAATAAAGTAGTTATATATAATATTCCTATTCCACCACCTATAAGTCCCACAGCAAAATGTTTTTTATTTTTTTGATATAATTTTTCTCCAGCAAAAAGAAAAATAATTCCTAAAAGATATGAGCCTGAACTTTTTATATAATCATTATTAAAAAATTCTCTAAATTGTGTTTTAAAAACTAAAAATATTCCTAAAAAAATTGAAATTATTCCTAAAAAATTGAATCCTTTTAATCCAATAAGTTTTTCTAATACAAAATTCTTTTTCTCTTTTTCAAAGAGATATTTATCTTCTTTCAAGTCATATTCTTTTTGTATCTCACTATGAAATACTGAACTTTCTTCACCTAATGCTATACCTGCTTCTAGAGCTTTTTTCTTTGAATTTTCTACAAATATATCCACTTTCTCAGCTACTGCTTTTAATTCACTTCTTAACTCATGAGATTCCTTAGACATATCTTTCATTAATTCTTTATCCTGAATATTAATTTTTTTATAGAGTTCTTTTCTAAAACTGCTGAGTCTGCTTATTATTCTATCTTCAAGATCTATCTTTACTTTTTTAGCAACTACTGCCTGAAATTTATTTATCTCTTTTTCTCTTCTTAATCTTTTGCTTTCCTTCAGTTCTTCCAAAAGTACCACATTAGAATTTTTTAAATCCTCTATTTCTTTTGTTTTAATTTGCAATTCATCTTTTATTTTTCTTAAAGTTTTCTCCAATTTTTCTTTTTCTTCTAAAAGCTGGGTTTCTCTGTTTATATCAACATCATTTTTTATACTTGATATAATAGATTCAGCTTCTGAATTAAGTTTTTTTATTTCTTTATACTTTTCTTCCAAAAGTTCAAGCTCTTTTTTCTTGTCTATCATTTTTTCACCTGTTCCTCATTCTCATTTTCTTCTATTTCTGGAATTTTTTTATTTACTATTTCCATATTCTTAGTTATGTACATTAGAAGATATAATACTCCCATAATCAGAAGTGTTCCTGTTAGAAGTGCATAATCTTCCATTTTTAAAATTGAGAATAATATTGAATATATTCCTATAAGAAGAACTAACATTCCCATACCATATTTAACATTCTTTGTAACACTTGCTATATATAAAGATACTGGAATTATGACCGCTGCTGCTGATATTCCATAGGCTGTTATAAAACTTATATGTTCTGCCAGTGATAAAAGAAGAAGATAAAACATAACTAAAGAAAATCCTACAATTCCATATTGTACATAGTGAGTTTCTTTTTTTCCTGATATTTCAAATAAATATACAGCTAATAAACTCATCATTATAAATAAAACTCCATATTTAGCTGCTCTTATTACCTGTCTATAATGAGTTATTCCATTATAAAGAGCCACTCCTGCTTGTGCCTCTGATAAATCTATTGTATTGCTTTCATTTGCAAAAAAATACTGTTTATAATTTCTAGTTAGATGTGATATATTCCAGTTTGCAGTAAAGCCATTTTCATTTATAACTCTTTCTCTTGGAAGCATTCCATAAAAACTTGGATTTTCCCATGCTGATTTTATAAAGAAACTATTTTCTTTTCCCATTGGTAAAAGAGTTATTCCTTCACTTCCTCTAAACACTAATTCTATATCAAATGGAATTTCTGTTAATTCTTCATTTTTCATATTTAATTTTCCTGAAATTCCTTTAGAAATCTGAAATGGTCTTACTAATCCAGTTCCAGACTCCAATTCTATTCCATTTTTATTAAAATTAAATTTATCTATCTTAAGAAGGGCTTTTATATCTGTTATTCCTAAAGATATACTTATTTCATTATAATCTATAACTGCATTTACTGGAATATTTGATAATACTTTAGAAAAATTTCCTTTCATTTTCAATTCTCCAGTATATACCATAGATTTATATATTCCTCTTTTTCTCACTTCTTCTTTTAAATTAACATTTATATCTAATTTTTCTGGAAGAACTATTAAACTATTCTTTCTTTTTTTACTTTTTATTATTTCTGTTTCTTTTCCCTGCTTATCTACTGTATACTCTCTTTCATAATACTCCTCTGTATAAGGAACTACTATTATGGGCCCTGCTATAGTTTGTGTTTCCCCCCATTCTCTTCCTATGTTTTTAATAGTAGAATCATACAGATAATTTCTTTCATGTACTACTCCATTTACAAACATAAGAGGAATTTGTAATAAAAGACTGAAAAAAAATAAAAATAAAGCCTTTTTTAGTATTGGATTTCCTGTAGTTTTAACTTTCTTTTTCATTAACTTTCCCCTCCTGAATACATATCTTATATAGATTAAGTTTATCATATTTACTAGTTTTGTTCTAATTCTTTTTTAACTCAAATTATAAGGAATTTTTTTTAAAATTTGGTATTGTCTTTAATTCACAATTTAGGTATAATAAGAAAATATATTAATTTTTAAATATTATAATTTAAATACAAAAGGGGGAATAAAATGAACATAAAAACAAAAGCATTCAAAGCTGCTTTTCCTCATACGCTTCCTATCTGTGCAGGTTTTTCTTTTCTTGGATTAGCCTATGGAATATATATGAATAAAATGGGGTTTTCTTTCGTATATCCTATGCTTATGAGCCTTACTATTTTTGCTGGATCTATGGAATTCATAACTGCTAATCTTTTAGTATCAGTTTTTGATCCATTAAATGCTTTTTTACTGGCTGTTATGGTAAATGCAAGACATCTTTTCTATGGTGTTTCTATGCTGGAAAAATATCGAGGAACTGGAAAAAAGAAACTATATCTGATATTTGGAATGTGTGATGAATCATTTTCTATTAACTGTACTGCTGATATTCCTGAAGGAATAGATAAAGGATGGTTTATGTTCTTTGTTACTCTTTTAAACTATGCTTACTGGGTATCAGGAGCTACTTTGGGTGGAATACTAGGTACTTTTATTAACTTTAATACTAAAGGAATAGATTTTGTAATGACTGCTCTTTTTGTTGTTATACTTCTTAGTCAATGGGATTCTCAAAAAGATCATCTTCCAGCTATAATTGGTATTTTAGCTTCTGTTGTTTGCCTTATCATATTTGGAACAGGAAACTTTATTATTCCTTCAATGATAGCTATACTTATTTCTCTGACATTGAGCAGAAAAAAACTTGAAAAGGAGGAAATTAAATGAGACTTACAGTAGAACAAGAAATAATAACTGTGGCTATGGTTGTACTTGGAACTCTTTTTACAAGATTTCTTCCTTTTATAATTTTCCCAGCTAATAAACCTACTCCAAAATATATACAATATTTAGGGAAAGTTCTTCCTTTTTCAGTAATAGGAATGTTGGTTGTTTATTGTTTAAAAGGAATTTCTGTTGTTGCATTTCCTTATGGACTTCCTGAATTCATCTCCATTGGTGGAATAGTGATACTTCATAAATGGAAAAAAAATATGCTCTTATCTATTGGTGGAGGAACTATTTTTTATATGGTGCTTATTCAATATGTTTTCTAAATATAAAAAATGGGGCTGTTGCAAATTAGTGATTGATAAACTAATTTGTGCAGCTTCTCTTATTTTTTATAAAAAAATAGAAATCTATTTTATAGATTTCTGCTAATTTATATTTTTATATTTATTTTTAAGTATCAAAAAAAGAAGTAGATGATTTTTTATTTATCTAAGCTACTTTTAATGAGTGAAGTGTTGTTCCTAAGCGATTATTTATATTTCTGCTTAGATATCTGTTGAAGTTGTAAGCGATACAAAACAAACATATTTCTCTTAAAACACTTTTTTTACTTCGAACTTTTAATTTTCGCAATTTCATATCTTCTTTCAAAACTGCAAAAGCACCTTCTACTTGAATACTTCTGTTCATTCTTAATTGTTTTCCATAATTGCTTGATACATTCTCTTTTGATTTATTTGATAAAATTCTAAATCTTGCATTGTACTTAATTTTTTTGTTAGTTTCAGGATTCCAAAAATATTGAACTGTATTATTTTTGTTAGAGTATAGAAATTCTAATTCTAATCCATCTTTTCTAAATAGCTTATTTTCAGAATTATTATATATTAAATTTTCTACTCTGTTTAAATCATTTTTAAACTTTCTGATTTTAGATTTTTCAAAATATATTGGTTTTATGTATGAAGTATAGTCCATTTTTTCCAAATATTCATAATTTGAAATACTTTCATATCCTGCATCAGCTACAATATTTTTAATTTCTAAATTTTGAGATGAAATTTTCTCTAAAAATGGAATCAAAGTTTTAGAATCAGAAGGGTTAGAGAAAATTTCATATGAAGAAATATATTCACTAATCACTCCTATTTGTAGATTATATCCAGGTTTTAATTGACCATTTCTCATATGGTCATCTTTCATTCTCATAAAAGTAGCATCTATATCAGTTTTTGAATAGCTATTTCTACCATTAAGATTTTTAAAATGATTAGAATATTTTTGATACTTTTCTAAGTATTCTGCGCATAATTCTAAATACTTTTGCTCTTTAGATTTTCTCTTTCCTCTACCTTTGACTATTTGAAAATTCAAATTAGAAAGATATGAATATATTTCAAGGAAGTTGTCATATTGTAAGTTGAAATCATCATTAAAATTTGAAATTAATTCAAGAATTTTTTCATCTAATCTAGTTCTATATTTCTCAATAGATTTTTTCCAAACAAATGTATATTTATTAGCATATGCTTCAATTTTAGTGCCATCAATATATATTGTTTCAGTGGAAATATTTTCCATTTCAAAAATTTTTTCAACGAATTGTTCAAATAGATCTGGAAGAATATCTTCAGTTTTTACTAAGAATCTAGAAATAGTAGAGTGATCAGGAATTTTAGAATCTTGTAAAAGAAACCTAAATTTAATATTTTCATGGCAAGCCATTTCTATATCTCTAGTAGAAGTTAAATTGCGCGAATAGGCATAAACAATGATAGAAAACATTCTGATAGAATGTACCTTTGTTTTGTAAGAAAATACTTGCATTAAACTACTAAAATCTAATCCCTCCAATATTGAGCTAAGTTTTCTTACAGGATCATTATCAGAAATTTCATATTGTAAAAAGTTAAAAAGTTTAGGTTGATTTAATTGAAAAAAAATGTTATTATTAGTTGGTTTTTGCATAGGTATATTATATTAGAAATTTGAAAAAATTTTTAGTATTTTATACCTTTTTTTATTTAAAAAGAAAAAGCTGACAAGAAGAAAACTTCAAGTCAGCTTTTTTGATAATTGGGCTGTTTTAAATTTGCAACAGCCCCATTTATTTTATAATATTTTAAAGTTAAATTCATTTCTGCAACTATTTAGTCATCCAAGCAGTATACATCCAAATATGTTTTTGGTAAGCTGCTCCTATTCCTGTAAATAGATCTACTGTTTCTTGATCTTCAAGATCTGCAGCCATTTTTAACGCTACATTCATTTCATCTAAAAGAAGTTTAAAATTTTCAAGTATTCCTTTTACTGCTTCTATACCTGTATATGGTTTTGATTCTATTTCTTGAAGCATAGAATGTTCCAAATATACTTTAAGAGAAGCAAAAGGTCTTCCTCCTATCATAAGTATTCTTTCTGCTACTTCATCTATATGCTCATCTGTTTCTGACATAACTCCATCAAGCATTGGATGTATAGTGAAAAAATGTTCCCCTTTTAAATTCCAGTGATAATTATGTACTATAGTTTTAAAAATATGTAAATTAGCCAAAAATTTGTTCATTTGATAAATTAACTCTTCTTGTTTCTTTTTCATAGTAAAACCTCCTAATAATTTTGCTTCTTCTTTAGTTGCCACTATATATATTATTAGGTAAGTTTTTTTTATTCCTTTTAATATTTTAATATTTTTAATCCAGTTCCTGGATTCCTCCTCCATTTACAAAAAGTATCTGTCCACTTGTCCAACTTGAAGCTGGACTTGCAAAATACAATACTGCCATGGCTATATCATCCACTTCTCCCAATCTTTTTATTGGAGTTTTAGCCAGCATTTTTTCCTCTATTTCAGGTGTAAGAACTGATGCTAACGCCTTTGTTCTTATTGCTCCTGGTCCTATTGCATTAACTCTGATCTCAGGTCCTAAATCAAGAGCAGCATACTTTGTAAGTTGATTTATTGCAGCTTTAGAACTTCCATATACACTCATATTTGGACTTACCATATTACTTGCCATTGAACTTATATTTATTATTGAACCATAATTGTCTTTTCTCATATATGGGGCACAAAGTTTCATCAAAGTAAAAATACTAAATACATTGAGTTTATATATAAAAGTTATGTAATCAAGTGTAAGCTCTTCAAGTTTCTCTCTTCCACCCCCACCTCCACCTGCATTATTTACTAATATATTTACCTTTTTAAAGTTTTTTATAGTTTCATCTACAAGGTTTTTCAAATCCTCTTCTACTGTCACATTACATTTTACAGCTAATGCCTTCACTCCAAATACTGCAGCTTCCTTAGCTGTTTCTCTGGCTTTTTCAATGTCTAAATCACTGCATACCACATCAGCTCCAGCTTCAGCCAATTTTAGGGCAGAAGCCTTTCCTATTCCATCTCCAGCTCCTGTTATAATAGCGATTTTTCCTTTTAAACTATATTGTTCTGCTATTTTCATTGAAATCATCTCCTTAAAGTATTTCACTCCCCATTTCTGTTCTATCATTTATATAAATATTATATCATAATTTTACTAAAAAATTATCTATCATCCTTTTGTATTTATATTTTGATATATATGAACTATATTAAAAAAATATAAAAGCTATATTATACAAATTTCAGATTATCTTCTATACTTATTCCTAATAAAGAATTTAAAGAAAGGATGTGTTTTCATGAAAATAGCTATAAATAATGGAATTTTAATAGATCCTAAAAACAAAATATTTAAAAAAATGAATCTTCTTATAGAAAATGGAAAAATTAAGGAATTATCTGATAAAAGACTATCTGGTGATGAAGAACTAGATTGCGGTAATCTATATATATCTCCAGGTTTTATTGATATGCATATGCATGAAGACCCTATGATAAATGGAGAAATTAAAATTAATATATTTGAAAAAATGCTGAAAATGGGAGTTACTACTGCTATTGGCGGCAATTGTGGAATAGGTTCAAATAATATAAAAAAATATCTTGATATAATTGAAAAAGGAAATCCTGTAAATTTTGGAACTTTTCTTCCACATAGTGTGCTTAGAGAATATATTAAAGCAAATGACAGATATGAAAACCTAGAAAGTCAAGATATTGAAAAAATGTATCAATATGGTAAAAATCTGATTAGAGAAAATGATCTTTTTGGGATAAGTTTTGGTATTGAATATATTCCTGGAATAGATTTTAATGAATTAATAACTTTAGCTGGTCTTGGAAAAAACAGGATAATAAGTGCTCATCTCAGAAATGATGGTGATGATGTATTAGAAGCTTTAGACGAATTCCTAGAAATAGGAAATTTTATAAAAGCCCACCTGCAAATTTCACATATTGGAAGTATGGCTGGCTATGGACAAATGAATAAATTCCTTTCCGCAGTAGAGGAAAAAAGAAAGAAAGGAATTGATGTTTCTTGTGATTGTTACCCCTATACTGCTTTTAGTACTCACATAGGTTCAGCTGTATTTGATAATGACTATATTAAAAGACATAAAGTAGAATATAATTGTTTGGAGATTATGGAAGGAAAATATAAAGGTCAAAGATGTACTGAAACCCTTTTTCATATTCTTAGAAAAGAATTTCCTAATACTCTTGTTACAGGTCATATGATGTTGGAAAAAGATATAGAAACTGCCTTAAAAAATCCCAGCACAATAATAGTCAGTGACGGAATATTAGGAGAAAGTGGAAACGGTCACCCACGAGCTTCTGGCACTTTTCCTAGATTTATTTCTAAATATGTAAGAGATAAAAAACTTATGTCATTATATGAAGGTATAGAAAAAATAACTTCACAGCCTGCCAAAATATTGAAATTAAATAAAGGAAGTTTAGAAATTGGAGCTGATGCAGATATTACTATTTTTTCTTTGGAAGAAATAGCAGATAAAGCTACTTTTGTTGATAGTTCTCTTCCACCTTCTGGAATAAAATATGTCCTTGTTGATGGCAAAATAGCATTAAAAGATGGAGAAATTACCAATTTAAAGCTTGGAAAAACAGTTAAATATCCTAAAATATAATCCTTTTATTATATCAAAATATTTATGTAAAAGAGTAGAAAATATATAAAAATATCTTATGGTATTTTATCTCTTAAAATAAAGTTTTATAAAATTATATAGAATTTATAAAATCATGAGAGAACTAAAAAGCTTTAAAATAATTTTAAAATCTATCTTTTAGTATTATTTAGAATATATGAGAAATAAAAGAAACTGATACATTTTTTATAATTTTTCAGCTATTAAAATTCTGATTGTTCCTAACTCTGAAATTGGAAGAAAATTAAATTATTTTATAATTATTTAGTTTTTCTATATAAAAATTGGTGGGTTATTAGCTTTTATAACCCACCAATTTTTAATTATTCGTTCAAATATCTTTGAGTGTAAGGGCACACTGCAAAACATAAACCACAAAGATCAACATCAATTCCAGTAGCCTTTTTCATCCTTTCTAATTGAGTTTTTTTACATACTTCTTTTATAAAAATTTTTTCTCTAGCCATGCCACAGCTCCAGTTTACCCCAAGAAATGCTTTTGCTGGACAACGTTCTACACAATTTCTGCAATTTCCACAGCTGCTCTCTTTAATAGCCTCATCTGTTGGAAGAGGAGCATTAGTAATAAGACTTGAAATACGAACAGCACTCCCATATTCTTTTGTAACCAGAAGGCAGCTTTTTCCAATCCATCCCAACCCTGCATTTGTAGCTACTGTTTTGTGAGGAAGAGGAGTACACCAGTTTTCATCTTTCTTTACAATTTTTAATGTATTAGCTTGAGCTTTATATCCTTTTTTTATTAAAAATTCTGCCCCTGTTTCCACTATTTCATCCAATTGGGCATTTAATCTGTGATAAGTATCAAAATATTCTTTTGTTGGAGCTGTTTTTAAATCCTCTACTATATGTTTAGGAACTGGAACAGCTACAGAAATGCCAATATCTTTTTCATTTTGAATAATTTCTTTAAGATCAGCAACTCCAGTTAATACTGCACCTTTTTCTCTCAATATTTCAAATAGTTCAGCTTTTAATTTAAGCATATCTGTCATAATATCCCCCTTAAATAGTTTAAAATACTGTAAATAGAAAGGGGTAGTTGCTAAAATAGCAATAACCCCATTGATAATAGTATAAATTTATTTTAAAGGTTCTCTTTTAAATATTTTCATATTTTTGATACAAAAAATATTTTTCTTTAATACTGTATTTTTCTAATAATATTTTATTTTTTATTCTCAGAAGAGTCCTCTTCTTTAAAATAAAGACCAACACCATCTCATGTTGTCTGCTATTTCTCTAAAAAATCATTATAAAACTCTTTCTAGAGTTTTTAATTTTTTTTAATTCTTATTTGCTTTATTATAAATAAATAGTTTTATTACTTTTTTATAAATTATCCACTTACTCCATGGTCAGCCTCATAATATACAGGAACAAATTTATTGTCATCACTTTTATATCCCCAACATCTTATTTTTTGATTAATTCTATATTTATGTAGTTTTACTGTTTTTTCTAAAGCTATATAAAAATTTTCACTTCTATAAATATCCGCTGGTGGAGTTGTAAATCCATTAAAATCTTCACAATCCTCTCTTTTTTCATTATTTAAGCAATCTTTTACAAATTCAACTATTTTATCATCTGGTATAGAATTTAATAATTTCTCATTTTCAATAAACTTATAATTTTTGAATTCATAATGTTTCAAAAAAACTTCAAAATTTATAACATCACAAAAAAAGAGAATTTCTAATAATTTATTTTTTTCTTGAACATTTTTTATTATAATTTCTTCTATTGATCCTTCCTCACAAGAATTTTCTTTTCTAATACTTGTATCACAATCATTTAAAAATGAAAAAATAATTTTATCTCTTTCACTAGCTTCAGCAATTCCATAATTTTCTTTTTCATTTGTCCATTCAGAATGGTAATAATGGACTTTTGTTTGTTTTGAAGTAAGATCCCAATATGGTGGTTTTAGTAACTTTGCTAAATACAATTTTATTCTTTTTACATGGTCATCTCTTGAATCAGTTAAAATATTTGACCAAGTTTTCCCATCAATATTAGTTTTATAATTATAACAGTCACTTTTCTTCAATAAAACAATTTCATCTAATTTTTCATTTAATTTTAAAATGCTTATATATCCTTTTAACTCTTTAAATTCACTTATATTTTTAATAGAAAGTTCATTCAATATAATTTCCATATCTTCTCCTATAAATCAAGCAATTCATTTAAGTCTAAATCAAATTGCTCAAATAAATCAGCAGTTGGATTTAATATCGTTCCCTCTTCATTTATCTCTATTTCACAATGTTGAGTTACATATTCTTTATTCAAACTAAAAAAATTAATAGATACATCATTTTTTTCTATTGATTTTTTATGAACTCCTACTCTAATTCCATTAAAAATATGATCACTATGCGTTTCTAAAATAATTTGAACTCCTGCATTGGAAATAAAAATAAAAAATTCAGTTAATAATGACTGAGCTTTTGGATGTAGATGTATTTCAGGATTCTCTATTAAAACTATATTTCTTTCTTTTGCTGAAAGACATAATACTAAAATTGATACTAAATATCCCAGTCCTGCTCCAACATTTCTTCCACGAAATTCAAATCCATTTTTAATATAAATTCCTTTAAAAAAATCAGTTTGTCTTATTTTTTCAGTAGCTAAGCCATATCCTAATATATAATTTAACCAATAATTTACCTGTCCTGCTAAAGTTTTATCACTTTTATTTTTAATTAATTTTTCATATAATTGTTCATTTTTACTTTTTTCAAAATAAGCAATAGTATATTCACCATTAATTCCAACCTTGCAATTTTCTCCAATTTGTTTCTTATAAATATCTTGACTTCCTATTCTATCAGAAGATAAATAATGGAAACTAACATTATGTTCTAAATTTTTTTGACATTTATCAAAATAATTCTCAAAAGTAAACCCTATCTCACAATCAATACATCTTTTTTTTAATACTATATTTCCATCTTCTGATTCATATATTTCTTTTTTACAATGTATATCTTCAAAATATAAATCCATTTCAATTTTTTTAGGATTAGTTTTATAGTTTCTTATTTCTCTAAAATCATCAAAAGATATCAAATCTCCAAATGTGTCTCTAAAAGATGTACATCCTTGTGAAAATAATAATAAAGATTGAATAATTGTTGATTTTCCAGAAGAATTCCCTCCCACTAATAAATTTAAATTTTTAAATTTTATATCAACTTTATCTATACTTTTATATCCATTTATTTTTAATCTTTTTATCATATATTACTCCCTAGTAAGTTTTTAATCTTTGAAAACCTTTTTTCAACTTTTGTTTTATTATCTCTATTTCTACTTAAACTTTCCAAAAATTCTTGATCCCCTATTAATGTCATTATATATTCTAAATAATATTTTCTATTTTCTCTTAAATATAAATGAGTAAAATATATTATTGTTTCAAATAAGGCCATATTAACAGGATTTCTTTTATTAGATTGTGTAGGTAATCTAAAAGCATCTTTATTTTGTAAAGAATATATGGTTTTTATTGCTTGCTCAAAGTCTATCTTAAGTTTTTCTATTCTTTCATCATCCAATTTATTCAAATATTTCATTATATGCCCCAAAAATTCATCTATGTCTCCATTATATTCATATTTTTGACCTTCTACTAAAAAATCTTTATCTTCAAAATAAATATAGAATCCTAAAAATCGCAATATCAAATATCGATCTTTCATCCTAGACTGAATATTATCCCCCAACATTTCTTTTAAATAATTATTTTCAGATAATTCTTTTAATAATTTTGTAGATTTTCCTTGATATAATGCATTTCTCATTTCTTGATTGTTAAGTGTTGTTCCTCCTCTATTTACTCTATCAAAAATATCGAATAATATTTTATCTGGAGTTGGTGGTTTTATAACTTGAAAGAATAATTGAAAATCCTCAATTTTTGATTGATACATTGGTTCTAATTCTCTAAAGTAACACCCATTTAAGTCTTTTAAAATTTTTAAATCTTTTAACTTAAAATCATTGTTTAAAAAACGAAAAAAAGTATTTAATCTTTGCTTTCCATCAATGATTATATGCGTCCCTTCCTCATCAGAATTTGTATAAATTAATTGTAAAGGAAGCCCCATTATAACACTTTCTATCAATTCTCTTTCTTGATGTGGTTTCCATACAGTACTCCTTTGAAATTCAGGATCTAATTTAATTTTTCCCTTTTCTTTTCTTCTATTTAATTCAAAAATTGAAAATTGTTCTCTTTCAATTTTTATAACAACATTTGGATAATTATTTTCTTCACTTTCGTTTTTTACCTTATTTGGTAACAAATCTTCATCAATATCATCTAACATTTCATCATTAATATTTTCATCCAACATTGACATCCACTCTCCTAAATTAGTAGTACAATACTTTTCTCAAATATAATTTTTTGAATTTATATTTTAAAATAATATAAAATTAACTTTTGATAAAAATAACTTATTGTAATATTATATCATAAAAATTTTATCCTTTTATTTTTTTAAGTAGTTTTTAAAAATTATTTTTTAAATCATTTATATAATTATAAAAAGTTTTTCTACTTATTTTATAGTTATCTATAAAATACTTTACATCTTTTTTTCTACTATTTATATATCCATCTATTATTTCATTTTTTAATACTTCAGGAATTTTTCTTTTAGGCCTTCCCATTTTTTTAATAGTTAATTTCTGACCTTCAGTTATTCTTTTGACAATATCATCTCTTTCTTTTTCTGACTGTTCAAAAGCTACTTTTATTTGCTTTCTTAAAATATTTTTTAAAGTTTCTACAATTCCTTTTATCAATGGAGAAAATGTATCATCTATCTCAATATTTTCTATTTTATCATATATTTCAACCTGACTATTAAAAATCTCTGTATTTAAATATTGTTCATTTAAAAATATTAAATTTATCTTTCTTTTCCAAAGATTCAAATAGTCATTATATCCTTCTTCTCCATCTCTGCTCATTCTACTGACACTGTCAAAAATGATAGTATCTCCTTCTCTTACAATTTTTATTAATTTTTTCCATTCTGGTCTATCTGAAGTTGTTCCAGTGAATTTTTCTTCAAAAAAAATAAGATCTTCCAGCCTTTCTTTATAATATTCTTTTATATTTTTTTCTTGTCTTTCAAGTTTTTGATCTTTTGTTGATACCCTACAATAAGCATATAAATTTCCAGACATAATATTCTCCTTTTAGTGTAATAAAGTTAAAACTTTCTTTTACAAAAATTATACCATGTATTTTATAAGAAAAAAATAGTTTCTTACACATTTTTTATACATTTTTGTAATAAAGTTCAATCAATATATTTTTTACACTTTATTGAGAATTAAAGTTCTTTAAAAATAAAATATTTTATAAAGTATAAGTGCCATTGCTAGAATAATCAAAATCTTTAAAAAAATAGGAACTTTTATAAATAATTTATATATTTCCACAATGGCATATCTTCCTAAATAACAAATAGGCCATACCATCAAAGCAAATAATAAATTTCCTCTAAACATATTTAAAGATATGTCTAGGCTTGCACCTTCTTTAAAATCGGAAATAATTATAAAAATTAATCCTGGTATATACCCATAAAATAAATAATTCAATAATATTTTTTTTATGTTAAACTCAAATTTCATCTTATTCTCCTTAATGTATTATTTGGATTTCTTGTTTTATATCTTCTTTAGCATCTTGTGTATTATCATATAATCCTTTTACTCCTATACTTAATTCAGTAACTCCATATGCAGCTCTTCCTTTATTAATTTTTTGAACTGCTCCTGACATTTTTCCTAGTACAGGATGAGAAGAAGAAACCTTTACAGTTTTTAAATATGTTTTTGATGTAAACCCTGTAACAGAACCTTTTATTCCAATTAATCCCATAACAATTTCTGAAGCATTATATGCAAAATGTCCCCTATGTCTTTTATCTTCTCCGAATATTTTTACAGATATTTCTCCCATCTGAAACTTTAAAGGATTGTTTAGAAATGTATCTTCTCCAATTTCATCATCTTTTCCTATATAGTCCAGTCTTAAAGATTGAACACATGAAAATACTGTATTAGCTGCAAATAAAACAGTTATTCCAATTACAGCTGGAGCTGCTCCAGCAGTTATTGCTCCTACAACTCCAACTACAGAAAAAAATATTCCTATACTAGACAATATAGTATTTCCTAACTGAAGACCTTTCTTATTATTTCTATCAACTGGAATAATAACTTTTCCTTTTTCCTGAACTTTATAAATAATTAAAAAATCTCCAGAACGTTTTAAAAATAAATCAGTATTTGAATGAACTTGCCTATGAGCTATAGCAATTTCAAACTTTGCATTGCCTTTATCATCAAAAAATTCATAATAATTAGCTATATAACCTATAAACTGAAATTCTCTTGGTATTATAGTTTTATTATTATCTAAAGCTCCTAATTTTATAGTTATTCTTTTAAAGAATTGATTATACATTCTATTTTCTGAACTCAGTTTTGCTAATTTTTTAGTTTCTTCCATGTTAGTATCATTTATATCTCCAGAAAATACATATATTCCATCTTTTACATTCAAATGGCAACTTTTTAAAGAATATTTATTTAAGCTTATATAATCACTTGGATTATCATAATTGCTAATTTTAAGTTCTGTCAATTCTTTTATAGATCCTAAAATATTTCCTTCAGTTTCATATGAATTAAATTCTATATCTCTTATCCCCACAAATTCATCTCCCTTTTATTAAAATTCTTTTAATATTATATCATAAAAATCTATTATTTTAACTTTAACGAAAAAATAAAGAACTAATCTACTCCTTTATTACATTATTTATTTTGATTAAAAAATTTTATATAAAATTTCTCTATTTAGAAATATAAGCAAAAATCATTTGAAAATAAAATTATAATTGTATAAATTTCTAAAAAACTTTTATTAGTAATTGTTTTTTATCTTGACATTTCAAAAAAATTATATATACTTTTAATAGTTATATAATAAAATATTAAATATAGGAGTGAACCTAATGGAATTAAAAAATGCTTTAGAATTCTTAAATAAATGGGAAAGTATAACTTCTGCAAAAGAAATTACTGAAATTTTAGATTTTATTGGTAAAAATGTAGAAAATTTTTGGTTAGTACATCAAAATGGAGAGACAATTGGAGAAACAGTTTTTTATGGAGCTAATTTATTAGATAATGGAGAAATTGAGCTTTATGATTCTAAAAACTCTACAATATCCACAATTCAAATTAAAATAAAAGAATTACAAGCATATAAAACTGAAAAAATAGAAGTTGTAAGAATCGAATTAGATAGTGTTACTCCAATTTCTTCAGATTATTCATCATATTCAGAGGAGTATATTGAATTACCAAATGGAAAAATAATAAGGAGATATTATTGGGATGAAGGTTTTTACGATGGAGAAAACCTCCCTTCAAGTTCAAAACTAGTTTCTAGATATTTAAATGGAAATTTAATTATTATCTCAAAATTTAAAGATTATGAAATTTTATCTTCTTTATGCAAAATTGAATTTGAAAATTTAATAGGAAAAAATTAAAAAAACCAATTTTTTTATCTATACAAAATTATTTTTCAATGTATTATTATTTTTTAGATTTTTATTTAGGAGGAAATAATGACATTTTGCACACAAAAATATATAGAAAAAAATAATTATTCTAATGATTTAATTAAAATACAATATAGTCAAAATTTAGAAAATGAGTTTTTCAAATATTCTCAAAGTTTTTTTTATACTGCTGAGTTAGGCTTACAGCACTTATGTAATGAAAACATGCATGATATTAGCAAGTTAGATACTTTTTTCTTTCCTTTAACTTTTCTATATAGACACAGTATTGAACTTTTAATGAAAGCAATAGTTTTTAAATTTATTACAAAAGAAGAAAAAAGAATTGAATTTTTAAAAAAAAGTTGTCATAATTTAAAAGAAATCTTTAATTATATAAAAAGAGAAAATCTTCTTTCACATGATATTGATCTTTCTAATTGGCTAGAAAACTACTTTGATAGTATCAATCTAATAGATAAAAATTCTGATTCTTTTAGATATCCTTTTCAAATTAACAAGAATACATTTGAAATTATCCCAATATTTGCTAAACAACTTCATATAGATTTAATCAAATTTTCCAAAAAATTTCGTTTTATATATAAGACAATGAAAAAAATATTCTCCCAAGAAAAAGATTTTTCTTTAGAGTACAACAATCTGAAACCATTATTTCTTGAAGTAGGGGGAGACTACTATTCACAATCAGTAGTAGGCAATGAATATAACAAAATGGATTATAGCTTATATATTTTTGCTTATTCAAAATTAAATACATTTTTAAAAACTAATATTAATCTGAATAATAAAAATAAATTATTTTTTCCTATTTGTTATCTTTATAGAAATGGAATTGAACTTTCTTTAAAAGGCATATATCTTGAAATATTTCGTGCAGATAATTTAAAAACATTATTAAATAATAAGCATAAAATATTAAAACTTTGGAAAGAAATTTTTCCCACTTTAGAAAATATTGCAAAAGAAAATAATTTTAATTTAGTTTTTTTAAAAAAAACAAATAATTATTGTAATCAATTAAATAATTTTGATCCAGATTCTAGTTTATTCAGATATCCTGTCAGAAAAAATTTATCTCCTTATTTTTCAAGTAAAAAAACTATAGTTTTAAAATATTCTCATATAATTAATTCTTTAGAAAAGTTATGTCATTCTTTAGAAGGTATATATGATATGATAATTACATACTCTGAATTTTGCCAAGAACAATATGAATAAAAATAAAGGAATTATAAAAAATTCCTCTATTTTTATTCAATTAAAAACTTTTTAATATCTATTTTATTAAATAATCTGTCATTTTTCTCAATTCTGCTTTTATTTCTTTTATATCTTCATATAAAGCTTTATTGTCTTCTTTTCTCTGTTGAGATAAAAATTTTACTTGCATTTCATACAAGCTTTTATCTACTTTCTTTTCCATATGAGCCATAATAAACTTATGATACCCCATAAGAATTCCTCCAACTGTTACAGCTATTTTAAAATACTCTGTCCATTCCATTTATCTTCTCCTTAGTTTCCTATTTTCTTATCAAAATGTTTCTTACCTAAAATAACTGCTCCTAAACTTCCTACAAGTGCTGTTAATTCTCCAGGTATAGGAAGGCTATATATTTGTATTCCTGTAAAAGCAGAAATATAAGGAGTTATTATATGATGAAATATTACTAATGTACTATAGACATAAAATAAATGTAATATTCCTCCTTTTTCTAAAAGTGAAGAAAATACTTGCAGTCTCTGCTTTTCTACATCTGCCATAATTTTATTCACTTCATCAGGTTGTAGATATTTTTTTAAAATATCAGGTAAAAAATTACTAACTATATTTAAAACAGTTTTCTTAAACATATTATCCTCCTATTTCCAATTATTTTCTATATTGTTATATCTTCTTTTAACATCTTCTGGTCTCTCTTTTCCCCATTTAAGTCCTAATTTAAAGTTCAAAATATCCTGAGAAGAGAGAAGTTTTTTATTTTTTATAAATCTGTGCATAAGTCCATTTTTACTGATATTAAATTGATTGTGATAATCTACTAAATGAACAAATGTCTTTTCATTTTCAAACTCTGGTACTCCTTCAAGACTAGCCACATAATTTACCATCTGTTGTATATGTTCCCTGTCAAGCTTGTCTATATCAACCCTGAATAGCTTTAGTCTTTCATTCAAATGTTTTATATCTTTGCCAAGATTCAATAATTTTTCCATATCCTGATCTGAAAATCCACATATATTTTTTAAAAAGTTTCTTGCCCTTATATTATGTGTCACATCGAACTGACTTCTACCAAAGCTATAACCTGATTTTCCACCTGCATAACTGAATTTGCATATAGCATTTTCATTTCCTGATATTTCATTTAAGGTTATTACCCTCATTATTTTTTCTACATTTATATTTTCCATTATTTGTTTTATATTCATTTATAATCAGCTCCTAATAGCTTAATTTCTCTAAAAAATATTTATTCACTGAATTTAATAAAGTTGGTGTATGAATCCACATAAAATGTTTTTCTTTTAAATTGGTAAGAATCATATCTTTGTCATTTTTAAATATTTCATCAAAGAATAAATTACCTTCTTGATCTATATGAAAAGTATTCTCTATATCACTTGTTAATTTTTCATTTAATATTTTAATATCATATTCCTTACATATGGCTATTACTTGTTCATCTGGATTTTTGATATAAATTGTTCTTTCATCTGAATTAGTACTTCCTATTATATATTTTAGGAAATGATAGATATTTTTATGTTTTTCATCAAATTCTATATTTACTCTTGCTATTGGAACATTCATATCAAACTTTGAAATTAGTTTTGCCCACATTTCTGGCTGTAATGTATCCTTAGTTAATTCTCCATTTTTAAATTTTTCTTTAACACAATTAAAATGAGAGTTATCAACATCTTTATTAAAAATATATTCTCTCATTTTTTCTTGTGAAAGCTTCTCGTTTTCAAAATCTCTATGTTTATTACACCAGTTAATATCTCCATTACCATCAATTGTATACATTATTTGACATTCATTTAATAGGTGATCTTTATCTACAATATGAAAAACTGATTCCATTATTTCTCCCATATCTTTTTCTTTCGTCTCTTTTTCTGCTTTATTTATCAAATAAGTATATGCTTTCCTTAAAAAAATATTACAGGCTTCAATATATTCTGGTGATTGCTGCTCTGTATAATAAAGAAATTTCCCCCTTCTTAAAATATCTTTATATTCATCCTGAATAAGCATAGGATTATTTAGTATTTGTTCTGCAGTTGCTAAAACAGTTGATATTTTAATATCTTTATCATATTCTCCTCCATTGACTTTATATAAAAATTCTTTATACAATTTAATATTTCTTTGCACAATATCAAATCCACTCTCTTTTTTTCCTATTAAGTGCCTATTTTTATCATAAACTTCTTTATCATTATCTGTAGAAATCATTATACCCACATAATTTTCATTGATAGATTTCATTTTTATTAGAGTTTCCTTTACTTTATCATCAAATATTATCCCATTTGTTGTATAAGTAAGTCCTATTTTATTTCTCTCTTCTAATGAATAATTATTTAAAATATGATCACATATTTTATTTATTGCCTCAGTATTTAATGTTGGCTCTCCACCAAAAAAGCATATACATAATTGGGAATATTCATAATCTGGGGTTTGAGTATATTTTAAAAATTTGTCTATCCCTGCATCTAAATTTTGAAAACATCTTTTAAACTTTTCTTCTGTATCTAATCTAAAAGGTTTTTTAGCTTTTTGATAACAAAACTCACATCTCAAATTACAGCTTTCATCTACCTTTATAAATAAAACAAATGGTTCAAACTTATTATAGTATCTACTTCTTTTTATTAATTTCATTATAGTCTCCTTTATACTCTAGTTTCCGCCTTCTCTATTATTACTTTCATTGCTATTAGATTCTCCAAGATTTGATTCTTTTTTGTTACATTCACTATTATTACATTCACTTCTATTACACCAATTTTTAACTGATTGAGTAGCATTATAGACTTGTGTAATTTTACTTTGTACCATTAATTCTCCTATAGCAACATTAGTTATACTGTTAGTAACAGAAGTTGCTCCTATTCTACTTGAATAAGTTTTGAGCCATGTAATCCAATTATTAAAAAGAGAAGCTCTACATACTTCCCCTGTTACTGCTCTTGCACTTCCTGCACTTGCTGTTCCCCAAGTAGAAACTATTTGATCTAATCCAGTTTGAATAATATTTACTGAAGCAGCGGTTATTATATCTCCTGCTGCTCTAGCTTCTGTATTATATGTTTCTATTCTATTCTCCATCTTCTTCCACCCTTTCAAAAGTTATATTTAAATCTTCAATTAAGTTAGAAGTAGTAATATCTTCACCACGTGGAGTATGGATATATACTTCATGAGATAAATATTTTAAATTATTATAAATCTCTCCATCTATATTTAATTGATTTACACTTTGAATATTCTCTATGTTTAATATTCTTCCAGTATTTTCATAATCAACATTTCTAAGCTTTATTACAGTTTTATTAGTATCATTTAAAAATCTAAATGCAAGAGTACTACTTATTGTAAATTCTCCTATCTTAGTTATTCCTCTTTCTTTACTTATATTATTAAGTTCTATTTTCATATATTCCTCCTTTTACCCCCATACAGGGTTATATACTTTTCCAAATCCTGATATACTTTTAGCTGCTGTTCCTTTTAAATCTCCTGTCATTGTGCTTCCAACCAGTTTTACTGCTGTAGTGTCATTGAAAGTAGTTGGTTTATCTGCTACATTAGCCCAATTAGTAGGGAAGATTGCTGGCACATTTAATAAATCAGCCCATTTTACACTTACTGCTGTAGTGTCTCCCTTTTCTCCTTTAGGTCCTTGTATCCCTTGTGGTCCAATAGGAACTATGATATCCTGTGTAGCATTATTTGTTAAGGTTATTGTATAGATATTATTTCCATTGCTATCCTTATTTTTAAAAGTTATACTTTTTACACTTATTCCAGTATCTCCTTTTGCTCCAGTTAATCCTATATCCCCTTTCTCTCCCTTATCTCCTTTTTCACCTTTTAAAGTAGCTCTATTATCAACAATATATTTATCCAGTTCTGCTTTTTTACTGCTAGTATGGGAATTTAATTCAACCTTTTCTCCTTCTACAAGCTGATCTATTTCTAATTCTTTAGCTGTCACATGATTATTTATTTCTTCTTTTTTACTGCTAGTATGAGTATTCAATTCTTGCTTTTTAGTAGTATTATAAGTATCAAGCTCTCCCTTTTTAGCTGTTGTATAAGTGGTTAGCTCTCCTTTTTTAATATCAGTATGAGAAGTTAATTCAACCTTCTCTCCTTCTGTAAAATGATCTATTTCTTTTTCTTTTCCTGTAGTATAGTCATTTATTTCTTCCTTCTTGCTATTAGTATGAGTATTTAGTTCATGTTTTTTTGTTTCTTTATGATTATCTAATTCTAATTTTTTGTCTGAAGTATATTGAGCCAGCTCTTCTTTAGAATGCCTCATAAATTCATTTAATTGAAGAATTAAGTCATTTATATCACTTATCAATGTATCTCCTGGTATCATTACCAGTTCTGCCCCTGCAACTGTTTGTGTAACAATAAACTTCCCTAAGCTATTTACAGTCAATATTCTTTCCCCATCTATAAGGACTATTTCTATTAAAATATCCCCTATCATAGTTAAGGCATTATTAGGAACTATTATTTCATTCTCACTTTTTAATTCAGTCACCATACTAAAAACGCTTGTTCTATTTGGTTTTATAAAATTTATTTTCATTGATTTTCCATCAAAATCAAATTTATCTTCAAATATTATTTTTAAATAATGTGTTTGATTATCTCCTTGAGTGAATACTATTTCATTTCCATAAGAAATACCTTTAGTTAGATTTACTCTTATTTCAAATATTCTCTTCATAATTTTCCTCCTTTCTATAACAGAGTTCTTGATTTCATCCATGTTAGTGATAATATATTATCTGTACCAAAATGTGGGGAACTTTTTCCAGTCCACTTTCTTACTCTTGGCCATGTTCTAACACTATCTGAATTAGGTCCTGTTATCCAAGCTGTATATGTATAATATCCATCATCATTAGCAATATTCAATTTTTTTCTGGTAATGGAGAAATAGGCTTCTGCATAAGTTGTATGTTCAACACTTCCACTTCCCCCATCTCCTCCATCTCCATGACTTCCACCACTTCCTCCAGATGTGCTCCATGAAGCTTTATTAAGTATTTTAACAGTTCTACTTTCCCCTAATTTCATATTATTTATTCCACTTATGTATACCCATCTTTTATCATGACCATTTGTGCTATCAAAGGTAACATTAAAACCTGCACTTTCTTCAACTGTCCATTTTCCAGATCTATAAGATTCATATTCAAGCTCTATAGTATCAACACTGCTCCCATATAATTTGGTTTTACTCCATTCTTTCATTTGATTTTGAATATTTACCATATGGTTTCTTCCCCAGTAATGACCAAATTCATACAACTCCTTCTCTGCATTAATTACTTCTGTAGGCAGGTAATAATCTGCCAAAGTTTTATTAACTATATACTTACTTGAATAATCAATAAGTGATGTGAAGTTATATTCAAAATTTGTAGCTCCTGTAATTTTTCCTTTAATAGAATTTATCCATGCATTATACGACTGCTGCCATAATATTAGTTTATCTTTTAATAACAATTGTTCCTTATTTAAAGATATCAACAACTCCTTACTAAGTGTATCTCTAGCTTTAGCAATTTTAAAATCTGCTCCTGTTTTACTCCCAATTTTTCTAGTTAATTGAGAAAAGGTCGTATCTAGAAATCTAAGAGTTGCAGTACCTTTTTCAAAATCTGGAGATTTCTCAATTATTTCCATTAATTTAGACACTTATTCCCTCCTTTACTAGCCATTGTTTTATATAATTATGGTTATCTACACAGCTTTTAAAATTATTATCTGTATCATTAAATAACTTATGGCTAATCTCTTTTTCTGTTGTAGTTATTACCCAAACTCCATCAATAGCTTTTCCTAAAGTATTATCAGTAATAAATCCTCCCCATTCATGTCCTACATCAAAATGAGCTATTCCATTATATTCATCTTCTTCTGATATATTTTCTTTTTCTATTCCAGGAGTTCCCTGTGTTTCTCCTTCCCAAGCTACCAATGTTTTATGAGTTATAAAGAGATAATCTCCTACTTTATATTCTGCTGCCACCTCTAAAGGTACAACTATTTCTAGTTCTACTCCTGGAAGTCCATATCTACTGAAAATAGAATCTGCTAAAGTAGCTGAAAATGTAGCTTTATCTGTTAATGATAATTTATTTATACCCTTAATTTCATATTCTTCTGGTGAATCAGGAATAAGCATTTTAAACTTATTAAATGAAGTAGCAGATGAAAAGTATCTTTTTGTCCTTCCCTTATCTTCTTCAAAATCATAGTCATATTTAACTATCATATTATTAACTATATTTTCATCAGTTATAGTCTTCCCACCAATAGATATAATATTTTCTTCTGATAATGTTATTCCTTCTGTTCCTATAGTAGGTTGTTTATGTAGTTTTAATCCTAATTTACCTTCTGTATTTACAAAGGGAAAAATAGCACATGGTCTATATACATTCTCAATTAAAAAGTCATATGGATCATCTATTGGCTCTCTAAATTCAAAATAGAAATTATATACTGATCTGTTTAAAGTATCTCTTATAGAATTCAAAGAACTCATATCAACAAAGTCAGTCCATTTGTTAGTTAAATATGGCAGCTGTACTTCTAATACTGGAGTAGAAAAAATTATCTGAAATATCATTTCTACCATGTCAATAACATGACCATTAAAAGAAATTACTTTAGTTAAAATCACATTTCCATCATCATCTGTTTCCCCCTCATCTCTTTTATCCATATAAAAACCTATTCTTTTTTCATTTACTGTTTTATATGGCAGTCTATATGTATTTATATCTGGTATAGTTTCTTCAGAATATTCAGAAAATTCTCTGTCAAAAATAGAAGATTTTAATCTATCCTGGAAGTCTGCTATTTCTATTTCATATTCACTTTCAAACTCATCATTTGAAATGCTTCGTATAAGCCCTCTATATATCAATTTAAGGCTTCCATCTCCACAAAGGGCAAATATATCAACCATTTCTCCATAAGTCATTGTAGAACTAGAATTAAGTCTCTCATAAAGCCATTTTGATATTTCATAGCCAACATTTGTTACTTTAAAATTTATTGAACTTACTGAACATTGAGAGTCTCTTGGAGTAATTGAAGTTCCTGCCCCAGAAGGAATACTCATATAAGGCTTACATAAAATATTATCAATAACAATTCCTTCTTTTGTGCTTAAATATAAAGGAGTACCATCTGCTTCAGTTCTTAAAGAATCATATATCTTAGCTGCATAATGATAATATACTTTTGAATAATCAATTGAATACATTTCTTCAGTACTTCTTAACTTCATAATAAATCAACTCTCTCTTTTACTTTTATTGTCATTTCATAATAAGGCTTCCCTGTACTTTGTTTAGGTTTTATATCTTTCAACTCATAGTAGAATTTAGGTTCTCCTGGCATTTTTTTCATATCAATATACCCTTTTTTTGTAAGTAGATCTTTTGAAATTGTAACTATAGCCCTATTCCTTTTAGCTTCAAGAAAATCTTTTACTATATTTTCACATTCTTCATATGTAAGAAGCTGTAAAGAAATAGTATAAACATGCTCTATCCATCTTAGAATATTAAATTCCTCTCCAGATTCACTTTTTTGATATATAGTTCCATCTTTATCCTCAATGGATTCATATTTACATCCCTTTATCTTATTTTCATTTAGAATATTTATTGAATTTAAAACATTTAACTGCAAAACATCACCTCCTCCAATATATTCATGTGTTGATTTTTTAGAAATATAGATTATAATAGTAATAACAATGTAAAAAGGAGATATTCTATGAAAAAATTAATATTTACACTTATTTTATCTTTATTAACTTTTAGTTGTACCACTTTACAAGTTGGGGAAACTAGCATTAGTGATTCAAAGTCATACACTAGATTAACTGAAAGTAATCTTATGTACATTAAAGATTTTATTGAATTAGAAGAATATTATTCTGGTAGTTCATTTACTATTGTAAATAGTATTTTTGAAAATCAAAAAAAACTTTATTTTAGTATAAAATATTATCCTAAGACTGAAGAAACTACTATGGTATTTAATGAATTTTCAGGAGCATATGATATTTTAAAAGGAGTTCTTTTTTCTAATGGAATAGAAAAAGTTGATATCAAAATTAAAAATCTTTCTAATATTGGCAACTCCTTTATTCCACATACTTTTCTTTCATCATCAGAACTTAAAACTTTATATAATATTTTTAATACTCCTTCTCCAATCACAATGAGAGTCTTAACTAGTGATGGATATTACGATCTTCAGCTTAATGATAACGATAGACCTCTACTTATAGAAGTTTTAGAAGTTGCATTAAGAAAAAAAATATATAATATTTAAATTCTTAAAAAGGTAGTAATTAGCTACCTTTTTTCTTTCCTATAAGTGTTACATTATATCCATCATTAAGTTCCTTTTCTATCTGTTTAATCCAAAGTTTACTCATTTGTGAATCTGAAATATCAATAATTACATCTCCTTCATTTTCTTTTTCTGCTGTTTTTACTCTTTCTTCTATTCCTTCATCATATTTTGTAGAAGTATTTTCTTCCTTCTCTGAAGAATTATCACTTGGAGATATAGCTGATGCTGCAATTCCAAAAGCCGCTGCTATAGCTGCATTTTTTGCTGATGAAGCAAAAGATTTTTTTGCCCCTGAATAATCATGTGCAGCTAACTGAGATAGTCCTAAAGCTGCATCAGATACTGCCACTACTGCATGTTTTTGTCCTTTTGCCAGAAGCAATTCAGCTAATTGCATTTGAGCAAAATTTTTAAAATCTTCCAAAGACTTTATTTGCCCAGTTGCTAAAGCAGTGTAAGTGTCTATTATCGCATCTGCTGATCTTTCATATATATTTGTTTCATAATTTTCTTTCCATTTCTCCCAATTTATTTTTTCTTTATCTCTTTTTTCAGCTTTTTTATTCTTTAATTCAAATTGTTTTATTTCATTTTCTTTTATTGCTAACTTTGTGTCTAATGCTTTTTCTGCATAATTTTTATCTGTTTCATAAAAAGCTAATCTATTTTCAAGCTCTTTTGCTTCTTGCTGTAGTTTTCTTTCTTCCAATAGATATCTTGCTTCTTCTCCTCTTTCATTAATTTCATCTTCACTCAATTTTCCTGCTTCTCTCATTTCAGCTATCTTACTCAAATTTTCCCATTCATCTTGTAATAGCTCAGCTTGAAACTGCTTTCTCTTTATTCTCTCTTCTTCTAGGTACTCATCTTCTCTATCATCAAAGTCTCCTCCCATAGATACTGAAGTTCTTTTCTGAATATCTATTTCTATCTCTATAACTTTTTTATGATATTCATTTGCTTTAGCCTGATCTCCAATCTTTTTATAATATTCTTCCATTTCTTTTAAAGATTCAAGATTAGTCATATCCTGTCTATTTAAAAGTTCTCTATCTATTTTCTCTATATTCTTGTTATATTCTTCTTTAGATATAGCCCCAAGATCTAAAAGCCTGTTCTGTTCTTCTATCATATTTTTTTTAGATTCAAGATATGATAACTCAGAACTTTTCATTATTTCATTATGTTTTTTTAGATTTCCTTCTTCTAATTTTTTTAATTCAATTTCTTTTTGTATCTTTTCTTCTTGAATTCCTATTCTTTCATTTAAAATTTCTATTTTTTGCTCTAACTGTACTCTATCCTGTTTTAGTTCTGCTTTTTTACTTGAATCATTTGATGTATTAGTTATCTCTTTATTTAATTTTAGAATAGTTTCCAGATGCTCTTTAACCTGTTTTTCTTCTCCTTTATTACTATTGTTAAGATATTTTCCTAATTCCTTTCTATAATCTGTATAAGAAGAGAGATTTTTTTGATATGCTTCTTCTCTTATCATATTTTCTGTTTCAGTTACTTCTTTTGTAAGCTTGGCTATTTCTTCACTGTGTCTCTTCATCATTGTAGCTTTTTGTTGGTTATTCAGGTTATCTAAACTTAGTATCTTTTGAATTTCAACTTCATGCTCAGCTATTCTTTTCTTTGTATCTTCTAAATTTTCTGCTCTATTATCTTGACCATCTACAAGCTGCCTAATTTCTTTTATAACAACATATATAGGTTTCTCCAAAAATGTAACAAGATTTCTCCATCTTGAATTCATTGCATTTGTTAATTTATCCCATTCAGTTTTTATATTTGCTGATGCTATAGTATATGCAGTATTTAATTCTCCAGATTTATTTTTCATATCATTTATTTTTTCTGAAAATTTCTCTGCATTAAGCCCGGTAAGGTTAAGAGCTGCACTTCCTGCTTCCACACTTCCAAATAGATCTACTATAGACTTATTTGTCTTTTTAGCATGGTCTGCCATTATGTTTAAAGCTCCTTGTAAATCTCCACCTTTTTCTATAAACTCTCTAAAAGACTGCCCTGAAATTTTATTAAATATATCTGCTGCCTGTTGTCCTTCCTTTGATAATTCATTGAACATTGTCTTTAACATAGTTGTTGATTTAGCTGTATTATTTCCATTTTGAGTTATTTGAGCAAGTGCAGCCCCTACATCATTCAAAGTAATTTTTAAAGGTGCAGAAATGGCTGTTACATCAGCTAAATAAGCTCCAAGTTCTCCTACTGTTGTTACTCCTTTATTTTGAACTGTAAGTAGCCAATCAGCTATCTCTCCTGCTTCCCTTGCTTCCATTTTATAAGCATTCATTATTGATGATATAGTCTTTATTGATGTTTCTGCTGTTGTTTGCCCTGCAAGAGCTGTTTTAGAAGCCGTTTCCAAGAAATCTACTAAATCTTCTTTCTTAATCCCAGATGATAAGGCTTGATATGCACCTTTAGCTATATCTTCCTTGCTTGCTCCTGTTTTTATGGATAAATCAATAAAGGCATCTGCGTATTTATTTAATTCTTCCCTTGATACTTTTAAAAGAGTATTTACTGTGGATAATTGTTTTTGAAAAGCTATCATGTCTTGAATAGCAAGTCTTGTCTTATTTGCAAAATATATTGCAGCAGCTGCAAGAGAGAGTTTTGAAGTTACTACTTTTTTAATTACAGTACTTAGGCCTGAAAAAGATTTATTCAACATTCCAGTACTGCTGGATGTTTTCCCTTGCATCTTATCTAAACCTTTTGTATAATCTCCAGTTTCAAGTTTTGCTATATACTGTAATATATATTCATTTGAATATGGTGCCATCTATTTAACCTCCTAACATAGCTTTTAATTTTTGTAATCCTGAAAAATCCATGCTTTGGATAATCTTTACTCCTTTATCTTGGAAAGTATTTCTATATTTCTCCAATGTCTTTCTATATTTTTCATTTCCATCTCTATTTTTTAAATGTATGTGGTTATCATATATCTCTGCATTTCTTAAACTCTCTTCTGCTATCACTGCTTCAATTCCTTCCAAAGCATTGAAAAATACAAATACATTTGTTAAAAGAGCTTCCTTTAATGAAGTATTCATATATCTGCAATACTTTGCTAAAATATAATCAAAAGATATATATACTTCATCATTAGATGAAGCTGTTTTTTCTTCTTCTGTTTCTTTTTGCTTATTTAAAAGGACTTCTAAACATCCTGATAGAGCTGTCCATATTTCTTGATTACTAAGATTATCAATATTTAAATCAGGTATCATTATTTTTATCAGTTTATCAGCAGTATCTCTGAACTTTTTATCTAACATAGAAAAATCAATAGTATTTATTTTAAGCCATTCTATTACAGCAGGTTCTTTGATTTTATAGCCCTTAAATCTTATTGTTATCTCTTTATCTTCTCTTACATACTTTTCCATATTATTAAATTTAATCATATATACCTCCTAATTTAACATTTATTGATACTCCTCTTTATTTGAGAGGAGTACTATAAATATTAAATTACTCTGTTGGAGCTGATGGTTTTGTATATTCTCCTATAGTAAATAATTTTCTATATGTTGGAGAACTTGAATCTTCATCTGAAGAAAATTCAAATGTTAGATCACATTTTGCTTGACCATCTTTTTTGAATGATATATTTGTATCTATCTTACAAAATACTCTTGGTCCAATAATATCAAATTCTTTTGAAGTTCCTGCTGAAATAGGATGTACTTCAAGTTTTCCAAATTTCATTTCTTTACCTGCTGTTGAAAAAGCTGTTCCTGTTGCTCCTTTCTCATAAACATTTGATAACTTTGTCACTATATCTTCATTTAACCAAATTGAACACTTTAATGTTGTTTCTGATGGAATAACCTTTGATTTATATGGTCCTTCCATCTGGTCCATTTCTACTTTAAAAATATCAAAAGTATTTGTAAATACTGTATCTGATTCTTTTAAAGTAAGTCCTAGAATAACTGCTTCTGATTCACCATCAAGTGTATATTTAACTTCACATTCCCCTAAAGGATAATCTTTTAATGTTGCCATTGTTACCTCCCTAATTATAAAAATTTATTTTTATATCTCTTCCTGATTCATCTCTAAATGCTTTTACCTTTAACTTAAATATATTTATTTTATCTGATTTGAAAGTATACCCAGGTTCTATTGTTATACTCACATTGTAAAGTTCTATAGATGCTGTTTCATCTAATGTCTCTATCTTTAAATTCCCTTTTTTTAATAGACTAGAAAGAGCACTGTCTATACCTAAAATTGTCATCATTTCATTGGAGAAAAGAAGAGAAGTTTCAAAAGTTATTTTTCTTCCCAGTTCAATCTCTTCTTTTGCTTCACTGCTTTCATCTGTCTTTATTTCTTCTGTTATTGGAACTATTTTTAAAGTAGTACTTTCACTTTTTAAAGTATTTCCTATATCTGAATCATTAAACTTTATTTTACATGGCCCTAATGGAACTATTACAGGACTTTTTACTTCCTCATCTTTGAAAATCTTATATCTCACAAGTCTATTCATATTTACCTACCTTATGTACAAATTCCAAGGTTTAGCTTTTTCATCTGTATTGGTTCCTTCTGATATCTGAGCTTCTCTCACTCTTTTTAATGTATCTCTAAAATCAACCATAAGATCTGCTGCAAGGTCTATATAATCTGTATGTGCTATATGTTCATAAAGTTTAGCTAATACATAGCTTTTACATAGTCCAGATAGAAGTTCTCTTCCATTTTCTAACTCTTTTACTTTATCCAGATTTACGCTTGAAGCTATTACTCCTATTGCTGTTTTTTCAAGATGACATATTTCCTCTTGAAACTCACCATCAGTAAAGCCTGAATAATGTTTTAAGATATTTGCAGTAGTTTCAGGTATAAGATTCTCTTTCATATATATGTAGCTCATCTATGCCCCCTTTGAAGAAAAGAGGGAATATCCCTCTTTCTCTTATATTATTATTTCATATCTCTTAAATTTTGCAGTTGATAACACAATAGGCATAGGGGCTGATTTTCCCCATAGTCCTTTATTTCCTGTTGTTTCATCTACTCTTGTATCTCCTGCAATAAGTTCTGATCTTAAAATTTTAGTTTCATTTGTTTTTACATCTCCATAAGTTAGACAACCATAACCAACTGCTAGATTTTTAGGTATTGATAATATTACTTTATTTGAAACATCAATAATCTTATCTTGTGAATCTTTAGCATTATATAAAAGCTCTATTTTCTTTTGACCCATTTCTAAATATGGAGTTTCTCCAAATATAAATTTAACTCCATTTATATTTTGCTTTGAGTTATCTGCCTCATCTTTTATAGCATTGAATATCTTTTCTCCTACTTCAACATTTGGAAATACTCCATGTTTAGTATGATAAGCTAAAATAATATTAAGCATTTCAGTAGAAGCTTTTTTTCCTGTCCAAGTTAATTTTTCTTCTTCTGTTACTCCTACATTTAATACTTTTTTATCTTTATCTGTATAAGTACCTTTCAAATACACTTCAGCGCACTGTTTTTCATATCTATTTCCTATAGCAGCTGCTATTTTTTTAGAGTATTTAACTTCCATTTGCTGTATTGTAGGAATTTCATTTCCAGTTGCAGTATACATTGGAACTCCTGCCATCAATTGTGTTACATCACTTGCAGAATAAGGAAATTGTCCTCCAATTATATCTGGTTCAAACTCTGTAATTTGATCTCCATCTTTTCCAAGAATTGGAAGAACTTCACTTCTTCCTACTATTCCTGCTGTTATAAAATGGTCCATCAAGTCAATAATTCTTATTCTCTCAGTTGGAGATAAATATTTGTTTCCTGATGCTTCAAATTTTTTCGAATATACCTTTGGTATATCTATTTTTTGCGATAATTCTGCAATAAGTGAAATTAAATATATCATTCTTTTTTCCATATTAATTTAAGCCTCCTTAGTTCCTTCAATTTTTTCTGTTATAATTACTCCTGCCAATTTTAATTGTGATAAAGCTGTAAAATCTTCATCCCAAGTAATTTCTTGAATATCTGATTTTCCTATCATGACTAATGTTGTAATTGTTCCTATTTCTCCATCTGTAGCCGTTTTGCTTTCTCCAGTATATAGCCCAACTATTGTACCTTTATTTTCATCACTTTTTACATAAGCATAAAACTTGCCATCTGTCTTATCTTGTGCTAAAGGTTGTAAATATTTTATCTCCCCAGCTCCTAGTATTACCCTCATATCAGGTTGTAATCTTTGAAAACTTTTTTCTGCCTTTCTTTCTTCCCTATTAAAATATGCCATTTTATATACCTCCTATATCTTTTACTAGTTTTTTTGCTTGTTCTACTGGATCATCTGATGTTACAGAAAACTCTTTCCCATCAATTACATTTTTAAACAACTTCTCAAAAGGACTATCTTTATCAGAAAACTCTTTTAATATTGCTGCCATACTTGATTTATCTGTTTCAGAAAATTCAATTATATGGTTATATTCCTCTTCTTCATAGGCTTTATCTATTGCAAATTCCAAAACTTTATGTAATATTGGTGGAAACATTGAAATAATTTTCTTCTTAGTTTCTTCCCTTTCATTCTCTCTTGCAAACTCTGCTTTAGCTTTAGCATAAATCTGTTGTGGAGTTAGTTCTATTAGCTGTTTAGGAGAAAGTATCATTCCTAGTGTATCAGCTATATTTTTTAAAGTAGTTTCAGAAAATTCTGTTGTTTTTTCTACTGTATAACCTTCTTTTTTTAATCTTTCCACACTTCTTTTTAAATCTGTTCTTTCCCAGATAATATCTTGTAACCCTTCAAAATTTAAAGGTTCATTTAAATCTAAAGCTTTTATAACTTCAACTGTATTATCTATAACTTCTTGTGCTGATTCTCCTTCTTCAGCAAATTCTATTGTTTCAATTTTCTCTGCTCCTGTAAAATCTTGTGAAAATTCTGAAAATGATTTATCTAAATCTTTTAGATGTGGTGGAGTATATCCTAAAATTGCTAAATGATGAGGTTTTTTATTATTATCAAATCCTATGCTTAAATTAGGATATTTATCTTTTATTCCCTCTCCAAAAGAATTATAGTTAAATTCTCCTAATAAATATCCTTCTGTATCTACACCTGTAACCTTACATGTTCCAGCTATTGGAACTGCTGTTATAGGATAACCATTTTTTATCCAATCTCCTACATGGCCAGGAACTATTGAAAATTCACTTCCTTCCATTTTTTTTAAATCTTCTTTGGTATAATTCCCCTTAGCTCCATAATTACCAGCTTTAAAAATTCTCTTAGGCATTTCTTCCTCCTTTTAAATATTCTTTTATTTTCTTTGCGTATGTTCTTCTTTGACTACTTGAAAACCCTATAAATGCTCTACCTGGTTTATCTCCCCATGGTGTAACAACCTTTCTTCTTCTTGTATGAGTTCTTACCTTTTCACTTCTTCCTCTCCTATTTCTGATATGTTCTCTTACTGTTTCTTCTACATCTGTTTCTCCTAGTTCTCCTTTTGCAACTGCATACTGTTGATACGCTGCATACTTTTTATTAGTTCCTACTATTGCTGTTTTAGCTGTTGCTTTAGAATTAATGCTTCCCTTCAATGCTCCTGTATCACTTAAAGGTTTTGATGATCTTTTTCTTCTTCTTGATATTGTGCTTTCTTTTAAAGGTTCCCATTGCTCTCCTTCTGGTGTTTTAGATTGTCTAAATCTCATATCAACCTTACTTTTCATATCTTCTGCTATTTCCAGCATTAATGATTGAGTTTTTATAGAAGTATTTTTAAGTTTTTCCATACCTTTTATCACTATACTGGAGTTACTTTTAAACTTTACATCCATAAAATACCTACTTTTTACTTTTATTCATGAAATGTAGAGTTGTTAAAGTTCCTAATACTCCTATTGCAATCCCAATAGCTACAAATCCTGCTGTTGTCATAATTATTACCTCCTATATTTTTAATTTTAATTGATTTTTCATTTCTTCTATTTCTTTCTCTTTTTGCTTTATTGCTTTTTTTATTCCTAATACTTGTGTTCCATAAAAATTTCCCATTTTATTTTTAAGCTCTTTTATTTCTTTAGTTATTGTTTTAGAAACTGTTAATCCATACTCTTCAAGTTCTTCTCTACTCAATGTAATTCTTTTACTTCTGCATCCATGATGATTAGGTGGAAGATATCTATTCCAAAATGGATGATCTAATGGATAAACTTTTCCATTTAAAATTTGGCATATTTCAGATGTTCTTTCATCATCTATTGCATCATACAATCCATAAGGTTTGTTTTTCTTATTAAGTTCTTGATTATAGAATGCTCCTGCATTATATGAACTCTGCATATTATTTCTATATACCAGCTCTAAATACCATGGACTATCTCCTAATCCAGTTTTATCTAAAATTGTTTTACTAGTCTCTACCCAATCTTTAAATGTACCTCCATTACTTAAATTATCTAAAAGATTATTATATAGAGTTCTTGTTGTTTCTAATTCCAAACTTCTTTTAATATAAAAGAATGTTTCATTTACTTTTTTAGTAATATCATCTAGATGGTCATACAGAATAGGAAATTTCTTTATAAACCAATTTATCGCTTTGCTAAATGGTAAATTAAAAGGATCTTTCTCATCAGATGAAAATTCCATCAATGGATTTTCTAATTCATCTATATAGCCTTTTAAATAAGTTATAATCATTTTTTCTTTTAGTTCACTCAAATCAAATGAGAAACTTTCTAAGTCATTTATATTTTTTATTTCTTTAAATTTTTCTTTAAGTTGCTTAGTTAAAGTTTCAGTAAAATCTTTTATTCCAGGAGAAATGGTTTCTTCAAATGCTAAAACTCTTTCTTTATTTTCTTCAAATAGATCATCTAGTTTTTTTTTACTGAACTCTGCTCCTATTCCGTTTGCATATATTTGTTCTGGCTTTTCTATAAGGAATTCTGGAGAGATTCCTAAATGTTCTGAAATATATTCTGCTGTAACCTTATAACCTGTACTTGATAACTTTTGCAGATTATCTAATTTCACTGTTTTAAGTTCTTCCTGCTGCTTTTCCCTTGCTATTTTCTCTTCTTCTGTAAATATTTTTTCTAATGTAAATTCAAAATCTTTAGGATTATATCCATGATATTTTGAATCTATCTCTAGCAGCTGAAACAGTGAATCTGTAACAAATTTACATATTTCTTCTACTACTTCATCAAATCCTTCTTTATGAATTTCTCCTAAACTATATGAACCTGTTCCTCCACCATTATCCATTGTTAAAGTAGAACCTAATATATTTTGCACCAGTTTTTCCTTTTCTCTGTTTTCAAGTTCTGTATATATCTTTGGATCCAAATCTGAGAGTTTTATAAATTGGATAGCTTTATTTAAATCAAACTCTCTACTTGGTGATCTTACTGGAACTGCTATTGAAATCATCCCTTCTGGCTTTTCAATACTTTTAGCTATCTCATCTCTTTCTGCTTTTGTACTATTTATATCTACAGGATAAACAGGAATAACAGATCCATATTTTTTTGATAAACCTCTTAATTGATTTTCATATAATTCTTTATTCAGAAATGATTGTTGGCAGCTTTCAAATATACTTTTTCCTGTCGGCATTGCTGGATTCCATTTATGAATACTTAATAAAAACTTATCTCTATTAAGCTCCATTTCTTCAGAACCTATTTTTAATTTCCATTTTTTATCTGAGTATGAAATATACTCAAAGGGTATTGGAATTAATGCTTCTATGCTAAAGTCTGAGTTATAAATTATTTCAAAACAACTATATCCAAAATATCTAGCAGTTATTAAATGATTTACAATTCTATTAAACTTTATTCCTGAAAACCTTTCTTGAATTTCCTTTTCTAATTCTAAAGATTCTACTTTTTTACTTATTGGAAGTAATTTTCTCCCTGATACTGCTCTTTCAAGCTTCTGTAGAGCTGAGGTTATATCTATATCTTTCAAAAGCTTTTTTATAAAATCACTTGTTAAATCACTGCTGTCACTTGGTATTCCTTTAAAAAGCTCAGTAACTACTGATAACATAAATTCTTTTTTTATTTTTCTCACCCCCTTCTAGTTCCATAAAATGTTTTTAATCTTTTCTTAAGTGGAGTATATTCAAATTCTTCCAATCCATATCCCATTGCTGCAATACTATGAGCATCTATATTATATTTTCCAGATTTCATACTTCCATCTGAATTTTTTTTATATACACAGCTTTCAACTTCTTCTTTTGTATTAGGGCATCTTTTAATATCTATAACTATTCTTGAAAAACTCCTTAGCATTTGTTCATGATAATCAACTGATCCTTTTCCTTTTGTAGCTCCTGCGATATTATAGCCAGCATCATAAAAATCTGCTATTGTCTGGCTTGAAGCACTATCTGCATATATTGGAATATTTCCCTCTCTTAAAGGTTCTAACTCATCAAAGAGTTCAAGTGTTAGTTTTCCTTTGTTATAGTATTCCCAATAAATATAAAGTTCATTCAAATATGGATTAACAGCCATTTTCAAACCACATGTATAAGATATAGAAAATCCCCAGTCTATACCTCTATGAAGATTACTATTATCAATTTTTTCTTGTACATATTTTTCAAATACATTTTCTTCAAAGACTGCATTGTATAAAACTAATTCTCCATCAGCTCCAAATTTCCCCTCTTTTGCTATTCTTCGTATTCTTGGATCTTTTTCAGATTCAAGTTCATAAATAAAATTTACAGGTAGAAAAGGATTGTCTTTATAAGTAGAGTGATGAACTTTTATAATAACTTGTTCTTTTCTCCCATCTTCTAAAACTACTTTTTCAGTTTTAGTTAAAAACCTTTTTGTATATAACTCTTCTTCATCAAAATTAAAGCCAGCATCTGTAAAGAACATTTTATAGATTGAAGAATTTTTTGATACAGGATTACACATAAGAACAAAATGTGATCTTATCCCTTTTACTCTTAATCTTTTTCTTAGTTCTTTAATATCATCTAATGTTAATTCATCAGCTTCCTCAATAACTATATAGTCTATATTTTTTATAGATTTTAGTTTTCTATAGTCATCCATACCTTTAAATATAATTCTAGATCTATTCATTACATTTTGAACTTCCAAAGGTGATTTCATAAATTTCCACTCATCTAAAATATCTAATTGATCAGAAGCATCTAAAATATCCTCATAGCAACTCTCTTTATGAGTAGCAAAAACTTTTCTAATTACAAGAACTTTTCTTTTCTCTTTAGAAGAATCAAGAACCATTTTAGAAAATCCAGTAAAACTTTTCCCAGATCCATATCCACCTATCATTAACAAAATATCAAAATCATCATCTGCAAAAACTTTATAGAAATGTTCAACTATTTGCATTTGGTTTTATCACCTCTATAGTGATTTTTCTATTCATTTTCTTTTCATAATTATCAATAGATTCTTGAGCTTTTTTAGTTTCTAATTCCAATAGCCCCTCTTTAACAGCAACATCTTTCTTCTTTAGTGTCAGCTCACTTTTCTTAATATCAGATAACTTCTCTCGAATTCCATCTGCTGCCTTAGCTCCTAGGAAATCACCCCATACCGAAGCCGCTTGAATAGCTGCTCCAAAGCTTTTACTATCTTTAGAAGCTTCACTCATAATTTTTTCAAGCATTCCCAAAACTTCCCCAGTTCCAAATTTGCTTGTTTCCAGGTATGCTTTTTTCTGCTCTTCAAATACAGATTGTAGCTTTTTATTTTTTTTTAATTTAGAAGCTGCGTCTCGTGGATGCTTATATCCTGCCTTTTCTGCTGCAAGAGTTGGTTTCTCTCCCTGGAGGCAATAATACAAGAAATCTATCTGCATATCTGATAAACTTTCCAGATTATAAATTCTTGTCAAGTCCTCTTTTGTGATATTTTTTGATACTTTTTCAAGTTCTTCTAAGGATTCTGTAAATAGCTTATAGTACCTATTCACAATGTTTTTTATAGAGCTCTCTGAGTACTCTTTTAATCTAGATTGAGTTTCCTTTATCCTGTCATCTTTCTTTTTCCCAAAATTTGAGATCTGGAGAGAATGAAACAATCCTAAGATCTCTATATGTTTTTTGCTAAGTGGAGTTTTCTTTATCAAGTTTTTTCCTCCTTCCTTCAAATTTTTTTTTATAGGGAGAAAAGGGAATCGAACCCTTTCTAAGTTCCTACTCTCCCATAAAACCGAGGGGGATAAGTCCTCGGTAATAATAACGGATTTTAACGAATTTTTAACGAATATTAACTTTTTATTTTAGAATAAGAATTCCTTTACAAATACAAATGTTTCGCTTCCATTGTGGAGCTCGGAAATCCCCGCAGATACCCTAAATTGATATCCACCTTTTTTATTTTTTTCTGAATTTAGATAAGTTTTATTAATTTTTTTTGATACAATCATAAACATCACTCCTTTTTTAATTTTTTTAAGATTATTGGAAGTATAATCTTATCAAGTCCCACCTTTACAGATGGGATATGATAAAAATATACTATTTACTTCTTTCAAATGCTTCATTTGCTGCATATAAGAAATCTTCACACATTTTCATTTCTTCTAACAGAATGGGATCTGAGTTTTCTTTATTTTTATCTTTTAATCTATCTAGGTCTGTGTTTACACCAGTTTCAACATAGCCTACTGTTTCAGCTTCCATAGTTAAAACGATTTTTGGGTAACTAGGTTCACTTTTATCGTCTTCTAGCAAGATATAATCTCTTGCATTTATTCTTCTAAGTGTCAATTCATATGGGCTTACAAGATTTCTGGAATCTTTTATAAATATCCAGGGCATAGATTTAGCTTTTCCTATTCTTTCCCCAAATACTGGTTGTGCTTGGAATAGAAAAACATTTCTATCTTTCCATTTTTGTCTTGTAACTTTTTTCCCTGCTTTAAGTAACCTCTTTGTCTGTTCCCAACTCAATAATTTTTCTTTTTTTTCCATTCTAAAATCCTCCTATTTCTTTTGTTTTTTAACTTCTTTGTCAACTTTTTTCTCTTTATCTACAGTTTTTTCAGAATTATCCTCTGGTTTTATAACTTCATCTCCCTTTTTTACTGTTCCAGGGAGTTTTCCAACAGAGCATTTTTTCGCTATCTCAGATAAAGAGCAGCCCTCGTTTATCTTGTCTTCGAATTCTCCTTTAGTTATTCCAGTTATTCCTTTGCCAACTATTTCTTTTGCGTACAAAGCTTCTATACCAGTTTTTTTAGTGTATTCAACTGTTACCTTTATCCCTTTGTCATTCAGCTTGTGTACGACTTTCTTTTCACTTATAGACTGCCCTATTACTTCTGCATCTTCGAGGTTATAGTTTTCTTTTACTTCTTCCAGTACAGCTGCCATAATCGCCATTTCTTTGTTATAAGTTTCCTGTTTCATGTTTTCCTCCTATTTTCTATTTTTCTCCAGTGTAGCTATATGTAGTAAGTAACTTTCTAACTTTTTATAAATCACTTTTACAGGACCTGAGCCTAACCCATATACTTTACCGCTAAAAAATCATATTCTAGCCTTTTAAATATCTAGGTTTTCACATTTTTACCCCCTTGAAAAATGTGCTTTTTTTGAAATTCAAATTTCATTTTTTGGGGGTAGTTTCAAAAAATACCCTGTAAAAAACAAAAACAGGATTTAAAATCCTGTTGTCTTATAAACTATCTATTTTAGGCACTTCTTGTATAAATTCTATATTTGTTTTTATGCTTGTTATATTAAATAATAATTTCTCTAATCTATAAAAATTATTAAAGAATTTTATCTTTGTACTGCCATTTTTTTCTGTATCTTCCAGGCTCTCCCTAGCCCAACTGATATAGTTATATTTCATTCTGTCTGTAACCCCTACATCAGAATTTTTTATAATATTCTTTATCATTTCAAAGTCCAAAATTAAGGATTGCATATCCTTTATTTCTGCCCTTAAAGGCGGTTTGGACTTCTTTAATACTGTAATTAGTCTTTTTTTAAGTTCTTTGTTTTTCTTTTCTAGTACAAGATTTAATCTATCCCACAAGTTTTTTTCTAGGTATTTTGAATATTTTTCTTTTAGGATCCGCATTGTAAATTTATCTAAATTTAATGTTGTTTCTCCCAGAACCTTTGGAGTGAATACCTGCTCCACTCTTATAATAGTTTTTCTACCTGGTATATAACTTTTCTTATTGGATTGAGCCATCTTGTTATAAATATTAATCTTATAGTCCGACTTATTGTATGTAAACCCCGTGGTATAGTCTTTGGTATTTCCTTTTTGCTCTATTTGGATATATTTTTTAGATTTTTTATTTTCTGGACCCATGCTTTCCACAAAGGTTTCATATACAATTCCAAAAATTAAAAAGTAATCTTCAAATATGTCCTCGAACTGCTGTGCAACATCTATTCGAATATACTTTAGATGGTGCATTTTCAAGGTATCATCTGCCGAAAATTCCTTTACAAGTCTTAAAAGTTCTGCATTAACTTCCATTCTTTGCTTTTCTGTAGTTATAAGACTTATGTTATCTTCATAGAAGAATTTTGGGTAACTAAAATCTATATAAATAAAAGTTTCCTGGTAATCAAAACCTTTAGATTTCAGTTTAATGTTATTTATCCAGTGTCCTTTTAGCTTTAACGTGGCTTTTCGGTCATTGTTGCTTACTTCTGTTTCTCCATATCCTCTAAATTTTTTATCTAGGATAATTGATATAGTTTTTAGGTCTGTAGCTGCTACAGTCATTATATTGCAAGTATCTATCATAACAGCTCCTTAGGCGTATTTTAATGCTATATTTTCTATCTCTTGTTTTTCTTCCTTGTTAGCGATTTTAATTGTTGCTATATAAAATCTTAACCCATTTTCTTTCACTCCAAATTTAGGAGTTCCAAAAATTTTAAATTTAGAAATTTCTTGTAGTACTCTATCATATTTCTTTAAAGATTTAGATGCAAAATGAAATAAAATAGTGTTTTCTATAATTTTACTTTCTCTTTTCTTTTCCATTTTTTCCTCCTCTTTTTTAAAAATACTTACCAAAACCTACAGCCAATAAACTATAGGTTTCAGAAAATACTTTTTTTATCAGGAAAGATCTTAAAGCAGACCCAAGTTTATAACTTGGTATAAGAACCAAAGTTTTCTTTAATTCTTATATCAAGCAATAAATATGCTTGATTCCCATTCTCCAAAAAGCTATAATATATTCACGACAAATTTTAAAGTTTAAGGAGATGATTAAGTATGGAATTTCTTCCTAGAAATTTTGAAACGATTTTAAATATTCTCAATAAAAATAAGAATAAATTAAATCTTGATGATATTTTTTTTCAAATTAAAAATAATCCAAATTACAAAATTGAGGCAATAGAGCTATATCCTGCACTACATTCTCTCCTTAAAGACGGATATATTAATAAATATAACCCTAAAAATTCAATATTTAATTCACATTTCATTGAGTCTGACGATATTCTCTATATAACTACCAAAGGGAAGCTCTATTTAACAAATGTTACTTTTACTAAAGAGCATATTGATAGAGAAAAAAAGCATGTTCAATTAGCAGAAGAGGCTAATCTTATAGCTAAAAAAGCTAAAAAAGAAGCTAAATTTGCTAATTATGTAGCCATTTTTTCTTTGCTTATAGCTATAATTGCCTTATTCAAAAAATAATTTATATATTAAAACAACAATTGCAAAAACTAGTGAGAAACTTGAAATTGCTAAACTTATATGAACACTTTTCCTATATTGTTTAGCAGTTTCTAAACTTTCTTCAGCAATCCTTTTTCTTTCTTCTATATTTTTTCTCATATCCATTTATTGCTCCTCTATTTTAAAGAAATCTGTAAAATCACACTCACACATTTCAGATTTATTATCTGACATAAGAACTAAAACTTCTTTAATTCTTACATCAAGCAATAAAATTATTTTAGACATTTCAGTAAAAAAATGTTAAAATCCCTATGAGAGGGAACAAATAAAAATTTCTGGAGGTTTAAATATGAATAATGATATTGAATTTAGAGACTTTATAAAAATTATTAACAAATTTATTGGAAAATCTACTAATGAATTTAGATATCCTTTAAGTGCCATGACTTCCTTAGATAGCAGTAAATACGAATCTGGCAGAAGAATATTTATTGCTACTAAAGATGAGTACATGGCTCTTATAGAACAAATTTTTGATGATAAACTTCTAGAAATGGAAAATTTACATAAATCAATAACTAAAATTAAATAGTTATAATGTTCCCTCTCTTTACTTCAGATCTATTTCAAAGTCTTTCAAAACTTCCCAATACTCACATTCACAATAATAATCTGAAAAACTTATATCTCCTAATTTTAAAACTCTCCCAATCAAATTCAATTCTTCCTTTAATAATTTTTCCGAAAAATCTAATCTTTTTTTATTTCTCAAAAGAATTACTTTCTTTAAAACTTCTTCCCTTTCAAGAAATTCTATTTTTTCTAATAATTCATTACTGTTATATTCTTCTAAAATAAATTTTAAATCTATTTCATTGTAATATTCTCCTGGTAAGAAAAAAAATTTTTTCTCTTTAGCAGCTGAACATTTTACAAACTCTTTAATTGCAGCATTCATTCTTTTAAGTTTTTCTGTTTCCATTTATTGCTCCTTTTCTGAAAGAGTATCAAAAATATTAAGAGATTTTTTCAATTCAAAAATAACCTTTTCACATTGCTCTAGACATTTTGTTTGGAGCAATTTTTTTACTTGTTTTCTAATATATCTTTTATATTTTTTTGATTTTTTTTCATTTACTGCTCCTCTATTTTTTAAAAAATATACGTTTAATTCGTATAAAATAACTAAAAAAATATAATTATATCTTTTTTTATTCCTTTTTCAATTTTAATTATATTTTTCAATGCTATACATTTGCCTTTTTCTAGATTTTCTAACCACGAAAAGAAAGTAGTATATTTTACATCAATATTTATAGCAAATTTTTTATAATCAATTTTCTTTTCTGAAATATAATCATTAATTTCTTTTATAATTTTTTTAGCAATTTCTGCTTCTTTACATTTCATCTACTTCCTCCTTCTTTTATTTTGAATTATATACGATACAGACGTATTTGTCAAACAAAAAAATAAAAAGAGCAATTTCATGCTCTTAAAATTTTATTAATTTTTATTATCTTGTAACTTTATTCTAGGAATTTTAAAACTTTTTAATCCTGATAATTCAAAAGCTGTTTCTACTCTAGCAAAAATATTATCTTTAACCTTTTCATAAATCTCACTATTAAATATTGATATCTTATTTTTCCCCTCTATTTTGTAATCAATCGCATATTCAGCTTCATATTCTACTTTATTTTCATTTTCATTTTTTAAAACGATACTAATCTTTACCAATACTGTTCCTTTTTCTAAAACATATTCTGGATTTTTTGCTGGCTGTGAAAAAATTTTGACATTAAGTTGAGTCTCAAATTTTAAGCCAGTTAGCTTATTTACTCTTTTGAATTTTTCTTCTTTTAAAATATTTTTTATGATACATATATCCATTTTTCAACCTCTATCTCATTTTCAGCTAAATATCCTGTTTTAGAAATATTTAGCTCCTCATTTTTAGGAAAACATTCTTCAGTATACTGTTTCATTTCAATTTTATCCTTATCAATATATAAAGTAAAATTACTAATAGACAATATACCACTTATTACTGCTATATTTTTTATATTATTGATTTTGATATTCTTCTCTTCATAGTTTATAAATTCATTAGAAATAGATTTTATTTTTTTATTTACTATATTATTAACAGCATTTTTATTTAAAAAATATTTTTTTAAATATTCAATTGAAATATTATTATATATAAAATTTAATTTTTGAAAATTATTTAAGCTTAAATTATATAATTTAAAATAATAGTAAAACTTAGCAATTGTTCCTAAAATAGTTCCAGTTAATATAGAAAAAAATAAAACCAAAAATATTTTTAATTCCATAATTTTATCCTCCTTTTCTTTAATTTTCGAGGCAATTACTACAAGCCAAAATTGTTATAATTCCTAATGGAATCAACAATAAAGTTTCTTTGTTTATTGGATAGTTAAAAGTTGCTATACCTAGAGAATACAACATTTCTTCGTTTTTTTCAACTAATAAATAGCATGAAACCTGAATAGATTGAAGAAAAAGAATAAAAATCCCTGCACAATTCAATAAATAATGTATAGTGTTTTTTTTACTTGTCTCTCTTTCTTGCTCTAATAATTCATATATAATAAATCCTTCTTGATAGAATACTGGTATATAATATAAACATAAATTTATTGCATAACGTTCTGAGTCTTTATCTTTTGTTGTAAGATAAAATACTGCCCATAAAAAAATATTATAAAAGATTTCTAATATTATCTTACCTCTTCTTACCTTCATTTCACCCTCTAAATTTTTTAATTTTTCAATTTTTTTAATTGTTCCAAAACAATTAAATCTATACTCAATTTATACTCATAGTCATCTATGTCCTCGTCATAAAGAAGTTCAGCAGCAAAAGTATTAGCTTCTACTTCCATTTGATTAGTATATTTAGGAAATAAATCATAATCTTTCAAAGTTTGAATTTCTTTTGAATGGTGTAATAGAGCATGACCCAGCTCATGAGCTAAAACTACCATTTGACAAAATTCGCTTAAATTTTCATTAATTATTATAAATTTATTAGTTAAAGTTTTTTTATAAATACCTTTTATTTTTCCTAAATCCATATATAAAACTTCTATTTTAAAATATTTAGCTAATTTATACGGATTTTTGGTTCCCCATTTTCTTATTAAGTTTCTTACTCTTCCCTTTATATTCATATGTATCACATACTACTTATCTTTTTCTAAATCTTTTTTATTTTTATGAACATATTTTTTTTTATTAATTTCTTTACTTCTAAAAAAAACTTCATTTAAAGCTAATAATAATTTTTGTTTATCTTCCTCATCTATTTCTTCATCATTGAAAAACATGCTTGCTTCATTCATAGCTTTTTCATATTGAGTTAATTCTTTTTTATCTAAATTTTCTATTCGTTTATCTCCAAAACTTTTATATTCTCTACCTAAAAATGCTGAATATAATTTATCCTTTTCATCCGTAGTTAATTGAAGAGCTTTTACTATTTTATCTAAACTTTTTCTACTTCCATTACTTTTTCCAGATTCTATATCTCCTATGGTTCCATTTCCCAGCCCAGTCATTTCTGCTAATTTTAATATTGTAAGATCTCGGCTTTCTCTTAATTGTTTTAAAACAATAGATAATTTCAACATTTTTCCACCTCTATTCATTCGATTAATTCGTATCACTTATTATTGATTTTAACATTTTTTAAATATAAAAAACAATTTTTTATTGACATATACGAATTAATCGTATATAATTAACTCAAATATTAACTTATATTTTTTTTACACATCAAATACGATTAAATCGTATAAAATAAGAGGAACTATATGCTGGCTTGGATCAAAAGATTACTTAAATTTAAAATTAAATATTCAAGGAGGTGAAAATAATGAAATTAACTCTTGACGCACTATTTATTGCAACAAATATCATTTTAGAGATTGAAGATTTGGAAATTAAAGAAAGATGTAGCAATCCTGGTGATACTTGGGAAAATACCAAAGAACTGTTTTTTAAAGAAGCTAGAAGAGGAATGGAAAACCCTTACTTTTGGTCTTCTGTTAAAGAATTTTCTAACATTTTGGAAAAGTATTATACAAGATAGAAAAATAGCCCTTCCTATTACGAGTAGGAAAGGCTGATGGATGATATTATCAAACCACAATTACCTTGATAATATCACAAACTCATATATTAATCAAGGGGGATTTTATGAAAAAGGTAAAAGAAAGAGTAAAAAAAATATCTAATATCTGGTTTTATTCTGTTCCTTTCGGAGATACATACATTGTTGGAACTGGGAAAGATTTAACTACTGCTTACAATGATTCTCTTTTAAAAATAAAAGAAATGGAAGAAGGAGGAAAAAATGGAACTGATTAAAGTTACTGGTCCTGCTAAAAATAGAGATACTCTTGTGTCATTAAAATGGAATAATGGAAATGTGGGACATATTGCAATAAAAGAAGATAAAAAGTTAGTATTACTGGATAAAACTGAGAGAGGCTATTTTGTGTCAAAAAAACAGCTTTCTCCAGGAGTGGAACAAGCTGTTAGAAGATTTATAATGGCTGCCTGTCCTCCTTGGATAGAAGCAGAGTTGGTATCTATAGAAGCTGATATAGAACAGCAATTTAGATTTTCTAAAAATGATACTTACAATCTTAAAAGCAAATATTATAACCTTAATATAAAAAAACTTGGATATAAAAAAGACTATTTAAAAAATGCTTTATCTGTAATAGAAAATTTAAATAAATATACATAAAAAAAGCCCCGAAGGGCTGGGGTACGAGGTCACCTTTTGTCTATCCAGTCACAGATGATTTTAGCTAAAATGCCGGCTATCACCTGTACTGCTAGTTCAATCAATATATCCACGTGTACCCCCTTTGAATGATGTTCTGCTGCATACCAAGGCTCTGACCTCTTGATAAGCATGAAATAAGCACCCTACAAGAGAGTGCCTATATCATCAGAGCTTTAACATCATTCAAAGTGCCCCTAAGGGACTTCTGATTTAATTATAACATAAATCTACAAAAAGTCAAAGATTTCAAGCTATTTAGTAATATAAAATGCTTTAAATAATAGGAGGATAAAAATGTGTAAAAAACTAAATGACAAATTTAAAATAGAAGATATATCTTGGAAAGTCTTAACTTGCAAATGGAATAATGGCAAACCTTGGGCTTTACTTACTCCATATGTTAATGCTTCTGCTATTCAATCGAGATTAGATGAATTATTTGATTTTGATGGGTGGCAAACTGAATATGTAATGAATAACCAGTATGTTAATTGTAGATTAAGTATTTGGAGTGATAAAAGAAACCAATGGATCACTAAAGAAAATACCTGCGAAGTAGACGATCCTAAACAAGATAACAGCCCAAACAACCCATATAAGACAGCTTGTTCTGGAGCTTTTAAAAGGGTAGCCTTAGAATTTGGAATAGGAAGATATTTAAAAAATATAAAATACTTTGCTAAAAATGTGTGTGAAAGCCCAGATGATAAAACGCTATATCTTCTTTGTACAGATAAAAAATCTAATAAAACATTTTATGCATCTATACCAACAGAAAAAGAAATACTTGAATTAATTGAAGCACCTGAAAACGACAACAAAGTCCCTGAAAAAGATAAAAAACTACCTAAAAAACCTACTGAAATATCTAAAAAAGAGATTGATCCTACTAAAACTGACAAAGACCTAATTACTCAAGAAACAGCAATTCAAATAACTAAATATATAAAAAGTAAATTTCCTGATAATGAAGCAAAAGTTATACTCGGAATAAGGAGAGCCTTTAATATAAGCGATTTTAAAGAGCTCACTAAACAGCAGCATGAAATTATTATAAACTGCCAATTTGATATAGAGAAGATTAAGAAAGCTGTATAAGGAGAAAAATATGTATTTGAGTAATATAGAAATAGTTCTTAATGCTGTAGAGAAGAATCCAGCAACCCAAGTTATACACTTAGATAGAACCGATTATGTTATCTATCAAAAAAATTTAGATGCATCAAACAGAGCAAAATTAAAAGATTCTTTAGAATCTTTAATAGATGCACATGGTCCTATAACAGTAATAGAAGTGTATAACGATTAAGTTTTTCTAGGTTCTATGATTAATTTTAAATCATAGAACTTATTAAAAACTTAAAGAAAAAGGAGAAAGATATGGAAGAAAAAAAGCTTATCCTCTTATCTGTTACAGATAGAGGAATCCCATGTTTATGGGAAAAAGGTGGAAAGGATCAGAATGGTTATGCATCTGCTCTATTAATAGCAGACAGTGAGGGAAACAAGAAAAATGCTATATATTTTAGAAATTGGTACTGTGATGAGCATGCTTTAATCCCAGTAGAAATAAGAGATTTGGTATGTGATTTTTTCCAAGATTATGAGAATGGTCCTATACTTTGGCAAATAGAAGATATAGATGTCCAGCAGCAGTATGCATCACTTGTCAAAATTGATAACGCTGCTGCTCCTTGTCTGGTAAAGATGACAGAAAGAAAGTCTATGCACTACAAGTGCACTATACCTTATTTTGTAAAAAACTGGGATCAAAAAACACAATATAAAATCTATAAAAATTAATTGCGATATTTATTAAAAATCTTTAAAAGGAGGTGTAAAGATGGATCTTACTCCAGAGATCAAAGAACAACTTGGAATAGTAGATAATAGAAAAGACTTTTATTTTAAAGTAGAGAATTCTGTTATTGATGGCTATATGGAATATGATGCAGAATTAAAAAGAGATGCTCCAAAAGACTATTTTTCTAATATCTATGAAAAAATGGTTTTTATAGTTCTTTCCAGGTATGCAAACAATAATGACGGGATAGCTTTCCCTAGTATCTCTACAATAGCAAGAAATGCACTTTGTGGAGCTACAAAGGTTAGAGAATGTATTAAATCCCTGGAGAAAAAAGGATTCATCAAAAAAGTTACTAGACCCAAAACCAATAAAGATAATGATAGTAATCTTTATTCTGTAAAAAATATAGAAATTTTAGAGAAAAAACCTCTAAAAGAAAATTTTTCTATACCTACTTCACCCCACGAGGTAGCTACCTCGCCCGACGAACCCTATAAAGAACTATATAAGAAGAACTATAAAAAGAATCATGATAGCAATAAAAATACCAATGATATTTTTGAAAAATTATTTGAAGAATTTGGAATTAATTACACTACTAAAAACCAATCTTCTGTAAAAAAATTACTATCTAAAATGAGCCAAGAAGCAGTTATAGACTACCTAAAAGAAACCTACATAAATATTTCTAGTTCTCCAGGAGTGGAAAATATAGCAGCTCTTTTCTCTGCCAAGATAGAAAAGCAAGAAAGACAAGTAACAGCAGCAACAAGAAAAGCTATTACCCTTAAAGAAAAGCAAATAGAAGAAGAAAAAAAATCCCTTAATATCCAAAATACAAGCATAGAATTAATTTTTTATGCTTTGCCAGAAAAAGAAAAATTACAAGTAGAAAAAGAAGCTTTTGCCCTTTTCTTCCAGGAGCAAAATATCGATCCAGGAATAATGGCAAAAATGAGGGAAAACAATTATCTTATGTATTTCCAAACACTAAAAAAATATATAAGCATAGTCTTAAATTTATAAAACAAGGAGGGGAAAATGTATTTTAAAAAAGAAATTGATTTAGCAAAAAAGAGCATCCATGTTTCCAGAGCAATTTCCAAGCTACCAGGAAGAAGTGCTGAACTAGAAGAAACAGCAAGAATACTGGCTAATAGATATACCCAGTATGATGTTAAAGAAACCTTAAAAAATATGTATAGATATAATAAAGAAATTCCTGATATTAAAAAAAAGTTGATAGCTGATACAATAAAATTTTTCAATAGCAGAATGAAAAAAGAAAGGAGGCTTGGATGAGAAAGGTAAAAAATGCTAAGAAAGAAAATACTTTAAAATTTATTACAGATCTGGAATATGCTCGAGCTGTAGAAGCAGCAAAAGACATAGCTGAAACCCATGTAGAATATAAAGTTTTAAATTATCTTGCATGTACCCAGCAAATGTTTGATAAGGAAGTTGCCGAAATCCTAGTGGCTATAACAAGTTATCTATACACTAATAACAGAGCGAAAAAGTTTAAAATGAAGATAGCTATTAGAAATAATATTAGAAGTCTTGTAACTGTGGCAGCTCCACATTTATTAGCTAATACAAATACCCAAGTTTTTACTATAATGTTTGAATTGAACGAAATTTTAGTAGATTATAGCAGCCTTGAAAATAAAATGTTAAGAGAAATAGAAAAAAAGGGATTCCAAGAAGCTTATCCAGAATTCAAAAACGCAATGCAGGAAGCAGATGGAAACTTTTTAAAAGAAAGAATTAATGTCATTCTAGGATATGATCCTGTTTTTAATGGAGAAATAAAAGAAAAGTTCTTAGATGTCCTTAACTGGATTCCTAAGACAATTACCAGGCTTATAAAATACAATAGTCAATTTTATATCCCTTCTGTCCTTTCTGAAGAAATAAACAGAAAACTAGAAATAGTTCTTCAGGAAGCAAATAAAAAACTTGGATATACAGACCAAGCAGAGAAACTTTTTAAAAATGAATGCACATTAATAAATGAGCTTGCTGCTAGAGTAATGTTAGTTCAGAGAGCTATCCCGTTCTTGGAAGAAGAAAACAAAGAATTGTTTCCAATGGAATATAAAAAAGATCTTACACACTTAAAAGGAACACTTACAAGAATAAAAAACTTATTAGGTATCTTGTATGACTACCTAAATTATGGAGAACTAAGAAAAGGAGAATTGAATGTCTGAATATATAGAATGTCAATTAAAAAAATGCTGCTATACCTGTTCGAGCGTTTATTTTAAAATCAATAAAATGTCTTGTATGTGGGAACTTAAAACTGGGGATCCAAATATAGATGTTTGTCCTAGCTGGGAGCCAAACGAGGAAATATGTAAAAAATTAAAGTTATAGGAGGATAAATGTTTGAAATATCTTGGGAAGTATTTTTAATAATTTATTTTATTTTGTGCTCTCTTCTGGGAGCAGTTGTTATAAAATTTTTAAGTAGATAGGAGAAAAATAAATGATTATAAACCTAGAAGAAGCTAAAAAATATGAAATAGAACTTAAAGACATGGCTGTCTACTATTGTCTTATCTTACATGATGGGGAGCTGTCTAATAAAGAATTAAGAAGTAAATTAGGCAGCAGCTATGGAGTAGCCGAAATATCTAATATATGCTCTAAATTAGAAGCTAAGAAACTTATAAAAAGATATCTTACTAAAACAAATAAAGTCCAATATGAGATTTTAGCCTTAGAGGAAAAAGAGAAAAATAAAAAATTTATTCAAAATACAATATTTTAAAAAGGAGATAATAAATGAATAAAACAAAATTAGATTTAAGTATGTTTACAATGGAATTTGGAAAGATGAAAGTACCTACAGATAAACATTTTCAAAAAGTTTATGAAGAATTTAACGAGCTCAATAATGCTAATAATGATTATGCTTATGGCAAAATAGAAACAGATATTCATCCAGCAGAGAAGGAAGAAGATAGAAAAAAATTATGTGATGAAGCTCTTGATATGATCCAAGCATCTATAAGTTTTGTATCACATTTGATTAAAAAAAATCTTATGACTGTTGAAGATATAGAAGCTTGGAAAGATAAACTTGAAAAAAGAAAAGAAAAATATATAAAGCAAGAAGGCTTAAATGAAAAATTCTAATTTAAGATTCTGGGATAAGACAAATAAAAAAATGATAAAAATTGAAGAGTTGCCTGCTATAGCTTTACTAGAAATTTTTAAAAATTATAAAATAATGTGTTCTACTGGATTTAAAGATAAAAATAATAATGAAATTTTTGAAGGCGATATTTTAGAAATAGAGATTGAAAATACTGGCTGGAAAAGAAAACTCCTCTGTAGAATTGGAAAATTTAAAAAGAAAATAATCGGGATAGATAAAAAAAGTCACACTGCTGAAATTAATGGATTTTATTTTTTAAGCGATACATTTGATGCCTTGTTACCAACTATAAAAAATAAAATTTCTGATACAGAAAAAATGGTAGTTTTAGGTAATATATATGAAACTCCTGAATTAATGGTTTGGTAAAAAATGGAGGGAATAAAATGACAATCACTGAAGCAAGAGAAACACTTGAAGAAATAGAAAATTTTGAAATGGTTATAGATGATGTATTGAAATTTAAAAATAATATGAAAAATTTTGAATCAATTTCTATTGAAGGAATTTGGGTTTTTAAAAAAGAGGATAAAGACAAAAGAGCAGAAATAGCAATATCAGAAAAAGAAGAAATAAAAATACTAAAACCTTTTATTAATGAGTATGAAAAATATTTACTGGAAAAGTATAACTCTAAAATAGAAGCACTAAAAAAAATCGGAATAGAAATTGAAAGTAAATATATTAAAGAAAAAAAGATTAATAAAAAAAATCTATGTTTGGAGGACTTAAAATGACAGTAAGACATTTAATAGAAGTATTACAAAAATTTGATGAAAATGAAAAAGTTTATATAAGAATGAAGGATAATTTTGGCGAAAGCCATTATATAGAAATAGATGCTTGTGTTGGTATAGATATATTTCATAGACCTGAAAAAGGTACAATAATTGACTTAACAGACTGTTGTTATTAGAAAAAAGGAGAATCAAAAATGGAAAATTTTAGAAAGATAAATGGATATAAAGAATATTTCGAACAATTTTGTAAAAAACTGCTTTATTTTGGTCACTATAAAAATTTTACTCTTATGGCAACTATAGAATTTGATGATAAAACATTAATCAGTGTTGGTAATATGAGTCCACATGATGAATTAAGCCAAGCTGAAATAGATGAGATCATGAAAGAATTGGGATTCGAAAATATAAAATATAAAACTTGGGATTTTAAACGATTATTTAGAAATAAAACTAAGTATTTTGAGTTTATCCCTTCTGATAAAGGAAGTAACTAAAATGTTAATAAAAATAAATGAAAAAGTAGTCTTTATAGAATGTAAAGCAAGTGATCCACAACTATATAATATACTCCTTGCTATTAAAGAGAGTGTTAATATCTCATATGATTTGTGTATTTCGGAAAAGTCTTGGGAAGAACTTACATTATATCAAAAATCAGATATTTTTATAAAAGCTTTAAATGCTATATTTGGTTTTGTTAAATTATTTGAAAAGAAAAATATAGATTCAAAAAATTTATGCCAATTTTAATTAAATATAAGGAGGAAACTATGAGTAATAATATAATAAGAAAAGCTGATGCAACTTTAGAAGATCAAGAAAAAATCCTTAGTTTGCTTCTTAGTATGGCAAATGAGGAAATAAGTGAATAATGTAGCTATTTATTGTAGAGAAAGCACAGAGAAGCAAAATATTGATACACTTGTTTCTCTGTGTGAAAAAGAAGCCAAAAAACTTGGATATAGCAATTATAAAATATATAAAGATGTAAAATCTGGATATTCCAAAGATAGAGAAGAATATACAAAATTAAAAGAAGATATAAAAGATGAAAAAATTAATGTAGTAATCTTATATGAAAGTTCCAGAATTACTAGAGATGAAATTGAACATCATATGTTTTATGCTTTATTAAAATTATATAACGTTAAAGTTTATACCTTAAATCATGGTTGGATAGATCTTACAAATGAAGATGATTGTTTTTTAGCTGGACTTTTAAATCTTTTAGATGCAAGAGAAGGAAGAAAAACAGCTAAAAGAGTAAAAGACAGAATGGAAGAAATGGCAAAAAATGGTTTTTGGACTGGTGGTCCTGCTCCATTTGGTTATAAATTAGTAGATAAAAAATTAATAATAGAACCCGAAGAAGCTGAGAAAGTAAAAGAAATATTTAGATTATTTTTAGAAGGAAAGACAAGATTTTATCTATCTGCATTATTTGGATTTGAATGTAAAAGAGTAATGAGAATGCTTGTAAATCCTGTTTATAATGGAAAATTAAAATTCAGGCAGATTGAATTTAAAAATAAAAAAAGAATTGAACATAAACAATTTGATATTTTACCTGGAATTCATGAACCAATAATAGATGATTACACTTTTAAATTAGTCCAAGATAAAGTTAAAAATATAAAAAGAGAAACTAATAAAGAAAGCTATATATTTAAAGATCTCTTAATTTGTACTTGTGGTGAAAAAATGTATCTTCATAAAAAAAAATATTTTTATAAAAGAGATACTCCTACAATTACCAATGTTTATATATGTAATAGTAAAGATAGAAAAATAAGAAATTGTTCTCTTTCAATCATTCATGAAAATGAACTTTTTGTAAATGTTATTGAATCTTTAGAGGAATTAATTCTTTCTTTTAATGTAGATGATATAGATACAAATAAAAATGACTTTGAAAAGCAATTAAAATACTATAAAAAAGAACTCTCTTCTCTTTCTGTAAAAGAAGAAGTTTTAGCAAGGCAGCTGATGAACGGAAAACTATCTGAGAACTTATATGAAAAATTTATAGTTGAACTATCTGAAAATAAAGAATTTATAGAAAATAAAATAAATTCTTTAACAAAGGTAATCAATTCACAAGAAGCTAAAAAAAATAATAAAACAATTTTAAAAAAATATTTCAATAAAATAAAAAAAGAAAAGGATCCAGAAAAGCTTAATGCCTTTTTTAAATTAATAATAGATTCAATCGAATTTATAAATGACTATAGATTTTATATTCATTTAAAATTCTAACTGGAGGTAAGCATGACTTCTATTTTAAAAAACAAAGTTAATAAAAAATACTCTATAGGTAAATTAGAAAAATTATTAACCAAAAACATTTTTTTATATTTTGCTGATAATAATTCATTGGAAATACCCCCACTTTATAATATTTCATATTTTATTGATATTGACTATATTGAATATACAGTCAAAGACTTTAAAAAAGATTATCCTCTCTATAGTAATTATAAAGAAATAGATACTGTCTTTAATATATTCAAACAAGGGTATTCTTTACATAGATATTTTATTTTAAAAAATATACATAGTGTTTTTGTTAGAAATTTAAAAGCTGGATTTATTTATAATTCTAAGGTTACTAACTTAAAAAATGCTATTAATGATTTTATTATAGAATATGATATCTCAAATTTCAAAGTAGAATTTTATAAAGAACACATAGAATTATATGGTAACAAGGAGCTCCTTGAAGCTTTTAAAAACACTTTCAATCTCCAAGAAGATATTTATTATGAGAAATATAAGAGTAGCTGGCATTTAGCTTTTAGTGGATTATTAGCTGATTATATTATGTATAAAGAAAAAAAAGGATGATTTTTCATCCTCTTTTTTTATTATCTAAATATTCATCTTTTCATTTTTTAAATTAGTTTTTTTCATACTTTTTCTCTTTGCTTATAATAAAGACCAACACCATCTCCAAAAGGGAGAAGTACGAACCTACCTTCTCTCTCATAAAGATAATCAATAAAACTATCTAACCTTTTTACAATAGTCTTAAATCTCTTTGGATATTCTTTATACAAATATCCTCTAAACATTATATTATCAATAAATACTATCCCGCCTTCATTCAATAGCTTATAAGAATCTTCAAAAAAATCCATATAATGACCTTTTGAAGCATCTATAAATATAAAGTCAAATTTATCATTTATTTTTTTTACTTCTTCTAAAGCATCTCCTTTAATTGAAATAATATTATTCAATCCAGATTTTTTAAAGTTTTCCTGTGCAAGATTGTATCTTTCTTCATCTATTTCAATAGTATACAATTTTCCATTATTTTCTTTTATCTCTTTAGCCATAAGTATCCCTGAATAACCAATAGCAGTTCCTATTTCTAGAATATTTTTAGTTTTATAGGTTTTTACCAAAAATTTTAAATATTCAGCAACCTCTTTTGTTACAATTGGAATATTATATTCATGAGCATATTTCTCCATTTCAAGTATCAACTTATCTTTTTCAATGATTTTTCCTACTATATATCCATTGGCTTCCTTTAATTCTTCTAACATTTTTTACCTCTTTTTTCTGATTTTTGCAATATAAAATCCATCTAGAATATCTTCATTATAATCTATTGTAAATCCACCAGCTTCATCATAAGTTCCCTTTACATTTTCTGGTATATATATTTCTGCTGTTTCAAATTCTGGATATTTTTTCAAAAATTTCTTTATATTTTCTGTATTTTCTTCTTTTAAAATAGTACAAGTACTATATACCAACTCCCCATCATCTTTAAGAACTTGTGAAGCTGACTCAAGTATTTCAAATTGTAATTCTGATAATAATTCTATATTTTCGGCAGTTTTATTGTATATAGCTTCAGGTTTTTTTCTAAGCACACCATAACCGCTGCATGGAGCATCTACTAATATTTTATCAAACTTTTTCCCCTGCTGATTTAATTTCCTTGCATCCATTTTTATAGGTTTAACTATATCTATTCCCAATTTTTTACAATTTTCTTCTATTAGTTTTAATTTATGAGGATAAATATCCAAAGCTAAAAGCTCTCCTTTATTTCCCATCAATTCACCAAGTACTGCTGTCTTTCCTCCAGGAGCACTGCAAGTATCTAAAACTAAATCTTGTTCCTTTGGATTTAAATTTTTAGCTGAAAGATAAGATGAGGCATCCTGTACTATTATTTTACCCTCTTTAAATTCATTGCTATATAGTAATATTCCTGAATCCACATAATATACTGTATCTACTTTTTTTATTATTTCTATCTCTTTAGTTGAAAGCAACTCTTCAAACTCTTTTTCACTATACTTTAATGTATTTACTCTAAAACTTATATAAGGTATTTTTTTTAATGATTCTAAAAATAATTCTCCTTCTTCTCCATATTCATCTTTTATTTTTTCATAAAACCATCTTGGATATGATAAAAGAATATCTGCTTTATCCATTTCTCTTAACTCTTTTATATCATCTTCCATTTCTCTCAAGTATCCTCTTAATACTCCATTTACAAATTTCCCAACTGGCACACCAAATTTTTTCTTGGCCAGTTCAGAGGCTTCCCATACTACTCCTTTATCATCACTCTTCATAAAAGTAATCTGATATATAGATATTCTCAGAAGATTTCTTATCCAATCTTTTTTTATTGAACTTACCCTTTTATTTATTTCATAATCTAAAAATATTTTTTTCCTTATTACACCATAAAAAAGTTCTGTTATAAAGCCTCTTTCTTTTTTATTTAGAGTATTTTCTCTAAAGTAATCATTTAAAGCTATATTGGAATACTTTCCATTTTCAACTTCTTGTATAAGCCCAATGGCTCTTTGCTTTACATTCACTTTTATCCTCCTAAAATCTCTCTATCTTAATTATTATACAATATTTACAGTATAATTAAAAGTTTTCTGTTCAGAAATTAAATTTTTTTATAAACAAATATTGCGTTTTTTCTGAGAAAATGCTACCCTTATATGTGTAACAAAATTTTTAGAAATGGAGGTGGAATATGGAAAATGTTTTGTTTTTCCTAAAAAATAATCAATTAGCAAAATTGAAAGAATCACTTATGGAAGAAAACCCAGTAGATATTGCAGAACTTCTTGAAGATCTTACTAAAGAACAAAGCCTTAAAATATTTAGAATTCTTCCTAAAGATACTTCAGCAGAAGTATTTTCATATCTTTCTTCAGAGAAACAACAGGAAATTGTTGAAAATATAACAGATGAAGAAATACGTCATATAATTGATGAAATGTTTATTGATGACACTGTAGACTTCATTGAAGAAATGCCTGCAAATATTGTAGATAAAATATTGCAGAATACTTCTCCAGACACCAGAAAATTAATCAACCAGTTTCTAAAATACCCTGAAAACAGTGCTGGTAGTGTAATGACAGTGGAATATGTTTCTCTAAAGAGCGATATGAATATTGGACAGGCTTTAAATCACATAAAAAAAGTAGGTATTGATAATGAGACCATTGATATATGCTATATTATTGACAATCAAAGAAAGCTTGTTGGATTTATTTCACTAAAAAGTCTTATTTTTTTAGATGATATCCTTCCTTTGGTTGATGCAATGGAAACTAATGTTATTAGTGCTGTTACTACTGATGATCAGGAATTTATTGCTTCTCAATTCAGAAAATATGACCTTACATCTATGCCAGTAGTTGATAATGAAGGAAGACTTGTTGGTATTATTACTATTGATGATGTGGTAGATGTCATTGATCAAGAAAATACAGAAGATTTTCAAAAGATGGCTGCTATGAACCCATCAGATGAAGAATATCTGAAAGAATCTGTATTTTCTCTTGCAAAACATAGAATTATATGGCTTTTGGTGCTTATGATTTCTGCCACTGCTACTGGTACTATCATAAGAAGATATGAAGAAGTACTTCAATCTGTTGTTATTCTAGCTGCATTTATTCCCATGTTAATGGATACTGGAGGAAATGCAGGTTCACAATCTTCTACTTTAATTATCAGAGGAATAGCTCTTGGAGAAATACAAATTAAAGATGTTGGAAAAATACTTTGGAAAGAATTTAGAGTAAGTTTGATAGTTGGAGTCACTCTAGCTGCTGTTAATTTTTTGAGAATATATTTTATAGACAGAGCTGGTCTTACTATTTCATTAGTGGTGTGTGCAAGCTTGTTATTCACAGTTGTAATAGCTAAAGTTGTTGGAGGAGTCCTTCCGCTGATGGCAAAAGCATTTAAACTTGATCCTGCTATTATGGCAAGTCCATTGATCACTACAATAGTAGATGCTTGTGCATTAGTAGTTTATTTTGGATTATCAACTCATTTTTTAAATCTTGCATAATATGTTTATAATTATAAAGTTGTGAAATAGATTAAGTTTTAGAATTTTTTTATCTTTTAAAATTCTAAAACTTTTTTTATTTTTATATTGACACGAAAAATGATTTATGGTATATAATTATTAGCCACATAAGTTATAGAGTGCTAAAAGGAGGATTTTTAAATATGAGAAAAGAATCAAAAGTGTTTCAAGCAGAAACAAAAGAATTACTTAACTTAATGATAAATTCTATCTATACAAATAAAGAAATATTTTTAAGAGAACTTATATCAAATGCAAGTGATGCAATTGACAAATTAAAATTTAACTCTCTTACTGACAGCGAAATATTAGGCGATGACAAAGATTTCAAAATAACATTATCTGTGGATAAAGACAAAAAAGAATTAACAATAACAGACAATGGTATAGGAATGACTTATGACGAAGTAGCAGAAAATATTGGAACGATTGCCAAATCAGGTTCTAAAGCTTTTAAAGAAAAATTAGAAAATACTTCAAAAGATGAAATAGATATTATTGGTCAATTTGGAGTAGGATTCTATTCAGGATTTATGGCTGCAGATACTATCACTCTTACTACTAAATCTCCTTATTCTGATAAGGGAGTAAAATGGGTATCTTCTGGAGATGGTTCTTATGAAATTGAAGAAATTGAAATTGAAAAAAGAGGAACTTCTATAACTCTATCTATTAAATCTGGTGAAGAATATGATAGTTTTCTTGAAGATTGGAAAATCAAAGATCTTGTAAAAAAATATTCTGATTATGTAAGATACCCAATCTATTTTAATGATGAAATAATTAATTCCACAAAGCCTATATGGAAAACTGATAAGTCAACTTTAAAGGATGAAGATTATAATGAATTTTATAAATCTAATTTCCATGACTGGGAAGATCCTATGATGCATTTTCACCTAAAAATACAAGGAAATATTGAATATACTTCACTTTTATATGTCCCTAAAAAAGCTCCTATAGATTTTTATACAAAAGATTACAAAAAAGGACTTCAGCTTTATACTAAAAATGTATTTATAATGGATAAGTGTGATGAATTAATTCCAGAATATTTTAGTTTTATCAAAGGTCTTGTAGATTGCGACAATCTTTCACTTAATATATCAAGAGAGATTTTACAGCAAAATAGCGAACTTCAAGCTATCTCTAGAAACCTTGAAAAGAAAATAATAAGTGAATTTGAAAAACTTTTAAAAACTGATAGAGACAAATATATAGAATTCTGGGAAGCCTTTGGAAGAAATATAAAATTTGGTGTCCATGATATGTTCGGAATGAATAAAGATAAACTTCAAAATCTTCTTATCTTCAGAAGTTCTCTTGATGAAAAGTATGTTACATTGAAAGAATATACAGAACGTATGGATGACAGAAAAGAAATTCTTTATGTAGTAGGAGAAGATTTAGCTACTGTTACTTCTCTTCCTAAAATGGAAGCACTAAAAGAAAAAGGAATGGAAGTTCTTTTGCTTACAGATAAAATAGATGAATTTGCTTTAAAAACTATGATGGAATATGATGGTAAATCATTTAAATCTATCAATGATTCAGATTTCAAAATTGATGACAGCAAAGAAAAAGAAGAAGAAATAAAAAAACTTTCAGAAGAAAATAAAACACTTCTTGATAAAATAAAAGAGGTACTGTCAGATAAAATAGTTGATGTTGAACTTAGTAATGATCTAGGGAAAGCTGCTTCTTCTCTTCTGGCAAAAGGAAGTGTTTCTTTGGAAATGGAAAAAGTTCTTTCTCAAATACCTGGAAATGAAGGAGTAAAAGCTGAAAAAATACTTGCTTTAAACCCTGAACATCCTGTATTTAAAAAGCTTCAAAATTCTGAGAATACAGAAACTTTTAATGATCTTCTTGATGTATTATATACTGAAGCATTAATTTTAGAGGGATTCCAAATAGAAAATCCTGTAGATTTCATCAAAAAATTAAATAATCTTATTAAATAATATTGAAGAATTTTAGTTAGAGGAGAACAACTTATGTATTTAAGTTATTCTCCTCTATTATTTTTTTAAAAAACATTGTATAATTAATTAAAAACTATATCTCAAGGTGGGTTAAAATGAAAAATGAGATTATTGATGAAGTTCCTGTATATCAGAAGATAGCAATTGATATAGCAAAAAAAATAATAAATGGAAAATACAGTCTTGGAGAAAAACTCTCTGGACGGTCTACTCTTGCTACTGAATACAGAGTTTCTCCTGAAACTATTCGAAAATCTGTATATATTTTGAAAGAATTTGATATATTAAATATTTCAAAGGGAAGTGGAATAGAAATTAAATCTATTGAAAATGCTATCAGATATATGGAGCAATATGGAGAAAGCCAAACAATTAACAGTATTAAGAAAGATATTCATGATTGGATAAAAAGACAGAAAAAAGAAAATGAAAAACTTTTAAACAGTATAACAAAACTTCTAGAAATTACAGATAAATTTGAAGCTGTAAATCCTTTTACCCCTTTAGCTATCCGGATTACTCCAAGCATGAATTTTATTGGAAAAACAAGTGCTGAGGTAATGTTTTGGAATCATACTGGAGCTACTATATTTGCTATTAAACATGGTGAAAAAACTATTCTTTCCCCAGGACCACAGACTGTCTTTCAAGAGGGAGATATTCTGTACTTCATAGGAGATGAGCAGTCTTATGACAGAGTTAAAAATTTTTTCACTAGTGCTATTCAAAGTTAAATAAAAAAAACTGATCTAAAGATATTCATCTAAAGATCAGTTTTCCTTTTTATTTCATAATTTCAAACATATAAATTATTTCTTCTTGTTTTTTCATTTCATCTTCTAAAACTCTTTTAGCATCTGCATATTTTTTTGCTAATTGATTATACTGACCTTTGTAGTATCTAAATTCCTTTACATCAGCTATACGTTTCTCCTGAGTAATTATTTGCTGATATGTAGCTTTTTGTTCTGCTAATACTTTTTCGGCTATTTCAGCTTCTGCTTTTCTCTGATTATACATGGCTCTTTCTTCAGCTTCTAATTCTTGAAAGTTTTGTTCTAATTGCTCAAGAGTTACCATAACATCTGTGGCTCCAAAAGATGCTGCTGATACTAATAGTAAGCAGCCTAATAATATTTTTTTCATAATTATTACCCTCCTATTTCTATTTTATATATGAGAATGACTTGTAAATTAAAATATAAATATAATTTTAAAATTTACTTTTATTCTTCAGCCATTCTCATATTAATGTTAATTGATTAGAACTTATAGTTAAATTTAACTGCATATTTTATACTTGTATCCTTTTTATGGCTTTCATCTGCTGCTGACACTTCAAATGTCACACCCATATGGTTTGCTTTTTCTACTGTAAGTCCTATTGTTCCTACTACTTTTCCTTCTCTTTCTTCTGGTTTGATTAAACTATAATATCCTTCATCTCCATTTTTAAGCCTTGCCTTATTTCTGTCATAATTTTCTCCAAGCTCATACAGATATTTTGCATCTGCTGTTGCTTTTACAGATATATCATTTCCTGCATAGATTCTTTGTGATGCTTTTACTCCTGCTCCTACCTGTGCACTGAAATAGTCATTATCCTTAATCTGTACTTCAAGTCCACCTTTGCTTCCAGCGCTCTCTTTAAAGTCATCTATTTTTCCATACTCAAGATCTAGGATTCCATATACATCTAATTCTCTTGATAAATCTGTATAAAGTGTTTTTATAAGTCTGTTGTCCAAACTTACAGAGTAAGTATTATACTCTCCCTTATTTTCATATGTTTCCTGAAGATTAAGTTTTCTCTTAGCTATATGTCTGTTGTATCCTAAATCCAGTCTAGTCAGCCAAGAAAGTTTGTTTTCATCGCTTAATCTCTTAACTCTGTGTACTCCAACTCTTAATGAGTATACATCCTCTTTTGAACCGCCATCATCAAAGTCAAACTTCGATCCGGCAAATCCTAATGTATATCCATATTTAGTTCCATATTCTGCCCCTTCTTTTTCTTTCATATACAAAAGTCCCATTACCTTGTAATCATAGTCATCTATTCCTAAAGTATTATCCTTGTATTTTCCATCAGTATAGATAACACTGTATTTACTGCTGTCTTTAGTCAGATTGTATGATGATTCAAGTTCATAGAAAGAGTTAGTAAATGCCTGGTTGATATCCTGCATTCTTCCCTGAATAGTGGCATAAATATCCCCTCTGAATTCTGCCAGTTTTTTTGAAGTTTCACTTTCAAACTGATCTGCTGGCAGTCCATCTAAATATTCATTCAACCCTTTTAATATATCTGCATCTTTACCATAACCACCGCTGTTCTTTAATATATTATCCAGCCCTTTGTCCATAGCATCAAACTGTTCTCCTATTGTTAAATCAGCATATGGTCTTTTAGCTATTACCAGACTTCCTGTATTTGTAACTTTTGCAACAAATAAAGGTGATGTAACAGGAGTAAGTTTAGTTCCTGTTATTGTTCCCATTGCTGTATTTACAAAGCCATCTATCTCATAAGAGATACCATTTCCTGTTGATGCAAAATTAGACAGCAGTCTTACTTCTCCGCTCACACTATGCGCATTAAATAGCGGTGTTCCAGTTGTTACATCTACATATGCTCCATCCACTATTATTGCTCCAGCTGTTGTAAGTGTTCCTCCAATTGAAGTATAGTTTCCATTGATTTTAATAGTACCATCTGGTTTGATTTCTACAGCTCCTACTTGTGCTGTTGCAAGTCCTGTTGCTCCTACAGCAGTTCCAGTACCTGTTACAACTATATTTCCTGTATTTACAACTCCTCCTGGTCCTTCAATACCTATTCCATTATTTACAAATATTGTTCCTGTATTTGTAAATGTTGATCCTACTCCTATAAGCATTCCAACACCTTCATTGACAGTTATTGTTCCAGCATTTTCTATTCTTGCTCCTGAATAAGCTGCCATACCTACTGTTGTTGCTCCACATGTAGCAAGAGTTCCTCCAAGATTAATGTTAGCTCCTGCTGCATTGACAGCTACTGCTCCATCTCTTACAAGTATTCCCACTGCTCCATTATCTATATTTATTGTTCCAGTATTTGTAAATCTAGTTCCTGTTCCTTCTCCATATACTCCTACTGAGTGATCATGATTTACTGTTATTGTTCCAGAACTTGTTGCTGTTGTTCCTCCCAGCAAATACATTCCTATAGAATTTAAATGCTCATCAGCTTTATTGTGATTTAATGATGGCCCTAAGTCAGTAGCTCCTACAATTATATTTCCAGTATTTGTTACTGTATTTGCTCCATTTGAATAGATTCCTACTGATGATGTTCCCAGTGTCATATCAGCATTGTTGATAACTGCAGCAGAATTAGAAGTCATAGTTGATGAAACTATATCTCCAGCTGCATTTCTAGTAATTATAGCCTGCTGCAGGTAAATTCCATATCCACTATCACCAATATTCCAATTTCCAGATGATGTTGTTATTATTCCATTACCAAGGATTTTGTAGATTCCTACTGATGCTGCAGAAACTTTATTATCTATTGTCATGGCTCCTGTATATGTCACATTTCCATCACCTTCACTCACAATACCTATACTTGTATTAGCGCCAATACCCATGTTTCCTGTTACTATTGAGTCCATTCCTTTAGCATATACTCCTATTGCATTGTCTGTTCCCACTATGATGTTTGACATATCAGCAGTTATTGTTCCTCCAGTTCCTTCACCATAGATTCCAAGACCATCTTTTCCAACAGTCATTGTTTGAGTTCCAGTTCCCTGTTTAATTACACTTCCAGCTGTCATTCCCTTTCCAAAGACACCTATACTGTAATCTCCTGCTGTAATATTTCCAGTTCCTACATATGAGCCTCCATTTAAAGAAACTCCTATTGATGATGTTGACTTATTTACACATGATGAAGAATCTCCAACTGTTACATTTCCATTTATTGTAACTATACTGTCTTCTCCATATACACCAATATTGTTATCTCCTCCGCTTATAGACACAGTACCTGCTACAGTTAAATTAGAATTTCCTTTTGCCATTATTCCTACCTGGTTATTTTCAGTAGAACTTCCAATAGAAATTCCTCCAGCTGTAGTTCCTGTTGAATTGTTTAATACCATACCAATAGTATAGCTTCCTGTCTGAGTTATTACTGGAGCAGTTCCAAGTGCTGCCACTCCATCATAGTAAACTCCCATAGAATATTTAGATGATGTTCCTGCCTGTACTGCTATTGTTGTTGTTCCAAATGCTGGAGCAGCTCCTTTTACATATGCTCCTATTCCACCATTTTGAACTGTTATAGTTGATGCTCCTATAGCATTAATAGTTCCACCATCAGCTACTATTCCTATTTGATCATTAGCTGTGATATTTCCACTAAAATTCAATGCAGCATTGTTAGAATACATATATATTCCCTCTGTCCCAACTGTAATATTAGCTGTATTTGAAACTGTTACTGTTGTTCCTGCTCCTTGTGCATATACTCCTATACCATTAGCTCCTGTTGATATTGTGGCTGTTCCTGCAAGAGTCATATTAGCTCCATTTTCAGCTACTATTCCTATTGCACTCTTAGATGAACTTCCATTACCTGTTGTTATTGTTCCATCTATTGTTGAAGCTGCAGTTCCTGTTACAAATACTCCTACACTTTCATTCCCTAAAGCAATTGTTCCCACGTTAACAGTTCCTGCTACTCCCTCAAGAACTACCCCTGTATTTCTTGAACCTGTTGAAGCTATATTATTTGCAGTAAGTCCATTTGTTGCTCCTTTAATATATACACCTATTCCCTCTGTTCCTGTCATAGTCATATTATTATTTTGTACAGAAGTAAGTATTCCATTATTAGCTGAGTATATTCCTATTCCTTTGCTTCCTACATTAATATTTCCTGTATTTACCACATCTGCAATATCTGTGTAGATTCCTATTGATGGTGTATTTGCAGTTGATACACCAGATGCATTGATAGTTCCAGTATTATTTATTGTTACTGGGAATGTAGGATTAGTTGCTCCTTTCACTGCTGCAAGGCCTATTCCTCCTGATGCAGCTGTTATTGTTCCAGCATTATTTACACTGTGCGCTGCAGTAAGACCAGCATCATATAACCCCATAAGTCCTGTTGCGCCTTCTCCTATACTTAGGTTTCCAGAAGAACTTAGACTTCCATTTGTTGTAGCTGCCAGTGAACCTGATCCTGTTACATTTATATTTGCTCCAAGATTCATTGTACCGCCATTATTGAAAACTCCTATTCCTCCTCCAGACAGGAAGTTAAATGTCAGACTTCCACCTGTTCCAAGATTAGCAGTTCCTCCAGCTACATACACTCCTGTACCGCCATTTATATTAAGTACACTTGTACCTGTTGTAAGAGTAGTTCCATTGTCTACATAGATACCTATTCCTCCAACTGTATTTACAGTTCCACTATGAGTAAGATTTATTCCTGGTGCAGTTCCATCTAAATAGATTCCTACTCCATTTTGAGCGCTTACAGTTACATTGCTCATTGTATATGTCCCTACTGCGCTGTTTAAAAGAATTCCTATTGAACTATTTACAGAATTTGTACCTGTTGTTATATTAGCCCCAGTGAATGAAACGCTATTGTCAAGAACATAAACTCCAACAGAATCCTGTCCTGTTGCTATATTTCCAGAAATTACTGAAGTTCCCTTAGCTGCAACTCCAACAGCTCCAGTTCCAGCAACATTTACTGCAAAATCAATATCTGCATTTTCACCAAATACTCCAACTCCTCCTGAAGCTATATTTAAAGTTCCTGCTGTTACTTTATTTGCTCCAGTATTTTTAAGGTATATTCCAACTGCATTTGAATTAATAGTTCCTCCAGTTCCATTGAAACTGTTTGCAGCACCATCTATATATACCCCTGTTCCAGTAGTAGTTGTTATTGTTCCAGCATTTGTACCAGAGCTTATTCCAGCTCCTCCTATATACATTCCAAGATTAGCACCTGCTGATATAGTTCCACCAGCAGCATTTTCTGCAGCAGCAGTTTTTCCTGCTTTAGCTTCAGCAACCATACCTACAACTGATTTAGTTGGCACACTTGGTGTTCCATTCATCAGGATAGTTCCTGAGTTGATTCCCTTACCTTCTTCTGCATATATTCCTATACTGTCATTGTCATTCATTGTAATAGTTCCTGTTGAAGTCAGCTGAGAACCTCCTCCCACATATGAAGCTATACTGTCACTTTGTCCAAGTGTTGATGTTATGTTGGCATTGTTTACTAAAGTTATTCCATCAGCGGCATATATTCCTATACTTTCACTTCCAATAAGAGAAACAGCTGAACTATTTGTTACAGTACCTGATGCAGTTCCCTTACTGTAGTAAACTCCTATATTTTTAGTTCCAGCTGCTGTGTTATTTACAGTTATTATTCCGCCACCTGCAGAGGCACCATCAGTAAGATACATTCCTGTTCCTCTTCCTGTATCTGTATTAAGGGCAAGACCACCTGCATCTATAGTTACAATTCCGCCACTTCCATATACTCCGACTGCTCCTGCTGAAGAAGTTCCTTTTGCAGTCACAGTTCCAGATATAGTTGATGCTCCATCTATGAATACTCCTGTTGTTTTATCTCCAGTTGCTGTAACATTAACATTTAAAGTATTATTTCCTTTAGAGTAAATCCCCACTGCTTCCTTTATAACAGCAAGCTGTCCTGCAGTTCCATTAAATATACTTGCAGTACCAGCATTTTCAAGATAGATTCCTACTGTTTTATTTCCAGGAGTTACTGCTGCTGCCACCCCATCTACAGTTACTATTTTACCTAAATCTATTCCTACAGTGGCCCCTTTACCATAAACATAAATATTCTTATTTTCATTTGTACTTGAAAGAGTAAGACTATCTTTGAAATCAACAGATGAATTTTCTGCAAAAACTCCCACACTTGATTTACCATTGAATACTATAGTGTTTCCAATATCAAGTTCAGTTACAGCGCCAGATTTAACATATATTCCTGTAGTACCATCTACATTTAGATTAATTGTTCCTTTGTTTATTGCTTTAACATTAGTTCCTTCTGCATACATACCTATCTGTGTAGAATCATTGACATCAATTACTCCTGTTCCAGTATCATTAAGAATATTAGCAGTTTTCGTATACATTCCAACAGCACCTGTTTTACCAGTTCCTAAAGTTATAGTTCCTTTATTAGTACCAGTATTAGCAGTACTTCCTTTAACATATATTCCAATTCCAGAAGTTCCAATATTTAAAGCTCCTGATGAAATAATACTGATATCTTCAGCATATACAGCAGTTCCTTTATCTAAAGCAGAAGCATTTACAGTTGTATTGATATTTCTAGTTCCTGTTCCACTTCCTTTAAAGAAGATTACTGTTTTTCCAAGAGTTCCAGTATTATTTGAAGTTACAGTAACAGCAGTTGCTGTAAGATCTGATGTTTCATCAAGCATAACTCCAATAGCATCTGCTCCAAGGTCAAGAGTTCCAAGATTTGTAACTTTAGTTCCATTTTTAGCATAGATGGCAACTCCGCCATCACCTACAGATACTTTTCCCTGATTAGAAATAGTAGCTTTATCACCATAGATACCAATAGCAGCATTAGCTCCACTGGAATGTCCAACTTTTATTTCTCCAGCTGCTGTATTTGTTACAGTAACATCAGCTTCTGTTCCTGAAGCATTGTTGTTATATGCATAAATACCTACAGCTCCTGTACCATCAAGAGTTATTTTATTAGTGTTAGTAATATCAGCTTTTCCCTGAGCAGTAAAAATACCTACAGTTCCAAATTCATCTACAATAGGTGTTCCCACAGGCTGTTCTCTATATGCCATTCCTAAAATACCTATAGATTGATTTCCACCAACTTTTATATCTCCAGCATTCAATACTGTACTTCCATTTACTGCATAAACTCCTACAGCTTTATCATTTACAGTATTTCCTCCACCAGTTACTTTTTCTACTTCTACTTCTGCTCCAACAGCTATATCTATTTTACCAAAGTTTATGTAAAGACCAATAGCACCATTTCCTGAATCTGTTCTGTCTGCTATTACTTTAGAATTAGTTAGTAAATTAATTTGAGCATCTGTTGCACTTGCTGCTGAAACACTTGAATTCATTTCAAGTCCTACCACTTGGTTATTAAAATATGTTGTGGCATAAGCTGTATCTGTTGAACTTGTCACTGTAATGCCAGTATCAACTGTCAAATCAAGTCTTTGCCCCAAAAATCTTCTTGAATAAAAATATCCTGTAGTAGTATCATTTTGACTATATTTATCCATATTGGCATCAATAGTTAAATCTCCGCCATCTACAGTAGCTATTTTATATTTATCAAATGTAATCAATCCAGAAGTTCCATCTACAATTGTTACTCCTGCTCCTAAATTTGTTTCAACTGTAGCCTTTAAACTGTTAGAAAGAAGACCAGTAGCATTTTTTAAATTTGCCACTGTAGCATCATTTGACATCATTGTGATTGTTGTCCCATTTAATGTTACTTTAGGAGCAAGCAAATCAAGTTCTACTCCTGTTGCTTTTCCTGAAAGTTCTAGGCTGGCATTAGTCAGATTGATTGTTCCATTCCCATCGGAATATGCTGCATATCCCTCTCCAGAATATTTCAGTTCTGAACCTATAAGGCTGATGTTTGTTCCTGCACCAAAGGCTGCTACACCTGCTGCTCCTTCTTTTACTTCTATCTTAGCAGCTCCAAGAGTAACTGTTGCTGCTCCCTCTGCATATATAGCTAATCCTTTTGTTGCCGGATTTGATGTATCATCAATTGAAATAGTTAAGGTATTTCCAGAAGTTGATGTTGTTGTTCCTCCATCACTGTATATTCCTGTTGTTCCACCTGTTCCTTTTAAAGCAACTGTTCCACTTATATTTACAGTATTACTATTATATATTCCAGAAGATGATTCTCCAGTTACTTCTATATTACTTCCATTAGAAATAGCAAATGTTCCTGTATTATATATTCCTGATTTATTATTTCCTGTTCCAAGAACCTTTACAGTTCCGTTATTACTTCCAACTCCATTACTTACAGTTGCTAACCCTATATTTTTATTATTATTTCCAGTTATTTCTATTGTTCCAGAGTTAGTAATTGAAGCTCCAGAACCATTAGCTATCAAACCTGTAAATTCATTTAAATTACTTTGCAATATTGCAGTATTTTTAATAGTTCCTGTTCCTGAAGCTTGAGCAAAACTATTTCCTGTAAGACCTGAAGTTACAGTTATATTTTTATTTAACTGAACTGCATTTTGATCACTTCTTACTAAAGTACTCTTTTTAGCATTAGCTCCAAAATTTAAACTATTTATAGTTGTATTATTTAAAACCATATCATTAGTATTAGTAGCTGTAGTAACATTTCTGAAAAAACCTACATTTTCTTCTCCATTTACTAAAATATTCAATCCTGTCACTCTGCTTATAGGATCTCCACTTGAAGTACCTTGTGCTATTGCTATTCCTATATTCTTTTTTCCAGCCACTGTTATTGTTCCATTTGAACCTGTAATATTAGTAGAGTCATAATAAAAATTATTGCTGCTAAAATAATTTTTCATTCTAAAACCATAGTTATCTTCTCCATTTATTGTTATATTTCCTAAAGATACTATAGAATTTGGTCTAGCAGAATAATAATATCCATAGTCTATTCCTATACTCTGTTTACCATTTATAATAATATTCCCACTATTTTTTGTTTGTGGCTGTGTTGTAAATGCACTTCCAGCTATAGCAGATTCATTATACTCTGTATCAATCATTATACCAACCATATTATAACCACTATTAAGTATTATTGTACCAGTGTTTTCAAGAATAGATGTTGAAGATGTTGAAAATTCTCCTCCACCTCCACCTCCTCTTAATAGCTGGTGTTCAAATCCTACTAAACTCTTGGCAGAAGATGGATTATTATGACCATTTAATGTCAAAGTTCCTGCAAAAGTATATGTTCTATTTATAGTTGTTCCGCCTCTTCCTACTTCATAAGGGTTCAAGCTTAAAAACATTATAGTTCCATTTCCGCCATCATCTCTTGTCATATTATAGCTTCCATTAATTACTGCATCATGATTTAAAACATCACTTATGAATGCATTTAAATTTGATCCTGTATTTGAAGGAGTCAATGTACTTCCTCCAGCAACTGTCATAGTTGCTCCAGACCATGAAGTTCCTCCAGTTCCACTTGTTATATTTAAAGTTGCTCCTCCAGTATCATATGAAGCATAATTTTGTGCAATTATATTTGAACGGGGCATAGATACTGTTGTAGGCTGCCCAAACCCTGTACCATTAAAAGTCAAATTTAATGGTACTAAAACTGAAATTGCAGGTGTTGCAGGTGTTGCAGGCTTATTAGGAACTGGAATTACTGAAGGTGTATAACCATCTGGTGCTATTGGTGCAGCAACTGTTATTGTTTTATCAATTGGTACAATTGGTGTTGTTATTGTTGGTGCTGTTACTGTTATTTTTTCTACTGCACTAGGTGTCGTTACTGTTACTGATACACCTGCTGGAGCTGTTGGAGTTACTACAACAGGAGCTGTTATTGTGGGGATTCCAACTATTGTTGGTGTTACTGTTCCCGGAAGTGCTCCTAAATTAACTGTAGGTGCTGATACTGTCACTGATATATTTGGATTTACTACTGGTAAATCTGGCTGTATCGGTTTTATATTTGCTCCTACTTCAATTTCTTCTCTGAATACTTCATTATCTACTGCTACTCCATTTCCTTCAAGTATTTTGTCAACACCAATATTGCCACTTGATTTAAGCAGACTTCTTCCACTCTTTGTTCCATAATGCTTGTTTATTGCATCAATTGTTTCTGAAAATTCGCTTATAGTTTTATTTTTCATAGTTCCATTATCTAAATGCTGATATGAAAAAAATACTTGTGTACTATTGAATGTTGGCTTAGAGTAAAAATCTCCCTTTCTTACAAGTTCCACAAAATCTGAGTTGTATTCTTTTATCAATCTTTCATTTTCTTCTATTTTTCTTCTTATTTCTTCGCGCTCTGTCTGAATTCTAGTTAAAAGATCGCTTTTAGTTTCCTGTATTTCCTCTGCTGTTATTCCTGCACCTAAAGATATTCCTCCTGTTATCATGAAGGCTATCAAAAGCGAAAGAGAATAACTGACTTTTCTCTTCAAAAATCTCTTTAGAGATTTTTCAATGTCATTTTTTCTCATAAAATCTTCCCCCTATTTAATTTCCTGCTCTTACTTTCTGTTCCATCTTATCTAATCTGCTCAAGTATTCATTAAGCTTCTCATTTTCAAGTAATAAAAGTTCAATTTCATTATTATTAGTTTTGAACTTATCATATACTTCATCAAATTTCTGACTTAAAAATACTCTGTTTTCATCTGTTTCCATCCCCAAAACTTCTTCAAGTTTCATAATTTCTTCCTCTTCCATTTTCAGGAAAGCCATTCTTTCCCTTCCTATTTCAAAAGCTGCTCCTGCTGCTGCAATTCTTGTTTCAGGAGTATTTTCACTTCTGAATACTTTTTCCTCAAGAGATTCATTCATATCCCTTCTGATGTCTTCAATTATTTTCTTTCCTTTTTTCTCCTCTGCTTTTTCAGCAGCAATTCTTGCTTTTTCAGCATCTTCAATAGCTTTCTGTTTAGCTTTTTCTTCAGCCTGTATCTCTCTTCTTATCTGTTCAAGAACTTTTCTTCCCTCTTTTTCACTTACTTCCTGTGAATAAAGAGTTGTTGTTAAACAAGATAGTAAAAGAAATATCCCCAAAAGTTTTTTCATATTTCTTTCCTCCTTTAATGTTTTTTGTCAAACAAATAATGCATTTCAATTCTTTAAACCACCTTTATTTAATACAGTTTTAAAATTGCATAATGTATTATTTACAAATTAAAAGAACTTTTATAGAACAATTATAACATGGTGTTTATTTTTTTTAAAGAATATATTTCTCAAATTGTATTAATAATATGTATTTTTATTAAATAGAAAAAAATAATACAGTTACGTTCTGAAAAAAATATAGCAAATAAAAAAAGCTGAGTAACATTTAAAAAAAATGTTTTACTCAGCTCTCTTTTTTGTATAATATAGTTACCACCCTAATTATACAAAGGAGACATTCATGCAAATCAAACATATTATCTCTAAAATCAATATAACAAATCTTTTAGGTAAAATCAAGAAATATTTTAAAAATGAACATTTTGAGGATATTAAACAGACTATTCAAAAATTCTTAGCTTGTTCTATTGATAAATCTTTTCTCTCTCTTCAATGCCCTAAGTGTCATGATGCGCATAAAATTAAAGTTACTTGTAAATCTAGATTTTGTCCTTCCTGCGGTAAACGTTATTCTGCTGTTTGAACTGAAAAAACTTCCACTTCTCTTATTGATGTTAAACATAGAAGTGTCCTTTTTACTATTCCTGAAGAACTTAGAATGTTTTTCTTCTATGATAGAGACCTTTTAACTAAGCTTGCTTATGCTGTTAATGATGTTTTTAAATATCAATTTCATAACATTAAAGCAAAAAATCAAAGAATTCATAAAATTTCAAAATATTCCTCTAAATACTTTACTAACTCAGATATCATTCATTATGGATTGATTACTGTTATTCATACCTTTGGGCGCGATCTTAAATGGAACCCTCATATTCATGCTATTGTTACTTTAGGTGGATTCAATAAAAACTTCCAATTTCTTGAAAAAAAATATTTTCATGTTAATTCCATTGCTGGACAATGGAAAAAAATGGTTATTGATATTGTTAAATCTGGAAATTATGACAAGCCTGAAATTAAAGCTAAAGCTTATGCTGCTGCTAACTACCTTTATCGCAAAAATACAAGATTCTTTTTCAATGTTGCAAAAAATGATTTAAATAATAATATTTATGCAATTAAATATATTGGCAGATATCTGTCAAGAGCTCCTATCGCAGAATATAAAATTGTTGATTTCTATGATAATAAGGTTACTTTCTATTATGAAAGTCTTGCTGATGATAAACAAAGAATTGAGCTTACTTTAGATGCGGAAACATTTCTTTCCAAATTAATTATTCACATTCCCCCTAAACATTTCAAAATGATTAGGCGCTTTGGAATCTATTCTAGAAATATTAAATCAGAACTTAAAATCATCATGAAATTCATGAGAAAATATGTCTCTAAATATTCCAATTCTACTTTTTATCAACTTGAAATATGGAAAGCTTTTGGAGTAAATCCTTTTTATTGTTTTAAATGTAATGCCAGAATGAAAGTTAAAAAAATATCATATTTTAATATACATACAGGCTCCATTTGCTGGAAAGAATATCGCTAAACGAGGCTGTTGCAAATTCAAAATAGCCCAATTACCCAAAAAGCTGACTTGAAGTTTTCTTCTTGTCAGCTTTTTCTTTTAAAATAAAAAAAGGTATAAAATACTAAAAATTTTTTCAAATTTCTAATATAATATACCTATGCAAAAACCAACTAATAATAACATTTTTTTTCAATTAAATTAACCTAAACTTTTTAACTTTTTACAATATGAAATTTCTGATAATGATCCTGTAAGAAAACTTAGCTCAATATTGGAGGGATTAGATTTTAGTAGTTTAATGCAAGTATTTTCTTACAAAACAAAGGTACATCCTATCAGAATGTTTTCTATCATTGTTTATGCCTATTCGCGCAATTTAACTTCTACTAGAGATATAGAAATGGCTTGCCATGAAAATATTAAATTTAGGTTTCTTTTACAAGATTCTAAAATTCCTGATCACTCTACTATTTCTAGATTTTTAGCAAAAACTGAAGATATTCTTCCAGATCTATTTGAACAATTCGTTGAAAAAATTTTTGAAATGGAAAATATTTCCACTGAAACAATATATATTGATGGCACTAAAATTGAAGCATATGCTAATAAATATACATTTGTTTGGAAAAAATCTATTGAGAAATATAGAACTAGATTAGATGAAAAAATTCTTGAATTAATTTCAAATTTTAATGATGATTTCAACTTACAATATGACAACTTCCTTGAAATATATTCATATCTTTCTAATTTGAATTTTCAAATAGTCAAAGGTAGAGGAAAGAGAAAATCTAAAGAGCAAAAGTATTTAGAATTATGCGCAGAATACTTAGAAAAGTATCAAAAATATTCTAATCATTTTAAAAATCTTAATGGTAGAAATAGCTATTCAAAAACTGATATAGATGCTACTTTTATGAGAATGAAAGATGACCATATGAGAAATGGTCAATTAAAACCTGGATATAATCTACAAATAGGGGTGATTAGTGAATATATTTCTTCATATGAAATTTTTTCTAACCCTTCTGATTCTAAAACTTTGATTCTATTTTTAGAGAAAATTTCATCTCAAAATTTAGAAATTAAAAATATTGTAGCTGATGCAGGATATGAAAGCATTTCAAATTATGAATATTTGGAAAAAATGGACTATACTTCATATATAAAACCAATATATTTTGAAAAATCTAAAATCAGAAAGTTTAAAAATGATTTAAACAGAGTAGAAAATTTAATATATAATCATTCTGAAAATAAGCTATTTAGAAAAGATGGATTAGAATTAGAATTTCTATACTCTAACAAAAATAATACAGTTCAATATTTTTGGAATCCTGAAACTAACAAAAAAATTAAGTACAATGCGAGATTTAGAATTTTATCAAATAAATCAAAAGAGAATGTATCAAGCAATTATGGAAAACAATTAAGAATGAACAGAAGTATTCAAGTAGAAGGTGCTTTTGCAGTTTTGAAAGAAGATATGAAATTGCGAAAATTAAAAGTTCGAAGTAAAAAAAGTGTTTTAAGAGAAATATGTTTGTTTTGTATCGCTTACAACTTCAACAGATATCTAAGCAGAAATATAAATAATCGCTTAGGAACAACACTTCACTCATTAAAAGTAGTTTAGATAAATAAAAAATCATCTACTTCTTTTTTTGATACTTAAAAATAAATATAAAAATATAAATTAGCAGAAATCTATAAAATAGATTTCTATTTTTTTATGAAAAATAAGAGAGGCTACACAAATTAGTTTATCAATCACTAATTTGCAACAGCCCCTTTTTGTGCTGTCAATTTTAATCTTATTCAATTAATATATCTAATATGAATACAAAATAATTAACATTTTTTATTTTTTCAACAAATTTATCAAATTATAATTTCCTAAGAAACAAAAAAAGAGAATGATTTCTTAAAATCATTCTCTTTTATAACATATTTATTTATTTTTCAGTCATTTTTTAGGTTTAATCCATTCAGAGTCTTTTCCTAATATATAATTTTTTATAAAATTATTTTTATATTCTTCAAACTTATCTGCTAGTATAGCTTTTCTAGCATTTTTCATCAATTTTAAAAGAAAATATAGATTATGATAAGTAGCAAGTCTTTGTCCAAGAATCTCTTCAGCCTTAAATAAATGTCTTATATAACCTCTTGTATAGTTTTTACATACATAACAATCACATTCTTCATCTAGTGGTCTATCATCTTCAGCATAAGAAGCATTTTTTATGACAAGTCTTCCATATTTTGTAAATACAGTTCCATGTCTTCCAATCCTGCTTGGCTGTACACAATCCATCATATCTATTCCAGCTTCAACAGCCTCCAGCATATCGAGAGGTTCTCCTACTCCCATTAAATATCTTGGCTTCTCTTCAGGACATTTTTCTACTATATGATGAAGTATTCTATACATATCTTCTCTAGGTTCTCCCACAGCAAGACCGCCTATTGCGTAACCTGAAAAACTTTCATCCATCTCCATCAGTTCATTTAAGCTCTTGTCCCTAAGGTCTTCATAAACTCCTCCTTGAACAATTGCAAATAACCCTTGTTCATTAGGTCTTTTATGAGCTTCTATACATCTTTTTGCCCATCGAGTAGTTCGTTCAATAGATGGAATTATATATTCTCTTGTGGATAATCCAGGAGGGCATTCATCAAAAAGCATTACTATGTCAGACCCAAGATTATTTTGAATATCTATTGATTTTTCAGGTGAAAGAAAATGTTTTGAACCATCTATATGTGAGCTAAATTTTACACCCTCTTCCGTTATTTTTCTCAAGGCTCCAAGACTAAATACCTGAAATCCACCGCTATCCGTAAGTATTGGTTTATTCCAGTTCATAAATTTATGAAGTCCTCCAAACTTTGCTATCAATTCATCACTTGGTCTTAAATAAAGATGATATGTATTTCCAAGTATTATTTCAGCTCCAATAGTTTCCAGTTCTTCTGGTGTCATAGTTTTTACAGTTGCTTGTGTTCCTACAGGCATGAATACAGGTGTCTCTATTTCTCCATGTGGAGTTGTTATTTTTCCTGCTCTGGCTTTACCCTGCTTCTTCACCAGTTCATATGTAACAGGCAATTTAATTGTCATATATTCTCCTATTCTATCTTATCTGTCTACTGATATTACATTTTTTAATTTTAATATATTATTTAATAAATATTTATATTCACTTTTGTCACTTATCTCAATAGTTAACTTAACATTTATAAGTTTTTCTCCATTTTTATTTATTTCATTTGAATTTACAGAAACAAGATGTATTTTATGATTTGCTATTGTGTTGATAATATCTAAAAGTATATTTGGTTTATCATAAACAAGAACATTAAATGTAAATTTATATTTATTAACTTTCTTTTCTGTTAGAGACTTATCCCATGCCACTTCTATCTCTCTGGAAGGGTCATGTTCTATCATACTTTTTAGATTTTTACAATCTTTACGATGAACTGTTATTCCTGTAAGTTTTGTCACATAACCAGTTATTTCATCTCCAGGAAGTGGTGTGCAACATCTTGCAAATCTTATAAGGGTATTGTTCACTCCATCAATGACTATCCCAAAATCATTTTTACCAGAAGAACTTTTTTCTTTTTCTTTCTTCTTTTCCATAAGTTCATCAATATTAATATTTGAAATAGCTCTCTCTTTTTCTATTCTTGTTCTAAGTTTTTTTATAATAACATCTATCTTGCTTCTTTTTTCACCTACATGATAATAAAAATCATCTAAATTACTGATATTATTTTTTTCCATGTGTTTTTTTATGATAGGATCCTCTTCCATTTCTTTTAAAGATATCCCTAATTTTCCCAGTTCTCTTTCAAGATTTTCTCTACCATTCTTTATTGTTTCATCCATTATCTGCTCTTTGAGCAGTTTTCTGATTTTACTTTTTGCTCCATGAGTGACTACTATATCCAACCAGTCTTTTGCAGGCCCTTTTGAATTTTTAGCAGTAATTATTTCTACTCTATCCCCATTTTGAAGTTTATAATCAAGCGTAACTATCTTTCCATTGACTTTAGCTCCCACACATTTACATCCTATCTGTGTATGTATTGCAAAAGCAAAGTCTAAAGGTGTTGATCCTTGAGGAAGTTCAAGTATATCTCCTTTTGGTGAAAATACAAAAACCGTTTCATTCATGATATCTTCAGTTACACTTTTAATGAAATCCTGTGTATCTTCTGCTTCATTTTGAAGTTCTAGTATATTCCTAAGCCATCCATATACTTGATCGCCTTTTGTAACCTTTGTTTTTTCTTTATAACTCCAGTGAGCTGCTATTCCCTCTTCAGCTACTCTATCCATATCCTCTGTTCTTATTTGTATTTCAATAAATTTTCCTTGGGGTCCAACTATTGTTGTATGTATAGATTGATAATTATTTGATTTTGGTACTGCTATATAGTCTTTAAATCTTCCTGGAACAGGTCTGAAATGACTATGTATAACTCCAAGAGTGTTGTAGCATTCTCCTTCTGTATCCACAATTATACGTACTCCCATAAGGTCATATATATCATCAAATTCTTTTCCTTTTTCATACATCTTTTTATATATACTATAAAAGTGTTTAAATCTTCCCTTTACATTTCCTTTAATTCCTGTATCATGTAAAAGTTTTACTATAGTTTTTATAAAACTTTCTACATACTCACTTCTTTCATTTCTTTTACTATCAATCAAAGATTTAATATGTTCATATTCTTCTGGTTTCAAATAACGCAGACATAAATCCTCAAGTTCCCATTTTATTTTTGCTATTCCTAACCTATGTGCAAGAGGAGCGTATATATCCAGAGTTTCTTGTGATATAGCTATCTGTTTTTCAGGTTTCATATATTTTAACGTTCTCATATTATGAAGTCTGTCAGAAAGCTTAATTATTATTACTCTAAGATTTTGTGCCATAGCAAGAATCATTTTTCTTATATTTTCATCCTGCTTTTTAGTCCCATTAGGAAGACTTTTTAATTTTGTAACTCCATCTACAAGTGTTGCTACTGTATCACCAAAATTATACTTGATATCTGCTAAAGTTATTAATGTATCTTCAACTATATCATGAAGTATTCCTGCTACAATAGTATCTGTATCCATTTTCATATCTATAAGAATCTTAGTAACTTCCACAGGATGCATAATATAATCTTCTCCAGATTTTCTATACTGTCCTTCATGGCACTCCTCAGCAAAATATAGAGCTAGTTTGATTTTTTCCAGATCTACTTTTAAATTATTCTTATTTATCTGATTTACAATTTCTTCCCAATAGTTCATATATTTCCTCTTTTCTATAATGTGATTTTATTTTAAAAGAACTTAAAATAAAAAAGCCTAACCAAAACAAGTAAATTCTGAGTCAGGCTTCTGCTATTCTAATATTTCATCAAAGTCAAAACAGGATAATCTTTAAGTTTTTCCATCCCTTTTAACTCTTCAAGTTCAATTAAAAATGCTAGTCCCGCAACTATTCCTCCTAGAGATTCAACTAGTTTTATAACTGCTTCTATTGTTCCCCCTGTTGCCAGTAAATCATCTATTATTAAAACTCTTTGCCCAGGTTTAATAGAATCTTTATGCATACATAAAACATTTGATCCATACTCAAGTTCATATGAATATTCTATAACTTCTCTTGGAAGCTTTCCTGGTTTTCTGACTGGAACAAATCCTATTCCTAAAGCATATGAAACTGGACATCCAAAAATGAATCCTCTAGCCTCTGGCCCAACTACCACATCTATATTATGTTCTTTAGCAAACTTTACTATTTGATCAGTAGCTTCTTTATATGCTTCTCCACTATTCATCAAAGGAGTTATATCTCTAAATACAATCCCTTTTTTGGGAAAATCTAATACAGTCGCTACATAATTTTTCAAATCCATTTTATCTCACCCCATTAATTCTCTATGCTATTTCTATTCAAACTTTTTTTAAGTTTAATATATTCTGGTCTGTATTTATAATTATCTGAAATTAATTTAAAGGAATTAAATGCTTTTTCTTCTTCACCATTTTCAAGATATAAAGTTGAAAGTATTAAAAAAAGCTCATCATCCCCACCATATTCTGATATATATCTTATCAATATTTTTGCTGATAAATTTTTTTCATTGAATACAGTTGATAAAGAATTACAATATAAAATTACATAATCTCTTTCATTTTTATAATTTTCATATTTTTTATTTAATAAAGAATATAAAATTTCTTTTTTATTCAATTTTATAAGATTATTTTTTATTGTATGATACAGTCTCATATCATATTTTTCTTCTTGTACTTCTTTTAGATAATTATATGATTTTTCATAATCACTTTTTTCATAAGCTATATATCCTCTAAGTTTCAAAATATCATTATCATTTGAATTTTTGGGAAACATATTGAGATATTTTTCTGCTCTTTCAAACTGCTTATCCCTATAATAGACATTAGCTAAATTTTTTATAACGCTTTCATCATTTGGGGCTATCTCATAAGCTTTTTCTAAATAATAAATAGCTGTTTCCTTGTTGCCAAGTTCACAGTTCACTATTGCCATTTCTTTCATTACCATAAGATTTTTTGAGTTATTCTTATATATTTGTTCATATTCTTTTAAAGCTTCTTTTTTCTTCCCTTTATGATAAAGATTTACTCCTTTTATAAAGGTATAATCATCTTGAATAAGATTTTTTTCTTTCTTATCTGCCCCAGAGCATCCACCCAAAAGCAGTATTCCTAACAGAAAAAATATTTTTTTCATTCTATTGTTATCTGCTCCTGTTCTTCTTTTTCCTCTAAATGTTTTTCTGGTAGAATAACTCCTCCAGATATTATCAACTTGACTGCATCATCTACTTTTATATCTAATATTTTTACATCTTTTGCATTTATAACTATAAACATACCAGAAGTTGGATTTGGTGAAGTTGGGATAAAAATATTATACATTCTTTCTATTCCTGTCGCCTTCTCCACATTAGGATTACTCTCAGATGTTAAAAATCCTATACTGTAAATCCCTTTTCTAGGGTATTCCACTGCTACTACTTTTTGATATGTTTTAGATCTGTCAGAAGTAATAACATCTATTATCTGACTTATTGTAGAATATATCTGATTTATAAATGGTATTTTAGCCAGAAAAGCTTTTGCTTTTTTAGCTATTTTTGCAAAAAATACCATTTTTAATGTAAGTCCTACAAAACAAATAAATACTACCATTGTTACCAATGATAATATATATGTCAATATTTGAAAATAAAATAAATAATCCTCTTCTCCTACCAGATTTAATATAATTTCTTTTATTACTTTTGTAACAAATGAATCATTTAAAACTATCATTACTAAACTCATCACCCAGTTAAATATATATAGTGTTAACACTAATGGGAGAAGAGAAAATAACCCTGCATAAAAATAACTTTTTATATGTTTAGTCATCAGACTGTTGCTCCTTTTCTATTAGAACCTTTGATACTCTCATTTTATTTATTTCTAATACCTTCAGTTTAACTCCATTGAACTTAAGTTCATCTCCAATAGTAGCTAATCTTCCTAATTCAGTAACAATCAATCCCCCAAGACTTTCATAGTCATCAGATTCTGGAAGGTTTAAGCATAGTTCTTTATCAAGAGTTTCTATGTCTATCATAGCATCTACTTCATAGCTATTTTCATCTATCTGTGTAATGAACTCTTCTTCTTCTGTATCAAATTCATCACGTATTTCACCAACTATTTCTTCTATAAGATCTTCTATAGTCAGAAGTCCTACAATTCCCCCATATTCATCCAATACTAATGCTATATGTACTTTAAGAGCTTTGAACTCCTTTAATATCTCTATAATAGATTTAGTTTCAGGAACAAAGTACCCCGGTCTGATAAAGTTTTTTATAGGAACATTTGTATTTCCATCTTTTATGGAATTCATTATATCTTTTATGTAAAGTACTCCCAGTATATTATCAATAGTATCTTCATATACTGGTATCCTAGAAAAACCATTATCTACCATCTCATACCAGATATCGTCTATAGTTTTATTTCCTTCAAATGCAAGCATTGCTGTTCTAGGCGTCATTACTTCTTTAGCAGAAGTTTCTCCAAATCCTACTATAGAATGAATCATTTCTTTTTCATCCTCTTCTATTATTCCTTCAGCTTCTCCTACATTTACAAAAGAAATTATATCTTCTTCTGTTATCATCAATGTCTCATCTTCTAGTTCTATCCCAAGAAGCCTTCCTATGAACTTTGATATCCATATTAATATTTTGATCAATGGCTTTGTAAAAAAGCTAAACCAATAAACAATAACTATAACCACTCCTGCTATCTTTAATGAATGATTTTTAGCTATTATTTTTGGAGTTATTTCTCCAAATACTAATATAATAATAGTCATTCCAATAGTTGCTACAGCAACTGATTTGCTCGAAGTTCCCATAAATTGAATAGTAACTATTGTTGCTATTGAGGAAGCAAGTATATTAACTATATTATTTCCCAATAACAACCCTGTAAGCATTTCATTAGGATTTTTTAACCATTTTTTTAAAAGATTTACTTGCTTATTATGCTTTCCATCTTCCAATTTCTCTAAATGTATGCTTCTGAATGCTGTTAAAGCAGTTTCTGAAGCTGAAAAAAATCCTGATAACAAAATTAAAAACACAAGTAACACAACATTTTGGTACGTGTCCACTTTTACTCATACACCTTCCTTATTTTTTAAACTAATAACATTTATTTATTAAATCACTCTTTGTGATTATTCCAACTAATTTCTCATTCTCTATAACCAAAACATAGTTATAACCCTTGTTAAGCATATTTGTAACTACATTTTCCAAGTCGTCATTTAAACCAGCAGTATAAAAATCTCTCTGCATAATATCTTCCACTTTAAATGAAATAAATTTTTTCAAACTTTCCTTATAACCCTTACTGTTTGGAAGAGCGATCATTACTTCCCAAAACGCAATAACTGGTGGTAAAGGTGTTTTCCCTTGTTTTATAAGTATGTCTTCCCTTGTTACTACACCAATTACTTTATCTCCTTCCACTACTGGAAGTTTTCCAAATCCCTGATTCTTCATTATAAAAATGATATCTCCAAGAAGAGTATCTTTTCCTATTGTGACTATATTTTTATTATATACATCTTTAACTTTTTTCATAGAACACCTCCATGTTATATAATCTTACCATATAATTTATTAAAAAACAACATAACTTCAGTATATCTCCATGATACAATCCCTTTTTTATACTTGAATTTTATAAATTTTATAGAAGATTTGCAAAGAATACCTTTTACTATATATGTATACCACAAAAAAGTCAAATTTCATTTAAAAAAAATAAAAACCAGAAAGAATCTGGCTTTATTTTACAGAAAATAATTTGTCACCCTTCTTAACAAGCTGGCCATCTTCCACTAAAATTTTTACTATTGTACAATTTTTATGTGATTTAACCTCATTCATAAGTTTCATTGCTTCTATTATACATAATGTATCTCCTGCTGAAACTGTTTGTCCTTCTGCTACAAATGCTGGATTCCCTGGAGCTGAAGACTTATAAAAAGTTCCTACCATTGGAGAATTTATTGTTTCCATTTCCTCTGTTTCCACTTCAGTTTCTATATTTTCCTCTGCTATTGTTTCTTCAGTATTTTGTATCACTGTTATTCTTGGAGCTGCTGTTACTGTTTCCACTGCTGATGGCATTTCTTTCTTTAATGTTACCTTTGCTCCTTCACTTTCTATAACTACTTCATTTAAATTATATTTCTCAATATTTTCTGCTAAATCCTTTATAGTTTTTAAATCAATTTTCATTTTTCCTCCAAGTTAGTTACTTCCTATTATTCTTAAATCTTTTACTCCATCAACTTCTGATATTCTCTCTAACATACCTTCTATCTTTCTAAGTACATTCTCAGTAGTTTGAAGTGAAATAGTTGATTTAGCAATTCCATCTATGGCAATATTTTGTATTATTGTAAGTATATTCATATCCTCAGTAGCTATTATCTCTAAAACTTTTGCAAGAATACCAGGTTTATCTACAAGAGACATATGAATACTAAACACTTTATCTTTTCCACTTTCAAAAAAAGGTTTAATAAAATCTTTGTATTTATAATATGTACTTCTGCTTATCCCTACTTTTTTTATTGCTTCATACTTAGAAATTTTGCTGTGCTGTACTAAATCATTGACTTTGATTACACTCTGAATAGAATTTGGCAGTATTCTTTTGTCAACAATATAATATTCTCTTTTTTCTTTTTCGTTCATCTATCTTTTCCCTCCGTATCTTTAAGTGTATTTATATTCCTCTATTATTTTTAAAAGCCTGCACTGTATTGTGAAAAAGCATTGCAACAGTCATTGGTCCAACTCCTCCTGGAACTGGAGTTATGTATGATGCTTTCTTTTCAACTTCTTTAAAATCTACATCTCCAAAAAGTCCATCTTCTGTTCTATTTATTCCAACATCTATAATTACTGCTCCATTTTTTACCATGTCCTCTGTTATAAATTTAGCAGTTCCAATTGCTACTACTAGTATATCTGCATTTTTTGTTTTTTCTTTTAGATTTTTTGTTTTGCTGTTACATACTGTAACTGTTGCTCCTGCATTTATAAAAAATCCTGCCATAGGTTTTCCTACTATGTTGCTTCTTCCTATAATTATAACATCTTTTCCCTGCAGCTCTATTGAATATTTTTTTAATAGTTCCATTATTCCTAATGGAGTACATGGTTTTAACGAAGCTTTACTTCCTAAAAAAAGTAATCCTAAATTTTCAGGTTTAAATCCATCCACATCTTTTTCTAAAGCAATCTTTTGTATAACCTTATTTTCATCTATATGTTTTGGAAGTGGCAACTGTACAAGCATTCCATCTATTTTACTATCATTATTAAGTTCATCTATTGTTTCCAATAATTTTTTCTCACTTACATCTTCTGGAAGAAAATGTGGAAAACATTCTATCCCTATCTCTTTGCAACCTTTTATTTTTGAATTTACATATATTTTTGATGCTGGATTTTCTCCAACCATCACTATTGCAAATCCAGGTACAAGCCCAGTTTTATTTTTTATTTCCAATAATTCCTTTTTTAGCTCTTCTTTTATTTGAGAAGAGATATTCTTTCCATCTAATATCATAGTTTCTCCTTCCAGCTGTACATTTAATTTAACTTATCTCCTTTTTTAAGCACATTTCCATTTATAATATCTGCTCCACTTAATAGTTTTTTATTCTCAGGTTTCACTTCTGTCAGTATCACACTTCCATTTCCGGTTTTTACAATGACTCCCGCACCTTTTTTTATATCTACTACTTCCCCAACTGCTCCTTCATCATAACTTTTAAAATTTTCTTTTACACCATATATTTTAAATATTTTATCATTCAAGACTGTATATGCACTTGGAAAAGGGTTCATACCTCTTACGAAATTAAATATTTCTCTTTCACTTTTATTCCAATCTATTTTACAATCCTCTTTTTTAAAAGGCTTTACAAAAGTTGCTTCTGAATGATTTTGAACAACTCTTGGAGCTTCTTTTTTCTCTATAAGCTTCACTGCTTTTAAAAGAGCTTCAGCTCCTAAATCTTTCAATCTATCATGAAGAGTTAGAAAATTATCCTCATCTTTTATTTCAGTTGAAACGCTGAGTATCATATCCCCTGCATCTAACTCTTCGGCAATATACATTATAGTTACTCCTGATTCCTTTTCTCCATGTATCAAAGCCGCATTTATAGGTGCTGCTCCTCTATATTTAGGAAGAAGAGATGAGTGAACATTTATAACTCCATACTTTGGTATATCTATTATTTCTTTAGGAAGCAGCTTTCCATAAGCTACTACTACAATCAAATCTGGATTTAATTCTTTGATTGTATTTTGAATTTCCTCAGTTTTTAAGCTGTTGGGTTGATATACAGGTATATTATGCTCTATAGCATATTCTTTTACTGGAGTAAATTTTATTTTTTTTCCTCTCATATTTGGTTTATCTACTTTTGTAAAAGCACCTATTATCTCATATTTTGAGTTTAATACATCAAAACAGGGAACTGCAAATTCAGGAGTTCCCATAAAAAGTATTCTCATTCTTTCACCTGCTTCTAATCTTTTTTATCACTATCTTTATTTATATTTTCTACAATTTCTATAAAAGATTTTATATCATTAAATTCTTTATAAACTGAAGCAAATCTTACATATGCTACTTGATCTATGCTTTTCAGCCTTTCCATTACCATTTCTCCTAATTCTTGAGTTGTAATTTCCCCTCTCAGTGAATTTTGGATAGTTTTTTCTATTTCAAGAACAAAAGTTTCAAGGCTCTCTCTGCTTATATTTCTCTTGACTGTAGCTGCTACAAGCCCTCTCATAAGCTTATTTCTATCAAATCTATCTCTTCTTTTATCCTTTTTCACTATGTATAAAGGAGTTTCCTCTACTTTTTCAAAAGTAGTGAATCTCTTTTCGCATTTTATACACTCACGACGTCTTTTTATTGAATATCCATCCATAAAAGAACGGCTATCTACTACTTTTGTATCTTCAGAATTACAAAATGGACATTTCATTTTTATCACCTATATTGATTCTTTATTATTTATACATTCTAAAACTTCTTTAGGCGTTTTACAAGCAAGCAGTTCATTTCTAAAACTTTCTTCTCTTATCAGCCTTGATATTCTTGCTAAAACCTTTAAATATACCTGACTGTCTTTGATAGGTGAAGCAAATACAAAGAACAGATTTACATTTTCATTATCCAAAGCTTTAAAATCTATTTTTTCATTACTTATACCAAATGCTATTGTTAATTTTTCAGCAGCATCGGTTTTGGCATGGGGAATAGCCACTCCTTTTCCAATTCCTGTACTACCTAATTTTTCTCTCTCTACTAATGCTTTGTATATAGCATTTCCAGCATTATTCACATCAGGAGACACTCCAATAAGCTCTGCAAGCTCCATTAAAACATCCTCTTTATTTTTTGATTTTAGATTAAGAGATATTAAGTCTTCTGACATGTAATCAGTGATCTTTACTATATTAATCATTCTCTACCCCCATTAAATAATTTTTTAATTTTAGCTCTATTCCTAAATGAAAGTTTAAATATCTCTCAAAAAGAAATATTACATTTTTTATTTCTTTAATACTGTATTCTTCTTCAATAATACTTTTTACTTTTTCATTTAAAAATTTTTCCACTATCTCTTTTTCTTTAGGAGATACTTTGAAAAATCCTTCTGTTCCCTCTATTAAAAAAGTACTTCTTTCAAAAGAAAAACAATAACCTTCCCCAATTGAAATCCCTAGTCCTTCATCTTTAATTACTTTAAAAAGATAAAAAGCTGTTAATATATAATTTTTTTTTTCATTATCACTCTTCTTCAAAAAATTTAAACTTTTCAAAGTAAGTGAAAATAACTCTTTTTTTCTATTGTTATCTACAAGAATTGAATTTAGTACAGAAGTTATATACAGTCCTATTCCCAATACTTCTATATTTTCTTTTATCTCGCTAAATGAATCAATTGTAATTAAATTAGAAAGTATAAAATTTTCTCCTTTTTTATAAAAAGTAAACTTTGATAAAGCTAGTATGTCAGTAGAACTTTGTTCTCTTCTCTTACTTTTTCTTATACCTTTCACTATAACATTTACTTTTCCAAATGTTTCTGTAAAAATAGTTATATATCTATCAGCTTCTCCAAAATCCTTTTTATTTATGACTATTCCATTACTATCAAAAAACTTCATTATTCCAGCACAAATTCCTTCCCATCAAATTTAGGATCAATTTGATAATTTTTTATATTGACAATTCCAATTTTTATTTCATTGTCAAAAAGTTCAAAAGAAACTGGAAGAAGATATCCATCTATTTTTTCAAATTTATTAAACTTTATTGTTACTCCATCTTCAAGAGATATTTCTTTTATCTCGTTATTATAATACTTTTTTCTAAAATTGGTATCTTTTTTTTCTTTTTCAAAAATATAATTTATAACTTCTATTATTCTATTTTCATCACTACTTATTTTCTCACGAGTAATCTGCTGAAAAATAGGAAGATAAATCGTTTTTTCACTTCCATCATAAATATAAAGTTCTCCTTTATTCAATTCTGGAAATGTAATTTCTTTTCTTATTTTATCTGGAACTTGAAATTTTACACCATATTCAGTTTCCCTTTCTTTTCCATTTACTACAAGAGTTTCCTGAGTAGAAAAAGCTAAATTTCTGATATCTGAAATTCTTTTTTCTGAGGAAAAAGCTGTAAAAAATGTCAAAAGAAAACATATTAAAATCCACTTCTTCATTCTTTCTCCTTTGGTATGATGACCAAAACCTCATTAAGATTTAATACATCTATATCAGTTTTTATTTTAATACTTCTGAATATTTCGCTTTCATCTTCATTTATATCTGAAATGTACCCTATATATAATCCCTTTGGATATATATCGCTAATACCTGAAGTATATACTTTTTCTCCTGATTTTATAGTATTTTCAAAAGTATTTGGTTCAAAATAAAGTTCTCCATTTCCCTCATTACTTCCTTTAGCTATTCCAAGCATATTATTTTCAGTCAAAGCACTTATATTAAAATTTTCTCCTGTAATCATGTCTACCATTGAATAATCATCATAAACTTTTCCTATTTTTCCTATTAGATTTTTTCCTGATAGCACAATCATATCTTTTACCATACCATCATTCTTTCCTAAATCTATATAAAATCTTTCATAAAGATTACTTGGAGTTCTAAAATTAACTCTTGCTACTCTTAAGTCTTTCTGACTTTCTTCTTTCATTTCTAAAAGTTTTTTCAATCTTTCATTTTCTTCTACAAGAGTAACATAAAATTCCATAACCATATCTAATTTTACATTTTCAGTTTTCAGCCTCTTATTTTCTTCTAAGATATGTTTATATTCTGTAACAGCATATGAAGTCTCTTTAAAATAATTTCCAGTATTATAGATTGACTTTTGAACTGGAAAGAAAAGATATCCTACACCATCTATAATATGATTAAGAGCTCCTCTAAAGAAAAAGAGTATAATCCCTATAAACAAAAACAATATTTTATTCTTCTTGCTAGAGGACTTATCTTTTCTTATCATTTAGATAATTCCTTTGAAACTTCAAGAATCAATTTTGCTGTATCTACCATATCTTTTATTTCAATATATTCTTCTTTAGTATGAACTTTACTCATTCCTACTGCAAGGTTTACAGCTTTAAATCCTTTTGCATTGTAGACATTCGCATCACTTCCTCCTCCAGAAGATTTTTGTGTGCATTCTAATCCAATATTTGCACAAGCTTTAGCAAAATATTTTAATATATCTGATTCAGGGTCTAATGTAAACCCATCATATCCTTTTTTAACATCATTAATAAATTCTGCTCCAAATTCTTTAGCTGTAGCTGCAAATATATCATTAGTTTCTTTCAGAAGATTATCTAATTTCTCTCCTTGAAAACTTCTTGCTTCATACATTATAGAAAGTTCAGGCATTACTATATTAACAGCTTCTCCTCCTCTTACTATCCCTATATTTGAAGTAGTTTCACTATCTATTCTTCCTAATTTTATTTTAGTTATTGCATGAGAAGCAACAGTTAAAGCATTTATTCCATTTTCAGGAGATATTCCTGCATGAGCTGGTTTTCCTATTATTTTCATTTCTCCTTTTGCTGAATAAGGTGCCTGTATAATTGCTACCCCAGGTTTTCCACTTGAATCAAGAATAAATGAGTAATCTGGTAAATATTTTTCTATATCAAAAACTCTTGCTCCACGTAGTCCTATTTCCTCTGCTATAGAAAATACAACTATTATTTCTGGGTGATCAAGGTTATTTTCTTTTATTACATTGATCATTTCAAGGATCGCAGCTATTCCACCTTTGTCATCTCCACCAAGAACAGATGTTCCATCACTTTTGATGATACCATTCTCAATGATTGGTGTAATCTTATCGCAGGGAAGTACAGTATCCATATGAGCGCTAAATAGAACTTTTTTCTTTCCTGGTGCTTTTAATATCCCTATAATATTTCCACAGTTTCCACTATGAATTTCTCCAGCATTGTCTTCATAAGCTTCCATTCCAAGTTCTTTTAAAGCTTTCAATAAGTAATCTCCAACTTCTCTCTCTTTTAATGATGGTGATGAAATGCTCGCCATGTCAATAAAAGTTTGTACCAATCTGTTTTCCTTTACCATGATTCCTCCTATTTTCGTTTTTTAATACTTTCTTTCCTATAATTATAATACATTGGTCTTTCTTTGTAAAGCATAAGTAGTATAAATCTTAAAAAATAATAAAAAAAATGCCATTTTTTTATTATACAAAAAGGACAGCATCTCTGCTGTCCTTTCATTCAGCCTATTTTTAGGCTTTTTTTTATTTTGTTCCTTTTTTATAAGCTCCTTCAGAACCAAATACATCCACTATTTTAGTTTTGTAATAAGCTTTCATTTCATCTTTTGCAGCACCAAGATATTTTCTTGGATCAAATTCTTTTGGAGTAGTTCCAAGAACTCTTCTGATAGCAGCTGTGAACGCAAGTCTTCCGTCAGTATCAACGTTAATTTTTGCAACTGCTGATTTAGAAGCTTTTCTTAATTCAGCATTAGGAATTCCTATTGCATCTTTAACTTCTCCACCAAATTCTTTTATCATATCTGTATATTGCTTAGGTACAGCTGATGATCCATGAAGTACGATAGGGAATCCTGGGATTCTTCTTTCGATTTCTTCTAATATATCAAGTCTTAATTTAGGATCTTCACCTGGTTTAAATTTATGAGCTCCATGAGAAGTTCCTATAGCTATTGCTAAAGAGTCAACTCCTGTTTTATTTACAAACTCTTCTACTTCATCAGGATTTGTATAAGTATGGCTTTCAGCTTTAACATCATCTTCAATACCAGCTAGAACTCCTAATTCAGCTTCCACTGTTACATCAAATTTATGAGCATATTCCACTACTTCTTTTGATACTTCTATATTTTTTGCAAAATCATAGTGAGATCCATCAATCATTACTGATGAGAAACCAGATTCAATACAAGTTTTTACAGTTGCAATATCAGGTCCATGATCTAAATGAAGAGCTACTGGAATATCTGATCCCATATTTCTTGCTCTATCTACAGCTGCTTTACCTAATAAAGGCACTACATCAGCTCCCATGTAACTAAGAGCTCCTTTTGAACATTGAAGGATTACTGGTGAACCCATTTCAGCACATGCTTCTACTATAGCAAGAGCCATTTCCATATTATTGAAGTTAAATGCAGGAACTGCATACCCTTCTTTATTAGCTTTAGCAAACATTTCTTTAGTATTAGAAAGTCCTAAATCTTTATAATTGTACATTTATAGCCTCCTTGAAATTTTGTATATACTTAATTCTACCAGATATTTAAAATAAAATCAATTCTATAATAGATCATATTTTTACTCTTATTTGTTTTAAAATATGCCTAAAAAACCATTTTATCTTCATTCTCTTTTTTATAAGGAGAAGCGCTTGTGGTACCAGATCTATGACATTTTCTATGACATGCTGATATCTATTGAATTTTCCATTGATTATCTTCTTTGCACTCACTATCCAAGATATGAGCAGAAGATTAAATATCCTCAAAAAATTTAATAAGAAATTAAAAGCTCCTTCTTCAGTTACATAAAAATTTCCTATTTTAAATAAAACTCTTCCTTCCTGTATATAAAAAAGCTGGATAAGACATGTAGTGAAATATAAAAAAAATAAAAATTTCATTTTTCCAATATTTTTTCTTAAATCTTTATTCAGAATAATATTCATTATAAAAAGAATAAAAGTTATTCCAACCATCACTTTTATATTATCAATCACTATGTTACTCAGAAGCAGTATAAATAAACTACTTTTTAATAACATCTATTCCCCCCATATATGGAACTAAAGCTTTTGGAATAAGGAATGACCCATCTTCTTGCTGATAATTTTCCATAATAGCTACAAAAGTTCTTCCGACTGCAAGTCCTGATCCATTTAATGTATGACAAAATTCACTTTTTGAACTTCCATTAGGTCTGTATTTAAGTCCCATTCTTCTAGCTTGGAAATCTATACAGTTAGAACAAGAAGAAATTTCTCTGTATTTATTTTGAGATGGAAGCCATACTTCTAAATCATAAGTTTTAGCTGCTGAAAATCCTAAATCTCCAGTACATAATTGAATAACTCTGTATGGAAGTTCAAGTCTTTGAAGAACTTCTTCAGCATTAACCACCATTTTTTCTAATTCATCATAAGAAGATTCCTGTGTTGCTATTTTTACCATTTCCACTTTATTAAATTGATGTACTCTGATTATTCCTTTAACATCTTTACCATATGACCCTGCTTCTCTTCTAAAACATGGAGAATAAGCTGTATAATATTTAGGCAGTTCTTTTTCATCCAATATTTCTTTTCTGTGAATATTAGTCATTGTAATTTCTGAAGTTGAAATAAGAAACATATCATCAGTAGTTCTATACATATCATCTTCAAATTTAGGAAGCTGTCCAGTTCCTTCGCATATTTCTCTTTTTACTAAAAATGGAGTTATATGTTCAGTATAACCATGTTCTGTAGTATGCATATCAAGCATAAAGTTAATAAGAGCTCTTTCAATTCTAGCTCCCATTCCTCTATATAGTACAAATCTTGATCCTCCCAATTTTGATCCTCTTTCAAAGTCAAGTATTCCAAGATTTTCTCCTATTTCCCAGTGAGATTTTGGTTCAAATGTAAATTCTTTAGGAGTTCCCCATCTTCTTACTTCAACATTTGACTCTTCATCTTTTCCTATCGGAGTACCTTCCTGATACATATTAGGAATTACCATTTGAAAATAAGTAAGTTTTTCATCAACTTCTGCTAACTTTGTATCAAGTTCTTTTATCTGAGCAGAAACTTTTCCCATCTCTTCTATTATTTGAGAAGCATCCTGTTTTTCTTTCTTTAATCTTGCAATCTCAGCAGATTCAGTATTTCTTTTTTGTTTTAAAAGTTCTACTTCACCTAATATTGCCCTTCTTTCTTCATCTAGTCTGTCAAATTCTGTAAGATCAATATTGCTGTTTCTGTTAGCAAGCATTTCCTTTACAAGTTCTCTGTTTTCACGAATAAATTTTAATTCTAACATATTTGTCCCCTCTCTAAATTATTTATTATTTTAAGAATTTATTTTATATCCACATCTTTTAATTTTCACATTTTGCTGCTCAATACCTACAAGTTCAAGATAGGAGTTAGGTGAAGTATTTATTATTTCCATAATAATCTTGTTATTATCTCTTTTAAAAGATTTTATCCTCACTTTAAGATCTCTTGTTACAGTTTTTCCTTTTTTTTCTTTTACTTCTATTATTTCATCTCTGTTCAAAAGTTCTTCTAACTTTGAAATATCTTCTTCGCTGCCTTCAATCTCATATATCATTACAGTATATTCCTCCATTATGGAGGACTTTCTAGGCACTTCCTCAACTTTATTTACTCTGAATCCCATAACATTACTGCTGTTAAGTCTTTCAAATACCTCTTCATTTGACATTGGGGATTCCAATTCAAAATCCATCAATTCGTCATATGCTTCTGTTCCCAAGGACACAGGACTTCCAAAAGACATTTTTGGTCTTGGATGAAACCCTTGACTGTATTTTACAGGAATCTGAGATTTTTTTAAAAGTCTGTCAAAAAATCTGAGCAAGTCTAGATGAGAAATGAATTTCATTTCTCCAAACTTATCAAAATACACTCTTTTTTTCATTTTTACCTCTGATAATATTTATTTTGTATTCTGTCATTTTACCACTTTATTCCAGATAGTTCAAACATGTTTTTTGTTTATTGTTATTTTTCTTCCAATTTTTTTTCTATAGCTCTTACTCTCTTTAATAATTCAGGGAGTTTTTTCCAAGAAACTCTCACTTTTAGATCTTCTTTGTGATCCATTAAAGGATATCCTGAAAGCATTTGATTATCTGCTACATTTCCAGTTACACCCGATTTAGCAGCTATAACTACATTGTTTCCTATTTTTAAATGTCCAGCTACTCCTACCTGTCCTGCAAGAGTAGTATTATCTCCCACTTCAACACTTCCAGCTATCCCTACTTGAGATATAAGAAGGCAATTTTCTCCAATTATATCATTATGAGCTATTTGTACTAGATTATCTATTTTAGTAAATTTTTTAATTACTGTATTTCCTATAGTTCCTCTATCTATTGTGGTATTAGCCCCTATTTCTACTTCATCTTCCAATACTACATGCCCTATCTGCTCTATCTTAGTGTTATTTCCAGCAATTTTTATAAATCCAAATCCATCTGACCCTATTACTGCTCCTGGCTGAATCACACATTTTTTTCCAATAACACAAAATTCTCTAATAGTTGCATTGGAATAAATAACTGTTTCCTCTCCTATTGTTACTCCTTCTCCTATTGTTACATTAGGATGAATAACTACATTATCTCCTATTACAGTATCATGCCCTATGTAAACATTTGGTGCTAGTCTGACATTATTTCCTATTTTGCTGGAATCTTCTATCATTTTTTCAAAAGGTCTAGTTTCCCTCTTAAAAAAATTCAAAAGTTTTGGCATAAGCGTTCTTGGATTTTCTTTAACTTTCAAATATGTTTTTCCAATATTTTCTGGTAAAGGAATATCTGGTACTATTATTACTTTTGCTCTAGTTTCATGCAGCTTTTTTAAAAATTTTTCATCTGATGCAAATGTCAGACTGTCCTCTTGTGCTTGAAAAAAGGGAGCAAGCCCAGAAATATTTTCCAGACTTAAATCTCCCTTTACTTCACAACCAAGGAGGGCAATCAAATCAACTAACTTGTAGTTCATGTTACCTCCTTAAAATATTTCTATTTTTTGTTTTTTTCCATAGTGCTTATTACTTTATCAGTTATATTTTCTCCACCAAATTTTACTGCTCCAGCTTCAAATACATAATCATATTTTCCAGCTTTAGCCACTTCTGAAATTGCATTATTCATTGTAGTTTCAATAGCTTGGAATCTTGTAAATTCCTCTTTGCTCAATTTAGTTTGAGAATCTTGTATAAATTTTTGAAAAGCTTTTACTTGTCCTTCAAAAGCTGTTTTTTCTTTATCAGTAACCTTTGCTCCTTTTGCTTGAAGTTCAAGTTGTGCTTTCTGAAGCGCTACTTCTTTTTGTTTGATTTCATTTTCAAGTCTAGTTTTCTCTTTATTTAAATTTTCTTGAACTGTTTTAGTTTGGGAAAATTTAGCAAAAGCCTCTTGTGAGTTAACATACCCAACTTTCATAGCAAATGCTGATACTGACAGCATTAATGCCATTGCTGGTATTAATATTTTTTTCATGTGTGATACCTCCGTTACTTTATATTATGTTAAAATGATTGTCCCATATTGAAATAGAACTCCATTCCACTATCCATTTTATCTCCTACTGGCCATCCAAAGTCAAATCTTAATGGACCAATAGGTGTATTAAGTCTTAATCCTACTCCTGCTGTTGTTGCTACTTTATCTGGGAAGTCTGCATCTTGATTATATTCCAAGTCTCTTCCATTTTGTTTCCATGCTCTACCTGCATCAAAGAATACAACAAGTCCAAGAAGTTCATTGATTTGAGTTCTGTTTTCAACAGTACCAACAAGTTTTTGAGTACCTTTAAAGAATCCACCATCATATCCTCTAAGTGTACTTCCTCCACCTACCCAGAATCTTTGAGCTTCTTTAGTAGAATCAGTCATGATTCCTCCAACAACTTTATAAGCAAATGTATTATTCTTAAAGAATCCTCTATGATATTTTCTAAGTTCTAATGTAATGTTTCCAAAAACATCTCCATCATAACCACCAGCATATCCACCTTCTAATTGAAGTTTAGCATATTCTCCTGCTGTTGGGTTCCAGAAATGGTTTCTTGTATCATAAGTTAAAGATGGGAATAAACTCCAGATAAAATAATCATCATCCATACCTTTAACTACATCTCCATTATACCAGATATATTCTCCTGCTGCATTTTTACTGAATTTACTTTTTTGAGCTTTTTCTTCTACATATTCAAATTTAGTTCCAAGACTCAATCTTACATTTTTAGTAAGTCCTTTACCTATGTTGAATTTAGCTCCAATAGTATCTATTTCATGGAATAACTTACTATCATCATCTTCATAGCTATTTTTGTATAAGCTCCATCCCCATGAAATTCTATCTGTATCTTTAATCCAAGGATCATAGAAATTAATTGAGAAACTTGTATAATCTTCATCTGATTTTTCAAATGTAAATCCAAGTTCTTGTCCTTTACCTTTCCAGTTAGTATCTTTTATTGAGATAGTTCCTAATAATCCTATTTCAGAACCATAAGATATTGCTCCTTGAAGTATAGCAGTTCTTTCTTCATCAAGAAGAAGCACTATAGTTTTTCCATCTGGATCTCCAGGAATATCTCTAGATTCATATTTAACATTTTTAAAATGTCCTAATCTCATTAGATTTTTTACAGTTTCATCATATTTATTTGAATTAAATATTTCATCTTTAGAAAATTCAAGTTCTCTTTCTATTACATATGTTTTAGTTTTTAAAACATCATCTGTAGGTTTTCTTCTGGCACCTTTTTGTTTTGTTACCATTTTTTTGAACTGTATATCTCTTATTGTTCCTTCACTTAAATAAATTTCAAGCTCCAGATTTCCATTGATTCCTATATCTGTAACATCAGTAAGTGTATAACCATCATCCTGATATTTTTTTAAAATTCTATCTCTGTCTTCTCTGATAGTATTAATATTAAATATTTTACCAGGTTCAGTTTGTATAACTTTCATAAGATCTTCTGTTGTATAAACAGTATTTCCTATGATATTTACACCATTAAGAATAGGGTTTTCCATAACTTCATATATTACTTTTACCCCTTTTCCACTTTTAACAGCGTCAGGAATAACATCTCTGAAGTATCCGCTTTCAATTAGATTTTTATGTCCTTCTATAACTTTATTTTTAGAAAAATAACTTCCAACTTTTACTGGAACTTTATCCATAAGCTCTTTAGTGCTTACATAATGGTTTCCAATAAATTCAATTGAATTTACTAGTAAAGAAGTATCAACTTTTCCTCTTTCTGATAAAGGGATAATCCCTTTTTTCTCAAGCATAGATTTTGCATCTCTGTTTTCTGTTATATCAACAGTCAGCTTTATTCCACCATCATAAACTGTTGGCTGAATAGAAACATCATTTACATATTCTAACCCTTTGATGCTTTTGTAATCTTCAATCATATTATCTGTTACAAACTTCTCTCCCTCTTTTGATCTCATGTTCTCCAAAATGATTTCAAAAGGAATCTCTCTATTGTTTATAACCTCCACTTTTTTAATGCTGTAATTAGATTCAGCACCAAAACTGAAAAGTCCCAATAGAAAAACCATTAGTACTATTAATTGTTTTCTCATCCTTACCTCCGTTTTTTATTGCTTTCTGAAGATATCTAATAGAGTATCATATTTTTTCTCAAATTTGAAGTCAATATGATAATTTATAGAATTTTTTGAATTTTCGTCGGCCTTAGTTTTAGCCTTTCTAGGAAGCTTTCCTGCTCCTATTCCAATAGATTGTCCAGGTTTAAATCTGTATTCTACTGAAAAGTCATATTCCTCAAATGCTCCACTGTTTCTCTCATTATTATTTTCCGCGTTATCATCCCCCAATAAGGTACCTCTTGCTACCCAGTATAATTTATCTTTGTAAATATTATCTTCTGCTTCTATAACAGCACCTAAACGCAGTCTGTTATCCTCTGCATTTGGATTCTGATTTTCACTTGTTAAAATATTTGACTTTATTCTAAATTTTGATATATTCAAAGTATTTTTTATAAGATTTGAAACTGGTCTGAATATTGTTTGTGATAATTGACTTCCTATTACAGTTTTAAACAATGTTGCTGAGGCACTGTCAGAAAATTCTTCATCTCCTATCAATAAAGATGACAAATTACCACTGGCACTTCCATTTTTAGATGTTATTGTAAATCTAAGGGCATCCAGTTCTCCATTTATGCTCATTCCTAATTCATCATTCTGTACTTTTACTCTAGAATCTATAACTAAAGTTGGATTTACATTAGGAAAATAATCTTTTCTGTCATTAAATATTACAAGTGCTTTATCTAATTCAAATGTATTTCCATTTATTGCTAATGAACCATTTTTTATCTCTGCATCTCCCAAGAAAACAAATTTTCCATTTTTACCTGAAAGTCTTCCTCCTCCTACAACAATTCCTTCTACATCACCAACAAATATATTGACATCCTGTATATCAAGTTTGATTCCTTTATCTATTTTCAGAGTTACATCTAATTCTAATGATTTTTCAAAAATAGTGTTAATCTGAAAATCTTTTCCAAGATCTTCACTTTTATTTACTATTGATGATGATGATTTAAATAAAAAGTTCTTGATTATTTGAAATAATGATTTTGAGTTACTTGGAATATTTTCAACTTCTCCATCTATGATATTAATATTTCCTGCTAATTTATTATTTTTCATATTAAATTTTGTATCAAACATAACTCTAAAGTAATTACTGTATTTATAGTTCACTCCTTTAGTGTCAAGTGATATATCATAGTCTAAATCTTCCATATAATAAGGATTTTCAGCTATATCTGTTATACTTGGCAATTCCAGATATCCTTTTAAAGTAGTATCCCCATCATTCAATTTTCCTTGGAAATTTTCTATGTAAAGACGTTTTTTATCAAGTTTGATTGTACTATTAAAGTTATCCATATTAATAAAAAATTCTTTAGATTTCATCCCAAAATTCATCAAATTGAAATACCCACTGTTTCCATCATCTTTCAAATCTAAATTGAAGGCTGCAATTCCTTCTATATTAGTTATACCATATTTTTCTAAAAAAATGTTTAAAAAATCTAAATTTATTTTGGAAGAGTTTACTAAAAAGTTGTATTTTTTATTTTCTAATGTTATATCTCCTTTAGAATAAAAGGAGTTATCAAGGTACTTAAACGAAAATTCATCCAAGAATACTTTATCAAGATTTCCATTTATTTTTATTAAAAAATTTTTAAAATTTATTTCTTTCATTGAAATAAGATTACTATTTATTTTTAAATCATATTTCAAGTCTTCCACTTTTCCAGAAAGTTTTCCATTAAAAATAAGATTTCCATTTACAATTTCTTCTTTTGTATACTCTTTTAATGTATCCAGTTTAACCACTTGATTGTCTATGCCAGCACTTATTTCTTTTGTCTGCAAATTATAGCCTGCTGTCAATTGAAGAATATCTTTCATATCCCCATTCGAAAGAACTATTTTATTTAATTCAATAGTTCCATCAGGAATATTATCAGTTTTATATCTTCCCTCTACATATACATTTGGAAGTTTTGTTCCTCTCATGTATATCTTATCTATTGTAGAATTTAATCTGGCGTTTATTTTTTTATCTTCACCATCTACTTTCAAAGTTCCAATTACTCTATATTTTAAATTTGTATCTAAATAATATTCAGATGGATCATCCTCTATTATGTTTAAAATGGCATTATATTTTTTATTTTTCAAATTATATTTTCCATTAAAAATATTGCTGTTAAGATAAATTTTATTTGCCTTTATAAGTGATTTATAATAATTTATTTCTCCATGAACAAGGATATCTTTTTTTTCATCTCCAATATCCAGTTTTATGTCATTTATTTTTACATCTATTTTGGGATCATTTATCTTTCCATTTATTTTCCCTTTTACATCATTAATATAGAATTTAGGATATTCTATATTAAATTTTTCAAAGTCTAAATCTTTTACAGAAAAATTGATATTTGAAGCTAAATTTTTCAGGTTTATATTTCCGTTTATATCTACTATCCCATTTCTAAAATCTCTTATTTCAAATTTATCATCCTTTATTCTCATTGCAAAAATAAATCCATTAAGGTCATAATCATTATATCTTACTTGGCCTATGCTGCCTTTAAAGTCTCCAAAGATTTTTTCATCTTTTTTAAATTCAAACTTCCCAGCAATATCTTTAATTTCAGCTAGATATTTAAAAGTCAGAGATTTAACATCTACTGAAGCATTTATGCTTCCATTTTCTCCTGATATATGCCCATTAAGAGAAGCATTTAAAAGGGCATCTTCATTCAAAACATTTCTCTCTACATTTAATTCTTCAGCATCAAATTTTAAATCATAAGACATTTTACTTATATCAGTTTCTCCAGTAAGATTAAAAGTTATTTTATCCTCATTTTTATCATGAGCAGTAAGACTATCTATCATTATTTTGTTATTTTCTGCTATAAAATCAAGAGCAAATCTAAGATTATACAGATTAAAATCTATTACTCCACTTCCTCTTTCAAGATTTTTATTTTTTAAATCATAATCAAGTGAAAATTTCCCTGCTCTGTAAAGATTTATTTTTTCTATATTTGAATAATATCTTCCTCTTAATTTAATAATATTTGACAGAAAATTAAAATTAAAATTTTTATTTTTTGTTTCAAAATTAAATACTCCATCAATATTTGGTATATAATTGTTTATTGAATCATTTCCACTTATATCAAATGTTAAAGCACCTTCATCTTCAAAGTAATCAAGTGATAATACTATTTTCTTTTTAAAAAGTTCTTCTTTTCTTTCTTTGTTCCAGAATGAAAAATCTGTATTTAAATCCTTTATATGTATCCCTTTACTATCATAAACAAATTTTCCATTAGTATTTCTAAGTTCTAAATTATTTAAAATAAAATCCTTACTTAAAAAATCTATTGTAACTTTAAACTCTCTTTCTGGATTAAGATTAAGATTAAATTTCACATCATTTACAATCAAATTCTCTAAAGGCAGATTAAGATCTTTTACTAGAGAATATTTTTGTATTTGAGGATATGTTACATTTTTAGCAGCAAAATCTATATTCAACTCATCATCAGCATACACTAAAAGAAATTTTTCTTTTGTATCAAACACTTCATAATCAGCTTTTACTATTACAGTTTTACCTTGAAAATCCACTGTTCCTTCAGATACTTTTACATCAGTATCCAATTCTTTATATCTTACTGTAACATCTTTAAAATCTGCATTTCCAAATAAACCTTTAGGTGAAATTGAAAGATCCAGATTTAATACTCCACCTTTGTATGATACCTCATCTCCATCATAAGCATATTGAAGTAATTCTGTTTTTACAGCTATGTCTTCAAGTTTTATATTTATATCATACGGCTCTTTACCTGTATTTAAAGCAAAAGTATATAACTGTTCTTCATTTTTGCCTTTAAATATCAGATTAATTCCTTTTTCTTTACTGAAAGTGAGAAATCCATTTGTTCCATAAGCAGTTTCCTGTATAGGATTCGTATATGAAAGATCTGTATAATTAGTTGTAGCATTTATAGCAGTTATTCTATCTATAGGCACACCTATTCCTGGTTTATATTCTTTTTCTTCTGCTTCTGTATCATTCTTTCCTTCTTTGCTTTCTCCAGTAAATGCTGCAACTATATTTATATCTCCATTTTTTTCTCGTGTTATGTTAGCTATTCCATCATATATTATTATCTCTTCTATTCTTAATTTTTTTAGTGATTCTTTTGAGTATAATAATTCAACTTTTGGAGCATCTATAATTGTCTTTTTATTATTTATTAATTTGAGATCTTTTATTTCTATTAGTCCATACCTTTTAAACTCTATTGAACTACTAGAAATTTTAGGTCCTAATGCTATTTGGAGTATTATTTCAACTGTTTTTGACAGATGATATCTCACCGACCAATATCCTCCTGCCAAAATTAAAAAGAGGGAAAGTCCAGTTATGATTTTTTTCTTATTATTATTGTAAAATTCTTTCATTTCCTCCTCCTGTATTTTATAGAGGTCTCTTTAATGGTATTCCTGCTCTTCTTGGATATTTTTTATCATTAGAGGCAGTTTTTTCTATTTTTATAACCACTCTTGAATCTTTAGAAAAAGGCAGCTGTAAATTATATATTTCAATTATTTTGCTTTTAAGTGTATTTAAAGCATTTTCAGCTTCAGTCTCTTCTCCAGTTCCTTCCATTTTTTGTGACAAAAACTCACCATTTATCTTTAGAAAAGGGATTATATATTCAAGAATAGTTCCAAGTTTTGACACTCCTCTGCATAATCCTAGATCATATGTTTCTCTATTTTCATCATTTATATAATCTTCTGCTCTGGAAGTTACTACATTGACATTATTCAGTTCAAGCTCTTCTTTTACTAATTCAAGAAATTTAGTCTTCTTTCCAATAGAATCCATTAATGTAAATTCTATATCTGGATTAAATATTGCCAGTACCATCCCAGGGAATCCTGCTCCTGTTCCAATATCTATAGCTTTTTTAAATTCTTTTTTTATAAGATTTTGAAGTAAAAGAGAATCTAAAAAATGTTTTTCAACTATACTCTTCTCATCTCTCAAAGCTGTAAGATTAGTATGCGAATTATATTCTATTAACAGTTCTAAATATTTTATAAGATTATCTACTTTTTTATCTGTATATTCAATATTTAATTTTTTTATTCCCTCTAATAGGAATTCTCTCATGATTAGTTACCTCTCGCTTTTAAATATATTAACAATACTTGAATATCTGCTGGTGAAACTCCTGATATTCTTGAAGCCTGGCCTATATTATATGGTCTTACAGCTTTAAGCTTATCTTTTGCCTCTTTAGGTATGTTTTCTAAAGAATCATAATCTAAATCTTCAGGAAGTTTTTTATTTTCCAAACTTTTATGCTTTTCTATCATTTTCATTGATCTTTCTATATATCCAGAATACTTTACTTGTACTTCTACCTGATATTCAGTATCCTTGGAATAATCTCCAAGCTCTAAATCAGAAAGTTCAGCTATATATTTTATATCAGAGTATTTTACATCTGGTCTTCTTAAAAGTTCAAAATATGTTGTTCCATCTTTTAGTTCAGCCTCTCCACATCTTCTTAAGACTTCATTTACTCTTGGATTGCTAGGACCTACATAATTTTCTTTCAGTTTTGCCTTTATTATTTCTACATCCTTGCCTTTTTGCACCACTCTCAAGTATTCTTCTTCTGGTAAAAGTCCAATTTCATATCCAATTTTTGACAGTCTTAAATCTGCATTATCTTCTCTCAGAGCCAATCTGTATTCACTTCTTGCTGTAAACATTCTATATGGCTCATTAGTTCCTTTTGATACCAAATCATCTACAAGTGTACCCATATATGAATCTGCCCTATCAAGTATTACAGGCTCTTTTCTCTGTAATTTTCTTACAGCATTTATTCCAGCTAAAAGTCCTTGTGCACCAGCTTCTTCATAACCAGAAGTTCCATTTATCTGCCCTGCCAAAAATAGATTTTCTACAGTTTTGCTTTCAAGCGTGTATTTTATTTCTTGGGGTGGAACATAATCATATTCTATAGCATATGCATATCTCATAATATGAGCATTTTCAAGTCCAGATATATTTTTCACCATTCCATCCTGCACATCTGTTGGAAGTGAAGATGAAAGTCCTCCTAAATATATTTCTGTAGTTTCATAACCTTCTCTTTCAAGAAAAAGATGATGTTGATTTTTATCTCCGTATCTAAAAACTTTATCTTCAATAGACGGGCAGTATCTTGGTCCAGTTCCATGTATAGTTCCATTAAATAACGGAGATCTTTCTCTATTATTTTTTATTATTTCATGTACAATTTCATTTGTATGGGCAATATAACATGATATCTGCTTTCTTCCTTTTAATTCTTCATCAGGTGTTCTTGTAGAAAACTTTAAGATATCTTCAGTTTCACCAGGTTGTTCTTCAATTTTTGAAAAATCTACTGTTCTTGCATCTATTCTTGATGGTGTTCCAGTTTTAAATCTAGCCAGCTTCAGTCCTGCTTTTTCTAATGATATTGGTAAATCATCTGAAGAAAGTTCTCCCATTCTCCCTCCACTGAAATGTTTATCTCCAATGTGAATAAGTCCTCTCAAAAAAGTTCCAGTGGCTATTATTACAAACTTTGCTCTATATTCTACTCCTTCTCTGGTTTTTATTCCAATAACTTTTCCATTTTCAACTATAATCTCTGTTACCATTCCCTGAATAGCGCTTAAATTATCACAATTCTCAATAGTTTTTTTCATTTCTTTACTGTATCTTACTTTATCTGCCTGAGCTCTTAAAGACCTCACAGCAGGTCCTTTTTTAGTATTAAGTATTCTTATCTGTATATATGTTTTATCAATATTTCTTCCCATCTCTCCACCTAGAGCATCTATTTCTCTAATAAGATGAGATTTTGCTGGTCCTCCAAGAGAAGGATTACATGACATCACTCCTATATTATCTAAAGTTATAGTAAAAATAGCTGTTTGAGCTCCCATTCGGGCAGCAGCTAAAGCAGCTTCACATCCTGCATGTCCTGCACCTACCACAATGACATCAAAATTTTGCATTTGTTCCTCCTACAATATATAAATTAAATTATTTTAAGTTTTCTAAATAATCAGCAGTTTTATTATCTGTTATGACTAATAAAACATCTCCCTTTTCTATTAGAGTATCTGCTGAAAGATTTGGTTTAAATGATTGATCTTCTTTTTTTATTCCAACTACGTTTACATTATATTTTTTTCTGATATCTAATTCTACCATAGTTTTCCCCCAGAAAACAGATGGAGCTTTTACTTCCAACAATAAAAATTCAGAAGAAAATCTTAAATGTTCTATCATATTAGGTTCCATAGCCAATTGTGCTACTCTTCTTCCCATATATTCTTCTGGATAAATAACTTTTGTTGCTCCTATTTTAGCCAAAACTTTTCCATGACTTTTACTCACAGCTTTAGCTATTATCTTTTCTATTCCAAGTTCTTTTAAATTAAGAGTTATCATTATACTTGGCTCAATATCACCAGTACATACAAAAGCTATATCATAGTTGCTTACACCTAATTCTTTTAAACTTTTAACATCAGTTGCATCCATTACAACAGCATTATCTACAATATTGCTGTTTATAGCTTCCTGTACAAGTTCCTCATCTATATCTAAAGCAAGAACTTCTTCATTAGATTCATATAAAGTTTGTGCTACACTTGTCCCAAATCTTCCAAGTCCTATAACTAAATACTGTTTCATTATTTCCTCCATTTATTTAATTATTAATTATCCAACTAAAATATTTTCTTTTGGATATTTAGATAAAGCTTTTTTCTTTGTTTCTCCAATAGCTAAAGCAAATGTCATTGGACCTAATCTTCCTACAAACATGGTAAATATTAAAAGAAGTTTAGAAAATGTTGTAAGATCTGGAGTTATTCCCAGAGTCAATCCTACCGTTCCAAAAGCTGATATAACTTCAAATACTATCTCTTCAGGACTAAAGCTTTCTGCTATAAGCATAAGCATTATCACAGCACTTACATATGTTAGTGCAAGAACCAATATTGCCAGCGCTCTATTCATTATTTCCCAATCAAGTCTTCTATTAAATATTTCCACATTTTCTTTCTTTTTTACTATTCCTATAACATAAAATAATATCACTCCAAAAGTTGTTGTTTTTATTCCTCCTCCTGTTGATCCCGGTGAAGCTCCTATAAACATTAAAATACAACACATAAAAATAGTTGAATTTCTAAGTTCTCCTAATGGAATTGTATTAAAACCTGCTGTTCTTAATGTAACACTCTGAAAATATGAAGCCAGTATTTTCTGAATAAAATTTAAATCCCCTAAAGTTGCTGGATTTGAATATTCTAATATAAAGAATAAAATCATACCTCCAAAAGTCAAAATTACAGATATTATAATAGCAACTTTTGATGTTAGATTAAATCTATCTATTCCTCTTCTTATGACCATAATAACAGAAGTAATTACAGCAAATCCTATTCCTCCAAGAGTTATTAAATACCCTATAGTTAGATTTATAATCGGATTAGCTTTATATGCTTCCAAATTATTGGAAAAAAGAGCAAATCCAGCATTACAAAATGCTGAAATTGAATGAAATATTCCATAAAATACGGCTTTATTTATCGGCATTTCTTTAGCAAATTCCCATGTAAGAATAATTGCCCCAATGCTTTCTATAACAAAAACTGTAAGAAGAAGTTTCTTTATAAAACTTGAAATTTCTCCACTACTGTCTGCATTTCTTTCTTCTTTTAAAAGTTCTCTCTCATAAAATGTCATTCTCTTTCCCATTGCCAGAAATAGAATTGATGAGAATGTCATTACTCCCAATCCACCTAGCTGAATAAAAAATATTATTACCAGATCCCCTGCTGGACTGAATACTTTACTTACATCTACTACTGTTAATCCTGTTACACATACTGCTGATACAATTGTAAATAAAGAAGATAAAAAATTCAATTTTTCTCCCTCTCGAAGTGAAAAAGGCATCATTAAAATAAATGTTCCTAATAGTATTGCAAATAAAAATCCTAATATCAGTTTTCTTGAAGGTGACAATTTTTTAAAATAATCTATATCCATAACCATGCCTCACAATTTCATTCTATATTTATTTACATAAATTTTTTCCCATATCTTATTAATTATACATTATTTTATCCCCCCTTTCAATCTTAAAAAAAACTACTTTATAAAATTATATAAAATTAAAAGAACCTGTATCTAATTATAAATTAGACTCAGGTTCTAAATTTCTTTTTTATTTTTCTTCAAAATTTATTTTTACTAAATTTTCAGCTATTTTTACAATAAGATCTCTTGCTTTTTCCATTGATTGAATACATACATACTCATATTTTCCATGAAAATTGTGTCCACCTGTAAAAAGATTTGGACATGGAAGTCCTTTATAAGAAAGTCTTGCTCCATCTGTTCCACCTCTTATTGGTTTAATGCAAGGTTTAATATTAAGTTCTTCCATAGATTTATGAGCAAGATCTATTACATACATTACAGGCTCTATTTTTTCTTTCATATTATAATAACTGTCTTTTACCTCTATTTCTATTTCTGCATCTTTATACTTTTTAGCTAAATATTGTACAGCATCTTTTATAAGAATTTTTTTCTCATTGAATTTTTTCATTGAATGATCTCTAATTATATAATTCATTGAAGTGTCTTCCACAGTACCTTTCATATCATTTAACAGAAAGAATCCTTCATAGTTCTCAGTATACTCTGGTCTTTGCTCTACTGGAAGCATAGAATTTAGTTCCATTCCTATAAGAATTGAATTTATCATACTATTTTTTGCTGTTCCTGGATGAATATCTCTTCCTTTTATTTTAATTACAGCTGAAGCTGCATTAAAATTTTCATATTCTAATTCTCCTATCTCTCCGCCATCTACTGTATAAGCAAATTTACAATCAAATTTCTTTACATCAAAAAGATTAGCACCTCTTCCAATTTCCTCATCTGGTGTAAATCCTATTTTTATCTTTCCATGCTTAATTTCAGGATGGTCTTTCAAATATTTTACAGCTTCAATTATTTCAACTATTCCAGCTTTATCATCTGCTCCTAACAGAGTTTTTCCATCTGTAACTATAAGATCCTGTCCTATATAATTTTTTAAATGTTCAAAATCTTTTGGAGAAAGAATTATTTCTAATTCTTTATTTAAAATAATATCTTCCCCATTATAATTTTCTATAATTCTTGGATTAACTCCTCTTCCATTGTAAGTAGGTGCTGTATCCATATGCGCTATAAATCCAATAGTTGGAATATCTAAGTCACAATTTGCTGGAAGTGCAGCCATTATATATCCATTTTCATCTAATGATATTTCTTCAAGCCCCAATTCTTTCAAATCTTCAATTATTACTTTTGCTAAATTCCATTGTATATCACTACTTGGACATGCTTTGTTTGAAGGATCTGAATCTGTATCAATTTTTACATACTTTAGAAATCTTTCAACTAAATTATTCATCAATAACAACTCCTTATATAATTTTAGTATCTATATTTTAGTACTTTTTTCAAATTATTTCAATCTCTATTTCTTTTTATTTTTCACCAGCCAGTATTAATTCTTCCTCTCTGGCTATTTGCAGTTGTTTTAATTGTTTCATTTCCCTTTTTATCAGAATAAATGTTAATACAGTTGCAATAAAGTCCGCTGTTGGAGCAGCAAACCATATTCCAGCTAATCCAAACATTCTAGACATTATTATTATACAAGGAATTAAAACTATTATCTGTCTTGAAAGGCTTATAAAAAGACTCAATTTAGGTTTTCCTACTGCCTGGAAATACACAGAGGATATTATTTGAAATCCTATTATAGGAAACATCATTGTATTTATTCTTAGTCCATGAGAGGCTATATCCAATAAAGCTTTTTCTCTTGTAAATATGAATATAAAATATTTTGATAAAAACTGAATAGTCAAGAAATCTACTATACATATTATAGAAGCTCCAAGTATAGCTTTACGAAGTGCTTCTCTTACTCTCGAATAAAGTTTCGCTCCATAATTATACCCCAATATTGGCTGAACTCCTTGATTGATTCCAAATATAGGCATAGCAAGAAATATTGTTATTGCCTGAATAATTGCCATTGCACCAATTGAATTATCTCCTCCATATACTTTTAATGTACTGTTGAAAGTATAATTTACCAAACTTGACCCCATTTGCAATGCAAATGGTGATGATCCTAAAGCCATTATATTCTTAATTTTTTCCCATTGTAGTTTCATATTCTTTAAATATAATTTAAGTCCACTAAAACTTGATTTAAAATAAAATATAGTCCATGCTGCTGAAATATATTGTGAAATAATTGTAGCCCAAGCTGCACCTGACACTCCCATATCCATTCCAAATATAAAAATAGGGTCAAGTACTATGTTTATTATGGCTCCTATCAGCAAAGTAACCATTGACATTTTAGGGTTTCCATCTGATCTGATAGCTGCATTTGCTACATATCCAACTATTGTTGCTGGAAATCCATATGCTACTATCCACAAGTATTCTCTTGCATATCTGCTTGTATTTTCACTTCCTCCTAATACTGCAACTAATTTATCCATATACAACAATACAAATACTGCTATTATTAGTGAAATAATTATTCCATATCCTATTCCATTTCCCAAATATTTTTCAGCTTCATCTTTTTGTTTTCTTCCAAGGCTTAAAGATATATTTGTTGCTCCTCCAAGTCCTATTAATACAGCAAAAGCAAACACAAAGATTGTAACTGGAAAAGTAAGTCCTACTCCAGCTATTGCAAAGTGTCCTACATCTTTTATATTTCCAATATATATTCTGTCAACTATACTGTACAAAGCATTTACAAGCATTCCAATTATAGCTGGAAGTGAAAATTGTACTAAAAGCTTTGTTATTTTTTCCGTTCCCATAAATTGATGTTTATTTTTCATTTGTTCCTCCTAAAAACTTTCCTGTTACATTTTAAATTCTACCATTTTTCTAAAAGCTTTGACATTATTCTCTTTAAAGTATCTATTTCATCTTTTTCAAGTATTTGCTCTACTTTTTTATGAAAGATTTGTGACACATCAAAAATAACTCCTATTACTTCTTCTGCTTTTTCTCCTAATTCTAAATACATTATTCTTCTGTCTTCAGAACAAACGCTTTTTCTTACATATCCCTTTTTTTCTAATTTATTTACAAGGATAGTTACCGTTGATTTATCTTTTGATATTTTCTCTGTTATTTCTTTCATAGAAAGAATTTTAAAAACATATAATACTATAATTATCCTTATATGAGAATATCCCAAATCTGTTATTCCCTTTTTTCTTAGTTCTTCATCCATAAAAATTCTGCTTCTATGATGGGCTCTAGACAGATAGCTATACAATGAATTTCCAAAAGCTTCATTTTTCATATTTCATCACCTATCCTTTAATCTAACATGAAATTAGTTTTATGTCAAACTATTATTTACATCTATATTTTGTAATATTTCTGTATAAGACAAATGTAAGTAATATTTTTAACATAGTTTTGCAGAAATAGATATTTCTATAATTACTATAAAGTTTATTAGTACAGGTAAAAAAAATAATCCACAATATAAAACAAAAAATATTTTAAAAAAACCTGAGAATTATTTTATCAGCAATCATTTTTAAATTAATAAATCCATGATATAATAATAAAAATATGCAGATAAGTATTTAGAATAACTATAATATTATATTTTTTATAGATGTTAGCCAAAATTAAAATTTTTCATTTATTAGAAATTTACCATAATATTTATTCTAGGACTAACTACCTCTTTATAAAGAACTTAATATATCTACTAAAAGAATAAGGAGTGATTTTATTGAAAAAATTTTTTTTATCTATTTTATTATTGTTAATTTTAACAGCTTGTGGACAAAAAGAAATATACAAAACAAAAGATGATATTTCAAGAGTTGAAAATGAAATATCTTACTCCATTAATTACAATGAATTTTATAATTACCTGAATGAAGCTTACCCTAAAATAAAATTTGAAAAACAGGACCCTAGAATTACTAAAAGTGGTAAGTATGTTGGAGTTATTACTTGGAAAAATTTTAAAATAGAATGTAACTTTAAAGAAAAAAATAGCGAACTAACGTCTATTTACCTATCATCACCAAAAGGAAAGATAAAACATTCAAAAACAGTGGCTTTAGTTAGGAATGTAGAATTTAATCAACAGGATATAAGAGATTTAAAAAAATATTCATTAGTGATTAATAATATTTTAAACTCAAGCAATACACAAAAAAAAATGCAAGAATTTTTAGATGAAAAATTAAAAAAGAATATAGAAAGAGGAAAAATACAAATAGGAGAATCTAAAGTTACTTTGAGGCTTAGTGGTCCTGTTTTACTTGTTGTATTTGAACCAAATATTATAAAATAATATTTCAATAAAAGTGTAAGTCTGATGAATAATAAGTTATAATATTGAAATTACAGTATCTACAATTTCAATTTCTATAGGCAAAGAGATATCTAATATGAATTAAAAATTTATAACTATTAATAAAATATCTGAATTCTTTTAAGTGAAAATATGATATAATCCACTGTATACAATAACTTAATTTTTAAAGAGGTAATTTTAATGAAAATAGCTATTATTGGAGCTCCTGACTCTGTTGAAAAAATATACAGTATACTTTCTTCTGAATATAAAGAAGTAAGTTTTTTTAAATATCCAAAAGAAAAAATTGAAGAAATGATTCCCCTTATTCAAAAATTAGAAAATGATGTAGATGGAATATATCTTACGGGAATTGGAATTTATTCATCTCTTAATCTTAAAACTGATCTTTCTAACAAAGCTATTGTTTATACTAAAAGAGGTGAAATGGGAATAATCAAAGCTTTTTTATTGCTCCAAAAAGATTATGAATCCATAGATAATTTAAAAATAGGTATAGATCTTATTGAAGAAAAAATGCTAAAAGATGTCTTTGAAGAATATGAAATTCAAATAAAAAATTACTATCTTCAAAAATATGAATATTCTAAAACTGAAGAGGAGTATCTTAAAAATTATCTTGAAAAATTAAAAACAAAAGAAATAGATTGTGTTATTACAGCTTTTGGATATATTTATTATTATTTAAAAAGACTTAATATTCCAGTTTATAGACTACAAGCAACTAACACCGAAATAAAATTAGAATTTAAAAAACTTGAACTAATGGCAAAAATAAAAGAACTTGAAAAAACAGGTATTGGGGTTCAAATAATTAAGCTTATTAAAAAAAATATTTCAGAACTTACTCAAAAGACTTTACAAAATAAAAATAGCTTTGAAACTCAACTATTAGAATATGCTAAAGAAATTCAAGGAAATATACAATTTCTTGGAAATGAGGAATATTATATCTTAGCTAATAAAGGTCTTTTATTAGATGAAGAAACTTTAAAAATAATTACTACTCTTATTAAAAATACTACTAAAAAAGATTTTTATGCAGGAATTGGAATTGGTGAAGGACAGACTATTTTGCAAGCTGAAGCTAATGGAAGAAAAGCCTTAAAAATAAGCCTTTCAAAAAATAAAAATGAAATATACTTTTATGATGGAAAAAATGTTTCTGGACCTCTGTTGACAGAAAATATGCTTCAATACAGTGATTCTGTCAACAAAGATATTTTTGAACTTTCAAAAAAAATAGGTATTAGCTCTACTTATTTGGAAAAATTAAAATCTATTATAAAAAAATATGGTAAAAATACTTTTTCCAGTAAAGAACTTGCTGGAATATTTGAAATTAGTGAAAGAAGTGTCAACCGTTTGTTAAAAAAAATCATTGAAAATGGCTATGGAGAAGAGGCTGAATTTGAAAATACTCCTGGTGCTGGTAGACCTCGGAGAAAAATAAAATTTAATTTTTAAAAGTATAAATTTGAAAGTAATTGTTCTTAATAAAAACAATTACTTTTTTTATTGAAAAAAATACATTGACAAATATTAAAAAAAATTGTATAAACTATTTAACTAAAAAATTAAAGACATATTAAAGACAAGTCTTTAATATCTAAGGGAGGATTTTATGACACAAGGAAATGTTAAAAGCACCAAAATGACAACTTTTATTAAAACTGTAGAAAGAGTTGGAAATAAATTACCTGACCCATTTATTTTATTTGGAATATTTGCTGTTTTCACTTTAATTATATCTCTTGTCTTATCAAAAATTGGAGTAGAAGCCTCTTTTATGGAAAAAGGTGCAAAAACTCTTACCATAGTAAAAATTGAAAATTTGCTCACTTTTAATAAGTTAAGGCAAGTTGTTTCTGATTTTCCTACTACTTATGTAAATTTTCCATCTTTGAAACTTGTTCTTATTATGATGATGGCTATTGGAGTAGTTGAAGAAACAGGATTTTTTGACTCTGTCATGAGGAAATATTTATTAAAAGCTCCTAAAAGTGTAGTAACAGCTGTATTTATTTTTGCATGTGTTAATGCTAATGTTATGTCAGATGCTGGAGTTATTCTTACACTTACACTAGGAGGAGTTGTTTTTGCCTCAATAGGCAGAAGCCCTATCCTTGGAATAATGCTTGGATATGCAGCTTGTAATGGTGGATATTGTGCTAGTCTTTTAGTAGCTGGAGCAGATGCACTTGTAGCTGGCATCACTGAACAAGTAGCTGTAGATGCTGGTTTTCATTTAGATATCAATCCTTTATGTAACTATTATTTCATGGCTGCTGCTACAGTAGTTCTTACAGTGGTTCTTACAATATTTACTGAAAAGTTCATAATGAAACTTTTTCCAGAAGAAGAAACTGCTGATGATTCTATGTTAAAAAAATATGAACTTACTGATTTAGAAAATAGAGGTTTAAAATTTGGAATGTATGGTTTCATTTCTTTTGTAGTTATTATGCTTGCTTTAACTCTTCCATCAGAAGCTTTCTTTAGAAACGCTGCTGGAGGATTCTTACCTAAATCACCATTACTTTCATCTATTGTTGTTATCTTATTTTTCTTATTTCTTTTCATAGGAGTTAGCTATGGAGTGGGAATCAAAAAAATAACTAGTGGAAAAGATGTTTCTAGGCTTCTTCAAGCTGGTGCAAAAAAATCTGCTCCATTGATGGTTACTTTTCTTACTTGTGCTCTATTTATGGACCTATTAAATAAAAGTAACATTCTGAGAATAATAGCTATAAAAATGGCTGAACTTATAAAAGCTGCAAATGTAGGTCCTTTATTTCTTCTTGTTTTGGTAATTATCCTTACTGCTATGATGAATCCATTTATGACTTCTGCATCTACAAAATGGATATTGTTAGCCCCAATGGTAGTTCCTGTATTTGGAATGATTGGAGTTAACCCTGCTTATGCACAGCTTGCTTATAGAATTGGAGATTCAGCAACTAACATAATCTCACCTTTGCATCCAGCAATAACTGTTATCATTGGTCTTATGGCTCAATATAATTCTGAAAAAGAAAAGAAAACAGGAAGAAAAATAGAAGAAGCTGGTTTTGGAACTATATTCTCCTTAACTCTTCCTTATTCTATAGTTATTCTTGTAACTCTTACTGTTCTTATGGTTATTTGGTATGTTTTAAGATTACCTATTGGTTTAGGTGTTTCTACATTTATATAATTACTTACTAAAAAATTTAAAATACTATATAATTAAAAAGGAGATAAAATGGAAAATTCAAATCACATGATTTATGCTAACCATCCTTTACTTTGGTTAATCTGCTCAATTGGAATTATCATAGTTTTAATCCAATCTGCCCTAATTATTAAAAAGTCTATTCAAGCTGGAAAAGACATGGGAATTCCTAAGGAAAGAATGAATAGAGGAATAAAAACAGCTGCAATTGCAAGTATTGGCCCTGCTCTTGGTGTTGTTGGAAGTCTTTTAGCCCTTCTTGTCACAATGGGATCTCCTGTTTCAGCTCTTAGACTTAGCGTTATTGGAGGTTCTAATTTTGAAGCTATGGCTGCTAATTTTGGTGCTCAAGCAATGGGATCAGAACTCTCTACTCATATGACACCTCTTGTATTCACAAATGCTCTTTGGGCAATGGCATTAGGGTCTATGGGATGGATTATATTTGTTTTTCTTTTTGCACATAAGATGGATAGAGTAAATGGACTTCTTACTAGTGGAAGAAAAGCTCTTCTTCCTGCTGTAGGTCTTGGAGCTATGCTTGGTTCTTTTGCTTATTTCAACATAGGAAATTATCTAAAAGTTACTACAAATCCAAATATTACTTTATCTGCTGTATCTGGGCTTATTATAATGATTATTTGTTTAAAAGCAGGAGAAAAATTTAATTGGCTAAAAGAATGGGCTTTAACTATTGCAATGTTTGGTGGAGCTATAATAGCTACAATAGCATTTTAAAACTATAAGTAACTAGGAGGAAATTTAAGTGAGTATTTATGATAACTATATTGAAAGTATAACAAAAATTGGTAGATCAACAATGGTTTTAGGTTTAGTAGCAACTTTACTTCCACCTTTAGTAATGACATTTTATTTTGGTTTTAATCCTGGAATTGCAGCTATAATGGCTGGGGCCATTTCTCAAATGTCTGTTTCTGGTGCTTTTTATTTCAGTGAACCAATCAGCTACTATCCTATAGTTGGTAGAGCTGGACTTTATATGGGATTTTTATCAGGAAATCTTGTCAATATGAGAATCCCTGCTGCAATAGCTTCACAAGAAGCTGCTGAATATGAATCAGGTACTGAAGAAGGAGCTATTATGGGAACTATTGGTATTGGAGTTTCTATTTGGATAGGAATAGTATTTTTACTTCTTTCTGTTCTTGCTGGACAAACTCTTTTATCAAAATTACCCGTTTCTTTCATGACTATGCTTAGTCTAATCATTCCAGCATTATTTGGAGGAGTTTTTGCACAATTTGCTATAAAATCTCCAAAAACTGCAATATTTGCTCTAATAGTATCTTTTATCATGACAAAATTAGTAGCTCTTATTCCAGGAAATCCATCATTTATAGTAACATTGGTATCTGTTTTCTCAACAATAACTTTTGCTAAAAAACTAATGGATAAAGAACTTTCTAAAAAATCTGTAAAATAAGGAGAATAAAATGAATAAAGAAAGAATGATAGAAAATTTCTTAGAAATGATAAAAATACACTCTCCTTCTAATGATGAAGGAGTATATGCTGAATACTTAATAAAACTTTTAAAAGAACTTGGTGGAGAAATCTATTTAGACAATGGATATAAAAATTATAGAGGAAATGCTCCTGTTATTTTTGCAAAATTTCAAGGAAACTTACCTGAAAAAGGAGTAACTTTAGCTGCTCATATGGATGTAATAGAACCATCCTCAAATGTAAAACCTATAATAGAAAATAATATAATAAAAACTGATGGTACTACTACTTTAGGTGGAGATGACAAAGCGGGAATAGCTAGCATTATTGAAGTTTTAAGAACTATCAAAGAAAATAAATTAAATCATAGAGATATTTTTGTATTGTTAACTCCTTGTGAAGAAGCTGGTATGCTTGGTGCTAAAAATATTGATTGGTCCTCTGTCCCTGCCCCTATGAAACCAGCTACAAATATGCTTGTTATAGATAATGCTGGTAAGGCTGGACTCATTGCTCATACTGCCCCTAGTAAATATGGAATCACTTTTACATTTACTGGAAAAAAAGCTCATGCTGGAATAGAACCTGAAAAAGGAATTAATGCTGTATGTATGGCTGCTCATGCTATATCTAATATGAAAATAGGGCGTATTGATGAATTTACTACTTCTAATATAGGAAGTATCAAATCTAATTTTCCAACTAATGTAGTTTCTGATTACTGCATATTTACTGCTGAATTAAGAGGTCATTCTGAAGAAAAGATTATTGAAATGTTAAATAATTACGAAGAAGCATGTAAAAATGCCTCTATCTTATTTGGTGGAAAGTATACTATGGAAAAAAGTCATGATTATCCAGCTCTCAAACCAAAAGATGATTTGAAATTTGCTAAAGAATTTGCTAAAATTTATGAAGATATTGGCGTTCACTCAGAACTAAAAATAATTGGTGGTGGGTCTGACAGCAATATTCTAGCAAAAGAAGGTTTCAATTCTATAATCATTGGTGTTGGAATGTATGATGTTCATACTGTTAATGAATATCTTGTTACTGATGATTTATTTAAAACTACAGAGGCTATTTTGAAGTATATCACAAAATAAAGCCTCAGAGGAGAAGAGGGTCATTATGAATAAAAATGAATTAAAGAAAAGAGTTCTTGCAGCTATCGAAGAAAACAAAGAAACAATAATAGCTGCAGGAAGAAAAATATATTCAAATCCTGAATTTGGATATAAAGAATTTGAAACAACAAAAACTGTAAGTGATTTTTTCAAAAATGAACTTGGATTGGAAGTTGAAGAAAAAATAGCCTATACAGGATGCAGAGCTAGAATAAATGAAGATAAATCTGGACCTAAAATAGCTATTCTTGGGGAGCTTGATGGAATATCTTGTTCTGAACATCCAGATGCCAACAGTATTGGAGCTTCTCACACTTGTGGACACAATGTTCAAATTGCTGGTATGCTTGGAGCCGCAGTAGGCCTTATCAAATCAGGAGTTTTTAAAGAACTTGATGGTAAGATAGATTTCATTGCAACTCCTGCTGAAGAATTTATTGAACTTGCTTACAGAAGTAAGCTTAAAGCTGAAGGACACATTAAATATTTTGGTGGAAAACAAGAACTTATCAGAAAAGGTACATTTGATGATGTAGATATGAGTATAATGTTTCATGTACTTGATACTGGAGATAAAAAGGTGCTTGTAGGACCTGAAAGTAATGGATTTATAGGAAAAGAAATTAAATTTATTGGAAAAGAATCTCATGCTGGTTCTGCTCCTTATGAAGGTATAAATGCTTTAAATGCAGCTATGCTTGCTATCAATAATGTAAATGCCCAAAGGGAAACTTTTAAAGAAGCTGACAGAGTAAGATTTCATCCAATCATTACAAAAGGTGGAGATATTGTTAATGTTGTTCCTGCTGATGTAAGAATGGAATCATATGTAAGAGCCAGAACTATTGACAGTATGATTGATGCTAACAAAAAGGTAAACAGAGCTCTTATTGCTGGAGCTATGGCTGTTGGAGCTGAAATTGAAATAACTGAGCTTCCTGGATATCTTCCTATTTTAAAACATAATGATATGGAAAAAGTTTTAAGAGATAATCTTCATTTCATAGGTCTTACAGATGAAGATATTATAGATGGTGGAGATTTTACTGGATCATTTGATTTTGGTGATGTATCTCATATTATTCCTACACTTCATCCAATGTTTGGTGGTGTAAAAGGAGCCCTTCACACTAGAGGATATTCTATCGTTGATGAAGAATATGCTTATCTTGCTCCAGCTAAATCTATGGCTCTTACAGTAGTAGATTTGCTGTTTGATGGAGCTGAAACAGGAAAAGAAATTCTTAAAAATTTCAAACCTGTTATGACAAAAGAAGAATATCTTGCTTTCATGGAATCTAATGATAAAACTATAAAAGCATAATTTTTAAATAATAAAAATGAGGATAATCATAATAAATTATGATCTACCCTCATTTTTTATTTTTCCATATTTCTGCACATTTCAATAAAAGACATTGCTGAAGAGCTTAAATATTTATTTTTGTGATAAATAATATTAAATTTTCTCACAAACTTAATATTATTTATTTTTACTCTGGAAACTATTTTCTTTTCAAGTTCTTCTTTTACCAGATAATACGGTAATACTGCTATTCCTATATTCTGTTGTACAGCAATTACTAGAGCTCTTGTACTAATGCTTTCCCATAATGGTTCTATAGTTATTCCTCTTGAAAAGAGTATACTGTCAAATAATTCCCTTGTTCCACTTCCCCTTTCTCTCAAAAGAAAATTCTGATTTTTTATTTCTTCCAGAGAAACAGTTTCTTTTTGTGCTAAAGGATTGTCAGGACTACATATTATTACAAGTTTATCATCTAAAATAGGGTTGCTTATAATATTTTCGGAGTGTATTATTCCATCAATTATAGCAAGATCTAGTTCATTTGTCAGAAGTTTATTTTCTATTACTTTTGAATTTTCTATGTACACATTTATTTTTACACCTGGATATATTTCAGCAAATTTTTCAACATATTTTGGCATAAAATAAGTTCCTGTAGCAATAGTAGCTCCTATCTTCAAATTATTAAATGAGTCATGACATTTTAATTCTTTTTCCATTTCATCAAAAAGAGAAGTTATATGAGAAGCATAACTTAAAAATTTTTTTCCGGGTTCTGTTATATAAAGCCTTTTAGATATCCTGTCAAAAAGTTTTATTCCATAATATTCTTCCAGTTCTTTTATAGCTAAACTTGCAGCTGGCTGTGCTATAAAGAGTTCCTTTGCTGCCATAGTTACATTATTATATTTACATACTGCTAAAAAAATTCTAATATGTCTTAATGTCATAATAAACACTCCTTCTATCATATAAAAAAAATTATATACTTTATAATATTATATTATTTTTTTTATAATTAAACAAGTTATATAATAAGTATATAAAATAAATAAAGTATTACGAAAATGGAGGTAAATTATGGAAAACTTAACTTTACAGAAAAAAAACTACTGGAAGCTTTTTACAACCATGCTTTACCTTAGTGCATTTACATTTGGGGGAGGATTTGTCATTGTTTCTCTTATGAGAAAAAAATTTGTAAAAGAATATCACTGGATAGAAGAAAAGGAAATATTGAATCTCATAGCTATTGCTCAATCATCTCCTGGTTCTTTATCTATTAATATATCTATCTTGGTTGGTTACAAACTGGCAGGTATTCCAGGTGCATTGATTTCTATAACAGCTACAGCACTTCCACCACTTATTACATTATCAATAGTTTCATTTTTTTATATATCTTTTAAAGATAATGTTACTGTAAATGCTCTAATGAAAGGCATGCAGGCTGCCATTGCAGCAATTATTTTTGATGTCACATTTTCTTTAGCTAAAGATGTGGTAAAAAGAAAAGAGTTAATCTTTAGTTTAATGACAGTGGCAGTATTTATTGCAGTATATTTCTTTGAAATTAACATTATATTTATAGTTTTAGTATGTGGATTTATTGGTGCAATTTCCAGCAGTTATAAATTCAAAACTCAAAATCTTTAAAAAGAGGTGACATTTATGATATATTTAAATTTATTCATAAGTTTTTTCAAAATAGGACTGTTTAGTATAGGAGGAGGATATGCAGCAATGCCTCTTATCAAATCTCAAGTTGTTGACCTTCATCAATGGCTGACACTAAAGGAATTTACAGACATTATAACTATTGCTGAAATGACTCCAGGTTCTGTATCATTAAATTGTGCTACATTTGTTGGGATACAAATAGCTGGAATAAAAGGGGCTCTAGTTGCTACTCTTGGATGTATTACTCCTTCTTTCATTGTAGTAATGATTTTTACATTTCTTTATTTTAAATATGGAGATCTTAAAATTATCAAAGGTATTTTAAGAGGATTACGTCCTGCAGTTGTTGGGCTTATTGCTTCTGCTGGAACTACAATAGCACTTATCGCCTTCTTTGGAGATAAAATAAATATTCAGGAAGAACACATTAATTACATATCAGTAATAATTTTTCTTTGTGCTGTTATAGCTCTCAGAAAATTTAAAATAAATCCTATCTGCGTAATGCTTGTATCTGGAATTTTTGGAATAGGTGTGTATGAATTTTTAGTATAAAGAAAATGCTGAAAGCTATAACTTTCAGCATTTTTTCATAAATTCAAACCAATTTTTATACTCTTCTTTATGTATACTGTCCTTTAAAAAAACAAAATTAAATTCTCTTTCTGCATGAAAATTTTTCAATTTTATAACTGAAACTTCTCCATTTTTAATTTCTTTTTCAACTGCTATCTTATATATAAAAGTTATTCCTGTATTATTTTTTATCATTTCTTTTATTACTTTTATATTTTCTATTTCATATTTTTTTGTAAAATCATTAATTGAAAGATTATTATCATATAGTATTTTTTCAAAAATATCTCTGCTTCCTGAACCTTTTTCTCTTACTATTATTCTTTCCTCTAAAATTTCCTCAAATGTAAATTCTCCTTGAGAAAATCTATTTTTATCAGAACATACTGCAACAAATTCCTCTTTTGAAAAAAGAAATGAATCATATTTCGTTTTTTCAAAAAATCCTTCTACTAAAAGAAAATCTATATCTCCATTTTCTAATTTTTCAAGTAATAATTTAGTATCTTTTACTGAGATAGAAACATTTATTTCAGGATAATCAGAAGAAAGTTTTTTTAACACTTTAGGAATTACATACTCACCTATTGTAAGGGTTGCTCCAAAATTTAAAGCATGTTTGTTTGATGAAAGGTTTAATATCTTTTCTCTCATTTTTTCAGAATCAGAATTCATTGCTACTAAATAACGATATAATATTTTTCCATATTCTGTTAAAGACAAAGTTCTTCCTGAATATAGAAAAAGTTTATTTTTATAAAATTCTTCCAAGAATTTTATATGCTGAGTCACAGCAGGCTGTGTCATATGAAGATTCTCAGCAGTCTTGGTATAACTTAATGTCTTACATAATTCCAGAAATGTATAAATCCTAAAGTCAAGCATTATATCCCTCCTATAAAAAAATGATTCAAAAGTTAAAAATTCAACATCCCCACTTTTGAATCATTCTTATTAGTAATTAATTAAAATCCTCTTATTAAAATTGTGAGTATTGCTGCTATCACAAATAAAACTACAATTCCTCCAATAGTAGAAAGAAGACTTAAACCTATTTTTGTTCCTAAAGGCTTATCTGTAAGAAATGTATTTCTTACAAAATAAATATTAGCTACAGCAAATACTGCTCCTAAAACTCCTCCTCTTATCAAAAATAAAAATGAAGGTATTATAAAAAAATAAGCTATTTTGGAATAATTTTCCATTATTTTTACTTTTTCATTTTTATCAATAACTATCATTGGCGAATTAAAAAAATTATCTGATATCTTAACTTCTCTTTCTACACCCTGATCATCTATCAATCTTGTTTTTCCCCATTTTAATTTGACAGGATTCCCGTTATACTTAAGAATACTTTTTAAACCAGATATTTCCCAAACTATTTTATTTTCTGTAAAACTTGGATGCTCCACTTTAAATTCCATATTCATTCCCCCATTTTAGATATTTTATGTAAAATTTAATTAACTGCATGTACCTAATTTATATAAACTTTCTTTCATAATATGGACTTTCTTTTCTGGAAGAAGTATTGTTATTCTGTCTCCTGCTTCTATCCTAGTATTTCCTTTGGGAATTATTTCATGTTCATTTCGTATAATTGCCACTACCAGAACATCTTCAGCCCAGTTTACTTCACATATTCTCTTTCCATCCAATTCAGATTCCCCAGTTACTGGAACAGTTATTATAGTTTTTTTACTAGGTTCCAATTTTTCACTTGGAACATCTTTTGCCATTCTCTCATAAAGAATTTCATAAATTGGTTCCAATCCTAATAAATCTGTTATATAATATGCTACCACAGAAACTGTTACAAGTGCAAGTAAATGGTCAAAATTTCCTGTCATTTCTAAAATAAGGACTGCTCCAGTTATAGGAGCTCTTACTACTGCCACAAAATATCCTGCCATTCCCAATACCATATAATGTGGTATAAATTCTGGTCCCACTCCTAATATGTTAACCAGCACTATTCCATATATTTTTCCTAATATAGCTCCTAATACCAGCATTGGGAGAAATATTCCTCCTGCAAAACCTGTTGCATAAGATAATGCAGTAAATAACAATTTCACAATAAATATAATAACAAGTAATTGTATAGTTCTGTTTCCTCCTGCCATTTCTTCAACTAATTCATGCCCTCCACCTGTTACTTCTGGCAAAATAAAACATAAAATAAATGAAGTTGTCATAACAAAAGAAACTTTTGCCCATCTTGGTAATTTAGCACCTTTATAGATATCTTGAACTTTTATTAAAGTCATTGTAAATATTTTTCCAAAAAATGCTATAACTATACCAAAACAAACAAATAATCCAAATTGAAAATAAGGATTTATTTCCTTAGGATAATTCACAGTTAAGTTAAAAGCAGTCTGCATTCCAAACATTCTTCTTCCAACAAAATCAGATGCAATACTAGCCAAAAAAGTACATATCAATAATTTTGAAGATATAAATTTATGCAGCTCCTCTAAGCTAAACATAACTCCAGCCAAAGGTGCTCCAAAAGCTCCTGCTAATCCAGCACTTGCTCCACTTGTTACAAGATATTTTTTTTCAACAGAATCTCTTTTAAAAATTTTAGTGGCTCCATATCCAATGTAAGATCCTAATTGTACAGAAGGTCCTTCCCTTCCTAATGAAAGTCCGCATCCAATTCCAAATAATCCTCCAATAAATTTTGCAACTAACTCTTGAAACCATTTTACATAGTCAAGCTGTCTTAAAATTATTCCTTTTACTTGTGGTATTCCACTCCCAGATGTTTTGGGATACTTTTTTGCAATTAGATCTACTAATAATCCAATAGCAATAAATCCTGCCCATACCATTGCTAAAAAAATTGGACTTTCCATATCCCTATGACTGAAAATGCTTTCTCTAATGTGATTGGCATAGCCTAATCCCCATCTGTAAATAGAAACAATAAAACCTGTCAATGCTCCTACTCCTAAACAAAGCATATAAAGTTTTCCGCTTCCTTTTTGCAGTAATTTTAAATTATCTTCTGCAGTTTTTTCAGAATTCATAATGAAATCCTCCATAATATATTGATTTTCCTTTTTATTCTATCCTTTTTTCTAATATAATACAATAATTTTTTAAAAAATTTTATGAAAAAATAAAAAAACCAATCCAAGTAAGAAATCTTTATTAAAATCTCCTTTTTGGATTAGTTTTTTATTTTATAATTACTTATTTACAGTCTATTTTTTAGTACCCTTTTATCAACTCAGGATTGATAGTTTTAAATGTTCCTGTAAAGAATCTTAATACTTTTGGCTCATAATCCCATTTTAATCCACTTATATCTTTTCTTCTGTTATACAGGTCTATCACTGCATCTGCTACGAAATCCAAATGTGCATATGTGTATACTCTTCTTGGTATTGTCAATCTGATTGTTTCTAACTTCGGATGATGATCTTTTCCTGTTACTACATCTCTTCCTGCTGATATGATTCCTCTTTCCATTGTTCTTACTCCTGATGTTTCATACAATGCTGCTGCTAGTGATTGCGCTGGGAATTCATCCTGTGTTAAATGATCCAAAAATGCTCTTGCGTCTACGAATATCGCATGTCCTCCAAATGGTTTTACCATTGGCACTCCTGCTGCTTCTAATTTCTCTCCAAGATATCTGATTTGATTTACTCTATAGCTGATATACTCATATTGAACTGATTCTGTTATACCTATTGCCATAGCTTCCATATCTCTTCCTGCAAGTCCTCCATATGACGGCATTCCTTCAAATTGAACTACCATTCCTGTTGCTCTTACATACAGATCATGATCATTCATACATAGGAATCCTCCAATATTAGTTATACAGTCTTTTTTACCAGACATTGTACATCCATCTCCATATGAAAACATTTCATGAACTATTTCTTTTATAGTTTTATCTTGATATCCTTCTTCTCTTTCTTTAATAAAGTAAGCATTTTCAACACATCTTGTTGCATCAAACATAACCATTATTCCATTTTTATGTGCTAACTCAGATACAGCTCTAATATTTCCCATTGATACTGGCTGTCCTCCAGCTAGATTAACTGTTACTGCAAGGCAGATATATGGTATTTTATCTGCTCCAACTTCATCTATTAGTGCTTGAAATTTTTTTAAATCTATATTTCCTTTAAATGGAAGCTCAGCTGTTGGATCATGCGCTTCATCTATGATAACATCTCTAAAAGTTGCTCCATTTCTCTCTTGATGGAATCTAGTAGTTGTGAAATACATATTTCCTGGTACATAATCTCCTGGCTTTATTGTAAGAGATGAAAGAATATTTTCTGCTCCTCTGCCTTGATGTGTAGGAACTAAGTATTTAAATCCAAAATATTCTCTTACTACTTCCTGTAAGTGATAAAAGTTTCTGCTTCCAGCATATGCTTCATCTCCCAACATAAGTCCAGCCCATTGTCTGTCACTCATTGCGTTAGTTCCTGAATCTGTTAAAAGGTCAATATAACAATCCTCTGATTTTAATAAGAAAGTATTATATCCAGCCTCTTTTATTGCAATTTTTCTAGCTTCCTTATCCAAAGTTCCCATATGTTCTACCATTTTGATTTTAAAAGGCTCCGGCATAAATTTTCTTTTTTCCATAATATTTTCCTCCTCATTTAATGTAAGTTATTTTGCTCTATAAAATCTAATTTCAAACTGTTTCCTCAATAATTTTTGGTTTCTTTACTTCTTTATTCATATAATTAAGTTCATAATCCTTTAATGAAGCCAATACTTGTCCTGATAATGGTATTATAGCCATCATATTAAATACTGTCATCAGTCCTACTCCTAAATCTCCCAATTCCCATACGAATGTGTATTGTGCAAGTCCTCCTGCAAAAAGCATTCCCAGAGCAAATATTTTGTATAGGTTCTGTGATTTCCAATTATCTCCAAAGACATAAGCTACATTTCCTCTCGCATAAAACATTATTCCAAGGAAAGTACTGAAACTGAATAAGAACAATATTACTGCTATAAATATTACTCCTGCTTGTCCTATATGATGATTCATTGCTGCCTGTAGAAGATCCATTCCCATTAATCCTTTTGTTACACTTTCAGGTGCAAGAAGCATTATGAAAGCTGAACAACTGCATATCATCAATGTATCTATAAATACTCCTAAAGCTTGTATTAGACCTTGTTTAACTGGGTGAGTAACATCTGCCGCCGCTGCTGCACATGGCGCTGATCCTGATCCAGCCTCATTAGAAAACAATCCTCTTTTTACTCCCTGCATTAATATAGCACCAAAGCCACCAGCTACTGCCTGTCTAAATCCAAAAGCCTGTACAAATATATTTTCAAACATTTGAGGTATAAGTCCTATATTTTTTATAATTATAAACAGTGTTACTGAAAAATATAGAATTGCCATTGCTGGAACTATCTTATTAAGAACATCCACTATTCCTGCATTTTTAAACAACACTATTCCTGATATAACCACTAAAGCTATTGTTGTATATAGTGGTGGAAAATTGAAAGCATTTGCAAAAGACTGTGTTACTGAGTTAGCAATAACCTGACTTATTCCTGCCCAGCAAAGCAGTCCAGAAAGAGCAAACAGTACACCTAGAAGTTTAAATTTAGTTCCTCTGGTATAATATTTTTTTCCATCAATAGATACATACTTTGAAGTTCCTTTAATATCATTAACATATTCATCCTCTTCTTTTACCCAAGTTATTATTCTCATTCTATCCATAAAATATGCAGGTCCACCTCTAAAACCTCCATATAGTGGATCTTTTTCTTTATATATCTGAGCCAGTGTTGATTCTATAAATGCGCTTGAAGCTCCTATCAGTGCTGCCAGCCACATCCAGAATATTGCTCCAGGTCCTCCAAAAGAGATAGCAGCTACCACTCCTGCCAGATTCCCCATTCCTACTCTTGAAGCTGTAGCAATAAACAAAGCCTGTAATCCAGATATTGAATCTTTATTATCAGAACTTTTAGGTTCTAATACACACTTTATCATTTCTGGAAATAATCTAAATGGAAGAAACCTAGTTCTTACTGTAAAGTATATTCCCACTGGTATAAGTATCACTACCAGAAGACTAAGTTCAACTATTGTTTCTCCAACATTTACAGTTATAAGTTTACCCCATAACAATCCATTTAATGAAAGTACCATATTCTTAAACGAGCCAATTAAACTTTCAAACATTAATGCACCTCCTGAATCATATATTTATATTTTTTCCTTAAAAAAAAAATTAAATTTATTTCTATATATCAAAAGTCATCATAATTTAAGTTTATATATTGTTCTCCTTATTAAAATCTCTTTCTTGATATAAGTTTAGTACATTTATAAAACTTAATCAACCAAAGTAAAACAAAACTGTTATATTACAATTCGTTTATATAATTATTTTCTCTGTTTCTAAAAATTCAGCTTTTTTATCAACATACTCTAACAAATAATATGTGTTTTTACTTTTTTATATTTTTTCATTTTAGTTCTTTAATTCTATTTTTTTATTTTTTATTAATTTCAAAAAATTAAAAAAGAGAACGAACTATAGATAGAAATTTATTCTAACTTTTAGTCATTCTCTTTAAAAATTCATATAAAATTATCCTAAATTTTTCTTAATCCAATCTTTCCCCTCTACCATTCTCGTTACAAGCATAGCTGCTACTGTATCTCCAGTTGCATTTATCATTGTAGCTGGCGGGTCAACAAGATATCCAATTGTTGCAATGATAGGAAAGGCCTCTGGTGGGAATCCATACATAGTTACTATAAGCATCTCCCCAATAAGTCCTCCGCCTGGAACTCCTGACATTACTACTCCACCTACAATTGAAAGAAGAATGGCACTTATATAAGTCCCTGCTCCTGCAAAAGGAACTCCAAATATACCAAATAAAAATGAAATTTTCAATATAGAACTAAATACTGTTCCATCCATATGTGCAGTTGCTCCTATTGGAAGTACTATTTCTCTAATATCTTTAGGAACTCCAATTTTTCCTGCTGCTTCTAAGTTTACTGGTAGAGTAGCGATACTACTTTGAGTAGCCAAAGAAGTTATGGCTGGTGAAAGAAGATGTTTTAATGATTTTACCCCTTCTTTTCCACCTGCTATATATCCATATACTGGAAACATAAAGATAAAATATGCAAAACATAATGGATAATAAATTATCATGGCTCTTGTATATGAACCTATTAGTTCTTTTCCATATTCACCTACAAGTGCTGCAAAATAAGCTCCTAAACCTATTGGAGCATAATACATTAACAAATTTATCATTTTTAAAAATACTTCTGCCAATGCATCCAATCCATCAGCAATTTTTCTTCCCTTTTCTCCAACCATATTTACGCATAATCCAAATACTATTGAGAAAAGAATTAGAGGAAGCATATTTTTTCTTGAAATAAGTTCAGGAAAATCTGTAACAGTTATTGCTTTTACTATCTGATCACCAGTTTGAAAAGGTTTTAATGCTTCTGCTGCTGGAATATTAAGATTTACTCCCTGAGCTGGTGGAAAAATATTCACTATAATTAATATTATTATAGCAGCTACGAATCCTGTTGAAACAAACACAAGTATCAAGTTCTTAAGAATACTTTTTAATCTAGACATATCATTCATACTTGAAATTGAACTACTTATTGTTACCATTACCAAAGGTACAACTATTGTAAACATTCCATTAATAAATAAATCCCCAAAAGGTTTAAATATCTTTGCCTTTTCTCCCATTACAGTTCCAATGATACTTCCTAAAATTATCGCTCCTATTAAAAGAATAGAAAAACGATAGGCTTCCCATACACTTTTTTTCTTGTTCAATTCTGCCATTTTAACACCTCACTGTTTTTATTTATAATTTAAATTTTCCTGTTTAGGGAATAATCCAAAAAATCCACTTACTAGATATTTTTATAAATTACCTTTTTTGATTTTATTATGGAACCATATTATTTATTTGGTTATATCTAAACTAATGTTATTCTTTTACTTTAGAAATTCTCCATGACATATAGTTTCTGCTTTTCCAGACATAGTTATCTCATAATCTTCCCCTATTTCTATGAAAAGTTCTCCACCTTCAGCCAAAAGTTTTATTTTCTTTTCTTTTATTTTGCCTAATTTATGTGCTAGAGCTGCTGTTGCACAACATCCTGTTCCACACCCAAGTGTTCTTCCAGCTCCTCTTTCCCATGTTTTTATCATTATAGTATCATCTGTCATTATTTTAGCAAAATTTACATTTGTCTTTTCAGGAAAGATATCATTTTTTTCCATAAGACTTCCTATTTCATTCACATCATATTCATCAAAATTTTCTACAAAAATAGTTGTATGTGGAACCCCCATAAGTACACTTGAGAAAATTACTTTTTTCTCTTTTATAAATATTTCTTCTTCCAGAATATTTTCTTTTTTTATAGTACAGGGAACTGCTCTTCCTCTGAAATCAATTTTCTCCATATCAACCTTAAGATATTCTATATCCCCCGAGATACCTATGTCAAGTTTTATATGCTTTATTCCTGCGTCTGTCTCTACTGAAAACTCATCTTTTGTTACAATTTTACTGTCATACACAAATTTTGCAAAACATCTTATTCCATTCCCACACATCTCTCCTCTTGAGCCATCAGAATTATAATAACTCATTTTTATATCTGCGTTTGAACTTCTTTCACAAAACATAAGTCCATCTGCTCCTATTCCAAAATGTCTATCACAAACTTTTTTTGCTGTTTCATTCCAATTTGAAGACTTTTCTATCATTCCATTCATAAGAATAAAATCATTCCCTGCTGCCTGCATTTTTGAAAATTTCATTTTCTCCTCCTTTCTATTTTTTTAATTTTGAAAATATAAAAATTGGTAATATTATTTATGAAATATATTTTGTTATTTTCTAAAAGCTGCTTCATTTTCATATTACCAATTTATAATTATTTATTTCTTATTAAAAGCTGAGTATATATTCAATATCTGCATTTCTACCCCAATCATAAGTGCATCTTCATCTATATCAAATAATCCATTATGTGCAGGAGCATCTATGCCTTTTTCTTTATTTTTTACACCTAAAGTAAAAAATGCTCCTGGAGTTTTTTCAATAAAGTATGCAAAATCTTCTACTCCCATATTTGCAGTTTTTTTCTCAAAAATATTACTTTCTCCCAAGAGTTCTATGGCATTTTCTCTTACTATATCCACTTCTTTATCATGATTTATAAGAGCAGTATACCCTTCTTCTCTTATAAATTCTCCACTTCCTCCAAAAGCTTTAGGAACATTTGTTACTATTTCTTTTATTTTTTCTAACATAGTCTTTCTTACTTCTGGATTCAGTGTCCTTAAAGTTCCTACCAACTGAACTTTATCTGCTATTATATTTCCTTGAGTTCCTCCATGAATTGTTCCAATAGTAATAACTCCGCTTTCTCTAGCATCTATATTTCTGCTTACTATAGACTGTAATGCCACCATTACATGAGATGCAGCAAGAATTGCATCTACTCCATCACTTGGATATGCTCCATGACAAGATTTCCCATATATATTTATTTTTAAAGTATCAGATGAAGCATTCATTGCTCCATATTTTATTCCAATATGTCCTGTTGGCAGATATTCATCTACATGTAAACCAAATACACAATTAATATTTTCAAGAGCCCCCTCCTGTATCATAGGTTTAGCTCCTCCAACTGTTTCTTCAGCTGGTTGAAATAAAAATCTTATATTGCAAGGAGGGATTATTCCATTATCTGAAAAATATTTAGCTACTCCCAAAGCAATAGTTGTATGTGCATCATGTCCACAGGCATGGCATTTTCCCTCATTAATTGAAGCATAAGAAACATTCTTTTTATCCACTATAGGCAAAGCATCTATATCAGCTCTCAGTGCTATTGTATAATTTCTATCTTCTCCTATTATTTCTGCAATTATACCTGTTTTAAATACTTTATCTTTATATGGTATTTTCATTTCTTTTAAATATTCACTTATTTTCTCCATTGTTCTGTATTCTTCTTGCCCTAACTCTGGGTGTTTATGAAAATCCCTTCTGACATTTATAAGCCAGTTTTTTTCTTTTTCAATTTCCTTTTTTAGTGTATCAATATTCATTTTTCCTCCAAATTTCGAGAAATTCTTTATTCCTTAATGATTTTATCAATTTATTTAATTTTGTTCTATCAATCAAAATAAATAAATTTTTGTTCATATTTTTATATTTTAATTCTTTATTTTAATAAAATATTTTTGTAAACAGTTCATATTTTTAGAATATTCTATAGTTTAAAAAAAATAAAATTTTACTAAAGATCTATTAATACATCATTTCTAACAAGGTCTTCAAAACTTTCTTTTTTTATTGATAAAGCACTTTTTCTATCCTTAACAAATACTACTGCTGGTCTTGGAGCTTTATTGTAGTTATTAGACATTGAATAACCATAAGCTCCTGTTGTTGCTACCAATATTAAATCACCTGTTTCAGCATTTGCCAGTTTTCCATTTTTAATTATCAAATCCCCAGATTCACAACATTTTCCTGCTATTGTTACTACATCTTCTGCTGCTTCATTTGCTTTATTTGCTACTATGGCCTCATACTCAGCTTGATATAAAGCTGGTCTTATATTATCAGTCATTCCTCCATCTATAAATATATATTTCACTCCACCATAAGTAGTTTTCGTTCCTCCAACTGTATACAAAGTACTTCCTGCATTTGCTACGATACTTCTTCCAGGTTCAATAGAAACTTTTTCTAATTTCATTTTTTCAGCTTCCAAACTTCTTTCTAAATGTTCTATCATAGATTTCATAAATTGTTCTACATCTATTGCAGTATCTTTTTCTGTATAATATACTCCAAACCCACCACCAAGGTTTATTTCTGGAATATATATTCCTAAAGCTTCTGATATTTTTTTAGTTTCTTTTACCATTGACTCTATTCCTTCATGAAAAGCTTTAGTATCAAATATTTGAGAACCTATATGACAATGAAAACCTAAAAATTCCATATTTTCATCTTTAACTATTTTTTCTATTATTTCTGTTATCCTGTCATCAAATATTGATTCTCCAAATTTTGATGAATGTTTAGAAGTTTTTATATATTCATGTGTATGTGCATCTATTCCTATATTTATTCTCATCATAACTTTAACTTTTTTATTTTTTTCTTTACATATTTTTGATAATCTTCCGATTTCCTCTTCATTATCAATAACAATACTTCCTATTTCATAATCAAGACACATTTTCAATTCTTCATCAGTTTTATTATTTCCATGCATATGAACTTTTTTCATAGGAAGCCCACTTGTTTTTATAGTATATAATTCTCCCCCAGATACAGCATCTATATCTATATCATATTTTTCAACTAATTGACATATAGCTTTTGATAAAAATGCTTTTGATGCATATACAATAGATGTACCAAATTTACTGCTTTTAAAATTATTTTTATATTTAATTATATTCTCTTCTATAAGGGCTTGATCCATTATATATAGAGGTGTACCATATTTCTCTGCTAATTCAGTAACTTTTATTCCCCCTATTTCCAGTATTCCGTTTTCTATTTTCATAGTACCAAATAATTTCATTATTTTCCTCCTAATTTAGTTTTTCTAAGTTGTACTGTATTAATAACCTAATAAAGTTTTTTCTTTTTTGAAAAGTATATCTGACATATTGTAGAACCTAAAAGTATTCCTACTGCTATAGCTCCAGCTACTATAAATGTCTGTATTCCTTTTTGGACTGTCATCTGCATATCATTTTTTATGAGTCCATACATAGTGTAATAAACACCACTACCTGGAACTAGTGGGATAAACCCTCCAATAAGAAATGTTATTGCGGGAGATTTTAATTTTCTAGCCATTATTTCTGAATATATTGTCATTGATAAAGAAGCTGCCAGGAATGCTATTGCTTCTGATAAATTTACTTTTAATGATATCAAGTAAAAAAACCATCCTATTCCTCCACTTATTCCAGCATAGAACAGCTTTTTTTTATTTAATCCAAAAAGTATTCCAAATCCCAGAGTTGCTGCTATTGCTGCAGCTATTTGAACAATCATTCTTCCCTCCATAAATCAAAGAAAAATAGAAAGTATCATTCCTGATCCTGAAGCTAACGCTATCCCTGTAGTTACAGCTTCTACCCCTCTTGATATTCCTGAAACAAAATCTCCAGCTATAATATCTCTTATTGAATTAGTAAAAGATATACCTGGAACAAGAAGCATCAAAGCAGAGATTATAGAAATAGATATATCCTCTATAAAATTAAATTTGAAAAATGTCAATGAAATTATAGCTGCTGTTACTCCACCAATAAAATTAACAAAAAAATTATTTAACTTCAAATCCTTTATAAGCTCATCTGTACATGCAAGGATGAAGGTAGAGATAAGAGCTACAATACTGTCTCTTATCCCTCCTTTAAAAAGTATAGCAAATGCACTTCCAACTAATACATTTCCTAGTATTTTTTTTCTAAAACTCATTTTATTTTCAGCTTCTATTTCCATTATTTTTTCTTTAACTTCTGATATCTTATATTCATCAAGATTTCGGGCTATATGATTCAATCTGTCTACCTTGTCTAAATTCAAGGTTCTTAAATCTATCCTATCTACTTTTGAATATCTTTTTCCATCAAAAGAGTCTATTGAAGTAATTATAGTATTTAAAGTAGCAAAACTATTTGCTTTTATTCCATAGTGCTCACATGTTCTTCTTATAGTTTCTTCTGTTCTATAAGTTTCACCACCATTTTGCAGTATTAATCTCCCCATATAACATGCTACAAAAAGGACACTATTTTCTTCTATCTTTTCTTTTGAAATACTATTTTTATTATTCATAGATTATCTTACAACCTTTTCTAATATTTTTATTTCTTTTACTGATGTATTTATTTTTACTTTTGCTCCTAAAGGAAGAGTTATCATAGGTTCGCTATGCCCAGATTCAAAATCATAAACTACAGGTATTTTTAAGTTTGAAAGGTAGTCTTTAAACACTTCCATCAAAGACATATCATTTTCAGAATCTGCTGGACAATTTCTAAAATCTCCAAGTATGATTCCATTAATTTTTTCAAAGACTTTGAATTTTTTTAATTGATTCAGCATTCTGTCTATTTTATATGTTTTTTCTCCTATTTCCTCTAAGAAAAGTATTTTTCCAGTATAATCAACATCATAGTCTGTTCCAAGACTTGCTATCAAAGTAGCTAGATTTCCACCTATTATTTCTCCTTCTCCTATTCCTTCACAAAGCACTCCTAATTCTTTTGAGAAATTTTTTAATACCAATTCATCATTCTCATTCATAAGTACTTCTTCAAAACTTTTATAAGTATCTTCATTATATTCACCAGAAAAATTACTTACAGCCATAGGTCCATGAAATGTTATAAGTCCTGTTTTTTGGAAAATTGCCATATGCAGAGTTGTTATGTCACTGTATCCTATAAAAATTTTAGGATTTTTTTTGATGATGGAATAATCTACCATTTCTATTAGTCTATTGCATCCATATCCACCCCTCATACAAATTATTCCATCTATATTGGGATCAGCAAAAAAATCATTTATATCTTTTACTCTTATTTCTTCTGGACCAGCATATGAATACCATCTGCTTTTAGTACTTTCTCCAAGAATAACTTTAAATCCCATTTTTTCAAGATTATTTTTTGCACTTTCTACTTTATCAATAGAAGTAAAGCTTGCTGGTGCAATAATACCCAAGGTATCACCTTTTTTAAGTTTATTTCCTAACACACTACCACCTCAAAATTTTTATCTAAACATTATATTACAAATCCATACTGCTGTTAGCAGTCCTGCTAAATCTGCTAAAAGTCCTGCTGCTACTGCATGTCTTGTCTTTCTTATACTTACTGCTCCAAAATACACTGCCAGTACATAGAATGTTGTTTCTGTTGATCCCATCATTGTTGAAGCTATTCTTCCTATTAATGAATCTGGTCCATATGTCAGCATAAGGTCATTCATTATTCCTGTTGCTCCTCCTCCTGACAATGGTCTCATTATTGCCATTGGCAATACTTCTCCCGGCATTCCTATCATTGAAAATATTGGATCCAATACTTTCATCATTATATCTATACATCCTGAGCTTCTGAATATTCCTATTGCTACCAGCATTGCCACTAGAAATGGTATTATTCTTATTGCTGTTGTAAATCCTTCCTTTGCTCCCTCACAAAATACTTCATATACTCTTACCTTCTTTACAAAGAACGCATATCCTACTATTATAAATATTATCATTGGTATTGCATAAAGCGATATTTGATTCATTATCATTACAAACATTTTCTATTCCTCCCTCATCTGTTTTATTTCTTAAATTTCTTCTCTTTTAAATGATGGTAACTTTTGCAGAATTTTACAAGCTATTATTCCAACAGTTGTCGAAACTATTGTCGCAACTATTGTTGGAGCTATAACCTCTGCTGCATTTGCTGAACCTGCTGCTGTTCTGTATGCTATTACACTTGAAGATATAAGAGTTACAGATGAAGTATTTATTGCTAAAAACATTACCATTGCATTTGATGCCTCATCCTTATTTGTATTCAGTTCCTGTAATTCCTGCATAGCTTTTATTCCAAGAGGTGTCGCTGCATTTCCAAGTCCAAAAAAGTTTGCTGCCATATTGGCAACCATACTTCCCATTGCTGGATGATCTGCTGGCACTTCTGGAAATAATCTTATCATAAGAGGCTTCATTGCTTTTCCCATAGCCTTTACCAATCCTGCCTCTTCAGCTATCTTCATAAGTCCAAGCCACAATGCCATTACCCCTACCAGTCCTATTGATATCTCCACTGCTGTTCCTGCTGAAGATATTGCTGAGTCTGTCACTGCCTGAATCTTTCCAGTAAATATAGATACTACCACTCCAATAATTATCATTCCACACCAAATTGCATTAATCATAATCTTTCCTTCCTCCTATTTTAAAATATTTTTGTATTTTCAATAAAATATTTTATACTTCTTTATATACTCCACATTAAAATAAAAAACAAATATCTGTTTTCTATATCTCCAATATCATTCTTATATATCTTCTAAAAAAAATTTACACTATATATATATACAAGATACTATTATTTATGTGAAAAATCTATATAAACAAAATAAAATATATTTATTTATATAATTTATGATTTCTTTCTTAAAATAAAAAAATCACAGTTTAATGCTAAACTGTGATAAATACAATCATAAAAATGATATTATTTATAAATAATATCATTTGAATTCTCTTTCCCACAGATAGCACTCCATTGATAATCAATGACAGTAATGTAGATTTTATCTACCTTACCAACAAAAGAAAGTGGCTAACTCTTCTTTCATTTCGGCAAAATTCCCTTTCTAACTATTTTAAAACGCCTGCCAGACTAGTATAGTTATACTTTTGTTTTCTGCTCCTCTATCTAAATCAATATTATAGGATTGAGTATACTCTATCATATAAACTTTGTACAATATATTTTATATATATAAAACAAAAAAAAATAAAAATAGAGTAATATATTAATCTCTATTACTCTATCTCTAAATAAAAATTTATAATTTTTATCAATATAGTGAAAACATATTTGTTATTTCCTCTTTTTCAAAAAGTTGCTCTGCCACATCCTTAAAAACTTCTTTATCTCCATTGATATAAAATTCTATTCTCCCTTTTTTATATCCTTCTCTCAATAAATCTTCCTGTCCTAATACTCTAAATAATTCTATGGCACTCTCAACTGAAGAATCTACTATTTTTTTACTGAAAAATTTTCTTATATCACTAAGAATAAAAGGGTAATGTGTTCCTCCTAAAATTAAAGTATCTGCTGTACTTGGTATTTGACATAGATAGCCTTCCAATATTTCCATTCTATCAGGATAATTTTCCCATCCTTTTTCCAACATTGTGCATAAAGCTTTACATGAAATTTGATATACAGTTATATCAGAATCTATTTTTTTTATACTTTCTTCATACACATTAGACTTTATAGTAAAAGCTGAACCCATAACTGCTATTTTCTTTTGTTTGCTTTCTAGTATAGCTGACTTTACTCCTCCTTCTATCATTCCAATTATTGGAATATTATATTGAGATTTAAGAAAATCCAAAGAGGCAGCTGAAAAAATACTGCAGCCAATAACCACAGCCTTACAGTTATTTCTAATAAGAAAGTCCATTATTTTTGCACTTAAATTTTGTATATCTTCTTTACTTTTTTCACTATATGGATTATTTTTCCAATCACCATAATAAATTATATTTTCTCTTGGAAGTAACTCTCTTATTTTTTTTAAAATAGTTAACCCACCTATTCCAGAATCAAAAATTCCTATAGACGACTCTTTATTCATAATTTATGCACCTCTTTCCCAAAACACTATATTAAATTATACCTTTTTATTTATTTTATGACAACTATAAATTTATTTTTTATTTGTTTTTCAAAATATTTGTTGACAGAATAATTATATATGTTATAATAATATTGTCATAGGACATTTCCTTAAATTACATTTTAATTTCTACGAACAAAAGCTCTCACTCTCAAGGGAGCTTTTGTTGTATGTTTGAGAAGATTGATAAAAAAAGTGTGTATCACGGGTGTATCACCCAAATACTTATTATTTAAAGTTATCTTTTTTACAATACCAATAAATTGGTATTTTTATAAAAACAAATAAAATACTTTTGAAAATAAAATTATTTTGGTAGGCTAAGTAATAATACTAAAAAAAATACCAGAAAGAAATTAATCTTCCTGGCTCTTAATTTAAAAATTAAAGCTTTTTAGAGTTTCTCTTATTTCTGATTTTTTAAGACGTAAAAGAATAATTTTTTCTCCAAAACTATTAGATACCTTAACTCCGCCATTAACCAATTCTCCTACTGTAATTTTGTCAAAGCCTTCTGCATCAATTACATCTTTTATAAACATTTTTAATTCTCCATTTGATCCACATACTCCATCTAATGGCATAATTCATTACCTCCTAAAATCTTATTTTTTTACCTCTAGAAATAACTCGTCATAACACCAAATTTAAAACATACTGTAAGGCGAAAAGCAAAATGATAAAAATATAAAAGCAATCTGATAAATGAATGTAATTGCAATTTGATAAAAATAAAAAAGTCTCCACAATATTTTTATAGAGATATTTATACTAAGTAGTGATACTTAAAAATAAAAAAACTTATGCTTTTAATAAATTTTTATTTATTTCTCAACTATCTTTATTTATATTTTTATTTGTATATCTATATTTTCTTTTGAGCTAACTATATGTAATGTATTACCAGTATATAATTTATCATCAGATGAAATTCTTTCAAGTTTAAACTTTAGTTCTTTATCTTTTAGAGAAAGTCTCCTTTCTTTGGAAAGATTATTTATTAAAATTTCATCAAATTTTTTTTCTATATCTTCAAATATCATTAAAACTCTATCATGTTCTTTAATATCTTCAATTCTACATCCAGATGTTGTTATAGCTTTTCCTGGAGGTAAATAAGTTTCTTCTCCTATCTTAATTGGGACATTTATATTACTTCTTCGTAAAGTTTCAATATCAATTTCTGTTCTTCCATCAGCTTCTGAAGCTCCAAAAAACTTAAACTTTTCAGTAATTTCTTTCCAATTATTATGAATAATATGAAACCATTTATCCCTAACCCACTCTCCATGTGGATAAACTCCCAATACATAAGCAATATCTTCATAAAAAAACACATACAATAAATCTCCTGTACGCTTAATATACTGTTTTTTTAAGTCAAATTCTGCTCCTAAATGAAAATGATAAATATTAAATAAATTAAGCATTTGATCATATTTATCTGCAATAATTGCTTCTCGACTTAAAAAGTTTCTCATATCCTTTCCTTCTAAAAGAAAATTTTTTATATTCTCTATTTGTTCTTTATATTTATAAAAAGTAAATATTTGAGGAGAATTATATACTTTGACTACTTTATTATTTAATTTTATTAATTTTCTATTTACATTTATATATTGTAAAATAATATTCTTTTTTTTATCAAATATTACATTCATTTCCTTCATTCTATTAATTAATATTTCTTCAAAATCACTTTTTAAATTCAAAATTACTTTCATATTTTCCCCCTTAATATTATCTATACTTAATTTTTATATTTGTTTAACTTTTAATAATATTATCTTTATATTATAGCATTTTTTGTTAAAATAGTTTATTATATAATCAATTATATAAAACTTAATGGGGTGATATTTTTGTTAAAAATTGTAAAAAATTACTGGAAAACAATTATTTTTATTTTGGTTTTTCCTTTTATTTTAGATTGGGTTTTAAGATTTATTTGGTGGATTCCTATTCCAATAAATGAAAGTGCTTCACTTAGTGAATGGCTTGGATTCTTAGGAGCTTATTTTGGAGTTATTGGAGCCATAGGAGGTATTTGGTGGCAGTTAGATAAAGAGAAAAGAGAAAAAGAAAAAGAAATTTTTGAATCTCAAAAAGGAGCTTTAATAAAATTTTTACATTTAACTCAAAATACTGCAGAAAGATATTATGATTATTCTAACACTTTTATTATTCTCTTAAAAAATAATAGTGATTTTGAATATATTTCACATAAAATTTTTGAATATAACAAAGTTTTATATGAAAATCTTTTATTTGAAGTTCCACCTAAATTTCAAACAATAATTTTAAAAACAATGAATAAATTTAATGATTTTTACCTTAAAGATTATTTAAAAAAATCTAAAGTTAGTGATGACGAAATATTAGATTTTCTTGATGAAGAAAAAAAAATCTACGAATTAATTAAAAATGAATTGAAAGATTTGATTTTAGAATTGTCAAAAATGTCTGATGAAAGAATTTTTAATGAAGCTAAAACTAAATTAGATCTTCTTGTTAACAGAATAGAAGAAATAGAAGGAGAATAAAAAGTCTCCTTTGCTTTATATTAGTTTTATTGATATAAATATTTTCTATCCTCTAATACATAAAAAAAAGCCTTTCTGTTATGAAAGGCCTTTTTTATAGTTATAAATATCTTGGGGAAAGATTTTATATGCAAGTATAATATCATATAAGTTTCTTTTTGTGAATACAAAAAATATTTCCATTAACAATATTAACTTTAAACTTTAAAAATTAATTTTTGTTCTTATTTTTTATCTCTTGCTTATCCTTACATTGTTCTAATGCTACCTTTAATTTTTCTGGTATAGGTATTCCTAGTATAGCTGCATTTTCTAAAATAGATAAAAATTCTGTTGCTACATAAAACATCAATACAAGTGTTCTTATTCCTACTCCTTGAAGAATTATATCCATTTGAGTGGCTGCAACTATTATTCCTAATATAACAACTTTCTTACTCAATCCTTTATATGCTCTCCTAGAATTAACATTCTTCTCTTTATAACCTTTTAATACCCCAGTTATATAATCTAATACCATCATTATCAGTAAGGCTTTAATTAAAATATCAAAGCCTCCTATTAAATAAAGGACTACACTCAACCACCCGGTCCAAATTAAAGCTAAATATCCTTTTGTAATACCTATCATTGTTCCACTCTCCCTATTGTGTCATCATATATGTTAGTATTCTGTCTGTTATATTGTAAATCCAATCCCCTACTTGAATTCTTGGAAAAATCACATTTACTACAATTAGTAGTATAAATACATAGAGAATATTCACAAGTGCTTCCTTAAAAACATCTATTTTCAAAGCTTCTATTTCTTGCTTCTTTTCTCCAGATTTAGTAATTTTCTTTAATAATTCAAACCCTTTTGTTATTAATCCTATTACTGGTAGTGCCATCTTTATCCTCCCTTATTTGCTTACAAAATACATATTTCTTTCCTGATCCTTATTTAATTTAAAGCCTATATGCACAAAGTTTTGTTTAGGGTAATAAATTAACTGATCAAACTGCAATACTCCTTTTGCTTGTGCTTCTATAAGCTTATTATATATATCTTTACTACTCATTCTAGTACTGTAAACATCTACTGCCAATCCAAACCTGTGTGCAGAAGTTTTACTTCCTTTTACTGCTATATTGAGTTCTTTGCATCTAAACCAACTTAAAACTATAAGAGGTATTCCTAAATATTCTCTTACTATATCCATTCTTGAAGCTGTATATAATATATTATCCTTTTCATCTTGATTAGGAATATTCTTTATTTTTAATCTTTCCCCTGTTGCTGATACTGTTGTTTCTTTTTCATCAAAATATTTTGATACTTTCATTTTCTCCTCCTTAAAAAATTACTTATTTACACTAATAATTTTAGCTATAAACCCTTTATCTTCTCTGCTAGACTATTTATATCCGCTTCTAATAAAGTCATTCTTTCACTTAGCATTAAAATTTCTTCTTCCGAAGAAAACCCACTCTCTTCTAAGTCTTTTTTATCATCTTTTAACTTTTTATATTCTAGTATTTTATTTTTTCTTTCTTCTATTAATTCCTCTCTTGTAGCTCCCTCTTCCCAAATATGCATTTCTTTATTCCAAATTTTTTTTATAAAATTCTCTGAAGCTTCTACAACTATTATCTCTCCTGTTTCTACATATTCTCCATCTTGGAGTAATTCCAATTTATTATCCAATAAAATAAGTTCTTCCCTAGTTTTTTCTCTAATATTTTCACTTATAGTGTCTATAATAGGATTGTTATATTTTTCTAAAGAAGCATACATTGTAGTTTCCCAATTTGGAAAGAATTTATTGGGATTCTTTTTAAATTCTTCATATTCTGTTATAAAAGGCTGCCCTATTAATTCTAAATTTTTATTATAAATATAGATTATTTTTTCCATTTTCTTTTCTCCTTTTGTAATTTTATTTTTAATTTTTTCTATTTTTTAATATGTATAAATTATTCAATTTACACAATTTTCTATAACTTCTTAAAAATGAAATGTCTTGATTTTATTGAGTTTATGAAGTTTTAAAAAAATTTAGCTCTTAACTTTTGGATCAACTACAGCTTTATTTTAAAACTTATAAATCCTTATTATTTCGGAACTTTCGAAATATAATAAACTTAAATTTTTGATGAAATTGAATAATTTCACTAATTTCTTGACTTAGATTAAGCCTTTTTCTCTACGAATTTATAATATTTTATTCCTGTTTTCTGTTCCAGCTTTTGTTTTTATGTAGTGTTATGTTGTTGTCTTTGTAAAAGAGGTAATTACAGAATTTACCTAAAATATCTACAAGATCTTATGGAGATTATACAAGTTCTTTTAATGGATTCATAAAAGAACTTGGAATATTTACTTATCAATCTATCCCTAATCTTCCTTTAGGAAAACACGAAGTAAAATATACTGCTCCTATTGGATTTATTATTTTGTGTGCATGGGTAAACTGGAAAGACAATATAAAAGTAAACAGTTATATAGGACTTGATTATGAAAGGGATGATACCTCTATAACAGTAGCTTACCATGCTGAAAATGGTTCTATGAGTTATTCAGTCACTTTATTATGTGCAAAAATATAGCTATAAAATTTTTAGTTTTTAGCTACATAAATGATTTGCCCTGTATACAATGCAGGTCTAGATATGTCCGACACAAACCATCTAAAACCTTCAGCATCCATATATATTTCTCCTGTTGCTTGACTTGGATCATTTCCACAAACAGCTCCACATCCTGCAACTCGAGGAACACACCAATCTGGAAACCCAGATATTACTCCTTGTGCAGCACTTGGAGTATGAGAACTAATAGAAAGAATACAGATTTTTCCAATTCTTTCTATTTCAATAACCATATTATAATAATTAAAAATTTGTCTATTATAATAGAATAAATTCTGTAATTTCAGCAATAAATCGTTATTGGAAATTCCTTCATAATAACTACTGTCTGCGTAATTTAATGTATTTTCTCTAAAACATTTAAAAAATGATTTATTTTGTGTATCATAGTAGACAGTATTTAGTTTTTTTGTATTGCTGTTATTTAACTCACCACCATATTCTAAACCAAGTGTACGAGCCAGTTGAATTCCTTCAAGTATTTCCTTTTCCTTAGTTCCAAATTTTGCATTTAAAGTTTCTTCATCTATCCATAAATCTTTTCCTGTATAATTTACTGTTGTTACTGGTGTATTTGAAACCTCAATATTTAAAATATTTTTATATTTCATTGGTTTAGTGCTGTCATGTACTGGGGTTCCATTATCTTTTCCTATATACCAGTAAAGTACTGGGGTTCCATTATCATTTACAAATATTGCTATTTCTGTAAGATAAAATCCAGTAGTTAGACTTTCATTACTGACTTGTACAGTCATTTTCAAAGTTCTTTCTGCTTGTTGTATATCTGTTATCTCTACTTCCATTTTCTCTGATATTATATCTGTAAGATCTGCCGGATTCATTCCTGATGGAACTATCCCATCCCCTACTTTTGCTTTTAAAAATTCTATGGGTAGATTATTTGCCTGCCTTGCAGCTAAATATGCTGCTCCTGCATTTGTTAAACCATTATACGCCATCTGTTATCACCTCTTCTATTATTTGTATTTCTAAGTTTCTCATATAATATTCATTCTTCCACTCAACATCTTCTCCATCAGGATAATACTCTTCTTCCAATATTTGTGTTTCTAAATTTCCCAAGTAATATGTTCCAATATCTTCCTTTCTGTTGATTATATTTAATATTAAATTAGCAGGTATCACTTCTCTTAAATATGTAAATAAAGCATATTCAAAATCCGTAAATTCCTCTTCCTTTACTAACTCTATATCAAGTCCATAAATTAAGTTATATAAAATTGGAGTTGCTATAGTATTACTATTACTGAAATAATTCTCTAAAAATTCCAGTAACCATTCCCAAGTATAAGGTAGTGATGAGTTCCATTTAGTAAATACAGCTGCTTGTCTTGAGGCTAGACTTGCATTACTAGGTGGATATATCTTCATCATCTTTTCAAATATAGCTATTCCTGTTTCATCTGTAAGAAATATAAAATTATTTCTAAATGCTTGTTTTAACCTTAGACATTCATCTTGGATTATTGGATTTTCACAATCTGTTATAGTTTTTATTTCCTTGTACTCATGCATAAAAACAGGGAGATACTTAATTAAGTTGACTGTTTTTGCTTTATCCAGTAACATAACTACCATCTCCCCATACAGGAATTTTATTTGCTGTTATTTCAAGATTTTTTTCAAAACCATTTATTTTAGTATTTTTAACATCTATTATTCCAGGATTAACTGCAAGAATTCTTGTTTCAATTTGAGATATTCTTACTATAAGTTTTTCAGATAGTGCCCAAGATTTTCTAAGTTCCAGTAAGTATTCTTTCAATGTTTCATCTATAGCATCTTTTACATTACTTAAATCTATACCTTGCAGTGTAAGTACTGTTGCTATATAGATTGTTTCCCTTTCAGCACTATCTACTGTTACAATATGTCCTATTGGTGCTACTCCTTTTCCTGATGCATCTTGTGTAGGATCTATTATTTCCTGAACTGTACTAATCAAAGTTGATGTTGCATCATTATACTCACTATCCAAAATAGTCAACTTTACTGTTCCTCCTCCAGCCCATACAGGAGTTACTTTTACAGCTCCTACTCCTGATATAGATAAAGTTTTCTCCTCATAATCCTTTATATTTCCTCCATATGCCTGAGTATCAAAAGAATTTAGATATCTTTGTCTTAATACTTCTGTATCTTCTTCATCTTCTCCAGGTATTAAAGTTTCGGTTAATTGTGCATAAGTTAATCCCTGTAAATAATCTATTGGTATTAATTGACCAAAATTAGAATTGGGAGCTATTCCAGTACTTTCACATCTTAACTGATATTCATAATATTTAGTATCTGTATTCATGCCTATGTAAGCTAGAACCTCATAATTGTATATATCTAAACTAAATCTATTACCAATAGGTACTTGAATATTAAATTTCCCTTTATATACTCCTGCACTTGCTGCTTTAGGAGTTATCCCTCTTTCTCTACACCTTTCAATTAGGTATGTTCTACTTGCTGTACTTCCAAATGTTTCTTTGTAATAAGCTTCAAGTTCCTGATACATCATAGCTGATTCTAAAGCATTAGGAGCCATACTATCCCAAACAACAGAGCCTTCTCTTTTATCTACATCAGAAGGTACATTTTTAAGTTTCTCATTCATTAAATATTCAAAAGTTTTAGTTTCAAACACTGCTTAATCTCACCTCCCTTGATAAGTCCATTTCTCCATAAATTGTATCTGCTTTAAATTTAACAAATATCGTTTCAAACTCAGGGTTTTCAAACTCAAAATCATAAACCTCAGTTATTCTCTCATCTTGAAGTAATGCTTCTCTTATTCTTCTTTCTAATTCTACACAACAGTAAGGAATAGGCTTACCAAATAAATCTTTTAACTCAATTCCATAGTTCCAACTATAAATAAGATATTGATATCTTTCAGTCAATAGAATCTTGTATATGGCCTGTTCCATAGCTTTTCTTTCATCAGTATAACCTTTTATCCTTAAATCCCTTTTATTGTCTTCTATATCCATCTTATAAGTTTTAGTAGGACTTTCTACAATGCTATATTCATCAGATGTAAAACTGTCTCTTACCGGTATCATATCCATTCCCCCTCCACTATTGGATCATAAACTCTATCTAAAACTATATATCTTTGTCCTCCATTTTCTCTTAATAATAATACCTTTTCTCCTTTTTTAAGTGCTAGATGCATTATTATCTTTTTTCTTCCTCTATACTCATGTTCATGATCAATAGGAATTGTTGCCATTCCTACACCTGGATGTGCGTGATTAGTATCCCATTCTTTATAAATACTATCTGTACTATGCTGTACAGTAATATCTACTTCATAATCTTTTACAAGATGAGTTAGTATAAGATCTCCATCCTCTTCCTTATGTGTTATCTTGTCATCCACTCTGATATGTATAGGATTTATCTGTATAACTGTTCCCGTTTGAACCGCTACTGGTTTGTCGTTTTCAATTACATCTTTTGCTATCTGTTTAAATAGTCTTATCATATCACTATACATTTAAAACACCTCCTATTAAATCAAGTGTCATTAAATGCTCTTGATATTTGAATGTGTGTGTAACCCTATTGATAATCATTTTGTTATTAATATCAATATCTCCAGTATCTAATTTTACAAATAAGCTAAACCCAGCTCTGCACCTTACATCTCCCAAAACATTCTTTATTGATAATATTCTTGTCTTTTTATTGTATAGTTCTAAAAGTGCATCAGCCATAACTTTTGGATTTTCCTTTTTTCCACATTGTTCCACATGCTGAAGTATTCCCCACTCATTCTGATTTTTTGTCGATTTAGTTTCATACAATTCCCTTGTTCCTGCTTTCTCATTTTCCCTATACACTACTATCCTGTTATATGTTCTTTTATCTATACTTGATGTATAAGAAAAATTTTCACTGTTATTCTCATCTATTAAAAGCTCTATATACAGGCTTTCAATATCTTTAAGCATAATTTTCCCAAAGTTATCATATAAAACATATAGCTTTTTAGTGTTCTGTAAAGTTATAGATAGAGCAGTATTTATTATATCTAATAGTGTTTTATTTACTTCTTTTCTAATTGGAATTACATGCACTGTATTATCAAGCTCTCCTAATTGTAATCTGTAATCATCTGCCAGCATTTTTACCACTTCATCAGCTCTTTTATTTTTATACTCATGTATTCCCTTATTTTTTAAATACCTTAATTGATCATATGCTGTGATCTTTATTATATCGGTCTTATCCCTTTGGATAGTAAATATAAAACCTAAAAAAACAGGAGTTCCATCATAGTGAAACTCCACTTTATCCCCCTCTACTGGAAAAATATCTCCTTCATTTAAAATAGAAAATTCTAATTTTCCAGCAGTTCCGTATCTTTCTGTTGTCCAGGTAATACCTTCAAGTACTTTAGGTATAAAAGTGCTTCCAGTAGCACCTGGTGTATCTTGTTTAACTATATATACTTTTATATCTGCATTATTCAAGTCTTATCACCTGTCCTGCTACAATATCTATAAGATTTGGAAGCTTATTTAATTCTAAAAGATTTTGAGCTTTGCTTCCATCTCCCAGCTGTTTTTTTGCTATTGTAAATAAAGTATCTCCTGAATTTACAGTATAAGTTTTTGGAAGTATTTTGGCACTCTCTCTAACTTTTGTTAATAAATACTGTGTTTTATTTTCTACCTTCCCTACTATAGACATAAGAATATTTGATTTATCCTTATATTCTTTTAATTTTATAGATATTCCTATATCCTCTCCATATTTATCCGCATTATCTATGAGATTATAATCTTCCACTGATACTTTTATATTAGTATTATAGATTCCTGATATACTCTTCAAGTTTCTAAGTATAATAAATTGAACAGGCTTTTTAGTAGCTTTCATAGCTGCTAAAGCTTCTGTATAATGTTGTATAGGAAGAACTCCACCAAGATATTTAGAGAAGGAATATTTTTGATGAGGTATCAATACTTCAAAACTTATCTCTTGAAGTCCTCTAGATTTTAAAAGATTTATTTCCCCCTCATTGATTAATGTTAAGGTTTTATTTTGATTATTAGCCTTAATATTTACACCCTCAGGAGCAACAGGAAATAATAAACTTCCTAAATAAAAAATATACATATTTATACCCCCTCAGCCACTGTTGATGCTGCTTCTGCCAATCCATTATAAAACTTACTTACTACACCATCCACATCCATTTCACTGTTTATATTATTATTGAATGTGTTATTGTTATTTATAGAAGCTGTTGTGTATCTATTAATAACCTCTTGTTCTGCAACATCTCTAAGATATTTCAATTCTTCTTTTGTCAGGTCCAAAGTACTGTTAGTTTTCCCTGTATTTCCTGCAATAGTTTTTAATAGGTCATTTGTCACTCCTAAATTTAAACTTCCCTTTATGTTATTAGCTATCTCTACTGTTTTGTCATGTGCATTTTTAAATGCTTCTTTTGGATCTGAAAGTTGAAAATATTCAGGATTCATTCTTGGAATTTTTATTTTATTTTCTTTTACATTTTCATTCCTCCAAGTATTTAATTTATCTTGAAAATCATTCAATCCTGATGAAAGGTTAGTTCCTAAAACTTTATCAATTACTCCTGATACTGTTGTTAATATTTTTATTATATTTTCTCCTAAATCTAAAAACAAATTCTTCACTGCAGTTACTGGATCATTAAATAGATTAGCTAAAAACTCTGCAAATGTTGCAAAATTGTTGTATATAATTGAAATCGTAAACATTATATTATTGGCAAAAACTTTAAGTAAATTAAATGTTGAAGTTACAAAATAGGCTATAGCTCCTGCTATAACACCAAAAGTTGATAAACTCATTCCCTTGGTTTTATTAAGCCATTCTACAAGTTTATATATCGCATATACAACTCCCATAATTGCTAATGCTATCCAAACAACAGGGCATGCTAGAAAGGCTGCTGATAATCCTTTTACCCCAATTGTTAGAGCTGCTGTACTTCCTGTCATTATTCCTGTTGCCAATGTTGCCAAGGCTACTGCCCCATTATAGAGTACATACACAGCTGTTAATCCCAAGGTAGCTGCTGCATTTGCACCCTTTGCAATAGTATCTTTAATCGTTGCAGCAGTAGAAGCTATTACAGCCCATTTTAATTGTACAAACCCTATTGTTGCTATTGTTAATATTGGAACTATATAACTACTGTATTTTCTAATCCAGTTTACCATCCCAGCCACAGCTGATATCAGCCCTCCTATTGCTAAAATACTAATATTTATTCCCAGTGATATAGTATTAACAAAATTTTTAAAAGATTCACTATTAAACATCTTTGACAGCTTTTCTGATACTGGTTCAAAGTTTTTTATAAAAGTATTTTTAATAGAGGTTCCTATCTGCCCTAAAGTTTTAGGCATACTTTCAAATTTTTTGTTAATGTCATCTGCTGCTCCAAACATTGCTGCTTTTACTACACCTGCTGTAAGTTTTCCCTGATCTGCCATTTCCTTAATCTGAGCTTTAGTTTTTCCTAAATGTTTGGCCAGATAATCAATCATAGTTGGCATCCCCTGCTGTACTGATCTAAATTCTTGTCCTCTTAAAACTCCCATAGACATAGCTTGCTGTAATTGAAGCATAGCTCCTTCTTTGGCTGCCCCTTCAGTTCCTGCTATAGTAAATTGTTTATTTGCCAATTCCATAAAACTTATTACTTCCTTGCTGCTTCCAAAGGTATCTTTTGCTGTTATTCCCATTGTTGCTGCTGCATTGGCAGTAGCAAAATAATCTGCCCTGGATCTTTGAGCTGATTCAAAAAGAGCTCTTTTGATATCTTCTGGATCCTCATTTGCTTTTGCCATTATATTTACTCTGGCATTCATTGTCGTTATCTCATCTGATAATCCTAAAAGTTTCTTCCCAAAGGTAATTCCTCCTAATGTTAAAGCTAATCTTTTTGCTTTTGCTATAAGTCCTTCCAATGGACCTCCACCTTCACGAAACCTATTATTGAGCCTGCCAGCTTCATCTCCATTTTCTCTTATTTGATTTTCCAGTTCCTGCTGCCATCTTAATAAATCAGCAGAGGTTTGATTAAGTAAATTTTGAGATGCTTGGAGAGATGAGGTATCAATATTTATATTTGCATTATTTACTGCTCTAAGTGTAGATATAACATTATTCACTGAATTTACTATGTTCATAAGTGGTTGTGTCATACCATTCATAAGATTAATACTTGCATTTATTTGCGCCATCCTATCTCCTCCTTATCTCTTTTTTCTGTTTCTTTTTGATTTCTTTTCTTCTTTTTTCTCTTGTTCTACTTTCTCCAGTATACATGCATCTACAAATGCCCTTTCATTTTCTGGAAGACTTAAATATACACTTGGCAGCATTTTTAATTTATGAAGGCAATAGTAGGCAAGATTTGCCTCGCTATCACCTTCCTTTATTAGTTTTTTGCCTGTTTAACCTTTTCTTGGTATGTTTCAGTAAAACCATTTACTTCTTGAACTTTCATTAAAAGTCTCTGATATTCTCCAGCTGTGAACATCACTTCTAAAAGATCTACTTCATTTTTTACCTCATAACTATCTTGAAGTTCCGCATTTCTCAAATCTGGTTCAGATATACATGTAGTCATCAGTAAGGCCATGTATTTATTAGTATCAAAATCTATTGCCCCACTTTTTAAATCTTTAATTTGAGATTGAGCTCTTAACTGAGCATCCAATTTCCCTGATATTGCTCTTATTTTAAATTTAGCTGGTTTTCCCTCTTCATCTAAAAATCTATCTGATGGAGCATATTCTACCACTCCTATTGTTTTTGCATTTCCTTTTAAAAATGTTGTTAAACTCATATTTCTCTCCTCCTATGCTATAAATCCATCTAATGGTTTAAATGTTTCTTGTATTTCAAAATCTTCAAATGTAAAATCGAAGTCCTCATCCAAATAATCTGCATCTGCATCAAATTTGGCTAATATTCCTCCATCTAAATTACAATCCTTAAATATTACTGTCTGTCTTCCTACTGCTGATGTAGGATCCTCATTTGTTACCATGATAGTGAAATAAGTATCTATCCCATCATTTTTATACTTTTCTAAAAGTTCTCTCATTACAGATTGATTGAAATGACATGTCATTGATCCTGTTCCAGTCCATCCATTTGCCTTGTTTCCTTTTCCAGGTCTTCCAAGTATAGGAACTTCTGTTTTATTTTTTTCAAAAGTTGCTTCAAAAGTTATTGCCTGCATAAAATTATATCTATTTCCATCTATTGTAATATAACATTCTGCTTCTGAACCACTTATAGCATCTTTTCCATGCATCGTTACTCTTCTCATTTACTTTCTACCTCCCTTTATACAACAACTACTGCCATATATAATTTTTCCATTACTCCCACAGGTTTTATTCTGTCATTTACTAAAACTGATACCTTGTCAGCTCCTTCTAAGACTGTAACCTCTTTAGGATTAAAATCTTCTATGGCTTCTATTTTCTCAAGCTCTTGATGATGAGCTGTTATATCTGTCCATAAAGCAACTCTTCCTGGATTATTATTTCTAGTCTTACCAAGATGTCTTTTATTAAACAAACTTGCTACATCCATTGCTACTTGATCCAATATTCTTATAACTTGATTTCTGTAAAAGTCTTCATTTTTATAAATACTCCAATTAACAAAACTGTTAATATCAGATAGAACTGCTATAGCATTATCAACTTGATGAAACATGAAGTGTCCTGCTTTCATTCCTTGTTCTAATTGTGTTTGAGTGTAATCTGTTTTTATTTTAAATGAACCATCATAATTTTTATTAGTTAATGACTCATTTATTGCACATCCTGCATTTGCCCCCACTAACCAATAAACTATTGAGGCTTCATTCTCTCCAGTGTCAGTACATGCATTAACTACATTGATTACTCCCTCGTAGTCAGCTTCATAATCATACAACACACACTGATACTTAACTCCTACTTCATCTCTCATTCTTTTAGTATGCTCTGCATACAACTGTTTAGTTACTTTATCTGTAACAGCTGCTCCTATAGAGTTAAATCTATATTTTTCAGATTTTTCTAAGAAAGTTTGATGGGAAAGTCCTGTAGAATCTGTTCCATTTGTTCCACCTGTTAACGGTATTCCTGCTGTAACTTCTAAAGTTGCTTCTTTCTTCCAAACAACATAATCATTATCTTTTAGTTCTGCTGTTGCAGCTACAGTTTGTGTATCAACTAAAGAAATTCCAATATATGTAGATACATCAAATTTATCTTCTTCATCCACACTATCGGCAATTATAACTTTTATATCATTTCCTCTTACTCCTGCATATTTAGCTGTAGCAAAAGTATTTGAAGCTTTTACTCCTCCTGATCCATTTAATCTAAAACAGTATACTGTTTTAGCATTTTGAAATATATCTCTGAGTGCCTTCATTTTGTCATGTGTGTATTCATAACCAAAATACTTCATACTATTTGTTTGAAAATCTGAGTTTTCAACAGTGAATATTTCATTCTCAATTCCCCAATCCAAATTAAATCCCATACACGCATATCCTCTATCAGCAATATTTACATAAGCTGCCGCTGCACTTACAAAGTTAATATAGGTACCTGGAAGTACCTTGTTTTGAGTTAACCATGTTCCTCCTCCAAATGCCATTTATTTCACCCCTTTTTTTAAATAGTCATCTATTATTTTTTCTACTTCTTTAAATGAATATTTCTTCTCATCTTCAAGCAGCACTTTTAATAGAATTTTTTTACTTTTATATTTCTCACTATTCACTAAAGAATTCTTAGTAAATTTTTTCTCTTCTACAATAGTTTCTTTTATTTCTTTTGCCACTATATTTCCTCCTTACCCTTTTGTTTGATAATTCCCATTTAAAATTTCCATAAATGCTTCTTCTGGTATTTCCAAATAAGCAAAGAAATTGTAATCAACAAATAAATTCAATACCCCATCAATTATTCTATAACTTCTGCTTGTCCCTCTAAGTTTATTTGTTTCCTCTTCTCCAATTTGCTCTATAAATTCTAAAACTCTCATCATTCTTTCAGCTATAAAATACATATCTTCATTTGATATTTTATCTTCTTCAGGAAAATACTGGACTACAAAGGATTGATTGAATTTATATCTTCTATTTAAAAATTGTTTTTCTGCTGCATTTATTCCTTGTATAAAAAAACAAGGCTCTTTAAAACCTTGTGGTATTTGCTCCATATATATTTGATATGTATCTTTAAACTCATCTGATAAAGCTTTTCCTATACCTGCTATAATTCCATTTATCATCTAAACCGCTCCCTAAACAATTCTGTCAGCTTTTTTTCTATAATTACATTTAGATTCTCTGATAGCTCTTTTTCTGAGATAGTAAGCATAAAGTGCCCTTGTACCCAACCTTTGTGATTTCTTGTTCTATGTCCAAACTCCACATAAGATGCATATTCTACTGAATTAAATATTTCCACTGAATAAGTTTCACCAGACTTAATAACAGGTCCTATATCCCATCCTCTTCTCAAAGTACCACCAGTTTTACCTGATGTACTCTGCATAACTGTTTTTGTTCTTCCTGTATCAATTCTTCTCTTCTTGGGCTTTCCATTCCTTGTTGTTTCGCCTTGAATTACTTCATATCTATAAATCTTTTTAGTGACTGGTATTTGTTTTCCATATATCCCAACAGGAGTTCTTTTAATTACTTTTCTCAGTAATCTTGCTGCTATCTCATTTGCAAGCTCCACTATAACCCATCTTGTTTCTTCTGCCAATTTTTCTAATTGCTTTGAAAAGTTTTCAAGTTCTTTAAAATTGATTTTAACTGCATTACCCATTATGCATATTCCTTTACTAGAGTTAAAATTATCTCTTGATGAGTACTATATATAGCTGGAGTTCCACTATTTTTATATTCTGTAGTCCTTCCATTTCTAGTTATAACTATTTTAGAACCTTCTTTGATAAGCAGTTCTGGAGCTATGAATAGCTTTATCTCCTGAGAGATCTTATTATTACTCTCAGTTTGATTAGTAGGGGATATAGTTTTAAATGATATCCTGCATTGTTGATTCTTAACTACTAAATTATCAGCTGTAGGCTTTGTAATTCCTGTTTTAGAGTCTTTCCTTAATCCACTCTCATAAATATTACATGTATCATCATAAAGCCTTTCTATTGACTTTCTGCAAGCTGCTATATACTTTTCTTTTCTTGTCATCTTGACATCCTCCTAAACCTTATTAATTCTCTGTCTCTTCCAATCATTAAAAAGTTTATTACAGCATTTAGTCTTTGTTCATCACTGCTTGCTGTTCCTTCTCCTAGATTTACACTTGTATCTCCTAATTTTACTTGATTAACTAGAAGTAATAAGTCATAATCTTCTGGTAGCTCTCCAGTAGTTTTCTTGAGGTTTATGTATTCTCCTGCTGCTTTATCCACCCATATTTCAAAAATAGGAGTAGGGAATGTATCAGCAGTATAATCCTGATTGGTTATATTATTTATGCTATTGAGAGATTTATTTATGAGGTATTCTAATATGCTTTCATCTTCTGTTGATACTGTTATTTTAAACATTTTGAGCCTTAGTTTTACTGCTTCATCTATTCCCATGATTTCCTCCTACTTAATTATTTGACAAATATCAAAACCCCATCTACATAAGCTGAACATTCATTTAGATTAAATAAAACTTGATAGTGAACTCCATCATATAGCTTAGTTTTTAAATTTATTCTTGTGTCTGGTTCTTCTACTCCGATTTTTTGCATTCCATCAGGCATATTTTTGTACTTTTCTACCTCTTTTGATGTTTTGAAGTTCTCACATTCAAAATAATGAACCTCTTCTGTTCTGTGATTAAAAATTTGTAATTTCATTTTCCTTACCTCCTATTTTTCTTCTTTACCCTTTTGGTACTCTAAAATTTTTTCTATTTTCTCATTTTTGTTTTTGCAATTAGAAATATCTACTCCCTCTCTTGCTGCTAACTCATCTATATCAGGAGCACTCATTCCTTCTAAAGCTTTTTTAGTGTACATTTCTTTTTCTGTTGCTGTTTCCTCTGCTGTTACTTCTTCTTTCGCCTCTTCATCAATTACTGCTTTTTCTGCCACTTTCTCATTATTTACTACAGTATATCCGTGGTCTTCAAACCATTTTATCAATCTTATATCTTCTGTTTCTCCTACTCCATTACAAAAAGATACACTGGCAGAAACTCCAGTGTATTCTTTGTTAGGACATATTATTTTAGCCATAATTTTCCTCCTACTATTGAACTTTGATTTTTCTTAATACTCCTGCTGCCTTTGTTGTTTTTAATACAACTGCAGCTAGTGCTTCTACTTCTCCAGTTTTTACTGCTCCAGCAGTATTATAATCAGGCAACCATGTTTTGATGAATTGTCCTGGAGTAGTTACTGCATGAAATCCATCTAATCCAAATCTTATAGCATACAAAGATGTTTCCCCTGTAGATGTATTAGTTTTAACTACTGGATCATTAGTTCCTGCTTTCGCTCCTAAATCCACTAAAGGAATAGCATTGTATGATTCCACTTGCTGACCAAAATCATTTTTTGTTACTTGATACATTCCCGCTCTTCTTGCACATGCTCTTATCTTAGCAATAAGCTTTGTATTTCCCCCAATCATTGATGGAGTTCCATCTAATCCCATAAGAAATTCATCCAATACATCCAAAAATTCTTTCCAGTTAGTATCTACTGCTGCTGATGTAGATAAATCTATTGGAGCTGTTGGAACAACTTCTGTTGATGAACCTGTAAGAGCTTTATCAAGTCCGTCAAATGCTTTGTTATCTACTGCACTATCACCATTGATTACATTTTCATTAAATAGTGCTGATGCAGCTTTAATCTTTTGCTGCATTTGCAGTGTTACTTCACTTATAATTCCTCCCATATCAGCTATTACTCTATCTATTTGGAATGCTCCTCCAAATATTTTTATATCAGCTGTATGTCTTTCTTTTTCCACTTCTTGAGCTGTATACTCTGTGTTTACTTCTCTAAAAGTTGCTGTTGGTTGTGTTTTTAATCTTGTGTATGCGTATGTAAGAGTTGCTCCTCCTCCAGTTGGTGATACACAATCATCCCACGGAATGTTAGCCATTATGAAGTTGCTTTTTGCAAATTCATCTATTACTCCCATTTGTAATGCATCTTGTACATTTAATTTTGCTTGTGCTAATGTTACTGCCATTTATATCTCCTCCTTAATTTTTATTAAATACTCCAGCTAAAGCTGTTGCTACTGCATCTCCTAAACTTGCAGGAGATGTTACTGTTTCTCCTGGTGGTGTTACTCCAGGTACAAATCCTTTAGGAACTGTTTTTTCTTTTGTTTGAGTTTCCTCAAATAAATATGCATCTGTTTTTTTAATAGTTTCTAACTGCTCTGTAAGTCCTTCTAATGTTCCATCATCTTTTAGTTTGATTTTTTCACTATCTAATAAAGCTTTTATTGCCTTATTATTTTTAACCTTTGCTCCAGCTAAAGCTAAATCAAGTGCATTATTTTTCTTTAAATTAGACAACTCTGTTTTATACGTTTCTTCTTTTGTTTTATTCTCATTTTGCAAAGTTTCTATTTGCTTTTTCAGTGTTTCTACATCTCCAGTTGATTTTTTTAAATCTTCCAATTGTTTGTCTCTTTCTGCTACTGATGTTTCTAATTGTTTTACTTTGGTGTCAACTTCATCAAATTTTGTTTTCTCCACATAGCCTTCTAGCTCCTTCTTAGATTCTCCAGCAATTTTAATTGCTAATTCTTCAGTAACTCCTAAAGCTTTTAATTGTTCTTTAGTCATTTATTTTTCCTCCTTATTTGCTTTTATAAAAATAAGAGCAAGGTATGCCATATGCATGTTGTCCATACCCAGCTCCTAGTATTGAATACTCAAGCTCTTTGATTCTTCCATGGTGTATCACTTCTGCTGTTCATTTTTTACTTTTGCCATTTCTTTTTCTAATCTTTCCTACAAAATATCCTGCTACACCCCCTATTACAATTCCTACAAACACAAATCCTGCTACTGTAAATCCTGATGTCATCATTTTAATCACTCTCCTATTTTTATAATTTTATACATTTATTTTCCCATTTCTTGTAGGCATCCAAATACATTTCATTTTTGTCACCATTGAATGTAACTTCATAATACATTCCATCACTGACAATAGTACTCAATAGAGCTTTATTGTTTTGCAAAGTCTTACAGCTCCAAACAACAAATACATCATTCTCTGAAAGTTCAAATTTATCAGTCTTTTCAGAGTTTGCATTAAAATAATTTACTATTTCCTTTTTACATAATGTTAAAAATTCTTTTGAATCCATTTTTTATTCCTCCTTAAATTCTTAAATTTTCGTATTAAAAAAGCACCTAGATTTCTCTAAGTGCTCGGCTCCCCACATCTACAATTCAAGTGCACTTGAATTATCATCAATGTTTCGGGCAGTATATAACTTAAAACCTTTACATAAGGACATACCTTGTTCATCTAAGAACTGTAAAGGTGTTGACGTTTTCCATCAATAATCTATTATATCTTCAAATTCTCCTTCTTTTATTTCTTGCTTTTTAGTACCTTTATATATTTCTAAATACTTTCTTAACATTTCTTTTTCTTCTTCTGTAGCTCCATCTTTTAACCTCACTTCTCCATTTTCATCAAATTCAACTTTATCTCTTAATTCAAAAGGATAAGGTAACATTAAAGATGACATCAAAGATGGTATCATTATTTCATCAACTCCTTCATATATTTTTTTAATTCTTCTTTTACAAGATTAGGAATTTCTCTAGATTCATCACACCCAACACATTCTGCTAGTACTTCTTTAAAACTTTTAGCTGCATACCCTGATACTAATATTTCAACATTTTTGTTATTTAACTTTATGCCTTTTTCTTTAAAAATCTTAGTCACTATTTCTTTTGCTACAGTTCCATCGCCACAAGATTTCCACATATCCATCAGTCCTGGAGTTGACGCAGATAAATTTTTTAAATCTAATCCATATTTTTTCACATTTATCGCATACTCTATCATATGTCCCAATTCATGTTTAATTATTCCTCCAGCTCCATTTTTAGGAGTCCATTTATTTTCTTTCACTGCTCTATTTATCATTTCCATAATACCTTTTTTATTATTCATTTGTTCTAGATTTATATTTAAAGATCTTATGATTTTCCCATTCTCATCTACTTTCATAACTGCCCATGCTGTTGCATCTGCTTCAGAAGAAATGTTAAAATGATTAATAAAACCTTTTAATATTGGGTACTCTTCATATGATTCTTTTAATGTCTCATGAACTTCCCTTAAAACATCTAATTCTACCCCATCTGTAGCTACTTTAGTAAAACCAAAATCTTCTTTCATTCTCTTTATAAAATCATCTTTTGTTTTTATTTCTATTATATCATTTTCTTCATTGTCTTTCACATATTTTTCTTTCCAGTCTTTATATTTCATATTCTCTGGAACTTTATATGTTTTCCCATCTGTTCCCCTAGCTATTCTTTCTGCATCAAAATTTTCAGGAAACCATGGAGCCGTAGTAGTTCTACACCAAACATGAAAAGGTGGAGCTGTTATTCCTACTTGATAATCTTTCATATCAAATACTTTTCCATCCATTTCCTGGCATATTTCAGATGTTTTACTATCTAAAGTTGCCACTATTTCATATTTACTCAAGTTTAATGCCTTAAATGACTTTTCTCTGGCCTGTGAAGAGTATGCAGCTGATTCTGTCATTACCAGTCTAGCTGCTACACTCTTTTTTATATTAAATTCTTTAGTGATAGAAGATATAAGCTTGTCTGGAGCTTCCCCTCTAATAAAGTTTTGAGTAAGTCCTGTGTGTAAAGTATTAATCAATTTTGTCTTATCTTCCCAAATTCTTTCTGAAAAGTTCTTGCCATCTGTTGCCCAAGGTTTATGAATAATAGCATTAACTTTATTTGTATCAAGTCTATTTAGTGACCATCCTACCCCATTTCCTTTCTGTATCTCGTAAGCTGTGTGGTAATATGTTTCTCCATAGGTTCTTACAAGATAATTCTGCATTTCCTTGTCTCTTACTCCATAGATTCCCTCAACTTCATTCTGTATTTGAATTTTTAGAGCTTCTAATCTGGAGATATGAACCCTTGCTGATGCATTCTCAAGTTCTTTCATCCAAATGGGAGAAATAGCATTAGTTTCTCCAGCTTTTATGTACTCTTTTACACCCCACTTAAATTCTGCAAGTTCTTTAGCTGATAGCATTCTTTTAGCTTCTAATAGACTAACATTGTTGTTCTTTGCTATTCTCATATACCAATCATTTATATCTCTTTCTATGTTTCTAAGTGCTATATCATATTGCTGTTCTATTCTTCTTGCATATGCTCTGGCATCCTTATTTATTCTTTCTTCTTCCTCTAAAAACCTTTCTTGCCAATAACTACTCTTCTTTGACATCTGGATCACCTGGTCCATTGCCAAAAGCTTCAGGATATTGATTTATTTTTTCTTCTTTCTCCTTTTTCATCCTTTCAAGTTCTGCTTTTGGTTCTGCTACAAACGGATGCATTGATACAAGTGTTTCTTCAGATATAATTCCTACTGATTTTGCTATATTATCTATTGTCTGTCCTTCATTTACAAGAACATCTCTATCAAATATAACTTCTAAAGTAGGATCCTTATCTTTTCTCAAATGAACATTTACAAACCATAGCAACTGTTCAAAAGAAGCTTGAAATTCTGTCTCCATATTATTTGCATCTAAATCTATATCTGCATACATGGATTGTATGTTCATCTGATTAGGATTATTTGACATTCTGTCATCCTTAGCGTCAAATCCTCTCCCATTTTCTATAATAGCTTTTTTAAGCATTTCTAATATTGTTTTATAGTTTTCTGAGTTTACCTCAACTTGAAGTGTTTTAACATCTCCTGATATTCCTTCTACTGCATTAACTTTAATAATCCCATCTTGTAAATCCCTTCTGAAATCTGCTGGATCTTCTCCACCAAAATTTACTAAAACAAATATTGTATTTCTTATATCCTCTGTAACATTGTCTTGAAAATTAGATACTATTGTATTAATAGCATCCTGTAAACTTTTTACCCTCGCTATAAGAGGTATTTCCTGTTGATTATATCTGAATGGTATAAAAGGGATTTTGGCCCAGTTAAAAGGTTTTTCCTCTTCTCCTTCTGTAAAAATTACATAAGGGATGTTCTCACATTCCAATGAGCACACCCCTCTTTTTCTAACATATCTATCTATTCCATTCTTTTTATACACTTCCACTTTCTCGATGGTTTCATAAGTTCCAAGTATAGCCTCTTTATATACTCTTATTACCATTTCCAATTCTTCTTTATCCTTATCTTTATAAATTGGTAATATTTCAAAAGGTTCAAACTGTCTCAATTTAAAATTACCTTCATTGTCATAGTATGGATGTAACCATCCTACGCCATTATTTAAGGCATTCTCAGTTAAATATTTGAATTTTCTATGAAAATTTTTATCAAATATTTTTTGTAATTCTTCTGCGTATTTCTCATCTTTGCTTTTAAAAGAAATAGGTTTTCCTACTAAGTAATTAACTTTCTGATCCACAAGCTTACTATACTGATTATCAACTATTTTATGATTTACCAAAGCAAAATTTTCAACTAAGTCTCCTTTTTCATTTCTAACCAGCCTTTTTTTATTGAGAATATCCTGCTTCCCTCTGTAGTAGTCTTCTCCTGTAATCATCATCTTCCTAGACTTTGACATTTCCCAGTTCTGAATTAATTTTTCTACATAACTTCTCTCCACCTTCTTTTCCACCTTCTCTTTACTTTTAGAAAATAATTTCTTTATCCACTCAAACATATTTCACCTTCTTTGTTTTTACCACCCAAATCTTTTTACATTATTATTTTTCTCAGCTACCCCTGTCAGTACATCTGGTCCATCATCATATTTATTTTTTCCTTCTTTTTGGTAAGTTAATATTGCTTTTGCAAATTCTGGCCATCTATCTACCCAATTCTTTGGAAAATATATGTGATCCATTACCCAAGTACTATTTGAAAGTATTCTAGCTTGCTTATTCTTTGACTGATGAAACCAGTTTATCTTAGTTTTATTACTTCTATACTTTTCTCTTAAAATCCTTTCTACTGACCTTGCAAAGCCTCTACCTCCATTGTTACTCTCTATATCTGCCTCATTAACTCCATAATCATATAGGCTATTAGCCAATAAAGGTTCTGTTACTTCCATAGGTTCTTTAGTATAAATGACATCTAGTATATATGCTTCTTTCTCATATACTCCATAGTTAATTGAGCATAGATAATCTGATCCTGTGTCTGCTGTATCTGTATAATTTTTAATAGTTGTAAATAGCAGATTCCCATTTGTATCTTTTGGTAGAGTTTCATAGGTTTTTATACTGCTGTATAATCTACCTTTTAAGTCAATAGGCTCTTGCTGATAGTTAGCACTTGCTATCTCTGGCCCCATGGCTCTAATTATACTTTTGTATGCTTTATAATTTAATACTTCATCACATAACATAGTTCCATCATCCTGTAGAGCCTTTTTCGTTATATGTTTTACTTTTTTTCCTTCTTCTTTGTAATATTCCAATGCTCTTCCTGCAAGATCTCCACTCGACCACCTTGTCATAATGATTATCTGCTTTCTTTTTCCTTCCAGTCTTGATAGCATTGTCTTTGTAAACCAATCCCAATGACTGCTAAGCTTATTCTCATTGTAAGCCTCTTCAGCATTTTTAATAAGGTCATCTATTATCAACAAAGAACACCCAAATCCTGTAGCTGTACCAGTCGGAGAGGTAGCAAGATAGTTATTTCTTCCATTTTCCAAACTCCAAAGATTCATAGCTCCATCACCACGTTTTATTCTTACATTTGGAAATATGTCAGAAAATACAATTTTATCTTCATCTGCTTTTATTTCCTGAATATCACCTCTTACATCTTTTGAAAATTCAGTTGAAAGAGTTTCATTATATGAACCTGCTATAATCTTTTCTGTCTGGTCTTTTCCTAATATCCATTCAACAAATAATCCAGCTGTTCTTGACTTCCCATGTCTAGGCGGAAGATTAATAATAAGTACTTCATCATCTCCCTCATAGAACTCCTGCATACTATTACACAAATCTACCAAGTATTTTCTATCTGGTTTATAGAAGTCTGGAGCTTTTAAATGGCAATAAAAAAAGAACTCACGCCTTGCAAGTTCTAGTTTAGCTTGTTTTATCACATCTTCTCTATTTATCTTCATCTTTTATCATCTTCTTTAGTTCTTCTGTACTAAGTCCAGCAAAAGGATTATTCCCTTTTATTTCTCCACTATGCTCTACTGATGTTTTATCTCTCCATACTCCTGGTTTTCTATTTTTCAGCCAAAATATTTGTGCTGTAGTATCTGGTGCGATTAAAACTTCTTCTTCTACCATAACTATTTCTTCAAATTCTTTTAACTTTTTTCCAGTATCTGAGTATATAACTTGCTTTAATTTAACAGGTTTTAATAACTTCTCTTTTCCTCCTAAAGCTTTTTGTAATAGTGCATTTTCAACTTCAGTATCAACTACTTCTTTTCCTCTTTTTAAGGTAGCCGAAAAGGACGGATATTTATTTTTATACTCTTTTAAAGTTGTATATCCTATTCCTAAATTCCTTGCTATCTGCTCATCAGTGAGCCCATCTCTAGCCCAACTTTCAACAAGTATTAATTTATCTTTTACATGTGTTTCCCATTTTGACTTTGCCATGAACTCACCTACACCTATTTTTAAAAATTGCTACTTTTTTGAAAATAGCAATAAAAAAGAGAATCAAATTAATGACTCTCTATTCTACTATTTTCATATTTTCTATTCTTTTTTTTATTAATTCTGAAACCTCTTCTTTTAAATCTGTCATGCGAGAAATTTTTTGATTACATTTTTCTTCATTGAAATTCCCTGTCTTTTTGTATTCCTCATACTCATCTTTAATTTCTTGCCCTTCTAAGAATATTTCTTTACATATTGAATAAATTTTTTTTGAATAAAATGGATAATATTTTTGGAATGTATCAGAAAATTTGTTGCCATCATTAATATATTTATCAAAATAAAATTTATTATTCTTTTTTCTAAAATAAATCATCCCTCTTGTAGAAAGTAATACTTCCATTAGACTTCCAAACAAATTTGTATAAATTTCAAATTCTAAATCATACTGAAGTTTTGTCACTAAAATATGTCCTGATAATTTTGCTTTATGTGTTTCTAATTTTTTATCAAGTTCATTTTTATAAGTTTCTATTTTTTTATCTATTTTTTCTTGATAATCTTTTGAAAAAGTATTATTCATTACCCAAACAAATACTGTTGTTAAAATTGGTGCCAAAACTCTACTAGTCTCTATTGAAAAATTTAATATAGAAAACATTAAAGTCCCTATATACACTGTTACCGTTATAATCTGTTTTATCCAAAATTCCAACATTATCCTCTCCTCAATATAATTTTTCTTATATTATATCAAAGAAAAATCTACTAAACAAATACTTTTAAATATAAAAAGGCCAAAGGATTTTCTCCCTTGACCCAATCTATATTTTATATAATATCACACATTGATACTCTCATTCAATGTCATTTTAAAATTTTCTAATATTTTTCCGTGAATTCTATAAGTTTGACTTAGTGAATATCCGATTTTATCCGCTATATTCTCCCATTTTAGATTTAAAATATATCTACTTTCCATTAAAATTTTCTCATCTATATTCTCTATTTTTTCTAATTCTGATAATAGTTTTTGCTGGAAGTCATTAAGTTTGTATAATTTATTTTTTATTTTATTTTCCAGTTCTATTACTTTGTTCATCCTGTTGACTATACCACTATCATCTTTGACAGGTCCGCCTTGTACCTTTTCAGAATTCTGTAAGGCTTGAAGTCCATCAAGATTACTTTTAAGTTCTTCCAGTATTTTTTTATCATGTTCTATTTCTCTCTTTAACTTAAATCCTTGTCTAAGATATTCCTTTTTTGTCATTATTATTTCACCTCTTTAAATACCTTTTTATCTCCAATTACAACTCTGTCATATTCATCTTTGGACACTTCAAATTTTTTCTCTTTTGTTACAACATAAGAAACTTTTAAAATATATTTTTCTGGTATGTATTCTGTCGTAGGAATCATGTGATGTATTTTCCCAATCCACATTGAACGTATATATGTTTTTGTTGTCTTTGGTACATATTCTTTTTTAATTATAACTCCTGTTCTTTCTACATATTCAGGCTCTGAACAAGCTACAAAGGCTAAAATTAGAAATATTATTAAACATATTTTTCTCATTATTTCACCCCTCTTGCCAAACGTTCCACAGTTATTTTAAATTTTGATTTATATTGTGGTAAATCTATTACATAAGGTTTTTTAAAACTATCTGTTTTAGATGTATCGTTTAAATATAACAACATGACATTCTCAAACATTTCTTTAGGTATATCATCAGCTCTTTCACTTACTGTTCCATCTTTATTTATCTTCCCATAAAAAACATCTCCACTCAACATTCTTATAGCTAAAGTCTTTTCATTTTTCATTTTTTCACCTCAATTAAATCAGAGTTTTCATATATATTACCTAAAATTACCATTCTTTCTGTATCAAAAACTCCATTTTGTATTATAGGTAATAATCTATCAAATGTATCACTCAAGAAGAAAAATCCAACTGTTTCTGCTTCATACCTTTTTTTATCTATACCAATTATTTTTTTCTTAAACTTTCCATATTTGCAAAGAAGTTTTCTTTTCCAACCAGTATTTTCTATTTCTATTTCCAAGATATCTCCTTCATAAATCTCTTTTCCATTTTTATCTTTCAATCCTGTGTACTGTCCAATTGATTTTTTATCTACTGTATGTGATACAATGTCTCTTTCCATCCACCAATCAGAAAAGCCATCATAAATAATTAAATATTCTGTATTTTCTTTATACCATTCTTCCATTTCTCTTTCTGAACTAAACATACAAGGGGTAGTAAGTAACCTTTTTACATAATATCCAAATACCCATATTTTTAATTCTTTATCATATCCCCTAAATTTTATTTCTCTCATTTAATTCTCCTTTATATAATTTTTATTTTAGTAAATAGATCTTTTCAGTGAACTTCTTTTAAATATTCCTCAAAAGTTTTAAACTTATTAAAGAAATGCTTTCTATTAACCCAGCGAGCTAACTTGTTATATATATTTCCTTTTTCTAGTTTTACATTTTTACAATTATAATCTTTATAGCGCATAACATATGGTGTATAACCTGCATCCCTAAGTTTATATATTCTTTCTAAATCCTGATCTAAAGTAGTATTAAAATTAACTAATACATATACTCCAAGCTGTCTATTTTGAAAATTAAAATATTTTCTAAATTCTTTTAATTTTTTATAAGTTTCCATTTCATAATTATCCCAAGCAAAATGAAGCATTTTTAATTTGATCTTATTAAGATATTCAGCTTTTTCTCTGGTCATTAATCTTATGTCAAGCCCTTGGGAAAACTCAATGTAAGCTTTACTGTCTATCAGCTGTTGAAAAAGATTTTTCCAATCCTTGCAAGCTAGAATATTTGGATCAAGAAGAATTATTTCTTTTTGATTTTTCCAGAACTCTGATAAATCAGCTACTTTTTTACTAATTCTTCCTTGCTGCTGAGAAACATTACAAAATTCACAGGCTCGGGGACAACCTCTAGTTAAAAATCCATAAGCTTTATTTTTAGCAAACGAATATAAAGAATAATCAGGATAAGTGTGTTCTATTTCATTAGGTAGCTTATTATCTGGTCCATATGCAATACCACCTCTTATAATTTTTTTAGCCTTTATTGGATATACATATTCTAAACTCCAAGAAAAAACTTTACTAATATAAACAATATCGTATTCTCCACCAAACAATGATTGATACCATTCAACCCTATCTCCTTTATTTTTATGGTAAGCAGATATTTTCATAAGAGCTAAATTTGGAAATTTTTTACTTTGATCCAAATCAATCAACCCTATTTTCATTTATTTTCCTCCTAAACAAACCTTCAACATCATATATGCATCTGCACTATCATCACTGTCAGCTTCAACTCCTGTATATTCAAAAAACTTTTTCATCATAAATTCTTTTTGATCCTGTCTGTGAACAGGCACTCCTTCAATTCTATGCTTCCAAAGTACAGCAGGAACAAGGAGTAAATCTAAATTTAATTTTTTAATATGATATGTCAGCATACCTCTAACCTCACTCAACTTAGTTAAAACATCAGAATTCAATCCCAGATATACATCCTCAAGAATCACAACATCAATCATTCCTTTCTCCAGTATTTCCACTAGCTGCTTAACTATTTCCAATCCTCTTTCTCTAAAATCATTATGATCTGATTTTATAGTTTTCCATCTGACTATAGTTCCATTTTTACTATATGCTATTCCAGTTGATGTGGTAGAGAGGTCTATTGATAATACATTTTTATATCTCAAATTATTAGGTATCACACATGTATTTTTAGCTTTATTCACTAATCTAGTTCTTTCTTTCAACTGTAATTCTGTTTTCAGCCTTTTTAGTTTTTTTCTCTCAATCAAATCAAAGCAAGTATTATTTCTTATTTGATTAAGAGTTGCCATTTGAAGATTCCCAGTTCCAATAAATTGAATATCAAAACAGTAATTAAGTTTTTCTTTAAACAAATATTTTAATACCTTATACTTTTCTCCAATTTTATTAACAAATTCCTGTCCTACATATTCCTCTGGATTAATTTTTTTGCCCATTCTCCACCTCCATTCTCTTTAAATTTCTATACATCTGCCTAAATTGCTCTTGTATTTCAAAATTCATTCTATCAAAATACCATCTATTTAATTTCACATAAGCTGCCAAATCTTTAGAATTCATAATTGATAATCCAGTATAATAAAATTCTATAAAAGAAGCTCCTCTATCTAATTTTAGATTTTCCATAGCCACCTCTTATTTAATTATTGTAGTCACTTTGTAGTCAAATTATTAAAAAATACTATTTCTTATAAATCCTTATATTATAAGGCTTTAAATATTTTATGTAGTCAAGTGTAGTCATTTTGTAGTCATTTACATATTCGTTACAAAAATAGGATTAAAGATATTTTTAACTATATTTTTTAACTTTGTAGTCAAAAAAATATTTTATCTCTTAGTGAAATTTTTTTTTGGAATATATTTTTATTTTTTATACTCAAATATTTTTTTATATGCATATACAACTTTTTTTTGACTACTTGACTACATTAATTTAAAAATAAGTTTTTAAGTTTATTTTAACAATTATAATTTGACTACATTTATGACTACATATTTTAAAAAAATATCTATATTTCTAATTTTTAATTCAAAAAAAGTGTCTACAAAATATTGACTACTTAAATTTATAAATTAAAAATATCATTTTTTAATAATTCATCTGCTTTTATTGGAATAGTATCATTTGTAAAATCATCCTTAGGAAATCTTATATTTACCCTTGTATTAATAATAAGTTTATTTTCTATTAACTGTTTTTTCAAAGTTCGCATATCTAACAATTCTAAGGTACTGTTAGTTCTAAAATGTTCTTCAGTTATAGCTTTATATAAGATATTAAATCTTACATAATGCCTATTTTCTCTTATCTGATAAAAAGTTTTAGTTTCTTTCCCTGATTCTGCAACTAATTCCAGCAATTCTAAGAAATTACTTACTACATCATATTCATGTGAAAGCTTTTGATTTAAAAATTTTATAAATTCCACTGATACTTTCTCATCTATCTTTATAACTTCGTTCAAAGCTTTAAAACCTACAAGAATACATTTTCCATTATATAGCTGTCTCTCATCTTTAACTTCATGTAAGAATTCTTTTATTTTAGACAATGAAATATCTAAAATTCCTGTATTTATCCTTTTTTGAAGTGCTGTCTTTCCTAATTTTTCTAAAAGCCTTGTATTCTTTAACTTAAAAAATATCTCATCACTACTCTTATTATCTTTGGTCAAGTCTGTACTTATCATTCTATTTTTTATAGATACATCGCTTAGCTCTGTCTCTCCTGAAATAATCAAAGGGGTACACAGTTTAAACTCTGTTAACTTCGCTGTTAAATTTCCTTGATTCAAAGTCTTGTTATCGTAGACAGCTCTGATAGTAGAATAAAGCTCAATAGCTTTTTCTTTTAAATCTTTTCCAGTAATCTTAACTTCATCTATTACCCAAGGAGTTATATTAGAGCAACTTGATAAACTCCTTATTTGATGATTAGTTAAGGTAGTAAAACTCTTTATATTTTCCTTATTTCCAAAGAGCAGCCTTGATATAAATTCCACATATTCTGTTTTTCCAATACTTGTAGTTCCTGATACTTCTAAAATAGGATAACTTTCATGTATATGAAATCTTCCCAAAGCCCAACATATACCTAATAAGCTTTGATTTGGATCACTTCTCAGATAAATAAGATTCTTATTCAGCCACTCTTTTTCTTTAGCTGTTAATGGTTCAATTTCATCTAATTTCTGTATCTTTAAATCTTCCTTGCTACATATTACCTTAGAACTTTCATCATAATATATTCCATCTATAATTCCATAATGTGGTATCTCAAGTAAAAACTGCTCTCCATTTTCTTCAATTATCCAGCTCCAAAATTTAGGAATTGATTGTGTACTCCCTAAGTAATAACCCAAATGTTCAAGGATGCCAATCTTAGTTAATAACTCTGTTTTCTTTGCTTTAAATTCTCTTTCTCTTCCTGTACTGGTAACTATTCCTACTATATAATTATCTGAATATCCTGTTATTTTTACTGTAAAATCTGTTATCTTTACATAGTTATCTTTCTGCCATGTATAATATCCATCTGCTTCTTGATAAAAAGGAGTAAACCCAACCCCTACTCTATCTGCTGCTTGAATAACCTTAATTATTCCATCTGTTCCTTCAGCCATGAGAATTTCATTAAAATCTTTATATTTTCCCATTTCAACTGTATAGAGCTTACTTTTTATAGAACTTAGTTTATCTATAATCTGATTTTTACATTCTATTCCAGGAGAATCATTATCAACTGCTAAAATAATCTTTGAAAAGCTTTCTATCCATTTCTTTTGATTATCTATGCACTTTAAATTTTTACAGCCAAATGGAATAGAAACCACATTATCATATCCAGCTTCAACAGCACTTAAAAGGTCTATTTCTCCTTCAACTATAATAAGATAACTTTTATTTTCTACATTCTGCCAATTAACAAAATAATCAGAACTGCTTCCTGTTTCACAGCTTAATTTTTTGTCTATGGTCCTGTATTTTATAGCTACAACCTTTTCTCCATCAGTTATTGGAATCATCATTGTATTATTTTTCCCAAGCCTGCAAAATCTATTTAAACCTTTCTCAGATATATTTCTTCCTTTTAGATAAGAGAGCCAATCACCACCTAAGTGATGATCAGCTCTTTTCTTAAATAATTCACTAAAATCTATATCTTTTTTTCTTGGTTTCTTTTCTTTTATCTCTGGCAGCTTAAACTCAAAGTCATCAAGATCTTTTATGTTTCCACCTTTTCCAGTAGTATGACAGATATAATTTCCAGTCTTGATATTTACAGAAAAGCAAGGATTTTCTTTTTTCTCTTTATTACAAATTGGACAAAAATCAAACCTTAATTCATCTCCATATTGTTTATAACTATAGTTTTTCATTGTCCACCTTCCTTACTTTAAAATGGAAATTCTTCCTCATCATCTTCTGTTATAATATTTTTATCTGTTTCATATGGTAAAGGGTACCCCTTCTTTCCTTGTTTAGGTTCTTCTTTTTCATAAATTTCTTTAAAATTTTTAACTGTTACAGCCTCAGTTTTATTTATTATTTCATCTGTTGTTTTCCCAGTTCCTATATCATAAAAATCTTTTATGCTTATATTGTAATTATCTTCTTTTTTTTCTACTTCTAACATCATTCCTACTTTTTTACCATGTAATTCTGGTAGGAAAGTTCTATCAACTTCATTTCCATTAAATAGCTTTACTTTTTTAGTTTCTTCTTTTAATTTATCTAATTTTAATTTTGCTAAATATATTAATCTTTCTATGTTCCTTTCAACAGAATCATTAGGTTCTCCGTTACCTTTTAAATACCATAAACTAACTCTTCCATATAACTCATCATTTGAAAAACTTAATGTAATTCCTTTAGCACTTGATTTTGTTGAGTCTGATAAATATGCCTCATTTATTTCTAGTTCATAAGCTCCACTTGCTGTTATTTTCTTTTTAAATCCTGTTTTTTTAGTTAAATTCTCTGGGTTACTTTTCCATAATGCCATTTATATCCTCTCCTTTTAATTAAAATATTCTTTTATAGCCTTATTTATTAAAGTTAAATCATTTTCTATCTCATCTGTTTCAAACATTTCCATTGGTGTTTTAGCTGGATCTATTCCATTTACTGTGAACTTATAGTCTGCTTCACTTCCAAGCGCCAGTACTACCATTGAAAATAATCCCTCTACTACTACTTTTTCATCTAAAAATCTTCCTATTGTTTTCATGGACAACTTTCCATCAGCATCCTTTTGAGTATGTGCTATTACATAAACTATAAGATCTTTTCTCATTTTATCTATCTTTTCAAAAATATCTATTATCCCAAAAGCTAGTGTTTCAAATTTTTGGAATCCTACTTCTTTTGCTTTTTCTTTATAACCAAAAGTCAGCAGATAGTTAAAGTCATCTATGATTAAAGTTTTTACCTTTGAGTTTTTCTCTATTCTATCCAGCATTGATAAAACACTATTTATTTTTTGAGTAGTAAATATATTTTTATTCTCAGAATTATATAGTGTTTCTGATTTCTTGAAAGGCAGCTGTTTTTCAACTGCCTTTATAATAAAAGTTTCATCAGGATTTAAATTTCTTATTGATGTAGATTTTCCTGTTCCACTGCTTCCAAGTATTAATACCTTTTGTGCCATCTCATCACTTCCTTATTAGTTTGGCAATTCTAAATATAAGCTCCTTTGTTGCTTTTATATCTTCCAAACTGTCATGGGCTTTAAATTCAATTCCAAAATGCTTACACCAAGTTTCGAGTTTATTATTTTCTAGTTCTGGAAGCACTTCACACAGCTGAAGCATTCCTATACATGGTAATGGATCAAGTACACTGGAACTTATATAAGAAAATAAAAAATTATCTCCATTTCTCTTGAAAAAACTTTGCAACATATCAACATCAAACCTTACATTATAGCCTGCTATTATGAATTTATCTGTTTTATCATACTTGTCTATATATCTATCCAATATCTTTTTAAAGTTTGTATAGACTTCTTTCTCAGGTCTGTATTTCTCAGTTTCCAGTTCTTTTTCTGTTCTTCCTTGTACTTCTAATGCTTTTGCATTAACTTCACTCTCAGCAAAAGGCTTAATAAAAAAGTTGAATTCCTCAACATCTTTTTTATCTATCCTTACTATCCCAGAAAGTTGAATGAGTGCTGACTCTTTAGGATTTACTCCTCCAGTTTCTGTATCTATAAATAATATTTTCACTTATTCCTCCTATTTAACTTGTAAAGACATATTTTGTATTAGTGATGCTCCTGGTACTTCTTGCCCTTCCTTGATTGCTTTTTTTATATCTGTTTTTGATATTTTTATATCTTGAACTATAGTTGTAAATTCTGCTGGAATAAGTTTTTCATCTTCTATTGATACTGATTCTGATTTTCTTAATGATAATACTCCATTAGTAGTTTCAATTTTAGGTATTCCTAGTTTCTGCATGCACATTTTGATGTATTTTTTAAAGTTTTCCTGTTTACTTACAGCTGCTTTTTTTAAAGATTGTAATTTTTTTATTTCCTGATCTACATTATCTATAAAATAATCTCTGTCCTTACAATATTTAACTAGGCTTGTAGCTTTATTTTGAAGTAACATTTCAATATCTGCTTGCAACACTTCTAATGTAGCTGCATCTCTTATCTCTCCTGTTTCTTCATCTATTGCTTCTTCCCATAAATCTTCTAAAGCCTGCATTTCTGCTGTTATTCCATATAAACTTAATTTTTCCATTTTTATTCCTCCCCACTATCAAAAAATATTTTATCAAAGCATTCTCCACAAATACCGCTTATAAATAGTTCTCTATCTCCAGAAGACAGGTCTGATAAAATCTGCTGTATACATAACTTTCCATCATATAGTTTATTTATCTGTTCTACTGTTAAAAAAGAAATCAAAACTCCTATCACAACACTGACAAATCTTAGTAATCTTTACTTTTTCCATTTACTCCTCCATCACTATCCATATATGTATCATCACTGGTATTAATGGAATAAGTATTTCTCCCCCAAAAGCTAGATAACCTCTCCACTCATACGCTGTCTTTATTCCAACTAATGTTGCTACACTCCCTAACACATATAACATTTTTATATTTCTTTTCATAAATTTTTTAATTGTCATCATAGCCTCCTTATGCTATAATTCAAGTAATGTGATTTTTTATACTATACGTTTGCACTTGTTGAACTGGCGGGTTCTTCAGGTGCTTTTTCTTTTTCATACTCATATCCAAGATAATCATATAATTTAGCCCGGGAAATGTGATAGCTCCACTGATTTCCCATCTTTACCGCATATCCAAATGGTGCCACTCCTTGTATTAAAGATCTTCTTACTTTTTCCAATCCTTGCCCTAAAATTTTTGCAGCCTCTTCCACTGATACTGATTTTGAATTAGCCATAATTTACCCTCCTATGCTATATTTTGTCTTGGTACTTTTTTCTCCAATAATAATTTCTGTAGTGATTCTCTTTCTTTTAATTGAGTTCCTAGCTCTTTCATTCTTTTCAGACTTGCTTGATTTTTTTCTCTTATCTTTTTCGCCCTTTTCTTTGCTTCACTCTTGCCTCTGCCCATGGTTACCTCCTTATTTAACAAATTTTTGTATCTCAGAAACTATATTTCCAATATATTCCCAAAAAACTTTTGGATCAGATTCTTCATATAAAACTTTTACAACATAGCCCCAAGATTCCCCTGGATTACAACATCTGTCTTGAAGTTTCATTTCTGATACTTTAAAAATCAAATATGTAATCAAACCTAACCTACTTGACATTTTTTCACTCAGTGATTTTTCCTTACCTTCTGAAATAATTTCTTCAATGTCATCTTCAAAAACTAAGTCATCAACACCATCAAGTTTATAATAAATGTTATTTTTTGTTTTTATTACTTCTTCAACAGTTCTAAGTAGTGGAATACCCTCACATTCATCATAATCAGCTTGTACATTATAAATAACTCTATCTCCTGCTTTAATCATTTCCTCCTCCTTTCTAAAGTTTTTCTAGTAACATTGTTATTCTTTTACCTAATATGATGCCTTTTGATTTTCTCTTAAATATTCAAACATTTTTTTCTTTTAATGTCATCTTAGTTCTCCTTTTATGCTATAATAAAAATAAAACTCTATGAGGTGATTGCACATGATTAATAAAAAAATTAAATTAAATAATTTTGTCCCCGAATTAGAATATGAAGTTGAAAATTGTTGTCCACATTGTGGTATTTATAATGACCCTATTAAGATTAATGATTTACAAAATTTTTCCACTAAAGATGGATTAAAAGTATTTGTCATACTCTTTAAAACATCTTGTTGTCAAAAGGTTTTCTCATCATTTTACATATATGATCAACTCGCTTTTAGAACTAAGCACATTTTCACTTATCCCAGTGTAAAACCCCATGTTTTTGATAAAGGTTTACAAGAAGTGTCGCCAAACTTTATAAAAATTTTCAATCAGTCTAAAGCAGCAGAAGATCTTGGGAATTTTGAACTTGCTTGCATTGGATATAGAACTTCTATAGAATTTCTTTTAAAAGATTTCTTAATTAGAGTCAGAAAAGAAGATGAAAACAAAATATCTAAGATGAAACTATATGATGTTATATCTCTTTTTGAAGAAAAAGAAATTTCTATATCAGCTGATGTAGTTCGTGCTTTTGGAAATGATAAAACTCATTATATTGCTAAATATGACTTTGAAATATCACAAGTAAAAACTTATTTAAAATTTTTAATAGATGCAATTGTTAAAGAGATTTATCTTGCAAATCCGCCGATAAAAGGTCGTTAACTTTTAGTTCAAGGAATATTTTATTTTTAGCCAATTCATCTATAAGTGATTTGGCTTTTTTTAATGCTTCATTCAGTTCGTTTAATTTTTCAATAGTATCATGTAAGGAATGGGTATCTATTTTTAAAGTTACCCCTTTTAATTCTTTTTCCATCTTAATTCACCTCACTTTATTTCCAACACTCACTTGAGTTTACTCAAGCGATTAAATAAAAAAATATAAGTTTACTTCACTTAATGGGATATCTAAAATCTTTTTTATTTGATTTACTTCATCAATTGTTAGATACTCTCCAGTCTCATTATTCAACTTCTTATTTAAAGTAGAAGGATGAATTTTCATTAAATTGGCCATTTTTTCTTGAGTTAAATTTTTTTCTTTTAATCTTCCTTTTAATTTTAAAATATTTATCATAAAAAACCTCCTTTCTTTTCTTGATTATCCTCAAGTTAATTTGATATTATCACATTAATAAAAAGCTGTCAATCACTTTTTTGAGTATTCTCAATTTATTTTTGTTTTTTTTAGAAAAACTCTTGATTTTAATCAAGAAAAAAGTTATACTTATATTGAAAATATAAATTAATCAAGAAAGGGTATTTATGGAAATTAATGAAATTATAAAAAAAAGAAGAAAAGAATTAGGATTAACTTTAAAACAAGTTGCAGAACAATTAGGAGTTTCTGAAAGCTTAATATCAAGATATGAATCAAAAGATGTTAAAAATATGGGTATTGATAAAATAACTCCATTAGCTAAAGTTTTAAAGTGTACTCCTGCTTACTTAATGGGATGGGAAAATCAAACTCAGAAAGAAATGGGAGATGATATTGTAGAAAAATATAAATTAACTCCTGAAGAACTTACTGAATTTGAAAAAGTAATGTCAATCAACAGTGCCTTAATGTTCAATGGAAAAGAGATTCCAGAAGAAAATAGAATAGAACTGGAACAAACTTTAAAAAAAATCTTTATCAGATCGCTATTGATTAAACGTTCAAAAGAGAGTGATGAGAATGGTAAGAAAAATTCTTAAAGTAATTGATCAACTAAAAAATGAATATGAAACAGCAAATCCTTTTATAATATGCCAATATCTAGGTATTCATGTTACATATTCCAATATGGCAATAAAAGGAATGTATATTAACAGTTTTGGGGTAAAAAATATTATATTAAATAGCAATTTAACTGGTTTCTCAAAAATTTTTACCCTTGCTCATGAACTATGGCATGCCATTGAAGATAATGGAGAAGAAGTAAATTTTTTCAAAGATTATACTTTCAATAACACAGATATATATGAAATAAGGGCAAATACTTTTGCTGCTTATTTACTCTTAGAGGATGAAAAAGATTACTTTGATATAGATAATATTGAAGATTTAGATGAAGACATAAAAAAAGAATTGGAAAGATTTATTCAAAGAACTTTAGATAGAAATAGGATCATTTTTTAAAGTGATTAAAGTAATTCTAAAAAGATTTACTATAAAAAAATAAACTAGAGGAGGAAAGAAATATGAAAAAGAAAATCTTAACTGGAATTATAGCAATAATTATTGCTATAGGAACATCAAGTACAATGTTTGGAGAGGATGCAACCCCTGCTGAATATGTGGCTGCTTTAGGAAAAGCAACTCTGTACGCAAACCAAATGCATATGTCTAAAAAAGCTCTTCATGATCAATTGATTTCTGAGTTTGGGGAGCAATTTACGGAAGAAGCTGCGGATTATGCAGTTGAGAAGGTAAAAGCTAATTGGAAAGAAAACGCTTTAAATAAAGCTAAAATGTATCAATCACAAATGAATATGTCAAGAAAAGCTATTTATGATCAACTAATATCTGAATATGGAGAAAATTTTACAAAAGAAGAAGCAGATTATGCCCTAGAGCATTTACCTAAATAGAAAGATTGAGAAATGAAATTTGATCTTAAAAATAAAATAAAAGGAGAAATTAAAATATGAAAAAAATTTTTAAACTACTTTTAGTTATTACTTTAACCTTTACCTTAGTTGCATGCGGGACTTCTGAAGCTCAAAAATCTCTTGAGAATACTTTAAAAAATGTTCAAACTGGAAAAGTTTTAGATCCATCTGATAAAGATTCAGCAACTGTAGCAGCTATTTTTAAAAAAATGACTTATAAAGTAAAAAAAGTAACTGAAAATGGAAATACTGCTGATATAGAAGTCAATATAAAAGCTGTTGATTTGAGCCTATACATGAAAGAATATATGGCTGCAATGATACCTCTCGCTTTTGCTGGAGCAACTGAGAAAGAAATAGAAGAAAATGCAACTAAATTTTTTACAGAATTAGGAAACCGTAGTGACTTAAAATATATAGAAACTGATGTTATAGTTAGAATGGAAAAAGAAGACGGTAAGTGGAATCTAATCAATAATGATGATGTTATGGATGCTATTACTGGAAATCTTTCAAGTATATTTGAATAAATAATAAAAAACAGCCCTTGCTGGCAACAAGGACTGTTGAATATATGCATAACTAAAGTCATGCAATACACGTATAGATAAATGTATTATATCACGACTTTGGTTATTTTGCTATACTCAAAAATAACAGAAAGGAGTGATTTTTTATGAAAAGAGCTAATGGAACTGGTAGTGTATTTAAAATGAATGATAAAAAAAGAAGAAAGCCTTGGAGAACTAGAATTACACTTTGGAAAAATGGGGAACGGATATATGCCAGTCTTGGAAATTACGAAACAAAAAAAGAAGCAGTGGAAGCATTGGCAAAGTATCAAACTAACCCAAGAGATCTTTCATTGGATAAACTTACTTTCAAAGATGTGTATAACAAATGGGTTCTGTATGAATTTCCTTTACTCAGTGAAAATAGGCAAAGTGTCTATCAAAGAATCTTTGCTAAATGCTCTTCTTTAGAGAATATAAAATTTAGGGATCTTCGTCATACAGATTTTTCTAATATTCTTGATACAAATACGCATTCTGTAGGAATTGAAGTTAAAAATTTATTCAGTAAAGTTTCTAAATTTGCTATGAAAAATGATTTGATTGAGAAAGACTATAGTCAATTCTTAGAGTATAGAAAAAAACATGAAGTAAAAGTTGAAAGAAATATTTTTACTAGAAATGAAATTGATGTTCTCTGGGATAATGTATATAAATATTCTGAAATAGATACAACCCTTGTAATGATATATACTGGTATGCGTATAGGTGAAATTATAGGATTAAAAAAAGATAACATAGATTTAGAAGAAAGATCTATTTCTGGCGCTGGTATAAAAACTGAAGCTGGTAAAAAGAGAGTAATTCCAATTCATCCAAAAATATTCCCTTTGATAATTAATAGATTTAAAATGACTTCTTCTGATAAAATTTTTGAATTTAAAGGTAATAATTATGGTTCTAAACATCAATATTATACTAGAGCCTTAGATGCGTTTTTAAAAGAACTTAAGTTGCCTCCTCATAATGCACATGATTGCAGACATACATTCGCTACATTGTTAAATAATACTGATGCGAATGGAACAGCAATCAAAAACTTAATGGGACATAATCATTTTGACTTCACTGAATTTAAATACACTCACAAAAGTTTGGAAGAATTGAGAAAGGCTATTGAAAAAATAAACTAATCAATATATTTGTTATTAAAAATGTTTGTGCTTTAAAATTAGCACATTAAAAAATAGAGTGGGTGTATCACAGGTGTATCACCCATAAATTTTAATAAACTTTTATAGATTTTTTTATGCATTAATATAATCTCAAATCCTGTTTTTACCACATTTAAAAACTTATAAAAACATTACATTTTAATTTCTACGAACAAAAGCTCTCACTCTCAAGGGAGCTTTTGTTGTATAGACAAAAATTTTCTTTAAAAAGTACGTATTATAGTTGCATAACTCAAGTACTCAATATTAAAATTTATATTTTTATAATATTAATAGTTCAGACTCACGGTAAAATAAATTTAAAAATAAACTTATTTTGATAGCCCAAGCAATATAAAAAACCAGAGAGTAAATCCCTGGTTAGCATAAAGATAATTATAGTTAAAATATTTTTATAGTCCCATATCTTTTAAACCATTTATAACACGATATTCCTTTGGTATTTCAAAAATAGAAACAGGTACCTTAGTAGTACATTCTAATATTTCCATTATAAAATCACTACCGACGCCCTTTCCTGTTATATATGCAAGTTCATTTCCTTTAAAATAATATCTGATTTTTTCTCCATTTTTTACACTCATTTCTTCATATGGAAGTTTTTCTCCCATTATAATGTCAGTTCCAGAGTCAGTAATCTCAATTCCTATATATTCAGGCTGTTTAAAAATAGAAGAATTAATTCCAAGCATACTAAGATTCATTGCCATTTTATCTTTGTCACTTATCATATAAGATTTTTTTCCTTCTACTAAGAACCTCACTACTTTACCTTCGTATTCCATTTTAGTAACACTCTTCTCTCCAAGAGTAGCCACAGTAATATCACTTTTTATATTTTTCTCTTCAATCTTACTGTGCATTATAAAATGCATCATTACATCTTTTCCTTTAAATTCATTTATATATTTTTCTGCCAGGTTTCCAGCTGCTTTTATGTGTTCAGTTGTAAAAATTACAAATGTAAAAATAATCAGTAATGTCAATTGTAGTTTTTTCATGTACATCCTCCATAGTATATTTTAAATTATAATCTTAATTATACAGTATTAAAAAATATAAAGTAAATATTATTTTATATTAGTAAAACTTTAAAAATCTTTAGTCAAATAACTCATAAATATTTAATCAATAACTATATTAATTATTTACCTGAAACCAGTTTTGTAACTACCATTATTCCAAATATAAAAAACGGAAATACTATACTTAGTATTCCTCCTAAGAGTATAGATTTTGCTCTTCTAGGATATTTTTTATTAAAGACAGCAAACAATATAACTCCTATATATGAACTTAAAAATCCAAGCATTATCCATCCTATCCCACCTTTATCATTTAGAGTTTCAATTATTTTTTTATCAGGTTCAGTCTCCTTTTTTTCTTCTTCTTTAACTACTGCTTCTCCATTTATTTCTATTCCTTTTCTTCTTTCTTTAGAAAGTTCATCATAACATCCACTGCAATATTCTTCTCCTCTGTACATTTTTACTTCTCTAAACCAATAAAGTCTTTTGTTACATTTTTTACATCTTCCCTCCAATGCACTCCCTCTTTTCTTGTAAAATTATTGTTCCTATTTATAGGATAACAAAAATATAAATATGTTGTCTATAAAAAATAAATAATATCTAAAAAAATTATAAATAATTCTCATTACAAACAAATTTTTATTATTTTTAATATTTTATATATACTCTCTATTTCATTAAAAACGTATTAAAATCACTTGTAACAATCTTAAATTTATGATAAAATTTATCATTAATCAGGAGGTAATTTATGAACAAAAAATTTGATATCTTTCTTCTTATATTAGGAATTATTTTTGCTTTAATTACAGCATTATTACAATTTTTTGTAAATATACATTTATTTAATTTAAAAAAATATCTATATTTTTCTTTCTATTTCATTGTTTTTATTTATTGGTTAAAAGATCAAAATTTTAAACTTAAATATTTTTTTATCTATAGTATTATCAGCTTCTATTTTAATTTTTCTCTTACAACTTCATTTGTTATAGTATTTACAAGAACATTTTTAGATTTTTTTAATATCTCCAGTTTAACAAAAAATATTTTAATAACATTACTTATAGGAATATTCAGTACATTTATTACTTCTTTTATTTATCAATTTTTAAAAATAAAATCATTAAATTCTCATGAATCATAGAATTTAGCTTATTCAAGCATAGCTCTCCAATACTAAATAGAATTTTTTAAATATATAAAAGAACTTCATAAAAAATCTTTTTTGATTATCAAAATATTTGTTGACAAAATATTAAAGAAATGATATTATAAAGATGACCCTTTCCTTGAAGTGTTACTGTATTTTAAATTTAACCAAATTTAGAAATAGGATCAGAGACCCCCAATGTCTTTGATCCTATTTCTAATTTACAGATATTTTTTCTATATTTGTGACCAACGTGTGTCTAACCACAATACTGATAATTTACTCTTACAATTTTATAATACTAAATCATTACTATATTTCAATGCTGACTATAAAATTGTTTTGATAAACCAAATAATAAGATATAAAAACACCAAGAAGAAATTAATCTTCCTGGTATTTTTATATCTTAATAATTTTTTAAACATTAGCAACTGAAGGATTTAATTTTTGTGTTTCTTCATCAAAGTAAACAAAGACACATAAATTTCTTCCAGATGCTGCTTTTTTTCCTTCTGGATATTTTATTTCGACAGTACTACTTTCTCTTTCACCTTCAAAACATACATAATCATATAAAAGCTGAGTTTCAACATAGTCATCATTATTTACTTTTACACTTAATCCAGCTTTATAACTTTCTTCATTGTTATGATAAAAAAATCTTAATCTTTTTTTTGTAACATTACGTACATACATTTTCATTACCTCCTATAAAATTTACTTTTTCTCTCGAGATAACTTATCATAACACTTAATCTAAAACATACCAAATATGTAAATTATTATATTTATTAAATACATTGCACTTATTTTTTATAATATTCTGGATAACTGATTTCTGATATTTTTTTTATCACTTCTGTTACTCTGATTGATGGTCTTACAGCTTCTTTGCTTATTTGATATATTCTTTTTTCTCTTACAGCCTTTATTATATTCCAATTACCCCTATCAATAATTTCTTTTATTGGATCCTCAACTTGATAGGTACTGGTAAATATTATATCAGGATTCCTTTTTGCTATAACTTCTAAACTTGGAATAAACCATCCACTTTTATCATTAAATATATTTTCTACTCCTGCAATTTCCAACATTTCATTCATAAATACATCTTTTCCAAAAGTATACATAGATGGAAATGGAGAAATTTCAAAATATACTTTTTTCTTCTTTTCTATATTTTTACTTATTTCTTTTACTTCATTTATTTCTTTTTCCATTTTAGAAATTATATTTTCTGCTTCAGATTTCCTTTCTGTCTTTTCTCCTATCTCCCTTATACAATCATAAACATTTTTTATACTTTTTACATCGGAAACATAGATAACATCTGTTCCTTTTGCTTTCATGAATTCAATAAAATCCTCTCTGTCTGCTTTATTAAATGTTGAAAGAATTATTAAATCTGCTTTCAAAGAAAAAATACTTTCTGTATTCATTTGATAAAAACTTACTTTGGGTATTTTCATATCATCTAATTCTTTTATATCAGAATTTTTATCCATAGCAATTATTTTATCTTTTAATCCTAGTTCATAGAGAATTTCTGTTACTGCTGGGCTTCCAGAAGCTATTCTGTTGTATTCCTTAGAAAAAGCTGTAACTGAAAGAAGTAATAAAGTTATTACTAAAAACTTTTTTATCATTATTATCACTTATCCTTTAATTTTAAAATAGACAGAGATATTCTCTGTCTATCTATTATATCATTCTAAAAACTATATTTGAATCCTGCATAATAACTTCTTCCATCTGCTGGATAGTATACTTTATATTGAGTATTAGATGTTACAATAGTTGAATATTCTTTATCAAAAAGATTTCTTATTCCTGTATATATTTCTAAACCATTTTCAAATTTATATTTTAAATTAGTATCAACTGTTATATAGTCATTGTCCTTACCTAATTTATTAGCAAAATCATCAGTTGAATAAGTTTTACTTGAATAATATATATCTAAATTCCCCAAAAAGTTATCACTAAAATTATATGTTGCCCCTAAATTAGCATTCCATCTTGGTACCCCAGCAAATTCTTTTCCATCATATTCGCCACTTGTTACTTTAGGCTGAATATATGAAATATTTTCTCTTAAAGTTAATTTATCAAAGTAATGTTGTAGAGAAATTTGTCCCCCTATTCTTCTTACTTTTCCATCAAAATTTGTATTTTTTCCTAATGTTCCAAATTCAAAATTTGCTGGATCTTTCTTTAAATAAATTTCATTATCTGTGTTAATTAAAAATATTGATGAAGAAATAAAAGTATTTTTATACATATCTTTTATTCCTAGCTCATAAGCTTTTGTTTCTTGAGCATCAATATCCCCATACCAATATCCTAGATCATCTGTATTTGGAGTCCTAAATCCTTGTGTAAAACTCAGATAAATACTTCCAGTTTCAGAATACAAATAATTTACTGCTAACTCATAAGAATCATTTGAAAATTTCTTTTTAAAGTTTTTTATACTTGGAGTAAATGGAGGTGCTGATCCATATTCTGTAACAAAATAATCAAATTCGCTTCTCTCTTTTCTATACCCCTGAGTAAATTGAAATTGCCCCACTGTTGTTTTATTTAAAATATATCCTCCATATGATTCTTTTTCTTTATCTGGATTTCCAAAAGTTTTATCTTCTACTTTACCATTTTTATAATCTCCACCAAAAATCACATAACTATCTTCTCCATAAGTATATTTTAATTGTGGTTTTACATAGTATTGAGTTATTAAATTTCTTCTATTTTCATTATATGCACCTGGATAATATGTTGCTTTATATCTGTAATCATTCTCTGTATATCCTCCATAAATTAAGAAAGATAATTTATCTGATAATTTTTTATTGTATGTTATTATATATTCATTTGATGTATTTTTATACTTTCCACCAGATATTCCATGTTGTTTTATATTTTCATCAAATTTTTCTTTTGTTAAATAGTTGCTATAACTATCTTCTACTTTATTATAATTATATCTCATTTCTAAATATCCATCATCAAGTAAATATCTACCTCTTAGCCAAAGTGATTTTTTTGTATCTCCATCCTTATAATCAGGATGTGGAGTTCTATATCCATCTCCCTCAATATATGTATATGAAGTATCCAACAGAAATTTATCTCCTATTTTAGTTCCATAATTTACAGTTCCTTTCCTTGTATTCCACGAACCAATTTCCATACCTATATTCCCATAATTGCTTCTATTTTCTGGTGATTTAGTAATAATATTTATCACTCCACCAGTAGCACCATCACCATACATCACAGCTCCACCTGATGGGATTATTTCAATTTTATCTATTTGATCAATGGGAATCTGACTTGTAAAGTATCTTCCTTCTACATTATTCAATGGAACTCCATCTAAAAGTATAAGTGTGTTATTTCCTGCTGTTGCTCCAGAGCCTCTCATATCAAACACTGGATCAGCCCCATCCATCGATCTTACATCTAACCCTGGAACTCCTTTAAGCGCTTCTGCCACTGTACTAGCTCCCTTATTCTGAATATCTTCCTGAGTTACAATAGTTACACTTTTAGCAGTATCCAACACACTTGTTTCAAAATTCTCTGTAGAAATAACTGATTCAGTTAATCTTCGACTGGCTATATTTTCCTCTGCCATTATTGTTGTGCTCACTGTTAGTATTGCTGCTATCATTAAAGCTTTTTTCATTTCTCCTCCTAAAGTTTATTTAAAATTTAATTTCTTTAATATCCTATCCTGACGTTTTACCTTTTTTTCCAAATCATCAGTGTCATAATATATAAATTCATATACCACCCAATCCAGTGGTAAATTTTCTAATATTTTTATTATTCTTATATCTTCAAAAGG